>CAVSCL010000025.1:0-67021 GCA_963726485.1 uncultured beta proteobacterium | reverse complement strand
TACGCTGAACGAATCGGACGCTGATCAACCACAAATACCGAATATTCCAGGCTGCATCCAGGGTGCGCGACGGATAGTCGCACCATGCTTGACGAATCAACTACCGTGGAACACCCCCAAAACAGTTGCGTCAAACCGGAAATACAATGAACCGAACGAACCATGACTAACGCACAATGGTTTCTGCTCGTGGGCGGCCTGTTGCTCGCCAGGGGCTTGACCGCTTCGATGCTCAAGCGCCTGCCGGTCACACCCGCCATCATCTATCTGGCGGTGGGACTGCTGGTCGGGCCTACGGTGCTCAATGTATTTCACTTCAATCCGCTCAAGGAATCGGCGCTGCTGGAAGTGCTGACCGAAGTGGCTGTGCTGATTTCGCTGTTTTCCGCCGGCATCAAAATGCCCGTGCCGGTCAGCTTCGCCCGCTGGCGCACCCCGATTCTGTTGGCAACGGTATCGATGGCGGTCAGCGTCGGGCTGGTCGCCGCCTTCGCCTATTATTTTCTCGGCCTGCCCCTGGGCGCGGGCGTCTTGCTGGGCGCGATCCTGGCGCCCACCGATCCGGTGCTGGCGACCGATGTCCAGATTCGTCATCCCGGCGACCGCGACCAGCTCCGCTTCACCTTGACCTGCGAAGCGGGCATGAATGACGGCAGCGCGTTTCCGTTTGTGATGCTGGGGCTGGGATTGCTCGGACTGCACGAGCTCGGCGATTCCGGCCTGCACTGGGCGCTGGTCGACGTGCTGTGGGCCACGCTGGCGGGAATCGCCATCGGGGTCATATCCGGCGCTGCACTGGGCCATCTGGGATGGAAGCTGCGCAGCGAGCCGAACGAGCACACGCTGATGGACGACTTCCTCGGACTCGGCCTGATCGGTGTGGTGTACGGCTTGAGTGTGCTGGTCGATGCGTGGGGATTTCTGGCGGTGTTTTTCGCTGCCGTTGCGCTGCGCCAGACCGAACTCAAACTCGCCGGCGCTGCTCGGGAATACCCGGATCTGAGGCAAACCGACCGAATCGAACCGGAAGTTGCAAAGGCAAGTCCTGATAGCGAACCACCGCCGACCGTCAGCGGAGGATCGCTGGTATTCAAGGAACACCTGGAGCGGCTCTCGGAATTGATGCTCGTCCTGCTGATCGGTGGCACGCTGTTTCTCGATTCCTGGAGCTGGCGGGCGGTGGGGCTGGCGCTGTTTTTGTTTATGGTGGCGCGCCCGGTCAGCGTCCTCGCCAGCCTGTTGGTTACCCGCACTTCGTGGCCGATACGCGGCATGGTCGGCTGGTTCGGGGTGCGCGGCATCGGTTCACTGTACTACCTGATGTATGCCATACAGCACGGTCTCCCCGAAGATCTGGCCCTGGAGCTTATCCAGTTGACGCTCATTGCGGTATCGCTTTCCATTCTCGTCCACGGAACCAGCGTCAAGCCGCTGATGAGCCGCTTTTGGCGTTACCGCAAGCGTCTGCCCATGTAATGCACGCACGATGCAGCGGGAGCGGTGTCTATTCCGTTCGGCACCGCACAGACGGCGCCCGCCAGGTTGTTAGCCTTGTTGCATCGGACGTCGGATATCGCGCGACGTCGCCTCGTGCCGGATCCCTCTCCACTTGTCGCTTTACAAGGAGAACCTCCATGAAAACCCTTACGTCCCCGCGCTTCTACCTTGCCGGCCTGGCGATAAAACAGGCGGCCAACGGAGTCCATCATGATTGAGATTCGCAAGGGCCAGGCACCGGCCCCACTTGCGCGTGCCGAGTTCAGTGCCCGGTTTCGGGCTGCCTTCATCGACCCGGCGTTCCGTGCCGAAGACCCGTCCATTGCCCGCCTCGAAGAGATCGCCTGGCAGGCCTACAACGAGTACCGCAAGTCCCCCTTCACACAGAAGGCGGGTCCGGGGTATGCCGATCCGGACTACGACTTGTCGTCCGAGTGGGTTGCGACGAAACAGCGCATCGACGCGGCGCAACTGCGCTGGGCCGACCCGGCGAGCCCGTCCCGCGTGTTGCTGATCTGCGGCTCGGCGCGCAACGACGGCACCTGCCCGGGCGAGATGTCCAAGACCTTCCGGCTGTTGGGGATTGCTCGCGAAACCCTGGAGCAGGCCGGCATCCAGGCCGACGTGCTCGACCTCAGCCTGCTCACCTCCGAATACGGCCGCAAGATCCATCCCTGCAAGGGCTGCGTGTCCACCGCGATGCCCCTGTGCAACTGGCCGTGCAGTTGCTACCCCAACCATGCGCTCGACCAGACCAACGACTGGATGGCCGAGATCTACGAGCGCTGGACCGCCGCCCATGCGGTGATCATCGTCTCGCCGGTGTATTGGTACCAGAGCCCCAGCCCGTTGAAGCTGATGATCGACCGCCTGGTGTGCGCCGACGGCGGCAACCCCGATCCCACCTCGACCTCGGGCAAGAATGCCGGCAAGGCAAAAGAACTCGAGATGGCCGGCTGGGACTACCCCCAGCACCTGGCAGGGCGCGCCTACGGGTTGATCGTCCACGGTGATGTGGCCGGGATCGAGGACTCGCGCCGCGCCCTGTCGGACTGGCTCGACTGGATGGGTTTCATCGACGCGGGTGCGCAGGCGCGACTGGACCGCTACATCGGCTACTACGAGCCGTATGCAACCAGTCACGACAGCCCTGGACCGGGATGAACCCGTGCAGGAAGAAGCGCGCAATGTGGCGCGCGCGGTGGCGAAGGCCGTGGTCGAGTTGCGTGCCGGCCGGCTCCAGGCGGTGCAGCCGGGTCTGTCGCGTCCGCGACCAAAGTAAGACGCCAGTGGGATGGCGCCAGGGGTCTGCATGGCGCGCTTTCAGGCTGGCGTCTCCCCCTCCTTCAATAGCGTGTGGCAGCCGGATGCGGCCGCGCGGCGCACCGCCGGCCAAGGTGGACGTCGCGCGACTGGACTGGTGGAACTGACCACGCAGACCAAACCCGCAGCAGCCACGCACCGGAGCAGGCACGATGGCGGCCGAACTTGCAACGACTCGTCACAGCAGTCCCAGCAACAGCAGCACGATGACGATGATCACCACCAAGCCCAACCCTCCACTGGGCCCGTAGCCCCAGTTCCTGCTGTGCGGCCAGGTCGGAATGGCGCCGATCAGCATCAGGATCAGCACGATCAACAGAATGGTTACCAGGCTCATGGTCTTCTCCTCGAGATGATGCGGGTCAGTAAGCCAGGGTCATCGGTTTGCCGATCAACTGCGCCCGGATTTCACCATTCGGGTACTGGGCGCTGTGCACATTGACGTACAGGTTTCCGGTCGTGAAACTCGTGTACTGCGCATCGGTCAGCTTGGCATCGGCGGGGACGGCAAAGCTGTCGCTGGCGGTTTGGGTCAGGGTAATGATCGGCGGGCCGTTTTTCCCGACGGCGGCCTCATGAATATGCGCCATCGTCGGGACAAACCCGGAAACCTTGATGCTGCCGCTCACCGTATGGTCAGGCATCACAGTAATTAGCCCGGTACCCTTCGCGGAAGTGGTCACTGGCGGCACCTCGGCGTCGCCGTTCAGGGAAATCGACATGTCCTGCTGCGCGTACAGATTTGCAGAGGCCAGAAGCAGCACGGCAAGCGGCGCCAACAGGCGGGTCAGGGTGCCGGGGGATTTTGACGTATTGATCATGGTTGGCTCCTTGAAAAATCATGGGAACGGCGCGCCGGTGGCAGTCGCTTGAGAAAGCGCTTGACCCGGTTGCCAGAAGGCCTGCCTGCACTGCCTTGCCGGGCACGCTCTACTTCGATCAATCCTGAGCGGGCGCAACAAGCGAAGCGCAAAAAACGCTACGGGCTAGCGTGCACGATGTACCCGGAGCGGCATTTGTTCTGTTCGGTAACGTACACAGGCCACCGGTTTTCCTATGTGCGCTGTCGCACAGCGCCGGGCGTCAGGCACAGGCATCCTGTGCCGGACTAAAACAAGGAGTCATGAAAATGGACGAGATAAAGAATTCTGGGCATCGTCGGCAGTCTGCGCAAAGACTCCTACAACCATTTCGCACTCAAGGCGGCGCAGGAACTGGTGCCGGACGGCGCGGTGCTGAACCTGATCGAACTGCATGGTATTCCGGTCTTCAATCAGGATGATGAAATGGTGCTACCGGCCAGCGTGCTTGAATTCAAGCGGCGGATTCTGGCCGCCGATGCCATTCTGTTCGCTACGCCGGAATACAACTATTCGGTTTCCGGCGTGCTCAAGAACGCCATCGACTGGGCGTCGAGGCCCTATGGTGAGAGCGCCTGGACGGGCAAACCGGCGGCGGTGATGGGGGCTTCTACCGGTAGTCCGGGCACGGCCCGCGCGCAATACCATCTGCGGCAAATCCTCGTCACGCTGAACATGCCCGTGGTCAATCAACCGGAAGTGATGATCGGCAATGCCGCACAGCGGTTTGACCAGGACGGCAGGCTGACCGATGAGTCGACCAGGCAGTTCATTCAGAAGCTCCTGGGTGCGCTGGTGCAGCTTGCAAGAATCAGCCCGGCGAGCGAAAGCCAATCAGCGTAAACCTGTTGAAGAGAGGCGCCGCTGCTCCGCGACAGGACCCGACGAGATGCCGACACGGGCGAGAACTGGTTCGCCGTCGAAGCCAATGGCTGGTGCCGTTCGGATTGAGCCACACGTTATTCGACGCATTGCGCCCGCGATTGGTGAAACCTTCGACGCTCGCGGCATCGTCATGACCGTCGAACTGCTACATTTCGCCCATCGGCATGATTTCCATGATTTCAATGGATGATTGCGGAATTTGCAGGTGCGGATGGTTTTCGAACAATTTCGCCGCTGCGTCGTGCGACTCGGCCTCTACGATTGAGTACAGCATGATATCGTTCCTGGTGTCGGCAACGCCACTTGACGTGACCCGTTTGGTCTTCCCGCCAGCGTCCGTGCTGATGATCATCTTTGAGTGGGCACCCATCCATGTACCCCACTCGCCCTGCATTTTCTCTTCGGCAACCTTCCTCTTATCGGGGTCGGTCTTTACCCACTCGTCAATTACCGGGGCTGGCACGAGATATAAGACAAGGAACTTTCTCATAGTTGAGCTGGCCATTACTTTTCCTTTCGTTTGGTTGTGCGGCTGGTTAAAGAGCGACGCCTCATCGCGGATTCTGCACCCCAACCCCATTGGTTCATCGTAGTGGTCCGCTTCTGTAATGACAATAAGAATGTTGCGGAGGATTTTCCGTGCGACAGTCATGCCCTTCCGTCGGCATGAACATTGGAGTCCGCCAAGCGGGTCGCTAACGCCAATCGCTTCCAATTTGTACTTCCACCCAATTGCCAACCTGCTCCGCAATCGAGGCGATCCTCGTTGTCTCGCGCGTCAACTTCCGTACGACGATACATTTACGGCAGGACGTACTCGCAAACGCTCCGCAGACGTCTTGTTCCGCACGCTGCCTAGTTCCGCGACCCTAAGCACGCATCGGGTAATGAAAAACGGACATTCAAACCGAGGTTCCGTTATAAGCCGCTTGCAGTTCGGCGATGTCGAATTTGACCATCTTCATCATGGCGTCTGCGGCCCGCTTGGCCTTGGCTCTGTCGGGGTCGCCCATCATCTCGCCGAGAGCGGTTGGGACGATTTGCCACGAGAGGCCGAAGCGATCCTTGAGCCAGCCGCACTGCTCCGCCGACCCACCGTCGAGAAGTGCATTCCAGTAGCGGTCGATCTCGGCCTGATCTTCGCAGTTAACGACGAATGACACGGCATGGTTGAACGGGTCGAGCGGTCCGGCGCTCATGGCGACAAAGGGCTGCCCGCAAAGAACGAACTCGACGATTTTCACGGAACCAGGCGGGCCGCTCGGCGACTCGCTCGGCATCGTCGTGACACGGGTAACGCGCGAGTCGGGAAAGACAGATGCGTAGAACGCGCTTGCCTCCTCGGCCTCCTTGGAATACCAAAGGAAAGGGGTGATCTTCTGCATGGAATTACTCCTGTCGCGAAAGAACGGCCGAAAAGTGTTTCGGCAGTGGACCGGTCCAACGGGTAGGGGAGCGCCGATTCGAATGTGCTGCGCCCTTTGTTGAAACGGTAGCACACTGGCGAATGACCGCTTGCTTGCAATTTCGGCGGCGGCACTCTAGTCATCGTTGTCATGGTGATGGCAACGGTGATTTTCGTGACGTTCCTCCCGGTCGTAGTCGCCATGTTCTCCGCGTTCGCCGCGGGTGGGAATCTCGATCCAGGGGCCCGGATCGGTGTCGCTTTGAGTCCAGTAACGCTGACCGCCCAATTCAAACTGGATTTGATACTGGCCACGCCCATCGCTGTAACCGAACGTGAGGTAGTGCGCGCTTCCTCATACCCGCGCCAAGGTCCTCACCAAACGTCGGCTTATGTGCGACATCGCACAGACTGTGCCTGATCAAGCGGCAAGACTAGCACTTGCATCCGACGTTTCCACGGCATCAGTCCGGGCGCGCCACCGGTCACCTCGGCAGCCTGTCGCTGCGCGAAGCACACACGTGGCGGGAGACTGGCTGCGACGAAGGATGCCCGTTTGGCAATTCCGCCACTCGGATCCTGAACCCAAGGAGTTTGATATGAACACGGATATCGATGAAGGCAACAGGAAGCAGCTCAAGGGCAAGGCGAATGAAGACATCCCGCCCCGCAGGGTTGTGCTGCGCGGTGCACTGGCGGTGGGTTGTGGTCTGTTGCTGCCGGCCGCACTTTTTGGGTGTGATTCAAAGAAAAGCGCCGAATCAACCAGCACCGCCCCGGCCAGTTCTCCAGCCACCAGCGCAGAGCCTGCCGCCCCGGCGGCGACCACGAAGGTGTCACAGGCCAGCGTGCAATATCAGACGCAGCCGAAGGGCGAGCAGAAGTGCGGCAACTGCGTGAATTTCATCGCCGAGTCGAATACCTGCAAGCTGGTCGAGGGCCAGATCAGCCCCGATGGCTGGTGCAGCCTGTGGGCCAAGAAGGCTTGAGCCGTTCCTTCATCAGAGCTCGCGCCCCGGAGAGTGCGAGCTTGCTGATGTCCGCACCAAGGCCATCACGGAAGGTCGCCTAATGTACGACACCGTACCGACTGCGATTGATCATGCGAATAGCTTTGCACTGGCATCCGGAGTTTCCATGAAATCAGCCACGTTCCAGAAGAAATACGACCTCTATCTGGCGATCGAAGACGAGTCGGTGGCCGGTCTCAATCTGAATGCGCCGGTGAAATACAACGGTGTCAACGTGGGCAAGGTGCGGCAAAGTCGCCGCCCTGGAAACCAGCGGGGCGTTTCGCGCGGTGGTGCTGACGCCGAGCGCCGCGGCCGGCGATCTGAGGCTCGACACCGAGATCATGCGGTTGCAGCATGATTTCGGCAGCCAGCCGAGTCGCGTGCGTTTCACGCTGCGTGCCTACATTGTGGACAACACGACGCGCCGGGTGCTTGCGTGGCGTGAATTCGATGAGACCTTTGCCGCCGCGAGCGAGGATCCCTACGGCGGAGTTGTTGCTGCCAATCGTGCGGTGCAGTCCGTGCTGGAACAGCTTGCGAGCTTTTGCGCCGAAGCGGCAGGGAATTGGCACCCCCCCGGGCAAGCTCCCGCGGCCGAAGTCCCGTAACGCCGCGAAGGAAGCCGTTCGGGCAAAGAAACTGCGGTGTCTCGGTAGATATATTTCAATAGCCTCAACATCAAAACTCACCGCACCTGTGCGGATTTTCGGGCCGGTCCGTTGGACTGATTCGTTAGGCCCGTCTGATAGGCCCGTTTGGGACAAGACTTGGAACAAGGCACGACGGGTGCCGGGAATCAGTCCTCGTCCTGACCCGCTTGCGCTGGGTCGATCCTTCTCGCCGGATCCTGAGCGCTCAGACCGCGCTGCCGAAGCCCTTGTCCTGGGCCCCCGCCGGCGGTTGCAGGCCAGCGAGCCGGCAGCCCTGGGCCAAGGGCCCCTTGGGGAACAGTTCATAGAGATACTTGATGCCGCCCTCGGGATGGAAATGCTCATCGAGCGCATCATGAAGTTCGCGAGTGTTCATGGCGGGTTCCTCATTGCGCGCACAGAGATCTTGCAACGCACGCACGACCTGCCAGTGCTCTTCAGTCAGAGTCAGGCCTTCCGTTTGGGCCAATTCCTCGGCCTTTTTTCGGGACCAGTCGCTGGGGGCATGAGGAAAATCCGGAATGGGCTGGGTTTCGTAACCAGGGCGTATGTAATTCTGATTTGCATCGTTCATGATCATTCTCCTATTGTTCACTTTGTTTCCCCGCGCTCGGGCAAGACGTGATAATTCACCCGGCGAAAGCCGGGATCGAGACCGTCTTTCCGGAGATGGCGGCTTATGTCATCGCCATGTCCTCATCGGCAATGCTACTCTAGGGATGGCAACCGTTCTGTACGACACCGTACACGGAGCCCGGTTTCTACTCACCGCGGACAAACGCACGCCCCGCTTTTACGGCCCGCGGCGGCTGACTTCCGCTCACCAGCGTACCTACGATACAAAATATTTTTTGCAATCTTGAGCGTTGATCAGCGTCGGCGCAGTTGTTCCCTGTGCCGTGATGTCACGGTGTCGGCTTGCATGAAGCGCACTGTGCGGCAGCGCACAGATCGAATGAAGAGGGTCACGCACACTTTCGTTATCGCGCTGGCTCATGGTGTGGGGAACGATGGGCGTCAGTCCGGAGGCCTTTCCACGAATGCATTTGCAATTCGTGGGACTGCGAGTCCCGGCCAGTCGTCAACGTCCACGCTGCGGCAAATCCGGGCGGCGAAATACGCGGACAACTGAAGCCCTGACATCGGGTTTTGGTCGAGCAAGTCCGACCGGTGTCGCGATCTTGCGTTGGCTGACCCCTGGAATCTGAAAGGAAAATCAAATGACCGACACTGACATGTTCAAAAATACCGCGCCGCATGTTCTACCGCCCCTGCCGTACGCGGAAGACGCGCTGGAGCCCGTAATTTCCGCCAATACGATCGGCTTCCACTACGGCAAACACCACAAGGGGTACGTCGATACCTTGAACAAACTGATTGCCGGCACGGCGCTCGCAGACCTTTCGTTGGAGAAACTCATTGCCGAGACCGCCGGCAAAGCCGACAAGGTCGCGATCTTTAACAATGCAGCGCAATCCTGGAACCACACCTTCTACTGGCGCAGTATGCGAGCCAAGGGCGGTGGTGAGCCCCCGGCAGCGCTGAAGCAACGGATCGAGGCTTCATTCGGCACTCTGGATGCTTGCATGAAGGAACTGGCGACGGCGGCAGCCACCGAGTTTGGCAGCGGCTGGGTGTGGCTCGCGCTGGAAGCCGACAAGCTGAAGGTAGTCAAAACAGATAATGCGGATACGCCCATGACCAGGGGCGTGAAGCCGCTGTTGGCCATCGACGTGTGGGAACACGCCTACTATCTGGACTATCAGAACCGCCGCGCGGACTACGTGAGTGGCATGCTCGACAAACTGATCAATTGGGGCTTTGCCGCCGACAATCTGTAGCACCCGAGTCGATGAGAAATAATGAGGGGAAACCAGGTTGGCTTGGCTGACGCGGTTGTTGATCGTCTGGATAGGGTTTTCCAGTGCGGGGCTGGCGCTTGCCTCCGTGCCGGATACGCTTTCCGCCGCATCACTCCACGCCAAATATGCGTCCCTGGGTGAACGACTCGCTTCACAACCCGTTTCAGCGAGCGCTAACCCTCGACTCTTCCGAATATTCCAACGACTTGAAAGGCGATGTCTACGCCGTGGTCGATTACCCGTTCTCCACTGTCAGTGCGGCACTCAACGGCCCGGAGCAATGGTGCGACGTGCTGATCCTGCATCTCAATACCAAGTACTGCCATGCCACGACCAACGAGATCAGCACCGTGCTGACGGTCAGCATCGGCAAGAAGACCACTCAGCCCATCGAAGATGCCTATCCCATCGAATTTCTCTATCGCGTCGCTGCGGCAACACCGAAATACCTGGAGATACAACTCAGTGCGGAGAAGGGGCCGCTGAGTACCCGCAATTATCGCATCCAGCTAGAGGCTGTACCGGTTGAAAACGGTCGAACCTTTCTGCATCTCACCTATTCTTACGCTTACGGATTGGCCGGGCGACTCGCCATGAAGACTTACCTCGCCACAATTGGAAGCGACAAGGTGGGGTTCACCATTACTGGCAGGCAAACCGATGGCCAGCCCGAATTTATCGGTGGCATGCGTGGATTGATGGAGCGTAATGCGATGCGCTATTACCTCGCCATCGGCGCCTATCTTGGCGCATTTTCCACACCGTCCTCTTTGCAGCTCCAGAAACGCCTGCAAGGCTGGTTCACAGCCACCGAGCAATATCCTCGCCAATTGCACGAAGTAGACCGAACCGCCTATATCGACATGAAACGGAGTGAGTATCTGCGTCAGCAGACAGTGCAATAAGTTTTATTGAAATTCTTCATGGCACAGAACCGCGGTGTTTCGATTCAGTCGTAATGGTTTTTTTGCGTGAGTCACTCGTGTCGAGACTGGCGTGACAGTGTTTCGTCGAGGAAGCGTAGCAGTGCGGCAAGGACGGTCAACAGCACCGGCCCGATGATCACGCCAATCAAGCCAAAGGCCGAAATTCCGCCGATGATGCCGACGAATACGGCCAGTATCGATACAGGAGCCTGACTCGAAATCAGCAAGGGCCGCAGAAAGTTGTCTGAGACCGATACGCCCGTGCCCCAGATCAACATGAAAATCGCCCAACCCCATTGCGAAGTGGCGACGAAAAAGGCGACTGCGGGTACCCACACCAGCGCCGCACCACCCACCGGCAACAGCGCCAGAAACGCCGTCAGCACCGAAAACACGACAACCGAGGGCAGCCCCGCAATGGCGAAACCGATACCTACCAGCGCACCCTGGGCGAGCGCGGTCAAGCCCGTGCCGTAAACTACAGCTCGGGTCGTGTTGCCAACCAGCTTGAGCAATTCACCCCTGCGCTGAGGCTCTATCGGCACCAGGCGCACGGCTCGACTGAGAATGGCGCGGCCGTCGCGTAGCAGAAAAAAAAGCAGGAACAACATCATGAAGAAGTGAATGATCGTACCCAGAGCGCTGAGCACGAAGTTACCGCCGGTGGCGGCCAATGATTTGAATAGCATCTGGGCACCACTCTCTAGCCAGCTCTGAAGTTGTTCGCTCGTGGCGGTGAGATTCTGGCGCAGCCACTCGGCAAGGCTGCCGATGATGGGGTACTGCTCCAGTTGTGCCAGCAGGCTGTCGTCGAAGCGCAGCTGCTGCTGTTGCAGAAGCGTGACCAAATCCGCGGTTTGGTTTGCGAAAGCCACACCCAGGCTGAGCAGCGGACCGGCGAGCAGAACAGGCAACAGCACAGTGATGATTCCCGCCGACAGGCCGGCACGTCCGTTCAACCTGCGCGTGAGCCAGCTTTGCACGGGTGCCAGCAGGAAGGCGAGGCAGATGCTCCAGGCGAGCGCGCCCCAGAAGGGTACGAGCATCCAGTACAGGGCGAGTGCGAAGAGGATCGCGACGACGATCACGAAGTCCTTGCGGTAGTGGTCGAAGTTCACAGCCAGTACTCCCAGACCCGGGCAAACAATTCCTTCATACGCAGTTGAAGTCGCGCGGCTTTCCCACTGCTCCAGCGTGATCGCATCAGATGCCGCGAGGTCTTTATCGAACATCGTCTGTACCTGTTTACCGAACTCAGCCCCCAGCACCACCGCGTTCAGCTCGTAGTTGTGCAGGAAGCTGCGCCAGTCGAGGTTGGTCGAGCCGACCGTGGCCCACACGCCGTCGATCAGCGCCGTCTTGGAATGCAGGATCACCCCGCGCCGCTCGTAGATCTTCACCCCCGCTCGCAGCAGCCGGTCGTAGTAGTTGCGCCCGGCGTGGAACACCAGCCAGGAATCGGTTTGGCTGGGCAGGATCAGCGTCACGTCGACGCCGCGCCGGGCAGCCGCTTCGAGCGCGTCGAGCAGTTGCGGGTCGGGGGCGAAATAGGCGTTGGTCAGGTGCACGCTGGTTTCGGCGCTGGCTATGGCCGAGAGCAAGGTGGCGTAGATCAGGCTGTAGGGTTCGTCGGGCGAACTTCCGATCGCGCGCACCACCTCCCGGCCGGCGTTCTCGGGTGGCGGGAAGTAGTTCTTCGCCGCCAGCGGCTCGCCTTTCTGCATTTCCCAGGTGGCGAGGAACAGCTTCTGGAACTCGGCCACCACCGGCCCCTGCAACTCCAGATCGGTGTCGCGCCACGCCGGGCTGATGTCGGGCCCGCTGTTGGTTTTGCTCCGCGATCCACGGCGGAACGAGCCACCTGAGTAGACGCTGCTGATGTTGATGCCGCCCAGAAACGCCGTGCGTCCGTCGACGATCAGCAGCTTGCGGTGGTCGCGCTGATTCAACTCCCATTCCTTGCGTGTCACCAGGGGGTTGATGGGGTTGAATTCGAGCACATGAATGCCGCTGTCGGTCAGTTGCTGGAAGAAAGCCGCCGGGGTGTCGAGGGTGCCTACGCTGTCACGGATGAGATTGACCTGCACACCTTGCCGCTGCTTGGCTATGAGTGCCTGCGCAAAGCGCTGGCCGACCTCGTCATCGTCCAGGATGTAGGTCTCCAGGTTGATGTGATCCTGAGCCGCCAGGATGGCCGCGAACATCGCCCGGTAGGTGGTCGGACCATCCTGCAGCAACAGCACCCGGTTGCCGGTGGTCAGCGGGCTGCCAACGATGGCCTCTTCGAGCGCCAGGTGGCGGTCGAAGATGTCGGTGTCCTGGCCGCGGCTCTCCAGGCGGTCAAGGATCGCCTTGCTTTGCGCGGCCGACAGCGGGCCGCGCGCCCCTTCCAACTGCACGGGCGGGCCGGAGCCTCGGGCCAGGTCGGGCACGATGGTCGGCAGGCTGCTGCAAGCGGCCATGCCGAGCAATCCCGACACGCACACGGCCAGCCAATAACGCAGATGCGGCAGCCGGCGCAGCGAGTTCAGGACCGATGAAAACATCAACCATCCTTCAACCGGTCACCCGCGCGCGGTCTTATCAGACGGACTGCATAGCGGGACGACCCGTCACAGCCGTCCCAGCAACAGCAGCACGATGAGGATGATCACCACCAAACCCAGCACACCACTGGGCCCGTAGCCCCAGTTCCTGCTGTGCGGCCAGGTCGGAATGACTCCGATCAGCATCAGGATCAGAACGATCAACAGTATGGTTCCCAAGCTCATGGCTTTCTCCTCGAAGGTGTGAGTGGATTCAGTTCGCTGGCGCAGCAGCCTCGGGCGGCACCACGATCACCGTGGTGCCATCGCCGGACTTGCCGGTAGCGCCCCTGGCTGCCTTCGTTGCCCATCATGCCCTGAGTACCCTGAGCGCCCTGAGTACCCATCATGCCCTGAGCGCCGGTCTCGCCCTGCGGACCCGCGGGGCCGGGCACCGCGACGGGCGTGGCGGGAACATTGACCACGGTGGGTTTGTCACAAGCGGCCAGGCACAGCGTGGCGAACAGCGCCGAAATCAGTATCGTATGGTTCATGGGAAATCCTCTGCAAGTGGAAAAACGTGGCGCGGATGGTTTCGAGACGTCCGCGAACAAACCGGCTTGACCTGGCGATCGTCGCACTCGGCGCATGTATAGCCTAGTCGAATGCCATGCACAGTTCAGTGCGCTGGCGAACACAGAGAAAAACTTTCGCTGCATTGAGCCCATGCAGCCGGAGACAGCGCGCCCGGCATCGTCGACGTCACCCGATCGATACGTTGAATCAACAGCCGAATCAACGCAGCCAGCGGGTTCGCCAGGGCCGGCAGGAACGAGGTTGCCAGTTCCAGGTCCATCGGCCCTTTCTCCAGAGACACATCGGGATTGGCGAAGCTGCCGCGCAAGCGCTACGGTGTGCACAGTACGCGCTCCCGATACCCGCGCCAAGGCCATCACCTTCGTCGCCCTGTGTACGCCACCGCACCGACTGTGCCTGAGTATGCGACTAGCCTTGCACTTGCATCCCGAGTTGCCATGAAATCAGTCCAGCCTGACGCCACACGGTTGCCTCGGCAGCCTCGCTGTGCGAGGTGCACAGGTGGCGAGGGCTCGACTGCGACGAAGGATGCTCGATTGGCAATTCCGCCGGTCGGGTTCCGAACTGAAGGAGTTTGATATGAACTGGGATATCGTTGAAGGCAATTGGAAGCAGTTCAGGGGCAAGGTGAAAGCGCAGTGGGGCAAGCTCACCGACGATCATCTCGACGTGATTGCCGGTAAGCGCGTCGAGTTGGTGGGCAAGATCCAGGAAGCCTACGGCATCACGAAGGACGAAGCCGAGAAGCAAATCAAGCGCTTTGAAGAGCTCAACGAGGACTCGGGTCCGAAGCGTTCCTCCTGATCCTGACGCTGTGCGCGGCGCCGCGCACAGCGTCAGGGTCGCCGAGGCAGGCGCTTTCTTGATAAAATTCCATTCATGACGAGCCATGGACGCTTCATCCCGCCTGTCGTGCCGATTGGGGACGCTGACACTGCGCCAGTGCTGTCGTCTGTCGACACGGAGACAGGGGGCTTGCTCGGCGGATCAAGGTGGACGTGCGTATCGCGTCGCGAAGCGGCGCGTGATCTTTTCTCGCGGCGTGGTCGATACGGGCACGTTGTCACGGGGCAGTCGGGGTCATGAACGCGCCCTCCGCAGCCGGCGGTGGTCGCCCTGATAACGCTGTCAGTTCCTCGCACGGACGCGCATGCCCCCGCTGCAACGGCTCTGCGGATCGCGTTCCACGCCGGTTCGTGGATTTGCTCATGAGCATCTTCATACGTGTCCGTCGTTACCGCTGCAATTCGATGGACTGCGGCTGGGAAGGGAATCTGCGCGTGAAGCGACGTTCCCAACTGAACCAGGGGCCGTCGTGAGCCATACGGCGGAAGAAACAGCGCACATGAGCCGCAAGATCGTCTGCGTCACATCATCGTGATAGTCGGGATGACCGCCATGACCAGCACAGAGATGATCATCGTGGAGGCCGGAACGACCGCCGCGGCGACGATCACGACCCTGGTCATGGTCACGACCAAGGCATTGGCATTGCAACAATTCCGGCTCATGCCTACGACAAGTGGCGAGGGTATTGTGCCCATCACCCCGCTAGGGGGATGATGGCTCACGCGTATCCTTGCGAACCGCTTATGCCATGAACGATGCACCGACCACCGTACTCCTCGTCGAGGACGATCCCGCTGATGCCGGACTGATCCAGGAGGCGCTCACGGGCACGCGGAGACAGCCCGTTTCGTGTCGAATGGGTGACGCGAGCTCTCCGATGCGCTCGAAAGGCTGGGCAGGGGAGCTGTCGAGGTGGTCCTGCTTGACCTGACCTTACCCGACGGCCAGGGCATCGAGGTGTTCGATCGGATGTTCCTGGCTGCGCCGCATGCCCTGATCCTGGTCCTGAGCGCGGCAAGCGACGAAGAGTACCGCGCGCCAGGCCGTGCAACGTGGGGCGCAGGACTATCTTGTCAAAGGCCATGTCGACGCCCACTGGCTGCCGCGAGCCCTGCATTACCTCATCGAGCGCAAGGCGGCCCAGGATGCACTGCGGGAAAGTGAGGCGCGCTTCCGCGCGATGAGCGATGCTTCCCCGTTGGGTATCTTCGTCTCCGACGAACACGGGGGCTGCGTCTACACCAATGCAGCTTATCAAGGGATTTCGGGGCTGAGCTTCGAACAGACGCTGGGCACGAACTGGAGCACGGCGATCCATCCGGAGGATCGCCCGCGTGTTCTTGCCGGGTGGCGCGACGCAACGCGGGTCCAGGCGCCATTCCATACCGAGTTCCGCTTTCTGAGGGAAGACGGCAGCATCGTATGGACGCGTGTCAACGGCGCCGCCATGCGCGATGGAAAGGAACCCAACGCCTATGTGCAGACGGTTGAGGACATCAGCGCGCGCAAATCTGCGGAGTTCGTGTTGCAAGCGGCGGAAGAGGCCTTGTTCGATGAAAAGGAGCGCGCCCAGGTCACGCTCAACTCCATTGGTGACGCGGTGCTGACCACCGACCTTTTCGGCAACGTGACCTATCTGAATCCGGTGGCGGAGGCGATGACCGGCTGGTCACGCGAGGAGGCTTTGGGCCGGCCGCTTGTGGACGTGTTCAGGATCATCGACGGCAAGACGGGCCAAGCCGCTGCGAACCCCGCGCAGCGTGCCATAGAGCAGGACCGGACCGTGGGGCTGGTCGCGGATTGCGTGCTGGTCCGCCGCGACGGGTTCGAGTCCGGGATCGAGGATTCCGCCGCTCCCATCCACAACCGGGAAGGCCGGGTCGTCGGAGCGGTTATCGTGTTCCGACGACGTCAGCCAATCGCGGGCCATGGCCATGAAGATGGCCCATCTGGCGCAGCATGACTTTCTCACCGGCCTGCCCAATCGAATGCAGCTGAAAGAACGACTCTCCCAGGCCATCGGACTGGCCCACCGGCACCGAAAGCAGGTCGCGCTGCAGTTCCTGGACCTGGACTATTTCAAACACATCAACGACTCGCTGGGGCATGCGATTGGCGATCTGGTGCTGCAGTCGGTGGCGGTTCGCTTGTCAGCATGTGTACGCGCCACCGACACGGTATGCCGCCTGGGCGGCGACGAGTTCGTGATCCTGCTGGCCGAAATCGAGCAGCCGCAAGATGCGGCCCACGTTGCCGAAAAGCTGCTCGCTGCGGCTGCCATGCCGCAACTCATCGGCGGACGCGAACTTCATGTCACAGCGAGCATAGGCATAAGCATTTATCCGGATGACGGTATCGACGTGGACACCGTGATGCAGAACGCGGACACCGCGATGTATCACGCCAAGGCAAACGGGCGCAACAACTACCAGTTTTTCAAGGCCGACATGAATACCCGCGCGATCCGCCGGCTGTTCGTCGAAAGCAGTCTGCGCCGGGCCCTGAAGGAGGGCGAGTTTATCCTGCATTACCAGCCGCAAATAGATCTTGCTTCAGGCGCGATGACCGGGACCGAGGCCCTGATCCGCTGGCGGGATCCGGATCTCGGCCTCGTCTACCCGGACCAGTTCATCCCGATCGCGGAAGAGTGCGGCCTCATCGTGCCGATCGGCCGGTGGGTACTGCGCGAGGCCTGCAGGCAGGTCCAGGCCTGGCTGGATGCGGGCCTGCGCGCGGTGCCCGTGGCGGTCAACATTTCCGCGGTGGAGCTCAGGCACAAGAACTTTCTCGAAGGCGTTGCCCTGACCCTGAAGGAAACCGGCCTCGCACCGAGCTATCTCGAACTGGAGCTGACCGAAAACATCCTCATGCACGACACCGAGTCCTCGGCGTCGGTGCTTGCAGCGCTGAAAGCCATGGGCGTGCAGCTCGCCATCGATGATTTCGGTACGGGCTATTCGAGCCTGAGTTATCTGAAGCGCTTCCCGATCGACACCCTGAAGATCGACCAGTCCTTTGTGCGTGACCTTGCCACCCATGCAGATGATGCAACCATCATCAGCGCAGTGATCGGAATGGGGAGGAGCCTCAAGCAGCGCGTCATTGCCGAGGGCGTGGAAACCCACGAACAGCTCGCGTTCCTCCAGGCTCAGCAATGCAGTGTGGGGCAGGGCTTTCAGTTCAGTCACCCTTTGTCCGCGGAGGACTTCACGCAGTTGCTCGTTACCGGTGATGACGTCCTGTCACCGCGACGGCCAGGCTGAGCGGAAGAACGCGTTCGATATTCGGTCGCGTCGCGTGATCACGACGCCGCCGATGCCATCCAGCGTGCCCCCGGCCTGGCGGGCCTTGCCGTAGTTATCCCCTTTTGCACTATGTGCGCCACCGTACCGACCGCACCGGCCTTTGTGACTATGCTGCACTTGACGCTTCGACACCGCACGCGGGTTGGAGAAGTCCTTTTTACCTATATCGGGAGAATCAATCATGAAACAAATTAGCAAATATCTTTCCGCAGTCTTCCTGGCCGCAACACTGGTGTCCGTCGTGGGTTGTTCGTCCACGCCGCAGAAGGAGGGGACCGGCGAGTACGTCGACGACAGTGTCATCACCACCAAGGTGAAGGCCGCCATCCTCAATGAGCCCATCGCTGAAGGTCGCCGAGATCAACGTCGAGACCTTCAAGGGCGTGGTTCAGCTGAGTGGCTTCGTAAGCTCGCAGGCCGCGGCGGACAAGGCGGTCGCGTTGGCACGCGGCGTCAGCGGCGTAAAAGGCGTCACCAACGACATGCGGCTCAAGTGAGCGAAGGCTGAACGCTTGCCGCTGCCGGGCGTTACGCGCCGGCAGCGGCCGTGATTTTTTTGCCGGATTGTCCATTCGCCCCTCTCCCGCAAGCGCGGAGAGGGGCGAATGGACAATCCGGGTTCATTGTTCAACAATGCCGTTGCTCGATCCTCCGGGTGGTCCCGCGACGATGCGCTTCGCCATGGCATGGCTCTGTTCCGCAACCCCAGCGGAGGGTCGAATGCTGCTCAAGCGTTTCACAGACCTTAACCACAATCACCGAGGTCCGTTCCGATGGCAGTAATCGCAACTCCTGAGTCTGAAGCGCTACCAGGCAACGAATCTCCCACGGGTCTCGAGTCGGGTTCGCCGCTGCCCACAGTCCCAGTGCCCGGGACCGGGCGGAGCCTGGCACTTGCCATCCTCGCCACGGTCACTGTGGTTTTCGCCTTGGACTGGGCGCAGAGCTTCGTCATTTCCCTGCTGCTCGGGATTCTGTTCGCCTACACCCTGAATCCCCTCGTCGTGTGGCTCCAGCGGATCAGGATCCCGCGCGTGGTGGGTACCGGTATGGTGATGCTGGGCGTCGTGACTGCGCTCGTCCTGGGGAGCTACTCATTGCGTGGGCAGGTGCAGACCATACTTGTTCAGTTGCCAGCAGCGATGAGCAAGTTGTCGGCCGGCCTCGCCAGTCTGCGCGAGGGACAGGCCAGTACCATGCAGAAGATGCAAACCGCCGCCAGCGAGTTCGAGAAGGCGACGAGCCAGGTGGCAGGAGTGCCTGTGACGCCCAAAATACCGGCGACGCGTGTCGTCATCGACACGCCCGGGTTCAAGCTCGGCAACTTCCTCTGGGAGGGTTCCATGGGAGCCGCGGGGCTGATCGGCCAGGCAGCCATGGTGCTTTTCCTGACTTTCTTTCTACTGCTGTCCGGCGACACCTACAGGAGAAAGCTGGTGCGACTCACGGGGCCCTCGCTGACGAACAAGAAGATTACCGTGCACATTCTCGATGACATCAACGCATCCATCCAGCGCTACATGTCCATGCTTTTGGCGACCAACGTACTGGTGGGGCTGCTCACCTGGATCGCGTTGCGCTGGATCGGCCTGGAGAACGCGGGCGCATGGGCAATGGCCGCGGGCCTGCTCCACGTCATCCCGTACTTCGGTCCGGCCGTCACCGCAACCGCCATCGGCATGGCGGCCTTCATGCAGTTCGACGCCCTGTCGACGGCACTGCTGGTCGCGGGTGCTTCGCTGGCGATCGCCACGGTCGTCGGGACCTTCGTCACCACCTGGATGACGGGCAGGATCGCCAAAATGAACACGGCAGCGGTGTTCGTCTCGCTGCTGTTCTGGACGTGGCTGTGGGGTGTCTGGGGCATGCTGCTGAGCATGCCGATCACTGTCATCGTGAAAGTGGTGGCTCAGCGTGTGGAACAGCTTGAGCCGGTGGCTGAACTGCTGGGTGACTAGCAGGCCCCGATTCACTGGAAAGGCACTCCCATGCGGCGTCTCAACATCAACCATGTCACCGAGTACCTGTTCTCCGTGCCGGTATCGCTGCTCCCGCACCGGCTGCTGTTGCGCCCCAGGGAGAACCACAACGTCAGGATCGAATCCTCGACTCTGGAAATCTTTCCCGACCCTACCCTGCAATGGAAACGCGACGTGCTGGATAACTCGGTGGCGGTGGCGGGCTTTTCCGAATCCTCGGATCGGCTGCGGATTGCCAGCAACGTGGTGATCCAGCACTACGAGGACAACCCTTTCGATTTCCTGGTGGATGACTACGCGGTCATCCATCCCTTCGACTATGCCGAGGAAGATCAGGTCGAACTTGCCCCCTTCCGACAACCCGTGTACCCGGCCGACCGCGAGGCGGTCCAGCGCTGGCTGGGCGGACTGGGCCTGCAGCGGCCCATGGAGACGTTCACGCTGCTGGACCGGTTGAACCACGAGATTGCCGGCCGGTTCTTCTATCAGATGCGCGAGGAACCGGGCGTGCAGCCGCCCGCATTGACGCTGGCGCGCAACAGCGGCTCCTGCCGCGATTTCGCGGCCCTGTTCATGGAAGCATGCCGGCACCTTGGGCTGGCCAGCCGCTTCGTCAGCGGTTATCTGCACGCTGCGGCCACCGAGGCCGGCAACGCCTCGACCCATGCCTGGGCCGAGGTCTACCTGCCTGGTGCCGGCTGGAAGGGGTTCGATTCCACCGGCGGCGAAGTGACGGGCAACCGGCACATTGCGGTGGCCGTGGCACGCCACCCCGAGGCCGTGCCGCCGGTAGCCGGAAGCTACCTGGGTCCGCCCGGCCAGCACCCGGTGCTGAGTGTTGCGGTGCGAGTCAGCGCACTCGCAGCGTAAGCGCAGTCCATGGAAAAAATAGTGTTTGCTTATCCCACCGATTGCGCGTATTGTGCGCTGGCAGTCAATTCAAGTTGTGTAGTTCTAGCCCCGCAGTCACAGCCGCAACCGGCACCGTCACTTCAGTACCTTCCTACAGTCCTTGATGCCACCGCACCCAACCGGGCGCGAGCCCGGATTACTTTGTTTTGTAAAGGAATGTAAATGTCTACCGGTATAGTGAAATGGTTCAACGATGGCAAGGGCTTCGGCTTTATTACCCCTGACGAGGGTGGCGACGATCTTTTCGCGCACTTCTCCGAAATCCAGGACAGCGGCTTCAAGTCTCTGAAAGAGGCGCAGCGCGTCTCCTACGAAGTCAAGACCGGGCCCAAGGGCAAGCTGGCCGCTTCGATCAAGCCGATATAACACCACCTACCCCCCAGGCAGCCCGAATGTAATGGGCTTGCCATCAAGGTAAGGTACAAAGGGGCCGGGTCTTCGATCCGGCCCCTTTGGCTTGTCGGTACCTTGATCTATGCCCTGACAAACAGCGCCTCGACACCGCCATATTGAAATGCCGGCATGGTCGGACGCAGATTCCGCGCAAATCGGACACCCCCAACGCGGTCGTCTGAACGACTGCTCGTGACCCCGCAATCGATCATTCACGCGGGTGACTCTGCAACCCGGTAGCGACATGGCGAGCAGCCGCCGGTTGTTTTCCATAGGGACGCGCTGAACAAGTCCTCCGTTCGTGGTGAACTTGTCAAACCGTGAACGGAGGACGACGCAGAATCAAAGGATTAGAATCCGGCCCTGCGACAGGCTCAGGACGAACGAAACTTGTACAGGGCTTCCTGGTACAGGGCTTCCTGGCGGAGCCGGGTCGTGTAGGGCAGCCCACATGAGACAAAAAGGATAGGCAGGAAAGAGCGTCATGCAGCCATCATGGAAAGAAAGCATCTATCTGCAGCGCGAGCAACTCGCACGCCTGCTGCGAGACCCCTTCACGCGCCTGGCCGAGAAATGCGCGCCGGTGTGGAGCGAGCGCGAGCAGTTGGAAGCCGTGCTCCTGGACGGCTTCGCCAGCATCCCGCACTGCACCTATCTGTACTGCGTCGGGACCGACGGCGTGCAGATCTGCGACAACGTGGGGCAGGCAGGGCTGGTGCCCGGATACTTTGGGCGCGACCGCTCGCAGCGGCCATACATGAAGGAAACGATGCCGAACTGGGGCTTTCTGTTGTCGGACGCCTACATCAGTATGAAGAATCGGCGGCCGTCGCTCACGGCCCTGCAGATTGTCAGCGCGGATTCCCATACCCTGGGCTATCTCGGCGCGGATTTCGACCTGCGCAATCTGCCGGTGACGGCGGAACTCTACGAAGAGCCCGGAGATTGGCGACAAGTCAAGGGCGATCCTGCGATTCGCGGCGCCCTCATGTATCAATGCCGCGTCGAAAGCCGGATGGACCAGAATCTGGGGCGGGCGCTTTCCATCCTGGAGGAACTGCTGACCGAGCGGGGCGTGTTCCAGTGCCTGATCCACTTCTCCAGCAGCCAGTTCACGATCTGGACGGTTGCCGATCCGTTTCGCTACCGCATCCTGGATCACGAGGCCCTGGGCGATCCGGATATCTGCCTGGTCTATCCGCCCCAGCCCTATCCGCCTGACGCAGCGATACCGTTGCAAGACGTCCCGCGCATACTGGACGCCCTGCGCGCCCTGCGCATGGCCGACGAGAACATCTACCTGCGCATGGCCTCCATCAACATCTTCAACGGCATGATCAGCCTCACTTTCTCCTGCGACGGCAGCCACTACATGCGCTACGACGAATTCCTCGGCAAGGGCATCCCATTCTGGTTCGGGACCGCCGCGTGAGCGGGGCCGCGTTTAGCCAGCATTGGTGCATGGCCGTTTAACCATTTCTTGGTTATTCGAGTGACGGTCAGCTTGCCGATACAGTACGATTCATTGCGGCAGCGGTCTTTGTGGAATGGAAATGTGTCTGGGCAAGCGCGAGGACTGAATGGGCAAGAGCAGGTTGGAAG
The DNA here is from genome assembly GCA_963726485.1 of uncultured beta proteobacterium. Taxonomy (GTDB): domain Bacteria; phylum Pseudomonadota; class Gammaproteobacteria; order Burkholderiales; family Thiobacillaceae; genus Thiobacillus. Next base: position 44,438 of record CAVSCL010000025.1, on the reverse strand, counting down.
CATTCAGCGATGGCGTGATCGCCATCATCATCACGATCATGGTGCTGGAGCTCAAGGTGCCTCATGGCGAGACGCATCGATGCGCTTGCGCCATTGATCCCGGTGTTCCTGAGCTATGTGTTGAGCTTCGTCTACGTCGGCATCTACTGGAACAACCATCATCATATGCTGCATACGAGCCACAAGGTAACGGGGCCGATGCTGTGGGCCAACCTGCATCTGTTGTTCTGGCTTTCGCTGTTTCCCTTCGCCACGGGCTGGATGGGAGAGAATCATTTCGCCGCGGCGCCATCGGCCGCCTATGGTGTCGTTCTGCTGATGGCCGCGATCGCGTACTGGATACTGCAGCAAATCATCATTGCGTCGCAAGGCCGCGACTCGCTCCTGAAGCAGGCTGTCGGCAGTGACTGGAAGGGAAAGTTATCGCCCCTGATCTACGTCATTGCCATTCTGATGGCCTACTGGTCGCAATGGATTTCGCAAGGCTTGTACGTGCTGGTTGCACTGGTCTGGCTGGTGCCGGATCGACGCATCGAGAAAGCGCTTGCCGGCAAGGAAACATAACCTGCGCTTCCGGGGGATCTCCTACAGGCGATGCTTCGCTTGCTGTTTGCCGCCACCTGACGCTTCACGTTGAACTTCTGCGTTCCTTCACGGTAATCGTTTATTCGGGTCGGTTTCCTCCGTGAAGATTTCGTCGTAAGCTGACGGCCAAAACCAAGGCACATGGCGCGAATGAGACCCCTATGGCACAAGCAAACGACCGGCTGGATCAGGTGGTTCTTGAAGCTCGACGCAACGCCGAGAAGCGGGCGGCGGGATATCGGGCGCAGGCTCTGAAGCTCTTTCCATGGGTGTGCGGACGATGTGCCCGCACCTTTTCGCATGCCAATCTGCAACTGCTCGAAGTCCACCACAGGAACGGCAACCACGATGACAATCCGCCGGACGGCAGCAATTGGGAACTCCTCTGCACCTATTGCCATGAGCATGAACACTCCAAGCTGAAGGATATGGCCGGTCGCACGGATGCAGGAAACGTATCATCGGCCACATTCAATCCCTTTGCGGAGCTGAAGGCCATGATGGAGTCGAGGAAGCAGGGCAAACCTTAGCCCTTGCCTGGTTTCATGGAGGGCGATACCCGGCTCCGAAACCGACCCGGCCCGCGCATTGACGCGTGCGGCAAAACCGGCGCAGGCTCTTCCTGCCCCGATTACTGACGATCCCTGATGACCCCCATGAACCGTTTCGCGCCCTTTGCCCGCTGGCTCGTCCTCTGTCTGTTGTCGTCCTCGGTGCTGGCCGCCACGCCCGACGGCGTGGTGGCGGTATCGCATCCGGATGCGGCCGCGGCCGGCGCGCGCATGCTGGCGCGGGGTGGCAATGCCATCGATGCCGCGGCGGCGGTGCAGTTTGCGCTTAACGTGGTCGAGCCGCAGTCTTCCGGCATCGGTGGTGGCGGCTTCATGCTGATCCATCTGGCGAGGACCGGCGAGACCTTCGTCGTCGATTCGCGCGAACGCGCACCCGCCGCCGCCGGCGCCGACATGTTCGCGCCCGACGGGATGACGATGCCTTTCGCCCAGGCTTCGACCAGCGGCCTGGCGGTGGGCGTGCCGGGCACGGTGATGGGTGTCGACACCGCGCTGCGCCGCTGGGGAACTTTCAATCTGGCGGATACGCTGGCGCCCGCCATCGAACTGGCGGAGCACGGCTTTCGCGTCAACCGCTTTCTGGCAGCCGACATCGCCAACGACAACGGCCGCACCCAGCTGCAGCCGGAAACCGCGGCAATCTTTCGCCCCGGCGGCATGCCGCTGTCCGAAGGCGACTGGCTGGTGCAGCCCGAACTCGCCAAAACACTGAAGCTGCTTGCCGCGAGTGGGCCGGGGGCCTTCTATCGCGGCCCGATTGCACAGGCAATCGTGGCAGCACAACTGCGTGCGCGCAGCGAGCTTGGCACGGCAGGCAAAGGCCGAATGACGCTGGCCGACCTCGCCAATTATCAGGTGGCGATCCGCCAGCCGCTGGTCGGCCACTACCGCGGCTGGACGCTGGCGGGCATGCCGCCGCCTTCTTCCGGCGGACTCACCCTGCTGCAGATGCTGAATTTGCTGGAGCGTTTTCCGCTCGGCGATGCCGCGCAGGGATACGGCTTCGGCAGTCCGAAAACCCTGCACGTGATGATCGAAGCGATGCGCCTGGCGTTCGCCGATCGCGCGGAATGGATCGGCGACGACGATGCGGCGCCGCTGCCGCAACAGGGCTTGCTGCACCCCGACTATCTGGCGTCGCGTGCAGCGTTGATCAAGCTCGACAGCCGAATGGACACGCCGCAGGCGGGCGATCCCTCGCCCTGGGACAGGTCCGCCCCGGTACCGCCGAAACCGTCGCGTGGCCTTCAGGAAACACCGCACACCACGCACTTTTCCATCGTCGACCGCTGGGGCAATGTGGTCAGCTACACCAGCACCATCGAATTCACCTGGGGCTCGGGCATCACCGTGCCGGGCTATGGATTCCTGCTCAACAACGAACTGACCGATTTCAATTTTGTGCCTGCGGCCGATACCGTCAGCGGCAACCCCGGCGCCAACGACGTCGCGCCCTACAAACGCCCGCGCTCCAGCATGGCGCCGACGCTGCTGCTCAAGGACGGCAAGCCGGTGGCCACCTACGGCTCGCCCGGCGGCGCGACCATCATCAACTCCGTGCTCGACGTCACGCTCAATCTGATCGACCATGGCATGACCATGCAGCAGTCCATAGCCGCGCCACGCCTGTCGGTGACCGATGCGGCGGGCCGGGTGCATTGCGAAGGTGGCGCGTCATTCATGCAGCCACCCTTCAGCGTCGCCACCCAGGATGCCTTGCGCAATCTGGGACATATCGGCCTGGGCGAGGCGGGGACGGATGGCTGCCGGGACACGATCGGGTCGGTGCAGGCCGTCGTCATCGATCTCGCGACCGGTACCCATCACGGCGCTGCCGATCCGCGCCGCGAGGGCACGGTGATTCAGGTCAAACCGGCGATTCCCTGTCCGCAAATCAGGCCGTAACAAAGTATCCGGAATCGGGATGCGGCCAACACCTGCGGTTCTGGCCCAGACCGCAATCGTGGCGGGAGGTCAAGGCTGGCGCACGAGCGGGACGTCCACCGCCATGCGTTCAACACGTGCCGGCCAGATCCCCTTGTCCTGAACCCGTGTCGACTCGAACACCAGCCAGCTTTGCCGGCCATAGTGGGGCAGGCCGCGTTGCAGGGCCAGTAGGGCGGAAATGTCCTGGACCGAGACCACGGCGTAGGGCCGGCCGTCCCGATCCCGCGCGGCCCAGACCTGCGCGCTGCCCTTGCCGGCCAACCGGGTGGGCCGGGGCGGCAGGCCGAGCCGGGCGAGCAGGCTATCCACGCTGGCCGATTGGCCGATCAGCAGCACCGGTGACAATCCGGGCAGGCCGGTGCCGTTGTGGCTCAGGGGTTGGGGATGGCTGTCCAGCAGGCGATCGGCCAGGGCGGTGGCTGCGGCGCGCAGGTCGGGATCGGCATCGGCCAGCAGCAGGCCTGCGCGGGGGGCGACAAAGACTTCGCGCAGGATGGGCGGGAAATAGGCCAAATCCACCCGCCGCCAGAGGCGGTAGTCCGGATCCAGTTCCACCGCCATGACCCGCTCAGGCACGGGCAGGACGACGCGGGTGCGCGGGCCGTCAAGCGCTACCCAGCGCGGCTCGTTCCGGTCCGGATAGACCAGCCGCAAAGGCACGCGCAGGGAGTAGGGCGCGCCGCTCTGCTCGAGGGTGAGGCTCAGGTTTCCGGCCGTCCAGGCAGCCTGGGCAAGACGCAAGCGGGGCGCACCGGCACGCTGAACCCACTGTCGGAAGAAATCGCCCAGGTCGCGCCCGGCCGCGTCCGCGAAGGCTCGCTGCAAATCGGCCCAGCTCGCCTGCTGGAAACGGTAACGTTGCCAGAACAGGCGCAGTCCTTGCTGAAAGGCTTCCACACCGATGGTATCGCGCAGCATCAGGAACACCATGGCCGACTTGTTGTAGCCGACGATGGAAGAAAGCCCGTGATGGCGCGCAACAAACGCGGCCAGCGCAGTATCGTCCGCCTCCGGGACCGCGGCGAGGTCGCGCAGCCAGCCCAGCCGTGCCGCCTGCGCCGCTTCGGCGGACTGGTCTTCCTGGAAGGCATAGTCGGCCATGAAAGTGGTAAGCCCCTCCGACCAGTTGCCGGTTTCCCAGTCCGGCGTCACGCCGTTACCCCACCAGTTGTGCAGCACCTCATGCCCCAGAGAGGTGGCACGGATGAAGGGAAGGCGCAGTACTTCACGGCCCAGGTAGGTGAGGCTGGCCATTCCGAAACCGGTGGGCAGGGGGCTGGCCACCACGCTGAAGGCGTCGAACGGGTAGGGGCCTATTTCCTGGCTGTAGCGGGCAATGTAGCGGGCCGAGTCGGCGAGATAGCCTTCGGCCAGATCGGCCATGTCCTGATAGAACCAGGTGCGGATACGCAAGGGCGATTGGCCGGACCGTTCCACCAGCCGTTCGGTCACGTTGTAGGGCCCGGCCATGAGGGCTATGCCATCAATGGGCTGGGGGAAGTCGAACTCGGCCTGATAACCCTGGGTATCCGATTCCTGCATCAGTCGCCCCGGTACCAGACCTTTCTGACCGGCGGGCAGGTGCAGGCGCAGGCGATAGCTGAAGGGCACGCCGGGGTCGGGGTACCAGCCGCTGCCAGCGGGCAGATAACTGCCACGGTCATCGGCCATGGGGGGCAGGCGGCCCAGCACTTCCCGGTGATCGAGATCGGGCAACGGCGCCAGTTGACCGTGGTAGGTCAATTGCAGGTGGTGCGGACCCGGGTCTCCCAGACTCAAGCGGTAGCGCCCGGCCCCTCCCTCCGCCATGGGTAATGCGCGCGGCCGCCCATCGATGGCCAGTTGCGTCACGCTCAAGCTCGGATCAAGGGTGAAACTCAGCGTGTCGCCGCGGATAGTCAAGGTCGTCCTGGCAGCGAATTGCCGCGCCGCGGGATCGAGGCGGATATCCAGTTCCATGTGAGGAGGCGGCAAAGAACCCGACACCGCCAGAACCGGCAAGCCCAGCAGAGCGAAAAAAACAGCCAGCAGGCGAATCAAGGCTGGACGGGAAAACGCACGACCATTTCGAGCACGTCCGTCCCGCGTCGTATTTGCAGGGGCAGCCAGGTGCCCGCCGGCTGACGCTGGACCAGACGGATCATCTCCTCGACTCCCCCCGGTTTGCGGCCGGCAGCCTGCACTACGACATCGCCCGCCTTCAGGCCGGTCGTTTCAGCCAGGCTGCCGGCTTGCACCCCTTCGATCAACACGCCGTCCGCTGCCATGTTGAGTTGCACACCCAGGCGCGGCGGCGGGCTTACGGTCTGCGGTTGGGGCGGGATGACGAAGAGGGCGTCGGCGAGCTCCTCGGTCAGCCCTGCGCAGGCAAGATCGCTGGGCAAGGTGAGCAGGGTGACCTGGCGGGTCACGCCGAGGGCCTTGAGCTGGTGTGGTACGCCATAACCATGTCGGATATGGCCCGCACCCATGATGCCCACCACCAGACGCTGAGGGTTGGACCGCAAATGCGCGGCAATGCCTTCGGCCATGGCCCGATCCCACAGTGTCTGGGCTTCGACGAAACGATCGAAACGGCCCGCACCGCTCTGCATAGCGGGGTGGGCCTCGAACACGGACTTCAACGTATCGCGATAAGGCTCCTCGGGCGGTGCAGGCCGGCCTACACCTTCCCGACGTATTTCCGGCACGGCATCCCAGCCGTGGGCACGGACCTCCTTGACCAGGCTGTGCTCGACGTTGAGCGCCAGCATGGGCAGACGGTGCTGGCGGGCAAAGCGGAACAGGGGCAGGTAAAGCTGCGGGTCGAAGTCCCAGACCGCATCCCAGTCCACCTGTCTCAAGAACTCCGCCTCGGTAAATTCCCCCGCCACCCAGCGGTCGAGAATGGGTTGCAGCCGGCGCGGAAACATTTCAAAACCAATGGCCATATCCGGGCGCCGCCGATGCAGCGCAGTCAGGACATCGAGCTGCCAGCGGTGGTCATCGGCACGATCATGGGTTTCCCCCAACAACACCACCTGTTGCGCGGTCAACCGGTCGAGCAGGGCGAACGCGGCGATGGGGGTGGCGATGGGCCCGGCCGGCAGGAGCCACTGGCCCGGCTGTCCGCAGGCTGCGCTGTATGTCTGTTCCGGTAAAGGAGCAGCGTTGGCGGTCACGCAGACAAGTGTCAACAGCGCGGGGAAGAGGGATTTATTACGCATGGCGATGTGGCCGGCAAAGCATATCCGGGTCGAACGGAACTATCGCATTGTGCCCCGTGTGAAGACGCTGCGCCAGTTGCGTTATGCGATCAACGGGAGAATTTTTCCACTTGACAGACACCCATCCAGGTCTATAAAGCCACATGGCCAGCGACTGATTCCGCTGCGGATTTCAAAATCACATAAGGAGGAGTAACCATGGCGAACGTGAACACCAATCAATACCTGGAAAATAATAAGCGATATGCAAGTGGTGAGGCGGTGCATAAACCCGCTTATCCAGGAAAACAGCCCATCCAGCCATCCCGGCATGTTGCCGTGGTGGCGTGCATGGACGCCCGACTCGATGTCGAGGATCTTCTCGGCCTTCAGACCGGCGAGGCGCACATCATTCGCAATGCCGGCGGGGTAGTAACGGACGACGCAATTCGTTGCCTGATCATTTCCCATCACCTCTTGAACACCAATGAGATCATACTCATTCACCACACACGCTGTGGCATGCTCGCTTTTACCGATGACTTGCTCAAAGCCGGGCTGGAGGGCGACCCGGCGGCCGAGAAGTTGCTAGGCCAGGCAACGGGCCGTGCATTCACGAACACGGGGAAATCGTCGTCGTCTCCTGTGGCTTTCCATGCATTCCGCGGGCAGATCCAACCGCTGGACACGCCACGTGATGCAAAAAGCATGGAGCGACTGGAATGGGATGTGCGACGGGGCATGTCAACTATCATGAACCACCCGTGGATACCGACCAGCGGGCCCGATGCGGTCACTGTGCGCGGTTTTATCTATGACGTGGATACCGGAAAACTCGAAGAAGTGACGTATCCAGGGCCGATGGGTTCAATAGGCTGATCGGATGCCATTTTGGCGTGATATCCGGGACATCCCTGCAGGGTGGTTCCCGGGTATGCCTTAAGCTTCGGAGCGCAATCCCGGCAGATCACGGCCGCTACGAACTGCCACAACACGTTCTACCAGGCATCAAGCTTGATCTCTGTCCGGCATGGCCGAACACCGGCCAATTGCGACGTCCTCCTTGACCGGACACTCGTGGTCGAATTGCGGCCATCACGGTAAAGACGCTCACCGGCCAATCATGGCCATGCAAATAGCCAGAAACTCCTGGACCTGCGATCTTTCAATGGCTTTAGCTTTAGCCCGTAGCGCGAAAGGGTAAGGGCGCGGCCGTTGGGCACAGCCTGCCCGTTGCTGGGAGAAAGTCGGAGTGCCGTTGTGCGATTCCGGCTAGGGGCGGAGGGAATCGCGGATAATCCAGGCATGACTGAAACCGCCATCACCTCACGCGATAACCCGATTTTCAGGCGGCTGAGAAGACTGGCCGACTCCGCGCGTGCGCGGCGCGAAGCGCGCATGACGCTGCTCGATGGCGAACACCTGATTGCTGCGTATCTCGATGCGGGCGGGCAGCCCCATACCCTCGTGCGTTCCGCTTCCAGCGAGGCGGGCAGGCAGGCTGCCCTGGCATCACGTTGCAGCGAGGCCAAATCCATCGTATTGCCGGATGCCCTGTTCGTGGAGCTTGCGCCTGTCGCTACCCCCGCGGGGATATTGGCGGAAGCGGCCTGGCTCAGTCCGCCCGCTATCGACGCCACTGCGCTGGTGATCGTGCTGGAAAATATTCAGGATCCGGGCAATCTGGGCGCGATGCTGCGTACCGGGGCGGCAGCGGGCGCCACGCTTGCGGTGCTGTCCAAGGGTTGTCACGACCCGTGGTCGCCCAAGGCATTGCGGGGGGGGCAGGGCGCGCAGTTTGTGTTGCCCATACAGACCGGTGTTGATCTGCCGGCCTGGCTGGACAGGTTTGACGGGCCGAGCGTGGCGCTCACGCTGGGCGGGGAAAATGAATTCTACGCACTGGATTTCGCTGCTCCCGTTGCTTTTGTCGCGGGCAACGAGGGGGCGGGATTGTCCGAAACGGTGGCTCAGGCAGCCAGCGTGCGCGCGCATATTCCGATGCGGGGCAAGGTCGAATCGCTGAATGCGTCAGCGGCACTGGCGGTGGCTGTTTTCGAGGTGGTGCGGCAGCGCGGCCTGATTTGATTATCATGCAGTGTCGAAAATCAACAATGCATTCCGTGTTGTCACGGTGCGTTATACGAACCGTTATCGCGGGTGCGCAACGCACCCGACTATTGCAGATTGGAATAAGGAGGGATTTTATGTACTTCGCTTCGTGCTTTGCCCGGGTCTTCGCCATCGTTCACGTGGCGCTGGCCTTGGTCCTGGGTTCGCTCCTGCTTGCCGGTTGTACCGTTTACCAGACGGCGCCGGGCGTGTACTCTCCGGCTCCCCCGAGCACCTTCGACCGGGCCTGGGCAGCGGCGCAAGGGGCGGCCTATGACGAGGGGGTCACGGTGACGTCGGAGAATCCCTCGAACGGCCTGATCCTCGGCAGAAAGGGCCCGTTCGACGTGACCATCAGTCTCATGACCCAGGCGGACGGCAGCGTGCGCGTGAGCATCAAGACCAAGGGGCCGGAGTCCGAGGACCCGACCCTCAACCAGCGTCTCACCCAGGCTTACAACCGTCGCATGGGCCAGTGACGGCCGTGGCGATGCGGCAAGCCCGCGCTCAGCCATGCCTCAAATGTGCCGCAATCTCCTCCACCGACATGCGGGTGGTGTCGATGACAGGGAGGGCATTTCGTTTGAATAGCTTCTCGGCCGCGGCCAGTTCTTCCCGGCATTGTTCCAGGCTGGCGTAGCGGCTGTTTGGATAGCGTTCCTGCCGGATGCGGGTCAGGCGTGCGGCCGAGAGAGTCAGTCCGCGCAGGCGGGACAGATGGGCTTTGAGGGGTTCCGGCAGGCTGGCTTGTGCGAGGTCTTCCGGGGTGAGCGGATAGTTGGCGGCGCGAATGCCAAATTGCAGGGCGAGGTAGAGCGCGGTGGGGGTTTTGCCGACGCGGGAGACGCCGACGAGAATCATGTCGGCCTGGTTGAGCCGCTCCGGTTGCAGACCGTCGTCAAGGGCGAGGCTGAAGTTCACCGCCTCCATGCGCGATTCGTAGTTGGGCGCCATGCCGTGGGTGCGGCCACCGCTGGGGGTGGCGGATTGCCCCAGCGCGGTTTCAACGGCGGGTGCGATCAACTCGAAAACGTCAAACAGGCTGACGCGGCTTTCACGCAGGATAGCGCGCAGGGCCGGATTGGTCAGGGTGGAAAACACCAGCGCATCGGGTACGGTGGCGATGCGGGTGGTCGCGGCCTGGGCCTTCTCCGGGCTGTCAATGAAAGGCAGCGTAGTCAGGCTAAACTCAAGACCTGGAAACTGCGACAACACGCTCTTCGCCACCGCTTCGACGGTGACGCCGGTGTGATCGGATATGCAGAATACCGTGTGCTTACTCATGGGAACCATCATGCAAGTGTCGGCTGACTATATCGTGTCCCTGGATTCCCTGTCGATGGCGGATGTGCCGCGGGTGGGCGGCAAGAATGCCTCGCTCGGCGAAATGATCCGGCATCTGTCGGATTCCGGCGTAAAGGTGCCGGGCGGGTTTGCCACCACGGCGCAGGCTTTCCGGGATTTCCTCGATCTCAATCAGTTGCGGCAGCGTATCAACACCCGGCTGGCCACGCTGAATGTGGCGGATGTCACGGCGCTGTCCACAGCGGGTGCGGAGATACGCTCCTGGATGGAAGCCGCCGCTTTGCCGCCTGCTCTGGAAGCGGGCTTGTGTGCCGCGTATCGCACCCTGGGCGACACGGTGTCGGTCGCGGTGCGCTCCTCGGCCACGGCGGAAGATTTGCCCGATGCCTCGTTCGCCGGGCAGCAGGAAACCTATCTGCATGTGCGCGGCGAGGACGCGCTGCTGCTGCATGTGAAGAAGGTGTTTGCCTCGCTGTATAACGACCGAGCCATTGCCTACCGCGTGCATCATGGCTATGACCATGCGCAGGTGGCGCTGTCGGCGGGGGTGCAGCGTATGGTGCGCTCGGATCTGGCGTGTTCGGGGGTGTTGTTCACACTCGATACCGAATCGGGCTTTCGCGATGTGGTGTTCATCACCGCGGCATATGGACTGGGCGAAACCGTGGTGCAGGGCGCGGTCAACCCGGATGAGTTCTATGTGCACAAGCCGATGCTGGCGCAAAACCGGCCCGCCGTGGTGCGGCGCGAACTGGGCGAGAAAGCCATTCGCATGGTGTGGCGTGAGGGCGCGACGGTGATCGAAGACACGCCCATGGCACTGCGGCGGCAATTCGCACTGCCGGACGCCGAGGTGCTGGAACTGGCGCGCCAGGCTGTTGCCATCGAGCAGCATTATGGCCGCCCCATGGATATCGAATGGGCGAAGGACGGCGAGAGCGGTGAGCTCTTTATCGTGCAGGCGCGGCCGGAGACGGTGAAGGCGCGCGCTGTCGGCGGCGTGGAACGCTATGTTCTGAAATCCCTGGGTGAAGTGCGTATCACGGGGCGCGCCATTGGCCAGAAGATCGGCGCGGGGGCGGTGCGCGTGATCGCCAGCCCGGCGGAAATGAACCGGGTGCAGCCGGGCGACGTGCTGGTGACGGACATGACCGACCCCGACTGGGAACCGGTGATGAAGCGCGCGGCGGCGATCGTCACCAATCGCGGCGGTCGCACCTGCCACGCGGCCATCGTCGCGCGCGAGCTGGGCATTCCTGCCGTGGTGGGGGCAGGCGAGGCAACGACGGTGTTGCGGGATGGCGAGGCGGTGACGGTGTCCTGTGCCGAGGGCGATACAGGAATCGTCTACGCGGGCAAGCTGTCATTCGAGATGGAAACGCTGGCGAGCGAAACCCTGCCCGAGCCGCCGGTCAGTCTGATGATGAATGTGGGCAATCCCGAACGTGCGTTTGAATTCGCCCAGATACCGAATCACGGCGTGGGGCTGGCGCGGCTGGAATTCATTATCGCGCGCATGATCGCCGTGCATCCTCTGGCGGTGCTGGAATACGCGCAGTTGCCGCAGCCGCTGCGCGACGAAGTGGCCGCGCGTGCGGCAGGCTATGCCGGCCCGCTCGCGTTCTATGTGGACAAGCTGGCCGAGGGCATCGCCACGCTCGCGGCCGCGTTCTGGCCGAAGCCGGTGATCGTGCGTTTGTCCGATTTCAAGTCCAACGAATACGCCAATCTGCTGGGCGGCGAACGCTACGAACCCAAAGAGGAAAATCCCATGCTGGGGCTGCGCGGCGCGGCGCGTTATGTGTCCGCGCTGTTCCGTCCCGCGTTCGAGCTGGAGTGCCGCGCTCTAAAGAAAGTGCGCGAGGAAATGGGGCTCGCGAATGTCGAGGTGATGATTCCCTTCGTGCGCACCGTGGAAGAATGCGCGGCGGTCGTCGAACTGCTGGCGGTCAACGGCTTGCGGCGCGGCGACAATAGCCTCCGCCTCATCATGATGTGCGAGATTCCGTCCAATGTCTTGCTGGCGGACGACTTCCTCCAATACGTTGACGGCTTTTCCATCGGCAGCAACGACCTCACCCAACTCACGCTTGGCATCGACCGCGATTCCGGTTTGGTGGCAGGCGGCTTCGACGAGCGTAATCCGGCGGTGAAAAAACTGCTGGCCGAGGCGATCGCCGTGTGCAGACGGCAGGACAAATACATCGGCATCTGCGGCCAGGGGCCGAGCGATCATCCCGATCTGGCCGACTGGCTGGTGGCGCAGGGGATAGGATCGATTTCGCTCAACCCCGACACCGTCGTGGCGACCTGGCGGCGTTTGGCTCAGGCATAATTCCCGACATTGATGCATTGGCCTTTCTTGACAACGCATCATCAAATTAAAGTCAGGGAGGAATGATGCAGACACCGAAGGCCGCACCCAACAACAGCGGGTTGAAATGGCTGATAGGCGCCGCGCTGTTAACGGCGTTGATTTTTGCCGCCTATCTCGCCTTCGTGCTGAACTGGTCGTATTCCGAAGGCGAGCGCGCCGGTTATTTGCAAAAACTCTCGCAAAAGGGCTGGCTGTGCAAGACCTACGAGGGGGAGCTTGCCATGACGACCGTGCCGGGTGTCGCACCCGTGCTGTGGAATTTTACTGTGCGCGACGAGGCTGTGGCGCAGCAGTTAAATAAGCTACTGGGCAAACGCATCGTCCTGCATTACGAAGAGCACCGCGGCATTCCAACGACCTGCTACGGAGACACGAATCAGTTTGTGAACCGGGTGCAGGTGATCGAATAGACCGCCAGGGATTTCGAACAACGGGCTGAAGCGCGTGCGGAATCGTTCGCCCGGATCGGATCCGGTGACGGTCAGCCCTGGAAACTCTTCAGGCGTTGAATATCTTTTATCCGTATCGTTCGCCCCTGCACTTCAATCAGGCCGGCCGAGATCAGAAGATGCAGGGCACGGGAGAAGGTTTCCGGCGCCAGGTTGAGTTTGGATGCCAGGGTTTGTTTGTTGGTATCGAGTTTGACCTCATACTCCGGCGGATTCTGTGCCGGCGCCTGCTGGGACAGAAAACAGACCACCCGCTGCACGCTGCTCATCAGCGTGCAGGTTTCCATGTCCATCACCAGTTCATGCAAGCGCATCGAGATGCCGGCCAGCATCTTTCGTGAAAACAGGGGGCTGCGATCCAGAACGGAAAGCAAGGCCTGTTTGCCAATGATCAGCAACAGGCTGTCCTGGGTAGCTTGCGCCGACACCGGGCAAGGCTTGTCCAGAAAAACCACCGCCTCGCCAAAAGCCTCGCCGGCGCCGATCATCGCGATCACTTTTTCTGTTCCCTGCGGCGTGGGCAAGAACAGCTTGACCTGTCCCATTACCAGGGCATGGATCCCGTCCAGATGGTCGCCCTTCTGAAAAATCATCTCCTGAGCCTGCACCTTGTATTCACGTATTCCAGGCAGAAGCAGTGCAACGTCCTCCAGGCTCAATTCGCGAAACAGCGGCAGGCGGGTAAGGATTTCTCTGATGGAGTGCTGGCGGACCTGGATCATGGATGGGTTTTCGAAAGACCAAGAAAGAAGACGGCTACACGGCTACAGTATTTAGCAATTGGGGGAATCTTGACTTAAGTCAAAGTCATTATCGGGCAAGCGCATAACAATTAGCAACTCCATAGGGTATCGGGAGGCGTGTATGAACTTGTCTGGAATCGCAGTGATGACGCTTCCCGAATGGGTGGAAGAGGTGGCGTTATCCCTGTCGGCCATGCCGAATCTGGAAGTTTTTCAGACCGATGTAGAGAGCGGCAAGCTCGTGGTCGTGCAGGAGGCGGCCAGCGTGGGGGCCGAGGTGGAGGGGTTCAAGGAAATCCGTTCGCTACCCCACGTGATCGCGGCCGATCTGGTTTACCACTACTTTGAAGATGACAACGAGTTGATCCACGCCATTCCGGATGAGCTGGCCGGTCTGGAAAGCATACACGTCCCCACTGAACTGCAAGACTGAAGGAGAACATCATGCATCTATCACGTCGCGAATTCATCAAATCCGGTGTTGCAGCAAGCACGGCCGCCACGGTCGGGCTGTCGGTCTCGAAACTGGCCGAGGCCGCCGCCGCCGAGCTGGAAAAAGGCTGGCAATGGGACAAGGCGGTATGCCGTTTCTGCGGCGTCGGCTGCGGCATCATGGTCGCCACCAAGGACGGCAGGATCGTAGCCACCAAGGGCGACCCCAAGGCCCCGGTCAACAAGGGCCTGAACTGCATCAAGGGCTATTTCAACGGCAAGATCATGTACGGCAAGGATCGCCTGACCCAGCCCCTGATGCGCATGAAGGACGGCAAGTTCGACAAGAAAGGCCAGTTTGTGCCGGTGACCTGGGAGCAGGCCTACGACGAGATGGAGCGCCAGTGGCGCAAGACCTACGCCGAGAAGGGGCCGACCGGGGTGGCCATCATCGGTTCCGGCCAGTACACCATCCAGGAAGGCTACACGGCGGTCAAGCTGATGAAGGTGGGCATGCGCAGCAACAACCTGGATCCGAACGCACGCAACTGCATGGCGTCCGCGGTGGCGGCCTTCATGCAGACCTTCGGCATCGACGAGCCCATGGGCAACTACGACGACATCGAGTACGCGGATTCCATCATCCTGTGGGGTGCCAACATGGCGGAATGCCACCCCATCCTGTGGTCGCGCGTCACCGACCGGCGTCTGTCCGACAAGAACGTAAGGGTGGTTAACCTTAGCACTTACCACAACATGAGTTCGGACGTGGCGGATCTGGAAATCATCATCAAGCCCAATACCGATCTCGCCATCCAGAACTACATTGCGCACGAGATCATCGCCCGCAATGCGGTGAACATGGACTTCGTCGACAAACACTGCGTGTTTTCCACCGGCCCCTACGACATCGGCTACGGCATGCGTCCCGAACAGCAAGTTCGCCTACGACGCGGAGAAGGACACCCAGGCCAAGGAACTCAAGGTCAAGCTCGACAAGAACGAAGCCATCGCCCAGCGCAGGACGGAAGGCGAGGAAGTGGAGCAGAAGAACACTGCCACCGCCGACAAGCACTGGATGATCAGCTTCGATGACTTCAAGAAAGGCGTCGAACCCTACACCCTGGATTTTGTCGCGGTACTCGCCAAAGGCGATGCAGACGAGTCGCTGGACAGCTTCAAGGCCAAGCTCAAGCAACTCGCCGATCTCTACATCGAACCCTCGCGCCGTGTGACGTCCTTCTGGACCATGGGCTTCAATCAACACCAGCGCGGCACCTGGGTCAACGAGCAGGCCTACATGAATCATCTGCTGCTGGGCAAGATCGCCACGCCGGGAAACAGTCCGTTTTCCCTTACCGGTCAGCCCTCAGCCTGCGGTACCGCGCGCGAGGTGGGCACCTTCTCCCATCGTCTGCCGGCCGACATGCTGGTGAATATTCCCAAGCACCGGGAAATCAGCGAGAAGGTCTGGAAGTTGCCAGCCAAGACGCTCAACCCTGTCCCGGGCAGCCACATCGTCAAGATCATGCGCGACCTGGAAGACGGCAGCGTGAAGTGGTGCTGGGTCCAGGTGAACAATCCTTTCCAGCACAACGCCAACGCCAATCACTGGATCAAGGCTGCACGCGAAAAGGACAACTTCATCATCGTCTCCGAAGCCTACCCCGGCGTCTCGGCCAAGGTGGCGGACCTCATTCTGCCGGTGGCGATGATTTTCGAGAAATGGGGTGGTTACGGCAACGCCGAGCGCCGTACCCAACTCTGGCGCCAACAGGTGCCGCCCCCCGGCCAGGCGCGCGCCGACGTGTGGCAGATGCTCGAATTCTCCAAGCGCATCAAGCTCAAGGATGTGTGGGGCGAGCAGAACGTACCCGGACTGAAAGTGGAGGGCTACACCGACGGCAAGTTGCCCAGCGTGCTCGATGAGGCGGTGAAGATGGGCTATTCACCGGAAGACAGCTTGTACAAGGTGTTGTTCGCCACTCCCGAAAACCTCAAGGTCAAGTGGCCGGATGCAGTGGCCAAGGGGCATGACAACCATATCGTCTCCCTGCTCGGCGACGGCTGGTTCGTGGAGAAGGCACTGTTCGAGGAATATGCGCAATTCGGGCGTGGTCATCATCACGACCTCGCGCCCTTCGACAGGTACTACGACGACGACGTACGAGGACTCAAGTGGCCGGTGGTGAACGGCAAGGAAACGGCGATCCGCTTCAACGAGGAGTACGACTCTTATGTGAAGAAAGGTGCGGGCATCGAGTTCTATGGCCCGGCGTTAAAGGCGCTGCCGACGGGTAACCTCGACGCCATTACCGATACCAACGCCAAGCCCTTGGCCGGCAAGGCCAAGATCTTCTTCCGGCCCTATGCGGCACCCGCCGAGCAACCGGATGCCAACTACGATCTGTGGCTGTGCACCGGCCGCGTGCTGGAGCACTGGCACTCCGGCACCATGACCCGAAGGCGTGCCGGAACTGCACCGGGCGGTGCCAGCCGCGCAACTCTGGCTGCACCCGAAAGATGCCGAGAAGCGCGGGCTCAAACGCAACGACCTGGTGTGGATCGAATCCCGGCGCGGCAAGATCAAGGTGCGAGTGGAAACCGGGGGGCGTAACAGCATGCCGAGGGGATACGCCTTTGTGCCCTGGTTCGACGAAGGTGTATTCATCAACAGGCTGACGCTGGACACCACGTGCCCGATTTCCAAAGAGACGGATTACAAGAAGTGCGCGGTCAAGGTCTATAAGGCCTGATCGCGTCGGCAGGGGCAGCGTTATGGCGGAACCGGGAACCACACGGCGCAGCTTCCTGGTGAAGCTGGCCCAGGGTGCGTCGCTTGCGGGCAGCGGCGGGTTCCTGTGGGGTTTCCTCGTCCACAACCAGGCGCGCGCTACGCCTTTCGCGCTGCGTCCACCCGGCGCCCTGCCCGAGCACGATTTCAACGCCCAGTGCATCAAGTGCGGTCAATGCGTGAACGCGTGCCCTTACGACACCCTCGTGCTGGCACGGGCCGAGGACCCCATCCCCATCGGCACGCCGTACTTCCTTCCCAGGGACGTCCCGTGCTACATGTGTCTGGATATCCCGTGCATGAAGGCGTGTCCCACCGGGTCGCTTTCGCCCGAACTCAAGAACATCAACGACTCCCGCATGGGACTGGCGGTGATCGACATCGAGAACTGCCTCTCCTGGCAAGGGTTGCGCTGCGAAATCTGCTACCGCGTGTGCCCGCTCAAGGACAAGGCCATCTCGGTAGAGAATCACCCGCGCAGGATCAGCAAACACGCCATGTTCGTGCCGTTGGTGCACTCGGACGCGTGTACCGGCTGTGGCCAGTGCGAGAAGGCCTGTCCAACCGAGAAGGCCGTGATCAGGGTGGTGGAGGCGAAGCTGGTTCAAGGCAGGATCGGGGACCACTATCGCCTCGGTTGGAAGCATGAGGACGCCATCACCCAGGAGTTCAAGCCCACCCCTTCGCCCGCAGGATCCGGAACAGGGAAACAGGAAATTCCTCCCAAGAAGGCGCCGGGTATGGATTATCTCAATACGGGTGACCTGTGAAAGCCTCCGTGCGCGCCGAACGTTCGCAGGAAAGGATCGTGCGGCTCTATACCCCGCCTGCGACCCTGTCCGGCAAACTGTGGGGCTGGCGTTATCTGATCATGCGCCGCGCCACCCAATTCACGGTGCTGCTGCTTTTCTTCGGTACCGCGCACTGGGGCTGGCAGGTGGCGGGCCGGCCGCTGCTCACGGGGAACCTGTCGGCGTCCGAATTCCTGGGCGTGATCCCCATGGCCGATCCCTTCGCGGTCGTCCAGCAACTGCTCACCCGGCACCTGTTGCAGAGCGAAGTGCTCATCGGCGCGGCGGCCGTGTTCGGTTTCTACATGCTGGTCGGCGGCCGGGTGTTCTGCTCCTGGGTGTGTCCGGTGAACATGGTGACCGATCTCGCCGGCTGGCTGCGCAACAGGCTCGAAATCACCGATGTCATCAACCTCAACCGCGCCAACCGCTATGTGGTGTTGGCGCTGGCGCTGATTCTATCGGTCGCTACCGGCGTGGCGGCCTTCGAATTTGTGAGCCCGATTTCCATGCTGCACCGGGAGATCATCTTCGGCGTGGGCATGGGATTCATCGCCGCGTTCGGGATTTTTCTGTTCGACCTGCTGGCAATCAAGCAAGGATGGTGCGGGCACCTTTGCCCCCTGGGCGGATTCTATGCCCTGTTGGGAAAGGCCGCCCAAGTGCGGGTGCGTTTCGACAAGCACACCTGCACCAAATGCGGCGAATGCGCGAGGGTGTGTCCGGAGCCCCAGGTGCTGAACCTCAAGGAAGCATGGGAGAACGGCCTGGTCGCATCGGGCGAATGCACCAACTGTGCGCGGTGCATTTCAATTTGCCCGGAAGACTGTCTGAGTTTTGACCTAAGACCCCTGGTCAAGCAGCACAACCGCAACGCATCACAATAGCCAAGGAGACAAGCATGAAATACAGCGCCGCAATTTTCGGGATCGCCGCAATACTCGCCACCGCCTACGCCACCTCGCAGTCAGCCGGGCCCATGGAGGACGACAAGATGGGGCTGTCAAAGACCAGCGTGTACGATGACCCCAGCCCTGAAACTTTCCAGTATCCACAGACCGATCCTTCCGCGGCCGTTGCTCTGCCCCGGTCCTGGGACAGTGCGCCGCCGCAGATTCCCCACGAGACCGAAGCCTTCATGCCGATCAAGATCGGCAAGAACAAGTGTATCGTCTGCCATGACAAGACGGCCATGATCGGCAAGAAGAAGATCAAGGGCCTTCCCACCCCCATGCCAGAAAGCCACTACGTCAAGGCGGAGGATGGCAAACTAACCCAATCGGGTGCACGCTACAACTGCACCCAATGCCATGCGCCGCAGGCCGAGGTCAGTGATCTGGTCGGCAATACGTTTACCACCGCTCACTAAATCCTGGCGTAAACGGGTTGCCCGGGATGGGTTTTCTGCGATGACCTTGCCAATGAATTCCGCTAAGGAATACAAACCGTCCTTGCGAGGAGCGTAGCGACGTGACAATCCAGAAATGCCCGATCAATCAATGCACTGGATTGCCCCACAAGGGGACTCCGACTTGCTATGGGCTAACGCCCAAGCAAGATCGTATTCCGCGCTTAGCTCGCAATGACTTGTTCAGAGTTTTCCCAAGCGTCATCGGATGATTAACGTGACCGTTGCGTCTGTGACACTTCGTCAAACAAGTCCTATCCTTCACCGAGGGGCATCTAATCAGATGGGCAGCGCAAGCCGCCCATCGTTATCCTCAGGCGAGTGTAAATGTAATGGACGACAGGCAGGCGAGTTGATGTCTGGGAAGTCCTGCTATGTCATGCACAAGCCTGCTGTTACACTTTGGCGTCAAGATATGGAGCCCCCAGCCCATCCTCCCGGAGAATAACCATGCGCACTTTGACACGTCTTATCCGTACCCTGGCCCTGTTTACCAGTCTGCCTGCCTTGGCGCAACAAGCGGAGCCCGTCACCCCGCCCGCCGTTCAGGCTGCGCCTGTCGCCACCCCGGTTGCGGAGCCCGTCACCCCGCCCGCCGTTCAGGCTGCGCCTGTCGCCACCCCGGTTGCGGAGCCCGTGAGCCCCCCCGCCGTTCAGGCTGCGCCTGTCGCCACCCCGGTTGCGGTGCCCGTGAGCCCCCCCGCCGTTCAGGCTGCGCCTGTCGCCGCCCCGGTTGCGGTGCCCGTGAGCCCCCCCGCCGTTCAGGCTGCGCCTGTCGCCGCCCCGGTTGCGGTGCCTGTCAATCCCTATCTACAACAAATGGTGCCCGCGATTCCGCCCGCCGTTCAGGCTGCGCCTGTCGCCACCCCGGTTGCGGTGTCCGTCAATCCCTATCTACAAATGGTGCCCGCGCTCCCCATGCCGACGATGCTGCCCTTCTTCCCCGACATGCGCGGCCTCAACATTCCGCTGATCGGCACACTCGCGCCGGCGCCGAAGAAGCCCTACACCATGCGTCCGGCCATCCCCCCGGAGATCAAGCGGCAGATGATGCAGATGATGATGCCCATCATGAACAACATGTTCCGCATGTCGATGCCGGATGCGATGAACTGGATGGCCCACAAGATCAAGGTCAAACCGGGTGTCAGTTTCGACGATGTGGTGCAATCCATGAACCTGCGCGCCAACCAGCTTAACTTCAAGCATGTCGGCGAAAACCTGATGTACAAGGATTTCCAGGCCGTGCTGGAGGACAAGGATGCGCCCCGCATCGAGGTGCATAGCTACTGCGACATCGCCGTCGGCCGGGAACTTCTGAAGATCAGCCCGGAATTCGTCGTCTTCCTGCCTTGCCGCGTCGTGGTTATGGAGGACGGTGACAAGCAAATCTGGGTACTGATGCTGGACTGGAACATGGACTGGGTGGCCGGCTACAGTCAGCAGATGGGTATTACGCCGGAACTGGCCAAGGGCGCCATGGAACTCCGCGACAAGATGGAAAACATCATGCGGGCGGGAGCCAATGGAGATATCTGATCACCCGTTTTGCGCATAACGGCATCGGGTTCAGATGCAAAACGGCTTGAAAAAAAACTGTTTTCCTTGATTTGTGTCAAGGATGTGGCGCCTGTCTGTGACATAGACTCAACGCACGAAAGCTGTATCCGATTAAACAATAACTCAGAGGAGAAAAAAGCATGCTCTATCGCACTGTATTAGCAACACTTCTGTTTGGGGCTGTGGGCGCTGCCCACGCTATCGACAACACCGAAGCCCTCGCCAACACCTGCAACAACTGCCACGGAGTGAATGGCGTTTCCGCCGGTCAAAGCATGCCCTCCATCGGCGGCCAGCCCGAGTCCTACCTCAAGAACATCATGCTGGAGTGGAAAACCGGCGCGCGCTATTCCGCCACCATGGGTCGCCTGATCAAGGGCTATTCGGACGAGCAGATCGCTGCGCTGGCGGCCTACTTCTCCAAGAAGCCCTGGACCCCTGTGGCGCAAACAACCGATGCCAAACTGTTGCCCCCCGGTCGAGGGCTGGACTCGCGCCTCTTTGCCCTGGGCGCAAACAACCGATGCGAAACTGGTGGCCCTCGGTAAGAAAGTGACCGCGCGTTGCGCCGGCTGCCATGGCGAAACCGGCGCTTCCAGCGATGGTGATACACCGAATCTCAACGGCCAGTGGGCCGAATACCTGGAACTCGAACTCATGAAATACCGCGATGACGCGGTGGCGATGCCCAACAAACAGATGCGCAAGGCCGCCCAAGAAATTGAGCGACGAAGAAGTCAAAGCCGTCGCAGCGTTTTACGCCAGCCAGAAGAAATAAGAGGAGACAAGCATGAGCCAGATCAATCGTCGTGAATTTATCAAGCTGGTCGCCGCTGCCAGTTCCGCTGCCGTACTGACCATCCCCAAGATCGCCCGGGCCGGGGCCAAGGGCAAGGTCGTGGTTATCGGCGGGGGCTTCGGCGGCGCCACCGCCGCCAAGTACCTCAGGATGATCGGCGGCGCCTCCGTTGACGTCACCCTGATCGAACCCAACAAGATCTACACCTCCTGCCCGCTGTCCAACGAGGTCATCTCCGGCTACCGCGACATCAAGAGTCTGCAGATTGGCTACGACGGCCTCAAGAAACATGGGGTGAATGTGCTGCATGACACCGTCACCAAGGTGGACCCCGCCAAGAAAACCGTCACCACCCAGGGCGGCAAGACCTTCGCCTATGACGCCCTGGTGATGTCGCCCGGCATCGAATTCAACTATGCCGGCGTGGAAGGCGACAGCGAGGAACTGGCCAATACCGTTCTGCCGCACGCCTACAAGGCCGGCCCGCAGACCCTGCTGCTGAAGAAGCAGCTCGAGTCGATGGCCGATGGCGGCAAGTTCATCATCGCCGTACCCCCAGGCCCCTTCCGCTGCCCGCCCGGCCCCTACGAGCGCGCCTCCCAGGTGTCCGACTATCTGACCAAACATGGCAAGACCAAATCCAAGGTCATCATCCTGGATGCCAACGACTCCTTCTCCAAGAAGGGCCTGTTCGAGCAGGCCTGGAAAAACATGTTCGGCTACCAGGCCGGCGGCATGCTGGAATGGGTGCCGGGCGCTTCCGACGGCAAGGTGATCAAGGTCGATGCCAAGACCATGACCGCCTACACCAACTTCGGTGAACACAAAGGCGATGTATTGAACATCATTCCGCCTCACACCGCGGGCAAGATTGCCAAGGATACCGGGCTGACCAATGCCAAGGGCTGGTGCGAGGTGGTGCCGATGACCATGGAGTCCGCCGTGCACAAGGACATCTATCCCATCGGCGATGCCTGCGTCGCCGGCGAGATGCCGGTCTATCCCATGCCCAAGTCGGCGCACATGGCGATGACCCAGGCCAAGGTTGCGGTGGGCGCGATCCTCGCCAAGATGAACGGCCAGCCCGCGCCGGTGCCTTTCTACGTCAACACCTGCTACAGCACGGTCAACCCGGAGTATGGCTTCTCGGTGGTGCATATCTACCGCGTGACGGACAACAAGTTTGTCTACCTCACGGATGCCGGCGGCGTGTCGCCGGTAACCCTGGGCACCAAGGATGCGCCGCTGCCGGTGCCCCCGATCCAGCGCAAGCTCGAAGCCGAGTACTGCGTCGGCTGGTTCAACAATGTCATGGCGGATGCGTTCGCCTGATTAAATGCGGTGCCGGAGTGAAAATAATATATATAAGGGAGAGGGCCATGAAGAAACCAGGTGTTTTTTACCGCTGGCTGGCGGGACTGCTAATGGCGATGTTTGCCTTTGGCGTGCAGGCGGCTGCAGCGCCTGCCGCTACGCCTGCTCCGGCACCTGCAGTCAAGCCGGTTGATGTCCAGAAATGCTATTCCTGTCACGACAACATCGAGGAATTCCACGCCAAGGGCAAGCATGCCAAGGTGAACTGCGCGAACTGTCATACCGGCACGGATGAACACCTTGCCAGCAAGGACAAGAAGGCAGTGAAGCCGGTCACCATTACGGATCATCGCGCCTGTGCGGTATGTCACAAGGATCAATACGACTCCTTCGTGAAGATGAACTATGAGTCGGGTGCGCGCATAGAGAAGGCGACAACCAAGAGTCGCTCGCCGCTGTTCGACAAACTGATGGAGGGCTACGGCTTCACCATCGAACATGGCGAGCCGCGTTCCCACCCTTTCATGCTGGTTGACCAGTGGGTCGTGGACCGGGGCTTCGGTGGCCGCTTCCAGTTCAAGAACTGGACCTACAACACCAAGGCCGAAGCCGCCGCCAACAGTGCCTGGGACGTAATTAGTCGACAAGGAACCCGAAACCTCCGACCAGAAGAAGTTCATGCGCCAGACCGTGACGGCCGTCAACCCGGTATGCATGAACTGCAAGACGCAGGACCACATCCTGCAGTGGGCGTACATGGGTGACAAGAATCCCGCGGCCAAGTGGGACCGCACTTCCAAGCCGGTGGAGTTCGCGCGCGGCGTGAAGCACCCGCTCAACTGCTACTTTTGCCACGATCCGCACTCCGCGGGCCCCCGTGTCGTGCGTGACGCGCTGATCAATGCCGTGGTCGACCGCAAGCTTGGCACCTATCCGATGGATGCGGAGAAGAGCAAGCAGACAACCATGACCAAGGTCACCTTTGATCGCGACGGCAAGCCATTCCGTGCCATCGGTCTGCTGAACAGGGCCGACTCCAACCTGATGTGCGCGCAGTGCCACGTGGAATACAACTGCGGTCCAGGATTCGACATCACCAAGGACAACTCCTCCGGCAAGTATTCCGTCACCATGGAAGATCCACGCACCAA
The DNA here is from genome assembly GCA_963726485.1 of uncultured beta proteobacterium. GTDB lineage: Bacteria > Pseudomonadota > Gammaproteobacteria > Burkholderiales > Thiobacillaceae > Thiobacillus. Next base: position 20,914 of record CAVSCL010000025.1, on the reverse strand, counting down.
CCTGTTCCCGTGGACCAACGTCTTCGGCTACAAGAAGGTGATGGTCGAGGACTACAAGTACAAGGACTTCAGGCATGCTTCCACCGGAGCCTTCTTGCCCAAGATCCAGCACCCGGAAATGGAAACCTACTGGGGCTCCAAGCATGAGCGCGCTGGCGTCCAGTGCAAGGATTGCCATATGCCCAAGGTCAAGGATGCCAAAGGCAAGACGATTACTTCGCACCAGCAGATGTCTCCGCGTTACCGCGTCACAGGAGACCTGCCTGAACTGCCACCAGGACTGGACCGAGAAGGATGCCATCTATAACATTAATGCCATCCAGAACTACACCCGTGGCAAGATGGCCAAGGCCGAGTTCTGGCTCGCCAACCTGATCGATGCAATCAACAAGGCCAAGGAAATGGGCGTAGCCAAGGACATCATCGAGAAGGCCTACGACTACCAGTATGACGGCAACCTGTACTGGGAATGGTGGACCGCCGAGAATTCCGACGGCTTCCACAATCCCGAAAATGCCCGCGAGTCGCTGACCCGTTCGATCGATGCCTCCAAGGATGGAATCAAGATGCTGAAGGATGCGATGGCTGCGATGAAGGCGACAACAGCGACGGCTACGCCGCCTGCGGCACCCGCGACTACCCACTAAGTTGACCTGAGGTCAAGAGGGAGCCGGTGCAAAGCCGGCTCCCCTTTTTTTATCCTGGAAACTGCAGTTAACTGCCTGCATCCGCTGGTAACGCTGTATGAAGCTTGAAATTGATTGCCACGAACTCATTCATTTGATGGGAAGGGCGCAAGGATAATATGTTGCTGCTGCCGTAACGCATTGAGCAGCAGTGAGGGATAGAGTAAAATCCGTCATCACCCGCTCCCGCTGCTCAAATAATGACGAAGTTTGTGTTTGTCACTGGCGGAGTGGTTTCTTCCCTCGGGAAAGGGATCGCCTCCGCTTCTCTCGCTGCGCTGCTCGAATCGCGCGGCATCCGTGTCACCCTACTGAAACTCGATCCATACATAAACGTCGATCCTGGCACCATGAGTCCATTTCAGCACGGCGAAGTATTTGTCACTGACGACGGCGCGGAAACTGACCTTGATCTGGGACATTACGAGCGTTATTCACACGCCAAAATGTCAAAGCGCAACAACTTCACCACCGGCCAGATTTATGAGTCGGTGATCAAAAAGGAGCGGCGCGGCGATTATCTGGGCGGGACGGTGCAGGTGATTCCACACATCACCGACGAAATCAAGCTGCACATCAAACAGGGCGCGGGCGATGCCGAAGTGGCCATCGTTGAAGTTGGCGGCACGGCGGGCGATATCGAGTCCCTGCCGTTTCTTGAGGCGATTCGCCAGATGGGACTGCAACAGGGGCGCGCCAACGCCTGTTACATCCATCTGACGCTGGTTCCTTACTTGGGCAGCGCCGGCGAAATCAAGACCAAGCCGACGCAGCACAGCGTCAAGGAATTGCGCGGAATTGGTATCCAGCCCGATGTGATTCTGTGCCGTGCCGAACGCCCGGTGCCGATGGAAGAGCGTCGCAAAATTGCATTGTTTACCAATGTCGATGCCGATGCGGTGATTTCCGCGCACGATTCCGATTCGATTTACAAAATTCCCGCCATGCTCCACGAACAGCAGCTCGATGACATCGTGTGTCGCGTGCTGGGAATTACTCCCAAGCCCGCCGATTTGTCCACGTGGGACTGGATCGTAGATCGGGTCATGCACCCCAAGCATGCAGTCGATATCGCGCTGGTCGGTAAGTATGTCGACCTGACCGAATCCTACAAGTCATTGTCGGAAGCATTGACTCACGCGGGCATTCATACCGAGTCGAAAGTGAATATTCATTACATCGACTCCGAGGCGATCGACAAAGACGGCACGGCTGCGCTGCGGGACATGGACGCGATATTGGTGCCGGGCGGTTTCGGCAAGCGCGGGGTCGAGGGCAAGATTGCCGCGATTCAATACGCGCGCGAAAACAAAGTGCCGTATCTGGGGATTTGTCTTGGAATGCAACTGGCGGTGATCGAGTTTGCCCGCCACAAAGCCATGCTCGAAGGTGCGCATTCCACCGAATTCGATCCCGAAACCCCCCACCCCGTAGTGGCGCTGATTTCCGAATGGCGCGATGCCAGCGGGCGCGTGGAAAAACGCGACGCGGCGGCCGACCTGGGCGGCACCATGCGACTTGGCGGTCAGTTGTGCCATCTGAAACCCGGCTCGCTGGCGCAGCGTGTATACAAGGCGAATGAAATCACCGAGCGCCATCGCCATCGCTACGAAGTGAACAACGCTTATTTGATGCGGCTGGAAGGTTCTGGGCTGACCATTGCCGGACGCTCCGCCGATGGCGAACTGTGCGAAATGATCGAGCTGGCCGATCACCCGTGGTTTCTGGCCTGTCAGTTTCACCCTGAATTCACCTCTACGCCGCGCGACGGCCATCCGCTGTTCAAGGGCTATATTGAAGCGGCCCTGGCGCAACGCCAGGCGAAGAGAGTCACAACAGCATGAAACTTTGCCACTTTGAAGCAGGTCTCCATCAGCCTTTGTTCGTCATTGCCGGGCCATGCGTGATTGAATCCGAGCAACTGGCGCTGGATACCGCCGGGCAACTCAAGGAAATGTGCGCCGCGCTGAATATTCCATTTATCTACAAATCCTCGTTCGATAAGGCCAATCGTTCTTCCGCCATGTCGTTTCGCGGTCTGGGGCTGGAAGAAGGCCTGCGCATCCTGTCGGAAGTGAAGAAGCAGGTCGGCGTTCCAGTGCTGACCGACGTACACGAAGACACGCCGCTGGATGAAGTGGCGTCCGTGGTCGATGTGCTGCAGACCCCTGCGTTTTTGTGCCGTCAGACTAACTTCATCCAGAACGTCGCGCGTACAGGCTTGCCGGTGAACATCAAGAAAGGCCAGTTTCTTGCCCCCGGTGACATGAAAAATGTGGTGGACAAAGCGCGTGCCACCGGCAACGAACAGATCATGGTGTGCGAGCGCGGCGTGAGTTTTGGTTATAACACGCTGGTCTCCGACATGCGCGGCCTGGCCATCATGCGCGAAACCGGTTGTCCGGTAGTGTTTGATGCCACCCACTCGGTGCAGCAGCCGGGCGGGCAGGGCGATCGCTCCGGCGGTCAGCGTGAGTTTGTGCCGGTGCTGGCGCGCGCGGCGGTGGCGGTGGGTATTGCCGGTGTATTTGCCGAGACGCATCCGAACCCGGAATGTGCGCTATCCGACGGTCCCAACGCCTGGCCTTTGCCGCTAATGCGCGAATTGCTGGAAACGCTGAAGGAAATCGACGCGCTGGTGAAACAGCGCGGATTTATTGAAAATGAAGTGATGTAAGCCTGAACAAGGGGAACGAGAGGACAAGGGGTTTTACGCCCGTCCTTATGTCCTCTTGGTGGGATTCAAAAGCGAATTAAGGAAGAAAATTGAGTGCAATCATTGATGTTATCGCCCGTGAGATTCTCGATTCCCGCGGCAATCCCACGGTAGAGGCCGATGTATTGCTGGAATCCGGCGTATTGGGGCGCGCGGCGGTGCCGAGTGGCGCCTCCACCGGCAGCCGCGAAGCAATCGAGTTGCGAGATGGCGACATGTCTCGTTATCTGGGCAAAGGCGTGCTGAAAGCCGTGGAACACGTCAACACCGAAATCAGTGAATCCATCATTGGTCTGGACGTAGAAGACCAGGCTTTCATCGACAAGACGATGTGCGAACTCGATGGCACGGACAATAAATCCCGCCTCGGCGCGAACGCGCTCCTGGCGGTGTCGATGGCCTGCGCTCGCGCTGCCGCCGAGCAGGCAGGTCTGCCGCTATATCGCTATCTCGGCGGTGCGGCGCCGATGCAATTGCCGGTGCCGATGATGAACATCATCAATGGCGGTGCACATGCCAACAACAACATCGACATGCAGGAGTTCATGATTATTCCGGTCGGCGCGCCGAGTTTTCGCGAGGCGCTGCGCTACGGCGCGGAAGTATTTCACGCTCTGAAAAAGCTGCTCAACGACGCAGGCATGGCCACCACGGTGGGCGACGAAGGCGGCTTTGCGCCGAACCTCGAATCGCACGAGGCAGCGCTGAAGTTGATCGTTCGGGCAATCGAGAAAGCGGGTTTCGCGCCGGGAATCGATATCGCCATCGGCGTGGACTGCGCAAGCTCCGAGTTCTACAAGGACGGGTTCTATCACCTCGCTTCGGAGGGACTGAAACTCACCTCCGCCCAGTTAACAGGCTATCTTGCCGCCTGGTGCGATAAATATCCCGTTATCAGCATCGAGGATGCCATGGCCGAGAACGACTGGGACGGATGGAAGATACTCACGGACAAATTGGGAGCGCGCGTGCAACTGGTGGGCGACGACCTCTTCGTCACCAACGTAAAGATTCTGAATGAAGGCATAGCGAAGGGCATTGCCAACTCCATCCTGATCAAGGTAAACCAGATTGGTACGTTATCCGAAACCTTTCAGGCTATCGAGGCCGCCAAGCGCGCGGGCTACACTTCCGTGATTTCGCATCGCTCGGGTGAGACCGAGGACACCACCATCGCCGATCTGGCAGTGGCGACCAACGCACTGCAGATCAAGACCGGATCGCTGTCGCGATCGGATCGCGTGGCGAAATACAACCAGTTGTTGCGCATTGAGGAAGAGCTAGGTGATACAGCACATTATCCCGGACGCGATGCTTTTCGCCAGCGCAGCTAAATTTTCGGGAAAAATGAAGGGGCAAGGATTCTCGATCATCCTTGCCGCTCTGATATTGCTGATGCAGTATCCGCTCTGGCTTGGCGAGGGTGGGTGGTTGCAGGTACGCGCTGGCGCCAACAAGGTCGAAACGCAGGCAGCGTTGAATCAGCGCCTGCGGGATCGTAACGAAATACTGCTTGCCGAAGTCAGTGATCTCAAACAGGGACGCGAAGCCATTGAGGAGCGCGCCCGGAGTGAACTGGGAATGATTGCGCCGGACGAAATCTTTATCCGCGTGGTTCCAGCCAAATAAAGTCGGAAAGAACAATGAATGAGTGATTTGCAAATCGCGCTTCTGCTTATCGGCGCTGTCGTGGTGTTGGGAGTGCTGGTATTCAACTGGGTCCAGGAGCGGCGCTTCAGGAAGCAGGCCGCCGCTGCGTTGCAGACCCCCGTTCGTGATGCCCTCCTGGAGCGCAAGGCCAGACCGCGCGATGATGCAGGCCGTATCGAACCCGAGTTGCGTGAACCTGCTTTGGGGGAACTTGAACTCTCGCCGAAACATGACGGGCTGTATGAGCCAAACCTGAAAATTGAACCCGGGCCTGTTGATGTTGCATCGTCGAGACTGGACGCGTCAACCATTTTTGGCGACGCAAGGAGAGCGGCCGATGCAGGAACTGAGGCGCCTCAACCCGAGGTGGCATCCGGCAGCCCGCAACCCTTGCCGCCCGCCATCGAACCTGCGCCCGCATCCGTGCTTGCCCATGCTGCGCCCTTGACCGATGCATCGTCGAAAATGACCGCTGCGTATATAGCTTCAGCATCCGGTGCGCAGGCACGGCCAGTTCCGCGTTCTTCACCCCAGCCGGGTGCTGGAGGCAAGGCGCCCATGCCTGCGTCACCCTATGATGAACTGATCGAGTATCGGGTGCGTATCGGTGGAGGAAACATCCAGGCCAGTCTGTTTGGTGATGCCATCAGCCACTCCCGCCATTTTGGCAAGAGGACACGCTGGTTGGGCCTGCCTGTGGAGGGCGATGCCTGGGAAGAGATGCAGCCCTGGCGTGATGCTCATTACCAGGAAGTGCAGGCGGCCATGCAACTGGCTGATCGCAATGGTGCGGCACCCGAGGAGGATCTGACTGCGCTTTGCGGCTTGTTGCAGAAGATTGCGCAGGCGCATGGGCTCAAAATCGCCTGCGACGATGTGGCGCAGGCGATTGAACGTGCCCAGGTGATGGACCGATTCTGTGTGGACGTGGACGTGCTGATCGGACTCAATATCGTTGCCCGGGGCGATAGCGCCCTGAATTTGTCCAAGGTGTTGAAGGAGGCCGAAAACGCGGGCATGGAACTGGGAGCTGACGGCGTTTATCAACTGCTCGACAATCGCGGCGAGTTGCTCTATGCCTTGTACAACCATGACGCAGAGCCCTTTTCGCGTGACACCACAATCCAGCAGGAATCGCAGGGAGTGACCCTGCAATTCGACGTGCCGCGCGTGCCGGATGGCCTGAAGGTGTTCGACAGCATGGTGGCGTTCGGACGCAAACTGGCCAATGAAGTGGGCGGGCTGCTGGTCGATGACAACCTGCGTCCCCTGACAGATACCGGGATCGAGAAAATTCGCAGCCAGCTTACGCATATATACGAACGCATGGAAACGCGCGGCGTTCCATCCGGCTCACGGCGGGCTCTGCGTCTCTTTTCCTGATGGCCAGGCACGAAGTCCTGTCGCGCATTCAAACACTGCGCCAGGAAATCGAACAGCACAACTATCACTACTATGTACTCGATCGGCCGACGATTCCCGATGCGGAATACGACCGGCTGTTCCGTGAACTGCAAGCGCTGGAAGCGGCGCATCCCGAATACGTCACACCGGATTCGCCCACCCAGCGCATAGGCGCTACCCCGCTGACCGAATTCGACCAGGTCAGCCATCAACAGCCGATGCTGTCGCTCAACAACGCGTTTGCAGACGCGGAAGTGGCAGCCTTTGATCGCCGGGTGCGCGAAGGCCTGCAGCATGAGCAGGATGACGTCGAGTACGCAGCCGAACCCAAATTCGATGGTCTGGCGATCAGCCTGACTTACGAAATGGGCCAGCTGGTGCGTGGCGCGACACGGGGCGATGGCTACACCGGCGAAGATGTGACCGCCAATATTCGCACCCTGCACGCTATTCCCCTCAGGCTGGATGGCCGGGATGTGCCTCGTCTGCTGGAGGTGCGGGGGGAGGTCCTGATGCTGCGGCGCGATTTTGAACGGCTCAATCGCGAACAGAAATCGCATGGAGAAAAGGAATTCGTCAACCCGCGCAATGCCGCGGCAGGCAGCCTGCGCCAGCTCGATCCACGCGTGACCGCCAGCCGCCGGCTGCATTTCTTTGCCTATGGCATTGGTGCAAGCAATGGCTGGAAACCAGTATCCAGCCATGACGGAGTGATGCAGGCGCTGGCGGCACTGCGCTTCCCAGTGAGCGCCGAGCGTGCTGTGGTACGCGGATTGGGGGGGCTGCTCGCTTACTACCGGCACATGGGCGAGCGGCGTCCCGCTTTACCATTTGATATCGATGGCGTGGTGTACAAGGTCGACCGGCTGGCGGATCAGGAAAAGCTCGGCTACGTGTCGCGCGCACCGCGCTTTGCCATCGCGCACAAATTCCCGGCCGAAGAGGCGCTCACCGTGGTTGAGGATATCCAGGTGCAGGTCGGTCGCACTGGCGCACTGACGCCGGTTGCGAAGCTCAAACCGGTGTTTGTCGGTGGGGTCACGGTGTCACACGCCACCTTGCACAATCAGGACGAGATCGATCGCAAGGACGTGCGCATAGGCGATACCGTGTTTGTGCGCCGCGCCGGCGACGTCATTCCGGAGGTGGTGGCGATCGTGCCGGAAAAGCGTCCTGACCCGCCGCCGCCGCGTTTCGATATTCTGGCCCGCTATCCGGTATGTCCGGTGTGCAGTTCGCATGTCGTGCGCCTGCCGGAAGAAGCGGTGACGCGCTGCACCGGTGGCCTGGTTTGCGCGGCACAGCGCAAACAGGCGCTGCTGCACTTTGCCTCGCGCCGCGCCATGGATATCGAGGGCCTGGGCGACAAGCTGGTTGATCAACTGGTGGACAAGGGCAAGGTCCACACTGCGGCGGATTTGTATCGCCTGGACTTGCCGACACTCGCAGGGCTTCCCCGCATGGCGGAAAGGTCGGCCGCAAATTTGCTCGATGCCATCAGCAAAAGCAAAACCACTACGCTTGCGCGCTTTATATTTGCACTGGGCATCCGTAATGTGGGGGAGGCGACTGCCAGGGATCTGGCGGCACATTTTGGAAATCTCGACGCGATGATGGGAGCGGATGAGACAATGCTCATCGAAGTGCCCGATGTGGGGCCAGTCGTGGCGCAGTCTATCGTTCAGTTTTTTGCCGAGGCCCATAACACGGACGTGATCCGAAGCTTGCGCGAAGCCGCGGTTCACTGGCCTGAAAATGAGGGCAGGCAGCGTGAAGCAGGCGCCTTGAGCGGCAAGCTGTTTGTTCTGACCGGGACGCTGCCCACCCTCTCGCGCGATCAGGCCAGGGAAAAGATCGAGACGGCTGGCGGCAAGGTGGCGGGCAGCGTGTCGAAGAAGACAGATTATGTGGTTGCCGGTGTTGAAGCCGGCAGCAAATTAATCAGAGCGCAGGAATTGGGCACCACCATACTGGACGAGGCAGGCTTGCTGGCATTGCTCGAGCGGAACAAGATCCGGGGCCAGAGCGGCTTCTAATTGTAAATATGCATCGTAGAAGATGGCCGATACATTGGTTTTGAATAGGAAAAGAAGATGAAAGCAGTAAGAAAAGCGGTATTTCCGGTGGCCGGCATGGGCACGCGATTTCTGCCTGCGACCAAGGCCAGCCCCAAGGAAATGCTGCCCATCGTCGACAAGCCGCTGATCCAGTATGCGGTCGAGGAAGCCGTGGCGGCGGGTATCACCGATCTCATCTTCATCATTGGCCGCACCAAGCGCGCCATTGCCGACCATTTCGACAAGGCTTACGAACTCGAAACCGAGCTGGAAGTACGGGGGAATACAAAGGTCCTGGAAGACCTGCGCAACATGCTTCCATCCAATGTGAACTGCATCTATATCCGTCAGGCCGAGGCGCTGGGATTGGGCCATGCGGTACAGTGCGCGCATCCCGCGACGGGCGATGAACCGTTTGCCGTGATTCTGGCCGATGACCTTATCGACGGAGAGCCGCCGGTCATGAAACAGATGGTCGAGTTGTATGACTATTACCATTCCTCCATCGTGGGCGTGCAGAATGTTGCACGCGAAGAGACGGGGTCCTATGGGATCGTCTCGACCCAGGCGATGACAGACAAACTTTCACGCGTCAGCGCTATCGTGGAAAAGCCCAAGCCCGAGAATGCGCCTTCCACGCTGGCTGTTGTGGGGCGTTACATTTTCACCCCGCGCATCTTCCATTATCTTGCCCAAATCAAGCGCGGCTCCGGTGGCGAACTGCAACTCACCGACGCCATTGCCGAACTGCTGAAAGAGCAGCAGGTGCTGGCTTACGAATTCTCGGGCAAGCGCTACGACTGCGGATCGAAAATCGGCTATCTCGAAGCCACGGTCGAATACGCACTCAAGCATCCCCAGGTCAAGGACGAGTTTGCAGCGTATCTACAGAAACGCTTCCGTTCCTGACGCCACCGGGTGTGCCTTCCGATTGCAGAACATGACTATGCATCGCCGAAAATGGTCGATGCGTTGGTTTGATTATGCATCGCCGAAAATGGTCGATGCATACTGATCATGGGACGGGGCGCAGCCATGCAGCCATACCGCGGCTTCTACTGCATCACCTGTCTTCATTCCCTGAGCCAATAGCGCGGCCACCATGCCGGTGAGCCGGTCTCCGGAGCCGGCCTGGGCAAGCCAGGGGCCGCCGCTGGTATTGATCGCGTATCTGTCATCGGGATGGGCGATCACGGTGCCGGCGCCCTTCAGTGCGACATGCGCGTGGTAATGCCGGCTCAGATTGCGTGCCGCCCGAATACGATCAGCTTGAATATCCACCCCCGATACGCCGAGCAGGCGTGCGGCTTCACCGGGGTGCGGAGTGAGCACGGTGGGATGGCTGCGCCGTGCAGCCAGTTCCACCAGCTCGGGGTGTCTGGCCAGAAGATTCAGCGCGTCGGCATCCAGCACCAGCGGGCAGGCTGCCGCCAGGGCTGTTTTCAGCAGGATGCGCGCGCGTGTGCTCTGGCCCAGACCGGGGCCGATCACCAGAACATCCAGGCGCGCGTCACCGAGCATTTCCGGCACGGCAAACATCAGCCGGGGCTCGCCAAAATCGACCACAATGCGCTCGTCGAGTGCGCCCAATGTGACCAGGCCCGCGCCTTGCCGCAGCGCGGCCCGCCCGGCGATCAGCCCCGCGCCCGCCATGCCCGGTGCGGCGCCAATGATGCCGACGTGCCCAAACATCCCTTTATGGCTGTTATTGCGGCGGACAGGCAAACGATGGCGGCCCTCCGGCTGGGTGAGTGCAATGCCTTGCGGGTTGATCTTTTCGGCCGGATCCACGCCGAGTGGATCGAGGTGCAAAGATCCCGCCAGGTCGGGCCCGTCAGCAGTGAAGAGGCCGGGCTTGAGCCCGAGAAAGGTCAGGGTGTGGCCGGCGCGAACGGCGGTGCCGCGAATCCGGCCGTTGTCGCTGTCGAGGCCGCTTGGCACGTCCAGCGCCAGGATCGGGCAGGTAAAGCCGTTGGCCGCGGTAATCCAGCGGGCATCTTCGCCTTCCACGGCACGGTCGAGCCCCACTCCGAACAGGCCGTCGATGAGCAGGCTGTATCGCTGGCGCGCCGGAATGCCGGACAGGATATCCCCGCCACCCTCACGATATCCGGCCCAGGCCAGCGCGGCATCGCGCGGGAGGCGTGAGGGGTCCGCGCGACAGGCGACATCCACACGGAACCCTTGCGCCATGAGCAGCCGCGCAGCGACCAGAGCATCTCCCCCGTTGTTGCCGGGGCCGGCCAGAATCAGGATGGGCTCGCCTGTCTCGCTGGCAAGCGTCCCCGCCAGTTCGGCCGCGGAGGCCCCCGCTTTTTCCATCAGGGGCTCGCCGGGATGCGATTCCGCCCATTGCCGGTCGATTGCCTGAATATCCGCGGCCATGAACAGCGGTGGCGATACGAGGGACGTGGGTTGAATCAGCATGGGCGGCAGTAAGGCAAGAACAATGGGATACGATCATTAGTCTAATATGAAGTTAACCATGCCTGATTTGCAAGGAGGGTTTTATGGATAAAGAGCATCTTAATCCTGGCGGCGGTTCGGTGAGCGATTGCGCAAGCAATGAGATGTGCCAGGTGCTCAGTTGTGAGGTTTGCCTGATGGAAATTCCGGCTGATGCTGTGTTGACGGAATATGTACAGGACTATGTCCATCATTTTTGCGGACTGGATTGTTTTGAATCCTGGCAAAAGAAGGGGCTAATCCGTAAACAGCAATGACGCCCGTGCGGCGAAACGACACCGGCGACACCCTGGACAGCTAAAATAGCGTTTTTCCCGGTTTGCAAAGACGCTGATGGTACCTATTGTTTCCCTTCCCGGCAGCATAGCGCTGTCACCCTTCCGTATTGCAAAAATTCGCGCCGAGGCCGCCCGTTCAGGGGTTGAAATCGGGGAAATCACGCCGCGCTTCTGGCATTTTCTGGAATTGGACGCGGAACTGAATGAAGAAGAATCCCGGCGAGTTGCGGCGGCGCTGGATTACGGCACGCCGACTGAGGCGGACTCGTATGCCCCAGTTGCCGACGAAGCCCTGGTTCTGGTGGCGCCCCGCCCCGGCACGCTTTCGCCCTGGTCGTCCAAGGCCACTGACATCCTGAAGAATTGCGGCATTGCCAAGCTCAAGCGTATCGAACGTGGTGTGGCCTATCGTCTGCGCGACAAGAACGGCGCCGTGTTTTCAGGCGATGCGTTGGCATTGCTGTTGCCGCTGATTCATGACCGCATGACCGAGGTGGTGATGGTTTCGCTGGCCGCCGCCGCGGATCTGTTCCAGCATGTGCCGCCACGCAGTTTGACGGCAGTGGATGTGCTGGGAGGGGGTCGCGCGGCGCTGGAAAACGCCAACTCTGCATTGGGTCTGGCGCTGTCCGGGGATGAACTGGATTACCTTGCCGACAACTTCACCCGCATGGGGCGCAATCCGACCGATGTCGAACTGATGATGTTCGCCCAGGCCAATTCCGAGCATTGCCGCCACAAGATCTTCAACGCGTCCTGGGTGATCGACGGCGATGCCCGTGACAAATCGCTGTTCGGCATGATTCGCGATACCCATGCGGCCCATCCGGCCGGAACGCTGGTCGCGTATTCGGACAATTCTTCGGTAATCGAGGGTGCGGCCATCGAGCGCTTCTATCCGCGCGCCGACGGCAGCTACGGCTACTCCCTCGAAGCGACGCATATCCTGATGAAAGTGGAAACGCATAACCACCCCACCGCGATTTCGCCTTTCCCCGGCGCCGCGACCGGTTCAGGCGGCGAGATTCGCGACGAAGGCGCGACCGGCATCGGGTCCAAGCCCAAGGCGGGCTTGTGCGGCTTCTCGGTGTCCAATCTGAATATTCCCGGGTACACGCAGGCATGGGAGACGGATGCGTATGGCAAACCCGGGCGCATCGTGTCGCCGCTGGCCATCATGCTCGAAGGACCCATCGGCGCGGCGGCGTTCAACAACGAATTCGGCCGCCCCAATCTCGCCGGATATTTCCGCAGCTTTGAAGAAACCGTCGCCGGCGAGCGCCGCGGCTATCACAAACCCATCATGCTGGCAGGCGGGGTGGGCAGCATCCGTGAAGATCACGTACACAAGAAAATGCTGCCGGCCGGCGCATTGCTGATTCAGCTCGGCGGCCCCGGCATGTTGATCGGTCTCGGCGGAGGCGCGGCGTCCTCCATGACCACCGGTTCCAACACCGCAGATCTGGATTTCGATTCGGTGCAGCGCGGCAATCCGGAAATGGAACGCCGTGCGCAGGAAGTCATCGACCGCTGCTGGCAGATGGGGGAAAACAATCCGATTCTTTCCATCCATGATGTCGGCGCGGGCGGTTTGTCCAACGCGCTGCCGGAACTGGTGCATGGTGGCGGCTGCGGTGGGCGCTTTGAATTGCGCGCCGCGCCGTCGGAAGAATCCGGCATGTCGCCGCGCGAAATCTGGTGCAACGAGGCGCAGGAGCGTTATGTGCTGGCGATACCGCCCGAGCGTATCGACGAGTTTCGCGCGCTGTGCGAGCGCGAGCGCTGCCCGTTTGCCGTGCTGGGCGAGGCCACCGACGACGGCCATTTGCTGGTCGCCGACAGTCATTTCCGGAACCACCCGGTGGATGTCGATCTGGAAGTGATCCTGGGCAAGCCGCCGCGCATGACGCGTGACGTGACGCACCGGACCGGGCGTCCCGCCCCGCTGGAATTCGACGGGATCGAACTGCGCGATGCGGCCTATCGCGTGCTCGCCATGCCCGGCGTGGCGTCCAAGATGTTCCTGATTTCGATCGGCGATCGCACGGTGGGCGGCATGACCGCGCGCGACCAGTGCGTGGGACCATGGCAGGTACCGGTGGCCGATTGCGCGGTGACCCTGATGGGTTACCGGACTTTGCAGGGCGAGGTCTTCTGCATCGGCGAGAAAGCGCCGCTGGCGCTCATCAATCCGCCCGCTTCGGGACGCATGGCGATAGCCGAAGCGATCACCAATATGGCCGCGGCGCGGGTTGAGGGGCTGCCGCGAATCAAGCTGTCGGCCAACTGGATGGCGCCCGCCGGACACCCCGGCGAAGACGCCGCCCTGTTCGATACCGTCGCTGCCGTGTCGCGGTATTGCCAGGAACTGGGCATCAGTATCCCGGTCGGCAAGGACTCGATGAGCATGAAGACGGTGTGGACGGAAGGCGGCGAGCGCAAATCCGTCACCTCCCCCATCTCGCTCGTCATCTCGGCGTTCGCGGCCACTCCGGACGCCACCGCGCATCTCACCCCGCAGTTGCGGCGGGACGCGGGAGACAGCGACCTCATTCTGATCGACCTGGGCCTGGGCAAGAACCGCCTGGGCGCCTCCAGCTTCGCGCAGGCCTGCAAGCAGGTCGGCGACCGCTGCCCCGACGCGCCCCCGGCCGCCGCGCTGACCGCTTTCTTCGATACCGTGCAGGCCCTGAACGCGGCCGGCAAGCTGCTGGCCTATCACGACCGCTCCGACGGCGGCCTGTTCGCCGCGCTGTGCGAAATGGCCTTTGCCGGCCATTGCGGTCTTGATATCGAGGTCGATGAATTGTGTCTCGACCAGATACGCAAGGATGTGGAGGAGGAAGGGCAGCCCGGGCCGGAAGAACTGGCTGACGAAGACTATTCCTCGCGCATCTTCAACGTGTTGTTCAGCGAAGAGGCCGGAGCCGTGCTGCAAGTGCGGCGAACGGACACCCAGTCCATCCTGCAGGCCTTCATCGATGCGGGTCTGCGCGGCGAATTTCATGTCATCGGCGCAGCCCGGCCCGCTGGATCGTGTTCGCGTGCGGTGCAATGACCGGTTCGTCTTCGACGAGGCGCGCACCACGCTGCAAGCGGCCTGGGCGCGCACCAGTCATGAGATGGCGAAGCTGCGCGACAACCCCGCGTGCGCCGAGCAGGAGTATGCCGCCCACGCCGACGCCGCCGACCCCGGTTTGAGCTATGCGCTCGGCTTCGATGCGCAGGAAGATATTGCCGCGCCCTACATCGCCACCGGCTTGCGGCCGCGCGTGGCGGTGCTGCGCGAGCAGGGCGTGAACGGTCAGGTGGAAATGGCCGCCGCGTTTGATGCGGCGGGCTTCGCCGCGGTGGACGTCCACATGAGCGACATCCTCTGCGGTCGCGTCAGTCTGGGCGACTTCGCGGGCCTGGCTGCCTGCGGCGGTTTCAGCTATGGCGACGTGCTGGGCGCGGGCGGCGGCTGGGCCAAGTCCATCCTGTTCAACCCCCGGGCACGCGAGCAGTTCGCAGCGTTTTTCCAGCGTGCCGACAGTTTCGCGCTGGGCGTGTGCAACGGCTGCCAGATGATGAGCCAGTTGCACGAACTGATCCCCGGCGCCGGCGCCTGGCCGCGTTTCGAGCGCAATCTGTCGGAGCAGTTCGAAGCCCGGTTTGTAATGGTCGAGGTGATGGCCTCGCCGTCGCTGTTTCTTGATGGCATGGCCGGATCAAAGATTCCCATTGTCGTGTCTCACGGCGAAGGCCGGGTGCAGTTCCGCGACCCCGCCCATGCAGGCCAGGCGCTGCTTGCACTGCGCTATGTCGACAACCGGGGCGCGCCGGCCGAAACCTATCCCGGCAATCCCAACGGTTCGCCCGGCGGCGCCACCGGCTACACCACCGCCGATGGCCGCTTCACCATCCTCATGCCGCACCCCGAACGCGTCTTCCGCAGTGCGCAGTTGTCGTGGCGGCCGCAAGGCATGGGGCAAGACGCGCCCTGGATGCGCATGTTCCGTAACGCCCGCAAGTGGGTAGGGTGAATGACATCCGACGCAATGCCGCCTACCCCTCCCGCCGCATCTGCGGGAACAGGATCACATCGCGGATCGACGGCGCGTCGGTCAGCAGCATGACCAGGCGGTCGATGCCGATGCCGCAGCCGCCGGTGGGGGGCAGGCCGTGTTCGAGGGCGCGGATGAAGTCGGCGTCGTAGTGCATGGCTTCCTCGTCGCCGGCTTCCTTCTGCCGCGCCTGTTCCATGAAGCGTTCGGCCTGGTCTTCGGCGTCGTTCAGCTCGGAGAAACCGTTGGCCATTTCGCGCCCGGTGATGAAGAGTTCGAAGCGTTCGGTGATGTCCGGCTGGGTGTCGGAGCGGCGCGCCAGCGGCGAGACTTCGGCCGGGTAGTCGATGATGAAGGTGGGCTGGATCAGGAGCGCCTCGGTGGTTTCCTCGAAGAAACTGAGTTGCAGTCCGCCGATGCCGTCCTGCGGGCGATAGTTCGCCTTCATTGCGGTGAACTGACCGATTAGCCAGTCGCGGTCGTTGAGTTGCCCGACGCTGTAGTGCGGGTGGTATTTGCGGATGGCGTCGACGATGGTGAGGCGTTCGAAAGGCTGGCCGAGGTCGATGGCCTGTCCCTGATAACTCACGGAGCTTGAGCCGGTGGCCACCACGGCAACGTGGCGGATCAGCGATTCGGTGAAGTCCATGAGGTAGCGGTATTCGCGATAGGCCTCGTAGAACTCCATCATGGTGAATTCGGGGTTGTGGCGGGTGGACAGGCCTTCGTTGCGGAAGTTGCGGTTGATCTCGAACACTTTCTCGAAGCCGCCGACGACCAGGCGTTTCAGATACAGCTCGGGCGCGATGCGCAGGAACAGTTCCATGTCGAGCGCGTTGTGGTGGGTGGCGAAGGGCTTGGCCGCGGCGCCACCCGGGATCGGGTGCATCATCGGCGTTTCGACTTCGAGGAAGCCGTGGCCGGTCATGAACTCGCGGATTGCCTGGATGATCTTCGAGCGACGGCGGAAGGTCTCGCGCGCATCGTCGTTGGTAATCAGATCCAGGTAGCGCTGGCGGTATTTCTGCTCCTGGTCGGCGAGGCCGTGAAATTTTTCCGGCAGCGGACGCAGCGCCTTGGTCAGCAGGCGGATCGATTTGGCCTGGATGGTCAGCTCGCCCTTGTTGGTCTTGAACAGCGTGCCGGTCACGCCGAGGAAGTCGCCCAGGTCCCAGTGCTTGAAGGCGTCGTGCGTATCAACGCCGGCGAGGTCGTTGGACACGTAGACCTGAATCCGCCCGCTCATGTCCTGCAGGGTGGCGAAGCTGGCCTTGCCCATCACGCGCTTCAGCATCATGCGGCCGGCCAGTTGCACTTCGACGGCTTCGCCCTCCAGCGCTTCCTTGGACTTGTCGCCGTGGGCGGCGGCCAGCTTGCCGCGCGTAGTCGCGGCGCTCGAAGTCGTTGGGGAAGGCGATGCCCTGTTCGCGGATCGCGGCGAGCTTGGCGCGGCGTTCGGCGATGATCTGGTTTTCGTCGAGGGCGGGAGTGGTGGTGTCGGTCGGTCATGATAGGCAAGGTCATACAAAAAAGGAATGTACAGCGAGGTTCAACTGCTCGCCGCGTCGGCCTCGGCCTGTTTTGTCGGCGGTGGCGAAGCGGGTCGCGCCGCGTGGCGTGCAGCGGTCAGGTGGAGGGCGTCCAGCGTGCGCAAGTGGCACCGGCTTGACGCTGTCGAGCAGCTCGCAGCGCGTCGATCAACAAGGCGTCGTCGAATGGCGACGATGCGGCAATAAGCCTGCGGTCAAATGGCGTGTGAATTCGGTACGTGCAATGTCCAGGTAGGCCTCGTAATCAGCCCGGCACGCAGGCGGCGCGACATGGCGCAATGCCATTCCAGCATGACCGTCAGCCGGCTGATGACGAGCACGTCGACATCCGCGACCAAACGCTCCACCTCGGTGGAGAAAGCCTCCGGCACATAGAGTTTGATGAGCGCGCTGGTGTCGAGATAAACCTCAGTCACAGGCATCCCGATCTTCGCGGATCAGCACTTCGCTGGGGATTTCCTGGAACGGGATGACTTGCGTCGACGCAGCCAGCTTGAGCGACGGAAGCTTGCGCGCGTCTGCCGAAGGGGTGACCGGCAAAATCCGCGCCACCGGCTTGCCGCGCCGCACCACCAGCACTTCGTCGCTGTCGGCGAACATCTGGTCGGGGTGCGACAGGCCTTCGCGGGCTTCGCGGATGGTCATGGTTTTCATTTTTCAGCCTCCTGGCGGCAAAACGTGACACAATTATAGCCGATGTGACACCATGATTTTCCAGCCGGAAATCAGAATCCAACCAGCGCCGTCAGCCGTTTTTTCCATGTCCGATACCCCTTTAAGCCTGCTCAACCGCGTCTTCGGCTACCCCGCGTTTCGCGGCGAGCAGGCGGCCATCGTCGATACCCTGGTGGCGGGCGGCGATGCGCTGGTGCTGATGCCGACCGGGGGCGGCAAATCGCTGTGCTTCCAGATTCCGGCGCTGTTGCGCGAGGGCTGCGCGGTGGTGGTCTCGCCGCTGATCGCGCTGATGCAGGATCAGGTCGCGGCCTTGCGGGAACTGGGCATTGCGGCGGCGTTCCTGAATTCCAGTCTGGACAATGCGACGGCAATGCAGGTCGAGCGCGAATTCGTCTCCGGCCAGCTCAAGCTCCTGTACGTCGCGCCGGAACGCCTGCTCACCCCGCGCTTTCAGAGCCTGCTCGAACAGGCCCGCGTCGCGCTGTTCGCCATCGACGAAGCGCACTGCGTGTCGCAATGGGGGCACGATTTCCGCCCGGAATACCTCGGCCTCTCGGCCTTGCACGAACGCTTTCCCGATGTGCCGAGGATTGCTCTAACGGCGACCGCCGACACCGCGACGCGGGCCGAAATCCTCACCCGGCTCGACCTCGGCGCCGCGCGCGTCTTCGTCGCCAGCTTCGACCGCCCCAACATCCGCTACCGCATCAGCGAAAAATCCGACCCGCGCCGTCAGCTGCTGGATTTCCTGCGCGAGCACAAGGGCGAGGCCGGGATCGTGTATTGCAGCACGCGCAAGAAAGTCGAGGAGACCGCTGCCGGACTCGAGCCAGGCCGGCTTCACCGCGCTGGCCTACCACGGCGGCATGGACAACGACACGCGCCGCCGCCATCAGGAAAAATTCCTGCGCGAAGACGGCGTCGTCATGGTCGCCACCATCGCCTTCGGCATGGGCATCGACAAGCCCGACGTGCGCTTCGTCGCGCACCTCGATCTGCCGCGCTCGGTCGAAGGCTACTATCAGGAAACCGGCCGCGCCGGCCGCGACGGCGAGCCCGCCGAAGCGTGGATGGCGTGGGGCCTGCAGGACGTCGTCACCCAGCGCCGCTTCATCGACGAGGGCGAGGCCGAAGACGCGCACAAGCGCATCGGCCACGCCAAGCTCGACGCCCTGGTCGGCCTGTGCGAAGCCGCCAGCTGCCGCCGCGTCGCGCTGTTGAGCTACTTCGGCGAAGCCAGCCAGCCCTGCGGCAACTGCGACGTCTGCCTCAACCCGCCGACGCTGTGGGACGGCACCGAAGCCGCGCAAAAGCTGCTGTCGGCGGTCTACCGCACCGGCCAGCGCTTCGGCGCCGGCCACGTCATCGACGTGCTGCTCGGCAAGAGCGACGGACAAGGTCGACAAATTCGGCCACGGCGCATTGAGCGTCTTCGGCATCGGCGCGAGCCAGACCGACAAAGTCTGGCGCGCCGTGCTGCGGCAACTCGTCGTGCGTGGATTACTGGAAGTCGATCACACCGCCTACGGCGCGTTGAAACTCACCGCCGCCGCCAAGCCGGTGTTGAAGGGCGAAGAGACCGTCATGCTGCGCGCAATCGAGGTTCGGCCTGCACGCAAGAAAATCGCGCTTCGCCCCCAGTTCCGGCGAAGGCGTCCACAACGACGAAGACCCGCTGTTCCTGTCCCTGCGCGCCTGGCGCCGCGAAACCGCCAACGAAAAAGGCGTGCCCGCCTACGTCATCCTGCACGATTCCACCCTGCGCGAAATCGCCGCGCGCCGCCCCGCCACGCTGGCGGAGTTGGGCGAGATACCGGCTGGGGACGAAGAAGCTGGAAGCCTATGGCGAGGCGTGTTGGCGGTGGTGGCGGAGGGCTGAGTGGTGGTTTCATTTCACCATTGCCATCGCAAGCCCGCAGCCGTGAACCCGATCTTTCCAGCGACTGGAAACTCATGTAATGCTTGGCGCTTTGGGTGCGGGCTGTGGTGGGGCGCCCACACGCCCCAATCCCGTTAGCGGAACGTCCTGTTTATCTCGTACCCCAGACAAACTCGTCAGTCCGCGCGCAAACACTACTCAAAGTGCCCATAACACGTCCTAGACAACAATGGTCATTCGGTAGCATTCGTATCCCGGTCTTCGCTCCTACGCTTGAAAACTGAAAGCTGCACCAGCGATTGATTGCGCTGAGGTGACGGGAGTGACCCGGATCGGCTCAGGATCGATGCAGGGGCAAGCCCCGTGCCGCCGGAAAACAGCGTCTCAGCGTGTCCGAGGGGTGCTCGCCGAACAGGCTCTGGTACGTTCCGGCAAATCGTCCAAGTTCAAAAAAGCCTGCTTGATAAGCGATGTCGGCCACGGTGGCGTCTCCGTGGCGTGCCTGGGCCAGCGCGCGGCGTGCATGATGAAAGCGTTGCAGTCGCAGGTAGCTCAGCGGAGTGTGCCCGAACGACTCGTGGAAAGCGTATTCCAGTGTGCGCTGACTGACGTTTGCCGCGCGGCACAGTTGTGGCACGGTCAAAAGGGTTGCATCGTTTTCACGCAGAAATTCGATAGCGCGGGCAAGACCGCGCTGCCGCCGAGAGGCGTCTGGACGCGCGTTCTCGGTTACGGGTAGCCGTACCGTTTGTGCCAGCCGGTCGAGCAACGCCGCCTCGAACGCACGAACGGAAGCGGGGTACCGGAACCCTTCGGGTTGCTGCTGTGCCGTTTCCAGCACCTCCAGCACCGACCAGCGAGCCGGGCGGCCGCGTGCGGGTGCGTGGGCAGCCAGCGGCTCGCCAGCGCACGTTCGAGGCTGGACACAAAATCGGCCGGCCAGGTCTCACGCACGAGCGCATAACTCAATAGCACGATGATGTGTACCTGCCCGGCATCGAATACTGCATCGAGCGCGCCAGGCAATGAAGCCGGAATGCCGGCCGCGCGCAGCGGCGCGTTCCAGTAGGCCGAATGCGCGCCCAGCCGTAGCGGCAGTGAAAACCGAGCATCCCCGCCGGCGTCAGTCCCTGTACCCGGATGCAGGCGTCGAAACTTTCCCGGTACAGGATGGACCGAGGGGGTGATCAGGTAGGTTTTTTGATGGCCGAATGGCTCCGCGATCCCTGGGGGTAACCAGGAAATCCCAGGGTGCGGAAATCTGCTCATATACGCAATGTCGTCCACAACGATCTCGCCAGTCATGGCGGGGCAGAAGTCGCGCTGAACGCGATCGTCAGAGTGGGGGCCTGGAGGGGCTGACATAATTGTTCCACTTTGCGAAAAGTGCATAACGCTACTCCAACAAATGAAATATAAAGCTGGGTATGCTGACGAGTGACTCGGGATATTGTGACCCATTCCGCTCAGATTTGCCTGCTCATCAACCAACCATTTGATAAGG
>CAVSCL010000024.1:0-17021 GCA_963726485.1 uncultured beta proteobacterium | reverse complement strand
AGATACGGCCGAGGATCCACACCATCCCGGTGGGCGACTTGACCTGCTTCACGCCGATCGGCAGCGCGCCCTGCCAGCCCGGCCCGGTGATGGCGTAGGTCTGGGGCTTGCCGCCCGTCATGTGCGAGCCCGCCACCTCGACGACCTCCGACCAGCCATCCAACATCGGCATGATGTAGTAGCGGTCGCCCATATCGGGGATGCCGAAGATCCATGGCTCCTTCGAGACGTCGAGCCAGACCTCGGTGTACAGGGTGTCGGCATTGGGCGCGGCGCAACAGTGGTTGTCCACCGCGGGATAGCTCCGCATCCTGATCATCTGGCCCATCGGCGCGTGCTCGGCATCAGGCCTGGCCACGTTGGTCTGCTGCTTGCGGGCCATGTCGAAGGTGACCAGGGGGTAACCGTAGATGTAAGCCTCGGTGGCGATGCGAACCGCCTCGATTGCGCCGAGCGACGGGATTTCATCCGCGCGGGCCGCAAGTGAACCTGCCGTCAGGACTGCAAGGCATAAACCTGCAACTGTGTGTTTGATCGACTTCACCAGCATATTAGTATCCCATTGTTCATTTGCTTTCCCGTAACGGCGTGCCCGGTTTCCCGACGCCGCAGCTCGTGAGCGCTACTTCTGGACTTTCATCACGACCGGCGGATTCCACTTCCCGATCAAGGCATCGGACTTCGGCGCGTACAGGCGCATGGTCAGGTTGAATGCCCCCTTCGGGGCAGGCAGCCAGTTCGCCTGTTTGTCCTGACCCGGGCTCTCGTGCTGGAAATAGAGATCGAGCGAGCCATCCGGGTTGTATCTGAACGGCATCCAACTGCTTAGCGCGAACCGGTTCAGGGTATTCGCCACCTGAAAGCCTTCCGCGTCGTACAGCGTGATGGACCAGAATGCGCCCACCGGCGGCAACGCGGCCTCGTCGAAATGGATCGTGTACTTGTTTGTGCCGTCCAGCGGCTTGCCGGTATCGTCGGCGAGATTCAAAGGATAGATGGCGTCCTCCGGCAGGTTCGCGCCGAGACCTTCCTGCGCCACGAGCGCACGCTTGAGGTAATAGTTGCCATACACGCCCATGGTGTCGGTGTTCATCAGCCAGCCGTTGGCGACCCGCGCCAGCGTGGGCAACTTCCATTTCATGAGGGCTTGCGCGTCCTGCGGCACGCTTGCGAGCGCTTGCTGGACGACGGGATCGAGCTGGTCGAATTGCAGGCGCTTGCCGGCGACGATGCCGATACGCTGCATGCGGGCGACGATCGGCTGATCCGTGATGTGCGGCGGATTCGCCTTCAGCAATTCGGCGGAATAGCTGAAATACTTCTGCGCCGACATCGTGTCGACCTGGGTTTTCGGCGGCGTCTTCATGTCCACCGTGGGATCGAGCTTGACGGCCACCGGGTTGGGCGCCTTGCCCCACTGTGAAAGCGGCGTTACCTTGTAGCCGGCCTGAATCCTGTGAACGGCGTCATAGTCCTGCGGGCCATCTGTCTTGGTACGGCCGATGATCCACACAAACGGCGTGGTGGCGTCGATGCGGGTCATGCCGGCCGGAACCGTGCCGGTCCAGCCAGGCGGGGTGACAAGGAAATTGCCTGCCTGCGTGCCGGTGGTGCGCCAGCCAGGGCTCGCGAAAACGTCCGACCACATGTCGAGCATCGGCAGCAGGTAATAGCGTCCGCCGGTGTCCGGCACCGACACCACCGCCGGTTCCTGGGTGAGGTCGAGCCAGGCGGTGGAATACAGGGTGTCGAAGTTGGGGCGGACGACGATCTTGGAGTCGGCAGGCGGGTAGGCCGGATAACTCACGAAGAGGTTCATCGGACCCTTGCCGATTTCCTTGCCCGGCTCGATGTTCGTCAACTGCCGCCGGGTGATGTCCATCGTCACCAGCGGGTAGAAGTACAGGTAGGCCTCGATGCCGATGGCGCGCGCTTCCTGCTCCGTGATGCCCGGTTTCTGAGCTAGGGCGGGTAGGGCCGTCAGGGCGAGCATTGACGCCAGGGCGGCGCCTAGAAATGCGTGCGTGATGGATTTCATGGTGGTGTCCTCAATTCGAACGTGTGATGGCAAGCCTGCTGTGAGAACGTTTCGCATGCCACTCGCAACAGCCGCCGTTCAGGTTTGGGGGGCGTTGCGGAAAGTCCTGGTGATCAGCGCACGCCGGCCCGGTTCACGGGGCCGCCAAGATTGACACCCACGCCACCGCTGTAGCCGACGCCGGCCTGGCCGGCACCCGCGCCTGGCAGAACACCGACGCCGGACGCAGGACCGCCGACCCCTCCGTAGCCAACACCCGGCGCCCCTACTCCGACTGTAGAGCGGCGAGCCACCCCGGCATAGCTGACCGGTGTCATGGGTGCGCCGATGACCGCGTGCGCAGAGGCAATCAGACCTTCTTCGCCATTGCCGAGCCAGCCGGCCGCGGCCAGGCCAAGCATGAGGACAAACTTGGGTGTGAGGGTTTTCATGGTTGTGCTCCTGTCGGCGCGCCTTGCGGCAATTCGTCGAGTCCGATCAGATCGTTGGGGTTGAGTTTCTCCGCGCCCGCCGGTGGCGCGAACGCGAAGGCGTTCGATGCCGGTACAAAACCGGATTTCCAGCTCTTGATGCGTAGCGTGTATTGCGGCGCGTTGTTCACCGTCTTGCTCGTGATTACCAGTTTGCGCGGGATGGGCCGTTCGCCCACGTCGACCCAGAGCTGCCAGTCGGTATCGGCGTTGCGGAAGGCGAGGTGCTCGCATTCCAGGCCATCGATGACCCCGCGGCCGATATGCTTGGCTTCCAGGACGCCGGCAACGAGGACGTCATAGGGATTCGACAGCAGGAGGTCCGCGCCAGGCAACGAAATACCATGGCCCGCCCGCAGGGCTGCGACCAACTGGTCCACCGTGCCGGGCGCATCGAACTGCGCGTAGCCGTTGATGTGCTTGCCCAGGATGCTGACGGTCTTGCCGTTGAAAACCATCTCCACATCCGCATAGCCGCCGACCCGGTGAGCGCGCAGCTTGTCCGGGCGGCTCAACAGCATCCCGCCGGAATTGGTGAACTGGATTTTCTCCAGTTGTGGCGTGATGACTTCGATATCGCTATCGAAGGTGATCTCGATCGTCTGCTGGCTGCTCACATAGTCCGACATGGCCTTGAGGATGGGCTTTGCATCGCTTGCCCTGCGCCAGGGCGACCGGCCCCGTCGCAACCAGCGCTGCCGCGACGAAAAGTGTGCGGGTGAAGGACATGCGGCTTCGTTTGCTGATGTTCATTTCAGTCTTCGTCTTCGCTTTCATCATGTCGAACCCTCGTTTTCTTGCAGCAATTTGCGGCGGAATTGCTTGCCTTCGTCCTCAATCCAAATCTGCCGGTATGGCTGGGCGCCAAGGAAAGCAAGGTCTGACTTTTTGTTCTCCGCTAGGATAAATACCCAGCACAGCCATTCTATTGGGATGGGTATTTATAATCTTGACGATCTGCGACAACTTATTGACAATATCCGACAATCTCATCTCTGATTCCTGATCATCAATCGATGCCTAAGACCAAGCTTGCCAAGTACCCCCCTCCCAAGCATGGGATGATCCGGGTGGCTCCGATGGCGGCCATTCCGGCGCTTCTCCGCGAATTTGGAGTGGGCCCCGGACCTCTTCTGAAGAAATTCGGACTGTCGGAAGAAATTTTTTTCCAGCCCGACAGAACGATCCCATTTGAAATGCTTGGGCGCATTGTCAATACCTGTGCGCGCGAAACCGGCTGCCCCCATTTCGGGCTTCTGGTCGGCCAGCGCGGCAATGCCTCCACGCTGGGTGCCACGGGTTTCCTGATGAAGAACGCCCCGGATGTCGGGACGGCACTCAATGAGGCGATCCTCAACATCGACCTGCATGATCGCGGTGCGACACCCTTCCTCGAGGTATCGGATGAAACCACCGTGCTCGGCTACGCGATCTACCAACCCGGCATTGAAGGGTCTGACCAGATCAGCGATGGCTCCCTGGCGGTCATCTGGAACGTCATGCGCGGCTTGTGTGGCCCTGAATGGCTCCCGCTCGAAGTCCGGTTTACCCATGACAAACCGGCCGATATCGGCGCCTACCGCCATTTTTTCCGGGCGCCCCTGCGGTTCAATGCCGTGCACAACGCCCTGGTGTTCCAAACCTCCTGGCTGGCCAGGCGGATCGACCATTCCGACCCCATCGATTTACCAGCATTTCCAGCAGCACATTCTGGACATGCGGCGTTACTCGAACCAGGATTTCCGCGAAAAAGCCTATCAGGCGCTGCTGTCCCTGCTCGGCTCTCAGCGCTGTTCGCTTGATGATCTGGCCAGACATTTCTCGATTCATCCACGAACCTTGAACCGCCGCCTCAAGGAGTCCGGCACCAGTTTCCGCGAGCTTTACAGTGAAGCGCGCCACCAGACCGCGAATCAGTTGCTGCGCGACACCCGGACCAGCATCGAATCCATTGCGGCGCTTCTCGGTTATTCAGACGGAACGGCTTTCAACCGGGCGTTTTCCCAATGGGAAGGTGTCTCTCCCGGGAAGTGGCGCAGGCAGATGCAAGCGGCGCGGGACCAGGCTACGACGGCCTGTGCATGATGCGGTGAATCGCTTGCCGGAACGCTGTATGACCGCCGGGGCGCAGACCCCAGAAAAGCGGCGGGCCACGACCCTGATGGTGGTGGCCCGCGCGCTGCACGATCCGAAGAGGCTACTCGCTGGTCTTGTTGTTGCGCTGCGCCTCCATCAGCTTCTTGCTCGTCTTCCGGCGTTAACTTCGGCCGGTCGATCGTTAGCGTAATCTTGTCGATCTTGCCGTTGAAAGCGAACGGTATCTTGCAGTCCGTGTCGTCCACCGGGGTGCCGGTGTCGGAGCCGACGTCGAGGTTCTCGTCAGCCCGATTCTGGACAGAAGCGCATAGAAAGGGCCGCCCACCGCCAGCGAGAAACGGGGCGCCTGACCTTCGGATCCTGGGTCCATCAGCTTGCGCCTCCTGTTCCCTCAGCACTGCTAGGGGAGCCCATTCGATAGTCCAGACCCAATGCTCTCCACTTACCTTTTGTGCCGTTCGTCTGTCGAAGGGCAGCCCTTCCTTCGATAGTCTCAGGATGGTCGGAATACAAGCAGGCTCAGGGCGAACGGATGGGGGCCAAACGAACCGCATTGAGTCGGGAGCGTGATGTCGCGCTGGGGGAGGGCTTGAGAGGATTGCTTCGGTCTGTTTCGCCGGGTTGCCGTCAAAGTCGCGGACGACCGACTCACGCTCGGCAGACAGGAATCGTTCAGCAATGAAATCGCGGGCCGTTCCTTGCGAAACGGCCCGCGATATCCAATTACGACAGGCGCTGCTACATGCTGATCGTGCAGCCCGGCCGTGCAGGGTTACTGCGGCCCGCTCTGCATGTGATGATCCGGCTTGCCGTCCACCGCGGTGGCTTCCGCATTCTCGAGCTTCTTGATGTCCTCCTCGGTGAGCTGCGGGCGGTCCACCTTGAGCGTCAGCTTGTTGAGCTTGGCGGTCAGCGTGAACGGCGGCTGTGTAGTCGGCGTCGTTCACGCCGGTCAGCGTGTCGGAGCCGATGTCGAAGCTCTCGTCCCATTGCAGGATCATCGGCAGCGTGTGCGCCATGGTCTGGGTGGCGACGACCTTGCCGTCCACCTTGAGCGTGCCGGTGCCGGGGCGGCCGAGGCCGCTCATGTTGTTGAAGGCGAGCGTGCCGACGCCGAGGCCGTCGTACTTGAAGTCGAACTCGACGGTGTGTTTGCCGGGCGTGAGCGCGTCCGGGCCTTCCCACTTGATGCGCTTCAGGTCGATCAGGTTCCAGAGGAACACCGGCTTGCCCTTGAGCAGGTAGAAGCCGTAGCCGGCGAAGCGTCCGCCCGAGGTCAGGATCATGCCCTCGGCACCGCCTTCGGGCACGTCGATGTCCGCGGTGATGGTGTAGGAGCTGTTGAGCAGGAACGGCGAATCGCCCTGCGGCAGGCCGACCATCGGGCTGGTGTAGACGAACTCGGTGCGGCCGGCGGTGATGTTCGGGCGCGGGGCGACGATGCGCGCGGCCACCGAGGCGTCCATCGGGAAGACCTGATACTTCTTCGCTTCCGCGATGAACATCTGTCTTCATCTCCTTCACCTTGTCGGGATACTTGTCGGCGATGTTCTGGGACTGGCTGAAGTCCTTGTTCAGGTCGTAGAGTTCGAGCACCTGGTTGTTGAGCGGGTCGGGATTGGCGGCGCCGAAGGCCTCCCACGGCGCGCGGTTCACCTTGGTGCTGAGCAGCCAGCCTTCGTGATACAGCGCCCACTGGCCCATCATCTCGAAGTACTGGGTCTTGTGCCGCGACGGCGCCTTGGCGTTTTTCTTGTCGAACGTGTAGGCGAAGCTCGTGCCCTCGATCGGCGCCTGCTTGATGCCGTCCACCGTTTCGGGCGCCGGGATGCCGGTGACCTCGAGGATGGTCGGCACCACGTCGATGACGTGCATGAACTGCTCGCGCAGGCCGCCCTTGTCCTTGATGCGCGCCGGCCAGGAGATCGCCATGTTCTGGCGGATGCCGCCGAGCTTCGAGGCGTTCTGCTTGAACCAGGTGAAGGGCGTATCGAAGGCCCAGGACCAGCCCGCCGACATGTGGTTGTAGGTCTGCTCGGTGCCCCAGACGTCATACCACTTCATCTGCATCGTCGACCGGCATCTCGTTGACGCCGTTGAAGAACGCGACTTCGTTGGGCGTGCCGAGCGGGCCGCCCTCGGCGCTGGTGCCGTTGTCGCCGTTGATGTAGATGATGAGCGTGTTGTCGAGCTTGCCCATGTCCTCGATGGCCTGGATGACGCGCCCGATCTCGTAGTCGTTGTAGGCGGCATAGGCGGCGAAGACTTCCACCTGCTTGATGAAGAGCTTCTTCTCCTCGGCCGTCAGTCATCCCAGTTCTTGAGGACCTTCGTCGGCCAGGGCTCCAGCTGGGTGTCCTGCGGGATCACGCCGAGCTTCTTCTGGTTCTCGAAGATCTGCTCGCGCAGCTTGTTCCAGCCCTCGTCGAAGAGGTGCATGTCGCTGATCTTCTCCACCCATTCCTTGGTCGGGTGATGCGGCGCGTGCGTGGCGCCGGGCGCGTATTTGACGAAGAACGGCTTGTCGGGCATCGTCTGGTTGATGCGATTCAGGTAATCGATGGCGTCGTCGGCCATGCCGGTGACCAGGTTCCAGCCCGGCTTGCCCTCGAAGGGATAGATCTGGGTGGTGTTGCGGAACAGGTTCGGCTGCCACTGGTTCGCATCGCCGCCGACGAAGCCGTAGAAATACTCGAAGCCCATGCCGGTCGGCCATTGGTCGAACGGCCCGACCTGGCTGGCGGCGAACGCCGGCGTGTTGTGATCCTTGCCGAACCACGAGGTGGCGTAGCCGTTGTCGAGCAGGATCCGCCCGATGGTGGCCTTGTCCTCGGCGATGATGCTGTTGTAGCCGGGGAAGCCCGTGGACTGCTCGGAGATCACGCCGAAGCCGGCCGAGTGATGGTTGCGGCCGGTGATGAGCGCGGCCCGCGTCGGCGAGCAGAGCGCGGTGGAGTGGATGTTGTTGTAGCGCAGACCGCTCTTCGCGATGCGATCCATCGTGGGCGTCGGGATGACGCCGCCGAAGGTGCTCGGCACGCCGAACCCGGCGTCATCCGTGATGATGAGCAGGACGTTGGGCGCGTCCTTGGGCGGCACGATGCGCGGCGCCCACCACGGTTTCGATTGCAGGGCATCGTCCTTGATCACGCCGCCGAATTTCGGATCGGGCGCCGGCAGTTGCTTGCCGCTGATGGTGGTCGTGGCGCTGGGCGAACCCGGCGTGCCGGTGGTCTGTACCCAGCCATTCGCCAGGGCTTCTGTCCCCCCCCAGCCCGGGGACAAACCGGCCAGCGTGCCCGCGAAGATGATGCCGGTCAGCGCCCGCAGCGGTTGCACCATAGAAAGAAATTTCCTCATCCCACTTCTCCCATTCAAATCTGTTGACGATACACGACACTTTCCGCAGAGCCTTCCCCGGAAAGCAGGGCACACCCCTTCGTGCAATCTTATTGTCACTTCGTGACAGCCTTGCCGACGCAGCCCTGACACGCGGTGTAGGGTCGAAGCTTAGTTCGTAAAGACAAATAATCAAAACACCCGCGATCCCCATTTCGCGGCATCAGCGCCGTCCCCCGAAGCCGCCGCCCCAACTGAGGGTGCGTGGAAATGCAGGAAGGCTGGTTGCATCCCCAGGATGGGCACGCCGTCATTCCAGTACGGGGGTTGCGCCGCATCAATCGCAAACCCGTTCAATCACGGGCCTTGCGGTCGCATCCTGGAAAATTTGCTGATCGAGCCGTTGATTGCCACGGTCGGGCCGCAGGAACCGCTCCGCTTGCGATCACCCAAACCTCCAGGCAAGCTTTAAAGAAACGCTGATTTATTCAAATTTGTCATTGCGAGCGAAGCGAAGCAATCCAGAATGCGTGCCATATCAACGGTTTCTGGATTGCCGCGTCGCTGCGCTCCTCGCAACGACGGAATTAATCAGCGTCTCCTCAAAAGTCCGCTGCAGCGGAGTTACACTTCATCCTTCACCGACCCGTGACATACGCACCGGCTTCCGGACTGTCCGCCCCGTATTTTTTCGCATCCCACGCGACAGGCCGAACTGAAGTGGCTATGATGAATGCAGCGAGTGATTATCTTTTTTCAACGATCTAAGGAGGTCAATTATGAAACACACCCTGTCAACAAAATTGTTCGGTTTGCTCACGCTGTCGACGCTTGCGCTGGGTTCCGTGCAGGCTTTCGCCAGTGACACGGCGAAAGACAAGGCCGAGGCTGAAAAAACGGTGAATGGCGCTGTCACGGTGCTCAAGAACTTTGCCGCCGATCCCAACATGACCTGGTATCGCGAGCACATCGCCAAAGCCAAGGCCGTTCTGATCATCCCGACGCTGGTCAAGGCTGGCTTCATTTTCGGCGGCTCCGGTGGCACCGGCGTGGTGCTGGCGCGTGACGAGAAAACCAACGTCTGGAATGGACCTTCCTTCGCCACCGCCGGTTCGGTGAGCTGGGGCCTGCAGGCCGGCGGTTCGGCAGCCGAAGTGGTGATGATGGCGATGACCGACAAGGGCAAGGATGCGCTGCTCAGCAACAAATTCCAGGCAGGCGCGGATGCAAGCGTGGCAGCGGGTCCGGTGGGCGCAGGTGCACAGGCCGCAACCACCGACATCGTTCAGTTCACGCGCAGCAAGGGCCTGTTCGGCGGCTTGAGTCTGGAAGGCTCGGTCATCGCCGTGCGCGACAGCCTCAACAATGCTTATTACGGCAAGGCGGCGTACGCCGGTGGACATTCTGGTCAAGGGCGATGTGAAGAACCCCAGGCCGATACCCTGGTCAAGCAATTGACGGCCGGCGTCTGGCAAATAAGGCAAGTAAGAAGTCTGATTGATTCCCCCTCGCCAGGCAGGGAGGGGGATTTCTTGAAACACCCCCATCGTTCCATCAAGCTGCTTTTTCCGTCACCCTTGTATCACCGGGTTTCGGGAACCTGCACGCATCCTTGATCCGATTTGTTGGCGGCTTGTCCTGGCCCATGCACGTGAAAAAGGGGCTTCAGTCCGAAGTCCCGTTATCGATGCGGCCAGGAAATGGCATGAACTTCGTCATTCCGGGCTTGACCCGGAATCCAGTCAAATGGGCGCGCAATGCGCGCCACTGGATACCGGCCTTCGCCGGTATGACGTTGATAACATTTTGCAGGCCGGATCAATGGCTTGATTCCATTATTCCTGCCGAACTGGCAGTGCTCTTGCCCGCTTACTTCGGGAACATGAACTGCACCTGGAACCGCGTCGACCAGTCCGCGCCGTCGTCCGGTGCGACGACGTTGTAGTACGCGGAGAGCTGGGTGTTCACGCGGCAGGCGGCCCAGGTGGAAGATCTTGCCGACGCCGCCGCCCAGCGGCACGGTCCAGCGATCCTCGTTGTCGACCTCCCAGTTGGCCGTGACGATCGGGGCGGAGGTGAGGTAGAAGCCTTCCGGGAAGTTGTAGTTGACGAAGGGCTGCAGCAGGAAGTTGTTGTAGGCGCCGCCGCGCCCGTCGCTCGACAGCGACCACACGTTGTTGGCGAGTGCGCCGAAAACCCACGGGTCGCCCTTCTGCAGGTGCAGCGCGACGGCGGTCGGGCCGAGCCCCCAGTTCTTGTTGCCGAGACCGTTGGAGTCGGTGGGCATCTGCACGATCGCACCGGCGCCCCAGATCAGGCCGGAAGGCGAGGGGTTGCTGGGCGACACGAAGGTGGAAAGCTGGATGTCGCCGAGGCCGAACGTGGTGCCCTGGCTGGGCGCGAACTCGGGTTGCCAGATGAGCGGGACGATGGTCCGCGTGATCAGGTTCCAGTTCTCGTTGAGGCTGAAGGGAATCACCGGCTGGATATTGAGGATGTTCTGCGTGCGATCGTCCGTGCGGCCCGACGTTGAAGTTGGTGTTGTTCTGGAACGGCACGCTGACCAGGTTGCCGACCGGGTTCTGCGCCAGCTTCGCCAGTTCCTCGGCGCTCATCTCGGCGTGGGCGGGTGCGCACACGGTCGTGGCCAGCAGCAGCCAGCAAAGATTCCGTTTGTTCATGAGCTTTTCATCCTTTCTCTTGAGCTGGCCTGGCTGCAGCCAGGCGGGAAACCGGATTTGCTGCAAAGCATTGTGACCGGGGATGGTATTTCATGGTGCGCCGAGCAGCAGATAGACACTGAAGCTGCCGCCGTTGCCGATTCCGGCGCCGAGGTAGGCCGGGCCGGCGAAGGTGTCCGCGCCCAGGAACACCGATCCGGAGTACAGCGTTCCCGGCGACGGCAGTCCGTCGACGCGATCCTTGATCGATCCGATTTCTGCCGACGCGCCGGCGTACACGCCGGAGCCCAGCAGCTCCGGCATGGGAAACACGCGGTTGTAGTACATCGCGCGCCCGAAAGCAAACTGGCGGCCGGCGAACTGATCGAGGCGGAATCCGGAAAGCCGCAACGGTCCGCCCAGCACGAAGGACTCGTAGGCCGGCATCTCCGAACCGAGATCGGTGCCGCCGGCGACGTGGAGATTCAACGTGTGCGGGCCCCAGGACCTGACCACGGTGACCGCGCCCTTCGAGGCGCTGGTAGTTGAGGGCCGACCCGAGCGACTTCGTCGCCCCATAGGCCGTCACGCGGGCGGCATGGCCGTCCGATGGAAACCACGCGTGATCGAACTGGTCGATCGTCAGTTGAGCGCGCGCGCCGGCCGACAGCTCGCGAATCGAAGGCAGGACCGCGTCACCGGTCTCGACCCGCGCGTGCACCTTTTTCCACAACGCGCCGACGCGCACGATGCCCCTCGTGCCGAGCAGCGCACCGGCGTCGATGCCCCCGCGCGCGGACGCCACCAGGTAGTCCGCGATCTTGTTGTCGCCGCTGAACACCGGACGCGTGGTCTGGCCGACTCTGCCGTAGGGCGACACGAACCACGACGCCGGCTTCGTGCAGCGGCTGGAAGAACTCGGTGTAGAGGTGCGTGTCCTGCCCGACCTGCGCCTCGGTCAGCCACTCGCCGCCCAGCCGGTTGAGCCAGGTCCTGCGGTACTGGACGAGCAGTTGAACGCATTGTCGCCCTGGAAATCGCTCTCGAGGCCGAGGCCGAAGCGCAGGAAGTCCGGCCCCCACGACTTTTCGCGTGGAGTGATGACCATCGCGCGCGGGCCGCCGTCACCGAGGATGTGGTAGCCGACGCTTTCGAAATCGCCGCGGCCGTAGATGCGGCGCAGGTCGGCGCCGACCTTCTCCTCGGTCAGTGGCTCGCCCGGCTTGCTTCGCACCAGCCCGCGCAGCACCTCCGGATTGGTGCGCTCCAGTCCTTCGAAGCGGATCTCGTCGACGGTACCCAGCGACTCTGCGTCCGCGATCTGGGTCGCGCCGCACCGCCGCGTACTGCTCCGGCGGCAGGCTGTAGCGCGCGAGCGACGGCGCCAGCGCGCGCGTCGCCTCCTCGCCGATGCGGATGGCGTCGCTGGAATCGCGCAAAGCTGCTCGCCGAGATATCCCCCAGGTCGGGTTCGATCAGCACGTCGCCGCTGCCCATGCTCTTCAGCTGCTCGTCGACCGTCTGCTTGCCGAGAAAGTTGATCAGCTGGCCGGCGATCGACAGCGCCGAGGTGAGGTCCTTGCGCTTCATCGGCGGCGTGGAGATGTTGACGGCGATCACGACGTCGCCGCACAGCTTGCGCGCCTGCGTCGATCGGCAGATTGTTGGCGATGCCGCCGTCGACCAGCAGCCGGCCGTCGATCTCGACCGGCGCGATCGCGCCGGGCACCGACATGCTGGCGCGCATCGCCTGCGCCACGCTGCCGCGGTCCAGCACCACCGACTCGCCGGTCTCGATATCGGTCGCCATGGCGCGGAACGGAATCGGCAGCTTGTCGAAGTCGTTGATGCCCATGGCCGGCTCGGTCAGCACCCGGAAGAACGCCTCGATCGAGACGCCGGCGATCACGCCCTTCGGCAGCGCGAGGCCGCCGTCCTTGACGCCGAACTCCGGCGCGAACAAGCGTCTTGTAATCGTCGCTCTTGCGCCGGATCGAGATCTCGTCGCGCGGCGGTTTGTCGCGGAAGATCTCGTTCCAGTCGGCCGCCAGCACGAGTTCCTCGAGTTCCGCCGGCGGCGTGCCTGCGGCGAAGGTGCCGCCGACGATCGAACCCATGCTGGTCCCGGTGACGCAATGGATCGGGATGCGCATCTCGTCCAGCACCTTGAGCACGCCGACGTGCGCGATGCCGCGCGCGCCGCCGCCGGACAGCGCGAGGCCGATGCGCGGTGGGGTGTGGGCGGTTCCTGGGACCGTGGGTTCGGCTGCCAGTACGCAGCCGTGGGTCCCGATCAATGCTGACACCAGCGCCACAATGCAGCCATGACGCACACGATTCGCCCCTGACACTGGCATGAGGCTGTCTCCCCGAAGATTTATTCACGCAACGGCGATGTTACTCCGGGAAGGGAGAACTGCTACACAACCTTCTTACACCCGGGGTGCGGGAGAAGTGGGCTCGCGGCGGGCACTCAGACAATAAAAAAACCCCAACCGCGAACGGTTGGGGTTTGGGTAGATGGTGGAGGCGGCGGGAATCGAACCCGCGTCCGCAAGCCCTCTACAGGCAGTTCTACATACTTAGTCCGGTGATTTTGTGCTTTAGCCTCGGTCACGCCCGCCGAACAGGCTGAACTTTGGCGAGTGGCCTTGATTTAATGCCTGCCCAAGCCACCCGGACAGACACGATCATGCTGAGATTACCCTGCTGCCAGTTGCCTGGCCCAACCCGTATGCTGGTTGGTGCAGGGTCTAGCGCAATTAAGCGGCTAGAGCGTAAGTTTCGTCGTTTGCGTTTAAACGATTTTCAGTTGGATTTACGAGGTGCTCTGACCCTCGGTATGCCCTACGCTGCTTTGCGACCCACGTCGAAGCCAGGTCGCCCCCTTGTAATGGTGCAACAAGTGTACCGCATAGAGGGGCATCTGCGGGAAAGTTCCGGCGCGCATAAGTTTCTGCGCTGAAACTACTAAGTCGGGAAGCGCTGAACAGTCCTTCGACAAGCTCAGGACGAACGGCAGTTGATTCCTCGGACTTTCCAGCCATGAGCGCAATCAACTTGTTCGGCGCTTCCCTAGAGGAAGGGGAAAGGATCGTGCGTCACGGCAACCGCGACCATGTAGCCGAAAACCAGCAGGGCGGCGAACCAGGCAGCGATGCGCTGGCCGCGGGTTTTGCCGCGCTTGAGGGCAATGGTGCCGAGCACGATGTAGAGGATCAGCGCGAAGAATCTTGGCGGTCAGCCAGCCGTGGACCAGCGGAGATTGCCGGAGCAGTGACGGCCAGGCCGATGCCGCTGGCCAGCAGCAGGGTGTCGTTGAGGTGCGGGACGATGCGCACCCAGCGCGCCTGCAGGCGGGGGGAGTCGGCCATCATCCAGACGCCGCGCAGGATAAACAGCGCCAGCGAGATGGCGATGGTGGTGAGGTGCAGGGTCTTGAGCATGGTGTAGTCCATGGTCGGTCTATGGTGTCTCGGGTGGGCAGGGCTTCGACAGCTCAGCCTGAACGGTGGCGAGGTCTGGCTGGGGCGGACTCGGCTGCATCTCACTGCACCGTTCGACCCTGAGCCAGTCGAAGGGCTGTCCTGAATGAACGGGGGTTGCCTCGTCTGTCATGACGGGAAACCTTATAAATAGTCCAGCGTATCGGTCGGGTGGCGGATGAGCGCATGCGCGCCCCAGGTGTGCGGCTGGTCAGCTGGCGTCGAGGTAGCCCCAGGCGGCGACCAGTGCCGGCATGGCGGCGGCGTGCGCGGCCTGGATGTCGCGTTCGGCGTCGCCCAGATACAGGCACTGCGCAGGTGCGGCGCTGCACAGTTCGGCGGCGGCGAGCATTGGGGCCGGATGCGGCTTGGGCTGCGGGCAGGTGTCGCCGGAGACGATGCAGGCGGCGCGTTCGGCGAGGTCGAGGATGGACATCAGCGGTTCGGTGAAGCGCGCCGGCTTGTTGGTGACCACGCCCCATTTCAGCTGGCGCGCTTCGAGCGCATCGAGCAGGTCGAGGATGCCGGGGAAGGGACGCGAGTGGCGGCAGATATTGTCGGCATACAGCTGCAGGAATTCTTCGCGCATGTGGGCAAAGCGCGGCTCGTCGGGATGCAGGTCGAATCCGATCGCCAGCAGGCCGCGCGAGCCGTGCGAGGCTTGCGGGCGGATGACGTCATCGGCCAGCGGCGGCAGGCCGTGGCGTTCGCGCTGTGGTTGAGCGCGTGGCCGAGGTCGGGCGCGGTGTCGACCAGGGTGCCGTCCAGGTCGAACAGCACTGCCTTGATGGCATCGAGCTTCACTCCTCGCCGCAGGCGGTCTACATCATGTAGTTGACGTCGGTATCGGCTTCCAGTTTGTAGACCTTGGTCAGCGGGTTGTAGCTCATGCCGATGAGGTCGCTCAGCGTTCAGCCCGGCATTGCGGCAGGACGGCGCCAGTTCGGAGGGCGGATGAATTTGGCGTAGTCGTGGGTGCCGCGCGGCAGCAGGTTGCAGGATGTATTCGGCGCCGACGACGGCGAACAGGTAGGACTTCGGGTTGCGGTTGAGGGTGGAGAAGAACACCCAGCCGCCCGGCTTGACCAGCTGGCGCAGGCGCGCGATCGACGCGAGGCGGGTCGGGCACGTGTTCGAGCATCTCCAGGCAGGTGACCACGTCGAATTGCTCCGGCATGCTCCGCGGCCAGGTCTTCGGCGGTCGATCTGCGGTAGTCGACGCTCGCTGCCGGTTTCCAGTAGATGCAGTCTGGCGACCTTGCAGCGCCTTGTCCGACAGGTCGATGCCGGTGACCGTAGCGCCGCGCCGGCCATGCTCTCGGCCAGGATGCCGCCGCCGCAGCCGACATCGAGCACTGTCTTGCCGGCCAGGTCGGCGCGTGCGGTCGATCCAGCTGAGGCGCAGCGGGTTGATGTCGTGCAGCGGCTTGAATTCGCTTTCGGGTCCCACCAGCGGTGGGCCAGCTTCGAAAATTTGGCGATTTCGGCGTAGTCGACGTTGCTCATGGTTTAAGTCCTTTACTGAAAAGTTTGCCGCGCCAGTTGGCGGTGCGGGCGGTTACGTATTCGTTGCGACCGCTGATGCGCCCAGGCCTTGGCGATGGCGTCAACTGTTTTCATCCAGGTTGCGACGGTCGTCCAGCATGGGTGACAGTGTTCGCTGTCCCGGCCCGTTGCATAGATAAGCTGCAAACAGGGTCATAGAGCGGTTGGTTGGCCAAGGCCATGAGGTCGACTGCCACCAGGTCAGCGGCCTTGCCCAGCTTCAGCGAGCCGACCTGCTTCGATCCCCAGGGCGCGTGCACCGTCGAGCGTGGCCATGCGCAGGGCGCGATGGGCATCCAGCGCGGTGGCCGAGCCGGTGACCGCCTTGGCCAGCAGGGCGGCGGTGCGGGTTTCACCGAGCAGGTCGAGGTCGTTATTGCTGGCCGAGCCATCGGTGCCGACCGCGACATTCACACCAGCCTGGCATCAGCCGTTCCACCGGGCAGAAACCGCTGGCCAGCTTCAGGTTGGACTCCGGGCAATGAATCACGCTGGTGTTGCTTTCTACCAGCAGCGTCGGTCTTCCTCGCTGACCTGGGTCATGTGAACGGCCTGGAAGCGCGGCCCGAGCAGGCCCAGTCGCGCGAGGCGGGCCAGCGGACGTTCGCCGCGCTGCTTCATGACTGCTGCACTTCGAACGCGGTTTCATGCACGTGCATGTGGATCGAGGCCGAGCTCTTCGGCGATCACGCGTGATCCTTTCCAGGTTGCGTCCGTACGGTATAGGGGGCATGCGGGGCGAAGCGAAGGTGACAGCGGTTCGTTCCTTGAGGTCGTCGAAAGCTCGAGCCCTTCGCCAGATGGCGTCGTCCGTTCCGGTAGGCGCTGGGGAAATCGAGGATCGGGATCGCGATCTGCGCGCGAATGCCGCTGTTATGCACCCGCTCGGTGGCAACCTTCGGGAAGAAGTACATGTCAGAGAAACAGGTGATGCCGCCTTTGATCTTTTCGGCGATGGCGAGATGCGTGCCATCGCGGACGAAATCCTCCGACCCATTTGGCTTCTGGCTGGCCAGATGTGATTTCCCAGCCAGGTCATGAGCGGCAGGTCATCGGCCAGGCCGCGGAACAGGGTCATCGCCGCATGTCCGTGAGGTTGATCAGGCCGGGATCAGCGCGTGGCCGGGCAGGGTGACGGTCCGGGTGGCGGCGTAACTTGTCTGGGCAGCCTCGGCGGGCAGCACATCGAGAATCGGCCCGCCGCGGATGACCACGGCATGGTCGGTCAATGCACCTTGCGGATCGACGGGCACCACCCATTGCGGCAGGAGAACAAGGTCGGCGGGGGCTTTCATGGTGGCCTGCATTCTCACTGTTTGGAGGCGGAATGGCAAAGGCCGGTGGGGCGGCCGACCATGCTAAAATCGCGGGCTTTGAAAATCTGAAT
>CAVSCL010000023.1:0-33896 GCA_963726485.1 uncultured beta proteobacterium | reverse complement strand
GTCCATTGCAAAAGCATCGGATGGCACACAGTTCGTCCGCGAGGCGGTCGTCAAGTTGGCGCAAGACCCGAAACGGCCGTTTGTCATATTACTCTGGCAGGAGGGGCGGCTTTGATCCGCTCGGATTTGGATCAATGGCGCGCATGACATCCTCCCGACGCAGGCAGCAAAAGAGCCGCAAAGCGTTTTTGGGGCGCTTTTTTCGCTGGTGGGGCCGTGAACTGGCAGCGCTGGTACCGCCCGGTTTGCGGCCCAAAACCGACCCTCACCGCGTATGTTGTGGGTCGGGATGGAAGCGGGTGCGCTCGTCCTCTGGCGCCTGGATGGGCAAAAGCGGGTATGAGACAGGGCGCGTCAACCTCGCCGCAGGGGATGCCGCAGATCACCAAGATTGCCTTTAATGCCCTGCGCGTCAAGGCCGGCGCCAGACCCGTTGGCATTTGCCTGCCGTCTGCGCAAGTGTTGCGCAAGGAGGTCACCCTGCCTCTCGCCGCAGCCGAGAACCTAGACCAGGTGCTTGGCTTCGAACTGGGGCGACAGACCCCTTATACGGCCGATCAAGCCTATTACGATCAAAGGGTGCTGCGCGAGGATCGCAGCGGCAATCGCCTGCATGTCCTGTTGGGCGTGACCCCCAGGACGGTCATCGACGAAATCCTGTCACGCTTCGCCAACTGGGGCGTAACGCCGCATGCTGTAGTGGCGAGCGACGAACTCGAAAGCACCGGCGACTGCCTTAACCTGCTGCCGCCAGGGTTGCGACCCAAACCGAGCCGTGCAGGGTATTGGCTGTATGCCGCCATGGCGGGTGTTACGCTGCTGTTGTTTGCTGTGCTACTGGCGATTCCGATCTGGAAGAAGCGCGAGGTCGCGATTGCCTTGCAACCGAAACTGATCCAGGCCCAGCAACAAGCCGATGCCGTGGATGCACTCAAGCGGGAACAGGAGCGGCTGCTGGCCGACTACACCTTCCCGATCGAGCACAAACTGGCCACGCCGGCCAGGGTGGCGCTGCTCGACGAGGTGACCCGCATTCTTCCCGACAATACCTGGCTGCAGCAACTGGAAATTCACGACATGGAAGTCTCCATGCAGGGCACCACCAGTTCCTCGGCCAAGCTGATTGGCCTGTTCGAACAATCCGCCTTGCTGGAAAACGCCAGTTTCAAGTCGCCGCTGGTCAAGGGGTCGAATAACGAGGAACGCTTCGAGCTCGCGGCCGGGTTGAAGGCTATCGATCTGGCCGTGGCGCTCGCCGCGCAGCGGGATTTGGTCGAAATAAAAATGCCGGTCAAGCCGGCCGGCAAGTCCGGTAAACAGCCCGGGAGAAGAAGCCATGAAATTGACGCTCACCCCTGTGCAAAGCCGTGTGCTTGCCATTGCGCTATTGCTTGTCGTGCTTGCCGTGCTTGCTGTGATGGTCTATGTGCCCTGGCAGCAAGCGCATCTTCATTACGATACGGCAATCGCGGATCGGCTGGATCGAACTGCGCGATATCTGCGTATCGCCGCCCAACGGGAAAACGTCAAGAAGAACATCGCTTTGATCGCAAAGCGGGATGCCCGTCGCTTCTACCTCAAGGCCAGCGCCCCGGCGCTGGCAGCGGCCGAGGTACAGCAAATGGCGCAGGCCATCGTCGAAGCCAATGGGCTTGCAGTGGAGAGTACCCAGTTTGCTTCACACAAGGATGACGGCCCGCGCCGCAAAGTCACAATCAACTTTCGACTACGCGGCCAATTGCCTGCGGTGCAAAAAGCCCTGTACGAGCTGGAAACGGCCTTGCCTTATCTTTATGTGGACAATCTGGTCATCCGCTCAAGCGCGGTGAGAAATTTCAGGTCCTGCCCGGGCGTCGAGCCC
This sequence comes from uncultured beta proteobacterium, assembly GCA_963726485.1. Lineage (GTDB taxonomy): Bacteria > Pseudomonadota > Gammaproteobacteria > Burkholderiales > Thiobacillaceae > Thiobacillus. The sequence continues at coordinate 32,035 of CAVSCL010000023.1, read as the reverse complement.
GACATCCTGGTGCAATTCGACCTGTATGCCTTTGCGCGGGTCGCCAAACCTGCGCTGAAAAAACCATGATGGCCCTTGTCAACATCAGGCAACTGGCGCTACTGGCTTGGGCGCTCGTCAATGCGTCGCTGGTAATTTCAATAGGTCGTGAGTTGGATTGGGGCGAGAACCTGCACCCGATTCTGCCTGCGCCGGTGTTGCATCCGTCCGCGCCAGTCAAGATTGTTCTTCCGCCTGATTATCATCTGCCAGTCCTGGAAAAAGTCTATTCCGGGACGCTGGAGCGGCCACTGTTCGTGCCCACCCGCCGTCCTGCGCCCCCGCCGCCCCCGCCGCCTCCCCCGACCATGAAAAAGGGGCAGTTTCAATTGCTGGGCACCACGATCACAGACGAGCTAAGTGTCGCCATTGTCAAAGAGGTAGCTGGTGGCAAGGTGCGTCAGCTTGTGTTGAACCAGACCATCAACGGACTCCGTCTAGAACAAGTCGAGCCTGACAGGATCGTGTTCACTCAATATAATGATAGCGAAGAACTCCACCTGAAAATTCAGCCGAGTCCCAAGGCGCCACCACCGGGGAGGCCGGCACCACCGGAGGAAGCCTGATAGTGTCCCGGCGACCGGTATGGCCGTGCCGAAGGCCCGCAAGAAACAACGGTGCCGACTATTCCCGCACCGCGTGCATTCGTCGTGGAGCGAGGATGACTGCGCCAAGCGAGGAGACGGTTAATCAATGACAAGATTGTTTATCCAAGACCGGGTCCCCCGGGTCCTCTGGGAACACGTATTTATTGTGCCTTATCATTCGGCGGGCAAGTCGGGTCGAACTAACCGAAACCTCGCTTGGGTGGGTATCGTTGAAAGACCAAGCTTTCCTATTTTTCATCAGACCTATTTTCCTGGGTGTTTGTCGATGAAAGCTACGCAGAAACTCAATTCCTCCAAAGCCGGGTTCGTGCTTGCAAACGCCCTTGCCCTGGCTCTGACCGGCTGTGCTTCGGTTGGAAACCAGGGTCCGGCCGAAGATGGGCCGACGACGTTAGCCGTGCCGCATCTTTATGCGACCAGGATCGACGTCCGGATCAAAAGGTAAAGGCAAGGACGATGAACGCTTCAAACAGTATCCGGGTACTGGAGTAACGGTCAAGGCGCCGGTTCAGCTGCCTATGGCCAAGGAAGCGTCTGGCAACATCACGCTCAACTTCGAGGGCGCCGACTTGCGCGAGGTGGTGCGGACCATCCTTGGAGATATTCTCAAGGAAAATTATATCGTCGATCCGAAAGTGGGTGGCAGCATCACCCTGCGTACCACCAAGCCTATCCCCAAGGCGGCTGCCATGCACACTCTGGAGGAAGTCCTGCGGATGAACGGAGCGGTCATGATCCGCGAGGAAGACGGCGTATTTCGCATCGTGCCGTCGGCTGTTGCGGGCAAGGGCAATACCACCCCGCAACTCGCCGACATCAACAAACCGTTGCCTGGCGGCTTCAGCATCCAGGTTGTCCCGCTCAAACACATTGGTGTGGCCGACATGGCCAAGATCCTGGAGCCCCTCTGCCGGCGAGCCTTCAAGCGTGCGCGTCGATCCCGTTGCGCAACCTGCTCATCCTGTCCGGCACCCAGCTGCAACTGCGGCACATGATCGAGACCGTCGACATGTTCGACGTGGACTGGATTTCCGGCATGTCGGTCGGCCTGTTCACCCTGCAAAGCGTGGACGTCAAAACTGTCACCAGCGAACTGGAAAAGCTGTTTGGCGACAAGACCCTCGGTCCGCTCGCCGGTGCTGCTCCGGGTCGTGCCCATCGAGCGACTCAATGCCTTGCTGGTGGTTACCCCGCAGGCGAAATTTCTGGAACAGGCCCGCACCTGGGTCGAGCGCCTGGATCGCCCGGGCGCGGGTGGCGGCGGCCAGCGGCTTGTATGTGTATCAGGTCCAGAACGGCAAGGCCGAAAGTCTGGCCACCCTGCTCAACGATGCTTTTTCCAAAAAGGCTACGCAAACCAAGGCCACGCCCTCACCCAGCCTTGCGCCCGGCGCCACGCCTGCCGAGGTGAAATCGGCCAAGCCGGCCACCGCAAGCGACAAGGAGGCGCAGCCGTTCGAATCGCTGAAAATCGCCTATGGACCGGACGACAGTGTGGGCGTGCCCCAGGACGTGCGCATCATCGCCGACAAGGACAACAACGCCCTGTTGATTCTTGCCAGTCCTGCCGACTATGACAGCATCGAATCCGCGCTTCGCAAGCTCGACATTGCGGTGCGCCAGGTTCTGGTCGAGGTCACCATCGCTGAAGTTACCCTGACAGACGAGCTCACATATGGGCTGGAATGGTATTTCAACAAGGGGAATGGCAAAGGCCTGCTCGACAACGGTAGCATTCCGGGGCTTGCTTCGCTCATGCCCGGTTTTTCCTATAGCTGGCTTAGCGGTAACTACGGTGCCGTTCTCAATGCCCTCGCCAAAGATTCCCGGCTCAAGATCGTTTCCTCGCCGCATATCACCGTGGCAGACAACCAGAAAGCCAAAATACAGGTTGGCGACCAGGTACCCACCCTCAGCCAGACACAGTCGGTGGAAGGCTCGGCCGTCGGCATCATCAACAGCGTTCAATACACTGAAACCGGCGTCCTGCTCACCGTGACGCCGCGTGTCAATGCCGGTGGGCAGGTCACCATGGAGATCAATCAGGAGGTCAGCAACGCCACCCAAACGACTACCTCCACAATCGACTCCCCGACGATCTCGAAACGAACGGCTACCAGCACTGTCACCGTCAAGTCCGGTGAAACCATCATCCTTGCCGGCCTGATCAAGGAAGAAAAGGACAATGTAACCAGGGCTTGCCGCTGCTTTCGAAGATCCCCCTCATTGGCGGCCTGTTCGGCACCCAGGAGCTGGAAAGACAACCGCACCGAGCTGATCATCCTGATCACGCCGCACGTGCTTTTCAGCACGCCTGACGCAGCTGCCATCACCGAGGAATACCGCAAGCGCCTTTCAGGCCTCGAGAGCATGCTTAAATCGGTGGAACTGCCGCCATCCGTGCCCGCTGCCGTGAAGACTCAATAAGGCGTCGATTCTGCCGGGTGGGTTTCAGCCGGCCAGGATTGCGGTTCGCACCATGGCGATCGATCGAGATGTCGTTGCGGACCAGCCAGCGCGGAAGAATGTTAGAATGTACTTACTTACCCTTTGCGCTGGTCGAACCGTGTCACGACTTTTCTTCATCATGCTGATTGCACTGACCGCTCAGGCGCGGGCTGATGTGTATGTCTACACGGATGCAGAAGAGGTGACGCATTACACCAACACCCCGGGGCACGACCATTACCTGCGATTGTCTGCCTTGATGGAGGTTGAGGGAAGCCATAACCGGGCCGGCGCGGCCGTGGTGAAGGGCAATGCTGCCGTTTACGCTCCGCAGATCGAGCAGGCTGCCGATGAGGTTGGCATCGATGCTGCCCTGGTTCATGCCGTCATCACTGCCGAATCGGGCTACAATCCCGCGGCCCTGTCGCGGACGGGTGCCCAGGGCCTGATGCAGCTCATGCCTGAAACGGCCAAGCGTTATGCGGTCAAGGATGCCTTCGATCCCAAGCAGAATATTCTCGGCGGCACCCGTTATCTGCGCGACCTGCTGGACCTGTTCGACAACAACATCGAGCTTGCGGTGGCGGCCTACAATGCCGGTGAAAATGCCGTGATCCGCCATGGCAGAAAGATTCCGCCCTATCGTGAAACGCAGGCTTATGTGCCGAAGGTCATGCGTCTTTACAACAAGTACAGCGCGCTGCTCTAAACTTGCTTCGGTTCTGCTTCGGCTAAAGTTTCGCTGCGAACCTTACGTTACAGCCTCAAATCCCCGCTCGCATCAAATCGCACTTTTTCAGATGAGGGGTTTTACAACGCCTCGGGTTTCAAGGATTGTTGCATTTATGCAACTTCGTCTAACAATTCCATGCCTATGGCGCACGATGGCGCCCGATGGTGCAATTCCGGTTTGACGCGGTGTCTGGCCCGCTAATAGTATGCTAATCAACATGCAGGCCCGGTGCGGCGCAATGGTCAAGCCCCTCCGGAGTTTGTGTATAAATGAGACAAAGGGCATTCGATGACGGTTAGAGAGGGCTTGGTGGTATTCGCGGGGCTGTGGATGCTGTCCGGCTGTGCCGGCCTGCAACCGGCGCCCGTGGATGCCGCCACCCAGGTGCGCGAGCGGGCGGAGCAGCGCTGGCAGCATTTGCTCGCCGGCCGGCTGGACGAAGCCTATGCGTATCTCAGCCCGGGCTCCCGCGAACGCGTCACCGCTGCCTACTACAAAGGCAGCCTGAAGCCGGGGATGTGGCGTGGCGCCAAGGTCGCGGGCGTGGAGTGCGCGGCAGACGTGTGCAAGGTGCAGGTCGATGTGACCTATGAATACATGCGCCCGAGCGTCAAATACGAGTCCGTGAGGACTCTGGATGAGACTTGGTTGTGGGAAGGCGGGCAGTGGTGGTATGTTCTGCCGCGCTGAAGGTTTCTTGGTTTAGTCGTCTTGGCTTGAGAAAGGGGATGAATGGGTAACTCAAAATGAGTCACGAATTACTCGGAAGTCCTTGGAACGAAAGTCAGGAGGCTGTATTATTCCTCGTGCGTTTCCGGAATCGGGGAATGTTTTTTTGAAGCAACGTTGCTTTATTTTAATTTAAGGAGTTATTAGATGAACATGAAACGCAATCTTATCAACGTGGCGGTGCTGTCCACCCTCGGGGTGGCGGGTACCGCAGGTGCCGTGACCACAGGAAGTCTCGGTCAGGTTCTGATCTATCCTTACTACAGTGTGCGCAACGGCAACGACACCTTGGTCACCGTGGTGAATACCATGTCCACCGCCAATGCGGTCAAGGTCCGTTTCCTGGAAGCTAAGAACAGCAGGGAAGTGCTGGACTTTAACCTGTATCTCTCACCAAAGGATGTCTGGACCGGGGTCATCACCCAGACCGCCACCGGCGCCAAGATCGTGTCGACCGATAAGTCCTGCACCGTGCCGGCGCTCCCCGTCGGCGGCGTCGAGTTCCGCAACTTCCAGTACACTGGTGACAACGCCGATGGCGAAGACGTCTCCCTGAACCGCACGCGCGAAGGCTATGTCGAAATCATCGAAATGGGTACGGTCAACCATGTCGACATCGATCCGAGCAGCTCGACCGTGTACTTCGACACTGCCGTCACCCACACTGCCTCCGGCGTGCCCTCGAACTGCGCCGGCCGTGGTAAACGGCTGGAAGACCAACGGGATTTTCACGGGTTCGACTTTGACGGGCAACGGCCTCTCATCACCCGCTGGCGGCATGATGGGTACTGGCACTCTGATCAACGTGGGCCACGGGACCGATTTCTCTTACGATCCGGTGGTCCTGGACGCTTTCTCCACTACGCCCGACCACTCCGAGCCTGGCTCCCTGCTGCCTTCTCTCGAAAACGCGGATCCCGCGATGAGTGTCACCTTCTACCAAGGTACCGCCGTCACCTCCAACTGGCTTAATGGTCTGGCTGCCGACCCGGTGCTCTGCCCTGATGATGCGCACCGCGGTGCTCAACGAGTTCACCGTGGAGCCCATACTCGCCGCCGGTACAGACTGGGTGGTCAACTTCCCCACCAAGCGTTTCTACGTAGCGCCCGACATCGACAGCGATGCCGATTCTATCGATTGGAACTTTGACATGCCGTTCACCCAGGACTTCAAGTTGAACGGCGCCTGCGAAGAAGTGTCTCTGACCATCTATGACCGTGAGGAGCGTACCACCACCTCCGACGTGGACTTCTCGCCGCTTCCGCCGTCGGGCAAGAACTCCCTGTGCTGGGAGGTCAACGTGCTCACCTTCAATAACACCAACGTGCTGGGCTCGGCCCTCAGCCTCAACGTGCCCACCTCGGGCTTCAACAGCGGCTGGCTGAGCCTCGGCTTTCCTTCTCCCGTGGTGCGTTCTGAAGGTACCTTCGCTCGTGAATTGATTGACGACGCAGGCGTCACCTACACGGGTTTGCCGGTCATCGGCTTCGGCGTGCAGCAGTACGTGAACGGCAATGTGGGCGGGGTGCTATCCAACTACGGCGGCTCCTTCGTGCACAAATACACCTCGGACATCTCCCTCCCGCATTCCATGATTAATAAGTCATAGGAAGCGTGCCCGGTCGCATGGCCGGTGTATCAAAATGACAACAGGCAGCCTCGGCTGCCTGTTTTTTTGATGGATTCTTGACGATTTCCGAGAAATCGGGTTAAATCGCCTGAGTCATCTGTAAAAGCAAACCTGTCGGAAGGCAGGGACGCAAAGCCTCCGGCCGCAAGGACGTCCGTCCCCGGTAGCGGGGCTGCCAGATAATCTGGGGGATGGCAAGTATTCAACCCTTTGCGAGGACATGATATGAAACCGATTCATACGCTTACCTGGGCCGTATCCGCCCCGATTCTGCTGTTCGCCGGCGCGAGCCAGGCGGTTGTTAACGTTTCGGATCTTACTGATCCGAGTTGCGCTGGCACTTTTGTCTACGATAGCGCAAGTGACAAAATATCGTGCCAAGCGTCCGCCCCACCCACGGTGGTACCAAGCTGTACGGTCAGTGCGCCCTCAAGCGTGAGTGTGGGCGGCATTGCCACGATTAGCGCCAGTTGCAGCCAGTCTCCCACGAGCTATGCATGGACCACCTCAACCGACGCTCCCGCTATCAGTGGCACCGGCGGAGCCCTCAATTTCCCCAATGCGGGTACTTTTACCTACCAGGTGAAAGCGAGCAACTCCGTGGGTACTGGGCCGGATAGCACGCCCGAAAACCATCACGGTCGGCGCGGCGGCAGGGGGGGGATCGGGGGGCACCTGCCCCAGCGTGCCGGGCACCACCATCATCAGGATGGGTGGCAGGGACAATCTCTCCAAAATCGAATTCAACCAGGCGTTCGATGCCCCGGGCAACAGGATCGATTCGAGGTCTGATGCTGGTCAGATCAAGGCATTTGAATTCGACAACAATGCCTACCTGTCGGGCAAGCTTACCGGTACGGCCGGCAATTATGGGGGAAATTACAAGGATTGGTCGATCAGCTCCTGCCCGGGTGATTTTAGTTCTACGCTGCCAGCCAAATGCCGCAAGATCAAACAACTTGGCGTGACGGTGTATTATCACGCCACTGATGCGACGCTGGGCTGTCTCGTGCCGAAAGATCAGGTGATGTACCTGAACATACGCGCAAACGATCCGACGCTGGTTGGGGGGTATGTTGTGAGTAACGTCCCGACGGAATCACTACCCTAATCCTAACCCACAATCCTTTTGGCGGGGCCTTGTCGGGCCCCGCCTGTTTTTTGTACCTAGACAGCGTGAAATTGAGAATGAAACGAATCCAAATCCCTCTTACCCATATGATGTCTGCAGCTTTGGTTGCCTTGCTTCTGAATGGAGGAGCGTGGTCGGCAGGAATTGCACAAGCGCCAGCGCCTGACAGGAAGACCCTGGTGACCTGGCGCGACATGAGCCTGACGCGCCAGGACTTCGAAGCCGATCTGCGCCGTTTGCCTGAGGATCGGCGCGATGAGTTCCGGGAAGATCTGAAACGGATCACCACCAGCCTCGAAAACCTGCTCATTTATCGCACGTTGGCCAGCGAGGCGCGTGCGATGGGCCTCGATCGGGATCCGCTGGTTCGCAAGTCGGTTGAATTGGCGACCGAACGGGTGCTGGGCATCGAGCGCCTGAACCGTTTCCGGGCGGAACTCAAGATCCCCGACATGAACCAGACTGCCAAGGAAAAGTATCTCGCCGAGCAGGCCAGATTCCAGGTGCCCGAACAGGTGCGGGCCATGCACGTGCTGATCGCCACCAAAGGGCGCAGTGACGACGAGGCGCGCAAGCGTGCCGAGGAGGTGCGCGAGAAGGCCCTGGCCGGTGCCGATTTCGAGAAACTGGCGCAGGAATACTCCGACGATCCCAGCGCCAAGTCGAACCACGGCGACCTCGGGTTCTTCAGCAGGGGAAAGATGCTGCCACAGTTCGAAGAAGCCGCTTTCGCGCTCACGAAGGCGGGCGAAATCAGCCCGGTGGTGAAGACCCGTTTCGGTTACCACGTCATCCGCTTCGTCGACCGCAAGCCCGCGCGCCTGAGACCCTTCGAAGAGGTGCGGGCTGAACTGGTGCGCCAACTGCAGGACAACTACGTGAACGATCGCGTGCAGGAATACCTCTCCGCGATCCGCAACGACAAGAGCATCAAGCTCAATACCGAGGCCATCGACGCGCTCGTGATCAAGCCCAAAGCGGCGTCGACGGCGCCCTGAGGATCCAGTGTCGACGCCTGCCGGTGACGTCGACGCCTGGCGACGCACGGCCGCCGAGGCCCAGCGCAGGGCGGACCTCGACACCGCGGCGTCGGCGTGGCAGCAGGTACTCATTGCCAGGCCGGACGATGCCGAGGCGCTCTACCGGCTCGGCCTGATTGCCCACGCGCGGGGCGAGCTCGACCGCGCCGCAGCGCGCATCACGGCCGCCCTGGCGCAACGCCCAGACGAGCCGGCCTACCACTACACCCTGGCCATCGTGCGACAGGACCAGGGGCGCCACGACGAGGCCGTGAATCACCTGCGCCGCACGCTCGAACGGGCGCCGGATTTCGTTCAGGCACACAACAACCTCGGCCTCCTGCTGCTGGACCAGAGCGATTCTGCCGAGGCGGCCGTGGCGTTCCGCCGTGCCATCGCCTTGCGCCCCGCCTATGCCGCCGCCTGGAATCACCTGGGCATCGCCCTGAGGGCCCAGGGCGACCCGGAGGCGGCGCTGGCCTGTTTTCGCCGCGCAGCCGATCTGGAGCCCGGCCTGGCCGACGCCCACGTCAATCTGGGCGTCATGCTTTTGGCCCTGGGCCAGCCGCGCCCCGCAGCGGATGCCCTGGAAACCGCCCTCCGTCTGCGTCCCGAGCGGGCCCGGGCACGCTACCAGTTGGCCCAGTGCCACCGCGCGCTCGGTGCGCTCGATGCCGCGCTGTCCGAATTGCGCGAGACCTTGCGCCTCGATCCGGAGCATGGCGAGGCCCGTTGCGCACTGGCGCGGGAGTTGGCGAAGATCGGCCGGGATGACGAGGCGCTGGCATTGTACGAGGCGGAACGGCAGCGGCGACCGCAGAGCCTCCAGGCGGCACTGGGGCTCCATCTGTCTTTGCCGGTGGTGGCAGGAGCGCAAAGGAACTGGAGGCGGCGCGCTGGCGCTTCGCCATGGGCTGGCGCGGCTGCGGGCGGAGAAGAGACGCGCTTCCTGGCGTTGCCGCCAAAGGCGCTGGTGCGGCACCTTGAGTGGACCAATTTCTTCCTCGCCTATCAGGGCGAGGATGATCGTTCGCTGCAGGCGGCGTATGGCGGCTTCGTCACCGACCTGCTTGGCCATGCCCTGCCGCAATACCTGTGCGCGCTGCCACCGCAGCGCGTTGCGGGCAGGCGCATCCGGGTCGGGTTCGTGTCGAGTTTTTTCCGCCAGTGCACGGTGGGTAATTATTTCAAGGCCTGGATCACCCGTGCCGACCGGGAACGGTTCGAAATCGGCGTCTATCGCATCGGCAGCAGGACGGATTCGGTGACGGCAGAGATCGAAGCGGCGTGTGACCACGCCGCCCCGCTTATGGGCACCCTGGACGAGATGGCTGCGCGGATACGCGCCGACGCGCCGGACATCCTGGTCTTTCCCGAAGTGGGCATGGACAGCCGCACCTTCCTGCTTGCGGCGCTGCGCCTGGCGCCGCTGCAGTGCGCAGCGTGGGGGCACCCGGTGACCACGGGGCTGCCCAATGTGGATTACTTCCTCTCCTGTGAAGCCATGGAGCCGCCGGGCGCGCAGGCCCATTACAGTGAGCGGCTGGTGACTCTGCCCGGCATCGGCACCCATTACGAACGGCCGCGCTGTCCCGCCGGCGGCAGGCGCGCCGATTTCGGCCTGCCGTCGGACAAGACGCTGTATCTTTTCCCGCAGTCGCTGTTCAAGATCCACCCGGACAACGACGCCGTACTGGCCCGTGTCCTGGCCGGCGACCCGGAGGGCGTGCTCGTGCTGTTCGAAGACCGCCATCCCGAGGTGACGGCGCGTTTCCTCGCTCGGCTCGATGCGGTGCTGGCCGCGCATGGCCTGAAAGCCTCGGAGCGGCGCATCGTGTTGCCAACGCTGTCCCACGGGGACTACCTGCGCATCAACCGGCTGTGCGACCTGATTCTGGACAGCCTCTACTGGGCCGGCGGCAACACCTCCCTGGATGCGCTGGCCTGCGGCCTGCCGCTGGTGACGCTGCCGGGGGACTTCATGCGCGGCCGCCAGAGCATGGCGATGTTGCGCCTCTGCGGACTGGACGAATTGGTGGCGGCGGATATCGACGACTACGTTCGCATCGCCTTGCGCCTCGGGCGGGACCGCGAATGGCGGGCAGCGCTGCGCGAACGGCTGGCGCAAGAGGTGAATGCTGTTTTCGGACGCGATGATCCGGTAAAATCGCTCGAAGTCTTCTTCGTCAAAGTGACCCAAGGGGTCGGGCGGAACGATGCCTGAGTTCTCATCCCTTTCACCCCTTTCCTCCCTTCCGAAACGTCCATGACTTCCAACCAGCCCAAACGCGTTCCCATTTCGGAGGCCCTGAAGATCGCCCTCGAACACCAGCGTGCCCAACGCATTCCGCAGGCCGAGGCGATCTATCGCCAGGTGCTCGCGGTGGAGCCGCACAATCCCCATGCGCTGCATCTCCTGGGGCTCATCGCCTATCAGGCAGGGGATATGGAACAGGCCAGGGCGCTGATCGGCCAAGCCATCGCCGTGCGCGCCGACGTCCCGGACTTCCATGCCAACCTGGGGGAGACCTGGCGGGCGGCAGGGGAGCCGGAACGCGCCATCGCCTGCTACCAGGAGGCGCTCCATCTGGCGGCCGACCTGCCCGAGATTCGCCTCAACCTCGCCAATGCCTTGATGGATGCGGGGCGCGAGGCGGAGGCGGAGGAACAGTACCGCCAAGCAAGTACCGGTGCAGGAAATGATGTCGAGGCGATCCATAAAATGGCCGACGGGCTCGAGCGCATGAACCGGCTGCAGGGAGCGCGGCACCTGACCACGGTGGGGCTCGAAATCGCTCCCGATCATGCGGGGCTCAACCTCGTCGCCGCCCGGCTCGATCGCCGTGAGGGGGCGAGCAGGGAAGGCATCGCCAGGTTGCAGCGTTTCGCTGCCACGGCGCTGGACCTCAAGACCACGATCGAGCGCGATACCGAATTGGGACGGCTCCTTGACCGGGCCGGCGAGGTCGACGAGGCCTTTCGCATGTTCGAGGCGGCGGGCCGCCACAAGGCCGAGATGTTCCGCGTCAGCGGTATCACCAAGGATCTCGCCCTCGACGAGATCGCCAAGATGACGTCCGTGCTGACCCCGACGTGGCTGGAAAGCCGGGGCGAGACCGTCAACGGAGGTTTCGAGCGGCCGGCGCCGGTGTTTCTGATCGGTTTCCCCCGCTCGGGCACCACCCTGCTGGAGCAGGTGCTTGCCAGCCACTCCGCCATCACGACCCTGGAGGAAAAACCCGTGGCGGAGATGCTCACGCGCATTATCGACGATCGACACGGCGGCTACCCCGCCGCTCTGGCCAGGCTCTCCTCGCAAGCTATCCGTACCCTGCGTCAGAGTTATTTCCAGGGGGTGGACGGCCTGATCAGGGTGGCGCCGGGACAAACCTTCATCGACAAGTTTCCGCTCAACCTGGTGCGCCTGCCCTTGCTGGCGCGCATCTTCCCGGATGCGCGCTACATTCTCGCCCTGCGTCATCCGGCCGATGCCGTGCTGAGTGGATTCATGCAGAACTTCAGCCCGAACAGCGCCATGGCGAATTTCTGCACCCTCGAAGACGCTGCCCATTTCTACGACCGGGCGATGGGGCTTTGGCGGCGCTGCGCGGAAATGCTGCCCATCGCCTATCACGCGGTGAAATACGAGGACATGGTGGAAGATTTCGACGACGAAGTGAAGCGGCTGCTAGACTTCCTCGGCCTGCCCTGGGAGGCGGGCGTGCGCCAATACCACGAGACGTCCCGCAAGGGCAAGGTTATCAATACCCCCAGCTATCATCAGGTCGCCGAACCGATCTACCGCCGCGCCAAGGAACGCTGGCGCCGTTATGAACCGCATCTGCGTGCCGTGGCGCCGATTCTGGCGCCCTGGGCCGCGTATTTCGGCTATGCGGATGCGGCGGCGGGCTGATTCGCTGCGGCCGCATCGGACGGGATGCCGTATACTCGCGGATTGATCGAGCGGGGCCCGGCCCCTTTTTTTATGCACTACCCCTGGCTGTTCCTGAACCTGCTGACCCGCGAGATTCGCAACCGCTATGTGGGCAGCGCGAGCGGGATGTTCTGGCTGGTGCTGCATCCCATGGTCTTGCTCGGGCTTTACGCGGTGGTGTTCTCCTCTATCTTCCGGGTCAAACTTCCCGGGCTGGAAACCCAGGGATTCGTCACCTTCGTGGCCATCGGGCTTTGGCCCTGGCTGGCGTTCCAGGAGGCGGTGCAGCGCGGCGCCATGGGGTTGACAGGGAATGCGGCGCTCATCAAGAAGGCGGCTTTTCCGCGCGAAATGGTGGTGTGGGCTGCCTCCGGTGCGAGTTTCGTGGTGCACCTTGGCGGGCTATGCGCTGGTGCTGGTCGTGCTGCATTTTTTCGTAACTCCCCTGCATTGGGCAGCGTTGCCCATGCTGCTGCCCTTGCTCGCGGGGTTGGTTCTGTTGGGCCTGGGCCTTGCCTTGATCCTGTCCGTCATCGTGACCCTGTTCCGGGATGTAGAGCAGGCCTTGGGGCCGCTCTTCATGATCTGGTTCTATGCCTCGCCCATTCTTTATCCTGTCTCTATGGTGCCGGAAAACCTGCGGCCGGTTTTGTTGCTGAACCCCATCACCTACGTGGTCGAGCGGGCCCGAAGCCTGTTGATGACGGGCCAGTGGCGGCCCGAGCCGGACGATGCCCTGGCTCTGTTGGGGGGCTTGGGCGTATTTCTGGCCGGCTGGTGGTTTTTCAGGCGCGTGTCCGCGTCGATCGAGGACTTCCTGTGACGGGCCGTGAACGAGACCCCGATGCTCAGCCGGGAGCGCCTGTGCTCCCCCAGCCGCTGATCGCCCTGAGGGGGGTCGGCAAGCACTATCCCCAAGTGGGGCAGGGGGGCGGCCGGCTCCGGACGCTATGGTCCATGCTGCGGGGGCGGGAAGACTACCCGGTCTATCGGGCGTTGCAGGAGATCGATCTGACCGTCCATCGTGGCGGATCTTTGGGACTGATCGGGGAAAATGGCGCGGGTAAATCGACCTTGCTCAAGATCATTGCCGGGGTGGTCAAACCCTCTACGGGCAGCGTTCGCGTAAACGGGCGCATCGGCGCCTTGCTGGAACTCGGTGCCGGCTTCCACCCGGAATACACGGGACGGCAAAACATCCAGTTGGCTGCGGCCTTGATGGGCATGGAACGACAGGAGGTGCGCGAGCGCATCGAGTCCATCATTGCCTTCGCCGACATCGGCGAACACATCGACCAACCCATCAAGCATTATTCCTCCGGCATGGTCGTGCGTCTCGGCTTCGCCGTGGCGACCGCAATGCAGCCCGACATCCTGATCACGGACGAGGTGCTCGCGGTGGGCGACGAATCTTTCCAGAAGCGTTGCATCGCCTGGATGGAGGATTATTTGTCGAACGGCGGGACGCTGCTGCTCTGTTCCCATGGCATGTTCCACATCCAGAAGCTGTGCCAGAAGGCGCTGTGGATCCATCAGGGCAGAAACCGCATGTATGGCGATGCCGGCGATGTGACGCGTGCCTATCTGGTTTACCACGAAGAGAAACAGCGTGAGGCCAAAGCCGCATCGAGCTTGCAGCGTGGACAGGCCGGGCAGTACGAGATGACCCATTTCTGGCTGGAAGACGCGGCAGGAAGGCCGCTCTCCGAGGTTGGAATGGGTGGCGAGGTCGTCGCCCGGGGGCATGTCCACTCGCCCGATGGCCGCGTTCCCGTGGTGGCGATCGGTATCCTGCGCCTGGATGGGATGCCGATATTCGGATTGACCAGCGACACTTCCGGTTTCCGTCCCAATCCCTTGGGTAAGGACCTGTTCGGTTTCTCCTTCACCCTGGAGCGCCTGAATCTGCTCCCGGGCCGATACGCCATACGCGCACATGCCATGGATCCGGAAGGAATGCGGCATTTCGATACGGTAGAGTGCATTTTCGATGTCCTGGGGCAAACCCGTGAGCTGGGGCTGTGCCGGCTGGCGCATCATTGGGCGCCTGGGAAGCTCGTGACGTGAGCGTGTCCGGCTGGGTCGACCGCCGCACCTTGCGGGAGGTGGTGGAACTGATGTTGCTGCCAGGGATGGCGCTGCTCCTGCCGTGGCGCCTGTGCTTCGCATTCTACCGCTGGCTGGCCGGCCATGACTGGCTGTATCGGGGGGAAACGCAGGCCGCCGTGGCGGCGGCAGCCAGTCAGGGACTCGTGCGGGAGCCCCGCGAGTGGGCACGGGCATACCGGCTCATGCGTCTGGTGGATCATGCCGATCTCTATCTGTCGCGTTTCCGTGGCCAGCGGTGGATGCGTCGCTATGTGGAGGTTCGCAGCGGTGCATGGCCAGTGGGCGGGGGGCCCTTTCTGGCCATCACCTTCCATTGGGGGTCGGGGCTATGGGGGCTTCGGCACATGCGACAGAGCGGCCGGCCGGCCGCCGTCCTGGTCAGGGATATCCCGGCATCCCTGTTCGCTGGGCACCCCGTGCTGGCCCGTTACGCAGACTTGCGCACCCGGGAGACCGCTGCGGCAGGCGGCGGCGGGGTCATCTACGCGACGGCGATGAGTTTGGCGCGGATCCGGCGCCGGTTCCGCAATGGGGGGAACGTGGTGGCCTTGCTGGATGTTCCCCCCGAGGAAGGGCAGAAGCACCTGGAGTGCGAGTTTCTGGGGCGACGGGCGGTGTTCCCGCGGGGCCTGATCCATCTGGCGGTCAGCGAAAAAATGCCGGTGGTCGTCTATGATGTATCCCTCGACCGCGAATCGGGGAAACGTGTCCTGAACATCGATGGCCTGGGGCGCATCGAGGACGAAGCGGCTTTGCTCGCCCTCCTGGTGGCCAGGCTCGAGACGATGATCCGCAGGGATCCGCCTTCGTGGCATCACTGGCCCGGCGTTGCGGCCTTCTTCCGAACGGCGGGGATGGCGGAGGCATCGACAACAGCCCATGCCTGACCGGATCGGTTTCCCCCCGTTGGTAGCGGGCCATCCGGGCATCGATCGTCTGGGGCTGAACTGCCGGATCAGCCCGAGCGTGACGGTGATGCGCATCGGTAATGCGGCCGAGGGCAGGGGAATCCTTCTTGGCGACGAGGTGATGTTGTTCGACCACGTCCGCCTGCTTATCGGCGATCTGCGGCTGTCACCCCAGACCGGGATTCGCCTAGGCCAGCGGGTGATCATCAATGTGGGCGGCTACATCTCCGGCGAGGGGGGGTTGGTCGTCGATGACGACGTCCTGATCGGCTCCCATGTCCGAATCCTGTCGGCAGGTCATGCCATCCATGGCGGTGAGGCGGTCATCGCACGTAATCCAATCACCCATGCTGCCGTCCATGTCGAGTCTGGCGCATGGCTGGGTGCTGGCTGCACGGTTCTCCAGGGGGTGACAATCGGCCGTGGCGCAGCGGTCGGGGCCGGCAGCGTCGTGACGCGCGACGTTCCGCCTTTCGCCGTCGCCGTGGGCAATCCAGCCCGGGTCATTCGCTATCGTGAAGGGCACGCGCCGACATGGTGGCAGCACTTGCTGCGCAGATGGCGGTGAAGCGCACTGCGATCGAAGGGCCTGACGGCCGGAGGCGGGGATGAAAATGCCCGCCCACGGAACCCGCCTGACCCTGGGGTTGCTCGCTCTGGCAATCGTTTGCGGCGCGGCCTTGAGGCTGGATCAGTTTTCCACCCAGCTCCTGATCGATGACGAGTGGCATGCCGTGCACAAATTGCTCGCCGTCGGAGGGGCGAAGGAGATTTTTCTATCCTTTGGGTATGCCGACCACAGCGTGCCGTTGACCTTGCTCTATTGGCTGGAATCGTCCTGGTTCGGCCTGAGCGAACTCGGCATGCGCTGGCCGATGATGGTATGTGGTTTGTTGACCCTGGTGCTTTTTCCGGCCCATGTCATGCGGGTATTGGGCCGGCGCGAAGCGGTTGTTTTCGCCTGGCTGCTGGCGCTGTCTCCCATGCTGGTCAATTACAGCCGGACCGCACGACCCTATGCGATGACCTTGCTGTTGTCCTACCTCGCCTACTGGGCCGTTCATGCAGTACTTGCGCAGGCCGAAAGGCAACGATCTACGGGGTGATCAGCGGCAGCTGCATAGTGCTGGCGTCGTGGTTGCACCCCATCATCCTGATTTTTCTCGTTGCGCCTTTCATGGTCGAGGGGATCGAAGCCTTGCGCGCCGGACCGCTTGAACGCCGGCTGCGCATCCGGCGTTTGCTGGTGCTCGGCCTGCCGGTCGCGGGGGGCATTCTGGCGCTGCTTTTGCCGACGCTCCTGTCCGATCCTGCCGCCCTGGCCAGGAAGATGGGCACGCACGGTATCGTGCTGGACACGTTGCTCGGCGCGTGGCACTTATGGACGGGTGCGTCTTCGCCAGCGGTCGCCATGCTTTTTCTCGTCCTGGCCACCTTCGGCTGGAAACGGCTGTGGTGTATAGGGCAGCCCGTACGCGCGGCGGTGGTCGGCTTGGTTTTGACGCTGGGGGCGATCCTTCTGACGAGGCCTGATTGGGTTCAGCTGCCCATCGTGCTGGCGCGCTACCTCCTGCCGTTCTTGCCCCTGCTGCTGCTTCTGGTGGCTGTCGGTAGCGTGGCGCTCGTCGACGGCATGCGTCGACGTCTGTCGGGGTTTGCCGGTGGGCTCGCCGGGGCGATGTTGGTCATTCCCGTTCTTGCGCAGGCGGCACAGTCCCCCTTGTTGCAGGCTTTGCGTTACCCAAACAACGAGACCTTGCATTCATACTTTCAATTCGATTACCGCCCTGGAAAGAACCTCTTTGCACAGTGGATGGAGGCCATTCCCATGTCACCCGTTTGGGCAAATCTCTCGGACAATCCGAAGGGGTCACTGAGGGTCGCGGTCGCGCCCTGGCAGTTCGAAAGCTATCACTGGGCGGGTCCACGCTGGGAAAGAATGAGTGGCCAGCATGTGGTTCCGGGACTGTTATCCGGTCTTTGTGTGGATTCCCGGCTTGGGGAATATTCCCATGGCTCACGCATTGCCCTGAAGAACATGGTGTTTCTGTCCGATCCCAAGGGATTGCGCGCCAAGGGAATCGGATTGATCGTTTTTCAGAAACCGTTCGAGCAAACCATCGCGGGGATACGGGACATCGTTGGCAGGGATTTGGCGCACTGCCAAATCGCACTCGAGAAGCGCTATGGCACACCCGTGTATGAGGATGCCATTGTCGTCGTATATGCGCCCTCCGGTTCGGCATCCCAATGGTTGGGGATGTCCGAAGGGGCTTGGCGCAAGATAAGGGGAGGCCGATGAAGATACTGGAGATCGGAGAGGCGTATTCACTGCCACCTGGTGTTGCAGATGTCAGCCTGCGCTTCCGCTTCGACGACGAACCCGCAGACGACGGGGCTATCGTCGTGCCCGCGGCAACCCGGGAATTGGTCGCGCGCTTCGACCGGCACGTCCTCAACCGGATGCTGGCCCAGATGATCTTGCGGGAACGGCCCGATGCGGTCTATATCCGCGGCCTCTTCGGATGCACCCTCGACCTGCCCAGGGTAGCCAGGCTGCTCGGCCTGCCCGTCTGCCTGGAAGCGCAGCGGTTGCCGCCACCTTCCACACGGGACGACCGCACGGCCAAAGCTCTGTCATCGGTGCTGGCGGGCGTGGACGTGCTGGTCATGGATGCATCGCAGAACGTCGGTCTGGCGGCTGGCGATGTGCCCATTCAGGTCGATTCCCGGGAACAGGGGATTGCGGCGCTGATAAAAGAGAAACCCGTTTCCGTGAGCCTGCTGGAGCGGGATTACGCGCTCTATGAATTCTGCCTGCGCGACCATCCATTGCTCGTAGAAATGCAACGGCAGTATCTGCCTCATTTCCAGGGTTGCGCGAGCGTCCTCGATCTGGGTTGTGGCGCGGGGATTTTCCTTGAAATGTTGGGGGATGCAGGCAATGCCGCGATGGGGGTCGAGCGTAGTCCGGTCATTGCCGAATATGCCCGCGGTATGGGACTGGCGGTCGAAACCGCGGATGCCCTGGATTTCCTGAGGTCCGATCAACGTGGTTTCGATGGGATCTACTGTTCGCACTTCATCGAGCACTTGCCTTTCGAGGCCGTGCGTGAACTGGTGTCGCGTATGGCGAGTGCCCTGAATCCCGGTGGCGTGCTGTTGTTGGTATTTCCTGACCCCGAGTCGATTCGCTCCCAACTCTTGGGGTTCTGGCGCGACCCGGAGCATGTCCGCTTCTACCATCCGGAATTGATCGAATTGCTGGGGGTTTCCTCCGGTCTGGTGTGTGAGTGGAAATCCTACGATGACCAGCCGCATGAGGTGGGGCCGTTTCCGACCCACGCCGGATCCGAAACAGAAACTTTTTTGTTTCTGCCTTTGCCGTCCGACCTCCCGCGCAATGATCAGCCACAGTGGGGGTGGCGGATATTGGGGAAACTGGGAATCGGCCCGCTGTCGTCATCGCGCCGCACCCGCGCAGAATTGGCGGCGATGCGCCAACAGTTGGCCGCGCTTGCCGATGGCTACCAGCGGCAGGGACAAGCCCTGGATGCGATGCGTGCCCGGGTCGCTGACCTGTGGAAGGTTAATCAGACGTGGGCCTGGCAGGACAATGCCGCGCTGCGCTTCAGGAAATCCCTGTGACAAACCTCGATCCACAGCGCAGCGGTTCACGAAGGCCCCCGGATGTTTTGTCCGCGCTACCGATCCTCGATCATCGTGGACATGCCTGAGGAAACAGGACGATTCGAACATGAGAACGAGCAAGAAAAAGACCGTTGCCGACGAGATTTTTCTCAAGGGACTGGCCTTCGACCGCCAGGGGCTGACTTCCAAAGCCGTTGCCTGCTATTTGGATGCGCTCAGACACGAGCCAGGGCATGCCGATAGCCTGCACATACTGGGGGTATACCGGGCGCAAATGGGGGAGCTGAATGCAGCGATCCAATTGATGACGGCGGCCATCGCAAGCAATCCCCACTTTCCAGACTATCGCTACAACCTGGCAAAGGCCCTCGAGCTTGCCGACAAGAATGTCGAGGCTGAAAAGGAATACCGGGAGGTTCTGAAACTGAAGCCGGCGCATGTCGATGCCCTGATCAATCTTTCGCACCTCATGCTCAACAAACCGGACCCGGAGGCGGCCATCCAGTACGCTGTACGTGCCCTGGATTTGCAGCCGCGTTCGCTGGGCGCGCACAACAACCTGGCCCTGGCCCTGAATAGACTCGATCGATCCGAGGAGGCAGAACAGATCTTGTTGCGGGCCATGGAATACAAGCCTGATTCGGCGGATACGCTGGTCAATCTGTCCCGGGTATACATGCGCAGGGAGCGTTATCAGGAGGCGATTGCCTGTCTGCGCAGGGCGGTTGCGCTCAACCCGAATCTTCCCGAGGCGCTGAGCAACCTTGGTAGCGCGCTCAAGTTCGAGGGGAAGCTGGATGAAGCACTGTCATATTTTCGCAAGGCATTGTCTTTGGCACCCAATGCTTCCGTTCACAGCAATCTGTTGTTCACCCTGAACTATAATCCGGGTTATTCGGCCGCGGAGGTATTCCAGGAACACCTGGCGTGGGCGCAACGTTATGCGAACGACCTCACCCACGCGGCCGCCCCTGTGCTGCCAAACAAAGACCCTTCCCGTCGCTTACGGATCGGATATGTCTCGCCGGATTTCAAGCAGCATCCAGTGGCCACGTTTTTGCGCCCGGTCTTCGCCAATCACGATATGAAAGAATTCGAGATTTACTGTTTCTCGGATGTTTCCAGTGCGGACGATACGACACGCTGGTTCGAGCAGCACTGCAACGTCTGGCGGGATATCGTCGGCAAAACGGATGAGGAAGTGGCAGAGTTGATCCGCAAAGACCGGATCGACATCCTGGTCGATCTTGCCGGCCATACCTCAGGTAACCGCCTGCTGACCTTTGCCCGCAAGCCCGCTCCGGTTCAGGTGAGCTACCTGGGGTATCTCGGAACCACGGGCATGGCCGCGATGGACTACAAAATCACGGACGCCGCCATGGATCCGGTGGGACTCACCGAATGCTTCCATACCGAACGGCTGGTTCGCCTGCCGCATTCCATGTGGTGTTATTCACCGCCAGAACAGGCGCCGGAGACTGCGAGCATGCCGGCGATACAGCGTGGGTACGTCACCTTCGGGTCCTTCAACAATTCCGCCAAGGTGACCCCCGAAGTCGTGGATGCTTGGGGGAGGATATTACGCGCACTTCCAAGCGCAAGGATCATCATGGTGACCAAGGGGGATGGCAGCGTGCATGATTACTTTCGCGGCCAATTTGCCCGCAACGGCATCGCCCCGGAGCGGGTAGAACTACTGCGCAGGATGTCCTTGGCGGAATATCTGCGCCTGCATTCCGAAGTCGACATAACACTCGATACATTCCCGTATACGGGTGGAACGACTTCCTGTCACAGCCTCTGGATGGGGGTTCCCGTGATTACGCTGCCGGGCAACAAGCCCTTTTCGCGCAGCGGCGCCAGCATTCTTCAGGCTCTGGGCCTGGAGGACTGGGTGGCGAATGCGGCTGCCCAGTACGTCGATCTGGCTGTGCGAAGGGCGTCCGACATTGCGTCACTGCAAAAATTGAGGGGTGAATTGCGGACACGCATGGAGGGCTCACCCCTGACGAACGGAAAAGAATTTGCCC
Organism: uncultured beta proteobacterium; assembly: GCA_963726485.1. Lineage (GTDB taxonomy): Bacteria > Pseudomonadota > Gammaproteobacteria > Burkholderiales > Thiobacillaceae > Thiobacillus. Next base: position 11,064 of record CAVSCL010000023.1, on the reverse strand, counting down.
GTGCCATCGAGGCTGTCTATCGAAAAATCTGGAGTGATGCCGTAAGCACCCCGGGATCAACGAAAAAATGCAATTCCTGAAATAGAGCGGAGGGAAACGGCATATGGCAGGAGATACAATAAATGCAAGGTTGCAAGTGATGCTGGAGCGCGCACAGCAGTGGCTGCACGAGAATCTTTTGGATGATGCCGATTCAATCTTTGCGCGGGTCATAGAACAGGATCCCATGCAAGCGGATGCGTCGATCGGCAGGGTCCGTGTGGCGTTCAATAAAGGTGTCGCTGGTGACGCAGCCAATTTTTCTTGCGGAGAGTGCTAACGAATCAACCCGATCAAGCCGAGGCATGTTTTGGGCTGGCAGTGATATCCCAGAGCCAGGCTCATGTCCGGATTGGAAAATACTTCTCCTTGACTCTGATGGCTGCCCCAATGAACCTTGGCGACAGATTTCGCTTCACATTGTTCACCAACGACCCCGCATTGGCGGCAGAAGCGGATGGCGCCGGCATCGACCGTGTCGGCCCGGACTTGGAGCGGCTGGGAAAAATCGAGCGCCAGGGCGGGATGGGGCGGTGGATTTCTGATCATGCAGAGGAAGAATTGCCGGCGATTTTTGCGGTGCTCCGCCGCGCCTCGCATTTCGTGCGCTGCAACCCCCCTCACAGCGGCCTTGCAGACGAGATAAATCGGCTGATTGTGCTTGGGTCCCAGACTATCATGCTGCCGCACTTCCATACGCTCGACGAAGCGAGGGATTTTGTCCGCGCAGTTAACGGTCGGGCAAGGACTGTGCTGCTCGTGGAGACCGTAAGCTCTGCCGCCAAGGTGGCGCAACTATGCCGAATCGAGGGCGTGGACGAAATCCACTTCGGCCTGAATGACCTGAGTCTTGACCTCGGTGTGAACAATCAATTTGCGGTCCTGTGCAGCACGTTTCTGGAAGACGCCTGCGCGGCGCTGGCGGCCTTTGGTTTCCCATTCGCAGTCGGGGGCATTGGCCGAGCGCTCGATGTGACGCTTCCGGTCCCTTCCGAACTCGTGTATGCGCAGTATCCCCGCCTGGGTGCGACCGGCGCGTTGCTGTCGCGCGTTTTCTTCAATGGTCTGCATAAGGCGCAGTTGGCGCAGGAAATCAGTAAGGCCCGCGAACGCCTGAATTACTGGTCGCGACAACCTGCCAGCCGTCTACGCTCGGCCAGGGAGGAACTCCAGGCGCGCGTGCCGATCTGCCCAAGCGTGCTTCCCGTTGTCCAATGAAACAGTGCATCGAAGAGACCGTATCACGCTGGAGCGCCGGTTTCCGTGCGGGCCGCATCGATGAATGCAAAGTCCTGGCCCGGCAACTGGTCAAGGATCTGCCGGACGCTGGAAAAGCGTGGCAGTTGCTCGGCATGTCGTGTTTCGCGCACGGCGACCTGGCCGGGGCATTGGTGCATTTGCGCCACGCGGCTTCTCTCGACCGGGGCGATCATTCGATCTGGGACAACCTAGGCATTATGCTGCAGAAAACGGGCGATCACGACGCCGCACGCGAGGTGTTCAGCTCTGCCATTGCACTCGCGCCCGGGGCGGCCGGCGTTTGGTCAAACGCTGCCGGCAACGAACTGGACGCCGGTAATTTTGCGGAATCATTGCGGCTGGCGGAAAAGGCGGTTGCCTTGGCGCCGGGGCTTGCCCCCGCTTGGCTTCAGCTTGGCAACGCATTGCTCAAGCTGAGGCGTTCAAGGGAAGCCGAGCATGCGCTCCGCCATGCACTTCGCATCCAGCCACGTTATGGCGAGGCACTGCTCAGCCTGAGTACCGAATTGGTGGAACAGAACCAATTGAGCGAAGCCCGGGAGGCGGCCTCCACCGTGTTGCGGATCGATCCGAGGTGTGCCCGTGCCCACGTCAACCTGGGAAGTATTCACGACCGCCTTGGCGACCTGACTAACGCAGTCATTCACTATCGGCGGGCGCGTGAGCTGGATCCTGCGTATCTCGAAAGTTGGAGTAGCGAGTTGTATTGCCTGTCGCATGACGCGGGAATGGAACCGGAAGCCGTCTTTCTCGCGCACAAGGACTTTGGAGAACATGCCGAGGCACGCTTCCGTGGGCAGGTGGCGCCTCATGCGAACGACCGCGATCCAGAACGTCGTTTGCGTGTGGGTGTCTTGTCGGGCGACTTTCGTGATCATCCTGTGGCGCGATTTCTCGAGCCGGTGTGGCGCGAACTGGATCCATCCAAAATTCAGTTGATCGCCTACGACTCCAACCCAACTGCGGATTCCATGGCACAGCGGCTGCGCTCGCTGGCCCAAACGTGGGTGGATGTTTCGATGCTTTCCGACGAAAAGCTCGCGGCACGCATCCGCTCGGATGGTATTGATATCCTCATCGACCATTCGGGACACACGGCCAGAAACCGGCTCGGCGTCTTCGCCCGTAAACCTGCCCCGGTGCAGGTCATGTGGGTGGGTTATCCGGGGACCAGCGGCTTGCGTGCGATGGACTACCGGCTGGTGGATCCGGTACTGGCGCCGCCAGGTCGGCTCGACCGCCTGTTCACCGAGCATTTGGCGTATCTGCCATCAATGCTGGTGTTCGGCAAACCCGAGCAGTTGCCCGAGGTGACCCCTTCCCCGCTCCTGCAAAACGGCTACATCACTTACGGCAGCTTCAACCGCATGAACAAACTTGGCGACCATGTCATCGCGCTGTGGGTGCAAATCCTGCGGCGGGTTCCCACGTCGCGACTGGTCATCGGAGCGGTGACCGATGACGCCGTGGCCGCCGCGTTGCAAGCGCGCTTCGTGGCCGCCGGCATCGCCGCCGACCGCGTCACATTCCTGCCACGCATGGACATGGCGGGTTACCTCGATGCGCATGGGCAGATCGACCTGTTGCTGGATGCCTTCCCCTGGACCAGCGCGACGACGGCCCATTTCGGACTCTGGATGGGGGTGCCGACACTGACCGTGGCGGGTCAGTCGCTACTCGCACGACTGGGGGCTGCCACCATGGCGGCAACCGGGTTGCATGCGTTCGTTGCCGAATCAACTGCGGAATATGTTGAAATAGCCACGCAAATCGCCACACGCTCCGTGGAACTTCAGTACATTCGACAGTCATTGCGAAGCTGTTTGGAAGAGGACCAGCAGCGGGTTCCCGCCCAGGTGGCGAGGGCGCTGGAGTTGCGTCTGCGCCAGATGTGGCAACGCTGGTGCACGGGACTACTCCCATGTGTGCTGAATTGATCGACGACCATTACGCAGGGGGGCGTGATTGTCCGCACCCCTAATGGTGAAACCAGGAGAACGCATGACAAATGATGGCATCAAAGACACGCCGACGGTGGCTTCAGGTGGCCGTATTCTGCATGACCTGATCGACGGCGTCCAGATTCACGAGATGACCAATATCATCACCCGCAATGGCGTGACCACCGAGGTGGTGCGGCCCGAGTGGGAAATCGGACGCGTAGCGATCAAGCACATGATTCATGCCACGCTTCGCGCTCACGCTATTAGCGCATGGCATTGCCATCATCTGCAGACCGACCGGATTTTCGTCACCGAGGGGACACTGAGAGTCGTGCTGTTCGATGATCGCGAAGGGTCACCGACGAAGGGCAAGATCAACGTGGTCCATCTCGGTCGCGTGCGCCCGGCGACACTCCTCATTCCGCCCTTCGTTTGGCATGGTATCCAGAACCTCGAACATAAGACCAGTGGCTTCATCAACTTCTTCGACCATGCCTACTGTTACGAGAATCCCGATGAATGGCGCCTGCCGGCAGACACCGACGTCATCCCCTATCGGTTTGTACGTACTTGAGGTTGCGAATTGTCACTCGGGGTCACCACGGTCCAGTCCGGCCTTCAGTCTGGTCCTGGGGTCGCGTGGATCGATCCGCTGTAGGCGCCTCTCCATGGCCCCCTTTGCAAACCCAAGTCGGCGAGCCATGCCGGACCTAAAGCATTGCTGTAGAGACCGTCCGGGACACGCGGATTGAGACAACTGTCGCTCCGTCCCCCGTCAATGTATATCGCAATACTTCTGCTGGTACAGCTTGTGTTGCTGGGCATCGTCTTCCCTGTCGGCAATTTCCCCCTCAACGATGATTGGGCCTACGCCCACAGCGTCTTATGGCTGCTTGATGAGCACCGCCTGCGCTTGAGCAACTGGATCGCGATGAATCTCTTGCCGCAGACGCTGCTGGGCGCCGCGGCCGCCAAACTCTTCGGATTCAGCTTTACCGGGCTGCGAGCCGTGACGCAATTACTCGCCATGCTGACGAGCCTGGTCGCGTTTTCCTTCTATCGAACCGGCGGGCTGAGCCGGTCGGCCTCGCTGGTGGCCACGATCATCCTGGTGGCCACGCCCTGGTGGCAAGTACTGGCGAATACTTACATGACCGATCTCTACGGATTGCTGTTCGGTCTGTTGGCCGCGACGTATTTCCTGCGGCATTTGGCCGAGCCCAGACCCATGTTTCTGCTTCTCGCGGTGCTCTTCACAGTCGTGGGGGTGCTGCAACGCCAAGTGGTGTTGGTTATCCCGCTGGCGTTCATGTGCGCATGGTATGCCCGTCTGACAATCTGGCGCAGATGGGCGGTAATCCAGGGCGTACTGCCCTTGGCCATCGCCTTTGCGGCAGAAGTGGCTTATCAGGCCTATCTCGAAGGGGGGCCGGGTATCCCCGCCGCCCAGCAGGTCATCCACGGCCGCCTGTTTCCCATGCTCATTGGCGTTCTTACCCTCAAGACCGAATCAGTGCTGTGGTTCTTTCTGAATCTGGCCGGGTTGGTAGGATACCTCGGATTGGTGGTGACCCCATGGGTTTCGTGGCTGGGCGGGGCGATCAGGGCGGCGGGGTTGCTTCGCTGGTTGGTCCTTGGCGTGCTCTGCCTGTTCGGAATCAGCGTGGCTTGGGATTGGATGCCGCCGTATCGCGAAAATAACGTCATCGACCTGGCCGGTATCGGCCCATTCACCATACATGACGGATTTAACCGGGATGCGGCCGGGCTGGATCGGAGCACCGGGATATTCTGGTTGTCGATGGCCTTCCTGGCGGCGGTGGGAACCACAGCGATGCTGGCGGCGGCGTTGCGCACGCCCAGCGTACTGGTTCGGGAGTTCAGGGAGCGTGCGGGCTGTTCCTTGTTTCACGTATGCGTCGTTCTGGCGTACCTGGTGCCTTTCGCGGTGACCGATTACATCGATCGTTACGTGCTGTTCGTCCTGCCGTTCGTTTTGGTCTGGATGCATTCGGTCTTCTTCGCCGATGCCGTGCCGGCCGGTCGCCTGGCCCGGTCTGTCACGGTCGTCCTGGTTAGTTGTTACGGGGTGATGAGCGCCGTGGCGACGCATGACTATTTCGCTTGGAATCGAGCCCGCTGGGAGGCCATCGCGTTCGCCACCCGGCAATTGGGCGCGAATTCCCGGATGCTGGATGGAGGCTTTGAATACAATGGGTTCTTCAATTTTGAGCGAATGCGTCTGTCCGGCTCCCGGCGGGGCAAGAGCCCCTGGTGGGTAGAGGACGATCGCTACCAAATGGCGCTTTCCGGCAGGGCCGGATATCGGGTCGTGAAGTCCTTTCCGGTTGATGCCTGGCTGTCGAGGACGCCCGCCAGGGTTTTTCTGATCCGTCGCGTCGAGTCGGACGTTCCTCTTGAGGCGCACCTCAATTGAAGACCCATAGCCGATAGACCAAATAATTGACGAATGTCAGGATGACGGTCGTGGTGATTTGCGCACCCCAAACAGATAATCCGTTATGCAGAAAAAAAGCCAACATGAACGTGTTTGCCGCCATCTGTGCAGCGAGCGCGACCAGGAAGCGGAACAAGGTGGCGGGAACACTTCCGGTTGGCGAAAACACTTTGTGATAAGAGAGCAGGTAACGTGCGGTGGCGCCTCCTGCGAAGCCAGCCGTGCTTGCAGGAACCGCAGCCATACCGATCTGGGTCAATACCCACATGATCGAATAATGGGCCAACACTGCCAATAGACCCGTTACCACGTGCAATGAAAAACCAATGAACCAGCTCTGTACCGAAGGATGGGTAATGGCGGCTCGTGGGATGTATTTGAGGGCGCGTCGGAATGGGGTCACTTTTCACTGAGACGGAATCGTGGATGGTGGTAAATGCCCGTTCTTGTCACAAAACCCAATAACGAGATCCAAAGGACCCCCAGCCCGTAGCGTACTGAACGTGAGAAGTTGATGGAGCTCGCTTCGGGGAAATATTTTGTCGGTACCGATATCTCGCCAATGCGATGTCCGCCGATGATGGCCTGGGCGAGGAATTCATTGTCGAAAATGAAGTCATCGGAGTTCTGCTGCCAGGGAATGCTTAGGAGTAGCTGGCGAGAATAGGCCCGGTAGCCGGTATGGTACTCGGACAGCTTGGCGCCCAGCATGAGGTTCTCGAAGGCGGTCAGCACCCGGTTGGCGACGTATTTCCAGAGCGGCATCCCCCCCTTCAGGGCGCCGCCGCCGAGGATGCGCGAGCCGATCACCATGTCATACACGCCGGAACTGATCATGGCCGCCATCGCGGTAGCCAGCCGCGGTTCATATTGATAATCCGGGTGCAGCATGATGATGATATCGGCACCTTGTTCCAGGGCATCCGAATAACAGGTTTTCTGGTTTGCGCCATAGCCCAGGTTGAATGGATGTCGTCTGACCTTGATGCCCAGCCGCTCCGCAATGGCAACGGTTTCATCATCGCTGGCGTCGTCGACCAGGAGGACCTCATCGACCACATCATGAGGGGTGGCGAGCCAGGTGGATTCGAGCGTTTTAGCCGCACGGTAGGCCGGCATGACGACGGTGATGGACTGGTTGTTGAGCATGGAGTATTTCGAAATGCGAATGCGATGATTTGATAATTATCGCAGCAGGGAACTCTCCTGCGCGCGAAAGGCGACCAAATTGGCGTCCTCGTAGATGGGGGAGCCATAGCGGGCATTCAGCAAGGTTTTACACTGGTCAAGCATCGCCACGTATTCCGGGGGCAGGCTCTGGCTTTTGATAATCAGTGTGCCAGTATTCGAGCACGATCAGGTCGATCCCGCGTCGAACGATGTCCTCTGGCGCTAGCCAGGCTGACGGCATTGCGCAGAAACACCCCTTGCCAAGGAAAGGCTTCGCCAGGCTGTGCCGGCCCACAGGCTCCACCCGTCTGTAGCTTGACCAGAAGTTGACGGTGCAAGGGCTGATACAGAGGATCCAGCAAGAAATAGGATTCGAAGCTGGGCGAGCCGGCAATGGCGATCGTCAGTGACTCTGGTGGCAGGGATGCGAGTTTGTGCCAGAAGGGCGACGCAGTGGCGTAAGGCGTGAAACTTTGTCTAACAGGATTGTGGTTTTTGCGGTAATCGAATTGATAGTACGAGTGCAGGGTGAAATTGTTGGGCCGTCGCAGCAGATCGGCGTTGGGAGTACCGATCAGGAAAAGACTGCGACAGCCCGGTTGCGACGAGTGAGCGGACTAGGGCAGAAGAAAATTTGCGGCTGAGCGTTACGATCCCTGCAGATATCATCAGTAGCAGCAGTGGCAGCGCGGGCAGAAGATAGCGGCCAAAAGTCAGCGGGTTGTGCACCCAGGCCGGCTGTAGCACGAGAATGGAGAGTAGGAGGGCGAAAAGACCACTTGACCACATGGTCAGTTCGCGAGGGAATGACGCCCCGCACCGGCTTGAACCCGAGTGGCCGCGAGTGCGAGGCCGATCGCCACGACGACGGATGATCCCGTCCCCAGCCAGATGTGCCAGACGCCGATGAGGGTGTCAAGACTCGGCAGGTCACTGCCGGTTTTTTGCGCCAGTGCTCCCGGGTCGCCGAGTAAGGGCGGAACGATCAATGCGGCAATGCCTGCGATGGCGAGCCCGGTGATAAGGATGATCCCCGCCCAGCCCGCGGAGGTCGCTTGTCTTTTGGCGTAGCCTGTCGACGTACAGCGGCAGCAGCAGCGCCAGGGAAAAAGGCGCCATCAAGGGATGCAGCCAGCTCGCCAGACATGCACAGAACAGGTACATCGCTGCATGGCGGTACCAGCCGCTGCGCTCCCAGCGGGCCAGTGCCCATAATGCAAGACCTGCGAGCAACAAGGTGAGCATGTAAGGTCTGGCATTCCGGCTGTAATTCACGAGCAAGGGCGAGATCGCGAGCAAAGCACCGAAGACGAGCGAGGTTGCTTCGCCCATGCGTGCGCGTGTCCACAATATGGCAAGAACGACGAGCGCGGTTCCTCCCAGCAACATGGGAAGCCGCATACGCAACTCACTCAGTCCGATGGTTTGAGCAAGGAGTTTGTAAAGGAGCGTCAGGGGAATACTGTAGTCGGCCTGACCGAAGCTCAGAAGGATGGACGAGAAACGATCGCTCGCGATCAGTTTGTGAACGGCGTGCCACTCGTCATCCATTAGCCACTGGATGGTTATTTGCTGGAAGCGGAGATAGATCCCAATGGTAACGATGGCTGAGAAGGCGAGCCAATAAACGCTACGGCTTCCTGACAGCGTTTCGAATCGGGCAAAGCGAGGGACAGTCAATATTCGCCAGCCTGGAGGATGTAAAAAAACGGGTCTTCAGGAAGTCGTGTGGGTAAAAGCGGGGGGCTGATCGGCCTTGAAGCCGCGTTGGTATTGTGTTTCGGTCATTTTGCGGAGTCTCCGAATCTGGCATGATTTTCCGATGGCTACTTCGACGAAGCGAAAGCGTCTTCTGGACGCGTACCGGTTTGCCGGTTTCCGTCCGGTGGAAACGGTATGCGGCGTGTTCGGCGATCCGCTCGCGCGGGTCGTTCGGCTCGTGCGTCGCTCAAAAAAACGGTCTGCAAGGAATGCGGTCGAGCGCACGCGGGTTGGTACGACCGCAGGATGCGGCGGGTGCGCGACTTGGCCTGCGGCAACTACCGCGTCTTTCTCGAATTCGAGCAGCGGCGGGTGTATTGCCGGAACTGCCATGCGGTGAAGAGCGAACGGCTGGACTTTCTTGCCGACAGCCCGTTCTACACCAAGCGCTTCGCCTACTACGTGGGCCGGCGTTGCGCGAAGGAGACCGTCAAGGATGTCGCCAAGGAACTGCATCTTGACTGGGACAGCGTCAAGGCGTTGGACATGCAGTACATGCGCGCCCAACTCGCCAGGGCGGGCTGTCCTGGACCGAAGGTCATCGGCATCGACGAGATATCGATCCGCAAGGGCCACACCTACCGCATTGTGGTCAGCGACCTCATCCGTGGCCGGGCAATCTGGTTCGGCGGCCAGGATCGCTCGGAAGCCAGCATGAGCGAGTTCTATGCCTGGCTGGGCGAGAAGAAGCGCCGCGGCATCCGCCTGGCAGTGATGGACATGTGGAAGCCGTTTCGCAACGCGACCAACGCGCACGCCCCGCAAGCGGCGATCCTGTTCGACAAGTTCCATATCATGCGTCATCTGGGTGAAGCACTCGATCAGGTCAGGAAGAGCGAATATGCACGGCTCACCGGCGCCGACCGTCGCTACATCAAGGGACAAAAATACGCGCTGCTGTCCAACCGGGAGAATCTCTCCCTGGACGGTCGGCGCGCTCTCAAACAGCTGCTGGCGGCCAACAAGCGGCTCAATACTGCCTACCTGCTGAAGGAGTCCTTCGGCCAGCTCTGGAGCTACGAGCGGGAGGGCTGGGCGCGGCGCTTCTTCGAGAACTGGCGGGCGAGCCTGAAATGGCAGCGCCTGAAGCCCTACGAGAAGTTCGCCGAGATGATCGATCGTCATTGGGATGGAATCGCCGCCTACTGCAAGGCCGAGAACAAGGTCTCGCTCGGATTCGTCGAGGGATTCAACAATAAAATCCGCGTCATCCAACGTCGTGCATACGGACTGCGCGACGAGGAATACCTGCGATTGAAAATCCTCACTTGCATGCTGCCGACCCTCTGATTTATGACATTTGTACCCACACGACTTCCTGATGAGCCAAAAAAACAAGCATGCTACCAGAAAGGGCGGGCTCTTGACTGTGTGGAAATTTGCCTTTTTTGGGCGCTCTGTTACGTGACCCCTGTTCTGTGATTCTTGGATAGATATACCGGTCACTTCGGCGCGAAACGCGCACTTAACCAAATAGATTACTAAACATGCCGCCATAAGTTATGCCGCATTATTGAATTATACCGATGACAGTTCCCCGTTCCGGAGATGCTGTCATGAGGGGTAATTGCAAAACCCGCCATGCGGGCTGATTATTTTGCTCGAGAAAATCGGGTTTGGGCGCCGCCATTGCTGGCAAGATGCGATTCTCAAGACACGTATCGGACGCCCAAGATGGATGCTACACAACGCGCTGGACTGCTGCAACGGTGGTCTGTGGTACAGGAAGAACTGATCCCGGGACTGGGTAAGGAAATTGAAGGACTTACGCCGAGGCTGGAGAAGTTGATCCACACCCTGGAATGGGCGCGCATCGAAGAATTCGTGGCGGCGTGGCATGGGATTGGGCGTCCGCCGAAGGATCGCAGTGCGCTGGCCAACGGATTTGTGGCCAAGGCCGTGCTCGGGCTGCCGACCACCGTGGCGCTGATTGAACGCCTGGCGGTAGATCGAGCCTTGCGGCGCATCTCGTGGGTACTCGCGCTGGAAGAGGCTGCCGGATGAGGCCACCTTCTCCCGTGCCTTTGCCGAGTTTGCGAGCAGCCGCCTGGCCGAGCGGGTGCATGAAGCCCTGATCAAGGCTCACCTCGGGCCGGAACTGATCGGCCACATCAGCCGCGATGGCACCGCCATCGCAGCGCGCGAGCGCCCCGCCAAGCCAGTCCTGGCTCCGGCTCCTGTCGAGACGACGCCGGCAGCGACGACCCAGGCGGCATTGCCGGACACTACGCCTCATCCCTTCGCGCCCATAGCCGCACCGCCGAAGAAACGCGGCCGCCCCCGGCGTGGCGAGACGCGCGAGCCGAAGCTCACCCGCATCGAGCGGCAACGCAAGCAAACCCTGGCCCAGATGCTGGACAATCTGCCCCGTGCTGTGACCGGGGCACGAAGTGCAATGCCCAGGGCTACAAAGTGAGCTGGAACGGCTACAAG
>CAVSCL010000022.1:0-19314 GCA_963726485.1 uncultured beta proteobacterium | reverse complement strand
GCCGGTTTCTTCCGGCAGCCCTATTCAGATTTCCAGCACTTGCCCGGCTGCCAGCGCTTTGAGATTCCAGTCCGGAGCGGCCTGTTTCAGCTCAGCCATGATGGCGTCCTCATTGCCGGGCTTGAGGTGGGTAATCCACACCTGCGGCCGCACCCTGAGATGACTCAGTTCCTCTGCCAGCGAATCGGGCCAATGATGTTTGGAAGCGATGGCAATGTGCTTGAGGGCGTTCTCGAATGAGGTTTCGATGATGAGGTGGCGCAGATCGGGGAGGGCGTTGAGGGCGCGCAGCAGCGCTTCGCTGTGGGTGGTGTCGCCGGTGAACACGATGCTGCCGGTTTCCCCGGTCATGCGATAACCGCAGGCCGGTACGGCATGGTGCGCAGGCAATGTGCTCAGGGTGCGTGCGCCCAGGGTGACGGATGAACCGAGCGGCAGGGATTTGAATTGCAGCCAGGGATGGGAGACATCGGGAATCTCGCGAAAATCCGGCCACAGCTTCCAGTTGAACAGGTGGCTCGGACAGGATATCCAGGGTCTCCGGCAGGGCATGCACGGTAACGGGCGCGCCGCGCCGGTCGCCCACCGTATCCAGCAGCAAGGGCAGCCCCAGCACATGATCGAGGTGGCTGTGGGTCAGGAATATGTGATCGATCGCAGTCAACTGCTCGAACGAAAGCCGTGTAATGCCGGACCCGGCATCGATCAGGATGTCATCGTCCAGCAGAAAACAGGTGGTGTTCCGGCCACTGCCAATGCCGCCGGAGCAACCCAATACAGTCAGCTTCATAGTTACTTTGTGGTGTAGACGAACACGCCATCCCAGTCTGCGGAGGGCGGCGCTTCCCGAAAATGTGCGATGCGTTGCAGATAGATATCGTACAGCGCCCGGGGCGTTTCTGCATTCAAAGCCTTGAGCAGCGACTCGGCATGATCCCATTGCTGATGCTGATAAGCCGCAAATGCTTCTTCAAAGTGATGCGCCTGCTCGAGTTGCGCGGGACCAAGCTGCTCATTTAAGCCCAGCGGCTCGTAAATGGCGACGGGTTGCTCCTTGCCCTTGACTCTCACCACATCCACTTTCATGAAGGCATGGTGTGAATCCGCCCGCACCGTGGGTTCGGTTGCCAGAATCCCCACGCCGTATTGCTTGGTGATGCCCTCCAGCCGCGAACCCAGATTCACCGCATCGCCCATGACCGTGTAGGACATGCGAAATTCCGAGCCCATATTGCCGACACTCATGCGGCCGGTGTTCACGCCCACGCCGATCTTGACATGGGGCCAGCCGCGCGCGGTGAACTCCTGATTGAGCTGCGGCAGCGCGGCCTGCATATCGAGCGCCGTCTGCACTGCGCGCACGGCATGGTCGCCCAGATCCACCGGGGCGTTCCAGAAAGCCATGATGGCGTCGCCGATGTATTTGTCGATGGTGCCGCGATGCCGCTGCACGATGCGGGTCATGGTGGTGAGGTAGGCGTTGAGCACATCGGCCAGTTCGGTTGGAGACAGCTTTTCGGAAAAATCGGTAAAGCCGCGAATGTCGCTGAACAGCACGGTCATCTCGCGTGACTGGCCTGCCATGGTGTAGTGCGCGGGATCGGCGCTCATCTCCTCGGCCAGTTCGGGCGGAACATACTGGCCGAAGAGCTTGGTGATCTGATGGCGGGCGGCGGACACGGTGAAAAATCCATAAGCGGCATTGAGCAGATACAGTCCCAGCACGGTGACCAGCGGCGCGGCCATGGGGATGACCCAAAGCTGCTTCCATGCCGCCGCATAAGCACCGATCAGCCCGGCCAGTGCAGCCAGGCTGGCAAGCAGTCCGAGCGTGGGGCCAAAGCGGATCACGATCCAGGCGACCAGGCCCCCCAGCAACAGCACGGCCAGCACACGCGCATCGTCAGCCCAGGCGGGGGTGAAGCGGGTGTTGCCATCGAGCATCCCGGCGATCAGGTGGGCGTGAATCTCGACCCCCGGGAAGGTGCTGGAGAAAGGCGTCACCCGCAAGTCGGCCAGTCCCGGCGCGGTGGAGCCGACCAGAATGATGCGGTTTTCCAGCTTGCCGGTCTGGGCCCGGCCGCTCAACACCTCGGCGGCGGACACATAGGGGAACGGTGCGCCGGCACGATACGGGACATGCACGGTGCCATCCCGATCAAGCGGCACTTTCAGCCCCCCGAGTTCGACCCAGGGCTGGGCGTAGTCACGCCCGGCAAAATGCATGGCGTTTACCCCTGCGCGAGGCGCATCGCCGCCAAAAGCCAGCCGCAAGGTCGAGGCCGACAGCGAGAGGTGATAGCCGTTTTCGAAATGCGTCACCATGCTCATGCGGCGCGCGGTGCCGTCGTCATCGGCCGTCATGTTGAAAAATCCGGCAGCCTGGGCGGCCTGCTGAAACTGGGGAAGGTTTGCGCCGAAACCGGTGGGATCGAGCGCATCCAGCCTGTACCTGCCGAAAGCCTGTTCGGGAAGTTCGGGTTGGGGCAAGGCACCCGTGCGGATCGCCCCCATGCCTGCGGGTATGAAGTAGTAACCCAGCGTCACCGGGCGCTCGGCCAGCGCTTTGGCAAACCGCCCGTCATAATCCAGCTGCGGCTTCAGCCGCGCCACGGCCGAAACGAAGTCGCGGTTGCCCGCAAGCTCATGCTGCGCCAGGCGGGTCAGCGAATCGAGGCCGGAGCTGGTATCGGGTTCGGCAAACACCACGTCGAACCCGACCGCCGCCACCTGGTATTGATCGAACAGGCGGTCAAGCAGCAATACCATCTTGTCCCGGCCCCACGGCCAGCGGCCGATTTCCTGGAGGCTTTTCTCGTCGATATCGAGAATGGTGATGCGATCGTCGACCCCCCGCTGGGCGGTCTGTTTGAGCCATGCGTCATAGACCCAGGATTCGACACGGTCCAGCGCGGTGATACGGAGCGTGCCCGCGGTATGCAGTGCGATCAACATGACAAAGACTGCCGACAAGGCGGCCTGAATCAAGGTTGAGCGTTGCGGACTTTTCATCCGGTTCCTGATTAGCGTGAACGTCGCGTCAGCGACACTTCGTCCCCCTCTCCCCCGGGACCTCGGTGCCCCGCAGGGGTAGAGGGCGGGGTGAGGGAACGGACACGGCGGTCGTGACATTCATGATTCGGGGCGGGGCGGCGCGACCGCCATGTCCGTTAGCGTATCCGGTAAAACCGGTCGGAAAATTCCTTGCCTGCAGGAAGCTTGTCAAAACGGTCGCCTATCGCATCGCCCAGGGCCGCCAGGCGGTCCGCCGGGAGCGGATGGGTCTTGAACAGCAGGCTGGTGCGACTGTCCTTGGCCGGCAGCGCCCCGAGGTCCTGCAACACGGCGGGCAAGCCCCAGGGGTCATAGCCCGCCCGTGCGGCAAATACCGCGCCGACCCGGTCGGCCTCGAATTCGGCATCCTTGTCGAGCCCGCGCGCCATGATCTCGGCGCCATTTCCGATCAGGTTCTGCACCAGTTGGTCGCTGCCCTTGGCCTGCTGGCTGGCGACCTGTCCGAGCGCACTGATGAGGCTGGATTGCTTCAGGACTTTCAAATGATGCTTCTTGGTGATATGGGCAATTTCATGCCCCAGCACGCCAGCCAGTTCCGCTTCATTATTCAGTTGCCGGTACAGGCCTTTGGTGATGAACACATAGCCACCGGGCGCGGCAAAGGCATTGATGTCTTCAGTATCCAGCACGCCAAATCGCCAGGGGATATCATTGCGCCCGCTTTGTAAGGCGACCCAGCTCCCCACCATGTTCACATAACGCTGCAGCGTCTCATCCTTGACCAGAGGAACCGCACCCAACAGATTGCCCGCAATCTGCTTGCCAATGCGCATTTCGTCTTCGGTCGAATATTTGCCAAAAAGTCCGAAAGCCAGCGCCTGAGTATCCACGCCCTGGCTGGCCTGCGGCGCAGGAGCGGCTGGGGCGCCGGGTTGCGTTGCCGGAGCGGGCTGGGCTGGCGCAGGTGCAGGCTTGGCTTGACTCTTCTTGAGTTGCTCCTGCAGGGCCTTGCCCAGATCAAATCCTGTGGCCATGCCGCTGAAAGTCAGCAGGGAGATGGCCGCAATAAACAGCTTCAGCTTCATGTCAATGTTCCTCCCAGGGAGCGTTGGATGGTTCGGATTTGGATTTGGGTTTCGGCAGCGAGGGGACATTGACGGTGACAAGCCCTGATTTGTCGGCATAGGATTTGGCCTGGGCCGGGGTCACTCCCATGGCATCCAGCCGGGCCAGTTCATCCGCATTGTATTTGGCCTGTTTCAAGTCCTCTTCATTCAGACCGCGCACCCCCGCAACGGCAACGACGCGGCTGGGATCGGATTTGGTCGTGGCGGCTCCGACCACATCCCCCAGTCCCGCCCCACCTGCCCCGCCACTCCCTGCCCGCACCGATAGCAGCCTTACCCAACCTTCCGACTTGCCGCTCTTAATTCGCAGCCAGCCGCCCTGTCGTCCCACAATCTCCACTGCCGCACCCTTGCTCGCCTTGGCGGCAACCGCCGAGGTGGCAGAAGGCTGAGTGTAGAGGCTTTCATCCCTTAACAGCGTGCCCGGTGCGGCGTGTGCGGCAGAAGACAGGACAGATGCCGCGAGGATTGTCCAAAATGCCATAGTTGGTTTCATGCAAGACTCCTGTTCCTGAAAATGCGTCGTGTCTATCGGATAGTCAGCCATATTTGGGCGACGCAAGGAGACCACCGATGCATGGGTTTCAATCGCCAAACTGTATTGCCTGATACCGAATGGCGCAAGCGCGTTTTTTCAGATTAACATTGGATCGATGAACCGTCTGCTCAGTTTCCTGGAATCAATCGGTGCCAAGGTTGCCGGCTGGTTTACTGTCGGCTACGGCATGTTTGCCTTTCTCGTTCAAGCCATGGTGCTGGTGGCACACCCGACCACCTGGAACCGGGCTACATTCGATGTCGTGGTGAAACAGATTTATTTCACCGCGGTGCAAATTCTGTATGTATTCCTGGGCTATACCCTGGTGATCTCCTGGCTGATGATCAGCATCATCCTCAGTACCGCACGCGATTTCGGGCTTACCGAGTTTGCCACCGAGATGACCATACGCGTACTGGTACTCGAACTGCTGCCGTTTCTCACCGCGCTGTTCATCGCCCTGCGTTCGGGCAGCGCCATCAATACCGAAGTCGCGCTGATGCAGGTCAACAACGAACTGGATGCGCTCGCCCACTGCCAGGTTCCGCCCATGCAGTTCGAATTCATGCCGCGGCTCATCGGCGGCGTGATTTCCGTCATCAGCCTGACCCTGCTTGCCGGCCTGCTGGCGTTGCTGCTGGCCTATGCCTCGATCTACGGAGCACAGACGGCAGGCATGGAACCCTTCACCAATACGATGGCAAAGATTTTCGATTTCAGGATCGTGGCCGGGCTGACGCTCAAGTGCATGCTGTTCGGTCTCGCTGTTACCCTGATACCGGTGACGGCCGGGCTGGAAACGCCGAAGAAGCTCTTCATGGTCCCGGTCTCGGTGCTGCGCGGTATGATGCGGGTATTCTTCGCCATTGTCTTTATCGAGGTGGTGTCATTAGCGATCAAATACATCTGAACGTCTTTGCCGATCGTGATGCCCTGCGCATTGCGATTGCCGCACTGCAGGATGACACCGTGGCGCGCGTCTCACCCGACCTGCCGCTGCGCGCCAATCTTTCGGCACGCGACAACATTGCCCTGATTCCGCTCTACCAGCGCCATCACAGCGCAGCGGAGTCCAACCAGCAGGCACTGCTGCTGCTCGACCAGTTGGGCCATGCCGATATCGCCGACCTGCGCGACCCGGACATGAGTCCGGCGCAGCGCTTTGTCACCAAGCTCGCGCGCGCCCTCATCCTGCGGCGCCCGCGTCTGGTGATCGACCGCCCGGGCGCCATGCTTTACGATGTCGCCTACCCGCAGTTCATCCAGCACCTGGCTGCGCGCATCGACTCGCCGGATGGCAAATGGGAAATTTATGACTTCACCTGGAATCGGGCCTTGTATCCGGCATGAATAAGCTGCATCTCAAAGTAGGCATTTTTACCGCCATCGTGCTGGTGCTTGGTGCTGCTTTCCTGCTTTACCTGCTGCGTACCCACGGCTACTTCGAAACCAAATACCGGCTGCAACTCGCTGCCGCAAGCGCCGATGGCGTCGCGCCCGGCGTCCCCATCACCTTTTCCGGCATCGAACTCGGCCAGATTACAGCGCTGGGGCTGAACGATGGCGGCGGCATCATCATCCATGCCGAACTTCCTGCCCGCAATGCCAAATGGCTGAAGTCCGACAGCAGTTTTATCCTCGACAAGCCCATCGTCGGCGGCGCCAAAATCCGGGTGGATTCTCCCAATCTCAACGCCCCAGCCTTGCCGGACAACTCCACCATGCTGCTGGTGACCTCGGACATCAGCAAAGAGCTTCCGGTTCTGGTCGAACGCGTCAAAGCCATACTTGACAATGTCGAGCACCTCACGCGCAAGGAGGGCGAGATCAACGCAACGCTGGCCAATGTCAAAACCGTCACCGGGCGCATGACCGGCGAATATGGCGTGTTGGAAGCGCTGCTGGGCAGCCCGGAAAAGGCCCGTGCGGTCACCGACTCGCTGGAAAAAACCCGCGCGCTCGTCACCAAACTCGACGGCATCGCGCTCAAGATGGACGGCATGGCGGCAAAAACCGATCAATGGCTGTTTGCTCGCGATGGGGTGGCGGAACAGACGCGCGAATCGCTGGTCCAGGTTCGGCTCATGCTGAACGACGCCCAGTCCAGCCTGAAGAAGGCTGATGCGGTGATGAAGAATGCGGTGGACATCTCGGCCAACGTCAAGGATGGGACCCAGGACCTGGCCAAGCTGCGCGCCGAGATCGACGAAGCCGTAAGCCGCGCAAGTGGTCTTATCAATGAAATCAACAAAAAATGGCCCTTCGCACACGACACGGAGGTAAAACTGCCATGAAAGCCCGGTTTGCCGCCGCGCTCCTGGTGCTGTTGTCGGCCTGCGGCAGTGGCGGCCCGCCGCCGCCCGACTGGAAAGCCGACGCCGCCGACCTCATCGAACGTTACAAGAAGAATGAATTATTGGGCGAGAACATCCTGGCCGAGCGTTATTTCCAGCAGGCCATTGCCGCAACCGGGGGCGCCGGGCGCGTAGCCGATACTGCCCGGCTCTGGCTGGTGCGCTGTGCCACGCGCAAGGCCAGCCTGGCCGACGACGATTGCCATGAATACGCTGAACTGGCCAGGATTGATACCACGGCAGAAGACCGCGCCTACTACCAGTTCATCACCCTGCGCTGGACTGAAGTCGATGTCACGAAATTGCCGAATCAGTATGCCGGACTGATACGGGCCGAAGCCGACAGGATCAATCCGCAAATTAGCAGCATCAACGACCCACTCTCGCGCCTGCTGGCCGCCAGCCTCATGACCCTGCGCAAACAGGGCAATGATGCGACCCTGTCGATTGCCGCCGAGACCGCATCCAGCCAGGGCTGGCGTCGCCCGCTGCTGGTTTACCTGAAACTTCAGGAAAAACAGGCTTTCGGGCGTGGCGACAGCGTCGAGCAGGCCAGACTCAAGGTACGCATTCAACTGGTTGAAGACGCCTATTCAGGCTCCCGCTAGGCGTGTAGACTTGTGGCCCTATTTTCGATTCGGTACGAATCAAGAACCCAATAACCGGTGCTTGTGATTTCGCAAGCATTGATAATACGAACACTGCATTCGTTCGGAGAAAAAAACCCGTGAATACCCTGATTAGCTGGCTGCAGGCGCCCTGGCCCTGGTACGTGGCAGGGCCGGTCATTGGCTTGATGGTTCCCCTGATGCTCATCATCGGCAACCGTTCCTTCGGCATATCGTCCAATCTGCGTCATATGTGCGCCATCACCCAGCCCAAGTCGGTAGGGGTGGATTTTTTCCAATACAACTGGCGTGAGCATAGCTGGAGTCTGTTCTTTGCCCTGGGCGCGGTACTGGGCGGTTTTCTGGCGGGCGTGGTATTCGCCAACCCCAACCCGATCGAACTCTCTGTCGCGGCGCTGACCATGTTCTCCTACTGGAACGTGCCCATCGGCGAGGGATTCTTGCCCCCCGTGCTGTTCGGGTTTTACTGGCAAAGCATACTCATCATGCTCGTGGGTGGCATATTGGTCGGCTTCGGCACCCGTTATGCCAATGGTTGCACCTCGGGGCACGCCATCACCGGCCTGTCCACCCTGCAACCCCAGTCGCTGATGGCGGTTCTGGGAATATTCGGGGGGGGATTGATCGCAGCCCATTTCATTACCCCCCGTCTTTTCTCCTTGTTTTGGTGAGGCCGCCATGCGCTTCATACCCTATCTGATTGCCGGTGTCCTGTTTGGATTCACCCTGGTCAAATCCGAAGCAGCGTCATGGTATCGCATCATGGAAATGTTCTATTTCCAGTCCTTCCACATGTACGGCATCATGATGAGCGCCATTGTCACGGCGCTGGCCGGTATTCAACTCATGAAGCGATACAGCAGCAAGATATCCCTGGAAGGCGGTCTGATCGAAATCCCGGTCAAGGAGCCCGGCCGCTACAACTACATCCTGGGCGGCCTTATTTTTGGTCTGGGCTGGGGTGTCATCGGCCTTTGCCCCGGACCCATCTTTGCCCTGGTGGGCATGGGCTCGATCGGGGCGCTCGCCGCCCTGGCGGGCGCCCTGCACGGAACCTGGCTCTATGGCGCAGCCAAGCCGTGGCTGCCGCATTGACAAGCACGCGGCACACGGTTAACTTGCCTGCCACAAGAAATATTTCCCATTCACAATTTCGGAGGAGTCAAAATGAAATCTGTTTCCCTAGTCATCGCCGCCCTATTCGCAAGCACGGTTTCGGTTGCAAGCGCCGCCCCTGTTTTAATGTCCATCGAATGGACTGCCCAGGCATGCGACGCCTGGAACAAGGACGCCACCCTTACTACCGGCCTGGCCGACAAATGGATCAAGAATGACAATGGCCGCGGTTACAAGATCATCCAGATGTATCGTACCGATTGCGGTGATGGTTACAAGACCGAGATGAAAATTACCAGCAAGGACGGCAAGGCCATGTGTGTCTATGGCGGCAAGGCCCAATCCGCTCTCAATCTGGATGTGGACTACCTGATGCACGCCGAAACCAAACGCTGGGAAGAAATGGGCGCAGGCGAATACGGCCCGATGAAAGGCATGATGTTCGGCCGCCTCAAATTTAGCGGACCCAAAATGGAAGCCATGAGTGTCATGGGACCGTTCGAGTCCTTCCTGCTGCTGGTCGGTAAAGTTCCGAGCGACGTTAGCACTTGCCCGAAGTAATCCCGGACAAGCCATGAAACAAGCCTGGGATACTCGGTTCCTCGCTTGTTGATCCCCGGCTTGAAAATGCATCGGCCATTTTCGACGATGCATCATTTGAAAAGCTCACCATCCCGCTAATTCAGGTCAAACCCTGAATTGGCGGAATTCAAGGTTCCATTATCCGGTGCTGATGGCGATTGCCCAGCCTCCCAAGCCCGTTTCAAGCTGCAAGTCCACGCGCCAGATCGTCCTGAATATCCGCCAACGACTCCAGCCCGACGGCAATGCGTACCAACCCGTCACTGATGCCCGCGGCTACACGCTGCTCGGGAGTCATGCGGCTATGCGTGGTGGTGGCGGGGTGGGTGATGGTGGTCTTGGTATCGCCCAGATTCGCAGTGATCGACACCATGCGCGTGCTGTCGATCAGCCTCCACGCGGCCTCCTGGCCACCTTTCAGCTCGAACGCCACGATACCGCCTCCGGTTTTCTGTTGCGCCATGGCGAGCGCATGTTGCGGATGCGATGGCAGGCCGGGATAGAGCACCCGCGCAACCTGCGGCTGTGCTTCCAGCCATTGCGCCAGAGCGAGCGCACTGCGGGAATGCGCCCCCATGCGCAGACTGAGGGTTTCCATACCCTTTAGAATCACCCAGGCGTTGAATGCGGAAAGCGTCGGCCCGGCGGTGCGCAGAAATGTGTACACACCCTCCATCAGCGCCTGGCTGCCCAGTACGGCACCGCCCAGCACCCTGCCCTGCCCATCCAGATATTTGGTGGCGGAATGAATGATGATGTCGGCGCCCAGTTCCAGCGGCTTTTGCAGTGCCGGGGAACAGAAGCAGTTATCAACCGCGAGCCACGCGCCATGTTCGTGCGCAATCGTCGCCAGCGCGCGGATGTCGCTCACCTCGGTCAAGGGATTGGAGGGCGATTCGACAAAAAAGAGCTTCGTATTCGCCTGGATCGCAGCGCGCCATTCAGCGGGATCGGTCGGCGATACATAGGTCGTCTCAATGCCGAACCGCCCCAGAATGTTGCTGAACAACTGCACCGTGGAGCCGAAAATGGAGCGCGAGGCAACCACATGTTCGCCCGCCTTCATCAGTCCCATCACCGTGGCCAGAATCGCCGCCATGCCGGAAGCAAACGCAACACAACGCTCCGCGCCTTCGAGCGCGGCCAGCCGCGTTTCCATCATGCTGACGGTGGGATTGGTAAAGCGCGCGTAAATCGGCCCCGGCTGCTCGCCCTTGAAGCGTGCCGCGGCTTCAGCCGCGCTGCCAAACACAAAGCTGGAAGTGAGGAACAGCGCCTCGGAATGTTCGTTGAACTGGCTGCGCACGGTTCCTGCGCGTACAGCCAGGGTGTCGATGTCGTATTCGTCATTCATGTTTTAGCCCAGAATAAAAGTTGTAACCCACCCCGATTTTGCTTCGATTTGCCGACGATAAGGGGCATCAATCTGACGAGGTGCATTACGGATATAACGCTCTGCGTTGTCTCGTTTTGTGCCCACGAGTTGCGAAAGGTGTCTGATTTCGAGAGTCTCGTTTCACCGGCCAACCTGGGAGGTTTGTGAGTTGGGGACAACCCATTGTCTTTCATCATCCCTTCACCACCCCATCAAACCTCATTTCCAATATCGCCGCATCGCGTGTCAGCAGCGTCAACCGCTCATCCCGCGCCTGCGCGATGAGCAGTCGATCGAACGGGTCGGGATGCGCGCAAGTCAGGCTGCGCACGACTTCGAGGTGGCGCGGCAGGATCGGCAACAGGACGAAGCCCTGCGCTTCGAGTTGTTCGGTGATGGCACCTTGCGGCAAGGGCAATTTGCCTCTAGCGTTTTTCAGAATCATTTCCCACACACTGGCGGTGCTTACGACGATTTCGGCTTTTTCGATGATGCGTTGCGTGGCTTTTCCCAAACGTGCGTCCGCTGTCATCCACCAATAGATCAGGTGGGTGTCGAGCAGGTATCGCTTCACGGCAATTCGCCGCCGGTGAGCGCCTCGGCGATGGCTGCATTCGTTTCTGGCGCATCCCAATCCGCTTGGGCTTTGGGCAGCGCCGACCATGCGCCGGGCTTGCGCGCAAAGGCTTGCACGCCGACTTTAACCAGCCTGACGACAGGGACACCTTTGTTGGCGATGACCACATCCTCGCCCGCCAGTGCTGCTTGCACCAGTTTGGATAGTTGGTTTTTGGCTTCGAGCATGTTGCATTGCATAGTTAACTCCTCAAGGCATTTCGTCAGATGCATCTAGTTTAACTCTATCTGGCTAAGTTAGCCAACAACGATGATCTGACCTAATCCGGCTTCTCCTGAATGATCATTCTTGACCGGCCACGGTTCAACACAGCTTCGCCGTTCCCTGCACCCCATTCCGAATACCCAATAAAAAACCCCGAACGGCAAACGCGGTTCGGGGTTGTCCTTGCGACGCTCTAGCCGGACGTCGTCAACCATTCGCCGCCAGATTCAAATCCAGTTGCTGCGTGGACAAGCGCCGACTGGGACGGGGTTTCGCCGTTGCGCACCGCCTCGACGTAGTTCAGATATTCCGGTGTGACGTCGCCGGTGATGTAACGGCCGTCGAAGCAGGAGGTATCGAAATCCAGTATCGCCGGGTTGCCCGCACGCACCACCGTTCACCATGGCGTCGAGGTCCTGGTAGATCAGTGCATCGCAGCCGATCTCGCGCGCGATTTCCTCATCGTTGCGGCCATTGGCGATCAGTTCGTTGCGCGTCGGCATGTCGATGCCGTACACATTGGAGAAACGCACGGGCGGCGAAGCCGAAGCGAAATACACCTGTGTCGCCCCGGCATCGCGCGCCATCTGCACGATTTCGCGGCTGGTGGTGCCGCGCACGATGGAGTCGTCGACCAGCAGCACGTTCTTGCCCTTGAATTCCTCGGCGATGGCATTGAGTTTCTGCCGCACCGATTTCTTGCGCAGCGCCTGCCCCGGCATGATGAAGGTGCGGCCGATGTAGCGGTTCTTGATGAAGCCTTCGCGATATGGCACGTTGAGGTGATTCGCCAGTTGCAGCGCGGAAGGACGGCTGGTGTCGGGAATCGGGATCACCACATCGATCTTGAGATGGGAAAATTCGCGTTGGATTTTTTCGGCCAGCGACACGCCCATGTGCCAGCCGGGTGCTGTAGACCGAGACGCCGTCGATCACCGAATCGGGACGCGCGAGATAAACGTATTCGAAAATGCAGGGATTGAGCACGGCCTTGTCGCTGCACTGACGGCTGTGCAGGTGGCGGTGGTAGTCGATGAACACCGCTTCGCCCGGCGCCACATCGCGCAGCAGTCGGAAACCCAGCGTGTCGATCGCCACGCTTTCCGAGGCGACGATGTATTCGTGCGGCATGACCTGCTCGTTGACGCCGATCACCAGCGGACGAATGCCGTGCGGATCGCGAAAAGCCAGCAAGCCGTAGCCGGCAATGAAGGCCATCACGGCATACGCGCCGTTGCAGCGCGCATGTACGCCGGCCACCGCGCCAAAAATCGTGTCCAGATTCAGCTGCCGCCCGCTGTACGTGATCTGCAGTTCATGCGCCAGCACATTCAGCAGCACTTCGGAATCCGAATTGGTGTTGACGTGGCGCAGGTCGGCACGGAACAGCGATTCTTTCAATTCGTCGGTATTGGTGAGGTTGCCGTTGTGGCCCAACACGATGCCATACGGCGAATTCACATAAAACGGCTGCGACTCGGCCGACGACGACGCACTGCCTGCAGTGGGATAGCGCACATGCGCCACGCCCATATCGCCCAGCAGATTGCGCATGTCGCGGGTGCGGAACACGTCGCGCGCCAGCCCCTGCTCCTTGTGCATGTGGAAGCGGCTTTCTTCTGCCGTCACGATGCCGGCCGCATCCTGACCGCGATGCTGCAACACCATCAGCCCGTCGTACAAGAGCTGATTCACCGCTGAATTGGAAACGACTCCGATTACCCCGCACATGCTGTGCACCTATTCATAAACTTATTCAAAACGAACATATTTCGCCACATCTGTCGGAATCAAAGGCAGCATCGCTGACCGCCAGTTTGCAGGCTGCCGGACACGCAGCCTGTTTCCAGAAATCGGTGCGCGGCAGCGAAGTCAGCCCGGCAGCCAGCGTAAACCCGACTACAATCACCAGCCCTTGAGCAAACCCAGCGCGCCGCCCAGCACCTTGTCGGCACTACCCAGTCCGACTGCCTTGCTGCCGAAGCCAGGAAGTGGCCCAACAGCAGCACGACGATCAGCACGACCAGAAACACCACCGAAAAACCTGCGAAATAGCGAAGGCTTTCACCGCCTGTGCCAAGCGGAAGCAGGGGGGCCACCATCAGCGCACCCCACTTGCCGACAATGAATGCCAGTATCCAGGCTGCCAGTGAAAACACGGTATTGACCAGACCGCGCATCAGGCCGCGCACCAGTGCCACCAACAGAATCAGCAATACGATCATGTCCAGCGCATTCATTTCGCCATCACCTGGCCGGTCACACCGATCTTATTCAGTTTCGATGCTGCTGCAGCCGCCGCTTCACGCGTGGGAAACGGCCCCACTCGCACCCGGGTCAGGGCACCTGATTTGTCAATATGGACAGGCAAACCGGCTGCGGCGGCACGGTCTTTAAGCACGCCCGCACGGGTCGCATCGGACAACGCCGCGAGTTGCACCACGAATTCAACCTTGGCAGGCTCGCGCAACGCCACCGACTTTGGTTTGGACTCGAGTTTGGGCTGTGGCCTGGATACGGCCTGTGGGGCGGGGGTCGGCAAGGGTTTGGCAACCACAGGTTTGCCGGTTTCAGATTCTGGCAAGGGGTGGCGTTGCAGTCTGCTCAGGCGTCCCGGCCACCGGCCGGGACGGCACTACTGCAACGATAGGCTCATCCACCAAGCCTGTAGTCTCTTCATTCCCGGGAGGCACTGGACTCGTTGCCATGCGCACAGCGAGCGGGCCCGCTGGCGGCGGCTCGTCCTCCAGCAACAGCGGAAGCACGATCACCGCCAGCAGAGTCAGCGCCACTGCGCCTATCAATCGGCGACGGGCGCGGCGTTTCAGGTCATCTTCACAGGCTGGAGCGGCATGGTTCAACAGTGCGGAAACCGTATAGAACGATCCGAAGACAACAATTCTATCATCATCCGAAGCCTGCTCCGTGCCGCTGCAAGCGCGGACTGCGGGTCGTTACGTATGACTGCAACAGCGTTTGCAACATGCCGGATACACTCGGCCAGCGCTGTCGCCGAGAGCGCGCGACGGGAATCCGGCGTGCAGACAAACCAGTCGTCCACGCAGTCCGACAGCGCAGCGATAACGCCTGCCACATCCTTGTCAGCCAGCATGCCCACCACCGCCAGCGTGCGCCCTGCTACGGGCTATTCCCCGAGCGTGGTCGCCAGCGCCCGTGCGGCTTCAGGATTGTGCGCGACATCGAGAATCACTTCCGGATTCATGCCCAGCCGCTGAAACCGGCCCGGCACGCGCGCTTCGAGCAATCCCTGTCTGATGGCGCCTCGTCACCGGCAATCGCGTTCGCAGGCTTTCCAGCACCGCCATCGCACCCGCCGCATTGCGCACCTGATAGCCGCCCGCCATCGCAGGCGGGGGCAAGCCGGATAAGCCCAATGATGCCCGCGATAATTCCAGGCGCCGGGGGCGTGCTCGATGGAGAAATCTTCGCCAAACCGCAGCATTCCTGCGCCGATGGCTCGCGCATGACTCAGCAGACTGGCAGGCGGCGTCGGGTCGGCGCAAATCGCCGGACGATGCGCGCGATAGATCCCTGCTTTTTCGAAACCGATGGCTTCGCGCGTATCGCCGAGATAGTCCTGTGGTCGAGATCGACGCTGGTGACAATCGCCGCATCGGCGTCGAACACATTGACCGCATCGAGTCGGCCACCCAGTCCGACTTCAAGAATCGCCACGTCGACGCCGGCGTCGACAAATTGCAGCATCGCACCCAGCGTACCGAATTCGAAATAGGTGAGTGAAGTGTCGCCGCGTGCCGTGTCGATCCGCTCAAACGCCGCCACCAAAGCGGCATCGTCAGACTCACCCATCGCGATACGCACCCGCTCGTTGTAGCGCAAGAGATGGGGCGAAGTGTAAAGACCGGTCTTGTAGCCGGCGGCCGTGAGCATGGCCTCCAGATAGGCGCAGGTCGAACCTTTGCCGTTGGTGCCGCCAACGATGATGAGGGGAAATGTCGGGCTCAGACCCAGCGCATCCTTGACCCGGCGCACCCGATCGAGGCCCAGTTCGATGGTGCTGGGGTGTAGCTGCTCCAGCCGGGCCAGCCAGGCTGGCAAAGATATTTCAGGCGGCAAGCGCGGGCCGCCCCATCATCATCGCCAGCGTCGTGGCCAATTCGTCGCGCATCTGGCGACGGTCGATGATGCGGTCGATGGCACCCTTCTCCAGCAGGAACTCGGAACGCTGGAAGCCTTCCGGCAAAGTCTCGCGCACAGTCTGCTCGATCACGCGCGGGCCGGCAAAGCCGATCAACGCATTCGGCTCGGCGACGATCAGATCGCCCAGCATGGCGAAACTCGCCGACACGCCGCCCATGGTCGGATCGGTCAGCACCGAAATGAAGGGCAAACGATGGCGCGATAACTGCGTCAGCGCGGCCGAGGTTTTCGCCATCTGCATCAGCGAAAACAGGCCTTCCTGCATGCGCGCGCCGCCGCTTGCGGAAAAGCAGACTGAAGGCCGACTTCGATTCGATCGCCGCCTCCACGCCCAGCACGAAACGCTCGCCCACCACCGAGCCCATCGAGCCGCCCATGAACTTGAACTCGAACGCCGCCGCCACCACCGGCATAGCCTTGACGCTGCCGCCCATCACCACCAGCGCGTCGGTCTCGGATGTGCTGGCCTTGCGCTTCCTTAAGGCGGTCGGGGTATTTCTTGCTGTCCTTGAACTTCAGCGGATCGAGCGACGTAATGTTTGCGCCGATTTCATGCTGCCCCTCCGCATCCAGCAGCATTGCCAGCCGGTGCCGCGCGCCGATGCGATGGTGATGGCCGCACTTTGGGCAAACCTCGAGATTGCTTTCCAGGTCGGCCCTGTACAGCACCTCGTTGCATGCCGGGCACTTGGACCACAAACCTTCCGGCACGGATTTCTTGGACTCGATCCGGCGCTTGATCTTCGGCGGCAGGATTTTCTGGAACCAGCTCATGGTTTGCCTCCTGTTAGATCCTTCTCGTGAAGGCCTATTTTATTTTCCGCCGCATCCACGCCGCGGCGCAAGTCATCCACCAGCGTCTTGACGCGGTTGACCACTTCACCCTCGGGCGAGGTTTCAATCTCGTTCACGATGCGGCTGCCCACCACCACCGCATCGGCAATGCGCGCCACGCGCCTCGGCGGTCGCCGCGTCGCGAATGCCGAAGCCCACGCCGACCGGCAGGCTGCAATGCGCGCGAATCATGGCAATCTTGCGCGCCACCTCATCCATGTCCAGATTCGCCGAGCCCGTCACGCCCTTGAGCGACACGTAATAGATAAAACCGCCGCGCCGTCCGCCACCTGCTCCACCCGTGATTCCGGCGTGGTCGGCGACAGCAGGAAAATCGGATCGAGGCCATGCGCCTTGAACACATCGGCCACGCCGTGCGATTCCTCCGGCGGAATATCCACCGTCAGCACGCCATCCACCCCGGCCGCTTTCGCAGCCTGGGCAAAGGTCTCGTAGCCCATGTGCTCGACCGGATTGGCATAGCCCATCAACACCACCGGCGTCGTGTCATTGGTCTTGCGGAATTCCGCCATCATGCCAAGCACATCCTTCAGCCCGACCTTGTTCGCCAGCGCCCGTTCCGATGCGCGCTGGATCACCGGACCATCCGCCATCGGATCGGAAAACGGCACGCCCAGTTCGATGATGTCCGCCCCGGCCTCCACCAGCGCATGCATCAGCGGTACCGTCAGCCCCTTGCCGGGGTCGCCAGCGGTAATGAAAGGGATCAGGGCTTTCTTGTTTTGCGCTTTCAGCGCGGTGAAGGTCGGGCCGATGCGGCTCATGATGGTGTTCTAAAGTCTGTTCATGACTATAGCCGGTTCAAAGCGTAATCCCCGACACCTTCGCCACGGTGTTGATGTCCTTGTCGCCGCGTCCGGACAGGTTCACCAGAATGATCTGATCCTTCCTCATCGTCGGCGCGAGTTTCTTGGCGTGGGCGACGGCATGGCTGGATTCGAGCGCGGGGATGATGCCTTCGAAGCGGCACAGGTCGTGGAAGGCAGCCATGGCTTCGTCGTCGTTGATCGCGACGTATTCGGCGCGGCCGCGTCCTTCAGACAGCTGTGCTCGGGGCCGACGCCGGGGTAGTCGAGACCGGCGGAAACCGAATGGGTTTCGATGATCTGGCCGTTCTCGTCCTGCATCAGATAGCTGCGGAAACCGTGCAGCACGCCCGGAGTGCCCGCCGACAGCGGCGCGGCGTGCTTGCCAGTGGCGATGCCGGAGCCGCCTGCTTCGACGCCGATCAGGTGCACGCTGCGGGATGGTAGGGATGGAAGATGCCGATGGCATTGGAGCCGCCGCCGACGCAGGCGACCACGCAATCGGGCTGGCGGCCGGCGAGTTCGGGCATCTGCGCGATGCACTTCGCGGCCGATCACGCACTGGAAATCGCGCACCAGCATGGGATACGGATGCGGGCCGGCGGCGGTGCCGAGAATGTAGAAGGTCGATTCGACGTTGGTGACCCAGTCGCGCATCGCTTCGTTGAGCGCATCCTTCAGCGTTTTCGAACCGCGAGGACACCGGCACCACGGTCGCGCCCAGCAAGCTTCATGCGGAACACATTGGGCGCCTGACGCTGCACGTCTTCCGCGCCCATGTAGACCACGCATTCCATGCCGTAGCGCGCGGCGACGGTAGCCGAAGCCACGCCGTGCTGGCCCGCGCCGGTTTCGGCGATGACGCGCTTCTTGCCCATGCGCCGCGCCAGCAGCGCCTGGCCGATGGTGTTGTTGATCTTGTGCGCGCCGGTGTGGTTGAGGTCTTCGCGCTTGAGGTAAATCTGCGCGCCGCCGTATTGCTCGGACAGACGCCTGGCGTGATACACCGGGCTGGGACGGCCGACGTAGTGCTTGAGTTCGTATTCGAATTCGGCCACGAAGGCGGGATCGTTGCGCGCCTTGTCGTATTCGACGCGCAGTTCCTCCAGCGCGGCCATCAGGGTTTCGGCAACGAAAATGCCGCCATAGGGGCCGAAGTGGCCGTGTGAATCGGGAAGATCATTCAGCTTCATGATTGTCTTTCTGCCTTCGCAATGAATTGCGCAATTCTAATGAATGCCACCACCCTGGCTGCATCCTTGATACCTTTCCTGCTCCACACCGCTGCTCACGTCCACTGCCCAGGGTGTGACCTGCCTGATTGCTTCGGCCACATTGTCGGGAGTGAGGCCGCCCGACAGAACAAGGGGTTTGGACAGCCCTGCCGGGATAAGACTCCAGTCAAAACGCTCGCCGGTACCGCCCGGCATGCCCGGGACATACGCATCCAGCAAGAGGCCGCGGGCATCGTCATAATCAGCCGTGTATTTTACCAAATCAACGCCTTCCCTTACCCGTATTGCCTTGATATAAGGCCTGCCAAACTGCCCGCAGAATTCGGGGCTTTCGTCACCATGGAATTGCAGCATATCGAGCGGAACTGCTTTGAGAACGGCTTCGACAAAATCCGACTCAGCATCGACAAACAGGCCGACGGACTGCACAAAAGGCGGCAATGCCTTAACCAGCCCGCCGCCGTTCAATGTTCAGATTACGGGGGCTTGGGGCATGGAACACAAAACCCAACGCATCCGCTCCCGCTTAACAGGCCGCGTTCAGATCCTCATCGAGTTATGCCGCAGATTTTTACCCGCACGGCCATCGTTCAGACGTTTCCGGCAAGACAAAGTGCGCAGGATACCGGATGTGGGTGAGATACAGCCCGGCGGCATCA
>CAVSCL010000021.1:0-157269 GCA_963726485.1 uncultured beta proteobacterium | reverse complement strand
TTACGGCGTCGGCACGACTTCGTAGTACACGCCGCTCGACCCGAAGTAGGGCTTGTACCAGGTCGGTCCGCTCTGGTAATAATTCGTGCCGTTCACCACCATGCTGCTGGCGCCGGGCGGCAGCGCGGCGACCTGGGTGCCGATCGGCAGATTGCCCTGGACGACATAGGCCGGCTGCTGAACGACCACGGTCGTAGGCTGCTGGACCACCACCGTGGTGGGCTTCGCGGAGCTGGCGATCGCGGCCCCGGCCATCATTCCGACAGCCAGACCGGCCGCGCCGCAGCCGTAGCATCCGCCGCCATGGTAGTAGGCGCCGCCGTGGTAGCCGCCGCCATGGTAGTAGGCGCCGCCGTGGTAGCCGCCGGCGGCAACCCACGCGTTCGCGTCGGTCAGGGGAACGAGCACGCTCGCGCTCGCCGCGAGTCCGAGGACAAGTGTCTTGATTGGTTTCATCGCATTGCTCCTAATGAGTGTTTACTTGGTTTGCGGAAGACCGTGCGGCTTGAATTCGATCCTCACTGCGTCCTTCGGGATGTCGGCGTTGAACGTCTGGGCCGGGACCGGCGCGTCGAGCATCCAGTCCGAGAGTTCGACGGTGAAGGTCGGCTGCCGCTCGCTGTCGCGGTAGGACACGACCATCAGACGCGGCAGCTTGTCACATGCTCCGATCCAGATTTCCCAGTCTATGCCCCTGGCGGTAAAGGCGAGGTGATCGGCCAAGACGCCGCCGATGGTGGATTGCCCGACCACGAGCGCGTTCGTGAGATCTTTCGTGAGGCTGGCGTACGGGTCGGAAACGATCAGGTCGGCAAAGGACGCCAGCGCGGTCGAGGCCGGAAACCGCTTTTCGATGGCCGCATCGATGGTGCTGGCCGCGGCTTCGCGCTGCGCATAGAAGTGCTTCTCGCGCCCGACCGCGGTCACCGTCTTGCCGTTGAAGTAAATGTCGCTGGGAAACAGGTCGCCGCGCGCCTCGACGAACAGTTTGTCGGGCCGTTGTATCACCACGCGCGACGAGGCCAGCAAGTTGATGAACTGCCCGGTGGGCGCTTCGATCGGCACCAGGCCTCGCAGCTTGAAACCGAGGGTTTGCGCCTTGGCCAGCGTATCGCTCATGCTCTTCAGCAGACTGAGCGCCCGCTCGTCCTTGATCACCTGGTCTGGTGCGTCCTGCGGCCCGGCCTTGTCCTCCGCAATCGCGACGCTGCTGCCATGCACGAGCAGGCCTGCTGCGAGCACGGCGTATCCGAGTCTACGGCCGAGGGTCTTGAATTTAGGGTTCATGCGGTTCTCCAAATAGTGGGGTTGGGGCGGAATCCATTCCGTCGAGGGAAATTCACTGAGGGTATAGCTTGGGCGCCATGGCTGCCCAGTCTAATGTGCGATTATTTCTATTTCGGGAACATGAGCTGCACCTGCGCCCGCAGTTGCCAGTCCGCGCCATTGTCCGGCGTGACGATGTTGTAGTAGGCGGAAAGCTGGGTGTTCACCGGCAGGCGGCCAAGGTGGAAGATCTTGCCGACGCCGCCGCCGAGCGGCACGGTCCAGCGATCGCCGCTGTCGGCCTTCCAGTTGGCCGTGATAATCGGGGCGGAGGTGAGATAGAAACCTTCGGGGAAGTTGTAGTTGACGAAGGGCTGAAGCAGGAAGTTGTTGTAGGTGGAGGAGTCGCCGCTGCCGACCGACCACACGTTGTTGACCAGCGCGCCGTACACCCACGGGTCGCCCTTTCCCAGGTGCAGGACCACGGCCGTGGGACCCAGGCCCCAGCGGTCGTTCCCCAGCCGGTCATTGGTGTTGGTCGGCAGTTGCACGATTGCGCCGGCGCCCCAGATCAGGCCCCCGGCCGAGGGCTTGGCGGGCGACAGGAAGGCGTTGAACTGGATGTCGCCCAGACCGAACTCGGTGTCCTGTCCAGCTACAAATCCAGGCTGCCAGATGAGCGGCATGATGGTGCGGGTGATGACGTTCCAGTCTTCGTTCACGCTGATGGGAATCACCGGCTGGATGTTGAGAATGTTCTGCGTGCCGTTCTCAGGCCCGACGTTGAAATTGGTGTTGTTCTGGAACGGCACGCTGATCAGGTTGCCCACCGGATTCTGCGCCAGCTTCGCCAGTTCCTCGGCACTCATCTCGGCCAGGGCGGGCGTGCACCATGCGGCGAGGAGCAGTCCGTAAAGTGTCCGTCTATTCATGTTCACCATCCCCTTTTCGAATGAGCTTCTTTGCCGAAGGCGTATTAGAGTACCTTGGCGTCATCGACGACCGCAAGCGCCCGCGTGGCGGGATGAGCGTGATTGGCGGGACGGGGGGCGAAGCCGCCAGGCGCGCGCGATTGAAGCGCAGTTGACTACACCGTGCCGTGAAGCCCGGTCGCCGCGGCCGCCGGGTGTCAAGCCGATGTCCCACCGGCGTGCTGAAATGAGACAGAATCGGCACGGAAAACGCCAGGCCGCGGGGAATGATGTGCAGGCGCGGTCGGTCATGACAGAATGGCCGACCATGCATCGAAGTATTGCACCCCGCGCCCAGGCGTGGGGTTCACGGCTCGGGGGAATTCATGAATCGACACGATCATTCGTTCAAGACCGCGCATGTCAGGCTTCACGCGCTACCCAGCAAGCGTGCGCCGCGCGTGCCGCACGACCCGATCGCGACCCTGGTCGGCGACTCGCCTGCGTTTCTCGCGTTGAAGCACCGGATCGGCCAGTGCGCCCGCTGGGACGCGCCGGTGCTGATCGAGGGCGCGACCGGTACCGGCAAGGAACTGGTCGCGCGTGCGATCCATTACGTCGGCCCGCGCTCCGGTAACGCCTTCGTTCCGGTCAACTGCGGGGCCTTGCCCGACTCCCTGGTCGAAAACGAACTGTTCGGCCACCAGCGCGGCGCCTATACCGGCGCCCACGACCATCATCCGGGACTGGTCGCCCAGGCCGAAGGTGGCACGCTGTTTCTGGACGAGGTCGAGGCGCTGTCGCCGCGCGCCCAGGCCACCCTGCTGCGTTTCATGCAGGATGCGACCTATCGCCCGCTCGGCAGCCCGCGCGAGAATCGCTCGGACGTGCGCATTGTCACCGCCAGCAACACCTGTCTGGAAACGCTCGCCGCCGCGGGCGGCTTTCGGTCCGATCTGCTGTACCGGTTGCGGGTGCTCAATCTGGCCATTCCTCCGCTCGCCGAGCGCGGCGACGACGTGCTTCAGCTCGCCGGATATTTCATCCAGCGTTTTGCGCGCGTCTATGGCCTGCCAGCCAAAACCCTGCACGCCGACATGATCGACTGGATGCGCCGCCATCGCTGGCCCGGCAACGTGCGCGAGTTGGAAAACCTGATCCATCGCGCCTACCTGTTGACCGACGGGGCCACGCTCAATGCGCCCGCGCCGTCCTGCGCAAGCGGCCCCGTCGCCGGCGATGCCCCTTCGCCGCCCGACATGCCCCGGCCCGGAGCCGAGACCATGGCACAGGCCAAGGCACGCGCGATCGAACAATTCGAACGCGAGTATCTGCTGCGGCTGATGGTGCAATGCGACGGCAATGTCAGCCGCGCCGCGCGCGCCGCGGGCAAGGAGCGGCGCAGCCTCGGACGACTGCTGAAAAAATACGGCATCGCGCAAGGCCGTCCGTTGGCGTCGAACGACTGATCGGGCCGCGTCCCTGGCGACGCGATCCCGGTATCCAGGCAACCCGTCAGGACAGTGGCACGCTGCTTGGCGCGCCCACCCAGCCATGGGCGTGTCCTTGCCGCGACGCCGCGACGCGGATCGCATGCGGCCGCTGTCGCCCCAGCCTACCGGGGCTCCGCCGCCCCACCCCCAAAGCCCGCTTGAATCCTTGGATTGGCCCGGCTGGCAGCCACGCCAGCCGGGGCGAAGCCGACCCGGTATCACCGGTAAGTTTGAAAAATATCCTTGTTTTTCAATGGGATGAATATTGGCACGTTGGCTGCTAGGGAACCGGCACACCTAGCGGAGGCCAGCCTTGAGAAGCGATACGCAGGATGCGTCGGTCGCTGTCTTGCAGGCGGCGCTGTCGCGCTACCTCGACCGTCACCCCAGGGCGGCGGACACGCTCGAGGGAATTGCCCTGTGGTGGCTGCCTGCACCGCTGGGCCGCGACAGCCGCCCGGAAGATCTGGCGCGCGCCGTGGCGCAGCTAACCGAATCAGGCCGGCTGCAACGCGTTGAATCGCCGGACGGACAGGTGATTTATGCAAATCGCCGGTGATTTGCACGAACCATGGCCTCGCCAGCCGAGTCGCTGACGGCCAGCCAGAGAGAGAAGAAAGGACAGCAGACAAGATGGCGAACATACTGGCGCCGCACTCGGTCGGCGCCTCGCTCGCGACTTATCTCGGCAACGCCTATCCGGCGGATTTGCGCGCGCGCCATCCGGCGAGCTTCCGCCTGATGGCGGCGCAGGAAATGAACCAGGCCGACGACCTGGGGACCACGCTCACGCTGTTTCTGTATCGCGTCACGGTCAACGAGCATCTGCGCAACGTGCGCCCGGCGCACGTGCGGCAAACCGAAAACGCCCCGCTCTCGCTCGACCTGCATTACCTGCTGACCGTCTGGGCCGACGGTGCGCTCGCCGAGCACACCCTGCTCGCGTGGGCGATGCGCGAGCTCTACCTGCACCCGGTGCTGTCGCTGTCCTCGCTCAGCCCCGAAGCCGAGTGGAACGCCTCCGACGCGGTGCAGATCGTGCCGGCCGAACTGTCGACCGAAGACCTGATGCGCATCTGGGACGCGCTGACCCCACCCTACCGGCTGTCGGTTTCGTACATCGCTCGCATGGTGCGCATCGACGCCGAACGCATCCCGGACAGCCTGCCGGTGGTGGCGAGCCGGCTGGCCTTCCAGACCGAGACGGAAACGGAGGCGACAGCGTGAGCGTCGACCTGCTCGACCGCCGCATCCTCGGCGCGCTCCGTTTCGTCCACGGCGTCACCGGCTCGCCGCTGGAGCGATGGCTCGACGTGCGCGCCCCCGGCGTCGCCTGGCAGCGCAATCGCCACGGCCAATATCTGATCGCCGACGCGCCCGGATTCGCCGAACACACCGCCAGCTTCGCCGCCCCGCCCGCCGCCCCGCCGCTCGAATCGGTGAGCCTTGCGGTCGAGGTTGTCGACCCCGCTGGCGAATTCCTCCCGCGCCGGGTAATGGTGCGTCTGCCGCGCGACCCCGATCCGGCGCACGCCGACCAGCCCGGCAGCCTGTTCAGCGCACAGGCGGTGGCGCTCTTTCCCTCACCCGCCGCCCGGCACGACCACGACTGGGCGCGCCTGCATGCCAGCGTGCGCACCGCCGCGGGCGACCCCGCCCGTTTCGCGCTGCTGCGCGTCGTGCGCGGTTCCGACGGCCAACTCCTGGCACGCGCGATGACCGACGTGCGCGGCGAGGCGCTGGTCGGCATCGCGGGCATCCCGATCACCCCCTGGGAAGAAGCCGACGGACCGGTGCTCGGCAACGACCTCGAAGTGCGCGTCGAGGCGTATTACGACCCCATGCTCGCCAACCTGCCCGACCCGGACGATCTGGATGCGCGCCGCGCCGGCCTCGACACCGTCAGCGTGGTCACCCGCGTTGCGGCAGGCCGCGCGCAGGCGCTTGCAATCCAGTTCATCCCGTAGTCCAACCCGCTAGCCCAACCAAGGAGACCTACCGTGCCCGAATATCTCGCACCCGGCGTCTATGTGGAAGAAACCAGCTTCCGCGCCAAATCCATCGAAGGCGTCGGTACCAGCACCACCGGCATGGTCGGACCTGCCCGCAAGGGACCGGTCGGCGACATCCCGGAACTGCTTACCAGTTTTGGTGATTTCGAGCGCATCTACGGCGGCCTGGACAATCTCGGCTTCGGCCTGAACTACCTCGCGCACGCGGTACGCGCCTACTTCGACAACGGCGGCTCGCGGCTGTATGTGTCGCGTGTCGTGGGCGCCGATGCGGCCACGGCGGCTTCGGCGCTGGTCGTCGACGGCGGCGGCGCGGCGGAAAATGCGCGCTTCGTTGCGCGCGCGCCCGGCCAGGCGGGCAACGGTACGGTCAGCGTGCGCCTGGTCGCCACCCCGGTCAGCGCGGCCACGCTCGCGCGCAGCGCGCAGGGCAGCCTGCTGCGCTTCGGCGCAGGCCCCACGTTCGCAGTGCGGCGCGGCAATGCCTGGCAGGACGCGGGCAACAACCCGGTCGACATCGCCGCGCTCGCCAGCGGCGAGGTGCTGAGCCTCGTCGTTACCCTGGCCGGTGAGAGCGAAGCCAGCGTGATGTTTGAAGACCTCGGCTTCGATCGTGGTCATCCGCGCTGGGTCGGTCACGTCCTCGCGGTCAATCCCGTGCGCCGGATCGATCAGTTGCAGAACCTGCTCGCGCTGGAAATCGGCGACGGCGTCACCGCCTTCGAGTTGTTCAACGGACTGTTCGGCGCCGCGACCGAACGCAGCTTCAACCTGAATAACGGCAGCGACGGCGCGGCCCCCGGCGCGGCGGCGTATCAGGCCGCGCTCGCCGAACTCGCGCGGCTGGAGGACATCGCCATCGTCGCCGCGCCGGGCCATTCCGACTACGCCGATTTCATCACCATCCAGCAGGCGCTGATTACCCACGCCGAAGCGCGCCGCGCCTACCGCATCGCGGTGCTCGACACGCCGCCTGAACTGGAAATCTCGGGCGCGCGTGCGGCGCGCGGACGCATCGATTCAAAATACGCCGCGCTCTACTACCCCTGGGTGGTGGTGAGCAATCCGCTCGCGCAGCCCGGACGCGACGACATCCCGCGCGAAATCACGCTGCCGCCGTCGGGCTTCGTCTGCGGCATCTATGCGCGCAACGACGTCGAGCGCGGAGTGCACAAGGCCCCCGCCAACGAGATCGTGCGCGGCGCGCTGCGTTTCGAGACCGACGTCAACTTCGCCGAGCAGGAAACGCTCAACCCCATAGGCGTCAACTGCCTGCGCTATCTCAGCGGGCGCGGCTACCGGGTATGGGGCGCGCGCACCGCGAGTTCCGACCCCGAATGGAAATACGTCAACGTGCGGCGTTATTTCCTTTACCTCGAAGCGTCGATCGACCGCGGTACCCAGTGGGCGGTGTTCGAGCCCAACGGCGAGCGCTTGTGGGCCAACGTGCGCCAGACCATCGCCGATTTTCTCTACAACGAGTGGAAGAACGGCGCCCTGCTGGGCAGCAAGCCCGAAGAAGCCTTCTTCGTGCGCTGCGACCGTTCGACCATGACCCAGAACGACCTCGACAACGGCCGGCTGATCTGCCTGATCGGCGTCGCCGCGCTGAAGCCCGCAGAATTCGTCATCTTCCGCATCGGCCAGAAAACCGCCGACGCCCAGGCTTAGGAGTAAACCACCATGCCCGATCGTCAAACCCCCTACGGCGCGTTCAACTTCCTGGTCGAGATCGACGGCCAGGAATTCGGCGGCTTTTCCGACGTCTCCGGTCTCGGCAGCGAAATCACCGTGGCCGAATACCGCAATGGCAACGACCGCGTCAACCACGTGCGCAAGGTGCCGGGGATGCACAAGGTGTCGGACGTCACGCTCAAGCGCGGCATCGTCAATTCCACCGACCTGTGGGCGTGGATATCCCTCACCCGCACCGCCAGCGTCAACGCCCAGCGCGCGGTCACCGTCACCCTGCTCGACGAAGCGCGCAACGCGGTGCAGTCGTGGCGGCTGCGCGGCGTCATCCCGCTGAAATACAGCGGCCCTTCGCTCTCCGCCAAGGGCGGCGGCGACGTCGCAATGGAAGAACTGGTGCTGTCCGCCGAAGACTTCGAGATCGAAGCAGCGTAATCCGCACGCCATGCTCGGCCTCACCATCGCCCCTGCTCCGACGCCCGCGCGTACCGACGCGCCACGCGCCGACGTCGCGGTCTTCGTCGGCCTGGTGCGGCGCAAACCGGGCGCGCTTCCCGAGCAGATGCTCGAAAGCCTGCGCGGCACCGGCTGGATCGTTGTGGATGCCGCTGGAAACTGGCATGCCCGCTTCGGTCGTAAACCGGAAGATATCGAAGACTTGTGCGACGTGCCGGTGCCGCTTGCCCGGATCGAGGACTTCGACACGCTGTTCGAACAGGGGCGCGGCGACGGACACGACGCCGCGCTGGCGACCGCGGTCCGGGTATTTTTCGCCAGCGGCGGGCGCCACGCCTGGCTGGTACGCGTCGGCGATCCTTTTGCCGCTGCCGCGCCACGCGATACGGCCATGCTGGCCCGACTCGTTCCCGGCCAGGGCGACAGCCCGCCGGTCGCCGCCTCCGACCGCGCGAGCTGGCATGGCCTGGCGCACGTGCTGGGCGTGCCCGAGGCCGCGATGCTGCTGCTGCCCGACCTGCCCGAGTACTTCGCCGAACCGTCGCTGGCGGTGCAGGATCTACCGACGCCCACTCCCGAAATCGCGCCGCAATTCGTCGAATGCACCGCGTCGGCAGTCGAACCGGCGCAAGCCGTGGTCGATACGCCGGGTGCCGTCACCGCACCGTATCTGACAGAGCAGGGCTTTTCCGGCTGGGCCGCTGCCGTCAACACCGCACATGAATTGCTCGGCCGCCTGCGCCCGGACATGCAACTTGTCGCCGCATTGCCGTTGCCGGCGCCGGAACTGGCAGGCACGTGGCCGGCCCGACATGGCCGGTTACCCTGCCTATCTGGCAGAGCACTGGAATGTTCTGGCCACGCCGCGCCTGCAGCTTGCCTGGCCCTGGCTGACGACCGCCGCGTCCGTGAATCTGCCCGGCAGGGTGGAAGCACCCGATGCCCGCCTGGCCGGAATGATCGCCGCCACCGCGCTCGCGCGCGGCGCCCACCGCTCCCCGGCGGGTACGCCGACCCCGGCAATCCAGGCCCTGCTGCCGCACGTCGCGCACGACACCGGGCTTGCCGAGCGGCTGAGCGTGTTCGCCGATTCGGCGACCGGATTTCACCTGCTGTCCGACGTCACCACGGCGGACGCGCCGCAGCTGCGCCCGGCCAATGTGCGCCGGGTGCTCGGCCTGGTGACGCGCGCCGCCCGGCGCATCGGCGAGCCCGCCACGTTCGAATCGTCCGGCCCCATCCTGTGGCGCAGCCTGCGGCTTGCCGTCGAACACCTGCTCGACGCCTTCTGGCGCGCCGGGGCGCTCCGCGGCGCAACCGCGGCAGAGGCGTACACGGTCGAATGCGGCCCCACGACCATGGGCCAGGCCGACCTCGACGCCGGTCGCACCATCGTGTGCATCAGCCTCGCACCCGCCGCGTCGGTCGAACGCATCGCCGTGACCCTCACGCTGGACGAGGGCCAGATCCCGCAACTGGAGGCCGCCTGAAGGACACGCCATGCCCGAGACCGCCTCGCCTCTGTTTACCTTCCGCTTCGACGTCGCCTTCTTCACGACGCAGCTTTCCGGACCCGGCTTCGACGAAACGCCGCTCGGTTCCGGCGCGTTCGCCGAATGCAGCGGGCTCGAAGCCAGCATGGAACCCAGGACCATCAAGGAAGGCGGCAACAACGACACGCCTATCCAGCGCGCGGGGCCGGTGAGCTACGCCACCGTCGTCCTCAAGCGCGGCCTGACCCACAGCCGCGACCTGTGGCGCGCATTTGAACAGACGGCGCGCGGCGCGTACGCCCAGCGCCTGGACTGCCTGATCACGCTGAACAACGCCGCGGGCGAGCCGGTGATGAGCTGGCGGCTCGCCAACGCGCTGCCGGTCAAGTTCAAGGCGGCCGACTTCAACGCGCGCGCCGGCGACGTCGGCGTGGAAGAGCTGCACCTGGTGCACGAAGGCCTGTATCTGGT
The DNA here is from genome assembly GCA_963726485.1 of uncultured beta proteobacterium. Lineage (GTDB taxonomy): Bacteria > Pseudomonadota > Gammaproteobacteria > Burkholderiales > Thiobacillaceae > Thiobacillus. The sequence continues at coordinate 147,475 of CAVSCL010000021.1, read as the reverse complement.
CTGAGGAACCCCATGCCAACGCTCAAACTCGACATGCACGGCGCGGACGTCGAAAGGGTCCGGAAGAAGCTCGCCAGGCTCGGCTTTCCCCCGGCATGATAGACGGCGATTTCGGGTGCACGAGCGAGGCGGCGTTGATCGCCTTCCAGAAAAGCCGCGAGCTGCCCCCTGTCCGGCGCGCGGTCAACGGCAGCTCGCACGGCCTCGACCGCTTCACCGGCGCCTTCCAGCGCGGTTCGGCGCTGATCGGATAAGCGATGCAGAACGCGCTTGCCAAAGCGAGTTTCACCGATGTCACCGCCAAAGCGCGGCCAATCCCGGTGCATTTCAACCCGGTGTCGCTGCAATACGGCATCAGCAACACCTTGGCGAAAAAGGGCAACGGCAACCAGACCAAGCAGGTGGTGAGCCAGAGCACCGCCACGCTCGCGCTCGAACTGAGCTTCGACAGCACCGACAGCGGGCGCGACGTGCGCGAGGCCACCGGCCCGATCGCGCATTTCATGCAACCTGCCAGGGACAACACGCCGCCGGTGGTGCTGTTCTCGTGGGGCAGTTTCCAGTTCCAGGGGATGCTGACGTCGTACCGGGAAACGCTGGATTTCTTCTCGCCCGAGGGCGTGCCGCTGCGCGCGTCGGTGTCGATCGGCATGGCCGCACAGGACCGGGTCTTCGACGACGCCGGCGACAGCCCGGCGGGCAGCGGTGCCGGCGCGGTGCTCGCCGTCGGCGGCAACCTCACCCAACTCGCCGGCCAGATCGGCGATCCGCGCGCCGCGCGCGGCATCGCGCTGGCCAACGGCGCGGCCAGCCTGCGTTTGGGCGCGAGCGCGGAACTCGAAGTCGGCGCGCGCGTGGCCATCGCGCCCGCGGCCGGGTTCGCCACCGGCGCGAGTGCCGGTTTTGGCGTGGGGGCCGGGGCAGGCCTGGGCGTCAGCGCGGGAGCCGGTGCCAGCATTGGCTTCGGCGCGGGCGCAGGCGCGAGTGCAAACGGTGCTGCCAGCCTTGCGCCCTTTGGCGAACTGCACACGCCGCGCCCGGCGCAATTCTCGCTCGACCCGCAGGCGCTGCTGCCCGCGCCCGAATCCGTGGGTCTCGCCACCGACGCCGGGGCGGGCTTCTCGATCAGCGGTGCCGCCACGCCGGGCGCGGCCAGTTTCAGTGCCAAGCTCGGCCGCTAGGAGACTTCATGCCCATCAACATCGACGAAGTCGTCACCGAAGTTTCACCGCCGCCCGCGCCGCCGCGCGAGGAAACGCCCGAGCCGCCTGCGCCCGCCGCACCCGACCCGGCCGCACTCGCGCGCCTGCACGAACACCTTGCCTGGCGTGCCGCGCGCGTCGCGGCCGACTGACCGATACCATCATGCCCGAAGGCTCGCTCTCCTCCCGCGCCGTCTACAACCCGCGTCCCAAAGTCGAAGTTGACGGCGAAGCCAACCCGCGCCTGGACGCGCTGCTGCTCGCGATGGACATGCACGAGGCTGAAGGCGGCCTGAGCCAGCTCATGCTGCGCTTTTCCAATGTCGCGAGCCTGGCCGGCGGGCGCGCCGAACTCGCATTCGAGGACGAACGCCTGCTCAGGCTCGGCGCGGCTATCGTCGTGGGCGCGGGCGACAGAACAACGCCCGACGGAAATCTTTCGCGGCCGGATCACCGCGCTGGCGGCCGAATTCCCGCAGGACGCCCCGCCCGAGCTGGTGGTGTACGCCGAGGACGCCCTGCAATCGGCGCGCCTGGCACGCAAGAGCCGGCTGTTCGAGGCGATGCACGTCGCCGACGTGGTGCGCCAGGTGGCGGGCGAACACGGCCTGACGCCGGTCGTCGACGGCCTGACCGGGATCATCGGCGATTGGGCGCAGTGGAACGAATCCGATCTGGCCTTCCTGCGCCGCCTGCTGGCACGCTTTCATGCCGACCTCCATGTGGTCGGCAGCGAATTGCACGTGTCGCCGCTCACCGCGATGCAGCGCAACCAGATCGAACTCCATTTGCACAGCCAGCTGACTGCCGTCACGCTCACCGCCGATCTCGCGCATCAGGTCAGCGGCGTGTCCATCGCCGGCTGGGACGAAGCCGCGGGCGAAACGATCCGCCATACCGCCCAGGGCGCGACGATTCCTCCGGGTGCGGGACGCGACTCCGCCGGGATACTGGATGCCGGGTTCGGCCAGCGTATCGAACATCTCGCCCACCCCGTCGCACGCACCGCGCGCGAAGCCGAGGCCCTCGCCCAGGCCGCGCTGGAGCGCCGCATGCTCGGCTTCGTCCGCGCCCAGGGCGAAGCCGAGGGCAACGCTCGCCTGCGCGTTGGCACCTGGACGCGGCTGTCCGGCGTCAGCGCGCGCTTCGACAACGTCTACCTGGTCACGCGTGCCTGCCACCGTTACGACCAGCACCACGGCTACCGTACCGAGTTCGACGCCGAGAGCGCGTATCTTGGGAGCCCCGCATGAGCGCGCGCGAACCGTTGCCGCCGCCGTCGTGGCTTGGCCAGGGACTGTTTCTCGCCGAAGTGGTGTCGGTACGCGACCCCGAGAGCCGCGCGCGAGTGCAGGTGCGCGTGCACGCCTTCGACGGCGTCGCCGGCCAGGACGCGCCGCTCTGGGCGCGCGTCGCGGCCGCCTTCGCGGGTAACAAACGGGGCGCGTTCTTCATCCCCGACGTGGGCGACGAGGTGCTGGTCGGCTTCGTCCAGGGCGACGGTCGCCAGCCGGTGGTCGTCGGCAGCCTGTGGAACGGCCGCGATGCGCCGCCGGAAACCCTGCCCGGCGACGCGGTCGAGCGCTGGACCATCACCGGCACGGCGGGCACACGCATCGCCATCCTCGAATCCGCCTCGCCGACGATCCGCCTCGAAACGCCTGGCGGCGCGGTCGCCGAACTCACCGACGGCGGCGGCGGAAAACTGCAAATCGACGCCGGCGGCGCGACGCTGAAAATCGATCCCAGCGGAATCACGCTGACGACCGGCGCGACCGTCAAGGTCGAAGCGAGCCTGGTCAATGTGCGCGCCGGACTGATCACCGTCGACGCCGCGCTCACGAGCTTTTCCGGCGTGCTGATGTGCGACACGCTGATTTCAAGCACGGTCATGTCGTCGAGCTACACGCCCGGCGCGGGCAACATCTGGTGAAGCGCATGGCTACGCTCGCCCCCGTTCCCGCGTCGCACGCGCCCGCCCACGACGCCCGGCTCGCCGGACTCGACGGCGGCGCGCCGACGCTTTTGAATCTGCCCGCGCGCGATTTCCTGCCGGCCCTGTTCGCCGATCTGGCGCAGCCCGACTGGCGCGAGCGCGTCGCCGCCCACACGCTGGCACAGGGTTCGGACCTGCGGCTGTTCCTGCCGATCCACCAGACGCTGCACGTGGTGCTGATCGACGCGCACTGCGTCGGCTTCGGCCAGCCGCGGCTCGACCCGAAAAAAATCGACGGCATGGGCCTGGTCGTCCGCCGCTTCGCCGACGACGGCAGCGAACTCGCGTGGCAAAAGAGCGGCGAACGCGTCCTCGGCTGGCAAGCGCTGGCCGACGCCGACCGCGACCCCGATCCGGAACGCCGTCCGGCGAGCCTGCGATTCGGCCCGGCCGACTTGCGACAGCGCCTCGCGCAGCGCGCCGACCCGGCGGGCGAAACCGTCGCGCCGCTGTTCGTCGCGCCGCCGGAAGTGTGCGCGGCGACCGGGCGCACCCTGCTGTACGGCCTGATTCCGGTGACCAGCGGCGAGCGTCCCGACGGCGCAGCACTGCCGGAACTCGACGGTTCGGCCTTCGCCGACCATCTGTCGCCGTGGCTGACCGCCGCCGCGCCGACGCCGCCGCACGCCGGCACGACGCTGACCGTAGGCGACGCCGACGCCGCGGCCGACGACTCCGATATCGCCGCCTTTCTGCGCCTGCTCGGCCAGCTCGAATACGAGTTCGAAGCCTTCGGCGGTGCGGGGTCGGCGCTGCATCCGCTGCTGAACGAGGTGCGCGTCGAAATTCCCGATCTTGCCGCGACCCCGCTCGGCGACTGGCTCAATTTCGCCGTCGGCGTCTTGCTGCGGCGCGACAGCGCGACGACGCAATTGATCGTGCCGCCGGCGTGGCCGCGCATCGACGACGATCTTGCCGCGCGGATTGCCGATCAGGCGCAAAGCGCCGTTCGCGCCCGACTCGACGCCGCGCGCGCGGCCAACGCGTTGCCCGCGACGACACGCTTCGACGCCGCCGGCGCACGCTACCGCCTGCGCGCCTTCGTCCGCGTCAAGCAGCCGAATGCGTGCCCCGCGCGGCTGGTATGGAGCGCGCCAAGCGCGCCGTATACGCTGGCGCCGTGGTTCGAACCGGGCGATGCGGTTCCCGCCGCGATCGCGCTGCCGTCGCTGGCGGACTTCAGGAAACTCAAGCCGAACGTGAGCTTTGCCGTACCGCCGGCGTTGCAGGCCTTCCTGCAGGGCAACGATGCCGAAAAACTGGTCAAGGGCGAAGGCGGCAAGGGCGGCCCGGCGCTCGATGTGCAGTGGATCTGCAGCTTCTCGCTGCCGATGATCACGCTGTGTGCGTTCATCGTGTTGAACCTGTTCCTGTCGCTGTTCAACCTGATTTTCGGCTGGCTCGCGTTCATCAAGATCTGCCTGCCTATTCCCGTGCCGAAGAAGGGGAACGACGGTGGCTGAGCCGCTGGGATTTCCGCTGCTCGCCACCCCCACGAACGGGCAGTTGGCGTGGCCGACGCTCGCCGATTCGGTGCGCCAGACCATCGAGGCCATCCTGCGCACCCGCCCCGGCGAACAGCTCATGCGCCCGAGCTTCGGCGCCGGGCTCGCCACCCTGCTGCACGAACCGAACACGCTGGAAACACGCCGTCGCATCCGCGACCTGATCGCTGCGTCGCTCGCGCGCTGGGAGCCGCGCATCGCGCTCGACCGTGTCGAGGTGTGGGAAGTTGATAACCAGCCCGACGCCGTCCGCGTCGAAATCGTGTTCCGCCTGCGCCGCACCGGCGCTGCGCAGTCGCTTGGCCTCACCCTCGATCTGGAAGGACGCTGATGCCGATCCGCCCGCCCGTGCTCGACGACCGCCGCTTCGACGATCTGGTCGAAGAACTGCTCTCGCGCATCCCCGCGCACACGCCCGAGTGGACGCACCCCAATCTCGGCGATCCGGGGCGCACGCTGCTCGAACTGTTCGCCTGGCTGACCGATACGCTGCTGTATCGCGCCAACCTCGTCCCCGAGCGTCAGCGTCTGGTGTTCCTGAAGTTGCTCGGTCAGCCGCTGCGCGCGGCGCTCCCGGCGCGCGGCCTGGCGAGCGTGAGCCTGGCCGACCGCAACGCCACCGCAGCGATCGCGCTGCGCCCGCGCGCCGCTTTCACCGGTCCGCTGCCGTACGAGGCGAGCGGCGAAATCACGGTGCTGCCGGTCGTTGCCGAAGGCTTCTACAAACGCCCGCAAGCGCTCGATGCCGCGCTCGAACTCGATCTGAAATCGGCGTACGACCTCGACTACGACGCGCGCGTGACGCCGTATGCGACGACGCCGGTATTCCCCGGCGGCGCGGCGACGCCGGGCTTCGACCTGGTGCGCGATACCCAGGACAAGAGTGTGTGGCTCGCGCTGCTGGCGGCGCGAGCCGAGACGGTGACGGCGACGCGCGCCGCGCTCGGCGGCCGGCTGCTCAACGTCGGTGTCGCGCCCAGCGCCGCGCCGCCCGATTTCGGCGACGACCTGCTGACCCGCCGCCCGCTCGCGCACGTGTGGGAAATCAGCACCGGGCGCGACAGCGGCGGCGAATCGGATTACCTGACGCTCGACGCGGTCAGCGACGGCAGCGGCGGGCTCACCCGGCGCGGCGTGATCCGCCTGCGCCTGCCTGCGGCGAGCGACCTCGGCGCGCCGCCGAACGACGTCCGCGTGCTCGATCTCGCCGGAGTCGCCGACCGCCCGCCGCGCCTCGATGATCCCGAAACCGCCGCGCGTGTCGTCGCGTGGCTGCGGCTGCGACCGACCGAACGGCTGGCAAGCCTGGCGCTCGACTGGGTCGGCGTCAATGCGCTGGAAATCGAACAGCGCGCGACGCAAGGCAACCGTCTGTTGGGACAGGCCAATGGCCAAACCGACTTCGAAGCCACCCTGGGCGTGGGCTCGGTCGACGCCGCGAGCCTCGCGATCCAGGTCGAGGAAACGGGCCTCGGCTACCGGGACTGGACCCGCGTCGACGATCTGGCCACCGCCGGGCGCGACGCCCGCGTCTACGAACTCGACGCCGAGGCCGGCACCCTGCGCTTCGGCGACGGCGTGCGCGGCAAACGGCCCGAAAGCGGCGCGCGCATCCGCGCCCTGTCGCTCGCCGCCGGCGGCGGCGCGGCGGGCAACCTGCCGCCAGGGGGGCTGACCGCCGCGCGCGGTCTCAGCCTCGACGGCGAACCGGTACAACTCAAAGTCAACCAGCCGTTGCCGACCGTCGGCGGCGCCGACGCCGAAACGCTCGATGCCGCCGAAGCGCGCATCCCGGCGAGCCTGCGCCACCGCGACCGCGCAGTCACCGCGGACGACTACCGCACGCTCGCCGCGCACACCCCCGGCGCGCAACTGGGCCGGGTCGAAGTGCTGCCACGGTTCAAGCCGCAGCAACGCCGCGCCAACGTTCCGGGAGTGGTGACGGTGATGGTGCTGCCGGAGCAGGCCGTGAGCGCGGCGCCCAATCCGCGCGCCGACCGCGCGCTGCTCGAAGCCGTATATGCCCAACTCGCGCCGCGCGTGCCGCTCGCCACCGAGTTCTACGTGGTCGGCTGCGAATACGTTCCGGTTGCCTTGAGTGTCGCGATTTCGCTGCGCGACGGCGCCGCGCCCGACACCGTCGCCGCGGCGGTGCGCGACGCGCTGCGCGCGTTTCTGTGGCCGTTGGCACCCGGCGGCGTCGAGTTCAGCGGTTGGCCGCTCGGCCGCAAGCTCGTCGGCAACGAACTCGAAGCGGCGTGTGCGCGCGTCGGCGACGTGGTCGCGGTGAATGAACTGCGACTGTTCCGCCCGCGTGGCGAGGTCTGGATCGACGCGCCCGACGGCGTCGCACTCGATCCCTGGCAACTGCCCGAATTGCAGGCGGTGCTGGTGACGATTGGCAACCACGCCGCCGATTCACCGGCCACCGCGCCCGACCCCTACCGCGACGACAAGGCCGGCGGGATCGCGATCCCGGTCGTGCCGGAACTGTGTTGACGCCGACATGAACGCCAACGGCCAACGTTTCTCGATGCTCGCCGACGCCGCCGACTGGCGGCACGACGGCGCGACCGCGTACGACGCCGAGCGGCGGCTGCTGACGCTCGCGCGCCGCCGTCCCGCAGCCGCGTTCGCGGCGGACGCGGCCGCCGCCGAAGCCGCGCTGGCGCGCTTGCCGCACACGATCGACGACGCGGGCGCACGCTACTGGGTCGAAGGCGACCGGTTGATGGCCCTGGGTGTCGGCGGCGCGACCGCAGCACAAACGCTGCGCAGCGGACTCGGCAACGTAACCGACCTTGCCGCGTGCGACGGCGCGATGCTCGCCGTGCTCGAAGCCGGCGCGCTGCTGCTGATCGACCTCACCGGTCGTTGCGACGACCTGCGCCTGAACCACCCGACGTTCGTTCCTTTCCGCCTCAGCCCTGCGCCTTCCGGCGGGGCGTGGATGCTCGACCGCGCCCAGCGCAGGCTGGCGCGCTTCGTCGGCAGTCCTCGCGCGCCCGACCCGGTCGTCTACGCCGCGACCACGGTGCGCCCGTGCGCCGACAACCCCGACCCGCCGCGCCTGGTGGTGCTGCCCGACCCGGTCTGCGCGGCCGACGCGGACCCGGTCGCGCTCGCCTGCAACCGCGCGGGCGAAGTCGCGGTGCTGATCTGGCGCGCCGACGGCGGTTGCCTCGTCGTGCGCTACGACGCGACCGGCGCACGCCTGCCGACGCTGACGCTCGACGGCCTCGTCCGCGCGCACGCGCTCGCCTGGACGGACGACACGCATCTGGCCTTCATGCTCGCGGGCGCGAGCGAAGCGCCGGTCTATGCGGTGCGGGAAGCGGCGGTCCCGCTCGATCCCGACGGCGACTATTACCCGCTGCGCCGCCACGCCGGCGGGCCGTTCGTCAACGCGCTGCTGCCTCGCGCGCATTTTCTGGCGACCCCGGAATCGGGCGCGCCGGCCCCCGAAGCCCTGCGTGTCAAACCGCTCGCGCGCCTGTCGGTCCCGGCCTACGTCGCCGAAGGGCGCGCCGACGCCGCGCGCGCGTTCGATGGCGGCGCACCCGGCCACGTCTGGCACCGGCTGTATCTCGAAGCGGCGATTCCCGACGGCTGCGGGGTGCGCGTACAGCTGGCGACCAGCGACGATCCCGCACCGCCTGCCGGTGACAACGGCTGGTGCGAACACCTTTTCGGCCTGCGTTACGCCGCCGCGCGCGAGCCCGATGGGCCTCTCGGCGCGTGGGTGGCGCAGCCGTCCGAACTGCCGCACCACCCGGGCCTGCTTGCCTGCCCGCGCGAACCCGGCCGCGCCGGACTGTTCACCGCGTTGATCCAGCGTCCCGGCACCCGCGTTCGCGCGCTCGCCGGGCGCTATCTGCACGTGCGCGTCAACCTCGTCGGCAACGGCCGCACCACCCCCATGATCGCCGCGTTGCGCGCCTGGGGCGCACGCTTCTCCTACGTCGATCATTACCTGCCCGAGCTCTATCGTGAAAGCCTCACCGGCCCGGCGCGCAACGACCCAGGAGACGCGACCGGGGCCGATTTTCTCGAACGTTCTCTCGGCAACATCGAAGGTGTGTTGACGCTACTCGAAGACCGGATCGCCCAGGCGCATCTGCTGACCGACCCGGCGAGCGCGCCCGACGCCGCGCTCGCCTGGCTCGGCCAGTGGATCGGCCTCACGTTCGACCCGGCGTGGCCGGCGCTGCGTCGGCGCGATCTGTTGCGCGCGACGCCCGAACTGTATCGTACGCACGGCACCCGTCAGGGTCTGGAAATCGCGCTCGACGCTGCGACCGGCGGCGCGATCGCGGGCGGCGGCATCGTCGTGCTCGAAAACTTCCGGCTGCGGCGGCTGGCCGCGACGATCCTCGGCGCGGACCTGGCAGACGAACACGACCCGCTGTTCGACGGACTGGTCGTCAACTCGAACAGCATCGTCGGCGACACGCTGTTTCTCGGCGACGCCGAGCGCGCCGAACTTGCCGCGCTGTTCGCGCCCGAAGCCGGCCAGCCCGCAAGCGAAGACGCCGTGCTCGCGTTCTACGACCAGCTCGCGCACCGCGCGACCGTGCTCGTGCAGGCCGACGTCGACACGCCGACGCTGGGGCTGATCCGCCGCGTCGCCGACACGCTCGCTCCGGCGCACGTCGCGGTGCAGGTGCAGCGCGCCAGCACCGCGCTGATTGTCGGGCTGGCCGCGCTGGTCGGCATCGATACGCGACTGCAAGTCAAGCCCGGGCTGCCACTGGCGCGGCTCGACATCGCGGCGATGGGGGATGCGCGCGTCGCGCGCGGGCTCGCGTTCGCCACCGCAAGCAGCGCGCCGGTCGCCGACGCCGGGCCGCGCCGCCAGGTCGAACTGGGCGCGAGCTTCGTGCTGTCGGGTGCGCGTTCGCGCGCCGGGCCGGGGCGGCGGATCGCGTCGTACCGCTGGACCTGGCAGAACTAGATTTGCCACGGGAAAAACGCTTACCGCACGGAGGCACCGAGAACAGCAGATGAATGATCGATCCATAAACCGCTTCTAGGTCTTTCCACCCCACGCAAGGAGTCATGACATGCCTGTCTTTGCCCCCAACCAGCCGGTCGAGACTGACCAGGCCACCGTCGAGGTCACGGTCGACGCCGACAACCTGCTGCCGGTCGGCGTCCACACCTTCCAGCTCGTCGTTTCCGACGATTCCGGCAACCTCTCGCAACCCGCGCTGGTCGAGATCGTCGTGCGCGACACCCAGGCGCCGACCGCGGTGATCGACGGCCCGCGCCAGGTCGAGTTCGGCAACAGCTTCGCACTGTCGGGCGCGCGCTCGTCAGACCCCGCACCGGGCCGCGTCGTGCGCTTCACCTGGACGCTGGTCGACAACCCGAGCCGGCCGCCGGTCATCGGTCCGACCCTCCCGCCGGTCATCGATCCGACCCCGCCCGACCGGTCATCGATCCAATCCGTCCGGTGCTGGTCGATCCCGTCGTTCTCACCCGCTGATCGCATGGTCGCGTTTCTGCCCAATCAGCCGGTGACGACGCTCGAGCCGCGCGTCGATGTGGATGCCGGGCTGCCGGCCGGCAGCCACACCTTCGAACTGGTGGTGACCGACGACGCGGGCAACCGCAGCCAGCCCGCGCGCGTCGTGGTCGATATCCAGTCCGCACGCCCGCCCATCCGTTAAGGCCATTCGTGAAGGAACGCCCATGAACACCGCCCTGCGCACCGCCGACCCCCTCACCGACCCGCTCCTGGCCCCGGAACGTCCGCACTACGCCACCGGCATGCTGCTCGGCGCGGAAGACTTTCTCGCCGAACAGGCCTACCACCGGGGGCGGCTGGCACGCGCGCTGGCCTGGCTGCATGGCTATGGCACCGTCGCCGGACTGCGCGTGACCGTTCAGCCCGCGACCCCGGACACGCCCGAGCAACTGGTCGTCGAGCCTGGCCTCGCGCTCGACCGGCTCGGCCGCCTGATCGAGCTGCCGCGCCCGGCCTGTCTCGACCTGACGCGCTGGCTGGAGGCGCTGGCCGCCGACACCCGCACCGGCGCGCTGCACCCCAAGGACGCGACCGACCCCTACGCCGGGCTGGTGGCCGACGTATTCGTGCGCTTCGTGCAATGTCCGCATGCCCTGACCCCGGCGCTCGCGTCCGGACCCTTCGACGCGCTCGACGCCGCCGTGCCCGCGCGCCTGCGCGACGGTTACGAGCTTGAACTGGTGCCGCGCGCCGAGACCGCGCCGCCGCTGCCGCAAAACGCCTGGCCCGATCTGGACGCGATCGCCGATCCGGCCGCGCGCGCGGCCGCCTTCCACGAAGCGGTGTTCGAACTGTGGCCGGAAGGCACGCGCGACCTCGACGGGCGCGGCCGCCTCGAACCGCTCGCCGAGCACCTGCCCAACCAGGACACCGCCGCGCTGTGGCTCGCCCGCCTGGCGATCCCGGCGGCGGGCGACCCGCCCGTGCGCGCGCCCGGCGGCATCGTGCTCGACAACGCCAGCCGTCCCTTCGTGCCCGCGCCGGCACGCTGGATCGGCCGCTAGCCCAATCGTCTTCAGGAGCCTGCCATGCTTAGCTTGCCGCTCGATTCCACCCTCGGTTCCGTGCGCGACCCGCTCGACGCCGTCGAAACCGCCGCGCTCGCCGACGCCGGCCTGCTCGCGCTCGACGCCCGCCGCGCGCGCCCGCGCTATTTCGACGGCCGCTTCCTCACCGCCGCCGACCTCACCCGCGACCAGCAGTACGTGCTGGCGCGCCAGGCCGAACTGGCGCGCGCATTGGGCAGCGGCGTGGTGAACGGGCTTGAGGTGACGCGCGGCGCGGACGCGCGCGACGTGGTCATCGCGGCGGGTCACGGCATCACGCCCTCGGGCGAACAGGTGGCGCTGGAGTCGGCGCTGACGGTCGCCCTCGCCGACGCGGCGGCGATCCGCTCGGTGACCGGCGCCTTCGGCCTTGGCGCCGCGCCCGCCGAACCGGCGGGCAGCCTCAACGGCCTCTACATTCTCGGCCTGCGCGCGGTCGAATATACCGCCAACCCGATCACCGCCTACCCTACCCGGATCGACGGCGCGCGCACCACCCAGGACGGCGACATCGTCGAAGCCGCCGCCGTCACCCTCATTCCCTACCCGCGCGGCGCGGGCGCGGACCAGCTCGACAGCGCGCGGGCGCTGGCCGCGCGCGACATCTTTGTGCGCGGCGCAACCCTGCCCGTTCCCGCCGGCGTGCTGCCGCTGGCGATGCTGGCGCTGGATTTGTCCGGCGTCGTCTGGATCGATCCGCATCTGGTGCGCCGCCCCGCGGGCGCCTTCGACGCCGGACTGTTCGGCGCGATCCCGCGCGCCCAGCGCGAGGCGTATTTCCACCAGCATCGCGCGCTGCTGGCCGAACTGCGCGCGCGCCGCGCCGCCGCCAACCAGCCGCCGGATTTCCCGGCCAGTCTGTACTTCCGCGCGCTGCCGCCGGCCGGACTGATGCCCGCCGCGTGCGTCAACCCGCTCGACTTCAGCCAGAACCACTTTCCGCCCGAGGTCGAGGTGAGCCTGAGCCTGGTGCCGTCGGACGAGGTCGCCGCGCTGGTCGACGACGCGCTGCGGCTCGATCCGATCGACCTCGACGCCGGTCCGCAGGATCATCTGTCGGTGCTGGTGCTGGTGCCGGTCACCCGCCAGCGGCTCGCCGATCTCGCCGCGCGCGTCGCCAGCGTGAGCCGCGCGTTGGCGCCGGTCGCGCCGAATCTCGCCGCCAAACAAAGCGCACTCACCCGCCTGCGCGGCCTGCGATTGCCGACGACACCGTCCGCGCCGGTCGCCGTCACCGGCGACGACGCCTGGCGCGAGGCGCTCGCCGGACAGAGCGAACTCGTCTTCGTGCGGCGGCGTTCGCTCGCCACCCGCGAAGACCCGGTCGGCACCGCGCAGCGCCTGTTCGGCGATGGCGCCACGCTCGACGCGCGGGTCGCCGACAGCCTGCGCGCCAACGGTCTGGTCACCCGCGTGCGCACCCTGCGCCAGGACATCCCCACCGCCGCCAACGCCGACCTGACGACCCTGCTCGCCTCCGAGCGGGTCAATACCTCGCCGGTGCTGCTCACCGCCGCCGTCGCCGAACTCGAAGCCAGCCGCCCCGACAACGCGCCGCTGACCGAGCGCGAGGTGTTCGCGGTCGCCGAGCGCTTCGGCGATCCGCGCCTGGGCGAGGGCGTCGCGCGCATCGAGGCGACCGACGCCGCGGTCGCCGCGCCCGCCGTGCGCAGCGCGCTGGCGACCTCTGGCGTCGTGCCCGAGCTCGACCGCGTCGCGCGCGACCTGCCCGATGCCGGTCTGCCCGAATTCACCCGCCTCGTCGCCGACGCCGCCAGCCGCAACGACACCGCAGCGCTGCGCAAACTGGCACAGCTGCACTAGCCCCACCGGAGACCGCCATGTCCATCCGACCCCTCACCGACCCCTTCCCCGGCGAACGTCTGCTCGCGGTGGCGCCGCGCCCGGACGGCGGCGAGGTGACGGGCTGGCGTCGCCGCCTCAACGGATTCGCCGGGCGCGCACTCGGCGCCGACGCGCTGACGCGCGAACAGCAGCAGCGCGGCGGCTACCTCGCGCTGCTGGCGCAGGCCTTGTCGCCCGGCGTGGTCGAAGGCCTCGCGGTCGCGCTCGCCGGCAGCGGCGACGCGATCCAGATCGCGGCGGGCCAAGGCCTGAGCGCGCAAGGCGAGGACGTGCGGCTGGCGCAGGCGCTGAGCGCCCGGCTCTCCGAGGTGCAGGTGTTCGAAAGCGCCGCGGCGTCCGACACCGCTGCCGGCGACGCGCTGCTGCCGCGCCGGCTTGGGCGCAGTCTCGGCGAACTGATTGCGCAGGGCGTCGACCTGCCGCGCGCGCAGATCCTGCTGTTGGTTCCCGCAACGGTCGAGGCCGCCGCCGCTGGCGATCCCGGCACGCCATGCGCGCGCGACCCGGCCGACGATGCCTTCCTCGACCTGCGCCGCGTCGACGCCGCACGGCTGGCGTTCTACCCCTGGCCGACCGACGTGCTGGCGCTGCCGGCAGCGGGCGCGCGCTGGCGCAACCGGCTGGCGCACGCGCTGTTCATGGCGGAAAAAGACCTCGCGCCGAACGCACTTGCGCCGTGGCAGGCGGCGGGCGTGCCGCTCGCGCTGATCGGCTTTTCCGACACCTGGCAGGCGTTGTTCGCCGACACCCACGCCGCGGCGCGGTCGGGCGGGCGGCCGAAACGCCGCGAAGCGCTGATTCCCGACGCCGGCCACCCGATACTGTGGGAAGCGCGGATGCGCCAGTTCGCCGACCATCTCGCCGACGCGCTCGCGGTATCGCCCGGCGTCTCCGAAGCCGCCGCGGAGTTTCAGCACCTGCCGCCGGCCGGCTTGTTGCCGCGCGACGCGGTCGATTTCGCGCAGGCCGCGCAGCGGTTCCTGCCGGCGAGCTGGACCGTCGACGCCGTACCGATCCCGATCGAACAGCTCGACATGCTGCTCGCCGAAGCGGCGACGCTGGCCGATTTCAACACCGATCTGGCCGACCGCGCGCAGCTCCTGGTGCCGGTGCCACAGAGCGTCTACGAGCCGGATTTGCTGGTCACCGCGAGCGTCGATGCCGAGTTCTACAGCACCCGCGACGCCCTGCTCGCGCGGCGCGCCGAACAACTCGCGCGGCGCGGCGCACTGCGCGACCGCGTGGCGGCGCTGGCGCGCGCGACCGACGGCACGCCGCCCGCGTTCCCCGACCCGGACCCGGACGCGCTCGAACCCGAGGACGTCTCGACGCTGCCGCTCGACCCACCCGAAGCAGGATTACGGCACCGCATCCGACGCCGCCGGCGCGGTGGGCGTCGCCGAGCTTGCCGCGCTGGTTGCGCGGCTCGACGCCGGGCCGGTCAAGGCAAGCTTCGCCCGCGCCGGGCAGACGCTGCGGCTGATCGACCTGGGGATCGCGCGCTATATCGGCGAGCTCCAGCAACTCGCCGACGCCGCCGACGACAAGGTCGCGTTAGGCTACGAACGCGCGCGTCTCGACATCCACAAAGTGCGCACGCTCGCGCTCGGCGGCGAGCGCATCAATGCCGACCAGATCGGCGCGTCGTCGGCGCTCGGCGCGTTGGTCGAACCCGACAGCGGGCAGATTTCCGCGCCGGCGTTCGACGCCTTGAAAACCAGGCTCGACGCCAAGGTATTCACGCCGCTGAAGCCTGCCGCACCGCGCGCCGCCGCGAGCCCGTTCGCGTTGCGCGCAACCGTCAACCTGGCGTCGCTCGGCGCCTTGAGCAGCCGCCCGCTCGCGGCAGGCACCACCTCGACCCTGCTGCGCGAAACCACGCTCCCTGGGCCGGCGGGTTTCAGCGGCACCGTCGCCGAGATTCCGGTACCGCCGTTCAGCGTCGAATCGCAGTTCGCCCGCCCGCCCGCTGTCGAAACCCACGGCCAGGCGACCGGCGGCCGCTACGACGCGGTCAACGCCATCGCCGGCATCGAACTCAACCTCGGCGGGATCGGGTTTTTCGGCATCGCCGACGCGGCGAGCAACAACCAGCCGCTCGATCTGGAAAAACTCAAAACGACCAAGGACGGCGTGCTTGCCGACGTGCTCGGATTGAAGTTCGACAACGTCGCCGGCGACAGCAAGACCGAGGGCGCGTATCTGTCGCGCGCGCTGCTGACCATCGACGATACGCTCGCGACCTGGCGGCAGGTCGCGTCGCGCGTCACGCAGTACCGGCAGGCGATCGCCGACTGCCAGACGACGCTGGCGAAAATCCAGGCGAACGCGCGCGCCGCGGCCGCGCGGCTGGCGGAAATCGACGCCGATCTCGCCGAAGCGCGGCACGACGTCGCGGTAGCGCGCGCGCTGATCGCCGAGGAAGAAGCCCGCGTCGCCGACCTCAATGCGCAGCGCGCCCGCATCCTCGCCGACGAGGTGCCCTTCCTCGCGTTCCGCCGCCCGCGTATCGCGGAAGTACTCGACCAACTGCCCGAGCGCGCGCTCGATCCGGCGTTCACGATCGATCCGGTACCGGCCTGCCGCGACGCCAATCTTGCGCCGCCGCCCGAACTCGAAGCGATGCTGGCGGTGGTGCGGCAGGCGCCGGCACTCTGGTTCCCGGCGGTCGAACGCGCGCTGGATGGCATCGGTCGCGTCGACCAGCTGACCCAACTGGTCGACTATTCGCGTGCCCGCGCGCTGGCCGACGCGGCGACGACGCCGACGCTGTCCAGCGCAGCCGCGCCGCGCGCGCTCGCGCTGGTCACCGCGCGCCAGACCCAACTCACGCTGATCCGCCGCGCCAGCGTGAACATGACGATCCGTCCCGCGGCGCTCGCCAGTGGCCTCGTGGCGATCCCGTGGCGCGACCTGCGCAACGACGCCGGCGCGACCGCGACGCTCGCCGACCTGATGGTGTCCGGCGGCAAGGAAGCCGCCAAGGCGGCGCAAGGCCTGCTCGACGCGCTCGGCGACGTCGGCGCCTGCCTGTATCGCGGCTTCTCCGCGACCCCGGCGCGACTGCGTTTGAGCTGGGCCGAAGCGCTGTCGCAATTCGACGCCCCGGAGGAACTCGCCAATCTCGCGCGCCTGCCTGGCTTTGCCAGTGTCGAGTTCAGCCTGCGCCGTACCCTGCAAACCTTCGTCGACGCGCTGTACGCGCGGATCGATCCGGCCAACGCCGACGCCCGTGCACTGATCGCCGATCTGGTGCGGGTGTGCCTGCTCGCCGCCGCGCACGCGCCGGTCAAGCGCATCGTCGCCGCGCGGGTGCAAAGCGAAACGCCCGCCAGCCCCGGTAGCCGGGTACCGCTCGCGGTCAACCCCGATCGGGTGCGCGTCGGCATGAAGGTGCATTTCTACGCCGACAGCCGGATCGTCGCCGAAGGCGTGCTCGACGACATCGGCGTCGGCGCGGCGGCGCGGGTGCTCAAGACCTACGGTGCGCCGGCGCGCATCCCCGCCAACGCGGTGGCGCAATTGCTGGATTGAACCGTGAACCACGCGCGCCACATCCACACCCTGCGCATCGCCGCTCCCGACGCGGCGGCTGCCTGGCGCATGAGAATCTCACTGGAAGACGCCTTCCACACCGCCAGCCTGGCCGACGACGCACGCTGCCATTTCGTGCGCCGGCTCGATCTGGGCCGTCTGCCTGTTCAGGCGTCGTCGCGCACGCTCGCGCGGGCGATCGAGGCGCGCCTCGCCGCGCTGCAAGCCGCGGCCGTCCCCGGCGACGCGCCGGCAGCCGCCCACGCCGACTGCGTGGTATTCGCCGACCGCGGCGTCGCGCTCGCCCACGTCGCGCGCGCGCTGGCGCGCGGCGAGCCGCCTGCCTGGTTCTGGCCGTCCGCCGCGCCGGGCTTTCGGGCCAGGCAGACGGTCGGCGACACCCTCGTCGCGCTGCTGGAACGCACGCTCGCCTGCCCCGAGGGCGCGGGACTCGCTGCCGCGCTGCTGCGCGCCGTGGTCGGGACCGGCCAGGGCGGCCCGCTGCTGGCAGCCTTGTCCCCCGAGCTCGGCGCGGCTTTGTTGCGCCAGAGCGGAACAGCCGGCGCACCGGCAGCGGCATGCGCGCACGCCGCGATGCCCGGCATCGCCGATCCTGCATATCACTCACCCGCGCGCTGGATCGCCCACTGGGGCACGGACGACGCGCGCAGCCGCTGGCTGGCGGCCTGCCTGCCAGCAGCGCTGGGCGGGCCACAAACCGCTGCCGGGACTATCAATGAAAAAACTGAATCCCTTGCCGCCGTTATCCCGGCTGGCTCCATGATGGGAAAAGCCGGAATCCATCGGTTTAACTCGACTTCCGCTTGCTCTCTCACGGAGACAATCCCGGCCGCGACCGAATTCAGGGACTGGGTTGATAACGCGCTTCCCGCCAGTGAATTCTGCCGCCACGCCGGGCTGCTGTTCGTCATCCCCGCGCTCGCCCGTCTCGGCATCGCCGACTGGCTGGCGCGGCACCCGCACCCGCTGCTGGCGGCCCTGATGCACGACCTCGCACGGCGCGTCGGTGCGCCGCTCGACGCCACGCTGACCGGCGTGTTTCCGGCCGAGTCCGCGTGCGCCTGCCGCCCCGCTGTGGTCGCCGGCTGGCGGCAACTGCTGCGCCGCTATTGCCGCGTTCATGCGCGCATCGGCCTCTACGACCTGATCGTCCGCCCCGGCCGCCTTGTCGTCACACCCATGCACATCGACGCGTGGCTCGACCCGGCCTCGGTCGATCTGCGCATCCGCCGCGCCGGGCTCGACCTCGACCCCGGCTGGGTGCCGTGGCTCGGGCGCGTCGTGCGCTTCCATTACCGGGACGACGGCCATGCCTGACGGCACCGACGCGAATACCCGTCACGGCCGAGCAATGCGCGCTGGGCCGGCTCGCCCGCGCCCTGCCCGGCCTCGATCCGCACGAACCCGAGCTGGCCTGGCTCATCGCCCACGCACCGCACGCCGACGCCGCCCTGCCCGATGCGCCGCTCACCCGGCTCGCCGCGCGCTTTGCGCTGACGCCCGCCGAAACGCTCGCCGCAGCGCTGTGTCGCGCGGTCGAATCCGACCCGATGGCGGGACGCGCGCTCGCCCGTGTCCAGGCCCCGCTCGCCGGGGCGCGGCCGACGCTGGCGCTGGTGGCACACGCCTTCGACACCCGCGTTGAGGCGCTCGCGGCGGGCGCGGCATTGCGCGCGGGCATCCTGACCCTGCACGGCGACGGACCGCTGCCCGCGCGCGAACTGGCGATGCCCGCGCCGCTGCACTGCACGCTGGCGGGCGCGATGCTGCCGCCCGAAGGGGTAAGACTCGATCTGCCCGAACACCCTTTGCCCGAATCCATGCGTGCCGCCGCCCACGCGCAGGCGCGCGCGCTCGCGGCGGCGCCGGGGATGGCGCTGGTGCTGCGCGCCGCCGCGCACGACGACGCGCTGGCGGTAGCCGCCGAGATCGCGCGCGCGCTCGGCGCCGCGCCGGCGCGGGTGGCCGACGCGCGGCTCGCCGGGCTCGCGCCCTGGCTCGTCGCCAGCGGCCACGTGGCCGTGCTCGACGCCGCCCCCGGCCCCGGCGACACGCTGCTGCTGCCCGACCTGGCCGGACTGCCGCTGATCGTGCTGACCGGTCCGGACGGCGCGGTGGCGGGCGAACCCGGACGCGCCGGTCGGCTCGCCACCTGGCGGCTGCCAATGCCCGACCACGACGCGCGCGGCCGGCTGTGGCGCGAGCAACTCGGCGACGCAGGCGGCGACCTGCCGCTGCGCCGCATGTCCGCCGCCCACATCGACGCGCTCGCCCAGGCCGCCCGCCATGAAGCGCGGTTGAGCGGCCGCGACGCGGCAACCGTCGCCGACGTCGTCCGCGCCGCAGCCCTGGCGTCCCGCCTCGACGGCCTGGCGCAGCCGGTCGACACCGACTTCGACGACGCCGCGCTGGTGCTGCCGCCGACGACGCATGCCGAACTGGCCGCGCTGCTGGCGCGCTGCCGGGTACGCGAAGGACTGGTCGACACATTGGGCGCCGCCGCGCGCGCACGCGCACGGCTCGGCGTCGCCGCGCTCTTCACCGGCCCGTCGGGCACCGGCAAAACGCTCGCCTGCGCCTGGCTGGCGCAGCGGCTGGCGATGCCGCTGTGGCGCGTCGACACCGCGGCGGTGACCAGCAAATACATCGGCGAGACCGAAAAAAACCTTGCCCAGGTGCTGGCGCGCGCCGAGGCCGAAGGCGTCGCGCTGCTGTTCGACGAAGCCGACGCGCTGTTCGGCAAGCGCACCGACGTGCGCGACGCCAACGACCGCTACGCCAACCAGCAGACCAATTACCTGTTGCAGCGCATCGAAAGCTTCGACGGCGTCGCCTTCCTCACCAGCAACAGCCGCAGCCGCTTCGACGCCGCGTTCACCCGGCGGCTCGACGCCATCGTCGACTTCCCCGCCCCCGGCCCTGAAGAACGCCGCGCGCTATGGCTGGTGCATCTGGGCGACGCGCACACGTTCGCGCCGGCAGAGATCAATCGTCTCGCGGCGAGCGTCGACCTCGCCGGCGGCCATATCCGCAACGTCGTCCTCGCCGCGGCCGCCGCCGCGCAGCACGCCGGACGCACGCTCGCGCTCGACGATCTGCGCGCCGCGCTGGAAGCGGAATACCGCAAGCTCGGTCGGCAGGTGCCGGGCGCAACTTCCCTCTTCAACCCGTGAACGCGCGATGAATGCCCACGCCCCGAAACACAAGCGCCAGCACGACGAGGCCGCGTCCAAGGCTAGCGGGTCTGGCAAACCGGCCTCGTCCAGTGTTGTCGGCGTACCGCTGTTCATGCAAGCCAAACTGAGCATCGACGCAAGCGATGACCCGCTGGAGTTGGAAGCGGATCGGGTTGCAGATCAGGTGCTGGCAGCGCCTGGGCATCCCGTCGCAGGGAGTGCGCCCCGCTTGGAGGGGGTCGCTCCTGACGTCGCGTCCCTCAAGGAAGCAGACCGCATCTCCGAACAAGTGATGCGGATGCCTGAGCCGCGACTCCAGCGCGCTGGCGCCTGTGGCGGAGGGTACCCCAATGGTCCGACGGAGCAGCCGGGCCAAGAACATGAGCGCGTGCAGACCAAGGGCATCGGGTCAAGCGACTTAGGGCTGACCGCAGCGCCGCCTATCGTCCACGAAGTATTAGGTTCACCCGGTCAAGCTCTCAATCCGGCGACACGCGCCTTCATGGAGCCGCGCTTCGGCCGTGACTTCAGCAGGGTACGGGTACACACTGACCAGGTTGCGTCGCGGTCTGCGGAGGCCGTAGCGGCTCAGGCTTACACCGTGGGGTCTGACATAGTCTTCGGAGCCGGGCGTTATGCGCCGGCGAGTCGCGACGGGCAACGCCTTCTCGCGCACGAGCTGGCGCACGTACAGCAGCAGTCTGGGCCGGCGCCGATGCTCCTCCGCCAGCCACGGTCTGACAAGATGAAGCCCGGCGCTGACAAGCCGCCACTCGCTCCGCCTTCGGCCTATCCGGAATGGAAGCCAGCGGATGCGGTGGTGGAACTCCGATGGCTCAAGGGCAACGACTGGGAAATCACCTTGTCGGGTCGGACCTCGCTCGAAAGTGCGCGGGCCATGCTATGGCCGAAGTGGATGCCCTCGACCGTCACAATGATCTTCAACGTGGCTATTACCGATCCCATCGAGAGCGGATTGTTCACAATTTCGGGCCTCGAGGCCTTTCATCTGGAGTACATGGAACCTTCAATCGCCGCGATTTTCCGCGACCGCGGGGTGGTGGACGATACGAAGGACAGTCCCGAGCTGGCGACGGCACGAGATGCGTTCCGCAAGAACAATTCAGATCTGGGCGAGTGGATGCAAAGCGCCATACACGTGGCCCTGAAGCGCGCGACAAGGGCAAACGCGGACCTGATGCTCGCATTCTACCGCTATTATTCCAGCCACGACCTCGAACGGGACGACATGAGCGGCCTTGGCGAAACGTCGTCAGGCGACACTAAGATCAGTGAGCGCGTTCTCATGCTTGAAAAGAATCCGAAACGTACCAGCGATCCGCTCAGCCTGCTGGGCAGCACGCTGATTCACGAATTCGTGCACACGCCGCAGGGCCCAAAGGAGATAGGCGGCCAGGTCACTCAGCTGACCAAGGAAGCAAAGGCTTACGCGATTGAACTGCTCTTTTCGGAGCGCATGGGGGACACGACGCGGGCGGCCGATATAGAAAAGCAGTGGTTGAGCTACGATTCCCTGATCATGGGCACGGGTGCCGACAAGGTCTTCAACCGCACCTACACGATCATCTCCAAGCTATATGAAATAATCGACAGCAAGGGCGGCACCGAGGCCGCGGCGGCGCGTCGGATGAGCGTCGAATTCATCTCCAAGAACGATGCTGATTACGGGGGGGAACTGCGAGACTTCATTTCCAAGAATGAGAACAAGGGGCCATGAGAATAAGGGGCCAGGCACCGTGCCTTGTCCCTTTGATTATGCCTTTGATTATGAACACGCCATGAACGCCCACGCCCCGATACACAGACGCCAGAAAGACGAAGCCGCGTCCAAGGCTGGCGGATCGGGCAAACCGGCCTCGGCCAGCAAGGTCGGCCTGCCGCTGTTCATGCGCGCGGCGGCGACCACTGCGGGCGCGACGCTGCAACGGCAATGCGTCTGTGCCAGCGGCGCCCCCCTGCAAACCGGATTAACCATAGGCGCAAGCAACGATCCGCTGGAGCAGGAAGCGGACCGGGTCGCCGATCAGGTGCTGGCAGCACCCGGCAGCCGCGCCGTCGGCAGCGCCGCGCCGCACATCCAGCGCAATGCCGCGCACGCGGGTGAATCGGCGTCCGCGCCCGCCAGCGTAGACCGCGTACTCGCCGGTTCCGGCAAGCCGCTCGAACCGGGGTTGCGGCTCGACATGGAACAGCGCTTCGGCCACGATTTTTCGCGAGTCGAGGTGCATTCCGGTGCGCAGGCCGAGCAATCGGCGCGGGACGTCAGTGCTCGTGCGTACACGGTGGGTCAGCATCTGGTATTTGGCGAGGGGCAGTTCGCACCAACGACGCACGCGGGACGGCGGCTGCTCGCGCATGAGTTGACGCATGTGGTGCAGCAGTCCGGAGCAGAAGCGGGGCATCCTGGACCAGGCGAAAGCGAGGGACGGCGCGCGCCTGCCGGAAACACGCTTCAGCGATTTTCCGACGTGGATCATCACATCATCGAAGAAGTGGCCTTGAAGAAACTGTTCACGAAAGAACAACTTGATGCGATCGAAAAAGGCAATATGCAACGGGATTACAGTCAACTTCCCGCCGTCGCCAATGCCTTGTTCCTGGGTCAGAAGACCCAATTCGGCGGTTATGCCCAGCACGAACATTTTGACAATTTCGTTTTCGACCGCGCAAACGACCGTTGGGTCAGCCAGGATGAGTTCGACAAGATTTGGGACGACCATACCGGGAAGTGGGTAAAGCGACGCATTCCGGTCGCGGCAACAGCCGGCAAGCCCCGCGTCACCCCACCGCAATACATCGAAACCGAGCTACTGGCAGCCGTGCAAAAGGACTTGCCCGACGCCAGTGCGTTTGAACATCTCGGCAATGCGTTCCACACGATTGAAGACTTCTTCGCCCACTCAAATTTTGTCGCGCTGACGCAGGGCGATCTCACTCACGGCGATGAACTTGCGACCCATTCTTCGCACGCCAAGGGTCCGGGTTCAGAAGATTCCATCCAGAGTACGGTTTACGATCCCGCTTCCGCGGCGTTTTTCGGAGACCGGTTTCGCAGCGAACAGGCTAAAGCGTCACCGCTGTCGCACGGGCGGCTGGCCGGGGATTTCCATGGCAACCCCTATCACGCATTAGACATCACCCTGGCGGCACTCGTAATACGTCAGATTGCGCTAATGCTGAAAGAGGCGTTTGCGCTTAAAACCCGGCCGCAGCGCGAAGCCTTTGTCCGCGACACCGTCATCGCGACGCTGACGCGGTATCTCAGACCGCCGTCTGAAAAAGACAAATGGTGGGAAACGCTGCAAGCGGAAGATCGGGGGGTGATGCGGCGGAAAATCCAGGCATTACAAAAGGACACGCCGGTCACCGTCAACCAGACTCCGGCAAGCCCTTTCCGCAATATCGAAGCGACGCGATATTCCTCGTGGAAAGCGGTTGGCATGGGCACGTCTCTGTCGTTTCCAATCGGCGGGAGAAGTTTCCTGACCATTGGCCATATGCTTTATCTACCGGGTACCGGCGGTACGCCTGTCCAGACCGGCCTGATTTTGCCGCCCTACGTCTCGGATCGTGACGAAAAAGTACGCCTGGTTTCCGGTTTCCAATTTAGCGGTTCGTTTGATGAGAATGACTGGTTCAAAAAATGACCTGGGGTATCGAGGGGGCAGCTGGAATATGGGACCGACCACGGTGTATCAAACGCAACAACGCACAAACAGTGAGCCTTCCTCTGTGTAGAAACATGGGACAGACTACGGTTTTCCGTCATCCGAGCCCTGCGGACAGTCCTGTTCACCCTATGAGATAAGCCGCATGAACGCATACGCACCGGCACTGAAGCGTCAACACGATGACACCGCGCCCAAGGCAACCGTGTCGGGCAGGTCCTCGCAAGCGACGCGGATTGGCTTGCCGCTCTTCATGCAGGCGGTGCACGGATCGGAATCGCAAAACCATGCACCGGCGACGCCGCAATGCAAATGTGCTGCAGGCAGCAACGCGGCCAAGAACCCCGAATGCGAGGTGTGCGGCAACGACAAACGCTTGCAGGCCAAGCTCAGCATAAGCGCGAGCGACGACCCGCTGGAACGGGAGGCGGACCGGGTCGCGGATCAGGTGCTGGCAGCACCGGCGCATGCCGCAGTCGGCGGCGCCCCTCCGGGCATCCAGCGATTCACCGGGCAGGCGACCGACAATTTGGCTGCCGCGCCCGCCAGCGTGGATCGTGTCCTTGCCAGCTCTGGCAGGACGCTGGAGCCAGCGTTGCGGCAGGACATGGAGCAACGCTTCGGTCACGACTTTTCGCGGGTGCGGGTGCATGCTGACGCGGCCGCCGGGCAATCGGCACGGGAAGTGAACGCCCATGCGTACACGGTGGGTCATGACATCGTATTCGGTGACGCTCGATTCGCGCCGGGTACCCACGAGGGACGGCGGCTGATTGCCCATGAGCTCACCCATGTGGTTCAACAGCAAGGCGCGGCGGCGGCCGGGGTCCGGTGTTTCCGTCCCATGCTTCAACGACAGTCGCTTGGCACCGGTGCGGGCGGCATGGATGACGAGGGCGCGCTCGTCTGGGAATCGTTTCGGCAGAGCATTACCCTGGAAAATTTCGATTCCGACGATTCGTCGCTCAAGCCGGAACACCTGACCCGGCTCAAGGAGTACAAGGAGCGCTTCCAGACGCTGCTCGGGCGCTACCCGGATACCTTTGTTTCCGTGATTGGCCACACCGATGCAACCGATACGGAGGCGCACAACAAGACCCTCGGTCAGCAGCGCGCCGATGCGGTAAAGGGCGAACTGACCTCAGGCGATAACCCCCTGCCCGCGTCGATCATCCACGCCGGCAGTCTCGGAGAGTCGATGCTCGCCGTGGAGACGAAGGGTCGCGAGCCCCGCAACCGTCGCGTTGAAGTCATTCCGAGGCTGAGGCGCTTGTTCAAGCTGCCTTTGCCGACCCCGCCGCAACCCGTACCCGGGTTCCCCAGCACCGGCGGCGGCCAGCGGGAAGAGGGAGGGGGATTCGGAGGCGGGCCTGGGCCCTATGCGCCTGGCGGCATGCCAAGGATTCCCGATCTGAAGATTCATGAGCACAATTGGCTGGAAGATGCGCTCAGGAAGGACCCGATCATCAAGAGTCTTCCCGACTGGGCGCGGAAAAAAGTCGTTGACGCATTGAAGGACGGGGACGAGATGCTTGCCGAGAAAGTCATCGACGCCCTGCCGCTGGACGACAAGACCAGGGCTGCGGTCCAGGCCGTCGTCAAATCGCTTCTGCAGATGGCCAAGGGCAAGAGATTCAAGGTACCGGAGCCGCCGCCGAGGGAACCTGACTTCGGTCCGAAATATGAATTTCCGAAGATGCCCGGCGAGGTGATCATTCCGGGCCCCAAAATTCCGCTGCCGTTCTGATGAGCCGATGATTGCGAAGCTCGGACCCATGAGCATCAACAACGGAAACATGGAGAAACACGGGACAAACCGCAATTTTCCCGGCGCGCAACAGCACGCAAACGAGGGTCGGTCCGTCGTGCATCCACTGCGTCCGAGACCGGAGCCGGAATGAGGCGGACGTTCGCAACGCGCGATGCCGCCAGCGCCCCTGCCGTCAAACCGCCCGCACCCAAGCCGGCAACGGAGCCGGGTGTGCCGCTATTCCTGCAGCGCCAGTCTGCCGCGACGTCTTCCGAACCGGTGCGCGCATCGTATCCGGGCAAGGCGCATCTGCCCGCCGATCGTCAGACCGGGGCTCGGTTCGACGCGATTCCGCCGCAGCCGGACGCCGCGCAGCCAATGACGACGGGGGTGCAGCCTGTACTGATGCGTCAGCCGTCGGGGAGCAACACGCCGACAGCGCTGTCCCGTCACTTCAGCTACGACCGTTCCAACTTCAATGACCGCTTCGACGGAAAGGTGGATGCGGCCAACCATCGCGTCACCCTGGTCATGCGCCTCGACATCGAGGACTACGGCAAGCCCGAGGGCAAGGACGAACGAATCGCCAAATTTCGCGCCCAGGCCACGGAGGTCATCGAGAAGACCTGGTCCTATGTGTACGCATTGCAGTCGGTCTGTCACGGGGGCGAGGAGAAATTCGAGGCGCGCGTGCAGGTTGTGATGGATTCGGTCAACCCGCATCACACGGTGCGGGTCTGGGAGAAACTCCCGGGTGCGCGCAGCAAGAGCACGGAATGGCAACAGGGGGATCTGGACGTGACGGAGCGCACGTCGCCGGTGCTCATCGATCCCAAGAAGCCGCCGACGAAGGAAAACATCCGGGAAATGACTTTCCATCAGATCCCGGCTACGCACGAATTCGGCCATCTGATGGGCCTGGAGCACGTCGTCTGCGCAAGCGATGCGGATCGCTGCTACGGCGTCACCGCCGAGCAGAAAATGGACATCATGGGCTACGGTTCGGTCGTTTCGGAGCGCGATTACACCCCGTTCGTGCGCATCATGGAGCGCTATGGCCAGGATACGCTGCCGAGTGCGTGCAACACATGGCGTCTGGTCAGCCCCGGTTGAGCGCGTGAACACCCGGCACGCCATCCTACCGCCAAGGCCGGGGCCGACGGCCACGAAAGCGCTGCGCAAACCGGTTTGTCCGATTGCGATTCCTGTTGTCGCGGGTTCGCGTCACTTCATCCCCCCGCCGCTTGTAATCAGGGCGCGATCCAAGCCCGCACAGACTGACGCTGTTTATTCCTGCCCGCTTCCCCAACCCTGTTGGCCGTCCTGGTTTCGACCCGGTTGCTTATCCTGCTGTCCGCACCCGCCTACGCTTGCTCCATGTTCTGTCGCATGGTGCGCAGAGCATCGATACGGGGAGCGGATGATGAAAATCGGGACCATGATGGTGATGGCAGCACTGTTGAATCTGGGAGCGGCACACGCTGAAACGGTGAAACCCATTCCGGGATTCGACCGGGTGGGCATGCTGTCCAGCGAAAGGCAAGGGCTGGCGGGCGAGCGCCTCTACAGTGCAGACAGCGCACAATTCAAGGCAGCGCCGAGCGCTTCCAGCTACTCCGCGCGCAAGCGTGAAATGGCGCGGCGGCTGGCGTAGCTGACGGTGAGCGTGCGATGACCGCATTACAGCTTCAGCGACCCGACATGCGCAACCGCGCCGGGATCGTCGCGCCAGATCGCCGGATCGGCATCGACGTAGACCTCGATCATGATGCCGTCGGGATCATGGCAATTCAGCGCCACGTTCCAGGTTCTTTAACGACGATACGGCCTTTATTCGGAATACCCCCCGCCGGTGCGGTAGCCGCCGCGTGAGTAGTAGCGGGTATCGCCCAGTGGAACCACGACGAGCCCGCCTTCCGTGACGTGATAGCCGGCCGCGCGGTCGCGTTCGTGGTCGTAGCCGATCTCGGTTCCCGCCTCGATCCGGTTATGCCTGTCGATGATCACGCGGCGCAGCTTGACGCCTGCGCCGATGCTCGCGTAGTCCATGATCACGCAATCTTCGATCTGCGCCCCCGGCTCGACCACCACTTCGCGGCGCAGGATCGAATTGCGGATGGTCGCATCGTTCACGATGGTCGCCGCGCCCAGCAACGAATTGTCGATTTCGCCGTGGATGATCCGCGCGGTCGGCCCCTGATAATGGCTGGAATAAATCGGCCATTCCGGATTGAACGCATCAAAGCACGGCTCCAGACCAAGCACGTCGAAATGCGCTTCAAAATAGGTATCCAGCGTCCCCACATCGCGCCAATAGCCTGGCTCCTCATAGGGCTGGGTGCCCGGCACCACATTGGTGGCAAAGTTGTAGGCAAAGACCCGATAGGCCTGCAACAGGCGCGGCAGCACATGGTGACCGAAATCAGTCTCGCCGCGCTGGTGCGCCTCCTCCAGCACGGCCCGCAGCAGGTCCGCATTGAATAGATAGTTCCCCATCGATGCGTAGATGCGCAGCGGATCGTTCGGCATGGGATTCGCTTGCATGGGCTTCTCCAGAAAACCGGTGACTCGCCCCGAGGCATCGGTTTCGATGATGCCGAAGTTCGAGGCCTGATCGAGGGGAACCGGGAGCGCTGCCACGGTAATATCCGCCTGATTTTCGCAATGGAAGCGAATCATTTGCCGCACATCCATGCGGTAAATATGGTCCGCTCCGAATACCGCGACCAGGTCCGGGCGATGCATGCCCATCAGATTCATGCTCTGATACACCGCATCTGCAGTCCCGCCGAACAGGGCGCCGTCACGGGTCATCTGTGGCGGCACCACCGTCACGAACTGTTCCGAAAACAACGTCGAGACGGTCCACGCCTTGCGGATATGCTCAATCAGCGACTGCGGGCGGTACTGCACCAGAAGATAGATCGAGCGGATATCCGAGTTCAACAGATTGCTCAGCACGAAATCCACGATGCGGTAGCGGCTCCCAAACGGCACTGCAGGTTTGCAGCGATCCTTCGTCAGGGGAAACAGGCGCGACCCCTCGCCGCCTGCCATGACAAAGGCCATCATCTTTTCGCTTATCCGCCTTTCAGGCATTGACTGTCCCACGATCATTTACCGGACTGTGATTGTTTATTGTTTATAGTCAACGAAATGCACGCATACCGCCGCTTTCCTGCATCGCCCTGTCATTACCCTTCCACCGGTTTGCACGTCCACAGCAGCGCATAAGGAAAATCCGCGAAAACCTGTGCCAGCGCGAGTCCGTTCCCTTCGCCCAACGCCCGTGTGTCGGCGGTTTCTTCGGTCAGCGCGTTGGTCCAGCGATCGGCCAGGCATTCCGCTGGCAGTTCCAGCCAGGTGTCGCCCCATACTTTCTGGCCGAGAGGAAGGTGGCCGGATTCGCCCACCAGCCCGTCGAACAAGCGCGGAACCAGGACCAGCAGGGTCTCGCCGCCATGGCGCCGGGCAAAGGCGCACACGTGTTCCGCCTGCGCGCCATGGAGCCGCAACGGCAGGTAATCGCCGTCGCGGAACAGGCGCTCGTGCTCACGCCGTAATGACAGCGTCTTCCAGGTCAAATAGAGCTTGATCTGCCCGTCGTGAAGATTCTCGATCAGACGCCTGGCGCACGCGGCGGCCCCCTCGTTTGCGGACGCGCTACGGATCGCCTGCATGCCGGCAATCCTCGCCGCGAAGTCCACCGGTTGCCGGTTGTCCGGATCCACCAGGGTGAAATTCCAGACTTCGTTGCCCTGATAGAAATCAGGCACGCCGGGAGACGTCAGTTTGAGCAGCAATTGCGCCAGGCTGTTGAAGGCGCCGAGCCGCGCGATGCGCTGCTGGAACGGCAGAAATTCGCGCAGGAACGGATTGGGCTCTGGCGCCAGCAGCGCGCGCACGAAATCGCGTGTCGCCTCCTCGTAGCCGGTGTCCGGATTCAGCCACGAGCTGTGCACCTTCGCTTCGCGTCCGGCCTTCAGCATGTAAGCCTCGATCCGTTGCCCCAGCGCGGCCAGGCCGGCCGCGTCCGGCGTCTCGAACGGCCAGATACCCAGCAGGGTCTGGTACAGCAGGTACTCGTCGTCGCGGCAGGGCGCATACGCCATGCCGAGTCTACGGCGCTTGCCGCGGTTGAGTGTGCTCCAGCGCGACAGCGCGCGACGCCATGCGTCGGGCATTTCAGACAGCGCGTTGAGCCGGGCGCGCACGTCCTCCGAACGCTTGCTGTCGTGAGTCGAACTGGCCAGCATGGCGTGCGGCCAGTGGCGCGCACGCGCCTGGTTTTCGTGGTGGAACGCCGCCAGCGACACGCCGAAGCGGCGCGGATCGCCGCCCACTTCGTTGAGCGAGAGCAGCCGGTTGTACTGGTAGAAACTGGTGTCCTCCACCGCCTTGGCCATCACCGGGCTGCTGTATTGCTGGAACTTCATGGCGAAGGCGCACACCGCCTGCTGGTAAGCCTCGCTGCGGCCGTGCCCCTGGCGCGCCAGCAGCACCTCGCGGACGAAATCGAAAATGCTGATGTCCGCTGCCTGGCTGCGCTGCTTCGCCGCTTCCACCGCCCAGTTCACGTAAGCCGCGTCGTCCGGCGCGTTTTCAGCGGCCGCCACATAGGTGCGGTAGACCGGGAAGCTCGCGACGATTTCGGCCAGCGCACTGCGCAGGCCGTTGAAGGTGAAATCGCAGGTTCGGCGATCGCCCCTGGCCAGCCGCGTGAGCTGGGTCGCCAGCACCTGCAACTCGCCGGTCAGCGAAGTCTCCATGATCAGGTGCTTGTTCGCCCGCACCATTTCCTCGAGGTCCGGCCGCGCGCGGATGAAGTTCTGATAGAGGCGGGTCAAGGCCAGTTCGGCGCGGCCGTCGACGAACAGGCCGTTGCATGCCGTACAGAAATCGTAGCCGGTGGTGCCGTGGATCGGCCACGATTCCGGCAGATGCTCGTGGGCGGCGAGGATCTTCTCCGCCACCAGATACAGCGGCAGCCCGTTGGCCTCCGCCGGTTTTGGCGCAAGCGCCGCCGCCATCGCCTGCAGGCGTCCAAAGTATTCCTGCGGGTCGTACAGGCCATCGGGGTGATCGATGCGCAGTCCGTTTACATAGCCCCGGGCCAGCAGCTCACGCACCAGGCCGTGCGCCGCCTCGAACACCTCCGGGTTGTCCATGCGCAGCGCGGCCAGGTCGTTGATGTCGAAGAAGCGGCGATAGTTGATCTCGTCCGCCGCCACCCGCCAGAAAGCCAGCCGGTAAGCCTGTGCCTGCAACAACTCATGCAGCAGATCGAAATTCGCCTCGCCCGGCGCTGCGCCATTGAATGCCGCCACATTTTCCTGCACGAACTGCGCGATGTCGGCGCTGCCCGCGTACAGCGCGGCCAGGTGGCGCTTGTGCACGTCCTTGTCGCGGGCGCGCTCGGCGACCGCTTCCGGGGCCACGCTGTCGCGCGTGGGCAGATGGCCGAACGCCGTCACCCGCGACTGGAACTCCAGCAGCGTCGCATCCTCATCCCCCAGGCGTGCCCGCAGTCGCTCCAGACCGTGCGCCAGGATGACCGGGTACTCGCGCGGATCCACAGGAAAACGGTGCGTGTAATAGAACACGCTGAAGCTGCCTTGTTCCGCGTCAAAGACGAGCCTGAGTTCGCCTTTCTCCAGCACCGTGCCGTAATGGTCGCCCAGCACCGGCAGCAGCACCCGCCCCGGCAGTTCTCCCGCGAAGGCATACCAGTCGATGTCGAAGTAGCCGGCGTAGCGGGATGCCGGGCCGTTCTCCAGCACATCCAGCCACCAGCCATTGTCAGCGCCCATGACGCCCATGTGATTGGGCACCACGTCCATGATCTGCCCCATGCCGCGCCGCATCAGCGCAGCGACGAACTGCTCGAAATCCTCGGCGCTGGCGATCTCCGGATTGAGGCTGCTGTGATCGGTGATGTCGTAGCCGTGAAGGCTGCCGGGGCGCGCCTTGAGCAGCGGCGACAGGTAACAGTGGCTGATGCCCAGCTCGTCCAGATAAGGCAGCAATTCCATCGCCTGCCGCAGCCTGAAATCGCGATTCAGCTGCAGCCGGTAGGTCGCGCGCGGAATCCACAAGCGCACGCCGGCCTCTCCCGCGCCGCCGGCCGGGCCGGGCACATGGAACACCGGCCGCTCCCGCCGCAGCGCCTGCAGAATGCCTTGCAGCCAGGCGCTGCCATGCCACTCTTCCAGATTGAGCGGCAGCTTCAGCCGCCAGCAGGGGTAGGCCGGCGCCACGACGCCCGGGAGATTAGCCTGCTCGCGCACGCCGAAGCCGTCTTCCATCTGCATCAGCAGCAGCCTTGACGGCGAGCGCGCCAGATAGGTGTACACCGCAGCCGCCAGCTCCGCGGTCATCTCGGGAAAGGCCACCGGCTGCAAGCCTCCGCCGGCTGGCAGTAGCCCTTCGCTTTCCAGCGCCAGCAGCAATTTCGCGCGGTCTTCCGAACGCGCGATCACCTGATGGTTGCGTGACTCGGTGTCCGCGAACAGTTGCAGTTGGGCGCGCAGGTCGATATCCAGCCCCTGCCAGAAACCCGCCAGGGTCGGCAGGTCATGCGTGGTCACGCCGGCCGCGGCCTGTACCGGGTAGGCTTGCGGCAGCTTCAGCTGGCCGTCGTCCTGGCGCTCAAAATACAGCAGCCGGGTGGACAGCACCGCCATCGGCTGCAAGGCCTGGCGCACGGAATCCGGCACCGTGCCGAGATCCTCGCCCACCACCAGGCAGCGGTTGCGCTGGCTTTCCAGCGCCAGGATGCCCAGCAGATCCTCGAACGGATAGGCAACGTATGCGCCCTCCGTCACCGGCTGTCCGCGCGCCACCCAGAACAGGCGCTGCAAGCCCATCACGTGGTCGAGGCGCAGCGCGCCCGCATCGCGCATGTTGGCGCGCAGCAGTTCGATGAATGGTGCGTAGGCCATGCCGGTCAACTGCCGCGGTATCCAGGGCGGCAGACCCCAGTTCTGCCCGAGGCTAATGTTTTCGTCCGGCGGCGCGCCGACGCTCGCTTCCAGCGCGTACAGGTCGCGCTGCGTCCAGGTGGCGGCGCCGCCTTCCGCCACGCCGATTGCCAGATCGAGCATGATCCCGATGCCGAGAGCCAGTTCCCATGAGCGCGTGCCGGCCGCGCCAAGTTGTATCGCCGCCTGCCATTGCAGGTATTCGAAAAACTCCACCCGTTCGATATGCGCCTCGCAAAACGCCATGACCGCATCCGCGTGCGGGTCACGGTAAGCCTCCGGCCAGACCGGCCAGCCCCACGTTTCGCTGTCCTGGGCGCGGAAGTGTTCCTGTAGCGCCTCGAACAAAGCCTGCTGGCGCAGGCTTGCGCCGTGTGCCGCCTGAAACGCGCGGAACGCCCGCGCCCGCTCGCTGCCTTCCGCAAGATGGCGGGCGCGGAAATGCGCGTACAGCAGATCGAAGAGCGCGCCCTTCAGCGCCGCCACCCCGCGATAGTCCACCTGTTCCGTCGCGCGCAATGCCCGCAGCTGCGCCTGAAACGCGGGTTCATGCACCCGCGCCTGCGCCTCCGCGGATTCGGCGAAATCGGCGATCGCCTCCACTTCCAGATACAGGAAATTGAAATACACCCGGCTCGACGGACTGTAAGGAGCGGCATGCTCCGGTGCGTCCGGAAACAGCGCATGCAGCGGATTCAGCAGGACCGTGCTCGCGCCCGCTCCCTTGCAGTATTCGAGCATGCGGCGCAGATCGCCGAAATCGCCGATGCCCCAGTTGCGCTCGGAGCGGACGCCATAGAGCTGCGCCGCCAGGCCCCACACCCGCCCCGCGCCCTGGATCGCCGGCGGCACGTAGCAGGCGGCCGGCGCAACGATGAACGACATCTCGCCGCCCGGCCCCTCGCCTTCGGCGGGTTCGATGACGATGCGGTGGTAGCCGGACTCCACCGCAAGATCGAGCGCCAGCATGCGCCGCACGCAGGTGCGCCCGTCGATATCGGAACGCCCGGTCTCTTGCAGTTCGGATGGCAAAAACGTGCCGCAGTCCTCGGCGCCGGATTCGCGGTACAGGCGCCAACGGTAAGGCAGCGCCTCTTGATCGGCGGGCAGCACGAGCGCGATGCGATGCGGCCGCGCCAGTTCGCGCACCACGCGCACCGGCGGCAGCGGCCGCGTCCATTCGCGGCGTTCGAAGTCCGCCAGCGAGCGGGCGATTTCGGCTTCGGTTTGCGCCGCCACGCCCATCGCGGCCAGCAGCGCCCGTTGGGTCGTGGCGGAGCTGGCATGAGTATGGCCCCAGTTGTCGGTGTACTCGGGCAGGATGCCGCAGCGCGCGCTCAACTGGTCGAGCAGATCGCTCATGATGGTGTTCCCTTGTCTTCGAGCGACCACACCACCGCCCACGGCTCGAGCCTTTCCGCGTCCGTTCCGTCCGGCGTGGCAAACACGCGTTCGCCCGCCGGCGCCGCCGTGCGCAGCGGCGCTGCGGAGAAATTCGCCAGCAGCCACAGCGTCGAGCCGTCGCCGAGCCGCCACTGCACCCGCAGGCCAGCCGGCGCCAGCACGTCGAAGCGGCCGGCGTGTCCGTCCATGCCGCGCAGGCGTGGCAGCAGCACGTCCCGGCGCAGCTTCAA
This sequence comes from uncultured beta proteobacterium, assembly GCA_963726485.1. Classification (GTDB taxonomy): domain Bacteria; phylum Pseudomonadota; class Gammaproteobacteria; order Burkholderiales; family Thiobacillaceae; genus Thiobacillus. The sequence goes on along the minus strand of CAVSCL010000021.1, from coordinate 113,546 downwards.
GAGCGCGCGGTAATACGCCAGCCACTCCGCTCCGATCACGCTGTCGGGCGAGGCCCAATCGAGTTTCGAAGCGAGAAACGTTTCCGCCTGATTGGGATCGGGGATCGCGGCCTGCGCCGCCGGGCCGGCGAAGCGCGCGAACTTGCGGAATTCGCGCCGCCGTCCCTCGGTCACCGCCGCGCGTAGCTCGGCGCCGAAATCGCAAAAGAACTGGAACGGCGTCGCCGCGGCAAATTCCTCGCCCATGAACAGCAGGGGAATGGCCGGCGCCAGCAGATAGACCGCTACCGCTGCGCGCACCGCCGGTTCCGGCGCGAGCCGGGTGATGCGCTCGCCGAACGCGCGGTTGCCGATCTGGTCGTGGTTTTGCAGGAAGGCGACGAAGGCATGCGGCGGCAGATGCGCGCTCGCTTCGCCGCGTGTGCGTCCGCGATGGATCGACGCCTCGCCCTGGTAGGCAAAGCCTTGCGCCAGGCAGCGCCCGAGATGGCGGATCGGCGCCGCGGCGTAGTCGACGTAATAGCCGTCGGTCTCGCCGCTGATCAAGACATGCAGCGCATGGTGGAGGTCGTCGTTCCACTGCGCGGCATAGCGGCCGGGGCCGAGATGGCTGACCGCGTTGGCGTCGTTCTCGAGGATCAGGTGCACCTGGCGCTCGGGGTCGACGGCCGCATGCACGCGCTGCGCCAGTTCGTCGAGGAAGGGCCGCGCGGAGCCGTCGTGTATCGCGTGCGCCGCATCCAGGCGCAGGCCGTCGAGGTGGTATTCCTCCAGCCAGTACACGGCGTTGTGTATGAAGAACTCGCGCACCGTGCGGCTGTCGGGCCCGTCGAAGTTGATCGCCGCGCCCCACAACGTGTGGTGGCGCGCGCTGAAGAAGGGCTTCGCGTAGACATACAGGTAATTGCCCTCCGATCCGAAGTGGTTGTACACCACGTCCAGCAGCACCATCAGCCCTTTCGCGTGCGCGGCCTGGATCAGCGCCTTCAGCGCCTCCGGCCGGCCGTAGCGACTGTCGGGGGCGAACAGCAGCACGCCGTCATAGCCCCAGTTGCGCGCCCCCGGAAAGTCCGCCACCGGCATCAATTCGATCGCCGTCACCCCCAGTTCGACCAGGTAATCCAGCCGCTCGGTCACCCCGGCAAAAGTCCCCTCGGGCGAAAACGTCCCCACGTGCAACTCATACACCACCGCGTCTTCCCACGGCCGTCCGCGCCATGCCGTGTCCTGCCAGTCGAAGTCCGCGGGGTCGATCACTTCGCTCGCAGCGTGGACGTCGTCCGGATTGAAGCGCGAGGCCGGGTCCGGCACCCGCAGGCCATCGTTCACTGCAAAGCAATAGCGCGTGCCGGCCCCGGCTTCGGGCTCGACCCGCTCGAACCAGCCGTTGCCGACTGCCGCCATCGGACGCGCCGATGCGGGCTGCCCATCCTCGATGCACAGTCCCGGCGCTTCGCAATCCGGTGCCCACAGGCGGAAGCGCACCCCTTGCGTGGTGAGCTGCGCACCAAATGGCATCGCGTGGCGTCGTATCGGCATCACCATCCTCCTAGCGTCGCGCCACCCGGGTCAGGCGTTGCATGCTGGCGCCGACACTGGATGCATGCCGCGCGAGGGCGCGGCTCACCTCGGCTATCGCCTTCTCCGCCAGGAACAGGCCCAACAACACCCGGCTTACCGTGGCGTCGGCCGGATGCAGCGGGTGCCCGCGCATGGCCCGGCGGTAGTTGCGGAAAAATGCCTGGCGCGCCAGCGCTTCCCAGTCCTCCACCCGGCGCTGCAGTGCCGCGCGCCCCTCTGCCGTATCGCCGGCCTCCTGATCCAGGTCCAGCGCGACGCTGCCGGCCTTGCCCAGCGAGTTCAGCACCCCAGCCACATCCCGCAGCGGCGAGTGCTTGCGGCGGCGCTCGGCCAGGCTCTGCCCCAGTTCGCCGCCGTAGTTGGCAATCAGAAAATCATCGCTGGCGAGCCAGATCTGGCCGAGATGGTAGTTGCCGTGACAGCGCGCTTTCATCCCGGCCAGACGCATCTTGGCCGGTCGGATGATGCGCCGGTAGAGCAGGGGGCGCGCCACCAGCAGACTGCGGGCGATGAACTGCTCTGCCTCCGGCAACCGCGGCAAATCCTGCTCCAACTGCTCGTACATCGCATCCATGGCGTGCTGCACCGCGTTGACCCAGGCGAGAATGTCCTCCGCGTCGATCGGCTCGCAGCCAAATGCCCCGGCCTCGTCGGGCATGGCCAGCGCGCGATGGAATTCCGCTGTGCGCTGGCCCAGCTTCTTCATCAGTGCCAGGTAGGCCCGATGCCGCGTATCCGCCGGCGGATCGGGGCTGGTGCGGCACGCATCCAGAAAGCGTTCCAGATAGTCCAGCGTGTAGCGCCACAGGTTGCCCTGGTTTTCCGCATAGCGCTCCAGGATCATCATGGTCGAAGCCTGGCCTTGCGCATTCCGGTATTCAGCCACGCCGGCCAGTTGCGGAGTGTGGGGAAATTTTGCTGTCCCGGCCAAAAAGCGCGACAGCTCAAGCTCAGGATGCGTGCCTTCCAGCAGCCATCGATAGGCCTTCAACACCAGCTGATCGTCAAGGTTGATGCGCAGCCGCCCGCGCCTGGATACGTCTCGCACGATGGTGGCGGTCCCGGCCGGACACGCCCGTCCCAGGTAAGCATCGGTCACGTTGAACGCCAGCGTCCCGTCGCCGAATTCGAGCGTCTCGCCCCGCTCCATTGCCGACACCACGGCGCAGCAGAAACGGTCATCCCAGAAAGCGTCGAACAACACCCCCACCCGCGCACTTCGGCGCACCTTGGACAGCGTGGCGTGCAGCAAGGCGCTGGCGCGGCCTTCGTCCGCTCCCTCGCCCGCCCAGTCCAGCGCCAGCGGAATGGCGTAGCGGTGAATGCTCCCGTTGCTCAGGGTGACCGCGACGGTGGCCAGCAGCCAGTTACCGGAGTCAGCGGACCATTCGCGGATCGCGACGAACCCGAAGGTGTCCGCCGCCGCGGCGTGATCGATGAACCACGGCTGCGCGCGGAAGTAGCGCGGGATGATCTGCCGCTCAAGCTGCTCGCGTGCGCGCCGCGCCATCAGCTGGTTCACCCCGCTGGTTTCCGACCACTCGAACAGGGTGCGCCAGCCGGTATCGGCCAGCACCAGCACCGGCAGATCAGGCGCAACCGGATGCTCCTCGTGCCACGCCGGGGCCTTCACGTCTGCCGCCAGGCGGAAGGCATAGAAGCCGTGCCCGCCAAGCGTGAGCAGATAGCTCAGTTCGCCGATGGGCGGAAAGCGGCTGCGCCCCATCAGCTCGACCGGCACGCGTTGTTTGAACGCCGACAGGTCGAGCTCGACCGCCTGCGGCGCGCGCGCCAGATTGGCCACGCACAGAATCGACTCGCCGCCGTGCTCGCGCAGGTAGGCCAGAATCTTGCGGTTGCCCGGGCGCAGAAAGCGCAGGCTGCCGCGGCCAAACGCCGGGTTCGCCTTGCGCATCGTGATCAGCCGTCGCGTCCAGTTGAGCAGCGAATACGGGTTGTGCTGCTGCGCCTCGACGTTGACCGCGGCGTAGCCGTACACGGGATCGGCTATCGGCTGCAAGTACAGCTGCGCGGCGGCGGCGCCGGAGAAGCCACCGTTCGCCCCGCCGCTCCACTGCATCGGCGTGCGCACGCCGTTGCGGTCGCCGAGCAGGATGTTGTCGCCCATGCCGATCTCGTCGCCGTAGTAGAGGATCGGCGATCCGGTCAGGGTCAGCAGCAGCAGATGCATCAGTTCGATGCGCTGGCGGTCGTTGTCGAGCAACGGCGCGAGGCGGCGGCGGATGCCGAGATTGAGGCGCGCCTGCGGATCGCTGGCGTAGGCCTGGTACAGATAATCGCGCTCGCGGTCGGTCACCATCTCCAGCGTCAGCTCGTCGTGGTTGCGCAGGAACACCGCCCACTGGCAGCTGTCGGGGATGTCCGGGGACTGTTCCATGATCTCCACGATCGGATGGCGGTCCTCCTGTGCGATCGCCATGTACATGCGCGGCATAAGCGGGAAGTGGAAGGCCATGTGGCACGCGTTACCGTCGCCGAAGTACTCTCGCACGTCCTCCGGCCACTGGTTGGCCTCGGCCAGGAACATGCGGCCGGCATAGCGCCGGTCGAGCTCGGCGCGCATGCGCCTGATGACGGCGTGCGTCTCCGGCAGGTTCTCGTTGCCGGTGCCCTCCCGCTCACACAGATAGGGCACCGCGTCGAGCCGCATGCCGTCCACGCCGGCGTCGAACCAGAAGCGCATCGTGCGCATCAGCGCCTTGAAGACATGCGGATTGGCGAAGTTCAGGTCCGGCTGGTGCGAGAAGAAACGGTGCCAGTAATAGGCCTGCGCCACCGCGTCCCAGGCCCAGTTGGAGGTCTCCGTGTCGGTGAAGATGATGCGGGTGCCGGCGTAGCGGCTGTCGCGGTCGCTCCACACGTAGTAGTCGCGCTTGACCGAGCCCGGCGGAGCGCGCCGCGCCGCCTGGAACCAGGGGTGCTGGTCCGAGGTGTGATTGATCACCAGTTCGGTGATGACGCGCAGGCCGCGGCGATGCGCTTCGTCGATAAAGGCGCGGAAGTCCGCCATCTCGCCGAAGGCCGGATGGATGGCCTGGTAGTCGGCGATGTCATAGCCGTCGTCGCGCATCGGCGACGGGTAGAACGGCAGCAGCCACAGCGTGTTGACGCCCAGTTCCTGCAGGTAATCGAGCTTGGCGATCAGCCCCGGAAAATCGCCTACGCCATCCCCGTTGCCGTCGAAGAATGACTTGACGTGCAACTCGTAGATGATGGCGTCCTTGTACCAAAGCGGGTCATCTTCCATACGCACTTTCGTCCAGCGTTTTCTTTATCTGCCAGGCAGGCGATTTGCCGTTTCTAAGAATAGATGGAATTGGCGGTCGTGCCGGACCGGCCCCCGTTTCATGGCGATCAGCCGGAATGGCGCGCTGTCGCGCCTAAGGGGTTGACCCAAAAACAGGAAATCTGACTGCATGTTCGATTCAGCGGTCTGGAATGGGCTGTGAAAACAGCGCTGGACAAACCCCGTGCGTTTCAGCGGCTCTGCCTGCAAATGTCACTCGCGAATTTCGCCATCGACATACAGCCAGTGTCCCTCCACCCGCTCGAAACGGCTGGTTTCGCGCAGCTTGAACGCGCGGCCATTGAGCTTGTAACGCGCGACGAATTCCACCGTGGCATGGCTGTCATCCAGCAGCATGTGCGACCTGACCGCCAGCCCCAGCCATTGCGGGCGTGGCCGGGTGTCGAGTTCCAGCGTCGCGGGGCGGGTATCGGGGTGCCAGGTGGCGAGAAGATACGATACCCGCCCCAGCACATAGGCGGCGTAGCGCGAGCGCATCAGGGCTTCGGCATCCGGAACGGGCGCACCGGCATGAAAATGCCCGCAGCAGGTTGCATAGGCTCGCCCCGATCCGCACGGACAAGCCGCTCCGCTCATGGTATTTTTGCCGGGCAATGCAGCTTCGGCTGGAGGTACGGCCACACGGCGTCGAGCATCCGGGGCTGGGCCTTTTCGTTCGGGTGGATGCCGTCGGCCTGCATCATCCCCGGCGTGATCCCCACCCCGCACACAAAGCACGGCACGCGAATGATCTTCTCCTCGCGCGCCACCTCGCTATACAGCGCCGCCACCGCGCCGGCATACGGCCTGCCGTAATTCGGCAGCACCGGCGGCTCCAGCAGGACCACCCACGCGCCTGCCGCCTTGGCCTGGCGGATCATCGTGACCAGATTCTGCCGGATCATCTCCGGCGGAGCGCCGCGCAAGGCATCGTTGCCGCCAAGTTCGATCAGCACGCCCTGCGGTCGCTGTCTATCCATTGCGGGCGTCAGGCGCTGCAGGCCGTTCTGCGTGGTATCGCCGCTCACGCTGGCGTTGACCACGCGCCAGTCCGGCGCGGATTTTTTCAGGCGTTCGCCCAGCCTGTGCACCCAGCTTGATCCGCTGGCGAGGCCATATCCTGAACTCAGGCTGTCGCCGACAATCAATAGCGAACACGAGCTGGCCGCTGCCCACCCCGGCAGCCACAGCCACAACAGCATCCACGCGCGATAATTCATTCATCCACCTTAAGCTGATCCCATCCCGATGACGCCCCCAGACAGCACCCGGTTCCCTGCTTCCGTCGTCAGCGCACGCGCTTTGTCGCAGCGCGTGACCACCGCCGACGGGCCGCTCGTCATCCTCAGCGAAGTCGAGCTTGCCGTCAAAGCCGGCGAGACCCTGGCGATCACTGGCGCCTCCGGCTCCGGCAAATCGACCTTGCTCGGGCTGCTGGCGGGACTCGATCAGCCCAGCTCGGGCGAGATATTTTTGCTCGGCGAGCGCGTGAACGATCTGGACGAGGACGCCCGCGCCCGCCTGCGCGCGGGCCGCATCGGCTTCGTGTTCCAGTCGTTCCAGTTGTTGCCCGCGCTCACCGCGCTGGAAAACATTCTGCTGCCACTGGAACTGGCCGGCCGCGACGACGCGCGCGAACGCGCCACGCACTGGCTGGACCGCGTCGGCCTCGCTGCGCGCGCCGGCCACACGCCACGCCTGCTGTCCGGCGGCGAACAGCAGCGCGTCGCGCTCGCGCGCGCCTTCGCCACCGATCCTGAAATCGTGTTCGCCGACGAACCCACCGGCAATCTCGATGCCGACACCGGCGCGCGCATCATCGAACTGCTGTTCGAACTCAACGCTTCCGCCCGCACCACCCTGATCATGGTTACCCACGATGACGCGCTGGCGGCCCGCTGCCAGCGCCGGCTGCATCTGGTCGCCGGGCGCGGGCGCGAGGAAACGGTCGCATGAATTTCCGCGGAAGGTCGCTGCGCAGCGGGGACCCCCGCGTACCCTTACGGTGCTGCGGAAGGGTCGCTGCGCAGCAGCGGGGAACCCACCGGCGTACCCTTTACGGGTGCTCCGGCTCGGCCTGTGGCTGCTGCGCCGCGAACGATCCAGCGGCGAATGGCGCGTGCTGCTGCTGGCGCTGATCATCGGCGTCGGCAGCGTCAGCACCACCGGTTTTCTCGGCGACCGCCTGAAGCGCGCCATGAGCGAACAGGGCGCCAGCTTTCTCGGCGCCGACCTGCTGGTCACCAGTCCGCGCCCGATCGAAACCTGGCCCAGCCATACCCTGCGAACCAGCAGCGCGCTCGAATTTTCCAGCATGGTCGCCAAAGGCGACGCCTTCCAGCTCGCCACCCTGCGTGCCGTCGACGCGTCCTATCCGCTGCGCGGCAGCGTGCGCATCGCCGATCGCCCCTTCGCCGCAGGCACACCTCGCCCGGCACAGCCGCCGCCGGGTGCGATTTATGTCGAACCGTCCCTGCTGCCGCTGCTGTCGGCCAGCGTGGGCGACCGCGTACAGATCGGTGAAGCGCGCTTCACCATCGCCGGGGTCGTGGCCGAAGAACCGGGCCAGTTGGGCGGCGTGTTCGGTTTCGCCCCGCGCGTGTTTCTGCGCGCCGACGAAGTCGGGCGCACCCGCGTGCTGCAACCCGGCAGCCGTCTCACCTACCTTTATCAATTTGCCGGCGACTCCGATCAGCTCGCCGCTTTCAGCACCGCACTGAAACCCGGACTCGACAGCACCCAGCGCCTCGTCGGTTCGCGCGAGGGGGTCGAAACATTGCGCGGCGCGTTCGCCAACGCCGACCGCTACATCCAGCTCACCGCACTCGTCAGCCTGCTGCTGTCGGTGGCGGCCATCGCCATCGCCGCCCATCGCCACGCGCTGCGCCATTACGACCAGGCGGCGCTGCTGCGCTGCCTGGGCGCCACCACCGCGCAATTGCGCGCGCTGTATGCCGTTCAGTTGCTGACGCTGGGGCTCCTGGGCGGCATGCTCGGCGTGGCGATCGGAGCGATAATGCAGCAGGCGCTGGCGCTCCTGATCCTGCCCGACGCCGCTGCCCGCCTGCCGGCGCTCGGCCTGGCGCCTGTGGGCGTCGCCGTCGTCAGCGGCCTGCTGGCGCTGGCGGGCGCCAGCCTGCCGGCGCTGATGCGCCTGGTCCGCGTTCCGCCGCTGCGGGTGTTGCGGCGCGACCTGCCGCCGCTGCCGGTTGCCGCATGGATCAGCGCGGCTGTCAGCGGGTCGGCGCTGCTGATCCTGATCGTATGGTATGCGGGCGACGCCAGGCTGGTCGGCGTCTTCGTCGGCGCGCTGACCGGACTGGCCGGGGTGCTGACGCTGCTGGCCCGGCTGGCGCTGCTGGCCGGCAGCGGCGTGCAGCACATGGCGCACGGCCCGCTGCGCTTCGGCCTCGCGCAACTGCTGCGCCATCGATTCGACAGCACCCTGCAGCTGGGCGCCTTCACCCTGGCGCTGTTTTTGGTGGCCTTGCTGGCGCTGGTGCGCAGCGATCTCATCGCAGGCTGGCGCCAGCAACTGCCGCCGCAAACGCCCAACTATTTTCTGGTGAACATCGCTCCGCCCCAGCAGGAACCGGTTGCCGCGTATCTGTCGCAGCATCGCCTCAAAGCCTCCGCGCTCTATCCCATGGTGCGCGGCCGCCTGGTCAGCAAGAACGGCGCGCCCATCGCCGCCACCCTGCCGGCGAACGCGCGCGACAGCAACACCCTGCGCCGCGAGCTCAACCTCACCTGGACCGCCACCCTGCCCGCCAACAACGCCGTGGTGACGGGACGCTGGCACGGCAACCGCCGCGCCGCAGCACCCGTAAAGGGCACGCCGGCGGGTACCCCGCTGCTGCGCAGCGACCCTTCCGCAGCACCCGTGAAGGGCACGCCGGTGGGTACCCCGCTGCTGCGCAGCGACCCTTCCGCAGAAATATCGGTCGAATCGGGCATGGCGGAGCGACTGCATCTCGCCATCGGCGACCAACTCGGCTTCCAGGTCGGCGACCAGACGCTTACCGCGCGCATCACCAGCGTCCGCAGCGTGAAGTGGGATTCGATGCAGCCCAACTTCTTCATCATCTTCGCCCCCGGCCCGCTCGATAACCTGCCTGAGAGCGCCATCGCCAGCGTCTATGTACCGCCAGGCGAGACCGGCGTGCTGCCCGGCTTCGTCAAAGCCTTTCCCGGCATCACCGTGCTTGCACTGGACAAACTCATCGCCAATATCGAAGCCGTGTTCGCACAGATCATCGGCGCGATCCAGTTGTTGCTGGGATTCCTGCTCGCCGCAGGCATGGCCGTCGTCATCGCGACACTATTGGCCAGCCTGGACGCGCGCCAGCAGGAAGCCGTCCTGCTGCGCACCCTGGGCGCACGACGCGCCTATCTGGCCAAAGCCCTGTGGAGCGAATTTCTCGCCCTGGGATTGCTGTCCGGCCTGCTCGCCAGCGCCTGCGCCGAAATCGCCATGGCGCTGATCGCAGAGCGCCTGTTTGCTCTGCCGGTCCGCCTGCACCCCTGGCTGTGGATTGTGCTGCCGCTGGCTGGCGCGCTGCTGGTGGGCATGAGCGGCTGGCTCACCACGCGCCACATCACCCGCGTGCCGCCGATGCAGTCGTTACGGGCTCTGAATTGCTACTAGGGCCTGTTAACGCTAATTTCGCACCTGCGTTGCCGCGAGAAAGCGATGGATGCAAGGCGCGGCGCGCCGGCAAGGGCCATCCCTTGCCAAGCGGCGCAACGCCGCAGACGCGCTTTCTCGCGGCAACCCGAAGGGACGGGGTCGATTCGGGCGCATGCCTTTGTCGCGAGCCGCTTGCAGTGCCAGCACTGCGGCGCGTCTCGCTTCGCGGCCTGCATCCCGAATCGGCCCCGTCGCAGGCGTGAAATTAGCGTTAACAGGCCCTAGATCCGGCTTATCCCGCAACCACCGGCTGAATCCATAGTTCGACGCGCCGATTGAGCTGGCGGCCCGATTCGGTGCTGTTGTCCGCGCGCGGCTCGGATTCGCCCTTGCCATAGGTTTCCAGGCGCAAGGGGTTGACGTTCTGGCTGGCAAAATAATCCAGCACCGATCGCGCGCGCTTCTCGGACAGGACCTGGTTGTCCGCATTCGAGCCCAGGCTGTCGGTGTGGCCAATCACGGTCACGGTGGTTTTCCCGTATTGATTCAGCACGCGGGATATTTTGTTCAGTGTCGACATGTAGCCCGGCTTCAATTCAGCGGAGAGATTGTCGAAACCGGTAGTGGAGGTCATGCTGACCAGCAGGGCATTGTCGGAGGCGCGTTTCTCGATGGTGATTTCTCCGCGCTGGATTTCGGGCTGCAATTGCTGCTGCAGGTCCTTGGCCTGTTTATCCATGTAATACCCCACACCCGTGCCGGCCAACCCACCCCCTACCGCGCCGATTAGCGCGCCCTTGCCGCGATTCTTGTTATTGATGATCGCACCCAAAGCCGCGCCGCTCGCCGCGCCGATGATGGCTCCCTGTTCGGTCTTGTTCATGTCGCGGGCGTCGCCCAAATCGTTGGTTGCACAGGCGGAGAGCAGCAGGGTTGCCATCAATGGTATTGCGATTGCGTGTTTGCGCATGGTGAGTCCTTTTTGAGCCTGGTTGGGGTGCGGGATCATGCCGTATGCCTTGATCTTGGCCACGGCATATAAATGCGGATTTACGTCGTTTTCCCCGTGTTCTTGAGGGTCCTGTCGAGACCTGTATCCGTCCATCAATTGTGGACAAAAACGACCCTGTATAGTCACGCCGTCGTGTTCTCAGTGATGCGGGTCACGGTGGCAGCCTGCTGTTGTCGTGGGCATCAGGAATCGCGTACATTTTCTTGCTGGCATGGCCCGAACCTTATCAGACCGAGCAGTTGGATACTGAAACCAGCCTGAGCATGGCAGGAATTTCAGTGGACTGGCGTTTTTGCACCATTCTGGTGCGCCAACCAAAATTACGACCGGACTTTGAACTTGACTTACCAAGTTCCGGCACCATTTCTGCTCAATTCAGTCGAATCACTGCCGTTATTTTTTTGGCACGCACATTGCTCGTGCCATTATAGAATCCCATTGATTGATCACCGAACGGGAGTACGTCATGAGTTTGTTCAACCAGTACATCGAACGATACCGCCGAGTGGAAGAGGAATACTCGCTGGAGGAGTTCCTGGCCATCTGCAAACAGGACCGCATCGCCTACGCCAGTTCCGCCGAGCGCATGCTGGCCGCCATCGGCGAAGCGGAACTGGTGGACACCCGCCAGGACCCGCGCCTCTCACGCATCTTCTCCAACAAGGTGATGAAAGTCTATCCGGCCTTCAGGGACTTTTACGGCATGGAGGAGACGATCGAGCAGATCGTTTCCTACTTCCGCCACGCCGCCCAGGGCCTGGAAGAGAAGAAGCAGATCCTCTACCTGCTGGGTCCGGTGGGGGGCGGCAAGTCCTCTCTTGCAGAAAAGCTCAAGCACCTCATGGAAAAGGCGCCCTTCTACGCCATCAAGGGTTCGCCGGTAAACGATTCACCCCTGTCCTTGTTCTCCGCGGACGAGGACGGCGACATCCTGGAGCAGGAATACGGAATCCCGCGCCGCTATCTCGGCAAGGTGCTGTCACCCTGGGGGGTGAAGCGCCTGCACGAGTACAACGGTGACATCACCAAGTTCCGCGTGGTCAAACGCTGGCCCTCAGTGCTGGGCCAAATGGCCATCTCCAAGACCGAACCGGGCGACGAGAACAACCAGGACATCTCTTCCCTGGTGGGCAAGGTGGATATCCGCAAGCTGGAGAAGTTTTCCCAGGACGACCCGGATGCCTACAGCTACTCGGGCGGCCTGTGCCTGGCCAACCAGGGCCTGATGGAATTTGTCGAGATGTTCAAGGCGCCGATCAAGGTACTGCATCCCCTGCTCACTGCCACCCAGGAGGGCAACTACAAGGGCACCGAGGGCTTCGGCGCCATCCCCTTCGACGGTGTCGTACTGGCGCACAGCAACGAATCCGAATGGCAGGCGTTCCGCAACAACAAGAACAACGAGGCCTTCCTTGATCGTATCTACATCGTCAAGGTGCCTTACTGCCTGCGGGTGTCCGAGGAGACGAAGATCTACCAGAAACTGCTGCACCACAGCTCCCTTTCGGAATCGCCCTGCGCACCCGGCACCCTGGAGATGCTGGCCCAGTTCTCGGTCCTCACCCGCCTGAAGGAGCCGGAAAACTCCAGCATCTTCTCCAAGATGCGTGTCTACGACGGCGAGAATCTCAAGGACACCGATCCCAAGGCCAAGAGCTACCAGGAGTATCGGGATTTCGCCGGCGTCGACGAAGGCATGACCGGCATCTCCACCCGCTTCGCTTTCAAAATCCTGTCGCGGGTGTTCAACTTCGATCACAGCGAGATTGCTGCGAACCCGGTGCACCTGCTTTACATACTGGAACAGCAGATCGAGCAGGAACAGCTCCCGCCCGAGCTGGAACACCGCTACGTGGCCTACCTGAAGGAATACCTGGCGCCTCACTACGCGGAGTTCATCGAGAAGGAATTGCAGACGGCCTACCTGGAGTCCTACTCGGAATACGGCCAGAACATCTTCGACCGCTACGTGATCTACGCCGACATGTGGATACAGGACCAGGAATACCGTGACCCGGACACCGGCGAGATTCTCGACCGGGGGCAGCTCAACATCGAGCTGGAGAAGATCGAGAAGCCCGCGGGCATCGCCAACCCCAAGGATTTCCGTCACGAGGTGGTCCATTTCGTGCTGCGTGCCCGTGCCCAAAACCACGGCAAGAACCCGGCCTGGACCAGTTACGAGAAGTTGCGCGCGGTGATCGAGAAACGCATGTTCTCCAGCACCGAGGATCTGCTGCCGGTGATCTCCTTCAACGCCAAGGCCTCCAGCGAGGAACAGAAAAAGCACCAGGACTTCGTCCAGCGCATGGTGTCCAAGGGCTACACCGACAAGCAGGTGAGACTGCTGGCCGAATGGTACTTGCGGGCGAGGAAGGCTTCGTGACGGGGCCTGGCAATGAGCCAACTCGTTGACCGCCGCCTGTCCGGCAAGAACCGCAACGCCGTCAACCGGCAGCGTTTCCTGCGCCGCTTCAAGGGACAGATCCGCAAGGCTGTAGCGGATGCCGTGTCCGGCCGCAAGGTGGCGGATCTGGAACGCGGAGAGAAGATTTACATCCCCTCCAAGGACCTGTCCGAGCCTATCTTCCACCACGGACCCGGCGGCCACCGCAACATCGTTCATCCCGGCAACAAGGAGTTCGTCAGCGGCGACAAGGTGGACCGCCCCGAAGGCGGTGGCGGTGGCGGTGGCGGCGCCTCCCAGGGCGGCGAGGGCATGGACGAATTCGTGTTCGAACTCTCCAAGGAGGAGTTCATGGACTTCTTCTTCCAGGACTTGGCCCTGCCGGACCTGGTGAAGAAGCAACTGGCTGCCGTCCCCGAAGTGAAAAGGGCGCGGGCCGGCTTCGTCAGCCAGGGTAATCCCTCCAACCTGCACGTGGTGCGCTCCATGAAGCAGGCTGTCGGCCGCCGCCTGGCCATTGCCTCGGGACCCAGGGAAGCCCTGCGCGAAGCGGAGGAGGCCCTGGAGGAACTGGTCGCCAGGGGACTCGGTGCCAGCCCCGAAGCCGACGAATTGCGCGAAGAAATCGAAGAGCTCAAGGCCCGGGTCGCGGCCGTGCCCTTCATCGACACCTGGGACCTGCGCTATGCCAATCGGGTCGATCAGCCGCAGCCCAGCAGCCAGGCTGTCATGTTCTGCCTGATGGATGTGTCCGGCTCCATGGACGAGGAGCGCAAGAACATCGCCAAGCGCTTCTTCATGCTGCTCTACCTATTCCTCACCAAGAGCTACGAGCACATCGACCTGGTCTTCATCCGCCATCACACCGTTGCCAAGGAAGTGGACGAGGAAGATTTCTTCGCCTCGCGCGAGTCCGGCGGTACCGTGGTTTCCAGCGCGCTGATGCTGATGCGCGAAATCATCCTGGAGCGCTACCCCACGGCAGACTGGAACATCTACGCCGCCCAGGCCTCGGACGGCGACAACTGGGAAGACGACTCGCCGCACTGCCGGGAACTTCTGATCCACGGCGTCCTGCCTCTGGTGCAGTATTTCGCCTACGTGGAAATCAAGACCGAGGAACCCCAGAGCCTGTGGCACGAATACGAGCAGGTGAAGGCAGTCAGCCGGCGCTTCGCCATACAGCGTATCCGCTCGCTGGAGGACATCTATCCGGTATTCCGGGAACTGTTCAGGAAGAAGATGGTTTGAAATGGAAGAAGTGACCCCGGCCGTCGCAGCACGCCAACCCCTTTCGGAAAGTTCGGAATGGACTTTCGAATTGCTCGACCTCTACGATCGCGAGATCGGCCGGGTCGCGGACCACTACGGCCTGGATACCTACCCCAGGCGGATCGAGGTCATCAGCTCCGAGCAGATGATCGACGCCTACTCCTCGGTGGGCATGCCGGTGGGCTATCACCACTGGTCCTACGGCAAGCAGTTCCTCGCCACCCAGAAGAGCTACAAGCGCGGGCAGATGGGCCTGGCCTACGAGATCGTCATCAACTCCAGCCCCTGCATCGCCTACCTCATGGAAGAAAACACCATGACCATGCAGGCCCTGGTGATCGCCCATGCCGCCTATGGCCACAACTCCTTCTTCAAGGGCAACTACCTGTTCCGCGCCTGGACCGACGCCGAAGGCATCCTCGACTACCTGGTGTTCGCCCGCAAATACATCGCCGAATGCGAACAGCGCCACGGCGAAGCAGCCGTGGAGGAACTGCTGGATTCCTGCCACGCGTTGATGAACCAAGGCGTCGACCGCTACAAGCGCCCGGCCAGGCTGTCCATGGCCAAGGAACAGGCGCGCCAGATCGAGCGGGAGGCTTATCTGCAATCCCAGGTCAACGACCTGTGGCGCACCCTGCCGACCAGACATGAGACCGACAAGGAACATAAGGCGATCCGTTTCCCAAGCGAGCCCCAGGAAAACCTGCTTTATTTCATCGAGAAAAACGCTCCGCGCCTGGAACCCTGGCAACGCGAGATCGTCCGCATCGTGCGCAAGATCGCCCAGTACTTCTATCCGCAGCGCCAGACCCAGGTCATGAATGAGGGTTGGGCCACTTTCTGGCATTACACCCTGCTCAACCACCTGTACGAGGAAGGCAAGCTCACCGACGGTTTCATGATGGAGTTCCTGCAAAGCCACACCAACGTGGTCTACCAGCCGCCCTATTTCAGCCGCGCTTACAGCGGCATCAACCCCTATGCCCTGGGCTTCTCCATGTTCCAGGATCTGCGCCGCATCTGCGAATACCCGACCGAGGAAGATCGCCGCTGGTTCCCCGAACTGGCCGGCAGCGACTGGGTTCAGTCCCTGGATTTCGCCATGCGCAACTTCAAGGACGAAAGCTTCATCGCCCAATACCTCTCCCCGAAGTTGATCCGCGACCTCAAACTGTTCGCCGTGTTGGACGACGACCACGAGGAAAAACTGGAAATAGCGGCCATCCACGACGATGCCGGCTATCGTGCAGTACGCCAGTTGCTCGCCGAGCAATACGACCTTGGCAACCGTGAACCCAACATCCAGGTCTACGACGTGAACATCTACGGCGACCGTTCCCTCACCCTGCGCCACTACATGCACAACCGCCGGCCGCTCGGGGAAACCACTCCGGAAATGCTGCGGCATATCGCGCGCTTGTGGGGATATACGGTACGAGTCGAAAGCGTGGACCAGGATGGAGAATCCCGGATGGTCGAGGTGTGCGAGGTTTGAGGTGCATGCCCGGTTCGGCTGGATAGCCGCACCAGTTCATAGGCCTTGATCGAACTCAGGGCCTGCCGAATAACCTGATCGCGGTCACGTCCAACATCGACGGTCTCTATAGTCACCGTCCGGACGATCCTGTCGGACGCTCCGGACGGAGGATGCCGGCTGGATGAGACGACCCTGTCAGAATGACCCGGCACGGAATTTCACGACTTCGGGCTTGAGTGGCAGACTCGGGTCCTTCAAAGCCAAGGAAGCCTGGTCAGCCAAGAGGGTAAGGCGACTGCCAGATGCCATCCCAGGCAGACTGTGCCGAGATGCGCAGGCGCTCGGGCAGGGAGAGCTTGCGTTGGAAACTGACGTGCAGGACCCTGCCACGCTGACAGGCACTGCGAATAATTTCGTCACTGGTCGCGAGTTCATCCACCAGCCCCAACTCCAGGGCTTTGCTGCCGAGCCAGGCTTCGCCGGTGGCGACCTTTTCCATGTCAAGCTGCGCGCGGCGGCCTTGCACGAACGCGCGGAAGAGCGCGTGGATTTCCTCCAGTTCCTCGCGCAGCTTGGTACGACCTGCTTCGGTGTTTTCGCCGAACAGGGTCACGGTGCGCTTGAATTTGCCGGCGGTAAATTGTTCCCAGTCGATATTTCTGGCCTGCAGCCAACGGTGAAAGTTGGGAACTTGCGCGATCACACCGATGGAACCGATTAGCGCAAAAGGCGAGGCAACAATCTTGTCGGCGACGGCGGCCATGAGGTAACCGCCACTGGCGGCCACCGTATCCACCATCACGGTAAGCGGCAGTTGCGCGTCGCGAAGCCGGAGCAGTTGGGCAGCGGCGAGCCCGTACCGGTTGACCACACCGCCCCCGCTTTCGAGCCGCAGGAACACCGCGTCACCGGCCTTGGCCACTTGCAGGATGGCGCTGATTTCTTCGCGCAGAGCCGTAAATGCAGAGGCACGGATATCGCCCTTGAAGTCCAGCAGGTAGCTGCAGGGTTCTGCTTCCACCCTTTTTTGCTGAGCCTTGCGTTCAGCCTTGCGCTGCTTTTGCAGGATTTTGTGGACTTTCATGGGAAGCTGCAGGGCCTGAATCCTGTCCCCGGCCGCCTCGAGTTGGCGGTTGACGTCAGTGACCTGGATTTGACCGGCATTCCTGGCCTTGCGGCGGGACAAGGCGACAAGACCGACGACAAGGATAACGATGGCCAGCACGAGAGTGGCCGTTTCGGCAAGAAACAGAGCGTATTGCGAGACAAAACCGTTCATTGGGAAATGGTACACCAAGACCTCTGCAATGCATTCTGGGTTCGCTCCGTCAGCTGGCACCGGGCTTGAAAGAGAGCCCTGGCCGAGAAGACGCGCTCCCCGAAATCAGGGTGTGTAAACACTAAAAGCGGTGTTCGAACAATTGCCGCGCTCGCAGCGGGTGCGCATTGGTATCGAGGCGGTGTCACTGGACAGCACGATGGTCAAGGTTCACCTCGATGGCACAGGCGCATTAACAAAGACGCCCCAAAGCCATGGCAAGCCTGTCGGACTTGAGGCGCTGCACCAGGCCGGGATACTGCCCGTGGCGCACACGGGATTATCTTCTGTGGTGTTGTCGATCATCCAGGTCGAAGGACGAGAAATGGTCACAGGTGTACAAAACTTGCCATTTCTCCGTCTCAGCCCCACCAAAGTCTCAATTTTACTGGCCTCCGGGCCCGGCATGGATATTGCCTGTTATCGGGCGAAAGTAATGAACGGAGCATCAACATGAAGAATGCGAACAGAATCTATCTGGTGGGGCGGCCCCCTCATCGGCCTGCAGCGAGCACGGAATCGCTGCATCCTGCCGAGGACTTGCGCGAACGCCTGCAACCCGCGAATGCGCAGCCTCGGGTCAACACGGACCCGCGCTCCGCACTCGAGATCCAGTACCCGCGTATCGCCGAACAGTTGGTCGTCAAGTGGAACCAGTACGACTGCGAGCAATTTCTGAACGGACTGGTTATGGATGAGCGCGGCGACCGGCAGGGTTTTCCGGTCAATGTGATCGATGACCTGCTGATGCTGCACGGCACCTTGACGCGGCTACCCGAGTGGGACAGACCGGTCAAACTGGCCGCGCGCGACTCGGAATTCGCTTACCGGGACAGCAAGAAGGAACCGCCGCCCAGGCGGCCCATCCCCCCCAAGCCTGCCAAGATCGGCTGGTGGGCGCAATGGATTGGTTAATGAGGCGGCATGCCTTAACTTGAAACGGCCTGATTTTCCAGGCACGAACGCTATTTCAGGCGATTGTCGAGCCCCCTCGATAACCGCCCGAGCCTGAATGTCATTGCTCCGACATCTTTCAGCCAGGGCAGGACCTTTCGATAACTCGAAGTGCTGGAGCCTGATCGATTCGGATTCATTAGATGCCGAATCAATAACCGCAGGCAGGGGGCGTCTCTAAGGAAGCGCCGATTTATTCCCGCCGTTCGCTCTGAGATTGTCGAAGATCGCCTGCAGCGCCGCGAGCAAGGCATCGCACTGCGAATCGGCGCCGACGGTAATGCGCAAAAACGCGTCGATACGTGCCGGTTTTTTGAAATGTCTGACGACGATGCTGCGTTGGCGCAGGCGCGCGGCAAGTTCCGCGCCATCATGTCGCGGGTGCCGGGCGAACACGAAGTTGGCGGCAGACGGCAGCACTTCGAAACCCAGGGCAGTCAAACCATCCACCAAACGTGCACGGGTCGCGATGACCCTGCCGCGCGTTTCGTCGAAGTAAGCGCGATCCTGCATGCTTGCAAGCGCACCCGCCTGGGCGAAGCGGTCGAGCGGGTAGGAATTGAAGCTGTCCTTGACCCGACCCAGTGCCTCGATCAATGAGGCCTGACCGATGGCATATCCCACCCGCAGTCCCGCCAATGAATGCGATTTGGACAGGGTGTGCACCACCAGCAACTGCGGATAGCTCGCCACCAACCCCACCGCCGATTCGCCGCCGAAGTCGATATAAGCCTCATCCACGACGACTGCGGACCCGGTGTTGGCCTTCAGCAAGGTCTCGATTTCAGACAGCGCAAGGAGTCGCCCGGTCGGTGCATTGGGATTGGGGAAAATGATCCCGCCGTTGGGAAGCCGGTAATCGTCGATGCGAATCTCGAACCTCTCGGTGAGCGCGATTTCGCGGTAGGCGATTCCGTACAGTCCGCAGTAGACCGGGTAGAAGCTGTAAGTGATATCGGGAAACAGGATGGGCAAATCATGCTTCAACAGCGCCAGAAACGCATGCGCCAGCACTTCATCCGAGCCATTGCCTACAAACACCTGTTCCGCATCGACACCATGGAAGGCCGCTATGGCTTCGCGCAGCCGATCCGAGTTGGGGTCGGGATAAAGCCGCAGGCTGTCGGCGGCTTCCGCGCGCAAAGCGTCCAGCACCTTCGGGCTGGGACCGTAGGGATTTTCGTTGGTATTGAGCTTGACCAGGTTGGCGAGCTTCGGCTGTTCGCCCGGAACATAGGGCGTCAGGCCGCGCGCAACCTCACTCCAGTAGCGGCTCATTGATGTGTTAGGCGAAATTCAGCCGAGCGGGCATGTGCCTGCAGGCCTTCGCCATAGGCAAGCGTCGCGGCAATTCTTCCCAGCGTTTGCGCACCGGCCTCGGAGACATGAATCAGGCTGGTGCGTTTCTGGAAATCGTAAACGCCCAGCGGCGAGGAAAAACGCGCGGTGCGCGAAGTCGGCAGGACATGGTTGGGTCCGGCGCAGTAATCACCCAGCGCCTCGCACGTGTTCTTGCCCATGAAGATCGCACCCGCGTGACGCAGTCTGGGCAACAGCGCATCGGGGTCGGCGACGGACAATTCCAGGTGTTCGGGCGCGATGCTGTTGGCGATCTCGGCCGCATCGGCGAGATCGCGCGTTTTGATCAGTGCGCCGCGATTGGTGAGCGAGGTGCGTATCACTTCATTGCGCGGCATTTCAGGCAGCAACCTGTCAATCGCCGCAGCGACCGCGTCCAGATAGGCAGCATCCGGCGACAGCAGAATTGATTGCGCCAGTTCGTCGTGTTCGGCCTGGGAAAACAAATCCATCGCCACCCATTCAGCCGGGGTTGAGCCATCGGCGATAACCAGAATCTCCGACGGCCCGGCAATCATGTCGATGCCGACGGTGCCGAACACGCGGCGCTTGGCGGCGGCAACGTAGGCATTGCCGGGACCGACAATCTTGTCCACCTGCGGCACGGTTTGGGTGCCATAGGCCAGCGCCGCCACTGCCTGCGCGCCGCCGATGGTGAAAACGCGGTCCACCCCGGCAATGGCCGCTGCAGCCAGCACCAGCTGGTTTTGCTCGCCACCCGGCGTAGGCACGACCATGATGAGTTCACCGACTCCGGCGACCTTGGCCGGGATGGCGTTCATCAACACCGACGAGGGATAGGCGGCCTTGCCGCCCGGCACGTACAGTCCCACGCGATCGAGCGCGGTAACCTGCTGCCCCAGCACCGTGCCGTCGTCTTCGGTATAGGTCCATGAAGTTTGCAACTGCCGCTGATGATAACGCTGGATACGTACGGCGGCGGCTTCCAGCGCTTGTCGCGTGTCAAGCGCCAACTGATCCCATGCTTCGTGCAGACGTACGGCAGGCAATTCCAGTCTGGCCAAAGTATCCACATTCAAGCGATCAAACCGCCCGGTGTATTCCAGCACCGCCGCATCGCCCCGTGCCTTCACGTCAGCCAGAATGCCCGCCACCGTGCTTTCGATGGCCGCGTCCTGGGCGTCATCGAATTGCAACAGGCGGGTCAGTCGGGCCTGAAAATCGGCCTGAATGCTGTCAAGGCGGGTTAGCGTAACCACGGGATTTCTTCATCCGGATCAAACGCGGATTGTAACGGTTTTTGGCGTTGCCGCTGAGCCTGAGGGTGACTGTTGCTGCCTCAAAAAAGCCACGGCCTGCTTCTTGCCGGTGTATTGGCCAAACGAGGCGGAGTCATACCCATTCCGGATATTAGACAAAGTCCAAATGGGTGATTATTATCCAGCCATGCATTACACCCGCGACAACATGGCCGACCTGCTGCGCAGCCACGACATCAATCCCACGCATCAGCGGATTGAGATTGCGCACGCCCTGTTTTCGCGTCAGGAGCATCTGTCGGCCGACCAGGTCATGGCAATCGTCAACACGCGCCATTCCGAAACCTCCAAGGCCACGGTCTACAACACGCTGAATCTGTTTCTGGAAAAAAGGCTTATCCGCGAAGTCATCGTCGATCCGAACAAGGTGTTCTACGATCCGAACACCCGGCCGCACCATCACCTGTACGAAGTCGATAGCGGCAAGCTGTCCGACATCGACGCTGAACAGATTCGAATCAGCGGTCTGCCAGCTCTGCCGGACGATATGGTGACCGAAGGCATCGACCTGATTGTTCGCGTGCGCCACCAGCTTTGACATCACCCGTACATGAAACGGGTTTACCTCGCAGGCAATCTCCTGGAAGCGCAACTCGTCGCCGACACGCTGGCGGGCTTGGGTATTGCCAATCACATTTTCAACGCCAACGCGGTGGGCGCAACCGGAGAATTGCCTTTTTCTCAAGCCTGGCCTGAAGTCTGGGTGGTCGATGACACACTGGAAACACGCGCTCGCGATGCGATTACGGCGCTCGACACAGCGGCCTCGTCACCCGACAAAATCTGCCCCCGTTGCGGGGAACACAATCCGGGAAACTTTCTCAGTTGCTGGCAGTGCGGATCAGCTTTGGGGGTTTGATTCGGAATATTTCTGGTAATGCAACTGGAATATACGCTCGAGCTCGTCGATGACTTCGACCGCGGCCACACCGTGCATCAAGTGCCGGGTCATTTGCGCAGACGCTTCATGGAACACGCGATTGCGTTCCAGCATGGGATAGGTCTGCATCAATCGCTGGATGGCCTTGATTACATTTTCCTGTTCCGGCCGCGGAATGAGCAAAGGCTCGGTGGGCGGCGCAGTATCGGTATCAACGGATTCCTTGCCCGCGAGAAACTCCGCGTATTCCAGCAGCGCCTGCTGACGCGATTCAGACAACGCACGAAACAGCCCGAGCAGACGCTTGCTCCCGCTCATCCCCGGCTGCGCCCTTTCGCCGGTCGCTTCAGCGTAGCCACATCCGTATTGCATTGCCGGAATTTGTTTTCAATGAATTTGATAAAGGCGTCCAGCAGTTTGCTGCGGAATTTTTCCGGCGCATACACCAGTGACAATTGGCGCGTCAGCGGCGGATCGAGCGGGATCGCAACCAGTGTCCCCAACTGAAGCTCTTTCACCACCGTGGACGCGGACATGATAGCGATACCCAGCCCAGCTTCAACCGCACCCTTGATGGCTTCGCGACTACCCAACTCCATTTCGATGACCAGATCGTCAGGGTTGACGCCATTGTCCTTGAAGAATCCGTCGATGGCTTCGCGGGTACCCGAACCCAGTTCGCGCGAGACATAGGGCTGCTCGGCGATATCCTTCGCATTCACGCTGCTCTTGCGCGCCAGGGGATGGCCCGGTGGGCAGATCATGACCAGTTCATCGTCGCAACACACCATTGTCGTCAAATTCGGATTATGCGAAGGAGCTTCTATGAGCCCGACGTCCAGAGAATGATCGGCCACTTTGGCGGCCACGGTTTCAGAGTTCGCCACGGTCAGGCGCGCCTGGACCTGAGGGAAACGATTCTTGAATTCACCCAGAATCCGCGGCAACTGGTATTCGGCGATGGTGCTGGATGCGCCGATCATTAACGGGCCGGTAACCTGCCCGGTCAGTTCCCCGACGCGCGCCTCCATCTCCCCGCTCAATGCCAGGATGCGCTCGGAATAGCCCATCACCAGTTCGCCCACCAGGGTCAGCGAAATCTTGCCGTGACTGCGCTCGAACAGCCGGGTGTTGAAATGCTCTTCCAACTGCTTGACCTGAAAGGTCACAGCCGGCTGGGTCATGTAGAGAATATCCGCGGCCTTGGTGAAGCTAAGCTGTTTGGCCACGGTGTAGAATACTTGCAGTCTGCGGTCGGCCATAAAATCCGCCTCCGGATCGAAAAAAAAACTTATTGAATCACAAACCCCCCTGTGTTGAAAACTATCAATCATCAACCCTTTGTAATCTTTGGGTTTTAGCTGTGGCAAAAACGGACTTGGCTGTCCTTTTCCGCTACACGATTTCCGGCCGCCTCATTTGAATCGCGCGTTTTATATCATCCTGCTGGCGCAATTTCTTTCGGCGCTGGCCGACAACGCCTTGTTGTTCGCCGCCATCGGCCTGCTGCTGTTCTTTTCGGCGCCGGACTGGTACGCCCCGCTGTTGCAGACCGTCTTCGTCATCGCCTACATCGTGCTCGCCCCACTGGTCGGCCCGTTTGCCGATGCATTGCCCAAGGGCCGGGTGATGCTCATCGCCAACAGCGTCAAATTCATCGGCTGCCTGGTCATGCTCGCAGGAATGCATCCCCTGCTGGCCTATTCCATCGTCGGCATCGGGGCCGCCATGTATTCCCCCGCCAAATACGGCATCCTTACCGAACTGCTGCCCCCCGAAAGACTGATCGTGGCCAATAGCTGGATGGAAGGCACCACCGTCGCGGCCATCGTGCTCGGCGCCATCATCGGCGGCGCGCTCATCAACCCCGCGCTGGCCGGCCAAATGCTGGAGGCCGTCGGGCTGGTCAACATTATCATCCCGCCCAAATTCGCCATTCTGGCCATAACCGGGCTCTACCTTTCCGCCGCACTCGTCAACCTGTTCATCCCGCGTCTGCCCATCGACCACCGCCTGCCAAGCAAATCGCCCCTCTACCTCCTGCATGATTTCTGGCACAGCTTTGAACTCCTGTGGCGCGACCCACTCGGCCAGGTTTCGCTGGCCGTCACTACCCTGTTCTGGGGCGTGGGCGCAACCCTGCGCCTGCTCATCATCGCCTGGGCGGCGCTCAACCTGAGATACGGCCTTGACCAGGCCACCCAGCTCACCGCCGTCAGCGCGCTCGGCATCGCTATTGGCTCCGTTCTCGCCGGCAAATTCGTCCGCCTGCAACGCGCCGTCAGCGTTCTGCCTGCCGGCATCCTGCTCGGCTTTGTGCCGATCGCGCTGATCTGGGTCCACAGCCTCATGCCTGCCATGCTGCTGCTATTGCTGGCGGGCGGTCTGGCAGGCTACTTCGTCGTGCCCATGAACGCCCTGCTGCAACACCGCGGCCACCTGCTGATGGGCGCCGGCCACTCCATCGCCCAGCAGAACTTCAACGAGAACATCAGCATCCTGCTGCTCACCGGCGCCTACGCCTTCATGGTGCGCGCCGAATGGCACATCCACGCCATCATCTGGGCCTTCGGCCTGTTTATCAGCCTCATCATGACCGTGATCTGGCTGCGGCATCGAAACGATATCGTGCATTGACACCCCGATTGACACCCCGCCGGAAGCGCGCCGGTTTAAAGCAAGGCGCCGTGGCGCTACTTCATCTTTGACTTCAGCTTGATCTTTTCGCCGGCGACCATGAAGTTGCCGCTTCCAAGATGATGAATCGTTCGCGGGTTTTTCACTGCGGGGTCGATCCATGCCTTGACGACTTCAAGGACAAACAGGCAATACCTGGCTACCATCCTGGTGTCGGCCACCCGGCATTCGAGATTTGCAAAGCACTCTTCGATGAGCGGAGCGCCGACCCGCGCGGCAGGCTTGGGCGTGAGGCAAAACGTCTCGAACTTGTCCAGGTTCGCACCCGACGTATTGCCGCAACCCACGACCTTTTCCGCCATCTCCACTGTCGGAATGTTAATGACGCATTCCCTGGATGCCTTCAACAGCTTGAAGGAATAGTTGCGATTGCTGATGACGCAAGCCACGAGCGGCGGCTCGAACTCGATCATGGTGTGCCACGATAGGGTCATGATGTTCGGGCGCCCGCCGCGGGCGGTCGTGACCAGGACGACGGGCCCTGGCTCGAGCAAGCCATAGACCTTGGACAAAGGAAAGGATTTCCTGGCCATAAAGGGTCGACTCGCGTTAACCTTTCACAGAATTCAAGCCTGCCCCGCCCCGCCCTGCGCCCTCACCACGCTCATCGCTCCGGCAATCAGCGAACTGATGTCGGCCATGTTGGAGGGCACGATCAGGGTGTTGCCGGTCCTGGCGATGCCGGCGAAGGCCTCGACGTATTTTTCCGCCACTTTCAGATTCACCGCCTGGATGCCGCCAGGCAATTCGATGGCGCGTGCGACCCGGGCGATGGCTTCGGCGTTGGCGACGGCGATGGCCTTGATGGCTTCGGCCTCGCCCTGCGCGACGTTGATCGCTGCCTGCATCTCGCCTTCCGACTGCTGGATCGCGGCATTGCGTTCGCCGGTGGCGATATTGATCTGCTCCTGCATACGGCCTTCCGACGAGGCGATCAGCGCGCGCTTCTCGCGCTCGGCGGTGATCTGCCGCTGCATGGCATGGAGAATTTCCTTGGGCGGGGTGAGGTCCTTGATCTCGTAGCGCAGCACTTTCACGCCCCAGTTGGTCGAGGCTTCGTTCAGCGCCATGACGACGCCGCGATTGATGTCGTCGCGTTCCTCGAAGGTGCGGTCGAGTTCCATGCGGCCAATCAGTGAGCGCAACGTGGTCTGCGCCAGTTGCGAAATGGCCGCGATGTAATCGCTCGACCCGTAGGACGCCATCTTGGGATCGGTCACCTGAAAATACAGCACGCCGTCCACCGCCAGTTGCGTGTTGTCGCGGGTGATGCAGACCTGGCTCGGCACGTCGAGCGGAAATTCCTTCAGCGAATGCCTGTAGGCGACGTTGTCGACAAAGGGAATCACCAGATTGAGGCCGGGGACCAGCACGCCGTGAAAGCGCCCCAGCCGCTCCACCACCCAGGCGTTTTGCTGCGGCACCACGCGCACGCCTTTGGCTACGATGATGGCTACGACGAGCAATATGACGAGTGCCACGATATCCATGTGATTTCCTTAGGGCGTGTTCATACTAATTTCGCATCTGCGACGAGGGCGATTTGGGATGCCGCACGCGAAGCAAGACGCGCCGTGGTGCGAGTCACCACAAGCGGCTTGCGACAAAGGGGGGCGCCCAAATCGCCCCGTCCCGAAGGGTTGTCGCGAGAAAAGCGCGTCTGCGGCGTTGCAAGGCTTGCGAATGGAACAACCATTCGCCGCGCCTTGCGCCTTGCATCCATCGCTTTTTCGCGGCAACGCAGATGTGAAATTAGTGTGAGCACGCCCTAATTTCCCAATACCAGCGTGTTGCCCTTTACCGCCCGGATAATGAGCGGACGGGAGCTATCGACCCCGGCCGACCCGGCTTCGGCGTCCCACACCGCGCCGCGATAGCGCACCTGGCCGCGCCCGTCCGCCCAGGACTCGACCTGCACGCTCTGGCCGATGTCCAGATCCTGCGCCGACATTTCCGGATGTTCGGTGGAACGTTTCCAGCGCTGCAGGACGAGCGTCCCGGCTACGGCGATCAGCGCCGCCGCCAGCAGTTGCGCCACCGTTCCGGCGCCGAGCCAGGCCGCCAGTCCAGCCGCCGCAGCCGCAACGCCATAGACCAGCAGATAGAACGTCCCGGATGTCAGTTCGATTCCGACCAGCGCCGCCGCCACTATCCACCACAGAAAATAGGTTTGCACTTTATCTATCTCCTAACGATGACCGGACGATCGGAAAGCTCGTCCGGATTATTCCCTGTGGGCGGAAAATGCTGTGCCAGCAATTCGGTCACCTGACTGACGCCTGCCAGCGCGCCTGCTTCGAACTGTCCATTGCGAAACACCGCTTCCATCGCCTGCGCCACAGCTTCCCACGCGGCGGGCGCCACCCGTGTGGCGATGCCCCGGTCGGCCACGATTTCGATGTTGCGGTCGGCCAGCAGCAGATAAATCAGCACCCCGCTGTTGTGCTCGGTATCCCACACACGCAGTTGCGAAAACACCTCGATCGCCCGTTCGCGGCCGGTCATGCCTTGCCACACCCGGAGGGGTGCGAGGCTCGCCTCGATGGCGAAGCGGATTTCCCCGCCATGCCGCGTTTCGGACGCGCGGATGCCGTTTTCGATGGCTTGCAGCGTGGCGGCTGGAAACGCGCGCCGCAATGCCCAGGGCGGCATGAAAACGTGTTTGAACCAGCGTGTGATATTCACCATGAGCCCGATGCCCCTCCCCCGCCGAAGCCGCCCCCTCCGCCGCCCCAGGAGCCGCCGCCACCACCGAAGCCGCCTCCGCCACTCGACCAGCCGCCCGCTCCCCCACGACGCCCGCCGATCACGCCCGCGAACACAAACAGCGCCATCAGCAACGCAAACATCCCGAATCCGATCAATACCGCTGCGACCACGCCGCTGCCCACGCCGGCCACCAGCCCGGCCAGCGGGCGCCCCATGAACATCGACAGGATGGCGCCCACAACAATTCCGCCGATCACAATCAGGACAAAAGAGGCATCCCCGATGCCGCCCCTTGCCCGCTCGACAGCAGGCGGCGGCAGCGCTTCCCCCTGGATCAGTTTCATGAGCTGGTCCACTCCGGCCGTGATCCCGCCATGGATATCGCCCGCCTTGAAATAGGGCGTGATCGTCTCGGCGATCACCCGCTTGGCCACCGCGTCCGGAATCGCACCTTCCAGCCCGTAGCCCACTTCCAGCCGCATGCGCCGGTCATCCCTGGCTACGATCAGGATCACGCCGTCATCCGCTTTCTCGCGGCCGATTTTCCAGGCCTCGGCCACGCGGATGCCGAACTGGGCAATATCTTCCGGCTGGGTGGTGGGGACGATGAGAACGGCGATCTGGCTGCCCTTCTGCGCTTCAAAGGCGGCGAGTTTGTTTTCCAGCGCGGCGGCCTGTTCGGCGCTGAGCGTGCCGGTGAGGTCGGTGACGCGGTGCGACAGCTCCGGCACCGCCACCTGCGCCCAGGCGGTCGTAAACAACAGCAGCAGGAGCAACCCGAATCCGTAGCGGATTCGGGCGGCCATGATCGAGACGGCCCGAATATCGATTGAACGTGACAGCCGAGAATGGCGGGTCCGGATTTGAGGAACGCGGACAGACCCTCCCGGCAAGTTGCCATATTGATTGAGTCATGGATTCGGCGCACGCGGCCTCCGGCAGCGCGCAATGTGCAATCGCAAGCATCGGTTTTGGCTTGCCTTGTTCGTGCCGGATTTAACGGGGCCTAGTGTAGTCGGAAGGCACGGCGCCCGATGATGCCGCATTGCCTGCCGGGGCGGGCTGCGGCGCCGGCGCGCCAAAATCCACCTTGGGCGGCACGGCGATGGCCTTTTCGTTTTCCACCGTGAAACTCGGTTTGGTCTTGAAGCCGAACATCATGGCGGTGAGGTTGGACGGGAAGGAGCGCACCGTGACGTTGTATGTCTTCACCGTGTCGATGTAGCGGTTGCGCGCCACCGTGATGCGGTTTTCAGTACCTTCGAGCTGCGCCTGCAAATCACGGAACAGACCATCGGCCTTCAGTTGCGGATAATTCTCCGCCACCAGCAGCAGGCGCGAGATCGCTCCGGTCAGTTCGCCCTGGGCGGCAGTGAATTTCTGAAACGCCGCTTCGTCATTGACCAGTTCCGGCGTGGCCTGGATCGCGCCCACCCGCGCACGCGCCTCGGTCACCTGCGTCAGCACGTCCTTCTCGTGCGCCGCATAGCCTTTGACCACATTCACCAGATTCGGCACCAGGTCGGCGCGGCGCTGGTACTGGTTCAGTACCTCCGCCCAGCTTGCCTTGATCTCTTCGTCGGTCGATTGCAGGGTGTTGTAGCCGCAGCCTGACAAGGTCAATGCCATCAATGAAACGATCAGCCATTTGAACATCTCGATCTCCTTGGGTTAACGTGAACGTCGCGCCAGCGACAATTCGTCTCCCGCTCCCGTTGGGAGAGGGTGGGGTGAGGGAACGGACACGGCGGTCGTGACATTCATCATTCGGGGTTGCGCGGCCGCCATGTCCGTTGGTTGTAACAAGAGTCTACGCCTGTCCCCAAGTGGCGAACAGTGGATCGGATTCATTCAGCCGGTCGGCATAGCGGTCGTCCCGGGGTCGCTTAAGACCGCGCTCCACATAGGTTTCCACTTTTCTGAACCCGGCCTGCTTGATGAGCGTGCCAATCCAGCCCATACGCTCCATCGGATGCAACTGCGTCCACAGCTTGATGACCTTGGGCGGGAAGTAGCGGTTGGACATCGTCACCACGAACATGCCGCCCGGCCTCAAAACCCGTTTGGCCTCCTGGACGACGGCCTGCGGATGGATCAGATATTCAATCGACACACTGCACACCACCGCATCGAAACTGGCATCGGCAAAAGGCAATTTCGGGTCGGCATTGAGATCATGCAGCACACGCTCGTTCAGTTGCGGATTGTCTGCCATTTCATCGGCATTCATTCCCAGGCCAACGGCGGACTTCACCGTGTCCGGCAGGTGCGAGCGCCAGCCCGCCATCAAGTCCAGCACCCGCGCATTTTCCGGCAACACCGTGCGATACAGCGCCTGGATGCGGCGCGCGCAGACGGCATCAATATGAGTCACTTTGCGAGGCTGGGCGTAAAACTCGCTATCCGGCGTTTCGTCCTCGCGGGCAAAGGCATCCGGCGCGCTGAAGTCGGTCGGAGTCGGCATTTGCGTTTCCATGCCGGACCACTCCAGCAGCATGTTGACCTTGCCAATAGGTTCGGTCGATATGTCGCTCTTGCCGCTGTCGATGCTGAAGATGCGATCGCGCAGCGGATGGCTGAAATTGGCGGTAAAACAATCCGCATCTATTTTCACCACGCGAAACATCGGGGCAGGCGGGTCTTCGGCATCCAGTAAGGCGGAGGGATAGAAACGTCCGACCTTGAGCGGTGCGATGTCGCTGCGAAACACGTCCAGCGGAATGGTGTGTTCAATCTTCTCGCCCAAGTCCGCCTGGGCATCCACCGGAGGCGTATCGCCCGGCGCCCAGATCACGACCTGGTGACGACCCAGATCGGAAAAATAGTTCACGCGGAAGCGGATGGCGGGATGCAGCAGTTTCATTACAGGATTCAGCGAGGGGTCAGGATTCAGAGCCCAGGGAAGCGATGGTCCGCCGCGCCAGACACAGGTCTTCCCAGGCGCGCGCCTTGTCCGGCAAAGTGCGCAGCAGATAAGCGGGATGGTAGGTGACGATCAGCGGCACGCCCTGGAATCGATGCACGCGCCCGCGCAGCCGTCCGATGGACTCCCCGGTGTTGAGCAGGGTTTGCGCGGCGAAACGCCCCAGCGCCAGGATGAGCCTGGGCTGGATGAGTTCGATCTGTTTCAGCAGATAAGGCATGCAGGCGGCTATCTCGTCCGGCTCAGGGTTGCGGTTGTCGGGTGGCCGCGATTTGAGCACGTTGGCGATATAGACATTCTCGCCCCGCTTCAATCCGATCGCCGCCAGCATGGCGTCGAGCAGCTTGCCCGCCTGTCCGACGAAAGGTTCGCCCTGGGCATCCTCGTCCGCACCGGGCGCTTCGCCGATGATGAGCCAGTCAGCGTCCTGATCGCCCACCCCCAGCACACCCTGGGTGCGGGTTTTATAAAGCTTGCACGCAGTGCAGGTGTTGACCGCTTCGCGCAAGGCGTCCCAGTCACTCGTTGAGTGGGTCCCGGGCTGTTTTAACAATGTGTCGTCAACGATGGCCGGCGTAGGGTCTCCCCCCTCCACCCCCGGCCCCTGCATTGAGACCGCCGAGCGCAGCCGCCACACCGGCCAAAGCCCCAGCTCCTTGAAGATTTCATCACGCGGCAGCATCACATATCGTACTTCATGATGACTGCATCTTCACGTCCGTTTCGTGCCGGGTAATAGTTCCGGCGCACCGCCAGTTCAATGAAATCATGGGCGCGGTACATGGCCAGCGCGGCGGTATTGGAGGGGCGCACTTCCAGAAACAGGGTTTCCGCCCGGTGGTCGCGCGCGCACGCCAGGCAATGTTCAAGCAGTTCACGGCCCAGACCGTGCCGCCGCCAGATCGGCGCAATCGTCAGATTCAGCAAATGCGCCTCACCTGCCGCCGCCATCATCACGTAATAGCCGATCACTTCGCCATCGGCCTCGCGCACCCAGGCGCTGTAGCCAGCGTGCAGCGAATCGCGAAAATTGCCGAGGCTCCAGGGATAGTCATAGCTCGCCAACTCGATCCGGTGTATGCGCGGCAAATCGCCCTCGTACATGGGACGCACCCGGTGCTGTACTTCAAACACGGCGCTCATGCCTGCCGTCTCCCCAGGCGTTCATCCATCGTCAACGCCACCTTGTCGCGCAGATAGACCGGAGCGGCCAGCGCGGCATCCAGGCCTTCGCCGCGAGCAAAAGCGGGCGCGGCCAATGCGGCAATCGCCGCGGCATCCGGCAGCAGCCCGCTCTCAATACGGCCCAGGACATGCTGCAAACGCGGCCGCAACTCCGCTCCCGGCACGTCAAATCCATTGCCTGCCCCCACCCAGTCGCCACCCTCCGGAACGAACACCGACGCCGGCATACTCAACACCGGCTGAAGCACACAGGTCCAGCCCGCACCCGCTCGCTCATAAGCCGCCCAGTACACCTCGGCCATGCGCGCATCCAGCACCGTCAACACCCGGTCCGCATCGGTCTGCTGGGCGATGGATTCCAGCGTGGAAACCCCATGGACAGGCAAATCCGCGCCCAGGGCCAGGCCCTGCGTCACCGCGCAGGCAATACGCAGCCCGGTAAACGAACCCGGTCCCGCGCCGTAGGCGATCCCGTCCAGTTGGCGCAGCGACAAACCGGCGTCCACCAGCAATCCATCCACCATCGGCAACAGCAGCGAACTGTGCATTTGCCCCGCCGTCGCGCGGCGGGCGCGGGTTTCTCCATCGAGCCAGAGGGCGGCGGAACAGCGTTCCGTGGAAGTGTCGAGGGCAAGCAACTTCATGCCCGCGATTATAAAGGCGTTAAGGCGGGGCGTTTTGGATCGGGATCAGAATCTCGAAGCGCACCCGCGCCCAGGGATCGCGCGACTCCGCCAGCCGTATGATGCGTGCTTCAAGTACCGTGCCGCGATCCAGGAAGCGCGCCACATCGGCATTCTCGCGGCGCGGCACGTAGCCGATCTTGTGTCCGCGCCATTCGACCCGCACCGCGTTGCTGTCGTATGAATTCTGTGGCTCGCGGATCAGGGTCAGGCTATCGCCTACCCGCATGTCCGGCCACAACTTCTTGCCCGCATGGAATTGAAAGCCCGCCAGCGGTGAGTCCTGCAACAGGATGTGCGAAGCCACATCCGCTCCTCCCGGAGTGGTCGCAAGCATGCACAGAAAGAAGAAAATAGCGGAGACGAATCACGACAGCATTATGCAGCGACGAGTCCCGGCAAGCGTAGGGAGGCCGCAGTAGCAGGGTGGGCAAACGTTTCTTGCCCACCGATTCCGCGTGGGGAAGAAACACCAGCCAAGTCGATGGTTATCCCGCTGGGAGAGGGTTACTCGAATAAATCAGCGCTTCCTTAGCGCTGCCAGCAATCCGTCTTGGCGGTGCTCACCCCTTTAACCCCGGTGCTGGTCAGGGTGAGGGTGCCGCATTCATCTCCGATCATCGTGCCTGTAGGCACGGCCTGAAGCGTAAAGGCCGTAGCCGAGGGTCCAGCCGAGAAGCTGATGTCATATTTGGGCGTGCCGCCCTTGGGCGAATGCGGAAATGGCAGCCAGGCGCATCGATGGCCGTCACCGCTGCTGGTTTGATCAAAACGGTTCGCCTCGGTGAAGTTCCGCTCCAGCACCTGAGCCGTCTCCACCAGTATGGCCTTGGCTTCGGCCCGATTGGCGCGACGCACATAGTCCTGGTA
The DNA here is from genome assembly GCA_963726485.1 of uncultured beta proteobacterium. GTDB lineage: Bacteria > Pseudomonadota > Gammaproteobacteria > Burkholderiales > Thiobacillaceae > Thiobacillus. Next base: position 80,999 of record CAVSCL010000021.1, on the reverse strand, counting down.
GGACGGATAGGCGATGGCGCCCAGGATGCCGAGAATCGCCACCGTGACCAGCAATTCGATCAGCGTGACGCCCTGCTCCCCCGATCCCGGCCTGCGTCGCCCTGCGTTACGGATAATCTTGTTCACTGTTCGCCCCCGATCAGACGGAAATTGACACGATGTTCACTGCGCCTGGCCGTTCCGGGTGCTGTCTGCGTACGAGGAGCCCGGTGCGGCGCTGCGCAATCAACAATTTCCATAATTCCGTCATTCCGCTCAAATGATGCATCGTCGAAAATGGCCGGTGCATCCAGAGCGCCCTATTTGTCTTCCGAGAACAACTGTCTCCAGGACGTCCTCGATTTTCCGCCGGCGCCTTTCTCCTTGGTCACCTGCACCCCCTTGTTCGCGCCGCTGGTGTCCGTGCCGCTCTGAACCTTGTGCTCGACGCCGCCCGCGGAGATCACGGCCGGCGCCTTGGTGATGCCGACCTTGCTCTTGATTCCGCTGGCGGGCACTTTCACATCCTTGCCGCCGATCTTCACCGTCACGTAATCCTCTTCATTGAACAGGTCGCCACTGCCATACAGATCGAACACCGAGTAATCCAGCCGCCCGCCGGTGGCGGCGGTCAGCTCCATCAGCCAACTGTCGCCGCCGAAACTGCACACATCGGTAGAGGGGATGAGGGTATTGAAAATCACCCGCCCATGGCGCAGCAACGGGGTGCTGGCCACACGCTCGCCCTGAGCGGTTCCGGAAGGAGGCAACAGGTCCATGTACCATCCCCGCTTGGTGGAATAATCCACGGTGTTATTGCTCACCACCCGCAATTGCTCGCCAAAGGCAGTAAGTTCAAAGTCGATGGTTTGCTGCTGCAAGGCGCTGCGATCCGTGCTGCTGATCCTCGTGCCATTGTCCCAGATGCCATACAGGCTCTGCACGTCCTTGCTGGCGGTGTCGGCGGTGGTGAAATAGCTGCCGGTGCCGATGAACACCATGACTCCGCCGCTGGTCCCGGGCGGCGGCTCGCCGATTTCCAGGGGGGCGGTGATGGGCTGTGCCTTGGCGCCACTATCCTTGGCGCTGAACAGGGGGGCAGCATAGGTAACCGTCCACCCCGAGGCAGAATTGCCGAACTTCCACACATTGCCCAGCAGGTCGCCGGCATAGATGGCATCCGTAGGGACGCTGCCGCTGTAGTCGCCGACGATACGGTTGTCGTCTCCGTCATAGACAGCCGGAGCACTCAGGCCATTGGGTGTGCCCGCACTCCCGACACCGGTATCGACCTTGGCGATCAATGCGCCGGTGGCCAGATTGACCATGAAGAGCTTGGCCAGATTATTGTCGCTGTTGTAGCCGTTGCCGAAAATCGCCGCCCACTGGCCGGCATATCAGCTTGACGATCTGCGCGGCGCCGACGTTGAAGCCCAGATCGGCATCGGTGAACTCCCACAGCGGCTTGCCGAAATCGGCGGCGCGGCGGGGTCGGTGATGTCCAGCGCGAACACGCTGCGGCCGCCGGCGCCCAGCGAGCCGACGAGTATCGTGTGCCAGCGCAAGCCATCCCCGGTGTTGATGTAGGCATCCGCCGCATAGGACGGACCGTCGACGAAATACGTGTGGCTGTAGGCCGGATTGGTGAGGCTGCTCAGCTTGGAAAAAACGCCGTTGGGAATATAGGCGAACTGCTCCGTCCCGGTGTCTGCGTCAAGGGCATGCAGCATCCCGTCGTTGGCGCCCACATACAGCATGGCCTTGCGTGATTTTTTTGCGGTGAGGTAGGCGACGTAAACAGTCTCCGCCGCCCTCTGCTGTGTATTGGCGAACTTGACGTAGCCGTAATTCTCCCCGCTGACGAACAGCGGATCGGAATTGACCACGTCCCCCAGCGGCTTCGAACGCTGGCGGAAAATCCCGCCGGTCTTGTCCGCTTCCTTGCTCTGGTCGCCGCGCAGCCAGTCGATGCGGGCCTTGGCGCAGGCCGTCGCGTCGGTCAGGCAGGTGGGGGTTTGCAGCGCGGTTTGCTGCGTCGCGCTCAGGCTGCCGAAGTTGGCCGCCGTGAACAGCACCTGGGCGCTGCCGTTCCAGGTGAAGATATTCCTGTCGGCAGGCGCCGGAATCACCCCGGCGGTATCCGTGTCCCATTTCGTCGCCCCCAGGGTGCCATCCGAGTTCAAGGTGTAGGCGACGAGTTGCCCGCTCCAGTCCCCGCTGTTGAAGAGCGCCTGATAGACCAGAGTATCGGTGTTCGAGGCGGGTGGAATTGGTGGCGACCGCGGCGGCGGAACTGACCTTGCCGATGATGTCGGACAGGGTCGCATTGAACACATCGGCCAGTTCTCCGGAATTCGGCGCCGTCAGGAACTCCCCGCCGCCGCGGGTGGCGGTATCCTGAATCAGCGGATCGGGATGGACCACGCCGCTCGCATCGGGGTTGAGCACCTCCTCGTCGGCGAAGCCGACCATGTAGGTGACCAGATTGTTCTTCTTGTCCGCCGTCTTGCCGCCTGGTGGCAGGTCTGGCCGAAGGTCTATGTCATACAGCGCGGCGGCCACGTCGTCGAGGTAATCGCTGCCCTGCTGCTCGTAGATCCTGCCGACCTTGGTTCCGTTCTGGCTGGAAGTGTTCGGAAGCGGCCCGCCGGGCAGGTCGGAGCCGGTGGGGGCGGCGATGCACAGACCGGCCGCGCAGTCCCCCGTGTAGTCGTAGATCCAGCTGCTGATGGCGCGATCGCTCTGCGGCCGGCCGTCGGTCAGGAGGACGGCGAAACTCTTCTGGCAGGAATACTGGATGGGTGAACCAGCGTCGATCCGCTGTCATATCTGATGCTGTGGCTGTTGAATACCTGGGCAACCGTCTTGGTGGAGGGGCTGCTGGTCGCCGGATGCAGGGTGAGGTTGCCGGTATAGCCCTCCGCGAAATAGCGCCCGATGTCCGACAAGGTCTCCGCCAGCGGCGTGGAATTCGATGCCGGTCAGGGAATCGATCTTCGTCTTGGTGGCGGTCCGCTTCGCGGTATCCACGTCACCCATGAGTTCGAGCAGCGACCCCCCGGTGCTGCCGTTGTAGGTGGAAAAGCCCACCCGCACATTGGTGCTCAGGGAGTCGACCATAGCCCTTCGCGGCCGTCTTGGCAATTTCCAGCCGGCTCAGCGTGCCCGCCTTCCTGAGCGTACCGGCAGTGAACGAAGCTGCTGTCGTGTATGTGGCGGACGCACCGAGATACCAGTTGAGATAGTTCCCGGTATAGACGGCATCGAGATAATTGATGGAATAATCGGCATTGAGCCGGGCGTTGTAGCGCAGCACCGGATCGAAGCACCTTTGCTTTGGGCTCGTGGCCGTGGTGTCCGTGCCGTAGGTGTAGGTGCCGGCGTCGGTGCCGCTTTTGACGATCGTCACCGTGCCGCCGGCCCTCACCTTGACGTCGAAGGTTTCACTGTCGGCCGGAAAGCCGGGACGGGCAGCGCCCCCCGGCAGAACGTTCGCGGCAGGGCATGTCGCCAGATACGTGATCTTCGGATCGTAGGGCGTGTCGGGGACGATGTTGCTCATGGACCCCGAGTCGTCCAGCATCAGCATGATGTTGGGCTTGACCGCGCTGGTCAGGAACAGGGGCATGTCCGCGATCGTCAGCGCGAATGCGGGCGCGGAAACAAGGATCATCGCAAGCGCCGGGATGGCGGCCAGCCTGGATAGGATTGCGTCGGGAAATCTCATGTTTGCCACCTTGCCTTGATTTTGACTATCTACGGAAATAGCTCTGCAACAGAACCACGGTGTCGTCGGTGCCGCCGGTGCCCCGCGCCGTGATCCGGTACAGTCCCACATCCGGCACCGCGCCCAGTTTCAGGCTGCCTCCCGGCGTTTTTGGCAGGGGAATGTTCTGGCAAAAACCCGGTTGCGTACACTGGGTCTTGAAGGAGACATCCTCGATGATGTAGCGGGGGGGGTTGGCCGCGCCCGGCGGGGTGGTGGCGTAAGCGCGGGAACCCGCCGCAGTCCAGATATCCGCTATCTCCCACCACTCCGTGGTCGCTGACAGCGCGGGCAGATACAAGCCTTTTGCATTCTTCGCGTCGAGGAACGGCCCCACGGTGATGCCCTGGAGATAGGACTCCCCGGCGCGCAGGGCGGCCTCGCTCGCCTGGAAGGCCAGATTCTCGTTGCGCAGGTTGCCCGCCATTTTTTCCTCCAGCATGGTGGTCTGCATGGCGGTCATGCCGATGAGGGTCAGCAGCACCAGGAAGATCAGGCCGGTGATCAGCGCCACCCCGCTCTGGGTGCGCCTTGATGCGGTTCGGTCGCGGCTCATCATTCTCATACCTGGTTTTCCTACCTCGTCAGAGCGCACGGTTGCGCAAGGCGATGACGGTGGAATAGACCTGGCGCAGCCTGCGGTCCGTGGGCGTCGTCGTGGCGCCGTTGTAGGTGTAGGGCTGGGGCTGGCTGGCCACGTTGTCGTCGATGGTTTGCATGAGCAGGCTGACGCGGGCGCTCACCACCTTGTTCCAGTCCGCCACGGCATCGGCGCCGCGGTATACGTCCGCGTTGAGATCCCCGTTGGTATCCTCGCCGTACTGGATCTGCATGTTCTCCACCCCCTCCACCACTTCCTCGGCAGCGGCGGCGCCCGCTTTGCGATAAAGCGCCGGCCGTCCGTCAGGGTTGGTGCGGAGGTAATAGACGTGGGTGGCAATCTTGAGGATCTCGCCGCCGGTATAATCCTTGTTCAGTGCGTTTGTGGCATTGCCCGGGGCTGCACCACCAACGGCGTGTTGCACAGTGTCGAACAAGCCGCCATCAATGCCGGTGACCTGGAAAATCGCCGCGGCGAGGCAATCGGACACCATCACCACGTCGCCCGTCTTTGAGGCCGCTGGCCGCGCGTCACCTTGAGGTGCGGCCCGTGCGCGACGGGATGAGCAGCACCCTGGCGCCGTTGCCCTCCACGCCGCGAATGACGACAATGTCGGTGCCGCCCAGGGCGGTGATGCTGATGCTGGCGTCAGGCGTCCAGGCGCCGGAACTGTGCTTCGTAACCCTGAACCGCAGTGCCGAAATCTGTAGAGAAAGTCCGTGGGACCATTCAGGGTATTGGTCGGCACGACATCGGAGCCGATGCAGCCAAAATACCCCGCCCCCCGGATATCCCGCGACAACACCTGGAAAGCGTAGCGGGCATTGTCCTGCATTCTCGACGTCGCCTCGTTGAGCCGGTAGCTCTGGCGGCTGCCCATCAGGATGGAGATGATGCCGCCCAGCAGCAGCATGCCCAGAGTCAGGGCGATCATCAGTTCGATCAGGGTCAGGCCCTGCGTTGTTTGCCGGACGAATTCACCCTTGATCGGCCTGGCTGCCGGTTCATCATGCGCTTCATAGCTGAGCTGGCCATCACGAATTGCTGGGCGGCTGACGCGCCGCGGCTGTCATCCCACTGCACCGTCACCGTCACCACGTCGTTGACCACGCTGACCGCGCCGTCCCCCGCCGGCAGCCGCAACGCAAGCTCGCTCTTCCAGTTGCTCAGATCCTGCTGGTAAACCGCGGCGCCGGAGGGCGCCGCGGCGGCCAGGGCGATCGTGTATTTGTTGTTGCGGGCGTCAGCCCGGTTGGCGCGCATGGCGTCGACGATATCGTAGGCCAGCACCGTCGCGGTGGAGCGGTAGCTGGCGCTCTGGTTCTGGCGCAGGCCGGTGGCCTGCAACCCGGCCAGCCCCAGCAGGCCGATGGACAGCACCACGATGGCCACCAGCACCTCGATCAGGGTGAAGCCGCTCTGGCTGTGTGTTGGCAAATCAGACCTCAGCATGACGTCTCCTACCTCCTGTCCACCGATACCCTGCCCGATGTGTTCACGACAATATTTCGCCCCTTGTGGTCATTGCACAGGCTGAATGTGCCGTTGGCCAGGCCCCCAGCTTCACCCCGGCTGCGGCCGCTGGGCAGATAGGAAATCCAGTCTGCGAAATTTGCGCCGCCGGTCAGGGTAGAGCCCTGAATCGCGCCAAAGGCCCGCAAGAGCGTGTCAGTGCCGTCCAGGGTTCCCGCCGTATTCCCTCTACCTGGGTGTTATCCACGAACACGATCCAGCCCTGCTGCCAGTTGCCGCTGGTCGTGCATCCGGTACCGCTGCTGCTCTTGCACACCGTCACCCGCACGCCCCGCTTCACCGCCTCGGAACGCGCGAGGCTGAGCGCCGTGGTCAATTCATTGGCCTGCGTGGACAAGCGGGTGCGCGACATGATCCATTGATAGCTGGGCACCGCGATCGATGCCAGAATGGCGGCGATGGCGATGACCATCAGCAGTTCGATGAGCGTGAAACCCGCGTTGTATTGTGTGTGTCGCATTCCCGTATCTTGATTTGATCTATCGATAATCGCGCACTGGCCGGCAAACAAAACAGTCATCAGTAAATGATGCATCGTCGAAAATGGCCGGTGCATGAGGAAACATATTCGGGCCGCCTCGAGATTGCGAGCTACATCTGACTAATGGCGATTTTGCTAGAATCAGCGGCAGGCGACGCTCGCCTGCCTGGATTTTGAACCTGCTTTGCATCCTCTATCTCTCGTTATCGGCGCCGGCGTGTCCGGCTTGAGTGTTGCGCTTGCTCTGCTGCAGCGCGGCAACCGGGTCACCGTGCTGGAGCGCGGCCCGGTGGGCGGGGAATCGTCCTGGGCGGGGGGCGGGATTTTGTCGCCGCTGTTGCCGTGGGATTACGCCGAGCCGGTCACGGCGCTGGCGCTGGCGGGCATGGCAGCCTATCCATCCTGGATTGCAAAAATCGAGGACCTTTCCGGGCGAAGCGCGGAATACTGGCGCTGCGGCATGCTGGCGTCGGGATGCCGCACCTGCGGTGAAGCAATAAAATGGTGTGGTCAACATGGGCTTGCCTGCGAGCTTCGTGGGTCTGACGCCTCCACCGGAGAACGGAACATCTGGTTGCCAGACGTGGCCCAGGTGCGCAACCCCCGCCTGGTCGCCGCACTGCGCGGCGCGATCGAGGCGCTCGGCGGGCGGATCCTTGAGCATTCGCCGGTTCAGGAGTTGATCGCGGCGGGAGGCAGGGTCACTGCCGCCAGAACGATTTCAGCCACGATCAAAACCGGGCGCGTTGTGATCGCCACGGGCGCCTGGGCGGGTACAGGACTGGCGCAACTGCCGGCCGCGCCCAACATCCGCCCGGTACGGGGCCAGATGCTGCTGTTCAAGCTTGAACCCGCCGCCCTCGATACCATTCTGTTCCGCAACGGGATCTATCTGATACCCCGCCGGGATGGCCACGTGCTGGTGGGCAGCACGCTGGAGGATGTGGGCTTCGACAAATCGACCACAACCGAGGCACTCGAACATCTGCATGGTGAAGCCGCCGTGATGCTGCCCATCCTGTCCGGGATGAAACCGGTGCGGCATTGGGCAGGACTGCGGCCCGGCTCGCCCGGCAATATCCCGGTCATCGATCGCCATCCGCACTTCGAGAACGTCTACGTCAACGCCGGGCATTTCCGCTACGGCGTGACCATGGCGCCCGCCTCGGCCGAATTGCTGGCCGATCTGATGGATGGCCGCACACCGGCGCTTGATCCGGCGCCGTATCGCTGGCAGGCAGCGCTGGCGCGCAACGGGCGCCCGGTTTTGTAAGCCTGCGCGGAAATGGCACGCTTGCCAATGGATGCTTGATCCTGAAAAAACGCAGTGGACCACCGAGATACAGAGGAAAACAAAGGGAGCGACATCAATTTGTTGACTATGCATCGTCGGAAACGGCCGATGCATTCTGCGGTGGTGCTCAGCCGGCCCGTCCGCCCACGGCGGATGCGAACGCATCCATGACCGGCTGGATCAGTTCCCGCTTGAGTTTGAGCGCGGCCTGATTCACCACCAGACGCGAACTGATCTGCGAGATTTCCTCCACCGCAACCAAACCATTGGCCTTGAGTGTGCCGCCGGTGGAAACCAGATCGACGATCACATCCGACAGCCCGACCAGCGGCGCCAGTTCCATTGATCCATACAGCTTGATCAGGTCGATATGCACGCCCTTGCCGGCGAAGTGGTCGCGCGCGGCACTGCGTGTATTTGGTGGCCACCCGGATGCGCGCGCCCTGCTTGACGCGGCCTGCGTAATCATAGCCTTCGCGCACCCCCACCATCATGCGGCAGCGCGCGATCTGCAAGTCGAGCGGCTGGTACAAGCCGCTGCCGCCGTGCTCGTTCAACACGTCCTTGCCGGCGATGCCCATGTCCGCTGCGCCATATTGCACATAGGTCGGCACGTCACTGGCGCGGACGATGATGAGGCGAACGTCGGCACGGTTGGTGCCGATGATGAGTTTGCGCGAGGACTCCGGGCTCTCTTGCGGCGTGATGCCTGCGGCCGCCAGCAGCGGCAAGGTTTCTTCAAAGATGCGGCCCTTGGACAGGGCGAGGGTAATCCTCATGGGCACCTCATCGGATACGCCGTACCCGCGCGCCCAGTTGTGAAAGCTTCTCCTCGATGCGCTCATAACCGCGATCGAGATGGTAGATGCGCTCGATGGTGGTTTCGCCCTGCAGCCACCAGACCGGCCAGCACCAGGCAGGCCGAGGCGCGAAGGTCGGTCGCCATGACGATGGCGCCATCCAGCCGGCGCACGCCGCGCACCAGGGCGGTATGGCCGGACACCTCGATATTGGCGCCCAGACGGCGCAGTTCCTGCACGTGCATGAAGCGGTTTTCGAAAATGGTTTCGGTGACGCTGGCCGCGCCCTCGGCAATGCAGTTCATCGCCATGAACTGCGCCTGCATGTCGGTGGGAAACGCCGGATGCGGCGCGGTGCGGACATCGACCGCGCGCAACTTGCCACCGGATTCGATTTCGATCCAGTCCGGCCCGGTCTCGATGCGCGCTCCGGCTTCGCGCAGTTTGGCCATCACCGCATCCAGCGTGTCGGGCTGGGCGTGGGTGGTGCGCACGCGCCCGCCTGTCATCGCCGCCGCAACCAGAAAGGTGCCGGTCTCGATGCGATCCGCCATCACCTAATATTCCGCGCCATGCAGTTGCTCCACCCCGTGGATGGTGATGATGTCGCTGCCTGCGCCTTCGATTTTCGCACCCATGGCCGTCAGGCAATGCGCCAGGTCCACCACCTCGGGTTCACGCGCGGCGTTTTCCAGCACCGTCGTGCCTTCCGCCAGCACCGCCGCCATCATCAGATTTTCGGTGCCGGTCACGGTCACCATGTCCATGACGATCCGTGCGCCCTTGCAGGCGGCTGGGCTTGGGCATGGATATAACCGTGTTCGATCCGAATGTCCGCGCCCATGGCCTGCAAGCCCTTGATATGCAGGTCGACCGGGCGCGAGCCGATGGCGCAACCGCCGGGCAGGGTCACGCGCGCTTCGCCAAAGCGGGCCAGGGTCGGGCCCAGCACCAGGATGGAGGCGCGCATGGTTTTCACCATTTCGTAGGGCGCTTCCTTGTAGCGGAATCACTTCGCCGCACAGGCTGACCTGATTCTTGTCGTCCAGGCGTCACGCGCACGCCCATATGGCCGAGCAGGGCCAGCATGGTGCTGATGTCCTTGAGCTGCGGCACGTTGTCGAGCTGCAGGGATTCGGCAGTCAGCAGACTCGCGGTCAGGATAGGCAGCGCGGCATTCTTGGCGCCGGAAATGCGTACCTCGCCGACGAGCGGATTGCCGCCATGGATCAGCAGTGCATCCATTCAGCGGGCGGCCCAGTCTTCCGGAGTGTAGGTTTTCATCGACAACGCATGGATCTGCGCGTGCATGCGCTCGCCCAGGGCATCGTAGACCAGTTGATGCTGCTGCACATGTTCTTGCCGCGAAATTCGGGGCTGACGATCACCGCTTCGAAATGCTGGCCGTCGCCGCCGAGTTCTATGTAGTCGCAGGGCAGTTTTTCGGTGATCCAGCGTTTGATGTCTTCGGGGTCACCATGATCTAATGCCTCAGTTTGTAGCCGCTACGCAGCATGATAAGCGTGAGTGAGGATATTGCCACAAAGCAAAGCATCACGACCAGCAGGCCGAACCCGGGATCGGCGTCGGCCTGTCCGATAAAGGCATAACGAAAGCCGTCGATCATGTAAAACACGGGATTCCAATTGCGACACCGCCTGCCAGAATGCGGGCAGTGAATGGATCGAATAGAACACTCCGGAAAGAAAGGTGAGCGGCAGAATCAGAAAGTTCTGGAACGCCGCCAGCTGGTCGAATTTTTCCGCCCAGATACCGGCGACGATGCCCAACGCGCCCATCAAACCGCACGCCAGAACCGCAAACGCCAGCAACCAGCCCGGATGGGGAATCGACCAGGGCGCAAACCACAGCGTCACCGCCCATACCCCCAGCCCCACCGCCAGCCCGCGCAGGATCGCCGCGCCCAGATAGGCAAGGAAGAATTCCAGATAGGACAAGGGCGGCAACAGCACAAACACGATATTGCCGGTTATTTTTGACTGGATCAGGCTGGACGAACTGTTGGCGAATGCGTTCTGCAGCATGGCCATCATCACCAGCCCCGGCACCAGAAACTGCGTATAGCTTACGCCGGGATAGACCTGCACATGCGCTTCCAGCACGTGCGAGAAAATCAGCAGATACAGCAACGCGGTAATGACGGGGGCAACGATGGTCTGGACGACGACTTTCCAGAAACGAAGCAACTCCTTGGAAAAAAGCGCAGGAAATCCTGTCATGAGCGCTTCATGATGTCGGTAAACACATCCTCCAGATCCGGTTCCAGCAACTGCATTTCCTGCACCTGCACACCCGCCCGGCGCAAGTCCGCCAGCAGGGTTTCCAGTTCGCCATAGTCGCTGAAATTGACGCGCCAGGTGCCGTCGGCATCACGCTGCATGCGGCTTATCCAGGCTTGCGGTACAGACTCCACGCCCAGCCGCAAGTGCGACACAATGCTCATTGGTGTGCTGCAGCAGGTTGCGTGTTGCATCCAGCGCGACGACGCGTCCGGCCTTGAGCATCGCAATCCGGTTGCACAAGGCCTCGGCTTCTTCCAGATAATGCGTGGTCAAAAGGATGGTGTGGCCCTCGCGATTGAGGCTGCGGATGAAATCCCACAGCGAGCGGCGCAACTCGACATCCACCCCGGCAGTCGGCTCGTCGAGCACGATGACGGGAGGCTTGTGCACCAGCGCCTGCGCGACCAGCAGGCGGCGCTTCATGCCGCCGGAGAGACGCTGAGTATTCTTGTCCGCATGCTGCGCCAGGTCCAGGTGATGCATGATTTCGTCAATCCAGGCATCGTTATGCCTGAGGCCGAAATAGCCGGACTGGATGCGCAAGGTCTCGCGCACATTGAAAAACGGATCGTACACCAGTTCCTGCGGCACCACGCCCAGCGCGCGCCGCGCCTGGCGATAATCGCGCACCACGTCGTGACCCATGATCCGGGCGCTACCCGAATCGGCCCGTGTCAGACCCGCAAGAATGGAAATCAGGGTGGTCTTGCCTGCTCCGTTGGGACCCAGCAGCCCGAAAAACTCGCCCGGCTGGATATCCAGCGAGACGCCATTCAGCGCCTGAGTATCATGGAAGCGTTTGCATAGTCGCATGCGCCCGGATGGCCGGGTTCATGCCTGCAACAGGGAAGCGACACCGTAGAGATCGGCCAGCGTCATGACGCTGGCGGGCAGCCCGGTCAGGTGCAGGCTGCGGCCTTGACCCTGCGCGTCACGCAAGCAACTGAAGATCAGAGCCAGAACGCTTGAATCGACGGTATCGACGCCGGAAAAATCCAGTTCCGTGATCTTCCCGACAAGGTGCAGCTTCAGCACCTGCAACATCTTGCCGACCCTATCGACGGTAATCGCGCCGGCAATCCGACACTGCCTGTTGTCGCACTCGATCATGCGCCGGGTTTGGCCGCCGGTTTTACGGATTTTGCCGCGGGGTTGGACGCCGAGCCGCCCCGCGATTTTTCCTCCAGAATTTGAATCAGGCCGTCTATTCCGGACTGTCGAATAGTGTTGGCAAACGAGGCGCGATAGTTCGTCACCAGACTCACGTTGTCTATTGTCACGTCATAGACCTTCCAGCCGAAAGCAGTCTTGTACATGCTGTAGTCAATGGGAACAGGCTGCCCGCCGGGCTGCTTGATTACGGACTGGACTGTAACCTCCGCATCGTCCGGCTTCATCGCCAGGGGCTTGAAATCGATAGACTGGTTGCCGAGTGCCGTGAGCGATGTGGCATAGGTTCGCACCAGCAGGTTGCGGAATTCAGTCACCAGCGACTGCTTCTGTTGCGGAGTCGCACGCGCCCAGTTCTTGCCGATGGCCAGTTGCGTCATGCGATTGAAGTCAAAGTTGGGCAGAACCTTGGCTTCGACCAGGTCGTATATCTTGGTGAGATTGCCGCTCTGAATATCCTTGTCGGTTCTCAGCACCGCCAGCACTTCCTGGGAGGTCGTGCGGGCCAGCACATCAGGCGGGATGTCGGCGGCAAAACCTGCGCCCTGTGTACTCATGAGCAAGGCAAGAATTCCGATTACATAATTCAGCATGATTTCATTTAACAAGAAAATTAATGAATGGGTCATCCATGACTATGGATGAAAAACAATAGGTGGTCGGGGCTTACTTGAAGTCACCACTCAGACGCACCAGTTGCGCAATATTCATGTTGTAGTCATTGATGGTTCGCAGATACTCGGTATGGGTCAGCGCATAATTTCTGGCCGCCTCTGCCACCTTGTCCCCCTTTTCCAGCCCGGCGGAATAATCCGCCAGCGTTGCAACCATCCAGCGACGCGCCGCCGCGGATCCATCAGCCAATTCTTTCTGCGAGGCATAGTTGGCCTCGGCATTGGTGTAGGCCTCGCTGACCTCGTAGGGTATACCCAGCACTGCAAATGCCTTCTTGTGATTGAGTGCTTCCAGTTCAGCCTGGGCCTGGTTCACTTTGGCATCCGCCACGTCAAGTACATTTTCCCACCTCACGCCAACCACGGGGGTCAGGCCGTAATTATTGAATGGATCGAAGACATGGGGGTTGTCGAGGCTGTCACGGTTGGAAGCATAGTTGGCCAACCCCACAACTCCGGCATAAATATCGGGCATGCGATCCGCCTTTTTTGCGGCGACCAGTGCGCGACGGGAGCGCAGCCCGGCCTCGAGTTGCTGCATCTCCGGGCGGACCTGCAACGAACGCGCCTGTAATTCGGCAAGGCTGATCATGGGGAAAGGGACAGGTTCAAGGCGGTCATCGCTGACTTGCAGGTCGGCGCTGAGTCCGACACCGGTCAGCACCTTGAGTCCATCCAGACTGATTTTCTCGACCGCTCGCGCCTGTTCTACATACTTTCTTATCAGCGCCCTGGCGGACTGCAGGGAATAGAGATCGGACTGCCTCGCTTCCCCGGACTCGTCTTTCAACGCCTTCTCCACCGAGCCTATGGACAGGCCCAGCCGCGACTGCATGTCCTCCAGAAAAACCCGCAGGTCGCGCGCGGTGAGGTAACCGAAATAGGCGCGCTTGGTTTCGTAAACGGTGTCGGCCTTGGTCTTGCTGACCTCGCTCTGCTTGATGTCGATATTGCCCTGCGCGGCTTCGCTGTAATGTTCTACCTTGCCAAAAGTGTAGAGCGGCTTGATGATTGAAAATTCCAGACTCGTCCAGTCGGATACCCCATTGTATGAATTACCGTCGCTGCGCGGCGTCACCCCGCTGGTCGCGCCACCCTGGTAAAACCCCCCGCTGACCTCGGGCGCCAAACCAACAAAAGCGTTGGCTCTGAACCGCAATCCATTGTGCCCCTGCGCTTCCTGCAACAGGCCGCGCGCCGCTTCGACCAGCTGTTCACTTTCCTTGATGCGCGGGTCCGCCGCAAGGCTCAATTCCACTGCCTGCTGCAGGTTGATGGTTTCCGCCTGGATCTGGCCCACCGCCAAAAACAGGCTCGTCGCGATCAAGGTTCTCCTGAACTTGCTTGACTTCATTGTTTCGCCCCTTCCTGAGCCTTCCCGAAAAGGAATTGCCCAATCAGATTTTCCAGCACGACAGCGGACTGGGTAATCATGATTCGATCCTTGTTGGCTAATTTTACGCTATCGCCGCCCGCTTCCAGCCCGATGTATTGTTCTCCCAACAAACCGGAAGTCATGATCGACGCCGTGGTGTCCTTCGGAAATTCATAGCGCTTGTCGATCCTCAGCGTGACCTTCGCTTCGTATTTCTGGCTGTCAAAGCTGATGTCGGCGACCCGCCCCACCACGACGCCCGCGCTCTTTACCGGCGCCCGCGGCTTGAGACCGCCGATATTGTCGAACATCGCGACGACCACATAGCTGTCCGAGGAGTTTACGGTACTCATGCTGCCCACCTTGAGCGCAAGAAACAGCAAAGCGCCGATGCCCGCGATGACGAAGAGTCCGACCCAGAGGTCGAGTACGGTCTTGTTCATTGCTTAACTAATCCCCCGGAACATGAATGCAGTCAGTACAAAATCCAGTGCCAGCACGGCGAGACTCGACGTCACCACGGTACGCGTGGTGGCGCCGGACACCCCTTCCGCCGTGGGCGTGGCGTCATAGCCTTCAAACAGCGCAATCGCGGTAATCGCCACGCCAAACACCAGGCTTTTGATCACGCCATTTAGAATGTCCTGCTCGAAATCCACGGCCGCCTGCATCTGAGACCAGAACGAGCCCTCATCGACCCCGATCAACTGCACGCCAACCAGATAGCCGCCGAAAATGCCCATGGCCGAAAACAGCGCCGCCAGCAAGGGCATGGAAATAACGCCTGCCCAGAAACGCGGCGCCACCACACGGGCAATCGGATCCACCGCCATCATTTCCATCGCCGAGAGTTGTTCGGTCGCTTTCATCAGGCCGATCTCGGCGGTGATGGCCGAGCCCGCCCGGCTGGCAAACAGCAGCGCCGCCACCACCGGCCCCAACTCCCTGACCAGCGAGAGCGCCACCAGCACCCCCAGCGCTTCCTCGGAGCCATAGATTTGCAGCGTTTCGAAGCCCTGCAAACCCAGCACCATGCCGACAAACAGGCCCGACACCAGAATGATAATGAGCGACAGCACACCGCTGAAATAGATCTCGCGGATAATGAGCCAAAAGCGGCCAAACGCCGTCCCTGAATGCAGCAATACGGCCAGAAAGAAGCGCATGGCAAAGCCCATGCGCCAGACGCCTTCGATGGTACGCCTGCCCAGGCCTTCAATCGCCCCCCTAAGCATGCGTCCCTCCCAGTTTCAGGTCATCGGCATAGGGCGGTGCCGGGTAATGGAAAGGCACCGGGCCATCGGCCTCGCCATGAACAAACTGGTGAACGTAGGGCAAACCGGAGGCGATAATTTCCTTTGCCGTACCCTCCGCCTCGATCACGCCATCGGACACGAAATAAACATAATCCACTATCTTCAGCGATTCCTGCACGTCATGCGTCACCACCAGGGAAGTCAGGCCCAGCGTATCGGTCAGCCTGCGGATGAGATTGCCCGTCACCCCGAGCGAAATCGGGTCCAGGCCGGCGAACGGCTCGTCGTACATGATCAGCATGGGATCCAGCGCAATCGCCCGCGCCAGGGCAACCCGCCGCGCCATGCCACCCGACAGTTCGGCAGGCATGAGTTGCGCCGCGCCGCGCAAACCAACCGCATGCAGTTTCATCAACACCAGATCGCGAATCACGTCTTCGGGAAGGTCGGTGTGCTCGCGCAACTGGAAAGCCACGTTGTCAAACACCGTCATGTCGGTGAACAGCGCCCCGAACTGGAACAACATGCCCATCTTGCGCCGCAGGCGGTACAAATCCGCCTGGTTCAGCTCGGCCACGGACTCCCCTGAGACCCGAACGATGCCTTGCGTGGGTTTGATCTGTCCGCCTATCAGTCGCAACAATGTTGTTTTGCCGCAACCGCTGCTGCCCATGATGGCCACGACCTGGCCACGCCGTGCGACCAGATTGACGCCCTTCAAAACCGGCCGGGCATTGTAGCCAAAGACAACATTCTCGATTTCGACCAGATTATCGTGAACCAAGGAATCAGGCCTTTGTTGTTTGCAAACGTCATCTTACCCAAGTAGTGAGGCGATAAGCAAAAAATGGCCGGGTAATTTCCCGGATTTCTTTGAAGCCGGGAACAAGGTTAAACAAACGGATGCTGTCGAATCCACATTCCGGGCTGCAAAATCAAGGAGCTGAGAGACGCGGGTGCCGAATCAATAATCAAGCCAGCGGATACTCAGTAGCCCAGAACCTGAAGCAGTGTCCCGACCTGTTCAAGCGCGTTCAAATCGCCTTCTCGGCTGATCGCAAACAAGGGCCTGCCCAGATTGGCATGTTCGGTGATGCGCTTTGCCAGTGCACGCAAGTCCGGCTTGGCAGGCAGCCACAACAAATGCCGCTCCGCCCATGACGGCGTCACTACAAGGACGCGGCCCGCGAACTTTTCCTGACATCGCGGAATTACATTCTTGTCCGGCCCCGCTTCGAGCAGAAAACGAAACGATTCCTGGGTATCCTCAAGCCATTGCGCGATTTCAGCATCGGATGCCGTTTTCCACTCCCGCCAGGGAAGATAAACGGTTTTGAAACGAGTGTTGTAATAAGACAACAACCATTCATGAGGTATATCGGCCGGATAGAAATTATTGTGCCAGTGAGGATGATCCCAGGAAACGGAACCGGAATAAACCAGATAATTTTTATCTATGGCTCTGATTTCACGAGGTTTATCAATATCGTCTGACATAATTCAATAAATGTCCTGCATCATTATTTTGGCTTTCCGCTTTCCATGAAGTGGAGACAAATAGGCCCAGCTTGATATTGATCATATTAAAAATCAATAAGTTTAATAATTATATTAATAATATGAATTAACTTTAAATTAAACGTATATGATAAATATATAAATTATTATTAGTAACTTGCAAAAAACAACAGCATCGAGAAAGAAGAAACATATTAGACATTGACAATATACCTGCCCTGCATCAATAATGAGATAACGGAGTCGTGATTGATGTCCGCTGATTTTTCCCCCGATTTTTTCCTCAACCTGACACAAAGGAGAACGTTATGAAACTGAAAGCCCTAACCGCCGTCGTCGGCATGGCCGTGGCCCAATTCGCACTTGCGAACGGCACGGCTCCCGCCGCTCCCACTGCTCCAGCCCCAATTCCGCAAACCAGTCAGCAATGGCTGGAGCGCATGACCGACTTCACCCGCAACGCTTCCGCCTACCGTGATCCCAAGGTATTCGTGCCCTGGTTCAACGCGGTGACCGAGCCTTCCTTCTACTCCCAGATGGGCATCAACATGATGGAACCGGGCAACTGGTACAAAATGTTCGGCTCCATGATGGATCCGCGTTCGCTGGCCAACTACATGAAGTTCGCCGATCCCGAGATGTACATGAAGTGGCTGGCCGCCTCCATGGATCCCAACTTCTACACCGCGATGATGGCCCCGATGATTGACCCGGGCAAATACATGCGCTGGGCGATGTCGCCCCTGGATCCGCAGACCATGAACATGGGCATGCAGACCTTGAATCCCGCCATGTACATGAAATGGATGATGGCGCCCCTGGATCCGCGCCTGATGCAGTTGTCGATGCAGCCCCTGAACCCCGCCATGTACACCGGCTGGATGGGCGCTGCCATGGATCCCAAGACCTACGGCTCCTGGGGCACCTGGCTGAATCCCAATACCTATGTCGCTCCGATTACGGGCGGAATGTCGGGCGCACCGGCCAACTACAACTTCTTTAACCCGGCCGCTCCGTACGCTCAGCCCATGCCCACGATCCCGGGGCCCGCACCTGCCGCAGGCACGCCCGGCTATGTCAATCCGTTCGACCCGAACGTATTCCTGCAGATGTTCAACCCGGCGGCCTTCACGGCACCGATGACTGCACCGGCATACCACTGCTCCGATGATTGCACCGGCACCCGCTCCGGCAGCAGCTGCTCCGGCAGCAGCTCCGGCAGCAGCTCCGGCCAAGTAATTCCGGCCAAGCTGGACGAAAAAGGGACGGCCATGCCGTCCCTTTTTTATTTCCGCCAGGCTGCTACGAGCGGCGCCAGGTTGTCCCGCCTGGCCCGTCCTCCAGAATAACCCCCGCTGCCGCGTAGCGTATCGCGTATCCGGTCAGACTCGGCAAAATTCCGATCCTTGCGTGCAGTCTGGCGCGCGGCAATCAAGGCCTCGATCTCGCCTTCGGAAACGCCTGCCGCGCTATCACCGCCTTGACGATCGATTGGCGCAATCGCGCTACCCGCCTTGTACTTGAAATAATCGTCAGCGTTTCGCTGAAGCAATCCTAAAATCCCCGCGAGAGCGCTCAGCATCTGCCGGGCATTCGCCACCCCGCGATTCGCCTCCCCAGCCAGTTCGAACAGTACGGCCATCGCCTCCGGCGTATTGAAGTCGTCATCCATCGCCGCCCTGAAGCGCGCAGCATGGCTTGCGCTCCAGTCGATATCCGGCGCCGCTGTCTGCGGCTCCCCGCAAAGCGGTGTAGAGCCGTGTCAGGCTGGCGCGCGCATCGTCGAGATGGGCATCGGAATAATTCAGCGGGCTGCGGTAATGCGCGCGCAGAATGAAGAAGCGCACGACTTCGGGGTCGTATTTTTCCAGCACCTCACGGATCGTGAAAAAGTTGCCCAGGCTTTTGGACATCTTTTCGTTGTCCACCCGCACAAAGCCGTTGTGCATCCAGTAGTTGACGAACTTGCAGCCGGATGCGCCCTCGGACTGGGCAATTTCGTTCTCGTGATGCGGGAACTGCAAATCCTGGCCGCCGCCGTGAATGTCGAAGTGCCGACCGAGCAGATCGGCGCTCATGGCGGAACATTCGATATGCCAGCCGGGACGCCCGGCGCCCCAGGGCGAGTCCCAGGCGGGCTCGCCGGGTTTGGCGGCCTTCCACAGCACAAAGTCCATCGGGTCGCGCTTGTGCGGATCGACTTCGACGCGTTCCCCGGCGCGCAATTCATCCAGGCTCTTGCCGGAGAGGCGGCCATAATTCGCGAATCCGCGCACGCTGTAATAGACATCGCCGTTGGCTGCGGCATACGCCAGGCCGTTGCGCTCCAACTGGCGAATCAGGTCGAGCATCTGCGGCACAAACTGCGTGGCGCGTGGCTCATGATCGGGCGGCAACACGCCCAGCGCGCGCTCGTCCTCGTGCATGGCGGCTATGAAACGTTCGGTCAAGGAGGCCGGCGTCTCGCCATTTTCCTGGGCGCGCCTGATGATCTTGTCGTCGATGTCCGTAATATTGCGTACATATTCGACCCGGTAACCGCTTGCCCGCAACCAGCGCGTTACCATGTCGAACACGACAAACACCCGGGCGTGTCCGAGGTGGCAAAGGTCATACACGGTCATGCCGCAGACGTACATGCGCACCCTGCCAGGTTGCAGGGGGATGAAGTCTTCCTTGGCTCGGGTATAGGAATTGTGAATTTGCAGCATGGAGAGAAACTTGCGCTGTCAGCGAATGGGCGGCTGCGCCAACTGTCTTAACGAGGCCGAAATTGTTAGAATCCTTGCCTCTGCACTATGGATTTGAGTATATCACATGACCCCATCACGCCTTTTCGCCGCTGCCGCTGTCTGCCTGCTTCTGGCGACCGCGCCCGTGCTGGGCAATGAAACACAGGAAATAAACCTGCAATTCCGCAAAGGCGACCTCGCAGGGGCGCTGGAACGCGCCAACCATTTTCTGGCGAACAACCCCAAAGATGCGCAGGTGCGCTTTCTCAAGGGTTTGATCCTTGCCGATCAGGGCAAGACGAGTGAGGCCATCCAGGTGTTTACCGGCCTCACCGAAGACTATCCGGAACTGCCCGAGCCCTACAACAACCTCGCTGTTCTCTACGCCGCCCAGGGCAAGTACGATGCGGCCAAGAACGCACTGGAAATGGCCATCCGCACGCATCCCAGCTACGCCACCGCGCATGAAAACCTGGGCGATATCTACGCCAAGATGGCTTCTATCGCCTACGACAAAGCCCTGCAGCTCGATACTGCTAACGCCTCTGCCCAGACCAAGCTTGCCTTGATCAAGGAACTCGTGGGCGGCCAGCCTCGCCGCGCGGCACCCGCCAAACCGCAAGCCGCCGCCCCCGGAAATCCGGCGCCGCTGGCAGCCGCTCCTGCCAAGCCCGTCCTGCCTGCCCCCGCTAGCGACAGCATTCAGCCCACCAAGATCATAGAGGTCACCGTCACCGACTGGGCCCAGGCATGGAGCAAACGCGATCCGGACAGCTACCTGGCATTCTATGCCAGCGACTTTGCCGTACCCGACGGCCTGTCGCGCGCCGACTGGGAGGCGCAGCGCCGTGAGCGCATCGCCAAAACCCGGCGCATCGACGTCCAGATTTCCAATCTGAAAATCGAACAGTCCGCCGCAGACCAGGCAACGGCCACCTTCAAGCAGACTTACCGCTCTGACCGGCTAAACTCCAGTTCCACCAAGACGCTGGAGTTGGCCTTGCGTGACGGAAAATGGAAAATCGTTCGGGAAAGTTCGCGTTAAGCCCCCATGAAAATCTTTCGTCTTTTCGCCCTCGGTTCCCTGCTCGCCTCGTCCGCCTTTGCCGCGGACCCGGGCGATGCTGACCGGATGCTGGTCAAGAGCCTGCTGGACATCTCGCAAAGCCGAATGGTGAGCGCGCTCAGCACGCTTGACCAGATCATCGAGAAATACCCTAATTTCCGCCTGGCCCAGCTGGTCAGGGGCGACCTGCTTCTGGCGCATGCCCGGCCATTGAGTACGCTGGGTAATGCGCGCCCCTCCAGCGAGCAGGAAGATCTGCGCCAGGAAGCCCGGCAGCGGGTCCGCACGCTGTCCGATCCCTTGCAGGAAGACCGGCTTCCCCGTTATTTGCTGGACCTTGGCGACAGCTATCACTACGCCCTGGTGGTGGATGCCAGCCGCTCGAGACTTTATGTGTTCGAAAACCGGGCCGGCCTGCCGCTCCGGGTAGCGGATTATTACGTCACCGTCGGCAAGGCCGGCTTGGGCAAACAGAAAGAGGGCGACAACCGCACACCCATAGGCATTTACAGCGTTTCCGGTTTCAAGCCGGGCAGCGAACTGGGGGATTTTTATGGCAGGGGCGCGTATACCCTGTCCTACCCCAACGAATGGGATCAGCGACAGGGCCGCAGCGGCCATGGCATCTGGATACATGGCACGCCGAGTAACACATACAGCCGTGCCCCCCGCGCCAGCGAGGGCTGTGTAGTGCTGGCCAACGAAGATATGAAAACCCTGGGACAGTTTATCCAGACGGGCAAGACGCCCGTTATCATCGCCGAGCAGGTCGAGTGGGTTGATCACGACAAGCTGGACGCAAGCCGCAGCGAATTG
Organism: uncultured beta proteobacterium; assembly: GCA_963726485.1. GTDB lineage: Bacteria > Pseudomonadota > Gammaproteobacteria > Burkholderiales > Thiobacillaceae > Thiobacillus. The sequence goes on along the minus strand of CAVSCL010000021.1, from coordinate 59,635 downwards.
TCCGCAGCCATGGATCAATGGCGCCGTGATTGGGAAAGCCTCGACACGAACCGGCTGCTGGAAAACTACAGTCACAATTTCCGCAGCGAATCCCAGAATTACAGCCAGTTTTCCCAGGCCAAGCAGCGCAACAACGCCGCCAAGGAATGGGTCAAGCTGGGGCTGAGCAACGTCAGCCTGATGCTCTATCCGGAGCGCCCCGACCTCGCGGTGGTCAGCTTCACCCAGGATTACCGGAGCAATAACCTCAGCGACCGCATCCAGAAAAGGCAATTCTGGAGCCGCGAAAACGGCCGCTGGAAAATCATTCACGAAACCCAACTTTAAATCTGACTAAGGACAAGCAAGCATGGTCAAGTTGCACACCTCCCTCGGCGACATTACCCTCGAACTCAACACCGAAAAAGCGCCCATCACGGTAGAGAATTTTCTGCAATACGTACGCGACGGATTCTTCGACGGCACAATTTTTCATCGTGTCATCGACGGTTTCATGATTCAGGGCGGCGGGTTCGAGCCCGGCATGATCCAAAAGCCAACCCGCGCCATGATTGAAAACGAAGCCGCCAACGGTTTGAAGAACGTGACTTACGCCATCGCCATGGCACGCACCCCCAATCCCAATTCCGCCACCGCGCAATTTTTCATCAACGTCGCGAACAACAGTTTCCTCGACCACACCGCCCCCACCCCGCAAGGCTACGGCTATGCCGTCTTCGGAAAAGTCATCGACGGCATGGGCGTGGTCGACAAAATGAAGAAAGTGCGCACCGGAAGCCGCGCCGGCCATCAGGACGTGCCGCTGGAAGACATCGTCATTACCAAAGCCGAGATCGTCTGACGCCCCTGCCCGGACATGGCAGGCCGGAGCCTTTTTATCGCCGATTTGCATTTATGCGAATCGCGGCCCGCCGTCACCCGGCAGTTCTACGAATTTCTGCAGGATGTGGCGTGCCATGCCGACGCACTCTACATTCTGGGGGACTTGTTCGAAGCCTGGGTGGGCGATGACGATCTCGCTTCCCCTCTGCACGCAGAAACGGCAAGCCATCTCCATAAGCTGTCCGGCTCCGGCGTACCGGTTTTCTTCATGCACGGCAACCGCGACTTTCTCCTTGCCCGCCGCTACGCCGATCTGGCCGGCATGGCGCTGATAGCCGACCCCAGTGTTATCGACCTCTACGGTGTGCCCACGCTGCTCGTGCATGGCGACACCCTGTGCACGGATGACACCGCCGTATCTTGCATTCCGCGGCCAGGTGCGCCACCCCGACTGGCAGCGCAATTTCCTCGCCCAGCCGCTCGCCGCCCGCAAGGCCATGGCGCAGCAGGCGCGCGCCCAGAGCGAAGCCGCCAAGCAGGGCAAATCGGACGAAATCATGGATGTGAATGCGGAGGAAGTCGAACGCGTATTGCGCAGTCACGCCTACCCGCGGCTGATACACGGCCACACCCACCGTCCGGCGCGGCACGCTCATCAGGTGGACGGCCATGACTGCGAGCGCTGGGTGCTGCCTGACTGGTATGCCCGCTGGGGCTATCTCGCGTGCGATATAAACGGCTGTGAACTGGTGATAAGGGACCTGGCCGATGGGACTCAAGGGGAACCCGCTAATGTTGCCCGGCCAATAAAGTGACGCCCGGCAAAGCCGGGGGTTTGCTTCACTGAATCAGCGTTTCAGCACCGGCGAAGTCGGCCGTATTGGGTGGGGCCGCATGGCAGCGCGTGTGCGCGCTATTAGAGCAATCCATGTCGCCGCGCGATTGATCCCTGCTGAACATCAGCCAGCCTGTTTTTGACGTTGGCGCCATCTCCCACCGTGCGCCATTACCTACACTGAAACCTGAGCAACGACGCGTGGGGGAGTAAGACATGGACGCATGGCGGGCTTGGGCAGTTGCGGTCTTCGCCACCCTGCTCACCAGTGGTGTGGCGGCCGGCGACGATTCGTATGCCGCGCAGAAGCAGGGGATGCTTCGGGAAATCATCCTGATGGCGAAGGATGCCGGTTTCGAGACCGGGCGGGAGAAGCTGGACGGGCGCGTGCTGGCGGCGATGAACAAGGTGCCCCGGCACCGCTTCGTGCCGCCGGAGTACCGGGACGAGGCCTACGCCAATCGTCCCCTGCCCATCGGTTCTGGCCAGACCATCTCGCAGCCCTATATCGTCGCCCTGATGACCGATCTGCTGAACCTCAAGCCCGGCGACAGCGTGCTGGAGATCGGCACCGGCTCCGGCTACCAGGCGGCCATCCTGGCGGAGCTGACGCGGCGCGTATACAGCATCGAGATCGTCGAGGCGCTCGGCAGACGCGCCCGGCAGACGCTGGCCGAAACCGGTTATGGCGGCGTGCAACTGAAGATTGCCGATGGCTATTACGGCTGGCCGGAGGCGGCGCCCTTCGACGCGATCGTGGTCACCGCCGCCGCCAGCCATGTGCCGCCGCCGCTGGTGAAACAGCTCAAGCCTGGCGGCCGCATGATCATCCCGGTGGGCACCGCCTTCCTCACCCAGCATCTGCTGCTGGTGGAAAAACAGGCCGACGGCGGCGTGAGCAGCCGTCAGATCCTGCCGGTGGCTTTCGTGCCCCTCACCGGCGGCCGTTGACGCGCGGGTATGGCCGGATTCCGCCAGCAAGAGGACCCGCCCGGCAGGCTGCTGCCGGCCATGGGCCTGCTTTCGGCCGCGGCGCTGGCCTACGAGATTCTGCTCACCCGGCTGTTCGCCCTGATCCAGTGGCATCACTTCGCCTACATGATGATCAGCGTGGCCATGCTGGGCTATGGCGCGGCGGGCACGCTGGTGGCCGTGTACCGGGATGCGCTGCTGCGCCGGTTCGAGTCCGCCTTCGCCGCCGCCGCCAGTCTGTTCGGAGTGGCCGCCGTGGGCTGCTTCCTGCTGGCCCAGGCCATCCCCTTCAACCCCCTGGAGGCGTTCTGGGATGGCCGCCAGTTCCTGCGCCTGGCCCTGATCTATCTGTGCCTGTTCATCCCCTTCCTGTTCGCCGCGACGGCCCTGTGCCTGGCCTTCAGCCGCTACGGCGACGAGGCCCCGCGCCTCTATAGCGCCGACATCCTGGGCGCCGCCCTCGGCTGCCTCGGCGTGCTGGGGCTGCTGTTCCTGGTGCCGCCCATGCGCGCGCTGGCCGTGACCGGCGGGCTGGGGCTGCTGGCGGCAGCGGTCGTGCTCCGGCCATCGGGCGGTCGCCGTGTGGCGCTGGTGTTCACGGCCCTGCTGCTCGCGGCCCTGCCCCAGGCCTGGCTGGGCCTGCGGCCTTCCCCCTACAAGGATCTGAGCCAGGCCATGAAGATCGTCGGGGCGCGGGTGGTGGCGGAGGTGAGCAGTCCACTGGGCGTGCTCACCGTGGTGGAGAACCAGCCAGGTTCCGCTGCGCCAGGCACCGGGTCTGAGCCTCGCGGCCACGCAGGAGCCACCGCCACAGTTGGCGGTGTTCAGCGACGGCGATGGCCCCGGCGCGATCACCCGCTTCGACGGACACACGGCTCCCCTGGCCTATCTGGATTTCCTCACCTCCGCCCTGCCCTACCACCTGCTGCAGCGGCCCCGCGTGCTGGTATTGGGGGCCGGGAGCGGGCAGGACGTTCTGCAGGCCCTTTATCACGAGGCTCGGACAGTGGACGCGGTGGAATTGAATCCGCGGATGCTGGAACTGGTGCAGGTCCGCTTCGCCGCCTTCTCCGGGCGCCCCTACAGCCAGCCGGGCGTGCGCGCGCATCTCGGGGAAGCGCGCGGCTTCGTCGCCGGCGGCAGCGCGCATTACGACCTGATCGAGCTTTCCCTGGTGGATGCCTGGGGTGCCTCGTCCGCCGGCCTGCATGCCCTGTCCGAGAGTTATCTCTATACGGTCGAGGCGCTGCGCGACGATCTGCGCCGCCTGGCGCCCGGCGGCATGCTCGCCATCACCCGCTGGATCGCCCTGCCGCCGCGCGACCTGCTCAAACTCGCCGCCACCGCCATCGCGGCGCTGGAAGCCGACGGCGTGCGCGAACCCGGCCGCCGCCTGGCCCTGATCCGCGGCTGGAAGACCGGCACCCTGCTCATCAGGAACGGCGACTTCACCCCGGACGAACTGGCTCGCATCCGGGCCTTCTGCCGCGAACGTTCCTTCGATCTCGACTGGTTGCCCGATCTGCGCCCGGAGGAGGCCAATCGCTACAACCTGCTGGCGCGGCCCGATTTCCCCGAGGCGATGCAGGCCCTGCTGGGCCCGGGCCGGGCGCAATACCAGGAGCGCTACAAATACTTCATCGAGCCCGCCAGCGACGACCGGCCCTATTTCTTTCATTTCTTCAAATGGTCCAGCCTGCCGGAATGGCTGGACCTGCGAAAGCGGGGCGGCATGCCGCTGCTGGAATGGGGCTATCCCGTGCTGGTGGCCACCCTGATCCAGGCCACCCTGGCCGGCCTGGTCCTGATCCTGCTGCCCCTGGGACTGGCCGGGCGGCGCCTGCCGAGCGCGGGCCGGGGACGCGTGATCGGCTATTTCTCCGCCCTGGGCCTGGCCTTCATGTTCGTGGAGATCGCCTTCATCCAGAAATTCATGCTCTTCCTGAGCCACCCGCTGTATGCCGTGGCCGTGGTGCTGTGCGGCTTCCTGCTGTTTGCCGGGCTGGGCAGCCGCATGAGCGGGCGACTGCGAGGCGGTCTGGCCGGGCGCGGCCAGCCCGAGCGCAGCGTGCGCCTGGCCGTGGCCGCCATCGCCGGCATCGCCCTGGCCTATCTGTTCCTGCTGCCCGAACTGTTCCGCCTGCTGGCCGGATTGCCGGATGCGGCGCGCATTGCGTTGAGCCTGGGGCTCATCGCGCCGCTGGCGTTCTTCATGGGCATGCCCTTTCCCCTGGGCCTGCAACGCCTGGCCGGCACGACGCCGGCCTTCCTGCCCTGGGCCTGGGGCATCAATGCCTGCGTCTCGGTGGTGGCGGCGGTCCTCGCCACCCTGGTGGCCATGCATCTGGGCTTCACGGTCGTGGTGATCCTCGCGCTGCTCGGCTACCTGGCGGCGGCCTGGAGTTTTCCCGCGGGGCTTGCTCCCGGCTCCCCTGCCGTGGGGGCAAGCCCATAGGCGCCCATGCCGCGTTCCGGAAAGACATCACCCATGCTCACCGCCCTCCTGACCGCGGCCGGCGCCTACGCCGCGCTGCTGCTGGCCCTCTACCTGGGCCAGGCCAGCCTGCTCTATCTGCCCGACATCCCGTCGCGGACCCTGGAGGCAACGCCCGCGGACATCGGCCTGGCCTACGAGACGGTGTGGCTGGAGACCTCGGACGGCGTGCGCCTGCATGCCTGGTATCTGCCCCATGCCGAGGCGCGCGGCACCGTGCTGTTCTTCCACGGCAACGCCGGCAACATCTCCCACCGTCTGGACTCCCTGCGCATCTTTCATGACCTGGGCCTGTCGGTGCTGATCTTCGACTACCGGGGCTATGGCCGGAGTGAAGGCAGGCCCGACGAAGAAGGCACGCATCAGGACGCCCTGGCCGCCTGGCGCCACCTGACCGAAACACGCGGCATACCGCCGCAGCGCATCGTCCTGTTCGGCCGCTCCCTGGGCGCCGCGCTGGCCGCCTGGCTGGCCGCGCGGGAGCGGCCCGGCGCCCTGATCCTGGAGTCCGCCTTCACCTCCGTACCCGACCTGGCGGCCGAACTGTACCGGTGGCTGCCGGCGCGCCGTCTGGCCCGGCTGCACTACAACACCCGCGACTATCTGGCCGAAGTGGTTTGTCCCGTGCTGGTGGTGCACAGCCCGGACGACGAGATCATCCCCTACCACCACGGTCAGGCCCTGTTCCAGGCGGCCCACCCACCCAAGGCCTTCCTGGAACTGAAGGGCGACCACAACATGGGCTTCCTGCTGAGCGGCGAGCACTACCTGCGCGGTCTGGATGCCTTTCTCTCCGCCGCCCTGCCCCGAAATGGCGGGCCGGCCGCCGGGGCAGCGTCCGGCCCGGAGCGTCCATGAGAAATGGGCACCGGTTGGCGCCCGTACACGCACCACCGCAAGTACTGATGTCAGGAAACCTTGCTGGCGGTATCTGGCCGGCTTGAACTGGTTACCACCGTCGCTGACGACGCACACCCTGAAGAAACAGTCTGGCATATTCGTCGAAAGTCTGTTCAGCGGCAGACAGTGGCCTTCTGTAAACGGACGCCATCTGGTTTCAGGCCTTAAAATGATGGGGGTTCGCGGCTCTCTTGATACTTATTCCGAACCTGCACCGTTTTATTGCTGCAGCGTGCATTTTTTCAGAACACCCTATTGTTGCGCATCACGCAACACACTAAGATATGTCTTATGATCGCCTCGTTTCGACACAAGGGCTTGAAGCGGTTTTTTGAGTCCGGTAGCCAGGCAGGCATCCAGCCGTCGCACGCAAAACGTCTGCGAATGCAATTGGCCGCGCTGGATACGGCCCAGACGATTGATGACATGGACATCCCCGGGTTCCGCCTGCATCCGCTAAAAGGCGAAGAGCGCGGACGTTGGTCGATATGGGTGAATGGAAACTGGCGTATTACGTTTGAGTTTCAGAATGGGAATACCCACGTTCTGGATTACGAGGATTATCACTGATGACCATGCACAACCCCCCGCACCCCGGAGAATTCATCCAGCAAATTTATCTGGAACCCAACGAACTGAGCGCCCGCGAACTCTCGTCCCGGCTCGGCGTTGCCGCTTCAACCCTGAATCGCATTCTGAAAGGCAGCAGCGGCATCAGCCCTGAAATGGCACTGCGTTTATCCAAAGCGCTCGGTCGCTCGCCCGAAAGCTGGCTCGCCATGCAGGACAATCATGACCTGTGGCAAGCCAGGCAGGTTGTGGATTTGCGCGATATCGAAAGGATCACGTTCAGGGTGGCATAAAGCAGGCGCGGAACAGTGATACGTTAATGCAATACCTGACCCCAGGTTTCCTGCTGACCCTATCCTACAAGCCGTGTTCAGCACCAGCTTCCGAATAGCCAAATGATTTGGCCAGTGCCATCGCCTGCGACGATGGGAGAGTCTTCCGGGATTGCTTGCCGGGCAGAGGGTCCTGTCTTACAGCACAACTCCTTCCGTATGATTTTACCGGCCTGGAACCGCGCGACGCCCCGCCCCTTTGCGGTCAGCGACAGGTTCTCGCCGACGATGCGATATCCGTCCACCGTGGCGAGACGCGTGCCGAAGGCATGTTCCATCGCCATCTGCGCCGGGGGACCCGCAATGCGTGTTCCGGCCATGGGTGCCAATGTCAGCTTGTCAGCATCGAGCTTATAGCTCCCCTGATTCAGCAGCTTTGCCAGCACATCGACACCCTCTGCGTTGATGGCGAGTATGACAAGCAACCGCTTCCCTGCGGCCTGCATTCAGGCGCGCTGTCCGGACCGATCCGGCGTGGATTTCGCCGCGCCCCAGATTGCGTAGACGGCCCACGCCAATGCCGCGCTCACGGCGGCCAGGGTAAACGTCCATGCCGGGCCCAAACTTTCCCAGGTCACGCCGCTGACCAAACCGCCTATGCGTGCCGCCCACGCCGTAAGCGATGCTGGTGTACAAGGCCTGGCCGCGCGCCTGATGGCGGCCGCGGAAATGCTGGTGGATGAGCGCCACCGCGGCGGCGTGATAGGTGCCAAAGCTGAAGGCGTGCAGGGTCTGTGCGCCCCAGATGAGCCATGCCGATTCCACGCCCCAGGCAATGAGCAGGAAACGCACGACCGCCAGCGCGAAGCTGGCAAGAATCAGGCGGCGCGGCGACACCCGCGCGAAAATGCGCGGAATGATGAGGAAGATGCCGATCTCGCACAGCACGCCCAGCGCCCACAGCCAGCCGACGGTGCTTTTGCCGTAGCCGTGATCGACCAGGTAAATTGAATAAAAGGTGTAATACGGCCCGTGCGCGGCGGCCATCAGAAGACAGGCGATCAGCAGCGACGCCACTTCCGGTTGGCGCAGGATGTCCCATCCGGAAACCTGGTCGGTGTGATGCGGCAGGATGTCCGCCTCGGGTATCACGCGGGCAAAGGCGACAATCCCCAGCATCACCGCCAGCACCGCCCACGGCAGCCAGGCGATGCTGACCACGTCAAACACATAACCCAGTCCGACGACCATGAGAATGAAGCCGATGGAACCCCACAGCCGGATGCGTCCGTAACCATCGGTATGCTCGCCCAGATGAGACAGCGTCATCGCCTCGACCAGGGGCAGCGACGCGCTCCAGAAAAAGCTCAGCGCCGCCATCACCGCAAACAGCCACCAGAAACTGCTGCCAAAGAAAACACCGGCGAAGACCAGCACACTGCACGCCGCCGCAAGCTGCACGATGGCAGTGCGCTTGCCGGTGCGATCCGCGATGTGCCCCCAGATATTCGGCGCGAATATCCGCATCACCTGCAACAGCGACATCAGCACGCCGATCTGAAACGCGTTGAAAGTCAGCGACTTGAGGTACAAGCCCCCAGAACGGCGACATCGCGCCGACGAAGGCGAAATAGAAGAAATAGAAACCGGACAGACGCCAGTAGGGGAGTGTTTGCATCAGGGGTTCAGGCATTAAGACGGGAAAGCAGGCATGCGTATGACGAAGCGCCGTGTCGATCGTAATCCCGCGCTTGCCCCGCACAACTTCATTGATTATGCCGGAGAAGTCGTGGGTGCGACATGCGGCCATCACGCCCCGAAAGTCCTTACCCACACACCATGCAGCATGAACGCCTTTCAACTTTTCCATGGCCGGATCAATAATGCGTCCGCGGGCCGATTCTGGATTTCTGTATGCGGGAGTGTTTGCATCAGGAATTCAAGCAGAAAACCGGGAAAGCCGCCCCGTTGCGGATTGGTCATGCATCAGCCGTTTTGACGATGCATCAGTGGTCAGTTTACGCCGCCAGATTCTCTACACGCCGAAAATCCCCCATAGCCCGCCTGCGCGTTCCTTCCAGATATGAATCCGCCGGCAAGCCCATCCGGAATCTCTTACTGGCGCCAAAGGGATGCGTCACACGAAGCGCCGTGTCGATATTTATGCCGCGCTTGCCCAGCACAATTATATTGATTATGCGCGAGAAATCGTGGGCACGAGATGCGGCCATTGCCCCTCGAAAATTCGCACCCACGCACCGTACAGCGGGGCCGCATTTCAAATCTCAATGCCCGGATCAATGATGCGCCATCGCGGGCCGATTCTGGATATCCAAATGCAGGACAGGATACCTGGCCCATGATTCGCTGGATTACGATTCCAGCAAGCTCAGCGACGGGCATTGTCCCAACCCACGGCAGATTTCGAGCAGTGATATGGGCGTCGATGGGCAATGGCGCGAGCGTACCTGACAGGCCAGCATATAATGGCTGCGATTGTGCAGCACTTCGGGGTGCACTATTCGACGGTGAGCAGTGGTGGCGCGGGTATGAAGATTCACAAACGGAATAATGTTGCTTCGCAAGACCGCGTGATCGGGTAAGTGAGGATGAGGGCAGGCGAGATGGCGTGGATCGCCACGGGTTCGCGTTCATCGCGATGGCGATAAGATGTCAGTGAGCGCCCGTGTCTGGTTCTGAAGACCAGCAAAGAAATCATCCTCTGCTCAGAAACACCCCGCAAACATTCGTCCAACTGTCACGAATCCCCAAGGAGACCATCATGAATATTCTCGGCACGATCATCCTGGCGGCGCTGTTCCTGCTCGCGGTATTCACTCTCGCCAACTGGGCGGTGTTGACTGCGCCGACCACGCTGTCTTTCGTCGCCTTCAAGGTCGTGGGGCCGCTCGGGGTGATCCTGCTCGGTGTGACGCTGGCGCTGGTGGGATTGTTCACGCTCTATGCCCTGTCCCTGCGCACGGCCATGCTGATGGAATCGCGCCGTTACAGCCAGGAATTGCAGGCACAGAGGAAACTTGCGGAGAGCGCCGAAGCATCGCGTCTTAACGAATTGCGGGCACAGCTTGAGCGGGAGTTTGCCCAACTGCGCGCCGAGATCGAACAGGCCGGCGCGCGCATGGAGAATGCGGAGCAGGCGTCTCGGAAGTCGTTCGACGAAACCGCCAACGGCCTGGCCGCGAATATCGGCGAGATCGAAGACAAACTGGACCGGATACTGGTCCGCGCCAACGGTTGATATCTGTGAATAAACCCGCTGCGCGACCCGATAGCTAGGCGGGGGCAAGCGTCAAGGGGAAAATGCAGAAAACGATCATATTTAGCGATCTGGACGGAACCTTGCTCGATGCAACGAGCTATTCCTTCAATGACGCGCTACCGGCCCTGAACCTGATTCGGGCCAGGTCCATTCCGCTAATACTCTGCTCCAGCAAAACACGTGCGGAAATCGAATCATGCCGCCTGCTCATGCACAATGGCCACCCTTTCATTTCTGAAAACGGTGGCGGAATTTTCATTCCGCAGTGGCTACTTCTCACCGCACCGGTTGAAGCCGCGACATTCGACGGCTATCAGATCATTACCCTTGGCTCGCCTTATGCGAGGATCAGAAGTCACTTCGTCGCTCTGAGAGAACAGCTTGGGGCACAGGTGCGCGGCTTTGCAGACATGACGGCAGACGAAGTCGCAGAGTTGACGGGCCTCTCTTACGATGAGGCCTGTTTGGCCAAACAGCGTGATTTCGACGAACCCTTCGTTTTCGATGGCGTGCCTGACGAGCGTTTTCTGCAGGCTATAGAAGACGCCGGCCTGCACTGGACCCAAGGACGGATTTTTCACATCTTGGGCCAGACACGACAAAGGCCGTGCAGTGGAAATTCTGAAGGCTCTCTACCAGCAAGAGCACGGCGAAATCTCCAGCATCGGGCTGGGCGACGGCCTTAACGACCTGCCACTGCTCCAGGCTGTTGACCGTCCGGTACTGATCCGGCACGCGGATGGAAGCTTTGATTCCCGCATCGACATGGCAGGCCTGATGAAAACGCAAAGCCCCGGTCCGCTGGGCTGGAACGAAGCGGTGCTGCAACTGCTCTCGGGCGGACATGCCGGGGGTGAAACGCCCGCAGCGATTCTAAGCGATATTTTTTGCGCCGCCCTTGCCGCCGTCGATCCCTACCAGGCAGTGCTCAACAGCGCAAAGCTTGAGCATGGCTGCCTGACTGTTGCCGATACCGCGTACCGGCTTGAAGCTTTTAGCCGCATCGTGGTGGTCGGCGCAGGAAAGGCCACGGCGCGCATGGCATTGGCCATTGAAGAATTGCTCGGCGAACGGATTTCCGCCGGACTGATTATCGTGAAGGAAGGCCACGCGGCAACGCTGCGCACGGTTGAGCAGATCGAAGCTTCCCATCCGGTGCCGAACGATGCCGGGGCGGAGGGTGCGCAGCGAATATTGGAAATGATGCGGGTCGCTGACGAAAGGACGCTGGTTATCTGCCTGCTCTCGGGCGGCGCGTCAGCGCTGCTGGTCGCGCCTGTCGAGGGGGTGACGCTGCACGACAAGCAGGCAGTGACCGCTTTGCTGCTGAATGCGGGTGCCGCCATCGGCGAGTTGAATGCCGTGCGCAAGCATCTTTCAGCCGTCAAAGGCGGTAGGCTTGCCCAGGTCGCCTACCCGGCGCAGATCGTGACGATGATTCTTTCCGACGTGATCGGTGACCGCCTCGACATCATCGCTTCCGGGCCGACCGCGCCGGATGGCACAAGCTTTACCGACGCCTGGTCCGTGATCGAGAAATACGGGTTGAAGGAAAAAATACCCGTGCACGTCATGAATTATCTGCAACGGGGTATCGCCGGACTAGCTACGGAAACGGTAAAAGACGGCGACCCCTACCTGCTCGGAACGCGAAACGTGATTGTCGGGGGGATCAGCCGCGCCCTCGCGGCGGCGGCGGAGAAGTCCGGGCAACTCGGGATTGCTGCCGAGATCATCACCGCTGAACTTCAGGGTGAAGCGCGCGATGCAGCACGTTTCCTGGCGCATAACGCTCGCATGGCTCAAGCAGGTTTGCAAGCGGGTGAACGGCGCTGCCTGTTGTTTGGCGGCGAAACCACGGTCACCGTCAGGGGAAAGGGAAAAGGCGGCAGAAACCAGGAGCTTGCCCTGGCTTTTGCCCTGGAGATAGCCGGGCAATCCGGGGTATCCCTGCTTTCCGCCGGCACGGACGGCAACGACGGGCCGACCGATGCCGCAGGCGCGCTTGTCGACGGCAATACGGTCGGATCGGCCCGCCGGCTTGGAATAGACCCTGTCGCACACCTTGGCGAAAACGATTCCTATGGTTTTTTTCAACAACTCGATGCCTTGTCGGGGGGGCGCAGCCATTTCATGCCAGGGCCGACGGGAACGAACGTCATGGACCTGCAGATCATACTGCTGGAAGGAACCGACGCCGAACTACGCGACCGTTAACAATGGTGAAAAGCCGGGGGAACTATCCAGACGATGAGTGCCACATCCTTAAGAACAGAGGTGCATGAGCAGATCGGGAAGATCGGGGCCGCAGACATCATTGTCGGCATCCCGAGCTTCAATAACGCAAGAACCATCGGTCATGTCGTTCGTGCGGTGCAGGCGGGCCTTGCCAAGTACTTCCCCTCCCACAAGGCAGTGATCGTGAATTCCGATGGTGGCTCCAGCGACGGCACCACGGACGTAGTACGGAACTCATCGGTCGAGGACTTCAGCGCCATCCTTCTTCATCACCGGGTGGAGCCTATCTCCAAGATTGCCTTTCCTTATTCGGGCATCCCCGGCAAGGGAAGCGCCTTTCGAAGCATTTTTGAAATTGCCCAACTGCTGGATGCAGAGGCCTGCGTCGTGGTCGATTCGGATCTCAGAAGCATCACGCCCGAATGGATCGAACTGCTGGTGAAACCGGTGCTGGAGGGGGGGTTCGACTATGTGACCCCGCTTTACCACCGGCACAAGTTCGACGGTACCATTACCAACAGCATCGTCTATCCCCTCACCCGTGCGCTTTATGGCAAGAGGGTGCGTCAGCCCATCGGTGGGGATTTCGGCTTTACCGGCCGGCTGGCGCAGTTCTACCTGACCAAGGACGTGTGGCAATCGGATGTCGCGCGCTTCGGCATCGACATCTGGATGACCACGACGGCAATTGCGAATGACTTCAAGATCGCCCAGTCCTTTCTCGGCGCCAAGATACACGACGCCAAGGACCCTGGTGCCGATCTGAGCAGCATGCTCTACCAGGTGGTGAGCGCCACCTTCGGTCTGATGGAGAACTACACGAATACCTGGGCACCCATCCGCGGATCTGCGCCAGTAACGACCTTCGGCTTCGAATACAGCGTCGGGCTCGAACAAATCAACGTCAATACCGCAAGGATGTTGACCCTGTTCCGGGAAGGCCTGAAAAATCTGCGGGAGATTTGGCTTGATATTCTTGGCGCCAGTGATTTCAAGGAGGTGGAACGGCTGGGCGCCTTGGCCAATAGCGAATTCTGCTTTCCCATCGGGTTGTGGACACGGGTCATCTACGATTACGCCATCGCTTTTCACCAGAAGAAGATGCCAGCGGAGCACCTGATAAAGTCCCTCACCCCGCTTTATCTAGGAAAGACCGCATCGTTCATCCTGGCAGCGGAACCCATGGAAGGGCCTGAAGCGGAGGCCGAAATCGAAAAACTTTGCTTGGAGTTTGAAAACAACAAGAATTACCTCGTAACCAGCTGGAAATAGTTCTAAGGAGATAAATCATGATGGATTTTTTGGACCTGATTCTCGAACCCCTGCAAGAGGTATTTCTCAAGTTCAAAGTCTTTTTGCCCAATCTCTTAGCCATGCTAATCATCATGGTGCTGGGCATCGTCCTGGCCAGGCTCATCAAAGTCATACTGGTAAAATCCCTCATCGCCATCAACTTCGACAGTTGGTCCGACCGGATGGGTTTTACCACGCTAATGCGCAAAGGGGACCTCTGGGCCAAACCCTCCGCCACGCTCGGGGCGATGGTCTTCTGGGTACTGATTATCGTCACCCTGATGATCGGCCTGAGCGCCCTCAAGATTCCGGCAATCGACAGTCTGGTCGAGCAAGTCTTCAGTTATATGCCCCGTGCTTTTTCTGCGGCCGTGATTTTGATTATCGGCTATGTGCTTACGGCATTCATCGGCCAGGGGGTATTGATTGCAGCGGTAAACAGTGGTTATCACTACGCCAAACTCCTCGCCGAGGCCATACGCATCCTGTTGATGGTTTTGATTCTGGCCATGGCCATGGAACAACTCCAGATTGCACCCAGCATCGTGCTTGCCGCCTTTACGATTATCTTCGGCGGCATCGTGACTGCTCTCACGATCTCTTTCGGCGTAGGCGGCATTAACGCTGCGAGACGGATGATAGAAAGGGTATCCGCGGAAAAGAGATCTGCAGAAACCAAGGATGATATCGAACACATCTGACGGATATGGCGAGCAGCGCCGTCCCAAGATATGAACATCACTTCTCGCCGCGTCCGTTCCCTCCTCCGACCTCTTCCCCAGAGGTTGGAGAGTGAAGGGGTATCGCTTCACGATGATCACGTTGACCAGAGGATAATCAATGTCCGATTTTTACCAGTCAGGCATCATCACGACGCTCCATCAGATCGGCAAACCCTCGCTGGAGCGGCTGGAGTCTGAGCTGTATGGCTTTTCTAAAACCAGGCCTGTGGCCTTGGTGCTGCCGGCACTTTATTCGGAGTTTGAAGGCCCGGCCATGCCGGGAATCGTCCAGGAACTTGCCAAGGTAAAGTATCTGAATGAAATCGTGCTCGTCCTTGACAAGGCCTCGGAGAAGGATTTTCAGCGGGTGCGGGAGTTCATGTCGCCGATATCGACGGAAGTCAAGATCATCCACAATGACGGCAAAAGAATCAGCGAAATATATGAAACGTTCGCCCGCAACGGATGTAACGTGGGCGAGCGCGGCAAGGGGCGCTCCGCATGGCTTGCCTACGGATATGTGCTTGCGCGGGGCCGGTCCGACGTCATTGCCCTGCATGATTGCGACATCGTCACTTACAGCCGCGAACTGCTGGCGCGGTTGTGCTACCCCGTGGTCCATCCCAACCTGGACTACGTGTTTTGTAAAGGGTATTACAGCCGGGTATCCGGCAAACTGAACGGGCGTGTTACCCGCCTATTGGTGACCCCGCTGGTCAGCGCCCTCGAGCAGCTCATCGGGCCGCATGATTTTCTCGCATTCCTCGATAGCTTTCGCTATCCCCTCGCCGGCGAGTTCTGCATGATCACGGATTTGGCCCGGGTAAACAGAATCCCGTGGGACTGGGGACTGGAGGTGGGTTCCCTTGCCGAAGTGCACCGGAACTATTCACCGCGTCGGGTTTGTCAGGTGGATATTGCCGCGAACTATGACCACAAACATCAAATACTTTCTGCCGATGATGCCAGCAAGGGTTTGATGAAAATGACGGTGGACATATGCAAATCCATCTTCAGGACCCTGGCATCTGAGGGGGTCGTTTTTTCGGACGGGCTATTCAAATCCTTGCTCGTATCCTACCTGCGGCAGGCCGAGGATACGATCATGAAATACGAAGCAGATGCAGCCATCAACGGCCTCAGGTTTGACCGCCACGAAGAGGCCGTGGCGGTGGAATCATTTACCAGGGCCATCGCCATGGCAACCCAGGCGTTTATGAAGAATCCGATGGCCACGCCACTGATCCCGAACTGGAACCGGGTAACCTCGGCCATACCGGATATTTTCAAGATGTTGAAAATGGCCGTGGATGCGGATAACCAGTAAGGCATATGGAAAGCGACTCTTGCGAAATTCACCCGAACTGCATTGGCCGAACTGCCTGTCAACCGCTCGCAGCAGTTTTAAGGATTTTTTGGCGGACTTAGGCGGTTACGGCGACGGAATCATACGGGACACCCGCGATTGCTTGCATTCCTGCCCAACCTGCTGCGGATACGCGGGTGTGCAGTGTACATCGGCACGGGAGGCTCATTGCAGCAAACGCATCAACTGATCCATGGTCTGTTGCTGCCGCCGAACTCATCACTTGAGTCGCAGCATTCATTGTTGCAGCGCGTGGGATGTTGTATGTTGGAGAAATTGTGGGTCACCCATGCGGCCATCACACGTATTCGACTATTGTGGCGGCTATCGCTTCCCGGAAGTCCTTACCAACCTACCGCGAAGCGTAGCACGTCTTTCAACTTTTCAATGCCCGGATCAATAATGCGCTTTACGCAGGCCGGTTCTGGATATCTGTATGCAAAACAGGATACCTGGTCCATGATTCAGGTTCCTGTTGAGACAGACAGGTGGACAACCGAATGACCGGCGCAAACATTGACCGCCAGGCAGATTCCGATGCCCGCGATGAAGCGGAGCAAGCGAGAGGCTTCGACTCAGCGACCGGCGGTCCCCAGCGACATATTGCGAAACGAAAGCGCGCGAACGTGCACGATCGCATCGCTGTCTGGCGTGACTGCTGTTCTTGCGCCAGCCCCGCTGGCTTGCGGCGGCCGAGGAACTTGGGATTCGACCTCGGTAGTGACTATGATGATGCGGACACGGAACCCCGGCCCGAGAAATGACGGAGTGAAACCGGGGCAGAGCAATCAAGGCCCGCGCCTTCGGGCAGGGACCCAGACCAGCAGGGATTGGGATGAACACACTTCGAGCCATCGTCCGCGGCGCCACTGTCGCCGCCATGACCGTCGTCACGGCGACGCATGCGTTTGCCAAACCCCCGCAGCGCAACCTGACCGTGGAGCTGAGGACGGTCGACGCGCCCACTAGCGCCACGGAGGGTCTCACGGTAGGCACCCGGCGGCAGGCGCAAACCATGCTGGAGCCGCAGCAGGTGCAAGTAGTCAACGGTGCGCGGGCGACGCTGCGGATCGGCAAATCAATGCCGCTGCAATGGGTTCAGGCCGCCGGTGCCTATGATACGTCCCGTGGCGCACCCGGAACCTACGGCAACGATGGCGGCGTGGTCTACGCCGTGACCTGGATGGAGGCGGGCCAAAGCCTCACCGTGCAACCACGCTGGCCGGGGGGCAAGCAGCCTGTCACCGTCGACATTGAGGTGCAAGCCGCTGCGGTCGACGCACGCGTCGGAACGGAATTGCCCGCCCAGTCGCGCGGGCAGCTGGTGAGCACGGTGATCGCACCTCTGGGGCTATGGGTCACGATCGCCAGACTCGGCGCAGGCTTGCAGCCTGAAAAGACTGGCGTGTATACGTCAAGTTCAGCGTCGGGCGAGCAACCGCAGTTCATTCAAATGCGGGTCATGGCGCCTTGAACCCGCATCAAAGACGGCCTCCCGGTTTCCCCGTTCGGGGCGATCGAAACAGACCCAATTAATAAATATCGTAGGGTGCGCTGTGCGCACCAACAATAACGGTGCGTATAACGCACCCTGCGAACACAATCGCTTCTAACTGCCTTTCGCAGCCTCCCTGAGTATGGCTTCGACTTCCTCGTCCGACACCTGCGGAAAGTCGGCATAAAACTGACCCACTGCGCGGAAGAAGTCGGGCGCTTCCAGGCAGACCACATCGTCCGCATAGGGCCGGATTTTTTCCAGCGTGTCCGGCGGGGCGACCGGCACGGCGCAGACGAGACGCGCCGGTTTCTGGGCGCGCAAGGCATGCAGCGCGGAAATCATGGTCGCGCCGGTGGCCAGGCCATCGTCCACCACGATGACCACCCGCCCTGCCGGGTTGATCGGCGGGCGCAGCGGGGTGTACTGGGCGCGGCGCTGGCGCATGAGTTCGAGCTGATCCTGCTTTTCCTGCTCGATATAGGCGGGGGTGCCGCCAGCCGATGCCGCGTAGTCGGCAATATAGCTCCAGCCGGATTCGTCGATCGAGCCGATGGCAAACTCGGGGTTGAAGGGCGCGCGCAGTTTGCGCACCAATACGACGTCCAGTTCGCCCAGCAACTCCTGTGCGAGCTGTTGCCCCATCGCGACCGCGCCCCTGGGTATGGCCAGGATCAAGGGATGCCGTCCCTTGTAATCCGCCAGGGCCCGGGCGAGCAGACGCGCGGCTTCATGACGATTGGCAAAGACCATTGTGGACTCCTGATGACTCTGACTATCATTTTAGATCGCCGCGAGCGCAGCAATAGGCCGATATAATTCAGTCTTTTTCATGCTGTTTACCCAGTCCATCCCCCCTCAGGGTCAGAAACGCCATCAGCCGGGTCTCGCCGGGGCTGCCGATGCGCTCTACCTCGCCGAGTTGGCGCAATGCCGCCGCCCCCTGGTGGTGGTCTGCGCCAGCGCCTGGGATGCACAAAGAATTTCCGAGGAGGTGCGCTGGTTTGCGCCCAATCTGCGCGTGTGCACCTTCCCCGACTGGGAAACGCTGCCCTACGATACTTTCTCGCCCCACCCTGACCTGATTTCCGAGCGGCTTGCCACGCTCTACCAGATTTCCCGGCGCGAATTTGATATCGCACTGGTCTCGCTCAGCAGCGCACTGTACCGGCTGGCGCCGCCTGCTTACCTGGCGGCGCACACCTTCTTCCTCAAGCAGAAAGACACCCTCGACGAAGCAGCTTTCCGCGCCCAGATGATGCTGGGCGGCTATCACCATGTGAACCAGGTGTTCTCCCCCGGCGAATTCTCCATACGCGGCGGCTTGATCGACCTGTTCCCTATGGGTAGCGTGCTGCCCTACCGCATCGACCTGTTCGACAACGAGATCGAAACCTTGCGCGCCTTTGATGTGGACACGCAGCGCAGCCTGTATCCGGTCAAGGAAATCCGCCTGCTGCCCGCGCGCGAGTTTCCGCTCGACGACAGCGGCGTAACGCGCTTCCGCCAGAGCTTCCGCGAGGCCTTCGAGGGCGATCCTTCCAAGTCCAAGTTATACAAGGACGTGAGCAACAAGCTCGCGCCCGGCGGGATCGAGTATTACCTGCCGCTGTTTTTCGAGGAAACCGCCAGCCTGTTCGATTATCTGCCGCCGGATGCGCTGCTGGTCGCGCAGGGCAATCTCGACGCGGCCGGGCAGGAGTTCTGGAACGACACGCGCGGGCGTTATCGCCTGTTGTCCGGTGACAAGGACAGACCGCTACTTCCACCGGAAACCCTGTTTCTGTCGGTGGAAGATTTCTTCGTTCGCGCCAAATCGTATACGCGTATCGACTTGTCGCACGAAGGAGATACGCCTACCTGCCCGCTCCCGCCCATCTCCGTTGACCGGCGCGCGCCCCACCCTGTTGAAAAGCTGCGTAACTGGCTGGACAGCTTTCCCGGCAAGGCCATCATCGTCGCACCATCAGCGGGCCGTCGCGAGACACTGCTGGAATACCTCGCCGAACATGGGCTTCATGCGCACGCGGTTGACGACTGGGCGGCATGTCTGGCCGCGATGGAGAAACTCTGCCTCAGCCACGGACCGCTGGCCGCGGGTTTCGTCCTCAGCCAGAGGCCACCGGCTCGCCCTGATCACGGAGAGCGAGCTCTACGCCATCCCGCCCAGGCTGCGGCGCACGCGCGACGCCAGGACCACGTCCATCGACAGCCTGCTGCGCGATCTGTCGGAACTCAAGACGGGCGACCCGGTGGTGCATGCGCAATACGGCGTGGGTCGCTATCTCGGTTTGACCACACTGGATCTCGGCGACGGCGCGACCGAATTCCTGCATCTGGAATATGGCGGCGGCGACAAGCTGTATGTGCCGGTCGCCAACCTGCACCTGATTTCACGCTACAGCGGCGCGGGCGAGGACGCGGCGCCCCTGCACAAACTCGGCACCGAGCAATGGGAGAAAGCCCGCCGCCGCGCCTTGCAGTCCGCACGCGACACCGCGGCCGAGCTGTTGAACCTGTATGCCCAGCGTGCCGCGCGCGAAGGCCATGCGTTTGAATGCTCGCCTCACGATTACGATACGTTCGTCGAGGGTTTCGGCTTCGAGGAAACCCCCGATCAGGCGACGGCGATCGCTGCCGTCATCGACGACATGCGCTCGGGCAGGCCCATGGACCGGCTGGTGTGCGGCGATGTCGGCTTTGGCAAAACCGAAGTCGCCTTGCGCGCCGCCTTCATGGCGGTGATGGGCGGCAGACAG
This sequence comes from uncultured beta proteobacterium, assembly GCA_963726485.1. Lineage (GTDB taxonomy): Bacteria > Pseudomonadota > Gammaproteobacteria > Burkholderiales > Thiobacillaceae > Thiobacillus. Next base: position 39,617 of record CAVSCL010000021.1, on the reverse strand, counting down.
GTGGCGGTGCTGGTGCCCACGACGCTGCTGGCCGAGCAGCATTTCCTGAAGTTTTCCGACCGCTTTTCCGCCTGGCCGGTGAAGATCGCCGAGCTATCGCGCTTCCGCACCGCCAGGGAACAGACAGCCGCCTTGCAGGGGCTGACCGACGGCAGGATCGACATTGTCATCGGCACGCATCGGCTGATTCAAAAGGATGTGAAGTTTGCCCGGCTGGGGCTGGTCATCATCGACGAGGAACACCGTTTCGGAGTGCGCCAGAAAGAGCAACTCAAGGCGCTGCGTGCTGAAGTGGACGTGCTGACGCTCACCGCCACGCCCATCCCGCGCACCCTGGCGATGTCGCTCGAAGGCATCCGCGATTTTTCAGCGATCGCCACCGCGCCGCTGCGGCGCCTGGCGGTGAAAACCTTCGTCCAGCCTTTCTCGCACGGCCTCATCCGGGAAGCGGTGCTGCGTGAACTCAAGCGCGGCGGCCAGGTGTATTTCCTGCACAACGAGGTGGACACCATCGACAACCTGAAAGAGACGCTGGAGAAGTTGCTGCCGGAAGCGCGCATTCGCGTCGGCCACGGCCAGATGGCGGAGCGCGATCTGGAACAGGTGATGCGCGATTTCTACCAGCAGCGTTTTGACGTGCTGCTGTGCACCACGATCATTGAAACCGGGATCGATGTGCCCAGCGCCAACACCATCCTCATCAACCGCGCCGACAAGTTCGGTCTGGCGCAATTACACCAGTTGCGCGGCCGCGTCGGCCGTTCGCACCACCAGGCGTTTGCCTATTTGCTGGTCGAGGAAGGCCGCACCCTCACCGCGCAGGCGCAGAAACGCCTGGAAGCCATCCAGTTGATGGAAGAACTCGGCGCGGGCTTTCACCTGGCCATGCACGACCTCGAAATTCGCGGTGCAGGCGAGGTGCTGGGCGACAAGCAAAGCGGCGAGATGATCGAAGTCGGCTTTTCGCTGTTCAACGACATGCTGACCCAGGCGGTGAAAAGCCTGAAGGCCGGGCATGAACCGGATATTGCCCAGCCTTTTGGCGTGGCTTCGGAAATCAACCTGCACACCCCCGCCCTGCTGCCCAATGACTACTGCCCGGACGTGCACGAACGCCTGGTTTTGTACAAGCGCCTGGCAAGCTGTCAAACAGCGGAAGACCTGACCCAGATGCAGGAGGAACTGATCGACCGCTTTGGCGAGCTTCCTGATACCGCCCGCGCCCTGCTTGCCGTTCACAGGCTGCGCATGACGACGCGCGCATATGGCATCACCCGGCTGGACGTGTCGGCTGAGGGCATGACGGTGCAATTCGTACCCAATCCGCCCATCGATCCGGTTAAAATCATCCAGTTGATACAAGGCAAGGCGGGCTACAAACTGGCCGGGCAAGACAGGCTGAAACTGAGCACAAATCTGCCCGACGTAGGCCGGCGTGTTGGCGCGGTAACGGCCTTCCTCGCCGCGCTGGGCAACCCCATCCCTATAAACTGACCAATACCATGAACCTGATCCAGCCTTTTCCCGCGCTGCGCCCCGCACCCGGCCGTGCCAACGATGTGGTTGCGCCGCCGTATGACGTGCTCTCCACCGAGGAAGCCCGCGTGCGTGCTGCCGGCCGACCGTGGAGCTTTCTGCATATTTCCAAGCCGGAAATCGATCTCGCTCCGGGAACCAATCCCTACGCGCCCGAGGTCTACGCCAAGGGGGCCGAGAATCTCCAGGCCATGATCCATGCCGGGGTGCTGGTGCGCGACCCGGCGCCGTGCTACTACGCCTACCGCATCGTGATGGGGAACCACAGCCAGACCGGCATCGTGGCGGCGGCTTCGGTGGCGGACTACGATACCAACCGCATCCGCAAACATGAATTCACCCGCCCCGACAAGGAAGACGACCGGGTGAGGCAAATCGACGCGCTCGACGCCCAGACCGGGCCGGTTCTGCTCGCGTACCCTGCCGCGCCCGAGGTCGATGCCATTCTGGCCGCGTCGTCCCTTGGCGCACCCGACTCCGACGCCGAACTCGATGGCGTGCGTCACACGCTCTGGGCAATCCGTGATCCGGCTGATCCAGACCCGCATCACCGCGGCTTTCAACGCCATGCCTGCCCTCTATATTGCCGACGGGCACCATCGTTCCGCTTCAGCCTCCCGCATCGCGGCTGCACGCCGCGCCGCCAATCCCGGCCATACGGGCGAAGAGCCTTACAACGCATTTCTGTCGGTGATATTCCCGGCGCATGAGATGCGCATCATGGATTACAACCGCGTCATCACCGACCTCAACGGCTTGAGCGCAGAAGACTTTCTTGGCCACGTAAGCGCGGCTTTCAGTGTCGAGCCTGCAAGCGGGGCCGTCAAACCCGACCTGCCTGGAACATTCGGCCTCTATCTTGCCGGCCGCTGGTATCGCCTCGGGATCCGGCCCGAACTGATCCCGGCCGACCCGGTGGGCCGCCTCGACGTCAGCCTGCTGCAAAACAACCTCATCGCCCCCATCCTCGGCATTGCCGACCCCCGGCGGGACAAACGCATCGACTTTGTCGGCGGCATACGCGGCCTGGCCGAGCTCGAAAAGCGCGTCGATAGCGGCGAAATGGCGCTGGCCTTCTCGCTCCACCCCACCCGCATGGAAGACCTCATGGCCGTGGCCGATGCCAATGAAGTCATGCCCCCCAAATCCACCTGGTTTGAACCCAAACTGGCGGATGGCCTCGCCTCCCATGTATTGGCTGACAGGAGCTAAAGTTTTGCATAATCATGCCGTTCAATCTATCAATTGGATGCGTCGAACCCATTCGGCGACGCCAGGAAAGAAGTACGGTCCAATTACCGAATAACCGGCGAACAGGTATCACCGTGAAAATCGACAAGCGCGTAGGCTCGACCACTGCATCCAAGGTTTCATCAACCCGGGGCAGGGCCGCGGATAAGACCGGCAAGACCTCAGCCCCGGCCGGGGGAGGCAGCCTCACGCTGACCGAGTCCAGCACGCGCATCAGGGCGCTCGAAGCCGAACTCGTGCAAATCGACATCACCGACATCCAGAAAATCGAGTCCGTCAAGGAAGCCCTGGCCAGCGGCACCTTCGAAGTCGATGCCGAAGTCGTGGCCGATCGCCTGATCGACCAGACCAAGGAAACCCTGCGCAAACGCCCGCGCAAGAAGTAAGATGCACGCTCCAAAGCCAGTATCCGGAGGTGTGTCTTGCGTGATGAAATCCTGCCCGTCACCGGCATGAAATGCGGCGGCTGCGTGAAAAGCGTCAGCAATGTGCTGTCCGCACTGCCCGGCGTCGAACGCGTTGAAGTTTCCCTGGAAACCGCCCAGGCGCATGTGCGGTATGACGACGCCCGGTTGAATCGGGCGGCGCTGGTGCAGGCCGTTATCGATGCGGGATTCGGCGTAGCGGATTAACGTGGCGCCTGGTGATTCATGAAACCCGGAATCGCCAGACCCGTTTCACCCAAACTCCACATGGAACCAGGCACTACAGCGCCGATTCGGCCTTGACTCCGCACAAGCTGTCCAGCGTCTCCGGCCGGTGCAGCAGGTTGCCCTGGGCGTAGTCCACACCCATCTGGCGCAACAAGGCCAATATCGCGTCCGATTCCACATATTCGGCTACCGTCTTCAGCCCGATCTGGTGGCCGATGCGGTGAATCGCCTCGACCATGGACCGATCCAGCGAATTCGTCGCCATATCGCGTACAAAAGCGCCATCGATCTTGAGGAAATCCAGCTTCAGATTCTTGAGGTAAGTGAACGAAGACAGGCCGCTGCCGAAGTCATCCAGCGCAAACTGACAGCCAAACTCGCGCATCGCCTCAATAAAGCCGTTCACCGCGGTCAAATTGCCTATGGCGGCCGTTTCGGTAATTTCGAAACACAGGTGCGGCCCCAGTTCCGGTTGTTCACGCAGCCGCTCAAGCAGGTCTCGGCGAAACTCGGGGTCTTTCAGGGATGCGCCGGAAAGATTGACTGCGAACAGGCAGTGGGCGTCATTGCCGGAAACCAGGTAACGCCCGCATATGCGCAAAGTCTCCTCGATCACCCAACTGTCCAGCGCAGGCATCATGAGGTAGCGCTCGGCTGCGGGGATAAAGGCCATGGGCAGAATCTCCGTGCCATCTTCATCCAGCATGCGCAGCAGCAACTCCACGTGGCGATGCGTGTCCTTCGCCCCGTCGACGCGGCAAATTTCCTGCCAGGACAAACGCAGGCGCTTTTCTTCAAGCGCCTTCTGGATGCGTGTAATCCACTGCATTTGACCGCGATGGCGCGCCAGTTCCAAATCGCGTCCCTGATACAGGTGAATCCGGTTGCGGCCCTGATCCTTCGCCACATAACACGCCGCATCCGCAGCCGATAACAGGCTGACCACGCTGCCGCTGTCACGATTGATCGGGACCATGCCGATGCTCATGCCGGCGGAGAACACGCGGTCCTCCCATTTGAAACGGAAACGATGCACCACCGCCCGGAACTTGTCTGCCACTTCCATGGCGTCTTCAAGACTGCAATTTTCAAGCAGCAAGGCGAATTCGTCCCCTCCCAGACGGGCCAGGATATCTCGCTCGCGCAAATCGTACTTGAGCAGTAACGACAACTGGCGCAACAGTTCGTCCCCTGCGACATGGCCGCAGGTATCGTTGATGATCTTGAACTGATCCAGATCCATGTAGCACAGCACATGCTCACGACCCTGCTGAATCGCGGAAGCCAGGGCATGTTCCAGGCGCTGTTCGAATTCGCGACGATTGATGAGACCCGTCAGCGAATCATGGCTGGCCTGGTAAACCAGCCGCGCCGTGGCCCGATCGATCTTTTCCTGCATCTGCTCATGCATGGATTGCAGTTGAGAGGCCATGCTGTTGATGCCTCTTTGCAGAACCCCGAACTCGGCCTGATCGGTTATGGGAACGCGCTCTTCCAGGCGCCCTTCACCAATCCTGCTGACCGCGTAAGTCAGCGAAAGAATCGGGCGCGTAATCTGGCGCCCGATCCACCATGCCAGGAAAAAACTGAAACCCAGTCCTGCCAGCAGGATGTAAAGGCTGTCTGCCACCGCACCGCGCTGACTGCGCAGCGTGGCGTTGCGCGAGACATCCAGACCGACCCAGCCCAGCAATCGGGTACGGCTATGCGGCTGCACCGAAGCAGCGCTTGCGGCGGGCAGAAAATCATCAACCCGCACTTCGGTGTGGGTAATGGGTGCATAGTAGATCAGCCTGTCGCTGGTTTCGATTTCGCGGATGCGGTCGGCTGGCAGCGTCTTTGGGGTGACGTTAGTCCAGTGCTCCATGCCCGCCTGCGCCATTTTCTGGCCCTTATCGGTAAATACAGCGACCCCATCCACATCCGGCTCAATCGCAACCTTGTCGAGCAGGGTTTGCAGAACCTCGAGATTGCCGGACGACACGCCATACTCGACTGCCGGCGCAAGCTGTCTGGCCATGGATGCCGCACGAACGTGCTGGGACTGATCCAGATCGTCAATCTTGCCGGATACAAGCTGGAACAACAGCACCATGCCCACAATGCTTACCGGCACGACGGCCAGCCCCAGCACCCGTCCGCGTATCCCCGTCATCCCGATCATGGCCGCTTGCGATACCCGTCTATGGGCGCCAAAAGCCAGACATGCGCCAGCAGCAGGCCACCCGGCCTCGCCCTCATCCGCCGCCGCCGGCCGGCTATCCGGGTGAGTTGACTTGCCGCAGCAGCCAAACCCGCCCTACCCTTCCAGCCACAGACAATGCCCCTGGCTTTCACACTTCAGGGCTTGCAGCAGGGCCTCGTGTTGCGCCTGTTCGGTCGCACTCGCACTCATGAAAACGGGCTTTGCACGCGCTGTGCGACGGGTCTCCCCCGAATCGGCCTTGAACGCTTCGAGCCCGATGGACAGGCTTTCCTGCCCGCGTGTCAGCGCCAGATAGACCGCCGCCAGCAACTCACAATCCAGCAGCGCGCCGTGCAGCGTGCGCGCGGCATTGTCTACTCCATAACGTTTGCACAGGGCATCCAGATTGTTGCGCTGACCGGGGTGCAGCGCTTTGGCCAGCACCAGGGTATCGGTGACGCCCGCGCACCAATGGGGCACGGGTTCCAGACCCATCATCCTCAGTTCGGCGTTGAGAAATCCGACATCGAACGGGGCGTTGTGAATGATCAGTTCCGCGTCCCGGATAAATTCGGCGAACTCCTGCGCGATGTCGGGAAACCGTGGCTTGTCCTGCAGGAATTCCGGGGTAATGCCGTGTACCTGCATCGCTCCGGCATCGATGTCGCGATCAGGATTGAGGTAACGGTGGAAATGGTTGCCCGTCAATCGGCGGTTCACCATTTCCACCGCAGCCAGTTCGATGATGCGATGTCCCTGATTGGCATCCAGGCCGGTGGTTTCGGTATCGAGAATGATTTGCCGCATGATGTTCAGGCTTCCTGCCGGCTGGCCTGGAGCACGCCCTGATTCGCCAGGGCGTCCGCGCGCTCGTTTTCGGGGTGACCGGCATGACCTTTGACCCACTTCCATTCAATGGTATGGGTGCTGCCCAGCGCATCCAGCGCCCGCCACAAATCCTGGTTCTTCACCGGCTTGCCGTCGGCTTTCCGCCAGTTGCGTCGTTTCCACCCGTCCATCCACTCGCTGACGCCCTTCTGCACATATTGCGAATCGGTATGCACGCGCACCCGGGATGGGCGCTTGATCTGCTCCAGTGCGCGGATCACGGCGGTCATTTCCATGCGGTTGTTGGTGGTGTCAAGCTCGCCCCCGCAAATCTCCTTGCGATGACCGCCCGACACCAGCAGGGCGCCCCAGCCGCCCGGCCCGGGATTTCCCTTGCAGGCGCCGTCGCTGTATATGTCGATCTTTTCAGTCGTCACGGGAAGTGCGGTATTGGTTAATATCGACCACCTTGCGTACAGCAGGCACAAGCAGGGGAATCGTGGAGGATTTTTTCCATGCCGGCATGATGATGTGCATGCCGTGTACGCGCTTGATCGCCTGCAAGAAATACACACCGCCCCCCATGGCCCACCAGCGATCCCCCGCAGGTTCCATGAAACGCAGGCGTCGCAGCCAGGATTCGCGATTGATGGGCGGACGATAACAGCACATGCTGCCGCCCGCGACTTCCATGCCCAGCAAGACCATCCAGTCCTTGATGCGGGAAATGTTCAAAAAATTGCCGTTCCACGGATACCCCTGTTCCGGCCCCAGAAACAGTCGCGCCATACCCCACAGGCTGCGCGGGTTGAACCCGGACAGCAGCAGGCGGCCTTCCGGTCGCAACACCCGCTCGGCTTCGCGCAACACCTGATGCGGATTGGCACTGAATTCGAGGACGTGGGGCATGACCAGCAAATCCAGCGACTGCGAATCGAAGGGCAGAAACATCGGATCCGCCCGTACCTGCGCCAAGGTTTCGACCGCACAGGTCGCCCGCAGGGGAATACGGCTGTTGCGCAAGAAATCCACCTGCGGCAGCCCGATCTGCACCGCGTTGAAACCGAACACATCCGACACGGCATGGTCGAAATAACTCCGCTCGCGAAACAGCAGGTGCTGTCCCAGCGGCGTATCGAACCAGCTTGCATCAAGCTTGGATAACATTGTGCTTTTACCCTGCGCTCATATCATGTTGACTGTTACCGCCCTGCCCGCGTTCGAAGACAATTACATCTGGGTGCTGCATACCGGCGGTCATGCCATCGCGGTAGACCCCGGCGACCCAGCGCCCTTGCTGGCATTTCTCGATGCCCGTCAGCTTGCACTTGACGCCATCCTGATTACCCATCATCACCGGGATCATACTGGCGGCAACACATTGCTCCGTCAGCGCCACGACTGTGCCATTTATGCCCCCGCCAATCCGCGCATTCCGTCTGTCACGCATCGTGTTCGGGAGAACGACACCCTGAACTTCCCCGAACTTGAACTCAGCCTGACCGTGATCGATACGCCCGGCCACACCCTGGATCATGTCAGTTATTATGGAGCAAACCATTTGTTCTGTGGCGACACGGTATTCGGTTGCGGCTGCGGCAAACTGTTCGAAGGCACGCCCGACATGATGGCCGAAAGCCTCGACAAAATCCTTGCCCTGCCGGATGCGACCCGCATCTGCTGCGCGCATGAATACACGTTAAGCAATATCGAATTCGCCAAAACCCTGGACAGCCGGAATCCAGCGCTGCTCGAACGCGAACGCGCAGCGATTTCGCTGCGCAAACGCGGTCTGCCCACCCTGCCTTCCACACTCGCCCTGGAAAAGTCGACCAACCCTTTTTTACGTTTCCACTCGCCATCGATGAAAAGCCTCGCGGCGCATTATCTGGGGCATGAGCCTGACAATGCAGCCCAGGTCTTCGGCGCCATCCGCGCCGCCAAGGATTCCTGGGATGTCGCGGGTGTTTAGACTTGTCCGGTTCCGCAGCACATGAATTGTGCGCTTTTTCTGTCGCGGGCGGGAAGCGGCGTAGGGCGTCGCCCGGACCCGGTTTCCGCCCGCGACAGACGCCTGGCGGACGGTTCAGGCGGCTGCTTCAAGTGGGTGATGGCTTTCGGACAGATCTAAAATTCTCAACAAGGCAATTCGTATTGGCCTTGCTATTTTCCTTCTTCTTTCCTATACAGAGTGGTCATTCATTACGTCTACGTCAGCCCGTCCCCCGCAGACACGAAATCGTCACTTTCCGAGTTCAAAATGGTAGCCCGCTCGGGAAAGATCTCGGGCAGTAGTCTATGGAGGCATAATGGCCGCAGCCAGCAAACATCAACAGGTGATTTTCCCTCAAGGCAAGGCGCATTCCCAGTCGGATGACCCTGCTGATTACCCGATCGAACTGGCCATGCTCGCCGTCGACGACCGGGGCGTGATCCAAAACTGCAGCCAGACCTGCGAACAGGTGTTCGGCTACCGGCAGGATGAATTGACAGGCCGTCATGTTTCCACCCTGCTGCCGCAACTGAAGGACACCGAACTGGTGCTGGAAGACCGCGTCAACTCGCGGCTCGCTTTTCTCTGCCACTGCGCCATTCCTTTCCAGGCTCGGCGTCGCGATGGCAATAGTTTCACCAGCGAACTCTTCATCAACCGGCTGAGCGGCCAAAGCCTGGTGGTGCTCGTGCGCAGCCTCGAAGATAAGGCATAACACACGACGCAGGCGCGGCGATGGCGATGCCGGCGTCCTAAGCGTCCTAAGGTACCTTCAATCCCCCCGCGGCAGCAGATACGTCAGTGGCCAGAGGTTTTGGCAGGTCATCCTGATGCGGTTATTCGTCTTCCTCATGATGGAAAACCAGTTCCCCAAGTTCGACCTTGACGGGTTCGCCCACGGGCTGCTCGTGCACATCCACTGCCTGGAATAACCACTGACTGTTCTCCAGCCAGCAGTATCCGAACTGTTCCTTGTAAAAACATCCCTTGGGTTCCATGGTTCACGCCTTTCGTATGGACTGACTCTTCAATCAGGCTTGGCATATTATGGCAGGACACCACCATCCACGAACAGCGAGAGGACAGTTCGATGACCCCGGATGATCTTTGTCTGTTCGCGCTTGACACCAGCCGCCCTTTCGGCGAGCGGGTGGCCCAGGCCTTGGGAATGACCCTGTGTGCGCATGAGGAACGGGAGTTCGAGGACGGCGAGCACAAGGCCCGGCCGCTGGAAAACGTGCGCGGCAAGGACGTGTACGTGATCCAGTCCCTCTACGGCGAACCGGGCATGAGCGCCAACGACAAGCTGATCCGGCTGCTGTTTTTCATCGGCGCGGTGAAAGACGCCTCCGCCGCCCGGGTCACCGCCGTCTGCCCCTATCTGGCCTATGCCCGCAAGGACCGCAGAAGCAAGTCCCGCGACCCGGTCAGCAACCGCTATGTCGCCCAGCTGTTGGAAGCGGTGGGCACGGACCGGGTGGTGACCCTGGACGTGCACAACCTGGCCGCCTACCAGAATGCCTTCCGCATCCCGGCCGAGCACCTGGAAGCCCGGGGCCTGTTCGTGGCCTGGTTCACGGCACGATTGCGGGACGAGGACATCGTGGTGGTGTCGCCGGACGCGGGCGGGATGAAGCGGGCGGAAGCCTTCCGCCTGGCCATGGGCCGGGCGCTCGACCGGCCCGTCGGCGCCGCCTTCATGGAGAAGCGCCGTAGCGAAGGGGTGGTTTCCGGTGAAACGGTCGTGGGTGATGTGAGCGGCAAGACCGCCCTCATCATCGACGACCTGATCAGCACCGGCACCACCCTGGCGCGGGCGGCCGCTGCCTGCAGGAAGCTGGGATCGAAGCGGGTGTACGCCGCGGCGAGCCACGGCGTGTTCGTCGGCGCGGCGGGCAAGGTGCTGGCCGACCCGGCACTGGAGCAGGTGCTGGTTACCGACACCATCCCGCCTTTCCGGCTGCCGCCGGCGCTGCTGCAAGGCAAAGTGGAAGTGCTGGAGTCAGCCCCGCTTTTTGCCGAGGCCATACGGCGCCTGCACAGCGGGGGATCGCTGGTCGAATTGTTGGAAGGCTGAGCGCAACAAGCGCTCGTCAGCTTCCTGCCGCAGCGACATGCCGCCGCGCCAGTTCCAGGTATTCCATGGCCGTAGCCACCCACTTTTTCTGCGGATGCCGCCCGTCGTCGCGCAGGTGCCAGACGGCGAGCTTGGCGCGCAGGACCGCCCGGCAGCTCTGGTAAAAATGGAGCAGGGCGGCGGGCGGGGCATCGCCACTCGCTTCGGTATAGCTTTCCAGCAGCCAGCGGCCCACTTCCGGGGCGTGCAGCCGCTCGCACTCCAGGGCCAGATAGCCCAGCTCATCCGCGGGATCGAGGATGCGGAATTCCCGGTTGAATTCGAGGCAGTCGATGACGACCGGTTCGGGCAGCAGGCACACATGCTCCGGCCTGAGATCGCCGTGGCCCTCGACGATGCGGCCGTGCCGCACGCGGCTGTCGAACGATTCGGTGTGGCTTGCCAGGAAGCCAAGCTGGAAACGGGCGAGGCGCTCCGGAATGTCCATGTCCAGCCCGAATTCCGGGCTTGCGAGCTCCCGCAGATTGGCCTCGATCCGCTCAGCCAGCGACTGCCGGTACGCCTGCGGCGTGATGGGATCAGGCGCGGCTTGCGCGTAGAAGCGGGTGAGCCGGCGGGCCAGCAGGCTGATTTCCGCTTGTTTGACTGCCCCGCTCCGGATTAGATGATCCAGCATGCGTTCCGCCGGCAGGCGCCGCATCTGCACCAGCCAGTCCACCGCCACCCCAGGCCCGCCTACGTACAGGACTCCTTCTGCGCCAAGTACCAGGGGGATCACACCCAGATAGACATCGGTGGCCAGACGACGGTTGAGCCGCACCTCCTCTTCGCAGTTCAGGCGGCGGGCCTCGACGGTGCTGAAGTCCAGATAGGCGTAGCGCACCGGTTTCTTCAGCTTGTAGGCATGGGCATCCGTGAGGAAAACCCAGGACATGTGGGTTTCCACCGCTTCCACCCGGGAAGGAGCTTCCGGGTAAGCGTCCGCCCGTCCCAGGAACGCTATCTTGGCCTCGAGCGCGGCGGCCTGCTCTGGCTGGATTGTCAAGTGTGGCGTGCGGCTTTTGTCCATCGGTCAATGATAGGCGATCCGTATGCTCATCCGCGCCAACCCCATACTGGCAAAATGGGACGATTTCTCCAACAAACGCACGTCCCGTCAACTAACATGAACAGCAGGAGCGAGGAATTCACTATCAGACCATTTCGGCATGCGGTGGCGGTTGGGGACAAGAAAGTGGCAAAGCTTTCCCAGACCTTTGCAAAGGAGTATCAGGCATGTTGAGGAAGCGGCGTTCGCGGCGTGTTCTGGCCATATTTTTGATGATGCTGGGCGGCGTGCTGATGTACCTGGCGCCTGAAATATGGGCCGGCTTGGTCGTGCTTGCGGTAGGTGTTGTGGTGGAACTGGCCGGGATTGCGCTTGAACGTCGAGACTAGAGTTCACTTTTTGTCGTTCGCTTGCACGCCGCCCAGCAAGGCTTTTTTTTGCAACTGCCCGCCGCTGCGGTGATCGTTTCCGTAGGCCGCCTGGCGGAAATGCGCTGAAAGGAAAACGCGTTGAAAAAAACCATGGTTGCCCTGCTTTCAATGTTTGCATGGATCGTTTTCCCGTGCCTTGTCCAGGCCGGTCAGATCGCCGACATCAAGGCCACGCTGATGACAACACGGCAACACACCATGGCCATGCTGAGTGAAGACGACCGCACCGTCCTCGAAATGCGCTACGACGAGGCACTCAAGTCGAGCAAGGATCTCGATGCCCTCCTCGCTTCTGCCGTGAAGGATGAAGCCCTTCACGCCATCCAGCCCACGCTGTTGCAGTTCAAGGCCATTTGGGAGGAGTTCAAGACCACCCGCGACAAGGAAGTCATTCCGGCACTGTTTGCCGGCGAGCGTGACAAGGCCCGTGGTCTGGCAAAGAACGTGCAAGCCGGACGCTTCACAAAAATGAATGAACTGCTGGAATCCCTGCCGCAATAGACAGTACGCACGGCAAGCTTCATCAAACAAGCCGAGCCAGCTATGCCCGTCAGGTCGCCATACCGCTTTTGACGATGCATTATGAAATGCTTGCTTCAAATCGAAGGTAAGCGATGCAATCGAGGTTTCCTATGACGCGCCAGCAAGCGCTCCGGTTCATACTTGTTCTTGGTGAGGCACCGCCACTCTGGTTGAGGCTAGCGCAATGAGTTACTGCCAGCCATAATGTGACAATTAGAGCCATTCTTTTAGAGTGCCCAATCATGAAAAAACTGCTTATTCCTGCGTTCTACGGTTTGATGCTGCTTGCCAATCATGCCGACGCTGCCCCGTTCGACAAGGGCGACCCCCAGGCGGGCAAGAGGCTGCATGACAAGTCCTGTCTGGCCTGCCATGACAGCAAGATGTACACACGCGCTGATCGCAAGATCAAAACCGCACAGCAACTGGCCGCCCGGGTTTCCGGATGCAACGCCAATGCCGGCGCGGGCTGGTTCCCCGAAGAAGAGCTCAACGTCGACGCATATCTCAACCAGCAGTTTTATAAATTCAAATAAGGAGGCTTCAGATGAGCGATATTGCCCAGGATCTGGTTCGCAAGAAATGTGCCCCCTGTGAAGGGGGTGTTGAACCTTTGACCGATGCCCAGATCGCCCCCATGCTAAAAGGTCTGGCTGGCTGGGGGCTTGATGGTCTCAAGATATTCAAGGAATACAAATTCAAGGATCATTACCAGACGCAGGCTTTCACCAATGCAGTGATGTGGGTGTCGCATCGTGAAGATCACCATCCCTATCTGCTGGTCGGCTACAACACTTGCCGCGTTGAGTACTGGACGCACGCCATCAACGGCCTGTCGGAAAATGATTTCATTTGTGCGGCCAAAGTCGATGCGCTTCTCGAAATCTGATTAGGTTTGAATTTATCTCCTCACCTGCGTAAATAGGTTGAAGCCGGTTGGTTTGAAATGGGGTCATAGACATGAATTGGATGGAAATCATCAGCGCCCATGTAATGTGGAAACAACGCCTGATTTCCCTATTGACGGGCAAGAGCGAAGAACAACTTGACCCCACAACGATAGCATTAGACAACCGCTGCGCATTGGGCAAATGGATTTATGGTGATGGTCAGATCATGGCTAAATTACCTGCTTATGAAGAAGTCCGTCTTATGCACGCCCAGTTCCACCGCTTAGCCGCCGAAGTCGTCAAGCTGCACCAGATGGGAGATTCATCTGCAGCCGAAGTCCTCTTGAACGGCGAGTATTCAAAGTTGTCCGAAAAACTCAAGCACCGTATTCTTGGGCTTTCCCATCAGGTCAAGGCTGCCTTTGACGGCACCCCAAGATTCTGAACACACTTCAAGGCCAGGTTATCGCGGCCTATAGCCGTAGATTCATCGTCGAAATCCACGGTCACGGATCAACGCCGTGTCTTGTGCAAGGCCGACATCTGCGCGTCGTATGTGGTGATGTCGTTAACCTCCGTTTAGAGGGGAAGCAGGGCATCATCCAGAGTCTGGAACCTCGCAGCAGTCTCCTGCACCGAAGTGATGCCTTCCGCAGCAAACCCATCGCGGCCAATGTCACCCAGATTGCGGTCGTGGTGGCGGCTCGTCCCAGTTTCTCGATGGAACTGGTGCAGCGGTGCATCCTGGCCGCCGAGGCGGAAGATATTGCCAGCCTGCTGGTGCTCAATAAAATTGACCTGCCCGAAACCCCGAAGGCCCGCGACCGCCTACGCAGCCTGACTCGGCTCGGTTACCCGGTCGTTGAACTCAGTGCGACGCTGAATTCCAGTCCCCTGCTGCCTCATCTCAAGACCCACACGACCCTGCTGATTGGTCAGTCCGGCATGGGCAAGTCCACGCTGATCAACGCGCTTGTGCCGGATACTCACGTGACGACGGCGGAATTCTCGGAAGCGCTCGATAGCGGGCGACATACCACCACGCACACCCAGCTTTATCAAATCGGCTCCGGCGGCGCATTGATCGACTCGCCGGGGCTACAGGAATTTTCTCTTCAGCATCTGGATCAGGATGCGCTGGCGCATGCCTTTATCGATTTCCGCCCCTACCTGGGAGAATGCCGATTTCGCGACTGCCGCCATGACAGCGAACCGGGCTGCCGCTTCAGCCGTGCGGTTGCGGACGGACAGCTTGACCCCGACCGCCTGCGTCTGTTTAAGCTCCTGCAAAGAGAGCGCAAAGCCACGCCGCTTTAGCAATCAACAGACACTTCCCATGGAATCGGAAGGTTCAGGATGAAATCCGTACTGACCGCACTCAGCTTCGAGCTAACACGCGCATTGGCAAGTGCAGGGTTACGGCCTGATCATGCCGCACATCATGGACCAGGAAATCGATATTGAAAATGTCCGTTGAATGAGCAACCGGTCCGGGCCTGGCTCGGCGAGGATGGCGAAGCGCCGGCTTATTCCGGCCAGTGCTTGATGTAGCGCTTCAACAGACTATTTTCGAAATTGGCTTCCTTGAGGCACGCGCGAGCGACGTCGTGAAAGGAAATCACGCCCATCAGCGTGTTTCCGTCCAGAATCGGCAGATGGCCGATGTGTGATTTCGTCATCACGTCACGCGCGTAGTCCAGGCTGTCATCTGCACTGGCGACGACCGGATCGGTCACCATGATTTTGCTGACCTGGGCATCCTTGAGGTCACAGCCCTGACTCATCATGCCATGGACAATGTCGCGTTCCGTCACCAGGCCCACCATTTTCCCGTCCTGCAACACAACCAGCGAACCGATACCCAACCCGACCAGCTTGGACACCGCGCTCGATACGGAATCGGTAGGCGCGATACTGTGGATTTCATCGCTCTTGAGCGTGAGGATTTCGCGAATCTGCATGACTGTCTCCGAGTAATTTGTTTATCTGCGCAATGATAAGGCGATGCGCGCTGGTTTCATAACGCACCGTCTACAATATCCGATGTATGGACGTTCATAATGCATCATCAAAATCGGTTGCGTCGATTATTTTCAGCGATGCAAGGGGAATGGCCGATGCATGGAGACTAGGGCCTGTTAACGCTAATTTCGCGCCTGCGTTGCCGCGAGAAAGCGATGGATGCAAGGCGCGACGCGCAGGCAAGGGCCATCCCTTGCCAAGCGGTGCAACGCAGCAGACGCGCTTTCTCGCGGCAACCCGGAGGGGCGGGCCGATTCGGGCGCATCCCTTTGTCGCGAGCCGCTTGCAGTATCCACACTGCGGCGCATCTCGCTTCGCGGGCTGCATCCCGAATCGACCTCGCCGCAGGTGTGAAATTAGCGTTAACAGGCCCTAGATCCTCACCAACCCGGCTTCGACCTGCTGTCGTTTGTCTTCCCCGGCAAGAATTCCGACCAGCGTCAGTGCAAAATCCATGGCAGTTCCGGGACCACGCGAGGTAATCACGCGTCCATCTTGCACCACGGAGTCTGTCTTGCAGGTCACATCCGCGAGATTCATTTTGTCGAGGAATCCTGGGTAACTTGTCGCCGCCCTCCCCGCCAGCACGCCTGCTGCAGCCAGCACAACAGGCGCGGCACAAATGGCCGCCGTATAGCGTCCCGCTTCGGCCATACGCTTGAGCAGGGCAATCACACGGGGGTCATCTTTCAAATGCTGCGCGCCCGGCATCCCTCCGGGCAATACCACCATATCGTAATCTTCCGTCAAGGCCGCATCCAGCGTGGTGTCCGGAACAAGCTGCACCCCCCGGCTGGCCTTGACGATCCCGGGCTTGAGCCCCGCCGAGACCACTTCTATCCCTGCGCGGCGCAGCAGATCAATAATGGTGACGGCTTCGAGTTCTTCACAGCCCTCTGCCAGAGGAACGAGCACGCGCGCCATGACCTAATCCCGGAAATTCTGGAATTGCAGCGGAAAATCGGTGACGGACTTCTTCACCTGCGCGATCGTATCCTGCAGGATGTCGCGCTTGGCGCCGGACACCCGCACCGTGTCGCCCTGTATGCTTGCCTGCACCTTGAGTTTGCTGTCCTTGATGAGCTTGACTATCTTCTTTGCCAGCTCTGTTTCCACGCCGGTCTTCACGGTGGTCGTGCGTTTCAGCTTGTTGCCGGATATTTTTTCCGGTTTACCCAACTCCAGACAATGAGTATCCACACCGCGTTTGGAAAGTTTCTGGATGAGGATATCCTGCACCTGATCGAGCTGAAACTCGGTATCCGCATACACCGTCAGCACATAGTCAGTCTGCTCGACTCGCGCCCCCGATCCCTTGAAATCGAAGCGGGTTGAAACTTCCTTATTGACCTGCTCGACCGCGTTACGGACTTCCTGTTTATCCACTTCGGAAACGATATCAAACGACGGCATATCGGCAGCGCTCCTATAAGTTCATCGTATACGACTGAATCGGCAAGCCGGTTTCATCATGGAATTCCGCGGCTGCCGCCACACCCAGCCGCGCTATAGCCTCGGCATCCAGCGACGATGCGCGATACGCTGCATACATCGCACCCAGCGCATAGGAACTGCCGCTGCCATAGGCATAAAAGCGCGAAAACTCCTGTACCGTGCGATGCGCCGCCACCCCGAAAATGCCGCGTGGGTTGGCGATCAGCACATCCATGCGGCTCGACTCCAGATCCTCTTCCTTGTCCTCGCCGGTTTGCAGGTAGTACTGCTCCTTGAGAACGCTGTGCATCTGATTCCATACGCGGAAAATCTCCAACACGGAATCCAGTTGGGGCGTGTTCTCCAGATTTGCGAAATAATCCGCAAGAATCAACTTGAACGTCGCCGATCCGGTTATAGCCACATAGCTTTCACCCACGCGAATGATTTTTTCATGGTTTGCCACATAGTCAGCCGACTCCTTGCCCCCACCCCATTTCGTCAGCGTGTCAGCCGCGATGGCGACGCGCCCATCCTTCTTAACGACGGTGACGGTGGTCATGGTTCAACCGAAATGACAAACGTAATGGAAAATGTCGAGTGCTTCGATGTCGAATTTCGTATTGGCCGCCACGTCAAATGACTGGCCCGGACCAAATTCCCGCCAGACCGCATCGTCGCCGATACGAACCTTGCAGCGGCCCTCGACCACTTCCATTATTTCCGGCGCGCCGGTGTTGAAGGTCAGGGTGCCTGGCATGATCACGCCCACCGTCTTGCGGCTGCCGTCCGGAAACAGCACGGTATGGGATACGCATTTGCCGTCGGCAAACACGTTGGCCTTGGCGATAACCGACACATTATTGAACTGGCTCATGACTAATCCTTATTGAGACGGCAAGCAAATACTATGAACAAGAGGGTTGGAAATAGCCCCGCCCATTCTGTTGATTTAGCGGAGCCGTCTCAATAACCCGCTGTTTCAATTGTTATTGATTCGGCACGTCGCGGCCTGATCCGAGAAATCCTGAACATTCCACCAGGTTGCCCGTTCACGCTTTTTTCGTGCCGAATCAATAACGGCGTTTGCGCTTCGCTGCAATCCGCATGCGCAGCGCGTTGAGTTTGATGAAGCCTGCGGCATCGGCCTGATTGTATGCACCGGCATCGTCTTCAAACGTGGCAATCGTCGGGTCAAATAGCGAATCGGATTTCGAGTCGCGGCCAACGATGATGACATTGCCCTTGTAGAGTTTCACGCGCACCCGGCCGTTCACATGCGCCTGGGTATGGTCGATAAGTGTCTGCAAGGCTGCCCGCTCAGGACTCCACCAGTAGCCCGTATAAATCAGGCTGGCGTAGCGCGGCATCAGATCGTCCTTCAAATGCGCGACTTCGCGGTCGAGCGTGATGGATTCAATGGCGCGATGCGCTTTCAGCATGATCGTCCCGCCCGGGGTTTCATAGCAGCCGCGTGATTTCATGCCGACATAGCGGTTTTCCACCAGATCGAGCCGGCCCACACCGTGCTTGCCGCCAAGCCGGTTCAGTTCGGCCAGCACTGCCGCGGGTGACAGTCGCCTGCCGTTGACGGCAATGATGTCACCGGACTCATACTCCAGTTCGACATATTCCGCCTGGTCGGGCGCTTTTTCGGGCGACACGGTCCAGCGCCACATGTCTTCCTCCGCTTCCACCGCCGGGTCTTCCAGCGCACGGCCTTCGTAGGAAATATGCAGCAGGTTGGCATCCATCGAATAGGGGCTGCCGCCAGCCTTGTGCTTCATTTCCACCGGAATGCCATGCTGCTCGGCATAAGCCAGGAGTTTCTCACGTGACAGCAAATCCCACTCGCGCCACGGCGCAATGATTTTGATGTCGGGGTTCAGCGCGTACGCGCCCAGTTCAAACCGCACCTGATCGTTGCCCTTGCCCGTCGCGCCATGCGCAATCGCCTGTGCGCCGGTTTCCGCCGCGATCTCGATCAGCCGTTTGGCGATCAAGGGACGGGCAATCGAGGTTCCCAGAAGGTACTCGCCTTCGTACACGGTATTGGCACGGAACATCGGAAAGACATAATCGCGCACGAATTCCTCGCGCAGGTCGTCAATATAAATCTGCTCCGGCTTGATGCCGAATTGCAGTGCCTTTTGCCGCGCCGGTTCGAGTTCCTCACCCTGGCCGATGTCGGCGGTGAAGGTCACCACTTCGCAGTTATAGGTGTCTTTCAGCCATTTCAGGATGACCGAGGTATCCAGACCGCCAGAATAGGCAAGAACAACTTTTTTGATTTCCGACATAAGCGCCTCAGTGTGCCTTGCCTTCGATGGAATGCACTTCTCCCGGGAAGTTGCCCACCCTCAGCATTCCCATGTCCACCCGCGTGCTCGCCTGCTCGATTTCGATACCGATGACACGGCCATCCTCGGACAGATTCAGCACGATGCCTTCATGCGCCTCCCATGCCTGTGCGGGATTTTCCGGATGAAGCTCGATATATAGCGAGTCCATGTCCTTTAAGTAAGCGATGTTCATATCAAGTCCCGATCTTTCCCAACAATAAAAATTCCATCAGCGCCTTCTGCACATGGAGCCTGTTTTCAGCTTCGTCCCACACCACGGACTGCGCGCCATCAATGACTTCAGCCGCCACTTCCTCGCCGCGATGTGCGGGCAGACAGTGCATGAACAGGGCATCCGGGCTTGCCACGTGCATCATTTCGGCATCCACCTGCCAATCGGCAAAGTCGCGCAGGCGCGCATCATTTTCGGCTTCCCAACCCATGCTGGTCCATACATCGGTAGTCACCAGGTCTGCATCCCGACACGCGTCCATCGGGTCGGCGAAGTGCTCGAAATGATCCGTGCCATACAGCCCTGCCCTTTCAGGCTCGACTTCATAGCCAGGCGGAGTCGAGACATGGATGATGAAATCGAGCACCTCCGCCGCCTGCAGCCAGGTATTGCAGACATTGTTGGAGTCGCCTATCCATGCCACGGTTTTGCCCTGGATGCTGCCGCGATGCTCGATAAAGGTGAAAATGTCCGCCAGTATCTGGCACGGATGATATTCATTGGTCAGACCGTTGATAACCGGCACACGCGAGTGCGCTGCAAAACGCTCGATGATGTCCTGTTCAAAGGTGCGGATCATCACGATGTCAACCATGCGCGAGATCACTGCGGCGGCGTCTTCCACGGGCTCGCCGCGCCCAAGCTGGGTGTCGCGCGTATTCAAGTAGATTGCCGAGCCGCCGAGCTGCTGCATCCCGGCCTCGAACGAGAGGCGCGTGCGGGTCGAGCTTTTCTCGAAAATCATCGCCAGCGAGCGATCGGTCAGCGGATGATATGGCTGGTATTTCTTGAAGCGCGCCTTGATCAGCCGGGCGCGATCAAAGAGATACGTGAGCTCATCCCCCGACAAGTCCTTGAACTGGAGAAAATGCCTGGGCATATACAACCCTGCCATCACGCCGCCTGTTGCAAATACTGCGTCACGATACCCGTCACCGCTGCCACCAGCGCATCGGCTTCGGTCTGGCCGTAAATCAGCGGCGGCACCAGCCGAATGACGTTGTCGGCCGTCACGTTGATGAGCACGCCCTGCTCCCGCGCTACCGCCACCAGCTCGCCGCAGGGACGATCGAGTTCAAGCCCGATCATCAAGCCCTGGCCGCGAATATCCACAACGCCGCGGACCCCTGCAAGCGCCATGCGCAAGCCGTCACGAATGGACTCGCCCATTTTTATTGCATTCTCGCGCAGGCCTTCCTGCTCGATTGCATCCAGCGTTGCCAGCGCAGCCGCACATGCCAGCGGATTGCCGCCAAAAGTCGAGCCGTGGCTGCCCGGCTTGAATACCTCGGCCGCCGCTCCGCGCGCCAGACACGCGCCTATCGGCATTCCGGAACCGAGCCCCTTGGCCAATGCCATCACATCGGGAACTACGCCGGAATGCTGAAAGCCAAACCATGTTCCGGTGCGCGCGATGCCGGTCTGCACTTCATCCAGCATCAGCAGCCAGCCCTGTTCGTCGCAAATATGCCTGAGTTGCGCGAGGTAATCCGGGGCCAGGACATTGACCCCGCCTTCGCCCTGCACCACCTCGACCAGCACGGCGACCACGTTCTTATTGTGTTCGGCCACCTGACGAATCGCAGGAATGTCATTGAACGGGACCCGCGCAAAACCGGTGAGCAATGGCTCGAACCCAGCCTGGATCCTGCGGCTACCGGTGGCGGTCAAGGTCGCCATGGTGCGGCCATGAAAGGCCTTTTCCATAACGATAATCGTCGGTACCTCGATGCCCTTGCCATGGCCGTACATGCGCGCAAGTTTGATCGCCGCCTCGTTGGCTTCACAGCCCGAGTTGCAGAAAAATACGCGGTCCATACCAGACAGTTCACACAAGCGGTCGGCCAAATCTTCCTGGCGCAACACGCGATAGAGATTCGATGAATGAATCAATAAGGCGGCCTGATCGGCAATGGCCTTCACCAGTTTCGGATGCGCATGGCCAAGACCATTCACCGCCACCCCCGCTACGGCATCCAGATAGCGTTTCCCCGCTACATCCCACAAATACGCGCCCTCGCCGCGCACAAAGGCGACGGGCTGACGAGCATAAGTATTCATCAAGTGTTCAGACATGGCCAAGTGTTGATCGAAAAAGTAAAAAAATCATTGAAAAGAATACGGCGGCCTAAGCCGCCGTGATGCACCGCAATTTTACTACGCTCGCGATATTTGGGCTATCAGAAGCCGTGCACGCCTACGCCCATGAAAAACAGCATGGGCATGGACAACATGGTATTGGTGCGGGAAGCCAGGAAAGCGACACGGCGCGCCTTGTTCTTTTCCTCGTCGGTCGCCGACACCAGGCCCAGAATCTTCTTCTGGTTCGGCCAAATCAGCACCCACACATTGAACAGCATGATCGTTCCCAGCCAGGCGCCAATACCGATCAATGCCGCGTCAGGCTGCAAGGTGAAGGCCGACACAAAGCGTGGCCCTAGAAGTCCCGCTCCCGCCAGCCATGTCACCACGGCAGCCCAGCGGAAAAACAGCAGCGCACGCGGCGCCACGTGCTTGGTAATGCCTGCCGCCGTGCCATCCGCGCCGGCAGCCTTGAGCGCGGCAACCTGCACAAAATTGAAGTAATACAGCAAGCCTATCCACATCACGCCGGCCATGAAATGAATCCAGCGCAAGATCCCCATTGAATGTTCCATGCCTGCTTACCCCGCGATCAGAAAGTTGTTGGCAAACACATACAGGACCACGGTCAGCACCAGACCGGAAATCACCGTACCCCACAGCGAATCGAGCGGATTCTTCATTTTTCACTTCCTCCACAAAACAAAGATAATAGTTGACGCTTTTAGTCGGAAAAGCCCGGCAAGTATCGCCAAAACTTCCCGGTCTTGCAAGCATATTCAAGGGACCATTCCCTCCTCGAGCTCCGCCCGAAAAGCCTTTGTGCAAACCACCCCCCGGGCCGGCCGCTCTGAAGTCGATCGAGTGGTCGGTCTGGCATCCTCGATAAATTGGGTTGCGTGTAGGGTGGAAAACGAGACAGGGGCGTAACGCCCCTGTCTCGTTTTCCACCGAAAGAATATCTCAGCGCTTGACCGGTTTGGCGGCGATCTCTTCCAGTCTGCGCGCCTTGATCACCTGACCATTCAAACCCGCCTGTTTAGCGTTGCCGCCATAGGCGATCACCATCAACTGGCTGTAATACATCACCGGGATATTGAACTTGGTGCCGTAGCGCTTGTTGACATGCCCCTGATAAATCTCGACGTTGGCCTGACACAAGGGGCACGGGGTGACGATCATTTCCGCACCATGGTCGTAGGCCGATTCAACGATATCCTTGATCTGCGCCTGGGATTTTTCCGGTTCGGAGAACGCCAGCGCACCCCCGCAGCAGGTGACTTTCATGTCGTATTCGGGGATGGATTCTGCCCCGACCATCTCGACCATCTTGTCGAGATACATCGGGTTTTCAAATGATTCGCCGACCACCCCAAATGGGCGGTTGGTCTGACAGCCGACGTAGCCGGCGATCTTCACGCCTTCCAGCGGACGCACGACATGACTGGCCATTTCCTCGAAGCCGATGTCTTCGATCAGAACTTCGACCATATGCCGGACTTCCGGCATTTCGTTGATTTGCAGGCCGGCCTCTTTCAGCGCTTCGCGCGTGTCAGCCATGAGCGTGTCGGAATGCGTAAGGCGCTCGCGTGTTTCGCGCGCGCCCAGCCAGCAGGCGGCGCACGTCGCAACGATTTCCTGGCCCGGCAAATGCTGCTCCGACAAGGCAAAATTGCGCGCATTCAACACGTGGCGCGGCAACTCGCCCGCTTCGGCGTAGCCGATGGAGGCGCCGCAGCAGTTCCAGTCGGGGATTTCAGTCAACTTCACATCCAGGGTCTGGCACATGGCCTCGACCGAGGTCAGGTAGTTGGAGGCGGATGCGCCCTTCTGCGAGGAGCAGCCGGGGTAAAACGCGTATTCTTTCTTGGCCATGGTGTCTCTCCTTATGCCGCCACTTTTGCGACTTTGCGCTTGCTTTCGATTTCACGCGCTTTTTTCAGCATGGCATGAATGCCTTTCTGATCTTTGCATTTATGGCCGCCGAACAGTTCAAACGGGTTCAGCCGCCTGGCCTTCATCAGACCCAGAGCCACATTCTTCATCACCAGGCCGTTCTTGACACCCTGGACGAAACCGTCCTTGAAATACAGGCCCATGGATAATTTGAGTTCATTGACGCGGCCCGTAGTGGTGCAATTGTTCCAGAACAGTCCGCTGAAAAAACGCGTCGCCTGCATCTTGGGCGCGAGCCCGAGGCGGTGCGCGTACTCGGCCAGGCCGTGCATGATGTGCGTGATCGGCAGCTTGCGCGGGCAGCGCACGATGCAGTTGTAGCACGAAGTGCAGTTCCACATGGAACTGGAGGTCAGCACTTCTTCGCGCTTGCCGGCGCGTATCATCATGAACAGTTCTTGCGGGGGATGATCCCAGGCCGACTGAAAATTGAGTGGGCAGGAACCGGAGCAGACGCCGCACTGCATGCACATCTTCACCCAGTCGCCCATCTCGACCTGTTCTTCGACTTCCTTCAGGAAGTTGTTGCGGTATTTTTCCGCCAGTTGCGTGTTTGCGCTCATATTCCCGCTCCTTTACTCACATGCCCTTGAACGGGCTGGGGCCAACAGCCACCAGTTCAGCCGCGTATTTGTTGATCATCTCGGGCAGACGCTCGATGTCGGTAATCGCGACTTCGAGATCGCGTACGCGTTCTTTTTCCAGGTTCAGGGTTTTCAGCGTGTCGTCAATTTTCGACAAACGCACGCGACCCAGTTCCGAACCTTTGACGAAGTGGCACTGATATTCGTCGCCTGACTTGCAGCCCATCATCATCACGCCGTCGTAACCGGCGTTGAGCGCATCGGTAATCCAGATCGTGTTCACCGAGCCCAGGCAGCGGATCGGTATGGTGCGTACATAGGCCGAGTACTCGATGCGGTTCATGCCGGCCATGTCGAGCGCGGGATAGGCGTCGTTTTCACACGCCAGAATCAGGATGCGCGGCTTTTCGGAAAACTCGTCGGGAATATCGACGGCCTTGATCTGCGCGCCGACGCTGTTGACCGAGTAGTTCTCGAACGAAATCACCCGCACCGGGCATGCACCCATGCAGGTGCCGCAACGGCGGCAACGTGATTCGTTGACCACCGGGAAGCGCTTTTCATCTTCGTCGATTGCGCCGAACGGACACTCCACCGTGCAACGTTTGCACTGGGTGCAGCCTTCCATACGGATTTTCGGGAACGACAAGTCACCCGAACGCGGATGCGCAGCACGCCCCAGCTCGGCGTTTTCCAGCGCCTGGATCGCCTTCAGCGCTGCGCCGGTGGCGTCTTCACGCGCCTGCGCGATGTCCATCGGGCGGCGCACCGGACCCGCGGTGTAAATACCGGTACGACGCGTTTCATACGGGAAGCAGATAAAGTGCGAGTCGGTAAAACCCTGCTTCAACTGCGGGACATCCAGTCCCTGACGATATTGCAGGTTGAGGATGGAAATGGGTTTTACCTGAACGGTGCCCGGCTCTTCTGCGGCAACGGGCGCTTCAATATTCACGCCCGAATTCGGCACCTGGCCGGTAGCCAGCACCACCAGATCGGCATCCAGAATCGCCGCATCCTTGTCGTCAAGAATCAGGTCGTGGAATTTCACCGTGCTGGTGTTGCCGCTGGGCACCACTTCAGACACGCGGCCTTTGGTGAAGCTCACGCCCTTTTCCTGAGCGCTGCGATAGAAATCCTCGCCGTTGCCGGGTGTGCGCAGATCGGTGTAGATGATGGTCGTGTCAACCTCGGGATTGGCGTCCTTGAAATACATCGCCTGCTTGATGCTGGCGTTGCAGCAATAGCCGGAGCAATAGCTCAGATGCTGACCGGTGGTGTCGCGCTGACCGGCACACTGCACGAACACCACGGACTTCACCGGCGCACCGTCCGAGGGGCGGCGAATCACGCCGTCCTTGGCCGCGGCATCCTTCGCCAGCGTTTCCAGCCCGGCCTGGTCGACCACGTTGGCCGACTTGCCGCCGCCGAGTTCCGGCAGCTTGTTCATGTCATAAAGCGTGAAGCCGGTCGCCTGCACGATCGCGCCGATATCTTCGGTATGCGTCGCGCCGGATTCGGTTGCAATATCCACCACAAACCGCCCCGGCGCGCCGTCGGTTTTGGCGATGGTGGCATTGAGATAGAGCTTGATGTTGCTGTCGGCCTGGATTTGCGAAACAAGATCGGCCACGCCCGTATCCGCGGGTGATTTGTAGGGTTCGTGAATGGGAATGCGCTTGTATAGCTTGCCCGCCCAGCCGCCCAGTGCGCCTGATTTTTCCACCAGCACCACCGGATAGCCGGTTTTGGACGCTTCAATCGCCGTCGTCATGCCGGTGACGCCCCCGCCCACCACCAGCAGGGTTTTGCTGCTGCCGGTATTGGCATTGCCGCCGGGTGCGGTCATCGCCTTGACTTCGGCGCAGCCCATGCGGATATAGTCCTCCGCCATTTCCTGCGTGGTTTCGCGCGCCTCGACGGTATCGGGTCGAATCCAGATTACGCCTTCGCGCAGGTTTGCGCGCGACACGGCATTGTCCGGAAAGAAAAACGCCTCGGTCTTGGCACGGCGCGAACACGCACCGATCATGATGTGGGTCACGCCTTCGTTGGCGATGTCGTTCCTGATCATCGCCACGCCATCGGCACTGCACAGAAAATCGTGGCTCCTGGCCATCGGCACCTTGCCTTCTTTTTGTGCAACTTTCACCAGTGCGTCCGCATCCAGACGTTCGCCCAGCCCGCAGCCCTTGCAGATATACGCTGCAACTTTAATATCCGCCATTTATGCCTCCGCCTTTGCTACTTTGTTCACTACCTGAATCGCCCGCAGCGCCGCCGCCGTCGCCGATTGCACCGCCCGGTTCACGTCCAGCGCATTGCTCGCACAGCCGGCGCCAAATACGGCGCCGTTGGCCGGGTCAGCCTCGATGAAGCCGCTCGAGTCGGTAACGATATGCCCCGGAATGTTCATACCCTTGACCGAAGGCTCCATCCCGATTGCCAGTACCACCAGATCGTGCGGCGTGGAATAACGCTTGTAGCCTTCGGTATCGACACCCCAGCACACCGGGTTGCCGTGCGCGTCTTCGGAAATGCGCGCCACCTTGGACTTGATAAACGTCACCGACGGGTCAGCCTGCACTTTCTGGTAGAAATCCTCGAAACGGTCGATGGCTCGAATGTCGATGTAGTAAATCGTCGACTTGCCGTCTTCCGGGAATTTCTCGCGCACGTAATGCGTTTGCTTCAGCGAAGCCATGCAGCAGATGCGCGAACAGTGACGCAGATGGTTTTCGTCACGCGAACCGGCACACTGGATGAAGGCGATGTTCTTCGCTTCCTTGCCGTCGCCCGGGCGCAGAATCCTGCCGCCGGTGGGCCCGTGGATATCGGCCAGACGCTCGAATTCCACGCTGGTGATGACATTCTTGTGACGGCCATAACCGTACGGCTGGATCTTCGCCGCGTCATACGGCTGCCAACCGGTCGCCCACACCACCGCTCCGGCCTTGATCTCGATGATCTCTTCCTGCATATCAAGATCGATCGCATCGTATTTACATGCGGCCTTGGCTCGCTCGGCGTCAGGCGTGCCGATGATGGCGGGGTCCAGGACATACCGCTGCGGATACGCCATTGCGTTCGGCAGGTACGCCGCCTTGTGCTGACCGAGGTCGTAGTTGAACGGGTCGTCGACCAGGGTCTCGACGGCTCTGCCGCACTCGCCGCAGGCGGTGCAGTTTTCGTTTACGTAACGCGGCTTGATCCTGATGGTGGCGCTGTAGTTGCCGGTGCTGCCGGAAATGCCGGTCACTTCAGCCAGCGTCAATACGCGCACACGCGGATTTGCCTTCAGGCGGCGCAGGTTGATTTCCAACCCGCAGGTCGGGTGGCACAGCTTGGGAAAATATCGATAAAGCTGGGAGGTGCGCCCGCCCAAAGCCGGGTTCTTCTCCACCAGTACCACGTTCTTGCCGGTTTCCGCGGCTTCCAGCGCAGCGGTCATGCCGGATATCCCGCCGCCCACCACGAGTATGGTCTCGTTGGTCGCAACTATCTCCGTCATCAGTTTCTCCATCCGAAGGATGCAAGGCGTATAGGAATCACCCGAAGCGGTCGCCTTAAATCCCTTCGGGGTGTCGGGTTTTTAGCCCTGATTTAGCCTGTCGAATGTTACTCTCAAGCCCTTGTCAGAGCCACGGGCCAGGGGACAAATTCAATCGAAGTTTTCTATGCGGGAATAAGAGGAAATATTTATTTTCGCCACCCAGGGAAAGTCTGCAACTCGGACAGCGTCAAAAAAATGGTAGCGCCCCAAAACCAGTTGGGCAGGCATGTCCTGAGCCTGCTGCAAGCCCGGTTGACGAGTTGACGTTCGGGTTCAGCCCTTATCCTGCACCACTCAACACCGAGCGTGCTGAAGCTTTCCTTAATCCGGACAGCAGCGGGCTTGCGCGGGAATGACGGCCTTTTCCTGTCCGCCAGCACCGGCGGTCTCCAGGTTCAATACTTCACACGAACACGATAAGTCAGCGTTGTCTTGCCTTCGGCGGGGACGCGTACCGACCATTCCGCCACGCCTGAGGCAGCCTTGGTGTGGGCTTGTGATTCGGACACCACGGTCCAGTCGCCGGGCATGGGTTCGCGCACGATCACGGTCACGGCTTCACGCTTGGCGTTCTTCAACTCGATCTGATAGGCGCTTTCGAACACATAGTTATAGCGCCCCGTTCCCGCCAGCTTCTGGAAGTCGGTTTGTTTCTTGTCTGCGGTGATGTCAAACGCTTCACCCAGCTTGAGCCGGATAGTTTCGTTCTTGGGCGTGTGATCGATGCGATCCTCACCGACAAACTGGGCATTGCCCTGGGCATCTTTCTTGTAAACCCGAATCACGCCCTTGGGCAGCGGGATGCCGAGCCCCTCGCCCTTGTTCTGGAATTCGACGAACACGCCGACCTTGAGCTTCTGGCCCAGATTTTCATATTGCCCCGAGTAGTAGTAATTCACGCCTTCGAGCAGAAATTCCTTGTCTACCGGGACGCTGGTCGCTGCCATCAAGGCCACCTGCTTGGTCTGATTTTCGGCCAGGGTCGTGGGGCGCTGCAGGGTGTAGAGGTGGTATTCGAACAGCGATTCTTCCTTCATCTCTGCCGCATCCGCCATTTTTGCCGCCATCGCCGTCATGGCGCGCGGCACGGGCTGGGCTTCGCGCGCCCGGTTGACGTCTCCGGCGACCAGTTGCAGCCTGGCGTTCGGATAGGCGGCGCCGCTCTGGTTGGTGAGCGTGACCCAGCCGTCGAGATCGATGCGGTCGTCGCGTTCATTCAGCTCGGCCACATAATCGGCACGCCACGAAAGGCCTCCGGTCAGATAGGAAAGTTCCAGATTCTGTTCACCTGCTGACGGATTGATCAGCGAAATAACCAGGGTCGGCTTGTCGCGCAGATTGTCCGGCACGCCGGTAAAGGCCAGGCGCCCGGCGATGCCGGTTTCGATGCGGTCGGCAAACTTGAGCACCGCCCCGCCCTGGGTGGCCAGCACCGTCGCCGTTTCCCGGGTCTCGACCCCGGTGGCCGGGTTGGTGCGGATGACTGTAACTTCCCTGCCGAGATATTTCTCCAGCAGTTTTTGCGGGGTGAGCAGGTCAAAATCAAAATTTTGCTCCTGCAGGAGGAATCCGCCGGGGTTCGAAAGGTTGCGCAGTTGCGCCGTCTCCGGCCGCATCTGCGCCGATACCTCGCGCCACGCGAGCTTGTTGAAACCACTCTCCAGCCTGAGCTTGCGGGCATCCTTCACCAGGGCCAGATTGTCGTTGTAGATGGTAACCGCCACTTCCTTCTGATCGGATACGGTCGTGACGACTTCGTCCCGCGGCGCAGCCTGGCCGGTGGCAGAAAAAACCAGGAGTCCAGCCATGACCCAGCTCGAAACCCAAAATCTGTGCATTGCGCTCTCCTTGTTGATCCAACAGAAAACTCGTTGACCATTCCACGCAAGAAAGATTCTCGGCGTTAGAATATTTGGCAAATCCAATATTCAGCGCCTCATTTCTTCATGCCCAATCCAGACTCAGTCAAATCATCATACATAAGCGGCGGCGGTATCAATACCCGGCAGCAGGCCCAGCCCGAAATTGTGATCGAGGTGCTGGATATGGATGACAACGAGGAGCCCATTCGCGAAGAAGAACTGCGGGCGCGTTTTCTGTCATTCGAACCCCTGTTCGATGCAAACGGCAATCTGGCCGCACGAGAACTGGTGCTCAAGGGTGGATTATGCGCGTCCGGCGGCAACAGTTCACTCGCGAAAATGAATGAGGACATGTTGCTGACCGGGCTCTATTCCCTGATTCAGGATGGCTTGACCGGAGAGATTCCGCTGCTGGTGCACGTCAGGCCCGAAGTGCTGCTGAGCGATATTCCCGAGCAGCTCAACCACCCGAAACTGGTCTGGCTCACGTCCTCGCTGTCCGAGCCTGTGCTCGATCGCGCTCACGCGCTGCATCAGGCAGGATTTCAGATTTGTCTCGATGTGGATCAGTCGGTCGAGCCCGCCAACGCGGAAATTCCCGCCTGGCCGTTTCTATGGTTTTCCGCGAACGCCCCGTTCCCTGCTGTGCGCCCAACGGGTCAGGTCATCGTCGAGGATGTCAGCCATGCCGATACGCTGCCGTTATGGCCCAACGGAACCTGGTTCAAGGGCAGCTTCTTTACCGGCGAATCCCAGACCGGACAAATAAGCCGCGCCCTGGAACGGCGGCTTGAATTGCTGGCGATCGCCATGCGCCAGCCGCTCGAAGCGCTCACCCAGTTTTTCAGGCTCAACCCGGACATGGAGCCGCGACTGCTGAAAATCGTGAACTCCGCCGCGGGAGGACTCACTCGCCCGGTCGAATCGGCCGCTCACGCCTTCATCATGCTGGGACGCCGGCACGCCCAGCGCGTTGCCATCCTGCTGGGGCTGGCCGGAACGCAACCGACCGTGAGCAGCCGCCTGTACGCCAAGACCGCCTTCAGCCGCGCATTGTTCATGGGAAAAATCATCCGTCTCCATGCGTCGTCCGAGAATGCCGCCGTGGCATTTGAAATCGGCATGTTATCGACGGCCTGCCTTGCGCTCGATCTTCCCGCCGACATGCTCATCCGCAGACTGGGCCTGGGAGCGGCCAGCGCGCAGGCGCTTTCGGGACAGTTCACGGAAGGAAACACCCTGCTCAGGCTCGTCCATGCCTGCGAGCAGAATGACGCCGATGAACTGCTGGCACATTCACGGACACTGGGTATTGCCCTGTCCGATATTTCGACGGCTTATCTGGATGCCGTGATCGCGGGCGAGCAACTGGAACCGGCGCTGAGCTGAAACAGCCTCTGAGACGGCATGGTTTATTCCGGGTGGCGTCCCGCCACGGCCAGCGGCCAATTCGCGCAATGACGCCATCGCGTACATGGGCGCCTGGATGCACCGGCCATTTTCGACGATGCAAGGCAAGTGGGCGGCAGCGATCCGGTCAATTGAAAAATCTTTCTCGTTTAATTCGTGCCGGATCAATAAAATAGCGCTTTCCCCTTGCGCCCTCCCATGCAGACCACCCTGGTTTTCGATATCGAAACGATCCCGGACATCGACGGCTTCGCCCGCCTCAATGATCTGGGCCACGATACCCTGCCCCGCGCCGAGATTGCCGAAATGGCGCTGCTTGCGCGCCGCCAGGCCACCGGCAGTGATTTCATGCCGCTGCACCTGCACCGGGTGGTTGCCATTTCCTGCGTGCTGCGCACGGGGGAGCAGATCAGGGTCTGGTCGCTCGGTGAGCCAGGCAGTTCCGAAGCCGAACTGATACAGCGCTTTTACGACGGCATCGAACGCTACACGCCGCAACTCGTTTCCTGGAACGGCGGCGGCTTCGATCTGCCGGTGCTGCATTACCGGGGACTGATCAATGGTGTAGCGGCACCCCGCTACTGGGACTGGGGCGATGACGACAAGGAATTCAAGTGGAACAATTATCTTGGCCGCTACCACACCCGCCATCTTGATCTGATGGACGTGCTCGCCATGTACCAGCCGCGCGCCAACGCCCCGCTCGACCAGATGGCCAGGCTGTGCGGCTTTCCCGGAAAACTCGGCATGGATGGTTCGAAAGTGTTTGATGCCTTCCAGCAGGGCCAGACCGAGGCCATCCGCAACTATTGCGAAACCGATGTCATGAATACCTGGCTGGTGTATCTGCGCTTTCAGAAAATGCGCGGGGTGCTCAATGAAGCGGCTTACGCTGCCGAGATTGAACTGGCACGTCAGCACGGTTGAATCCAGTCCTGGACCTCATTGGCAGGAATTCCTGGCGGCCTGGCAATGAACCCGGTCGTTGAAATTGAATCCCTCGATTACGAGGGCCACGGCGTTGCGCGCATCGAAGGCAAAGTGACCTTTGTCGATGGCGCGCTGCCGGGCGAACGCGCCGAAATCGCCGTTTACCGCAAACATGCCAAATACAACTCGGCCAATGCACTCACCATCCTGCGTTCCAGCCCGCAGCGCACCACGCCGCGTTGCCGGTATTTTGGCCGCTGCGGCGGCTGCTCCATGCAACATCTGGAAGCCAGCGCGCAAGTCGCGGCCAAGCAGCGCGTGCTGGAAGAAAACCTCGCCCGCATCGGCAAGGTCACGCCGGATATCATCCTGCCCGCGCTGCATGGCCCCGCCTGGGGCTACCGCCATCGCGCGCGCATGTCCTCGCGCCTGGTCGACAAGAAAGGCGGGGTGCTGGTGGGCTTTCATGAGAAACGCTCCAGCTTCATCACCGACATGGCGAGCTGCGAAATCCTCACGCCCGAAGTCTCCGCGCTGATTCAACCCTTGCGCGAATTGATCGTCCGCTTGTCCAATGCCGCCAAAACGCCGCAGATTGAAATCGCCGTCGGCGAGCAGATCACGGTGCTGGTATTTCGCCTGCTCGAACCGTGGGACGAAGCCGATGCGATCCAGGTGCGCGCATTCGCCGAACGGCATGGTGTGCAGATTTGGGAACAGCGCAAAGGCCCGGATACCGTCCGCCCCTTCTGGCCGCTGGTCGCGCCCGAGCTAAGCTACAGCCTGCCTGAATTCGATCTGGTCATGCCCTTCCGTCCCACCGAGTTCACCCAGGTCAACACCTCCATCAACCGCAGTCTGGTGAGCCGCGCCATGCGTCTGCTGCAGCCGCAAGCGGGCGAGCGCATCGCCGACCTGTTCTGCGGCCTGGGCAACTTCACCCTGCCGATCGCCCGCTCGGGCGCACACGTGCTGGGCATTGAAGCCAGCCCGGAACTGGTGGCGCGGGCGCGTGAAAACGCCATTCGGAATCGGCTCGCGAACGTCGAATTCGCGGTCGATAACCTGTTCGAGACAAGCCCGGAAAAATTCGCTGCATTAGGCTGCTTCGACAAACTTCTGATCGACCCGCCGCGCACCGGCGCGATAGAACTGGCCAAGTCCCTGCCTGATCTCGGCGGCCCCCGGCGTATCGTCTATGTATCGTGCGACCCCGCCACCCTGGCGCGTGACGCCGAGGTCCTGTGTCACGTCAAAGGTTATCGGTTAGCCGCTGCCGGCGTTGCCAACATGTTCCCGCACACCGCGCACGTGGAATCTGACAATTCCCGCAAGGTGCTGTACACCGGCGAGACGCAGCTCCTGACGCAGGCCGGCCTCCTGCCGCTCGTCTTCGAGCTCGATGCGACGTCGCTCGCCGATGCCGTCGAGCTCTTTGCCTCGGGTGCGGCCGACGCAGTCGAGCGCACCCGGCGCGAGCTCGAGGATCTTCGCCGCGAGGCGGCATCCGCGATCATCACGCCCGACCGCATGCCGGGCCTGCTCGGCGGCCCCGGGGGCCCCGGCGGGCCGGGCGGCCTCCCCGGCGGCGGCAAGCTCCGGCTGCGGTAGGGGCGGGAGGACCCCCGAGGTCCTCCGAACGTTCAGGACATGGCGGACGCACCGCCCCCGATCGAGCCCTGGCAGTGGCCCGAAGCGCACTGGCGCAAGGTCGTCGAGCACGTCCGCGCCGGCCGCACCCTCCGGCCCGCGCGGTGGCCGGGTGATGCGCGGTGCGCGGTCGCGCTCTCGTTCGACTCCGACCACGACACGAACGAGCTGCGCGACGGCGGCAAGTCGATCGGCCGGCTCTCCTGGGGGCAGTACGGCAACCGCGTCGGGGTGCCCCGCATCCTGAACCTGCTCGCTCGATACGCGGTCCCCGCCACCTTCTACGTCCCCGCCGTCTCCGCGCTCCTCTACCCCGACGAGCAGCGCCGCGTCGTGGCCGAGGGCCACGAGATCGGCATCCACGGCTGGATCCACGAGCTCAATTCGGTGCTCCCCTACGACGCCGAGCGCGACCTGATGATGCGGTCGGCGGACACGCTCGAGCGGATCGCCGGGGTGCGCCCCGTGGGCCTGCGGACGCCGTCCTGGGATTTCAGCCCCCACACCCTCCGCATCGAGAAGGAGATGGGGCTCACCTACGACTCGTCGCTCATGGCCGACGAGGACTGCTACGAGCTCCTGCTCGACGGCGAGCCGACGGGCGTGATCGAGCTGCCCGTCGAGTGGGTGCGCGACGACGCCGTGTACTTCATGATGCACCGCTTCCAGTCGCTCCGGCCCTATACGCCGCCGCAGGACGTCCTCGACGTCTTCCGCCGCGAGCTCGACGCCGCGCACGACGAGGGCGGCATCTTCCAGCTCACGATGCACCCGCACGTCATCGGCTATCGCTCGCGCATCTGGATCCTCGAGGAGATCATCCGCCACGCGCGGGCGAAGGCCGGCGTCTGGTTCGCGACGCACGCCCAGGTGGTCGACTGGGCGCAGCGCCACGCCGCTTGACGGCGGCCCGCCCTCGATCCGCAACCGTCCAACCCGTGAGGAGGAACGACACCATGGCCGCGAAGAAGGGCACCGGTCTCCTGATGGTGTGGGCGGACGTCCCCGCGGACAAGGAGGATGACTTCAATCGCTGGTACAACGAGGAGCACCTGGCCGAGCGGCTCGCCGTGCCGGGCTTTCTCGACGCGGCCCGCTACGAGGCGGTGAAGAACGGCCCGAAGCACCTGGCCTGCTACGAGCTCGAGAGCCCCGCGGTGCTCGAGAGCGCCGCGTACAAGCGCGTGCAGGACAATCCGACCCCGTGGACCAGGCGCTGCTCGCCCAACGTCATCGGCACGACCTTCATCCGGAACGTCTACACGATGATCCATCCGAAGGCGCTCGGGCCCGACGCCGCGCATCGCCGGATGGCGCCCTCGCTCCAGATCGGGCGCATGGACGTGCCCCCGGAGATCGACGCGGACTTCAACGCCTGGTACAACACGATCTACGTGCCGAACTACGAGACGGTGCCCGGAGTCATCCGCGGCCGCCGCTACCGCGCCGTCGTCGGGTCGCCGACCTATCTCACGCTCTATGAGTTCGAGCACCCCGGCGTGTCCGAGAGCGCGGCGTGGCTCGCCCAGCGCGACGTCGCGCCGGAGACGGCCCGGATCCGGCCGCACATGCGGCATGCTCCGGGCTCGCCCGGCATCTACGTCAAGACCTTCCAGCTCCCGACGTGACGGCGCCGCGCGAGGATCTCACCCTCACCGTCGAGACGGCGCCCGACCCGCGGGACGTCGAGGCGCTCGGCCAGGGGCTCACCGAGCACGCCCTGCCCTTCACCCATCGCGCGGGGTTTCAGCCGCTGGCCGTCTTCGCGCGCGACCGCAGCGGAGTCCTGATCGGCGGGGTCCACGGCCACGTGAACTGGACGTGGCTCCACGTCGCGCTCTTCTGGATCTCGGCGGCCGAGCGGCGCCGGGGGCTCGGGTCGTCGCTGCTCCGCGCGATCGAGACGGCCGCAATCGCGCGCGGCTGCACCCAGGCCCACCTCGACACCTTCAGCTATCAGGCCCGGCCGTTCTACGAGCGCCATGGCTATGTGCTCTTCGCGACCCTCGAGGACTATCCGCCGGGGCATCAGCGCCTCTTTCTCCGAAAGGCGCTCGGCGCCACCCGCGCCGGCTGAACTGGCCGAGCGCGACGCCACCCGCGATCACAGGAGCTTGGATGCCCATGGCGGAGGCCGCGGAGACGATCGCCACCGCGAGCTCGCGGCTATAGCCCGCGCGGACCCTGGCCGGGATGGCGGTCGAGGAACTTCCACACCGGCTCCGCGCGGTCCTGGAACTCGCGGATGTCCTTCACCTCGTTGATCTGCACGCCCTTGGCCTTCATCAGCGCGAAGGCTTCGGCCTCCTCGTCACCTCGTCCTGCCGGTGCTGGGCGCAGGCGGTCTGCATGGACTCGTCGATCACCTCTTCATGTCGTCGGGCAGCGCGTCGTACTTGGCGCTCGCCATCATCCAGAGACCGGGCGGGTACGAGTGGCGCGTGATCGAGTAGTACTTGGTGATCTCGTGGAACTTGTCCGAGGTGAACCTCCTTTGGTCTGGGACGGCGGGTTGAGCGATGCATGGGAAGTCGCGGGGATTCTACGCTCACCGCAGAGATCTGGCCACCGCCGACCGCGTTGCCAGGGTCCCGCGGCTCCGGGTATCATGCGGGGGCCGCCGGGGTCCGGCGGCACGGCCGAAGCGCGAGGGACGAATCCGCGGATCACTTCACCGGGAGGAACGGCGATGAGCATGGCGCTCCAAGGCATTCGGGTCCTGGATCTCACCCAGTTCGAGGCGGGAACGTCGTGCACCCAGTTGCTCGCGTGGCTCGGCGCCGAGGTCATCAAGGTGGAGGAGCCCGGCAAGGGTGACCCCGGCCGCTACGGGCGAACCGAGAAGCCGGGCGTCGACAGCAGCTACTTCCTCACGCTCAACTCGAACAAGAAGGCCGTCACGCTCAACTTGAAGCATCCCGAGGGCAAGGCCATGTTCCTCGAGATGGTGAAGCACGCCGACGTCCTCGCGGAGAACCAGGCGCCCGGCGCGCTCGAGAAGAACGGCTTCGGCTACGACGCGCTCTCCGCGATCAATCCCCGGCTGATCTATCTCTCGATCAAGGGCTTCGGCACCTACGGTCCGTACAGCCAGTACAAGAGCTTCGACATGATCGCCCAGGCGACGGGCGGCGCCATGGCGCTCACCGGCTTTCCCGGCTCGCCGCCGCTCAAGCCGGGCCCGACCATCGGCGACTCCGGCACGGGCGTGCACGCCGCCTTCGGCGTCATGGCGGCGCTGTGGCAGCGGCAGGCCACCGGCCGAGGTCAGCGCGTCGAGCTCTCCATGCAGGACGCGGTCGTGAACCTCTGCCGCATCGCCATGCGGCTGGCCTATGCGGGCGGCGACTTCGACCCGCGCCGCGGCAACGAGATCCCGAACACCGCGCCCTCGGGCATCTACCGGTGCAAGCCGGGCGGCCCCGACGACTACGCCTACATCTACCCCCAGCCCGTCCGCCGCCACATGTGGGACGCGCTCCTCGGCGTGATCGGCCGCGCCGACCTCATCGGCAATCCCGAGTGGTCCGACCCCAAGTGGCGGTTTGCCCACAAGGACGAGGTGAATGCCCTCGTCGAGAAGTGGACGCTGACCAAGACGAAGCACGAGGTGATGGCCGCGCTGGGCTCGGCAGGCGTGCCCGCGGGCGCCGTCCTCACGCCGACGGAGATCCTCGCCGACCCGCACCTCAAGGCCCGCGGGATGATCAAGACGATCGCGCACCCGGGGTGGGGCGACTTCACGATGCCCGGCAATCCCGTGCAGCTCTCCGATTCACCGACGGAGATCGAGCCCGCGCCGCTCCTCGGCCAGCACAATGCCGAGGTCTTCAAGGAGTGGCTGTCCCTCGGTCCCCTCGACCTCGAGCGCCTCAAGGCCGCCGGCACGATCTGAGCCGGCGGCGCGCCACGTCGTCCTCGGAGTCCTGGGGACGGTGTCGTCAGCTCGCGAGCCGCCGGCGCGCGCGCACCGCGTCGGCCAGGCCGCGGAGCACCGGCACCGTCGCGTCCCAGCCGATGCAGGCGTCGGTGATGCTCCGGCCGTACACGAGCGCGGCGCGGGTCGCGCAGGTCCTGGCGGCCCTCGACGAGGAAGCTCTCCATCATCACGCCGAAGATCGCGGGCTCGCCCTGCGCGACCTGCTCGGCGATGTCGCTGGGCCACGCTCGGCTGGCGCCGATGAGTCCTTGCTCGCTGTTGCCGTGGCTCGTGTCGATCATGAGCCGCGGCGCGAGCCCGGCGTCGCGCAGCGCCTGGCGCCACCTTCTGGACGCTCGACGCGTCGTAGTTGGGCCCGCTCTGGCCGCCGCGCAGGATCACGTGGCAGTCGCGGATTGCCCCGGGTCGCCACGATGGCGGACAGTCCCTGCTCGGTCACGCCGAGGAAGCTGTGGGGGTGGGCGGCCGGCCCGCACGGCGTCGATGGCGACCTGCACGCCGCCGTCGGTGCCGTTCTTGAAGCCGACCGGCATCGACAGCCCCGAGGCCAGCTCGCGGTGCACCTGGCTCTCCGTCGTGCGCGCGCCGATGGCCCCCCAGGACACCAGGTCCGAGGTGAACTGGGGCGAGATCGGGTCGAGGAACTCGCACCCGGCGGGCAGCCCCAGCTCGTTCGAGGTCGATGAGCAGGCGCCGCGCGCGGCGGAGGCCCTCGTTGATGGCGAAGCTGCCGTCGAGGTGCGGGTCGTTGATGAGCCCCTTCCAGCCCACCGTCGTGCGCGGCTTCTCGAAGTAGACGCGCATCACGACGCAGAGGTCGGGGGCGAGCGTCCCGCGCCGCCTTGAGCCGCCGGCGCGTAGTCGAGGCCGGCCGCGGGGTCGTGGACGGAGCACGGCCCCACGACGACCACGAGCCGGTCGTCCTCGCCGCGCAGGATCCGCGCGACCTCGTCGCGGCCTCGGCCGACCGTGGCCGAGCCGCCTCGGTGGGCGGCAGCTCCTCGAGCAGGATGGCGGGAGACAGCAGGGGCCGGAAGAACTCGATGCGGAGATCACGGGTTTTCAGCATGGCGGCTAGTGTACCTCGGGACGGCCCGCCGCGCGTCCGGGGGCCGGCAGCGCTGCTTGCTAGGCTCTGCGGCATGCGCTGGCTGATCGTCGTGCCCTTCGTGCGGCCCGAGCTCATGGGGATGGACTTCCGCGACGAGCTCCTGGCGATGGGCCACGAGGTGCGCACCTTCGCCTACCGCCGCGACAATGTCCTGTACAAGAACCGCAGCACCAAGGCGGGCTACGAGGCCTGGATCCTCCGGCAGCTCGAGGCGCTGTGCCGCCAGTGGCGGCCGAGCCTGGTGCTCGTCTTCAAGGGCGGGCCGATCACCCCCGGCCTCATCCGGCGCGTCAAGGCCACCACGGACGCGCTCTTCCTGAACCTCTTCCCCGACAATCCGCTCTGGATGATCCCGTTCGAGCGGATCGAGCCCTACGACATCTTCTTCACCAAGGAGCGCTACGCGCTTCGCGCGCTCGAGGGGGTGGGCCTCAGGAACCTCTATTACCTGCCGCACCATGCGGTTCCGGACTACCACCACCCGGTGACGCTGACCGCCGACGAAGCGGCGCGCTTCGGATCGCCGGTGAGCTTCGTGGGGAGCTGCTACCCCTATCGCGAGCGCCTGATCCGCGAGCTCTCGCGCTACCCCCTGCGGCTCTGGGGCCGGGGCTGGGACCGCGCCGAGTCGCCGGAAGTGCGGGCGCTGGCCGCGGGCGGCCCGGTATGGGGTCGCGACAAGCTCGCGGTGTATTCGGGGTCGACGGTATCGCTCAATCACCACCATCCCATGAACGACATCGTCGGGGTCAACAACCGGGTCTTCGAGCTCGCGGCGAGCGGCGCCTGCCAGATCGTGGAGCACAAGGAAGAGCTGCCGGGGCTGTTCACGCCCGGTGACGAGGTGGTGACCTATCGCAGCCTCGCCGAGCTGCGTCGCCAGCTCGACCACTACCTCGCGCACCCTGACGAGGCGCGGGCCATCGGCGACAATGCCCTGCGCCGGGCGCTCAAGGAACACACCGTGCGCCACCGGCTCGAGGAGGTCATCGCGGTGACCGAGGCGCGCTTCGGCCGGCGCTCCTGACGGGCGACTCACCGTGATCGACAAGGCCGTGGATCCGGACGCCGCGATCTGCGTGATCCTGAGCGAGA
>CAVSCL010000020.1:0-39561 GCA_963726485.1 uncultured beta proteobacterium | reverse complement strand
AGGCCGACGTCGAGCAGGGTCTGAAGTTTTTTCCTTACCACCGGCACGGCGGCAAAAAATTCGTGCGCGTGTTCGACGGTCATCTCCAGCACGTCGCGGATGGTCTTGCCCTTATATTGAATTTCCAGGGTTTCGCGGTTGTAGCGCGCGCCGTGGCAGACGTCGCAGGGGACGTAGATGTCGGGCAGGAAATGCATCTCGACCTTGATCACGCCGTCGCCCTGGCAGGCTTCGCAGCGGCCACCCTTGACGTTGAAGCTGAAGCGGCCGGGGCCGTAGCCGCGCGCGCGGGCTTCGGGCACACCGGAGAAAAGTTCGCGGATGGGCGTGAACAGGCCGGTGTAGGTGGCGGGGTTGGAGCGCGGGGTGCGGCCGATGGGCGACTGGTCGACGCTGATGACCTTGTCGAAAAACTCCAGGCCGTGGATTTCGCCGTGCGGCGCGGGCTCGGCGGAAGAGCCGTAGAGATGCCGCGCCACGGCGCTATAAAGTGTGTCGTTGATGAGCGTGGATTTGCCGGAACCCGATACGCCGGTGACGCAGACGAACAGCCCCACGGGCAGATTGAGCGTGACGTTTTTCAGGTTGTTGCCGGTCGCATTCGTTAACTGCAACATGCGCTTCGGGTCAGGCTGGCGGCGCTTTTCCGGCATGGCGATGCTGCGCCGCCCGGAAAGGTATTGCCCGGTGAGCGAGTGTTCGGCGAGGCGGATTTCCTCGGGCGTGCCCTCGGCCACGACTTCGCCGCCGTGCACCCCCGCGCCGGGGCCCATGTCCACCACATAGTCGGCGGCGCGGATCGCGTCCTCGTCGTGCTCCACCACCAGTACCGAGTTGCCGATGTCGCGCAGGTGTTTGAGTGTGGACAGAAGCCGGTCGTTGTCTCGCTGGTGCAGACCGATCGACGGCTCGTCCAGCACGTACATCACGCCGGTGAGGCCGGAGCCGATTTGTGAAGCGAGGCGGATGCGTTGCGACTCGCCGCCGGAGAGCGTGTCGGCGTTGCGGTCGAGCGAAAGATAATCCAGACCGACGTTATTCAAGAAACCGACGCGGGCGATGACTTCCTGCACGATCTTGTCGGCGACTTTGGCGCGGTGGCCTTCCACGCTGAGCTGGCTGAAAAACGCCAGGGTCTGCTTGAGCGGCATGGCGCTGACTTCATAAATGGGCAGGCCGCCCACCATCACATGACGGGCCTCTTCGCGCAGCCGCGTGCCGCCGCACGCGGGGCAGGGTTTGTTGTTCTGGTATTTCGACAATTCCTCGCGCACCGCCATCGAATCGGATTCCTTATAACGCCGCTCCATGTTGGCGAGCACGCCTTCGAATGGGTGTTGCCGCGTGGTGAAGCCACCGCGCGGGGCAAGGTACTGGAAGCCGATGGCCTGCTTGCCGCTGCCGTTGAGCAGAATGTCCTGGATGCGCTCGGGCAGTGCTTCGTAGGGCGTGTCGAGGTCAAAGCCGTAGTGCATCGCCAGGCTCTGCAACATCATGAAGAAGAACTGGTTGCGCTTGTCCCAGCCTTTGATCGCGCCGCTTGCCAGCGACAAATGCGGGAAGGCGACGACGCGCGCCGGATCGAAAAAGGTGATGTGGCCCAGGCCGTCGCACTCGGGGCACGCGCCCATGGGATTGTTGAACGAGAACAGGCGCGGCTCCAGTTCCGGCAGCGAATAGCTGCACACCGGGCAGGCGAATTTGGCCGAGAACAGATGTTCCTGCCCCGAATCCATTTCCACCGCCAGCGCCCGGCCGTCAGCGTGACGCAGCGCGGTCTCGAAGGATTCGGCCAGGCGCTGCTTCACATCCGGGCGCACTTTCAGCCGGTCTACCACGACTTCGATGGTGTGTTTCCTGTTCTTGTCGAGCCTGGGCACGGCGTCGATTTCGCACACCTTGCCATCGACTCTGACGCGGACGAAGCCCTGCGCCTTCAGTTCGTCAAACAGTTCCAGGTTCTCGCCCTTGCGCCCCACAATCAAGGGCGCGAGGATCATCAGCCTGGTATCTTCCGGCAGAGCCAGCACCGCATCGACCATTTGCGACACGGTTTGCGCGGTGAGCGTGATGTGATGCTCCGGGCATTGCGGGTCGCCGACGCGGGCGTAGAGCAGGCGCAGGTAATCGTGGATTTCGGTCACCGTGCCGACGGTCGAGCGTGGATTGTGCGAGGTGGCTTTCTGCTCGATGGAAATGGCCGGGGACAGCCCCTCGATCAGATCCACGTCGGGCTTTTCCATCAGCTGCAGGAACTGCCGCGCATAGGCCGAAAGCGACTCGACATAGCGGCGCTGGCCTTCGGCATACAGGGTGTCGAAAGCGAGCGAAGACTTGCCCGAGCCCGACAAGCCGGTAATCACCACCAGCTTGTTGCGCGGCAGGTCGAGATTGATGTTCTTGAGGTTGTGGGTGCGGGCACCGCGTATGCGGATGAATTCCATGGGGCGCGGGGGTCTGTGTGACAACCTGCTAATATAGCGGACTTCAAGAATTCGCCGCAATTCCTGCTGTGTCCCAAATCGAACTGTCCGAAAACATGACCCGCGCCGAGAAGCGCGCCACCTCCGGTCTGGCGGCCATTTTTGGCCTGCGGATGCTGGGGATGTTCCTGATCCTGCCGGTGTTTGCGCTGTATGCCGGGCATCTCCCGGGCGGCGACAATCACACCCTGGTTGGCCTGACGCTGGGCATGTATGGCCTCACGCAGGCCGCGCTGATGATTCCCTTCGGCATGGCTTCCGACCACATCGGGCGCAAGAAAGTCATCATCTTTGGACTGCTGGTATTCGCCGCCGGCAGTTTCCTCGCGGCCTTTGCGACCGATATTTACTGGACCATAGCCGGCCGCGCCATGCAGGGCGCAGGCGCCATTTCCGCCGCCGTCACCGCCATGCTGGCCGACCTCACGCGCGAGGAGCACCGCACCAAAGCCATGGCGACCATCGGCTCCACCATCGGCGTCTCCTTCGCCGTATCGCTGGTGGCAGGCCCCGCACTGAATCGCGTCATCGGTGTGCCGGGGATATTTGCCTTGACCGGCATCCTCGCGCTGGCCGCGATTTTCGTCGTCAAATACTGGATTCCCGACCCCACCGACACTCACTTCCACGCCGATGCCGAGGCCAACCCCGCGCGTTTGAAGGACGTGCTGCGCGACCCGCAACTGCTGCGGCTGGACTTCGGAATCTTCGCGCTGCACGCCGCGCAGATGGCGATGTTCGTTGTCGTTCCGGTGGCGCTCAAAAACAGCGGACTGGCCGCAGACCAGCACTGGGCAGTGTATCTGCCGGTGCTGCTGGGTTCGTTTGTATTGATGGTACCGGCCATCATCTATGGCGAAAAGCGCGGCAAGATGAAACCGGTGTTCGTCGGCGCAGTGACCCTGATGCTGGCCGCCCAGATCGGTTTGGCACTCGGTATCGGCCACTTCTGGGGCATCGTCTGGGCCTTGTTTTTCTATTTCGTCGCCTTCAACCTGCTCGAAGCCAGCCTGCCTTCACTCATTTCCAAACTCGCACCGGTTTCGGCCAAAGGTACCGCGATGGGCGTATACAACACCTCACAGGCGCTGGGTCTTTTCACCGGCGGCGCCATCGGCGGATGGCTGGCGCAGCATCACGGTTTTCCCGCCGTGTTCGAATTCTGCGTGGTGCTGATGGGCGCCTGGCTGATCGCCAGTCTGTCCATGACCGCGCCGCTCGCGATCAAGACCCGCATGTTCCGTGTGGGGGTCATGGATGGCGACCAGGCGGCGCTGTTGAAATCGCAACTGATTGGTGTGGCGGGCGTGGTCGAAGCAGCCGTGCTCGCGGAGGAGGGCGTAGCCATGCTGAAAGTGAAGCTCGCGGGCTGGGACGAAGCAGGGGCGAAGGCGATTCTGCAGCCACAAAGCTAGAAGTCGGCGCGCTTCCGGTTCGCGGTAGAATTCGGCTTACGCATTCAGGATATTTACGGGGGGTTTATGGCATCCATTAACAAAGTCATGCTGATCGGCAATCTGGGCAAGGATCCGGAAATACGCTACATGCCCAGCGGCGACGCAATCGCCAATCTGACACTGGCCACCACCGAAAAC
Source organism: uncultured beta proteobacterium (assembly GCA_963726485.1). GTDB lineage: Bacteria > Pseudomonadota > Gammaproteobacteria > Burkholderiales > Thiobacillaceae > Thiobacillus. The sequence continues at coordinate 35,483 of CAVSCL010000020.1, read as the reverse complement.
TGGAAAGATAAACAGGGTGAGAAGCAGGAGCGCACCGAGTGGCATCGCGTCTCCATGTTTGGGCGGCTGGCGGAAATTGCGGGCGAATACTTGAAGAAAGGCAGCTCGGTCTATATCGAGGGCAAGCTGCAGACGCGCAAGTGGCAGGACAAGGACGGTAACGACCGTTACACCACCGAGATCGTCGCCAACGAGATGAAAATGCTGGGCGGTCGCGCCAGCGGTGGCGACGCCAGCATGGAAGCGCCGCGCGCCGCATCCCGCCCGTTCAATCCACCGGCAATGCGCCCGCCAAGCCGTCCGGCGGCAGCGGTTTTGACGACATGGAAGACGACATTCCGTTCTGATTCTGGGGTGCGCTTCATTCGTCAGACTTGAAAACCGGGGCGCTTGCCTCCAGATTCGGTATAATTCCATAACTGATTGATTATCGGAGGGGTTTATGCCGATCTACGCTTATAAATGTGCGTCCTGCGGATTCGGGCAGGACGAAATGCAAAAGGTGTCCGATGCGCCGCTGACCGCGTGCCCGTCGTGTGGCAGGGACGGCTATGCCAAACAGCTGACCGCCGCGGGCTTTCATTTGAAAGGCAGCGGCTGGTACGCCTCTGACTTCAAGGGCGGCGCCAAGCCTGCCGAGAACAAGGAACCTGCCGAGACGAAGGAAGCGGCGCCTTCGCACGCTTGTGGAACAGGGGCTTGTCCTGCGTGCCACTGAGCAAGGTGCCTGACCAGGGACGCGGGCGGTGCAAACCGCCCGCTTGTTTTTGATGAAACGCTATTTCGTAACCGGCCTGCTGATCTGGGTGCCGCTGGGTATCACCTTGTGGGTGCTGAATTTGTTGATCGGCACCATGGATCAAAGCCTGCTGGTATTGCCCGCGCACTGGCGGCCCGAAGCGGTGCTGGGTTTTCGCGTTCCCGGCCTGGGGGTGATTCTCACCGCCATGATCATTCTGGCTACCGGCGTGTTCGGCGCCAATTTCTTCGGCCAGAAAATCATCGACTTCTGGGAGCGGCAACTGACGCGCATCCCGGTGGTCAAGACGATTTACGGCAGCGTCAAACAAGTGTCCGACACCTTGCTGTCGGGCAGCGGCCATGCTTTTCGCAAGGTGTTGCTGGTGCGTTATCCGCACCCCGAGGCGTGGTCGCTGGCGTTTCAGACCAATGTGCCGGAAGCCGTGAAAAATCTATTGCCGGACGAGCATGTGGCGGTGTTCATCCCCACCACGCCCAGCCCGGTGAACGGGTTTTATTTTTTCGTAAAAAAGAGCGAGGCCATCGAACTGGATATATCGGTCGAACGCGCGCTCAAATACATTGTCTCGATGGGCGTGGCCTCGGGTGAGTCCAGCCGCAGTTCCATCCAGTAGCATCCAAAAAGGCTGATTATGCGTACTCATTACTGCGGCGCCGTGAACGGCGCGCACCTCGACCAGACCGTGACTCTGTGCGGATGGGCTCACCGCCGGCGCGATCACGGCGGCGTGATCTTTATCGACCTGCGCGACCGCGAAGGCCTGGTGCAGGTGGTGATCGACCCCGATACGCCCGAAGCCTTCAAGCTGGCTGAGGAAGTGCGTTCCGAATTCGTGCTGAAAATCGAGGGCCGTGTGCGCGCGCGACCTGCCGGCACCGAAAATCCCAGTCTATCCACCGGCATGATCGAAGTTCTGACGAAAAAGCTGGAAGTGCTGAACGCCTCGCTCACCCCGCCGTTCCAGATCGACGACGACAACATCAACGAGAACATCCGCCTGACCTACCGCTATCTCGACCTGCGCCGTGAACCGATGCAGAAGAACCTGCGCCTGCGTTATCGCGTATCCAAGCTGATGCGCGATTACCTCGACAGCCATGGCTTCATGGAAGTGGAAACCCCCATGCTGACGCGCTCCACACCCGAAGGCGCGCGCGATTATCTGGTGCCGTCGCGGGTGCATGACGGCATGTTCTACGCGCTGCCACAGTCGCCGCAATTGTTCAAGCAACTGTTGATGGTGGCCGGGGTCGACCGCTACTTCCAGATCACCAAGTGCTTCCGCGACGAGGACTTGCGCGCCGACCGCCAGCCCGAATTCACCCAGGTCGACCTGGAGACCTCGTTTCTGGGGGAAGAGGAAATCATGGGCCTGGTCGAAGGCATGATTCGCGACATGTTCAAAAAGGCGCAGGACATCGACCTGCCCGGCGCTTTCCCGCGCATGAGCTACTTCGAGGCGATGAGTCGCTACGGTTCCGACAAGCCCGACATGCGGGTGACGCTGGAACTCACCGAGTTGACCGACGTTATGAAAGATGTCGATTTCAAGGTCTTCTCCGCGCCCGCCAATGCCGCCAATGGCCGGGTTGCCGCGCTGCGGGTGCCGCAAGGCGGCGAATTCTCGCGCGGCGAGATCGACAGCTATACCGAGTTCGTCAAGATTTACGGCGCCAAGGGGCTGGCGTGGATCAAGGTCAACGAAAAAGCAAAGGGGCGCGACGGCCTGCAATCGCCGATCGTGAAGAACCTGCACGATGCCGCGCTGACAGCGATTCTCGAACGCACGGGTGCAGCCGACGGTGACCTCATTTTCTTCGGTGCGGACAAAGCCAAGGTGGTGAACGATGCACTTGGCGCATTGCGCGCCAAAGTCGGACACGAAAAGGGCTACCTCGACGGCCGCGCCTGGGCGCCGCTGTGGGTGGTGGACTTTCCCATGTTCGAGTTCAATGAGGATGAGAAGCGCTGGGATGCGCTGCATCACCCTTTCACCGCGCCCAAGGAGGGGCACGAAGACTGGCTCGCCGCCGATCCCGGCAAGTGTCTGTCCAAAGCCTACGACATGGTGCTGAACGGCTGGGAAGTCGGCGGCGGTTCGGTGCGTATCCACAAGGAGGCGGTGCAGGAAAAAGTCTTCGCCGCCTTGAACATCGGCGAGGAAGAACGCCGCGAAAAATTCGGCTTCCTGCTCGATGCCCTGCAATACGGCGCGCCCCCACATGGCGGACTGGCGTTTGGTCTGGATCGCCTGGTTACGCTGATGACAGGCGCCGAATCCATCCGCGATGTGATCGCTTTCCCCAAAACCCAGCGCGCCTCCTGCCTCATGACCAACGCGCCGAACGTGGTCGATGACAAGCAATTGCGCGAACTGCATATCCGCCTGCGCAATGCGGAGTCTGGCAGCCTGAAGATATCGTAGGGTGTGCCATGCACACCATGGTGCCGAACCTCGCGTCTCAGGTTGTTGATGCACCTGTCGAACCGGGAGGCGCCAATTTCATCCAACCCCGCCAGAATGCGGGAGACATTCTCGCGCGAGGTCGAAGTGGTAAACCTGATTTCCGATACCTCGCGGACTGCGTCCTCCGGCGGCTCGGTAACGCGTTGTTCAACATCGGGAAACGCAGGCGCCGGGCAGCGCTGGGACCACCCCACCCAGCGGAGATTGATCTCCGGGCACTGCGCGCGCGGCTTTGAAAAAAGGTGGTCAGACCCACCCGGCACCCGTACATAGGTGACATCGGCCAGCGGGTGGATTTCCAGCAATTTGCGAAGCAGAGACAGCTTTTCCCGGGCGCCTGTCGGGGCATGCTGAAGGATATACTAGCGACAGCGGCCCATTTTAATAAGCCCATGAATACAAAATGAGTTCAGATCGACTGCGTCAGTCCCTATCCATTGCGGCCCGTTATCTGCTCGGGATAAGTCTCTGGTGGGGGGGCATGGCTGCGGCCGCCGACCCAGTCACAGTCAATTTTCAGCAGCAGGGAACGCACCTCATTGCTTGGGGTGAGTTGACTGTGCCGGTCAGCGCGGCAACAGCCTGGGAGGTGCTGACCGATTACGAACATGTTCCCGAATTTGTTCCCGGGATGCGGATCTCGCGGGTGCTCGAGCAGACTGGCAATATCTGCATGGTGGAACAGCAGGGCGAAATGATGGCCAACAATCTGCGCATGTTTTTCCAGGGAGTGCTCAAAATCATCAAGGAATCGCCGGACCGCCTCAGCGTGCAGTTTGTCTCCGGCACTTTCCGCAACATGCAGGGTCAATGGACTGTCACAGGCAAAGACTCCCCGGTCAAACTCGGGTATCAACTGGACCTCGATACCGGCACCCCTTTCCCTTCGCCCATCATGGTTGCGATGATCCAGCAGCAGGTGGCCCTGTGGGTGAGCAGTCTGGCAGCCGAGATGGAACGGCGCCCCCCACCCAAGCCTAAACCCAAGCCCAAACCGCGGAGGAAACGGAAATGAAAAACCGTTTGCATATTGCGGCAGCGCTGTTTCTGGGGTTGTCCGGCGTTTCACCGGTGTCCGTTGCCGAGCCGAACTTGCGCGTCAACGCCGATTCCGACTGGGGTGTGGTGACCATTCAGGCGGATATGCTGGTGCCAGCGGATGCGAAGACGGCCTGGCAGGTGTTGACCGACTACGACAACCTGGCCCACTTCGTACCGGAAATGGAATCCAGTCGCGTCATCAGCAAGCCAGGCCAGCCCAAGCGTGTGGAGCAACAGGGCAAGAGCGGCATCCTCTCTTTCCTGGTTCCGGAATATATCGTGCTGCAGATGGATGAAAAACCGGTCGAGCATATCCGCTTCAGGGCGATCGCGGGCAGCGTCAGCAGCATGCGCGGCGAGTGGCGGATCGTGGGTACCGGCAATCCGGTGCGGGTGCTTTACAATGCACGTATCATCCCGCTGTTGCCCTTGCCGCCGCTGCTCGGCACCTCGATGATCGAGAACGATGTGGAAAGCAAGATGTCCGCCGTGCGTAGCGAAATGGTAAGGCGTGCCGCCGCCGCGAAGCCATACTGACGCGGCATGACCCATGACCGAGGAAGCGGTTGCCCGCCCGAACAAACGGCCAGTATCGGTGCTGGTGGTGATCCATACCCCGGATTTGCAGGTGCTGCTGCTGGAGCGGGCGGATCACCCAGGCTGGTGGCAATCGGTGACCGGTTCACAGGACGCGGGTGAAACCCTGACCGAAACAGCCATCCGCGAAGTGCGGGAGGAAACCGGACTGGATGCCATGACTTATATCTTTTCCGACTGGGGCTATGCCAACGAATACGAAATTTATGCGTGCTACCGGCATCGTTACCCGCCGGGCATCAGCCGCAACACCGAGCATGTATTCGGCCTGCAACTGCCGCAGCCCCTGCCGGTGACGCTCGCGCCCGGCGAGCATCTGGCCTGGCAGTGGCTGCCGTGGGACAAGGCCGCCGGGACGTGTTTCTCGCCCAGCAATGCCGAGGCCATCCGCCTGCTGCCAGCTATCGGTTCGGGCAATAGTTCCGATCGCGTTTCACGCATCATCACAGCATGACATCGCCGTTGCATATCGCCAGCTACAATATCCACAAGGGTCTGTCGCATTTCAACTGGCGCCTGACGGTGCACGAACTGCGTGATCGTCTGAATTCCCTGGGTGCGGACATTCTTTTCCTGCAGGAAGTGCAGGGCGGTCATGCCATTCGAGCCAGCCGCTTTCAGCACTGGCCGGGCAAGCCGCAGCACGAGTTTCTCGCGGGGCATGTCTATTCCGATTTCGCCTACGGCAAGAACAGCATCTACGATGCGGGCCATCACGGCAATGCCATCCTGTCGCGCCACAGGATACTTTCCTGGGAAAACGAGGACATCTCGGCACACGCCTTCGAAAGTCGGGGCATGCTGCATTGCGAGATCGAAGTGCCGGGTGTTGACGCGCCGGTGCACTGCATCAACGTGCACCTGGGACTCACCGAACGTGGCCGCAAACGCCAGCTGGCGATGATTGCCGCGCGCATTCGCGCCATGGTGCCGGATTCCGCGCCGCTGATCGTTGCCGGCGATTTCAACGACTGGCTGGTGCGCGCCGGACGTTTTTTCGAGGATGAACTGGACCTGCGCGAAGTGTTCGAAACCCATCATGGGCAGTCCGCGCGCAGCTTTCCATCCATCCTGCCGGTGTTTCATCTCGACCGCATCTATGTCCGCGGGTTCAACGTTCAGTCGGCGCATGTGCACAGCGGCAGCACCTGGCATCGCATCTCCGACCATGCCGCGCTCACGGCCAAATTGCATCCTGCTTGATCCTGTAAACAGCAGTTGACCGCTCCCTTCCCCTTGGAATCTCGCATGGACACCGATTTTTCCCTCGCCGACAACGCTCACCGCCTGGGTGAGTACGCTACGCACCCGCGGGTACGTCCGGACAAGCGTCGGGCTTTGTCGCTCCTCCTTGCGGGCCCCGGCCCGCAGCGCACCCGCAAGGGGCAGGCCGGGGCTGTAGAGCCGCTGAAGCGGCAACAGCCCCGCTCTCGTCGCTTCGTGCCAGACACGCGCTCGAACGCACCATCAAGCGTGTCCAACTGCTGTCTCTAGGATGAACCCACGCAGCCGTCTGCGTAAATTGTTCTTCCCGGGGGCGGAGCTTGTGTCAGGCAATCACCTCCGCCTGCTGCAAAGCGGCGCTGACTTTTTCCCGGCGCTGGTTTCCGCCATCGACGCCGCGCAGGCGGAAATCCACCTCGAAACTTATATCTTTCATGCCGATGCCAGCGGCGCAATCGTCCGCGATGCCCTGATTCGCAGTGCTCAACGCGGCGTACGCGTCTCGCTTCTGCTCGACGGCGTGGGTTCGCGCGACCTGCCACAAGACTGGCTGCAAGCCCTGCAGCAGGCAGGCGTCAGCGTGCTGCTCTATCGGCCGCCCCACGCCGGCTGGCTGGGCAACCCCCTCAACCTGCGCCGCCTGCATCGCAAGCTGGCGGTCATTGACGCGCGCGTGGCTTTCATTGGCGGCATGAACATCATCGATGATTTTGAGCCGCTTGCTTTTCCCGTGCCCAGGCTCGATTTCAGCATTGAAGTACGCGGCCCGCTGATTGTCGATATCTATCGCAACGTGCGCCGATTGTGGCGGCTGGTCGCATTGTCGCAATTGCATGCCGGTCTGGGCGAGAAACCCGCGCTCGATCCCACTTGGCCCACCGACGGCCACGCCCGCGCCGCCCTGGTCGTGCGCGACAATTTCAGGCATCGCCGGGATATCGAGCGCGCCTATCTTGCCGCGCTGGCATTGGCGCAACACGACATTTTCATTGCCAGTGCCTACTTCCTGCCGGGGCGCCGTTTCCGCCGCATCCTGAAAAAAGCCGCCGCGCGCGGCGTGCGCGTGCGGCTGCTGGTGCAGGGGTATACCGACCATCCCTTCTTTCAGGCTGCCAGCCGGGCGTTCTACAGCGACCTGCTCGCCGCCGCCATCGAAATTCATGAATACCACGCCAGCGAACACCACGCCAAAGTCGCCGTCGTCGACGGACTCTGGGCCACCGTGGGCTCCAGCAACATCGACCCGTTCAGTCTCCTGCTCGCGCGCGAAGGCAACATCGTCTGTATAGACCGTGAATTCGCCGGGCAATTACAGCAAAAACTGGAGCACGCCATGCAACACGGCGCAGTCAAACTGGACGGCGCAAACTGGCGCCGCCGTACCTGGTTTCAAGGCATGCTGTCGTGGCTGGCTTATGAGGGCGTGCGCCTGATGGTTGGCGTGGCAGGGTTCAGGCGGTGGTAAGTCCCCGCGCCATGACCTGCCTGGGACTATCTCTTTTGACATAGGTTGTCCGGCTGATTGTCATTGTTTTCCTGATGCCTAAAATAATTTGACTAGCCGGGTAATTTCATAAGGAGTAAATCATGGACATCATCGACGTCGTGATACATGTAAACGAGTCTCTGGGCGAGGATGCGCGGCACGGTCTTGAAGACAGGATGCGCAGCGTAGAGGGTGTCATCGCCCCCCGTTTCAACGATCCCACCCCTCACCTGATGGTCGTGGCGTACAACAACGATCGCACCACCGCCCACGCATTGCTCGACGAGGTTCAACACAGCGGTTATCACGGCCAGGTGGTGGGTGGTTTCGGTCTCTGAGGAATGGGTAAGGGCATAATGCCTTTTCATTTTCACTGCCAGATTCGAGGAGGGGGCAACCGCCCCTGTTTCGGCTGATAGATGTACGGGGTAGTCGTGCCCGGCCTATCGATAGCGTTGGTTTGACGGCGCCGCAAGCAATTGCGGAGAGTTGTCAGCTCGAGCGGGGGAGCCCGGGATCATGTGCTTGCCAGAATAGTCAGCAGCGCCTGAACATGTTCCGCCGCTCCCAGACCCAGGCTGGTCAGATAGCCGCCGTCGCTGAGTGTGATCAAGCCCTTCTTGTGCAGCCGCTGGGTAGCGGCGATTGCAGCCGATTCCGCTGTCTTGTGTACTTTGATGCCCTCCTGGTTGGAAGAGAGGTCATAGAGGGCGAGGATTTTCATCTCTTCTACCAAGTCTGGCGTAAAGCTCATGGTTTGCTCCTGGAAGGTTTGTTGACTATTGAGGGATCAAATGAAGTGTAACGGGCAATCAGACATGAGCAAACGAATGCATGCTGCAGGACGTTGGCCGTTTTGACCAGGGGCTACGCTGATTCACGCACCAAAGCTTGTTGCCGCGCATGGCACGGTGCTATATTGGCCAAGGTATGTTCGTGGCGCTGTCCATGGAATGCATGGGCCATTCTTGACAGTGCATAATCAAGATGAAGGTGCGGCGCGCGGCATATCTGTCATTTTTGATGGAGCTTAAGTCGTACGGGGCTCCGTTTACCCTTTGCTCAATACTGGAGAAGTCATGAATAAATCGTATTCCCTAGTTGCTGCGGCCATCCTCGGCCTGTCCCTGTCCACGTCCGCCGTGATGGGCGCTGACATGGCCCTGCCCAACAAGGTGGTTGTCGAAACCACTACCGTCGGCGCGAACATTACGGCGATCGACAAGGCCAATCGTACCTTCACACTCCGTGCCAACGATGGCAAAACCCGGACTCTCAAGGCGCCCCCGGAAATGGTGAACTTCGACCAGATGAAAGTAGGAGACCAGGTCAAGGCTACTTATGCGCAGGAAATGGCCTTCAATGTGCGCAAGGCCGGCATGCCGCCGGAAGCGGATGAAGGGTCAGCCGTTGTGAAGGCACCCAAGGGAAACAAGCCCGGCGTGATCCTGGCGGAAAGCAAGACCATTACCGGCGTGGTCACGGCGATCAATCACAAGACGCGCATGGTTACCCTGAAGGGTCCCAAAGGTAATGAAGTGACCTTCCCCGTGAAGAAGGAAGTCAAGGGTTTCGAAAACATCAAGAAGGGTGACGATGTGGTGATCAGCTACACCGAGGCGCTGGCCATTTCGGTCGTGACGCCCTGATCGATCGAGGCGGGGCCGACCGGCGGGTTGGCTCCTGCGGCAAGGGGCCTGTCTGATGCCCCTTTCCTTCATGAACCTGATCCTGGCGGGTAGGTGCTGTGCGATAGGTGACTGACGCGGTTCTGACCACACCCAGCAGCGAGGTCCCACCATAAAACGCACGAACTGGACCGGGCCATTACGCTATCAAACAAGACCTCTGCATCCAGCAAAACGCCGAGCCGCCGGGTTCCCGTGGCCGGCGCACCCAAGCCGGCTGGAAGGCGTCGTTCTTCCGGTAAAACTGGCGGACCACTCAAGGGCGCCAGGTAAACGCGATTAATGCTTCGAATCAGCCCATCGCCTGGCGGAACGGGTGCTCGCTGAAGTAGCGGAAGCAGAGCCGGTCTGCGCGTCCATCATCGAGCCCATCGCGTGTCGGACACTTGGGTCACCGATTGCAATCACACCCGGATTCTCGATGAACAGCAGGAATGGCGTTGACCACGTCGCCAGGGAGCGATCCGCAATCGCGCAAGGTTCTATAGTGGTTTGATGAAGACGCCGCTATTCGCCCTGCTCCTGATTGCCTGCCTGCCCGCGAACGCGCGCGACCTGCCGCTGGACACGATCAAGCTGCCGCCGGGCTTTCGTATCAATATTTATGCCGACAACGTGCCGGGCGCGCGCTCCATGGCCCTGGCGCCGGACGGCACCCTGTTCGTCGGCACCCGCGGCGACAAGGTCTACGCCTTGCCCAACCGGGCCGGCAGCCACAAGGCCGATGCCGTCGTCACCCTGCTCAAGGGGCTCGACACCCCAAACGGCGTCGCCTTTCGCGACGGCGCCCTGTACGTGGCGGAGATCGGCCGCATCCTGCGCTACGACCAGATTGCCGCGCGGCTGAATGACCCGCCCAGGCCGGTGGTGGTGACCGATGCGTTTCCGCGCGATGCCCACCACGGCTGGAAATTCATCCGCTTCGGCCCGGATGGCCGCCTCTATGTGCCCGTGGGCGCGCCCTGCAATATCTGCGAACCCGATTCCGCCCGCTATGCCTCCATCTTCCGCATCAACGCCGACGGCAGCGGATTGGAGCAGTACGCACGGGGCATACGCAACACGGTCGGCTTCGACTGGCACCCGCAGACCGGCGAACTCTGGTTCACCGACAACGGCCGCGACTGGCTGGGCAACGACGCCCCGCCCGACGAACTGAACCGCGCGCCGCGCGCCGGTCTGCATTTCGGCTATCCCTACTGCCACGGCAGGGCCATCGCCGACCCGGAATACGGCGGCAAGCATTCCTGCACCGAATTCACGCCGCCCATGCGCGAACTTGGCGCCCACGTCGCCGCCCTGGGCATGCGCTTTTATACCGGCACGATGTTCCCTGAAGCCTGGCGCGGCCGCATCTTCATCGCCGAGCACGGCTCCTGGAACCGCTTCCCGCCGTTCGGCTACCGCCTCACCACCGCGCGCATCGAGGGCGGCCGGGTCGTCGCCTACGAGGTTTTCGCCGAGGGCTGGCTGAACGGCATCACGGCCTGGGGCCGGCCGGTGGACGTGCAGGTCATGCCGGACGGCGCGCTGCTGGTATCGGACGACAAGGCGGGGGTGATTTACCGGATCAGCTATGGCAAGAACGAGTCGCGGCTCGCTGAACACAAGCCGCTGGCAAAGCTACGGTTCAATGCCTTCGAGAAACTTCCTGAGACCGCTTTTGGCACCCTCGATCCAGGGGGCGCCGTGGGCGAATAGCAGGTGATCGAATTCGCGTTCGCGCACGTGCCTGAGAAAGACCTTTCGCAATCCGCGTTTGACACCTTCCGGGTCGTCGCCCATGTACGCGTCCGGTACGAAGCCGAGCTTTCCCCGGTAGCGCACAATCGCATCGCCGATACACAGAAGCCCCCCATGCAGCGGGAGATACAGCGCGGTTTCCTCGGGGCACAGCACCCCGACTTTCAGGGCCAGAATGCCTCCCGGCAGTTCCTTGCCGTGGGCGAAACGCTTGACCTTCTCGCCGTGGGTGAATTCGTGCAATCCGTCCTTGTGGCACCAGACCTGCACGCCATAGCGGGCGACAAAGCGGCCGCTATGCCGGTAGTGATGGCGGTTGGTCAGGTAGATGTGCTGCGGCGCGCCGTGCGCCGCGAACCACTCCAGTCCCTGCTTTGGTACGCGCGGGTCGATCAGTACCGCCGGATCGGTGGCATTGATGTAGTAGGAGTGGACGTAGGCCTGGATACCTTCGTGAAAGGTCGTCCAATGAAAAACGCCGGGTAGAATCTCTTTCATGGGGAAGTGTCCTCTGGGGCGTGAAATGAGGGTTAACACGCCCTAGTCCAGTAAAGACGAAACCCCGGGCAATGGAAAGCAGATCTTTCTTCAGACCGTGGGATATCCTTATCCGCCAATGTCCACAGGAGAGAAGCCCGTGCGCTGGATTGTGATCACCATGACCGTGCTGAGCATGGCCGCCTGCAAGGATATGGCCGCATCGATCAGGCCCAGCAGGCCAGGGCAAGGGCGGCGCTGGGTCTGTCCCGCACCAACCTGGCGCGCCAGGAAGAACTGGTGGCGGCCGGCTTCATCAGCCATGCGGTGTTGGACGCGGCACGTGCCGCTGTTGAGCAGGATACCGCGCAGGTTGCCGAGCTTGCGGCACAGGTCAAGGTGGCACGCCTGGCCGCGCGGCCGGACGAAATCGCAGCCGCCCGCGCCGAAGCGCAGGCCGCCCGCGCCGCGCTGGCCCAGGCCCAGTGGCGACTGGATCAGAAGGCGGTGGCGGCGCCGGTGGCTGGCGCGGTACAGGATCGGCTATACCTGCCCGGCGAGTTCGTGCCGGCGGGCAACCCGGTGGTGGTTCTCCTGCCGCCGTCAAACCTCAAGCTGCGCTTTTTCGTCGGCGAGACGGAACTGGCCAGGGTCAAGCCGGGCCAGTCGGTGCGCGCCCGGTGCGACGGCTGCGGGGCCGAGATACCGGCCATCATCCGCTTCGTTTCCACCCAGGCGGAATACACGCCGCCGGTGATCTACAGCCGGGAAAATCGGGCCAAGCTGGTCTATCTGGTGGAAGCCGGCGTGACCGCACAGGAAGCGGCCCGGCTCCATGTCGGACAGCCCATCGAGGTGCGCCTGCAGTGAAGGCGGTGAAACGGCCTGGTGATCGATGTCCATGGCCTGACCAAGAGCTTCTCTGGCCGCCGAGTGGTGGACGGCATCGATCTCTCGGTCAGGGAAGGCGAAATCTTCGGCTTTCTCGGCCCCAACGGCAGCGGCAAGACCACGTCCATCCGCATGCTGTGCGGCCTGCTCACGCCGGATGCGGGCGAAGGCACCTGCCTGGGCCTCGACGTAATCCGCCGTACCGACGAGATCAAGCGCCAGGTGGGCTACATGACCCAGCGCTTCACCCTGTACGAAGATCTCAGCATCCGCGAGAACCTCGATTTCATCGCCCGCATGTACGGCATGCCGGACCGGCGCCATGCGGTGGCCGGCGCCATCGACCGCCTGGGCCTCGGTGAACATCGCGACCAGCTTGCCGGGGCGCTTTCCGGCGGCTGGAAGCAGCGTCTCGCCCTGGCCGCCTGCATGCTGCACGAACCCAGATTGTTGCTGCTGGACGAACCCACGGCCGGGGTCGACCCCAAGGCGCGCCGCGATTTCTGGGCGGAAATCCACAAGCTGGCCGGCGCAGGCATCACCGTGCTGGTGTCCACCCATTACATGGACGAGGCGGAACGCTGCCACCAGCTCGGCTACATCGCCAACGGCAAGCTGCTCACCACCGGCACGCCGGCCGAGGTGCTGGCCCGCTCCGGTCTGGCGACCTGGCGGGTGGAGGGCGACGATCTCTACGCCCTGGCCGAGCGGCTGCGCGACCGGCCGGGCATCGCCCAGGTGGTGCCGTTCGGCAACCTGCTGCATGTCAGCGGCGATGACGCCGGACAGCTTGCCGCCGCCACCGCCGATCTGCGCGCCGATCCTCGCTGGCGCTGGTCGCCGTCCGAGCCGGGGCTGGAAGACGTGTTCATCCAGTTGATGGACAAGGCCCGGGACAATTTCCGGTGAACGCCTTCTCGCTCACCCGCTTCATCGCCGTGGTGGTGAAGGAATTCATCCAGATGCGGCGCGACCGCCTCACCTTCGGCATGATCGTGGGCATCCCGATGATGCAGCTGATGCTGTTCGGTTTCGCCATCAACTCCGACCCCAAGCACCTGCCTACCGCCCTGCGCGTGGCGGATGAAAGCGTGTTCAGCCGCAGCCTGGTCACCGCCCTGCAGAACAGCGACTACTTCAGCGTCGTCGCCCGCGCGAAAACCGAAACCGAGGCGGGCGAAATGCTGCAACGCGGCGACGTGCAGTTCGTCGTGAACGTGCCGGAGGACTTTTCCCGCAAGCTGCAACGCGGCGAACGTCCGGTGCTGCTGGTGGAAGCCGATGCCAGCGACCCGGTGGCCACCGGCAATGCCATCGCCGTGCTGGCCAATCTCAACCTCTCCGGGCTGGATCACGACCTGACCGGGCCGCTGGCGCATCTGAGGAGCCCGGCTCCGCCGTTCGAGGTGCGCGTGCATCGCCGCTACAACCCGGAAGGCATCACCCAGTACAACATCGTGCCCGGCCTGATGGGCGTGATCCTGACCATGACCATGGTGATGGGCACCGGCCTGGCCATGACCCGGGAGCGCGAGCGCGGCACCATCGAGAACCTGCTGGCCACGCCGGTGAAGCCGCTGGAAGTGACCTTCGGCAAGATCGTGCCCAATATCCTGGTCGGCTACATCCAGGTCGGCCTGATCCTGCTTGCGGCCCGTTTCGTGTTCGAGGTGCCCATGATCGGCAGCCTGCCGCTGCTGCTGGCCTGCGTGCTCGCCTTCGTGTTCGCCAACCTGGCGGTGGGCTTCACCTTTTCCACCCTGGCGAAGAACCAGATGCAGTCGATGCAGATGACCATGTTCTTCTTTCTGCCCAACATGCTGCTCTCCGGCTTCATGTTCCCGTTCCGGGGCATGCCCGGCTGGGCCCAGGCCATCGGCGAGGTGCTGCCGCTGACCCACTTTCTGCGCATCGTGCGCGGCATCCTGCTGAAGGGCAACGGCCTGGCCGAGATCCTGCCCGACCTGTGGCCGATGCTGGCTTTCCTGCTCGGCGCCCTGACCCTGGCGCTGCTGCGTTATCGCAGAACACTGGATTGAGCGGCGCATGCGGCCGGGTGTGGCCATGCTTCGTGCAGCCTGTGCACCGGAGCGTTTCGATCAACAGCGGCAGGATCTGATCCCGACTAAGCCATGAAACCCACGATACCCATCATCGAAATCAAGCCTGTTTCCGATCTTGCTGCCCGGCTTGAGGCCGAGGGCTTCGAGAACCAGGGCCCCGCGCGGGATGACAATCTGCTTTTCGAGTTCGAGCGGGCTGGCGAGTGCGCCCCCGCGGACGACGCCAGAAGCATTGAAGCGCTTCCGCCGGCTGGGTTCCAGACGCTGGGCCAAGTGGTTCTTCACCGACGCGGCCGGCAACCCCGTGATGATTTGCGTTGCGCCTTGGGATAGGCCGTAGCCAGGCATTCGCAGTCACCCTGCAAGCAAAAAACCCCGCCGAAGCGGGGTTTCCGTACGTTCAACCGATATCCGTTTAGCGGGCTCTGCGCCAGCGTTGGAAGCCGATACCCGCAAGCCCGAGACCAAAAAGTGCAAGTGTGGCGGGCTCCGGCACGGATGACGATGAAGCCGATACGATCTTGCCAAACAGTCCGTTTGCCCCGTCGTTCGGGCCGGCGGTAAAGAAGAGTTCATTGGTCTGACCCCCACTTCCCCCGTTACCAAAACCCAGTGCCCACAGCCCGTCAATCGAAATGAGCGTGTTGGTCAGGTCATCGAGGGTGCCCAGAAGAGCTCCCGTCGTTGGATTGAAGGCGTTGATGCGCCCATCACCAGAATTGCCTACCAGCAGATCATTACTGAACTCGCCGAAATTATCTGGCGCCATGGCCAGGCCCCATGGGGAATTGAGGGGTCCTGAGGAGATCAGGCGTCTAAGCAGGGTGCCGGCAGTGTCGAACACATCTACGTAGCCATGGCCTGACCCCGGAACATCGTCCTTCCCGGCGCTATCCTGCAGGGCGTAGGTGACGTAGAGATCACCGCCAATATTCTGGATGTTGAACGGGGCGTAACCCGACGGCAGAGTGGGATCGGTAAAGGATCCGACCAGTGTGACTGGAGTGAAGTTGCCGTCAAAGACATCGATGCTGCCGCTGGAAAAATTGGCCGCGTAAAGGAAGCTGCCTGCGCCATTGCTGCCTATTGCGAGGCCTTTGTAGACTGCTCCCGACGCGGAATTGTCGACAAGTAATTCTGCATGGGTGCCCAAGCTTCCCCGCCAGCCCGAGAGGGTGCCGTCTTCAGTGGCGAAAATGAACCTGTCACCGTTGAAATCCACGCCCCCGTTGAACACCTGTCCAGTGGGCCTGGACGGGCCAGTTCCGCCTGAAGGCGGAGGAATGGTCACAACCAGGCCCTGTTTGATGCCTGAACCATTATAGAGCGTCGCGAGGCCGGTGCCGTTATCCGACACCCAGAATGGACTGGCGGGACTGGCGGCCATGCCCCAGGGGTTGATCAAATCAGGGTCAGTGGCGGTGCCGGATACACTGCCATCGGAAACCAGGTCGCTCCGAATATAGGTGGCACTTGCCGGAATCGAAAAAGTCACTTCGGCAATGAGCAATACGACTGCCGCCTTATTCGTGTGGCGACACCTGGTCATGAATTGACCAAGCAGCTTCAGGACGCTGCGTTTCAACACCATGGCAGTTTGCGTCATTATCCTCTCCGGTGAAGATCGATGTCATGACAATACTCAGTGCAATGCACAAGCATTCAACGTGCCAAGTGTATGGAAGTTATTCATTTCATGCACTTAGGTAGATGAGGAACAGCATAGTGAATACTGGATGTAAAGTAATTCGACAGATTTCGTGACACCTGAGCGCCGGGCCTCGGTCAGAAAACCTCGACCCAGCCGTGAGCGACCTGCTCAATCAATCACGCCGCTACGGCACCAGCGAAAACAGCTCCGGATAAACCCGCTTGTAGTCGATGAGATGCTGCACGGTGAGGGGAGTGAGTTCGCGAGCGGCCACCCAGATCTGCAAGGGGTGGCCGGTGGGCCGGATCAGTGCGGCGGGCAGCGCAGTCCAGGCGGCCCAGTCGATTTCCGGCAGCTGTTCGCGCACCGGCGCAGGCAGGTTGCGCGCGGTGTATGCCATGACGCCAAGCAATCGAAAGGTTTCCAGACGGGTGAGCCGGCTGGCGAAAAACTCGTGCTCGTCGAGCGCTTCGGTGAGAACGATGATATCCATTCCGGTCTGCTGGATCAGACCCAGCATTGCACCTGTCAGCATGATGGGGTTCTCCCTGGTGAGATGAACAGGGATCAAGCAATCACTGTGCCGCGAGGCTGAGACGATGTATTCCCTTGTCCTGCTGGGAGAGGCGATGCAATCGGTGCATGCGTGCTCACCCCCGTGCTTGTCGCCTTCGCCACAACTTTTCCGTCCGTGTCGTGTGATGTTTGCGACAGATACGCCGGATCGGGCTGCACCTTTCCCTTAATAAACAACAGGTTTCCGCGGCGGCACGTGCAGGCACGGGACTTGCGATAGTCAGGTCGTAACCTTGAGGGGAGGACGATCCGTGGATTTGCCAGTTATCAACTCAATCAATTCCGGCAACGAAGGTGCGGCAGGGGGAGGGTGCGATTCGCACTCCTGCGGTTCCACCGACGATCAGCTCAATCACCTGCCGGAGCATATCCGCGCCAAGGTGCACAACCATCCCTGCTATTCCGAGCAGGCGCACCATTACTTCGCGCGCATGCACGTTGCGGTGGCGCCGGCCTGCAACATCCAGTGCCATTACTGCAACCGCAAGTACGACTGCTCCAACGAGTCGCGCCCCGGCGTGGTGTCGGAGGTGCTCACTCCGGAGCAGGCGGTGAAGAAGGTCATGGCCGTGGCCGCCAACATTCCGCAGATGACGGTGCTGGGCATCGCCGGCCCCGGCGACCCACTCGCCAACCCGGAGCGCACCTTCGCCACCTTCCGCGAACTTTCGGAGAAGGCGCCCGACATCAAGCTGTGCGTGTCGACCAACGGCCTGGCGCTGCCCGATTCGGTTGAGGAACTGTCGAAGCACAACATCGACCACGTCACCATCACCATCAACTGCGTCGATCCCGGACGTCGGCGCCAGGATCTACCCGTGGATGTTCTGGAACAACAAACGCATCATGGGCCGCGAGGGCGCGGCCATCCTCATCGAGCAGCAGCAGAAGGGGCTGGAGATGCTGACCGCGCGCGGCATCCTGGTGAAGGTCAACTCGGTGATGATCCCCGGCGTCAACGACGAGCATCTCGCGGAAGTCTCCAGAGTGGTGAAGTCCAAGGGCGCCTTCCTGCACAACGTGATGCCGCTGATCGCCGAGCCCGAGCACGGCACCTTCTACGGTCTGATGGGGCAGGCGAGTCCCACCCACGAGGAACTGCAGAAGCTGCAGGACGCCTGTTCCGGCGACATGAACATGATGCGCCACTGCCGCCAGTGCCGCGCCGACGCGGTGGGCCTGCTGGGCGAGGACCGCGGCCAGGAATTCACCATGGACAAGATCGAGGACATGGAGATCGACTACCCCGCGGCGATGGTGAAGCGCGCCGAGGTGCATGCGCAGATCGCGAAGGAACTGGAGGTCAAGGAACACGACCGGCTGTTTCAGGCGCAGGCCAGGGCCGCGCTGGTCGCCCTCCAGGGGCGCAAGTCCGGCGTGCCCCCGACCCGCCCGGTGCTGATGGCCGTGTCGACCAAGGGCGGCGGCGTCATCAACGAGCACTTCGGGCATGCCCACGAGTTCCTGGTGTACGAGGCGTCATCCGCCGGCGTGCGCTTCATCGGCCACCGCAAGACCACGCCGTATTGCGAGGGCGGATCGAGCTGCGGCGACGGTGAAACCGCGCTGGACGAAACCCTGCGCGTGCTGAAGGGCTGCGAA
Organism: uncultured beta proteobacterium; assembly: GCA_963726485.1. Taxonomy (GTDB): domain Bacteria; phylum Pseudomonadota; class Gammaproteobacteria; order Burkholderiales; family Thiobacillaceae; genus Thiobacillus. Next base: position 17,214 of record CAVSCL010000020.1, on the reverse strand, counting down.
GTGGTGCTGTCGGCCAAGATCGGCTTCGAACCGTGGGCGCCGCTGGAAGCCGCGGGTATCCAGCCCAACGGCGAACACGCCATGGAGCCGATCGAGGAAGCCATCGCTGCGGTGTACGAGGAAATGCGCGCCGCCGGCAAGCTGGAAGAGAAACCCGACCTGCAGCGGAAAGTCGCCTGAGGAGGATTACTCATGTCACTGGAAATCATCGAATCCTGCGTCAACTGTTATGCCTGCGAACCGCTGTGTCCCAACGACGCGATCTATCAGGCTGCGCCGCACTTCCTGATCGACCCGGACAAGTGCACCGAATGCCTGGGTGATTTCGACGACGCGCAGTGCGCCAGCATCTGTCCGATCGAGGGCGCCATCGTCGATGAACTGGGTGAGGCGCTGAACCTGCCCGGTTCGCTCACCGGCATCTCCGCCGAGATGCTGGCCAAGTACCAGGCCGCGGTGGAAGCCACCTACCAGGCTGCGCTGGAAGCCAAGACCGGCTGACACGATCATGGCCAGCGTCGTCTTCTATGAAAAACCCGGCTGCACCAGCAACACCCGTCAGAAGGTGTTGCTGGCGGCGGCCGGGCATACGGTGCTGGCCAAAAGCCTGCTGACCGAGAAATGGGACGCGCCGCGTTTGCGGGAATTCTTCGGCACGCTGCCGGTGGCCGAATGGTTCAACCCCGGCGCGCCGCGCATCAAGTCGGGCGAGGTGCGGCCGGATGCGCTGGATGAGCTCCGCCGCGCTTGAGTTAATGATGGCCGACCCGCTGCTGATCCGCCGTCCGCTGATGGAAGTGGACGGTCAGCGCCGGGTGGGTTTCGATCATGACGCGGTCGATCGCTGGATCGGGCTGGCGAGCAAGATGCCGCGCGAAGATCTCGAAGCCTGCAGCCAGGGCCATGCAGCCCGGCCTTGCCCGGTGTCGGAGCGCTAGATGGAAACGGGGAAGGCCGTTCCGCTCGCGCCCGGTGTGCACTGGGTGGGCGCGCTCGATCCCAATCTCCGCGAATTCGACGTCATCCTCAAGACCGCCAACGGCACCACCTACAACGCCTATTGCGTGCGCGGCAGCGCGGGCGTGGCGGTGATCGACACGGTGAAGGCGGAATACACCGACACCTTCTTCGCGCGCCTGGAGCAGGTGGCGCGTTACGACGAAATCACCGCCATCGTGCTCAACCACCTGGAGCCCGACCACACCGGCGCGCTGCCCGAACTGATGCGGCGTGCGCCGCAGGCGCGGCTGTATATCTCGGTCAAGGCGCAGATGATGCTGAAGGCGCTGCTGAAGAGCGAGGCGCTGGCCTACACGCCGGTCAACACCGGCGACAGCATCAGCCTCGGCGACCGCACCCTGCGTTTTCTGAACACGCCCTACCTGCACTGGCCCGACACCCAGTGCACGTATCTGGAAGACGCGGGCATGCTGTTCTCCGGCGACGTGTTCGGCTGCCACTTCTGCGATGCGCGCCTGTTCAACGACCGCGTCGGCGACTTCCGCTTTTCCTTCGAGTACTACTACGCCCACATCATGCGGCCGTTCCGCGAATACGTGCGCGAGGCGCTCGACCTGATCGAGCCGCTGGAGCTGAAGCTGATCGCCCCGGCGCACGGCCCCATCCTGCGCGACGCGCCGCGCGCCTACGTGCAGCGCTACCGGCAACTGGCCGCGCCGCAGCTGCACAACGAGGCGGATCGCGACAAGACCCTGATCGTGTTTTACATCTCCTCGTACGGCAACACCGCGCGCATGGCGCAGGCGGTGCGCGACGGCGCCGAGGAAATCGACGGCGTGCGCGCCTCGCTGTACGACCTGCAGGGCGGCGAAGTCACGCCCTTCGTCGACCTGATCGAGGAGGCCGACGGCATCGCCTTCGGCACCCCCACCATCAACGGCGACGCAGTGAAGCCGATCTGGGACCTGCTGTCCTCGCTCGCCGTGGTCAAGGTGAGCGACAAGCTGGGCGCGGCCTTCGGTTCCTACGGCTGGAGCGGCGAGGGCGTGAACATGGTGGAAGACCGGCTGCGCGGGCTGAAGCTGCGGGTGCCGGTCAAGGGCCTGCGGGTCAAGCTCATCCCCACCGAAGACGAACTGGAAAGCTGCCGCGAACTGGGGCGGGAGCTGGCACGGCACCTCACCGGGCGGATCTCGCGCCGCGTCATCGACATGTCCGAATTACTCAAGGAATCCTCTCATGCCCAAGGCTAACGTCACGTTCGACGACATCGGCATCACCGTCACCGTTCCCGCCGGCACCCGGCTCATCGAAGTGTCCGAAAAAGTCGGCGCCGGCATCACCTACAGCTGCCGCGAGGGCGAATGCGGCACCTGCATCATGAAAATCGTCTCCGGCATGGAAAACCTGGCCCAACGCTCGGTGCTGGAAGACAAGGTGCTGCAGGAAAACATGGCGGGCCGCAACAACCGTCTTGCCTGTCAGGCGCAGGTGCTGGGCGGCGAGATCGTCGTCAGACCAGGATGAATAGTGAACAGCAAGCGCAGAGCAGTGAGCGGTATACGGCGAAGTGCTTCTCCGCGCACCCCTTACGCCTCATCGACCCGAAGGAGCACACCATGCCCGTCGTCACTTTTTCCAGCCCCCTGCACATCGACAACACCGTCTATGCCCGGCTTGTCGAAGTGTCCGAGAAAGTCGGCGCGGGCATCCCCTACCGTCGCCGCGAAGGCGAATGCGGCACCTGCATCATGAAAATCGTCCCCGGCATGGAAAGCCTGGCCCAACGCCCGGTGCTGGAAGACGAGGTGCTGCAGGAAAACATCGCGCGCCGCAACAACCGTCCTGCCGTCAGGCACAGGTGCCGGGCGGTGAGATCGTGGTGCGGCCCGGCCAGGGAGACTCTGAACACGTATTCCGTTCGTGCCTGTCGAAGCACGATCGGCCTGAAAACGTGATCGGGACTTCCCCAGACAACATTCCACTTTTTCAACCCACCGGAGTTCATCATGTCCGTCGTCACTTTTTCGAGTCCGCTGCACAAGGACAAAACCGTCTATGCCGTAGCCGGGAGCCACACCATGACCCTGCTGCAACTGGCGAGGGAGAATCACATTCCCATCGACTTCAGTTGCGGCGACGGCGAATGCGGCACCTGCCTCATCAAGGTCACCAACGTCACCCGCAAGGGCCCCATGGGCGGCCCGCTCACCGATCGTGAAATCACGGTGCTGAAGGACCTGGGCAAGATCACCCGCGACCAGATCGAGGCCATGAAAGTGGACGACACCGTCCACACTTCCTGGCGTCTGGCGTGCCAGATGGTTTTGCGCGACGAGGACATCGTGGTGGAGTACCCGAGCAAATGATAGCCGCCCGCGCCATGCCCTCGCCCGTCGCGGATCGGACCGGGCTGTACGGCCTGCTGATGGCGCGTGCCGGCGGCCTGGCCAATGATGACCTGCTTGCGCGCATGCTGTTCAGTCAGGCGGTGGGCATGGGCGCGTTGCCGCCCGGCCTGGGGCTTGCACCGGATGAGTTCGTCATCCTGATGGCGCGCCACTTCCCCGGTTTTACCCTGCCCGCGATGCTGGCTGTCCCTGTTGCGGAGGCCGCGCGTCACGACGAGCGCGACGAACTGCTGACGCTGTTGCGGGAACACTGCGCCGGGACAGATGATTCCGGGCGCTGGATGGCCGAGATCGTCACCACCGCCTGCATGAGCGGCGATCACCTGTGGCAGGACCTGGGCCTGTGGTCGCGCGCCGACCTGTCCCGTCTGATGACGCAGAACTTCCCTGCGCTCGCGGCCAGGAATACCCGTGACATGAAGTGGAAAAAATTCCTGTACAAACAGCTTTGCGACCGCGAAGGCGTGGTTGTCTGCCGATCGCCATCCTGCGAAGTGTGCGTGGATTATCGCAAGTGTTTCGGGCCCGAGGATTAGGGGTTAGGTAGGGACTAGGAATTAGGGGCTAGGGGTTGTGCTGCCTTTAGCCGCGAGTCAAAATTAACTAAAAAGAGACATTCCCTAGCTCCTGGCCCCTAACTCCTAGTCCCCGAAATGGAATCCCGCGCCATCGCCGCCTATCTGGGACTCGCCATCGGCGATGCCCTCGGCGCAACGGTGGAGTTCATGACCCCGCGCGAGATCGTGGCGCAATACCAGGTGCATGACACGCTTCGTGGCGGCGGCTGGCTCCGGCTCAGGCCCGGCCAGGGCACCGACGACACCGCCATGTCGCTTGCCCTGGGCGGCGCCATCCTGCGAACCGGACAGGTGGACGCGCTGTCCGCCGCCCGCGCCTTCGACGGCTGGATGCGCACCCGGCCCGTGGATATCGGCAATACCGTGCGCCGCGGCCTGATGCATTTCCGCACGACCGGCATTCCGGAAACCGTTCCCAGCGAACACGATGCCGGCAACGGCGCCGCCATGCGCGTGCTGCCGGTTGCGCTGGCTACGCTGGGGCAAACCGAAGCGCAGGTGCGCGCAGCCTGCCGCGCCCAGGCCCACGTCACCCACAACAACGCGCTGTCCGATGCCGCCACTGAATGCCTGGCCCTGATGGTGCAGGATGCGCTGCATGGCGCGGACACGGAGCAACTGCTGCAGCAGCGCGTCATTCCCCTCATCGCGCGACACCCTGAATTCGAGTTCCGCATCGGGCCGCCGCGCAGCAACCCGAGCGCCTACGTGGTCGAAACCCTGCATGCCGTATTCCAGGCTTTTTTCGGCACCCCGAGCTTCAGGGAATGCCTGATCGATGTCGTCAATCGCGGCGGCGATGCCGATACCACAGGCGCCATCGCCGGCATGCTGGCCGGCGCACGGTACGGGCAGGAAGCATTGCCGTATCCATGGCTGACCATGCTTGATCCACACACTCGACAAGCCTGCACAGCACAGGCGCGGGCCCTGGTGGCGCTGGTCATGGAGTAAGGTTTCAGATTTGAAGATAGCGGTTTTCGGTTGACGGCCGGTTATCGGCAGACAACCAAGCGTCCCGGAAATCGCTCCGCCCGGCCGTTCCCGCCCGGGAACAGCCTGCTACCCCGGCAAAAACATCTCCAGCAAGTCGTTCAAGAACCGCTGCCCCCGTAGCGTCGGTTTGAGTCGGGTGATATCCGTTTCCAGAAAGCCCTGGACGCGCGCCCGTTTGAGTATGGACGCGCAGACGATCAGCGGCAGGCCGGTGCGCTCCTCGAACAGCGCGGCGGGTACGCCTTGGTTGAGGCGCAGGGCATTCATCATGAATTCGAACGGCAGGTCGTCGCGCGTGAGGGTGCGGGTGTCGGCGACGTGCGTGCCCGCTTTCACCGCATCCATGTATTGCTGCGGATGCTTGGTGCGCATCTGCCGCAGGATGCGGTCGTGGAAGGACAGTTTGCTGTGCGCGCCGGCGCCGATGCCAAGGTAGTCGCCGAACTGCCAGTAATTGAGGTTGTGGCGGCACTCGTGCCGGGGGCGGGCGTAGGCCGAGGTTTCGTAGTGCTGCATGCCGGCCTCGGTCAACCGCGCTTCAATGGCCAGTTGCATGTCGGCGGCCAAGTCCTCATCCGGCAGGTTCGGCGGCGCAGCGCGGCCGAAGGGGGTGTTGGGCTCCAGAGTGAGGTGGTAGCAGGAAAGATGGGGCGGGTTGAAAGTGAGCGCGGCGTTTACATCCTGCATGGCTTCATCCAGGGTTTGCCCGGGCAGCGCGAACATCAGATCGAGATTGAAGGTATCGAAATGTCGGGCGGCGAGTTCAGCGGCACGGATCGCTTCATCCCCATCGTGTATGCGCCCCAGCGCCTTGAGATGGCTGGGGTTGAAACTCTGGATGCCGAGCGAGACCCGAGTGATCCCTGCCTCGCGGAAGCCCTTGAACCGGGCGGCTTCCACCGTGCCCGGGTTGGCTTCGAGGGTGATTTCCGCGCCCGGCAAGAGGGGCGTGAGTGTGCGCACGCCGGTGAGGATGCGGTCGATCCCTTCCGGCGAAAACAGGCTGGGTGTGCCGCCTCCGAAGAACACGGTGTGGATCTTGCGCCCCCAGATTTCAGGCAGCGCGCGCTCCAGATCCAGCAGCAGCGCGTCGATGTAGGCGGCCTCGGGGAGAACTCCCTCACCCCCGGCCCCTCTCCCGCTTGCGGGAGAAGGGGGAGCTGCGTGCGAATTGAAATCGCAATAAGGACACTTCTGTACGCACCATGGAATATGGATGTAGAGCGACAGCGGCGGGGGTGCGGCCAGCCCATTGCCCGCCAAACGAACGACGGTTTCAGCCAAGACGTTTCAGTTTGTCGGCCAGGGCACGCAATGCCTGGCCGCGATGCGAAATCGCGTTCTTCTCGTCTTCGCCGAGTTCCGCGCCGGTTTTGCCAAACTCGGGCAACAGGAAATACGGGTCGTAACCAAAGCCGCCTGCGCCGCGGGCCGCGTCGATAATTTCGCCGGACCAGCGGCCTTCGGCGATCACCGGTTCGGGGTCGTCGGCATAGCGTACCAGTACCATGACGCAGTAATAGTGCGCGCGGCGGTTGGTTTGCCCGTGCAGGGCGGCGATAAGTTTTTCGTTATTGCGCTGATCGGATTTCGGCTCGCCGGCATAGCGCGCGGAATACACGCCGGGTGCGCCATTGAGCGCTTCCACGCAAATGCCCGAGTCGTCCGCCAGCGCGGGAAGGCCGGTATGCGCGCTGGCGTGGCGCGCTTTGGCGAGGCAGTTTTCAATGAAGGTGACGTGCGGTTCGGGACATTCCGGCACGCCAAAATCGGATTGCGGAACGGCTTCGATCTCGAGCGGCACGAGGATGCGCGCGATTTCGCGAAGTTTGCCGGGGTTGCCGGATGCGATCACAAGTTTGTTCATGGGCTTCCCTTCGCGGATCAGTCTTCCTTGAGCGCGGCCTGTTGCGCGGCGCTGATCTGTGCGATGCCAGCCGCCGCCAGATCGATCAGCGTATCGAGGGTTGCGCGGGAAAAAGGCGTCCCCTCTGCGGTGCCCTGCACTTCGACGATGCCGCCCGATCCGGTCATCACGACGTTCATGTCGGTGTCGCAAGCGGAATCTTCCGCGTAATCGAGGTCGAGCACCGCGCCCCCCTGATAGACGCCGACGGAGACGGCCGCGACGCTGTCCAGGAGCGGGGATTCGGCGAGTTTGCCCTGTTGCAGCAGTCCGGCCACGGCATCCGCCACCGCCACATAGGCGCCGCAAATACTGGCGCAGCGGGTGCCGCCGTCGGCCTGGATGACGTCGCAGTCCAGTTGTATGGTGCGCTCGCCGAGCTTGTTCATGTCCACCACGGCGCGCAGGCTGCGGCCGATCAGGCGCTGGATTTCCTGGGTGCGGCCTGACTGTTTGCCGCGCGCGGCTTCGCGGTCGGTGCGGGTGTTGGTCGAGCGCGGCAACATGCCGTACTCCGCGGTGACCCAGCCTGCGCCGGTACCCTTGACGTGCGGCGGCACGCGCTCCAGCACGCTGGCGGTGCACAGCACCCGGGTGTCGCCAAATGCGACCAGTACCGAGCCTTCGGCATGCCTGGTGAAGCGGCGGGCGAAAGTCAGGGTGCGCAGCGCGTCGGGCGCGCGGCCGCTGGGGCGGGAGGCGGGTAGCATCATTTCCAGGTTCACAGGCGGTTGGGAAAAGTACGAAGTTTACCGTACCCGCCTTGACGACCGGCTGGACGCTACTTGGAAATCTTCTGAATCGCGTTCTGGATTTCAGCGATGGCACGCTCGATTTCGGCGTCGGAAACCCCATGGGGTCCGGTCGTCGGGCGCATCTTGTTGATCTGGGTGGTAATGACATCGCTGGGTAAAGCCAGGGTGGATATCACATCCCCCCCCGGAATACGCGCGTCGCCCCAGGTCATGGCAATCAGGCTGAGATTGTCGCCATGCTCGCCGCCACGGAATTCAGCATGATCCATCAGGTGACGCACGGCATCCTCAAGTTTGTAGGCGTGCAGGATGGCTGCCAATTCCTGGGTGTTGAGCGAGCCCCAGACACCGTCGGTACACAACAATAAGGTGTCGGCATCACGAATCGGCATGGGAGCGGAACATTCCACCATAGGCGTCATGTAGCCGCCCAGGCAATTCGCGACCTTGTTGATATCCGGATGGCTGCCCGCTTCTTCCTCGCTGATGATGCCGTCGCGTACCAGCTGCGCCACGGCGGTATGATCTTCGGTTCGTGCAACGAGCGCGCCGTCACTGAAAAAATACAGGCGCGAATCGCCAACATGCGCCCAGTACGCCATATCGTCCTGCAGCACGGCCGCAACACAGGTGGTGTGAGGGATTTCGAGCAAATCCTGTTCAACCGAATAGTCATTGATGGCGTAATGCGCGCGCAACACGCCATCGGCAAGAAAACCAGAGGGATCGGCGAGACGCGGTTTGGCCAGCTTCTGAAAATGTTCGGTCAGCGTCTGGACTGCAATCTGCGCGGCAATTTCGCCATGCATATGCCCGCCCATGCCGTCGGCCACCACCATCAGCAGGGTGTCGCGACTGTAGGAAAAGGCCACCCGGTCCTGGTTGTTCTTGCGCCCACCTTGCCGGGATGCCTGGTATATCGTGAATTTCATGGCGGAAATCTAAAAAAGTTCGCGATTGAGTGAGCGCCTCAGGCTGTGCATCAGCGAGCGGCGCGGCGGTATCATCGCCGTGCGATCCATCAGGACTTTCTGCAGGCTGTACACGCTTTGCGGACGCTCCATGTAGTTGAGTTTGAGACAGGCATCGACAAGCTCCAGCAACTGCTCGGAATAGGCGCCATGCCAGGTGACCCGGGCCGGCACGAGCTTGTCGTTGAGCAGGCGCGCGTCCGCCGACTGCGGCGGGAAGCCGGCCAGGCAGGCGTACAGGCTTGCGCCCACGCTGTAGACATCGGTCCAGGGGCCCAGCCGTTCCCGATTGTGATATTGTTCGGGCGCGGCGAAACCCGGCGTGTACATGGGTTGCAGCTTGCTTTCCTCCTGCGTCAGCGTCTGCCGCACGGCGCCAAAATCGATCAATACCGGCGATCCGTCCAGACGGATGTAGATATTGGAGGGCTTGATGTCCAGATGCAACAGTTTGTGGGTATGCACTTCGCGCAAGCCGTTCAGCAACTGGGCAAACACCCGGCGCAGGAAGCTCTCGCGGATATTGCCGCGATTGGCCTGGATATGCTGTTGCAAGGTCTTGCCGCGCTCGAAGCGCATGACCATATAGACCGTTTCATTGGCGCGGAAAAAGTTGGCCACGCGGATCACGTTGGGGTGGTTGATTTTGGCGAGCGCGCGTCCCTCCTCGAAGAAACACTTCATGCCGTGGAGGAAGACGTTCTTGTTCTCGTCCGAGTTGGCCTGCACGATGACCGAACCCTCGGTGCGCAATACCAGTGCGCCCGGCAGGTATTCCTTGATCGCCACCGGCAGGTTGGCCTCGTCGCGCGCAAGGTAGACCATGCTGAAGCCTCCGCCGCCTATCTTGCGCACGATGGTGTAATCGTTCAGCCGATAGCCGTTGGGAAGGGACTGATTAGGTTGAGCCGCCATATGCGAACGTCTATTATCCTTCTTGCATCCATACCGGCGACAGGCCGGCAATTTTCGTAACTCTAACCCAAACGATCACGCCCATGAGCGTCAGCATGACGGGCTTTGCCGCCCACACCCTGAATCTTGGTTCTGCGAATCTGGCGATCGAGCTGAAAAGCGTCAATCAGCGCTATCTCGAAATCGGATTCCGTCTGTCCGAAGAACTGCGCGCACTCGAGTCCCCGATTCGCGACCTCATCGGCGGACGCCTCACCCGGGGCAAGGTGGAATGCCGCATGAGTCTGACTGCCCTGCCTGCCGCCACGCTCCATATCGGACTGAATGAGGCAGTTCTTGAGAATCTGGCGCGCTGGCAATCCGAGCTGAGAGGCCGCTTTGCCGATGCTGCCCCGCTCTCGACCGGAGAAATCCTGCGCTGGCCCGGCCTGATCCAGGGCGCCGAGCTTGCCTCCGACACCCTGGCGACCCTGGCGCTGGCGGGGGTGGAACAGGCGCTGGAGGAACTGGTGCAGACCCGCCGGCGCGAGGGCGGGAAGCTGAAACAGCATATTCTTTCCCGCCTGGCCGAAGCCGAACGCCTGATTGCCGATCTGCGGCCGGGCATGCCGGCACGGGTTCAGGCCCAGCGCGAAAAACTGGCGGCACGTCTGCGCGAGGCGCTGGGCGAGACGGGTCACGAGCGGCTGGCGCAGGAAGTTGCGCTGTTTGCCCAGAAAATCGATGTTGAAGAGGAGCTCTCGCGCCTCGCCGCGCATTTTTCCGAAGTGCGACGGGTGCTCGACCAGGGTGGGGCGATTGGCAAACGCCTGGATTTTCTGATGCAGGAACTGCATCGTGAGGCCAACACGCTGGGCTCGAAATCGGCCGCGGTGGAAACAACGCAGGCGTCGCTTGAACTCAAGGTGCTGATCGAGCAAATGCGCGAGCAGGTACAGAATATCGAATAGGTAAAGCAGAAATGAATGCACGCAATGGCATACTCTACGTCGTCAGCGCGCCCTCCGGTGCCGGAAAGACCAGTCTGGTCAAGGCGCTGCTCAAGGCCGACAGCGCCATCCGGCTGTCCATTTCCTACACCACCCGCGCCCCGCGTCCGGGCGAAGCCAACGGTCGCGACTATCACTTCGTCAGTCGCGAGCGTTTTGAATCCATGCTCGGCCAGCAGGAGTTTCTGGAAAGCGCCGAGGTGTACGGCAACTACTATGGCACGTCCCGAACCGGCATCGAGCGCGATCTTGCCGAAGGGCGCGACATTCTGCTGGAAATCGACTGGCAGGGCGCAGCCCAGGTCAAGCAGGACTTCCCCGCCGCCGCCTCCATATTCATCCTGCCGCCCTCATTCAATGCGCTGCGCACCCGCCTGGCCGGACGCGGCCAGGACAGCGCCGAGGTGATCGAGCGACGGCTTGCCGCCGCCGCGGAAGAGGTCGGCCATGCCGGTGAATTCGACTATATAATCGTGAACGATGATTTCGATGAGGCGCTGTCCGACCTCACCGCAATCGCCCGCAGTGTCCGCCTCACCCGCGGCAGACAAATCCGGCGGCACCAGGCATTGTTTGATGAATTCCGCCGGATCTCGCATAGTGCATGAATCAGGAGGTTCCGCATGGCCCGTATCACCGTTGACGACTGTATTGAAAAGATTCCCAACCGTTTTGAACTGACGCTCGCCGCCACGTACCGCGCACGTCAACTGGCGCAAGGTTCGCAACCGATGGTCGAATCAAAGGACAAACCGGTTGTCACCGCGCTGCGCGAAATCGAGGCAGGGAAGGTGGGGCTTGAAATCCTCAACCGGGGTCGCGCCTGAGCTTTCATCCGGCAGTCAACCGGCGCATTTGACCGATGCGCCGGGGGCAATGCATGGCTTCGATACCTTGCTGCCCGCGCTATCCTATCTCTCGGTGGACGAGGTCAAGATTGTCCGCCAGGCCTTCGAATTCAGCCGCAGCGCCCACGAAGGCCAGTATCGCAAGAGCGGCGAACCCTATATCTCACATCCCATCGCGGTCGCCGGCATCCTCGCCGACTGGCACCTCGATGCCCAGGCGCTGACGGCCGCCCTGCTGCACGATGTGGTCGAGGACACCCCGGCCACGGCGGCCGAAATCGCCACCCGCTTCGGCAAGTCGGTGGCGCTTCTGGTGGAAGGCGTCTCCAAGCTCGACAAGATCGCTTTCGAATCGGAGCAGCACGCGCAGGCGGAAAATTTCCGCAAGATGCTGCTGGCGATGGCCAAGGATGTACGCGTCATCCTGATCAAACTCGCCGACCGCCTGCACAACATGCACACCATGGCCGCGATGCCCGCCGAAAAACGCAAGCGCATTGCCGGCGAAACCCTGGAAATCTACGCGCCGATCGCCAACCGTCTGGGCCTGCACAAGGTCTATCAGGAACTGGAAGACCTGGGCTTCCGCTATAACTACCCGAATCGTTACCGGGTGCTGGCGAAAGCGGTCAAAGCGGCGCGCGGCAACCGCCGCGAACTGGTCGAAAAGATCAAGCTGGCGATTCAGGAGAAACTGGTCCAGACCGGCATCGACGCCGCGATAAGCGGCCGCGAAAAGCACCTTTACAGCATCTACCGCAAAATGCAGGAAAAGAATCTGGCCTTCTCCGAAGTGTTCGACATCTATGGCTTCCGGGTCGTGGTCCGTGATACGCCCACCTGCTATCTGACGCTCGGCGCCCTGCATGGCCTGTACAAGCCGATTCCGGGAAAATTCAAGGATTACATCGCGATTCCCAAGGCCAACGGCTATCAGTCCCTGCATTCCATCCTGTTCGGACCCAATGGCACGCCCATCGAGGTGCAGATCCGCACCCCGGAAATGAGCCGGCTGGCAGAATCCGGCGTGGCTTCGCACTGGATGTACAAGGCTGCCGATGTCGCATTGAACGAGGTGCAGAAACGCACCCACCGCTGGCTGCAGTCGCTGCTGGAGATCCAGGCCGATCATGGCGATTCGCCGGAATTTCTCGAGCACGTCAAGGTCGATCTGTTTCCGGACGAAGTCTATGTCTTCACCCCCAAGGGCAAGATCATGGCCATGCCGCGGGGCGCAACCGCGGTGGACTTTGCCTTCGCCGTGCATACCGATGTCGGCAGCCATTGCGTGGCGGTCAAGATCAACCATGAACTGATGCCGCTGCGCACCCAGCTCAGGAATGGCGATCACGTGGAAATCATCACCGCGGCCAACGCCAGCCCCAACGCGGCCTGGATCAATTTCGTCGTGACCGGCAAGGCGCGTTCCCACGTCCGCAACTACCTGCGCGTCACCCATACCGAAGAAGCCGCAACCCTGGGAGAGCGGCTGTTCAACAAGGCGCTGCTTACACTCAACCCGCACGCCGCGGCCGCCGATTTACCGCTGTGGGACCGCCTGATCAAGGAAAATGGCGTTCGCAACAAGCAGGAACTGTTCTCCGCCATGGGTCTGGGACGCAAGCTCCCCCTGGTCGTCGCCCACCAGCTGCTGCACATGCAGGGCGAAAAAACCGGCGCACCGGCTCACCCCCATGCCATCGTCATTCGCGGTACGGAAGGCATCGCGGTCGAGCTGGCGCTGTGCTGTCACCCCATCCCGGGCGACCCGATTCTCGGTTTCATCCACAAGGATCGCGGCCTCATCATCCACAGCCATGACTGCCCGGCGATCAGTGCATTCCGCGCCGATCCGGACAAGTGGCTGGACGTGGAATGGGAGGCCGAGCCCGGCCAGATGTTCGATGTCGCGATCAAGGTCATCGTCGGCAACCGGCGGGGGGTATTGGCCAAGGTCGCCGCCGCGATTTCGGAACAGGGCTCGAACATCGACAACGTCGCCATGGAGGAAGAGGACGGCAGCCCCTACACCGTGCTCTACTTCACCCTGCAGGTGGAAAACCGCATGCACCTCGCACGCGTCATGCGCGGGCTGCGCGGTCTCGAAGACGTGGTGCGCATTTTCCGGGTCAAGGGCAAGAAAGACGGCCGCGCACTATCCCAATAAACTTCGCATACATAAATACGGCCATGAACCGATCCATTATCCAGACCCCGGACGCCCCTGCCGCCATCGGCGCCTATTCCCAGGCAGTACGTGCCGGCGGCACGGTGTATCTCTCCGGCCAGATCGGGCTCGACCCGGTCTCGATGCAACTGGTCGAGGGCATCGATGCGCAGATTCACCAGGTGTTCCAGAACCTGCGGGCCGTGGCTGCCGCAGCCGGGGGGAGTTTCGCCGACGTGGTCAAGCTCAACATTTACCTGACCGACCTCGGGCATTTCGCCAGGGTCAATGAAATCATGGCCGGCTACTTCAACCAGCCCTACCCCGCCCGTGCCGCCGTCGGTGTCGCCGCCCTGCCACGCGGCGCGCAGGTGGAAGCGGACGCCGTGATGGTTGTGGAATAAGCCTGTTGCAAACGGCGCCGCCGTTTTCCTTTCCGGTCAGCGCGGCGCTTGCCGCCAAACTTGCCCGGCTGGGTATCACACGCGAGGCCGATCTGGTCCTGCACCTGCCGCTGCGCTGGGAGGACGAAACCCGCATTACCCCGATACGCGAGCTGTTGCCCGGACAAACCGCACAGGTGCAGGCGACGATCACCCACGCGGAAATCGTCAACCGCCCGCGCCGCATCTACCTGCTCACGCTGGAGGATGGCAGCGGCACGCTCGGCATCCGTTTCCTGCATTTTTACCCCAGCCATCTGAAAACCCTGCAAACGGGCGCCAGCTTCCGCTTCATCGGTGAAGTGCGCGGCGGTTTCTTCGGCCTGGAGATGGTGCATCCGCGCTTTCTCCGCTGCGACGCCGACACCCCCCTGCCTGACCGGCTCACGCCGGTCTATCCCACCACGGCCGGCCTGGGCCAGGGCACGCTGCGCAAGCTGATCGCACGGGCGCTGCAACATCCCATCGCCGACACGCTCCCGCCCGGCTGGCTTGCGAAAATGCAATTGCCGGGGCTGGACGAGGCGATCCGTCTGCTGCATCAGCCCCCGCTGGAAATTGCCGTGGCGGAACTGGAATCCCGGCGTCATCCGGCCTGGCAGCGCCTGGCTTTCGACGAACTGCTCGCGCAGCAACTGTCCCTGGCCACCGCGCGCAGACAGCGCGGCGGCCGCAGCGCCGTTCCGCTCCCGGTTCGACACACGCTGACCCAGGCCTTTTGCGACGCCCTGCCATTCCGGTTTACCGCTGCCCAGCAGCGCACCTGGCAGGAAATCAGTCATGACCTCGCCCAGCCCCACCCCATGCGCCGCCTGCTGCAGGGCGATGTCGGCAGCGGCAAGACCGTGGTTGCCGCCATGGCCTGTCTCCAGACCGTCGAGAATGGCCTTCAGGCTGCATTCATGGCGCCCACGGAAATTCTGGCCGAGCAGCACGCCCGCAAACTCACCCCCCTGCTGGAAACGCTGGGCGTGCGTACCGCCTGGCTCTCGGGCAGCCTGCGCAAGCCGGAAAAACAGGCGGTTCTGGATGCGCTGAATGCCGGCGAAGTCGATCTTGTCTTCGGCACCCATGCGCTGTTTCAGCAGGGGGTGTCATTCCCGCGCCTGGGGCTGGCGGTGGTCGATGAACAGCATCGCTTCGGCGTGGGCCAGCGCCTGGCGCTGGTGCAAAAAGGGATGGAGCCGCACCAGTTGATGATGAGCGCCACCCCCATTCCGCGCACACTGGCGATGAGTTATTACGCGGACCTGGATGTCTCCGTGATCGACTCGCTGCCTCCGGGGCGAACCCCGGTCAAGACCAGGCTGGTTGCCGACAATCGCCGAGACGAGGTGCTGGCGCGCGTGCGCGAGGCCTGCATCAATGGCGGGCAGGCCTACTGGGTGTGCCCGCTGATCGAGGAATCCGAAAAGCTGCAACTCATCACCGCCGAGGACACCTACGCGACGCTGGTCGAACAATTGCCGGAACTCCGCATCGGCCTGATTCACGGACGTCTCAAGCCGGATGAAAAAAACCGGGTGATGGCGGCATTTCAGGCCAACGAAATCCAGTTGCTGGTGGCAACCACGGTGATCGAGGTCGGCGTCGATGTAGCCAATGCCTCGCTCATGGTGATCGAACACGCCGAGCGCATGGGGCTGGCGCAGCTTCACCAGTTGCGCGGCCGGGTCGGCCGGGGCAGCCGCGAATCGGTGTGCGTGCTGCTCTATCAAACTTCGCTGTCCGAGCTTGCCCGGGCGCGGCTCAAGGTCATTTTCGAGCACATCGACGGTTTCGAAATCGCACGCCAGGATTTGCTGCTGCGCGGCCCCGGCGAACTGCTCGGCAGCCGTCAGAGCGGTCTGCCCATGCTGCGCTTCGCCGACCTGGAGCGCGATGTCGAACTGCTGGAAGCGGCGCGGGATTGTGCCGGGCGCTGCCTGGCACGCCATCCCGAGATCGTCACCGCACACCTGGCGCAATGGATCGGCCCCAGGCAGGCGCTTTCCACCATCTGATTCCCTCTCATTATCGATCCTTCCATAATTCATGAGATTACCAACCCGTGTAGGGCGGATGAGGCCGCAGGCCGTTATCCGCCGAATGTGAGATGCCCATACGGCGGAAGGCGCTGCGCTTTTCCGCCCTACGAAAATTGCAATCAAGTGTAGTTGTCATGTGACGGAATTCTCAATAGGGAAACCCTGAACAAGTCCATCCTTGTCATTGCGAGCGAAGCGTGGTGATCCAGCGGTTTTCAAATTGATTTCTTTCCATTCAAAAATGCCCGGTTCTCAAACGCCAACCAACGCCACGCCCACCGCCTTCTCCGCAGGCGTGGTCGTCGTCCGCCGGGAAGACGCCGGCTGGCGACTGCTGGTGCTGCGTGCCTGGCGCAACTGGGATTTTCCCAAAGGCATGGTGGAGCCGAATGAGACGCCGCTGGCTGCGGCCATCCGCGAAACCGCGGAAGAGGCCTCGATCACCGATCTCGTCTTTCGCTGGGGCGAGGCCTTTTGCGAGACCGCCCCCTACGGCCAGGGCAAGGTCGCGCGCTACTATCTGGCCGAGACCAAACAAGAGCACATCACGCTGCCAATCTCGCCGGAACTCGGTCACCCGGAACATGACGAATGGCGCTGGGTAAGCTTCGACGAGGCCGAAAAGCTGCTGCCGCCGCGTTTGCAGCCCATCCTGGCGTGGGCGGGGAAACTGCTCCTCAAAGAGTGGTGACAAATCGAATCCGGCGGCCTGCTGGATATCCTGGCTCACCCGAACAAGGCGAAATACCCCAGGCAGCGCGTATTGGTCGTTGCGTGCGACAACTATGCCTACCTGGTACCGTTCGTCGAAGAAAAAGATCACTTCTTCCTCAAGACCGTGATCCCCAGCCGCAAGGCGACAAGGGACTATTTGAATCAAGGTGAAACCGATGCCGAAAATTGATGATTACGAACTCGATATCCTCAGCGCCTATGAGAAAGGCCAACTCAAGTCCGTTGCCACCAAGGCCGAACTTGCGAAATTCAAGGCGTCAGCCCGGGCTACCGCCATCAAGGATCGCCGCGTCAACATCCGCCTGTCCTCTGGCGATCTGAGCGATATTCAGGTCAAGGCGCTGGAGGAAGGCATGCCCTACCAGACTCTCATAGCCAGCGTGCTCCACAAGTACGTCACGGGCCGGCTGACCGAGCAACCTGAGTCCGCCACCAAGCAGGTTCGAGGGCGCGTGACAAAGCAGCGTACGACTCAAACCGGCTGACAGCGCATTAATTTGAGCCTGGCCCGTT
>CAVSCL010000019.1:0-42678 GCA_963726485.1 uncultured beta proteobacterium | reverse complement strand
GGAATCAATCGCGCTGTTTACCAGGCCCGGCGAACACGCCGAAAATCCATTAAAATCCTCAGCTTAATTCAATCCAAAAACGAACATGGCACTAATCGTACAAAAATACGGCGGCACCTCGGTCGGCAGCGTGGAGCGCATCCGCGCCGTCGCCGAGCGCGTCGCCAAATTCAAAATGCTCGGACATCAGGTGGTGGTGGTGTTGTCCGCCATGTCGGGCGAGACCAACCGCCTGATCGGGCTGGCCAAGCAAATCCAGGCTCAACCCGATCCGCGCGAACTGGACGTGATGATCTCCACCGGCGAGCAGGTCACCATCGCCCTGCTGGCCATGGCGCTGAAGGACCTGGGCCTGAAGGCCAAGAGCTACACCGGCGCGCAGGTGCGCATCCTCACCGACGATGCCTTCACCAAGGCGCGCATCCTCAGCATCGACGAAACCAACATGCGCGCCGACCTGGATTCCGGTCACGTGATCGTGGTGGCGGGTTTTCAGGGCGTGGACGAAGCACGGCAACATCACCACGCTGGGGCGCGGCGGTTCCGATACCACCGGCGTGGCGCTGGCAGCGGCGCTGAAGGCCGACGAATGCCAGATCTACACCGATGTGGACGGCGTCTACACCACCGACCCGCGCATCGTGCCCGAAGCGCGCCGGCTCAAGACCATCACCTTCGAGGAAATGCTGGAAATGGCCAGCCTCGGCTCCAAGGTGCTGCAAATCCGCTCGGTCGAATTCGCCGGCAAATACAAAGTCAAACTGCGCGTGCTGTCCAGCTTTCAGGAAGAAGGCGACGGCACGCTGATCACCTTCGAGGAAAACGACAACATGGAACAGGCCATCATCTCCGGCATCGCGTTCAACCGCGACGAAGCCAAAATCACCGTCCTGGGCGTGCCCGACCATCCCGGCATCGCCTACCAGATCCTCGGCCCGGTCGCCGACGCCAACATCGACGTCGACATGATCGTCCAGAACGTCGGCGCGAACAACACCACCGACTTCACCTTCACCGTGCATCGCAACGACTTCGCCAAGGCGATGGACATCGTGAAGAACACCGCCACCGCCATCGGTGCGCGCGAAGTCACCGGTGACGACAAGATCGCCAAGGTCTCCATCGTCGGTGTCGGCATGCGTTCGCACGTCGGCATCGCACGCAAGATGTTCGAAACCCTGTCGAAAGAGAACATCAACCTGCAGATGATCTCCACCTCGGAAATCAAGATTTCCGTGGTGGTCGACGACAAATACATGGAACTGGCCGTGCGCGCATTGCATCAGGCCTTTGGACTCGACAAGGCGCCCGCCTGACTCAAATCATGCATCGCCGAAAATGGCCCATGCAATGTGGCTTTCATCCGTGCTTTCCGCTAGAATGCGCGGCGTTCGGAGACGTGGCCGAGAGGTTGAAGGTACTCCCCTGCTAAGGGAGCATACGGGCAAAACCTGTATCGAGGGTTCGAATCCCTCCGTCTCCGCCATAATTCGCGTACAATGCGCAACCTAAAATTCCGTCATCCATTCGAAGGTGAACGCGAAGGCAAGCCGATGACAGTGCCAAAGCACGAAGAGGCGCGGCCGGCGAAGTGCAGATTTGAATGGATGACGGAATCAAGCGCCCGTAGCTCAGCTGGATAGAGTACTTGGCTACGAACCAAGGGGTCGGGAGTTCGAATCTCTCCGGGCGCACCAAACACTGCAAAAGCCCGGTTATCCAACCGGGCTTTTGCTTTTCCCTGCACCGCAATATCAGAACCGTACCGCCGGCGTTTCTATCTTCAGCCCATTGCCGCGCACATTCATATAAAGCTCCAGCAATGTGTATTCTTCACTGCCATAGGGATAACCTTCCGCGCGGAACTGGTCGTAACATTGTGTCATGCGGGTCTGGACGCCAACCACTTTACCGTCGGCCAGACGGTACAACGGGAAACCGTTGCTCTGCCCTTGAGACAAAACCTGTGCCCTGAGTTTTAGCCCCGGATACAGGCTATGACAGTTTCCACAGGCCATATCGAGTTGCCCCGCGCGAGTCTCTTCGTACAACTTCTTCCCCTGCTCGATGAAGGGCGCCATTTTTCCGTCTGTCTGCACATTAACCACCTGCCCCCGTGCCAGGTTGCGCACAAAAGCTTCCAAAGCCAAAGCATCGTCGCTTTCATACTTGAGCGGCGCATTCCCCAAAGTCTCAGTCCACATATTAATGACACGTTGCTGCAGGGTAATAGGCCTCTGGGTCTTGCTGTCCAGCACTGGGTAACTCGCGATGAGCTTGAGATCAAGTTTCTTGCCGCCTTGCCCATGACAGGTTTCGCAGGACTTTCCATTCTTGCCTATGCTGGCAAACAAAGTGGCCCCTTTTGCTACAGCGGTCATCCCCTGGTTCAGGAAATCATCATCCTGCATTTCCTTGGTTTCCTGCTTCAGCAACGTGTAGCCTGAAAAGACATCCGCGGAAAATGCACCCGTGCTCAACTGGGCAATTGTCGCGCACACGCCAACAATAATGACTGTTCTGAGTTTCATGGTTATTCCCTCCATTATTTAAGCGTCATCAAGTAGGCCACCACGTCTTCGACTTCCTGTGCGGTCAGGATGGTGCGTCCCTGGTATTTCTTGGAAACCCGGTTGAACTGATCGGGATGTTTATAAAATGGAGGCATCAGGCTGCCCGGGTTCAATTCCTGAATATTCACAATGCGTAACCTGAGCTGACCTTCGTCATAGCGGCTGCCTATTCCGTCCAAGGGGGGACCAATCTCGCCATGGAATTCCTCTTCCGGTATGGGCATTTGATGACAAGCCAGACAGTTTCCCTTGCCGCGGTTTATGGCCACCTTCCGGCCATTAACCGGATTTCCCTTAAGTCCACCCAAAGGAGCGCTAATGGAATAGTCCGTAGCTTTCCACGCTTGATAAGCTTCAATCACTTCAGGCTTTGGGGTAGGCGTTTCTGAAGGAACATCAGCGGCCACAACACCTAAAGGCAAACTGGCATACAGGGCGGCCATTGCCAAGATACTTTTTTTCAATCTTCTTCTCCTCTCAAAAAAATTTACATTACTGCGATCGTTCAGAAGCTACGTCCCAACAAAGTACTATGAACCTGTATGGGCATCAAATCATGACCAGAACATACCAACCAAGGCGTGAGTAATTACCCAGGAATTGACCCGTCTCAGCGGTCGTGGCCTACTCGTTGGCCATCCGCCAATTGACTCACAACGGCCGATCCTGTTTCACCGGAACCCACAATATTAAGAAACTGGCCAGTACATCCTGACTGGCTAGGCGTGTACGGCACCGCCTTAAAAAATGCCGCAACAGCAGGAGGTCTTCTTATGAGAATGCTACTTACCGTCGAATTTCCGCATGAACCTTTCAACTCTCTTGTCAGAAGCGGGAAGGCTGGCGAGATCATCGGGCGTATCCTCGAATCAATCAAGCCCGAGTCGGCCTACTTCACGGAACAAGACGGAACACGCGGCGGAATTTTCGTGATTAACGTGAATGCTCCGTCGGATGTACCCGCCTTTGCAGAACCTTTCTTTCTCAACTTTCAAGCCAATTGCAAATTTCGCATTGCGATGACCCCTGAGAATTTGCAAATGGCGGGGCTGAACGAGCTTGGTAAGAAGTGGGGGTGACGTAGATGCCGAAGTCAACCAGTCGTCGATAGAGTCAATCAAGACCAATATGGCTTTCCCAGTGCCCAGATTCATCACCTCGGGCGCACCAAAATACAAGGGGTTAGCGAAAGCTGGCCCCTTATTTTTTGTCCGGGCTAGCACCGGGCTAGCATCAAGCTGAGAAAAGATAGCCCATAAAAAACCCGGCACGAAGCCGGGTCTGTATTGGGTCGCGCTGAATGTCTAGGCCGGGTCGGTAGTGTAGAACTTGGCGCTTACTGAATGCAACTGCTTGGCAGAATCGCATAATGCCGATGCGGTGACATACAGCCGCGATACAGCCAGGCCGACGGCATCAGAATCACGTTGTTCCAAATCCTCCAACAACATCCTGATAGTAGTGGTCAGGTTGCAAGCCTCGTTCTCAAGATCGCCAGCCAAGTCATTTAGTGAAGTGCGGGTGTTGTCGGTCATGGTCTAACCTCCAGGCTGGTCATTCACTGTAGAACAAACCAGCCCCGCCAGAATCGACCACCACGCGATTTAATCGCCCGGTTGATACCTTCCGTTATACCGCACACAAAAAACCCGCCACGTGGAGATCATGTGCATGTTTAATCGATAGCAAGGAAGTCGGCATTCTGCGCAAGCTCAAGGGCACTGAGTCACGCTGATCGAGGCTTGAATCCCTGACTGCCTGACCTATCTTTAGGGTGCGTAAGCTTTTTGAGGAACAGTGCCATGCTGAACATCTCGGTCGACATCAACAAACTGATTCAAGAGCCCGCGACCGATCCGGACTTTCCTTATGCCCCGCTGGACTGGACGCGCGAAAATGCGATGAAAGCCGCGCAATCAGAAAGCCTGCAACTGATGGAAGCGCACTGGGAAGCCATACGTGCGTTGCAAAACTATTACGCACGTCACGATGACGAAACCGTGATCAACCTTCGCGATCTGAACGACGCGCTGCACGAACACTTCCACTTTCAGGGTGGCCTGAAATACCTCTACTCCCTGTTCCCGGGCGGCCCCATTAATCAAGGTTGCCGGCTGGCTGGCCTGAAAGCGCCTTTCATCGCCATCGACAGAAGTTTCGGTAGCGTCGCCTAAGTCGGCACGCCTGTTTCGAATCGCGTCCTGCACGGTGTATTGCACCTCTGCAGGGGGTTGGCCTGACCAATGCGTCAGGGCTCTGCCCGAGCCGAATGCTTCTCCATCACGGCGTCCTGGAGCGAATTGCCGCACCTCGCGTACCAACAGCGATAGACCTTCATTGCCGGTGGGTGTCTATGCGCGAATGCCGCACCTCGCGTGCCACAGCGATAGACCTTCATTACCGTGGGTGTTATCGCCGCTTTGGCCGGATTCTGTTGAAAAACTCCTGCAAGGCCGTAACTGCAACATCGGCTTGAAAAGCCGACCGCTCGGAGTTGCCCGCATTCGACGATCGTCAATCCGTTGATGGTCCTCGCTTGAATATGTTCCGGCAGTTCAGCAATGCATTGCGACCAAAGCGTGTCGTTTCACTCACCATCCCAAACGATTACCGGGGGTGCGGTCGATACAGCGTCATATCTTCCAGGAAACGGCGCCGCTCCTCCGCGTCACTGAATTGACCGGCCAGCGAGTCAATAAACTCGCGCCTGCTCTTGGATTGCCGTTCGGCCTGTTTGACGATCAGCCTGGCTATGGGGCCGAGATAAACCGCCATATGGCGCTGGGCAAATTCAATGTAATCGTCTGTCAGTGGCCCTCCCGCCGTACCATCCGGATCGGCTTGGCTACCCGGCGCTCGGGGAATTGCCGCCGCGGAAGCGAACGCCCGGCCCGTGGTGGTTTCCGAGGCCATGAACCTGGGTCGCGATTGTTCGTCGAGACTGCTCGATAATATCGTGTAAAGATTGTGGAGGTCCGTGGTCTGCGCCGCGGCCTGATGGACCAGAATTTTAGCGACAGGGCCGATAATGGCTGCCAGTTGGCGTTCAACCGACTGCAGTTCTTCCGCCGGCCATGTTGATGCGCTGCCGCCGGTGGAGGAGGCTGTTCCATGCCGGCCATGACGGGCGTCACCCAACGCCTCCTTGCTTGGAAGGAGATTCCGCGCCAGAACCAGCGTCTCCTCCGATACCGTTCGATCCGGCGGCTCATTGAAGGTCTGCACGAAGACGCCATGAATGGCCGCAGCGAACTGGTCGGCGCTGGCGAAGCGCTGATCGGCGTCCTTGCACAGAGCCTTCGCCGCGATCGCGTCATAGGCTGCCGGGATGTCGCCGACAAGGGCCGATGGGGCGGGCGGCTCGGTATGGCAGATCTGGTAGGCGATGGATTCCGCGCTGCCGGTGAAAGGCTGCTGGCCGGTCAGGAGCTCGTAGAACACGACTCCGGCGGAGAACAGGTCGCTCCGGCTGTCCGCCGGCATCCCCAGGAACAGCTCCGGCGCCATGTAGCAGGGGGTGCCCACCAGAGAACCGACGCGGGTGAGGTTGGCGTTGTCGATCCGGGCGACGCCGAAATCAGCGATCTTCAGTTTCCCCGCCGCCGTGAGCAGCAGGTTGGAAGGCTTGATGTCACGATGGATGATGTTCTGCCGGTGTGCGAAGTGCAGGCCGTCGAGCAGTTGCAGCATGAGGTTGGCGGCGTCGCCGACCGGCATGCGCCGGTTCTGCTGGAGATAGTCCTTGAGGGTGCAGCCCTCGATGTATTCCATCGCGATGTAGGCGACCTCGCCGTCCTCGCCGAACTCGTAGACGGTGACGATGGCCGGATGGTTGAGGCAGCCAGCGGCGCGCGCCTCATTCCTGAAGCGCGCCATCATGCCGCTCGCTTCCCAGTCCTCCGCATCCTTGTGGCGGATGACCTTGAGCGCCACCGGGCGGCCGAGCGAGGGGTCGAGGGCTCGATAGACGACCCCCATCCCGCCCCTGCCCAGGGTGCCGGCGATCTCGTACCTGCCTATGCGGGCGGGGGGCGGCGAATGGGGCACGGCGATTCCTAACCGTCCAGCATCTTCATGGCATGCACCAGACTCTTGCGCATGCGGCCGAAGGATTGCGCGAGGGTGAGCAGCTCGTCCTTGCCGGTGACATCAAATTCCGGCGCGTCCAGATCGCCCATGCTGACCCGGTCGGCGATCGCGGCCAACCTGCGGATCGGCCGGACCACCAGGAAATGCAGGAGCGCGTAAAGGACGACGAAGAGGAAGGCGAACAGCCCGGCGATCAGAAGCAGGAAGGCTTGGAAGGTGTCGTGGGCGCGCTTGACCGGCACTTCCATCGGCACCGACACGACCTGGGCGCCGACGATGTCGTTGATCTGCCAGCCGAAGCCGTTGGCCGTGCCGTAGAGGTCGATCATGGTCTTCGGCGCGATCGCCACGCTGCTGTGGCAGACCAGGCAGGCCGCCGATTTGACCTGGATTGGCCTGGCCATGTAGAGCGAGCGGCCATACTGGGTGTCGCGTTCGCCGACGAGTTCGCCGAGCGTCGGAGTGTTGCGGAAGCGGTTGACGATGTCGGCTTCCCATTCGACCGCCCGGTTGCGGGGGTTGGTCGGATTCAGGGTCGCCTCCTTGTAGCTGTAATCGGGATAGGTCTTGCGCAGGTTGTTGAAGTACTCGGACGCCGAGAATGCCGGCACCGACTGCGGCAGGAACTGATACTTGAGCTGGGTTTCGAGCAGCGGCTTGATCTGGGTGTTGGTATAGCTGCGTACCGCCAGCGCCGCCTCCATCATGATCCGGGCGTTTTCCAGGACCTCTTCGCGGGCGTTGCGCAGGAGCAGTCCGTGGGCGATGTACGCCGCGACCGAGGCGGCGACGGCGAACACCAGCGCCAGTCCGATGACGATCTTCAGGATCAGTTTCATGGCGTTCTCCCTTCCCGCGGCGGCTTCGCGGCGGCTGCCCCGGCAGGCACCGCCGCGCCTGCGGCCGGCCGGTATTTCTCCGGATGCAGGGCCCGGTCCCATTCCGGATGGCGCGCCAGATGCGCTTCGACCGCCCGGCGGAACCCGGGGTCCTGCAGCCTGACGCCGAACCGGCGGACCATTCCGTCGCGCCAGCGGCCCGGCAGCGTCAGCAATTCCTCAACGTCGTCGTAGGCCACATAGCGCAGCGGCCGCGGCCGCACCGCCGCATCCTGGAACCGGACGGCCATCGGCGGCAGGGTGTCGCGAAAGGCGCGCGGCATCGCTTCGAGAAAGGAGGAGGGCACGCCGGAGGCGAGGTCGAGAGGCTCATCGCCGTTGACCGCGGCAAACTCGCCCGGGCCCACCGTACGCCGCCCGCCCGGCGACTCCGCGCGCGTGACGGCCACGCTGCCGGACTCGACGAAGAACCGTTGCGCTGTCCGCGCCACCTGGAACACCACCGCGCCGGATTGCTTTTCGATCTCGATGCGCCTGCACCAGAACCGCTCGCCGGCCGTTTCGGCGCCGCTGGGTGACTCTGCCTTGAACCAGCCGTGGAGCAGGAGGTATTGAGCGCTGGCCGGCCGGTCCGCCCGCTGGTCGGGATAGTCGCGGATGTACAAGGCGGAATCCGGACCCAGGGCGATGATCGTCCGGTTGCCGAGTTCGATCTGGACAAAGGCCATCGTCGAGGTCGCGACCACATCCCCTTTCTCCAGCGCCAGCCCGGGCGAGGCCGGGTAGATCTGCGCGCCGTGTATCACCTGCGCGACGCCCTCGGTCATGGTGATCACGCCGATCTTCGCGGCCCAGGCGGCAAGCGGGCAGCAAAGCGCGAGGCCGAGCAGCGCGGCCGATCCGAAGCGCGTGGAAGTCCCACTGCCCCCGCCGCCGGCGTAGCCGGGCCGGCGCTTCCACGCCAGCCGTTCGGCGCCGGTTGCCGGCCCGTCCCGGTGCGGCGGCGTAGCGGCAAGGACTGGAGGGGGCGCGGTCGTCATCGTCGTGGTCTCCTAATCGGGTACCGGCAGGCCCCGGCATTGCTCCGTGTAGTCGGCCTGCCCCGCGTACACCTGCCATTCTTCGCGGCTGAGGTTGCGGTCGAGCTTCGCGCATAACCGGTCCAGCTTGTCGTTGCCGCCCAGGTCCGAGATGACGCCGGCGAGACGCAGCCGTTCCAGATCCCAGAGCATGGTGGTCTCCTCACCCGCCGAGACCAGCATCCGGCCATCCCGGCTGAAGGCGACGTGGGCCACCTTACCCCGCTGGCTGGTCAGGGATACGCCGGCGTGGCTGCGCACCGGGATGTTCCAGAGCATCGCGCCGCGGTCGCCGCCCGCTGCCAGCAGGCTGCCGTCCGGGCTGAACGCGACGGTCCGGGCATCGCCCTGGCCCAACAAGGGATCGCCCTTCGCCTTGCCGGTGGCGGTGTCCCAGAGGACGACACTGCCGTCCATGCTCGCCGAGGCCAGGGTGCTGCCGTCCGGGGCAAAGGCGACGCCGACAACCGCGCCCTGGTGGCCGACGAGAGGCGGGCCCTGGGGGGTTCGGGTGGCGACATCCCACAGGATGATGCTGGCGTCGCGGCTTGCCGTCGCCAGCGTCCTGCCGTCGGCGGAGAAGGCGACGGCGAACACGGCTTCCTTGTGGCCGGCCAGGGGCGTGGGCGTAGCGGGCAGGCTGGACACGTCCCAGAGCAACACCGACCCATCGCGGCTGGCCGAGGCGAGCCGCCTGCCGTCGGGACTGAAGGCGACGCTCAGGACGCCATCGGCATGCCCGGCAAGCTGGCCGATGCGCTTCCGCTTCAAGACATCCCAGAGCATGACGGTCTTGTCGAAACTGGCCGAAGCCAGGATCCTCCCGTCGGGGCTGAAGGCGAGCGAACGGACCATGTCGCTGTGCCCGGGCAGGGGGACGCCGCAATCCTGGGTGGCCACATCGCACAGCAGGATATTCCTGTCCCGGGTCGCCATGGCCAGCCACTTGCCGTCCGGGCTCAGTGCCGTCGCCGTGGCCAGGACACCGTCCGGCCTGCCGCTGAACGGCGTCCCCAGGGCGACCCGATTGGCCATGTCCCACAGGATGAGCAGCTTGTCGCGGCCGACCGAGGCGAGCAGCTTGCCATCCGGGCTCAGGGCGATCCCGGTGACCGCGTTGCGGTGGCCGTCGAGGGGAGCGTCGATCAACTTGCGGCTGGCCACATCCCAGACCATGAGCGTGTGGTCGTCGCTGGCCGAGATCAGGCGAGTGCCGTCGCGGCTGAACACGAGCCTGCGGAAGGCATCCTTGTGGCCCGTGCCGATTTCTCCCAGCGGGCTGCGGCTCGCCACGTCCCAGAGCCGGATGGTCCGGTCGCGGCTGGCGGACGCGAGCGTCCTGCCGTCCGGGCTGAAGGCCAGGCTGAAGATCAAGTCCCGGTGTCCGGGCAGGGGCTGGCCGACAGGCTGGCGAGTCGCCGGGTCCAGGAAGGTGATCATCTTATCGAGGCCGGCCGCGGCGAGGATCCTGCCGTCCGGGCTGAAGGCGAGGGCGAAGATCGCGTCCCTCGGGCCGGGCAACGGGCCGCCGTCCTGGCGACGGCTCGCCACGTCCCAGAGCAGGATCGACTTGTCGCGGCCGGCGGAAGCGAGCGTCCTGCCGTCCGGACTGAAGGCGAGGGCGAAGATCGCGTCCCGGTGGCCCATCAGCGTTGCCAACTGCTTGCGGCGCGCCACGTCCCAGAGGATGACGCTGCGATCCAGGCCGGCCGACGCCAGAACACGGCCGTCGGGGCTGAACGCCACGCTGGTGACCGCGTCCCTGTGGCCGTCGAGCGGCTCGCCCAGCGGCAGAGTGGCTGACGCTGTCCCAGAGCAGAAGATTGCGCGTCCGATCCTGGCTGGCGATGGCGATCACCCGGCCGTCGGGACTGAACGCCACCGCACTGAGCGGCTTGGCGGACTGCAGCGTCGCGACGATGCCCCGGCTTGCTTCCAGTTCCCGTTGCAGGGCCTGCTCCCCCTCCGCATCCGGCGCGGCACGGTAACTCGCCACGCCGAGCAGCAGCGAGGTTGCAAGGTTGCCGGGCTCGCGCTGATCCAGGATATTGGCCGCCTTGCGCGCCAGCTTGAACGACAGCGCCTGCTGCAAGGCGCTCTCCGCCTTGCGTTTCTCGAACCATGTGGCGCCCCCGAGACCCACGAAGATCAGGGCCAGCAAGGTCATGCCGATCAGGGATCGGCGCTGCCTGCGGTTGCGCTCGATTTCCTCGCGACGCCGCCGCTGTTCCTCGAGTTGCTGCTGCCTCAGGGCTTCCTCCGCCGCTTCGGCCTTGAGCCGGTACGCGGCGAGCTCGGCCTCGGCATGGCGGCGGTCGCGTTCCTCGCGCACGGCCTGGGTCAGCACGTCATGGGTCAGTTCGACACGGGCGGTCTCATACTCCTGCTTGATGCGCAACAGGCGCAGATCGACCAGTTGGTCGAGCTGCTCCTTGCCGAGGAGGCCGCGCTTGATCGCATCCTCGACCGGGTAACTGCTGCGGTGACCGCGGTCGGTGATCAGTTCATCCTCGATAAAGGCCGGCACGCTCTCCGGCATGCCCTTGATGCAGTCGCGATAGAAGTCCGCGATGATGGCCTCCTTGGCCCCTTCCAGCAGCGCATCGTCGAACGGCAGTGGCTGGCCGCCGGGTGGGCCTTCCTGCCGGCGTCGTTCATAGAGGCCGGCGCAGAACAGGCTCAGCAGCGCAGGCTCGATGGTCGAACCGGAGCCGAACAGGAGGGTGGACTGCATGGTGGTGCCCGGATCGGCATTGAACGCGGTGCTGGACTGCAGCAGGGCAGTCGCATCGGAGCCGAGCCCGGAGTCGCCACGGGTCATGTTCCCCGCGTCCGTCGACGTCGGGCGGGAATGGTCCAGTTTCCGCCGCAGCGACGCCGCCGAGACATGATTGACGATCCTCCAGGCGAGTTTCTCGCTAACCAGATCCGGCGCCGCATTGTGGACCGCCGCGTAGGCCTGGGCTCGACTCATGGGCAGGAGGCGCATGCGGTTGCCGCCCAGCGAGGCGATGGTCCGCCGCCAGCCTTCCAGATGCGGCAGGTAGTCCTCGCGCAGGCACACCAGCATGCTGTAACGCCAGGCGCGTACATCCAGCCGTCGGGCCGCGTCCGGGTCGGACTCGATCAGCGCGGCGACCTGCCTGGGTATGCCGTTCTCGGCGAGGTTGCCGAAATCGCCGAGAAATTCCACCACGGCCTCACCAAACTGTTCGCCCAGTGTGAACACTTCCTCGAACTGGTCGAGCACGAACAAGGGCGTCACCAGATGATTGGTCGGGCTCCAGAATTCGAGATCGCGTCGGTGCAGGTATTCCCAGAGGCCTTCCCCGGGCTCGAACCGCGGCGCGTCGATTCCCTGTTCGGCGCACTGCTTGATGAGCCCGTCCCGCAACTGGTTGACCAGCGGCAGCCGGCCGCGCTCGAACTGCAGCCGGAGGTAGACCGGCAGGATGTTGTTGCGGCGCAGCCGCGGAAACAGGCCGGCCTGCAGCAGCGAGGACTTGCCCAGCCCCGACTTGCCGAAAAGTACCGCGAGACGCGCATTGCTGACCCGCCGCAGGAGTTCCTCGGCCTCGTCGTCGCGGCCGTAGAACGACGCCTGCGCTGCCTCGGTGTAGGAGGCGAGGCCAAGCCAGGGGTTGGCCGGTGCGGCTGCGGCCGGGGACTGCGGATAAGCGAGCGCTCGGGCGGTCGGCATGGTTCCTCACCGGCGCATGGCGCGGATCTCGTCCCTGAACGTTTCCATGAGCGCCTTGTCGGGCAGCCCGTCGGGCGCATGGCCGACATGGCACTGCTCGAAGACTTCCGGCACCTGTTCGTAATCCGCGATGTTGCCGTGGTAATCCGGGTCGATCACCACCGGCACGATGAAACGGTGTTTGCCGCCGGGCGGCAACTCCTTCTGGCGCTCGATTGCCTCCGACCATTCCTTGAACACGAAGCCGCTCTCGCGCTGTTCGGTGTGGTGTGACAGCAGCGGCACGAACAGGCGGACCCGGTGGCGGATGCCGCCGATGATTTCGTCATGCCACTGATCGCCCGGGTGCAGGTCGCGTTCATCGAGCCAGACATCGCCGCCCATGTCCTTGAGCGCCTGATGCATGGCGCGGGCCGCCGCGATGTCCTGACGAACATAGCTGATGAAGATGTTGCCGCGGGATTCGGGCCCTGCCACGACCGTGGTCGTCGAATCGTCGGCCAGGTCAGGCCGCGACGGCTGCGCCGGATGCCGCGCCTGCCAGCGACGGCAGAGTTCGCCGGCGAACTCGACGGCGTTGCAGTCGCAAATGCGGGTACCCCGGGCGAACAGGCCGATGAACTCGGCGAACGGGGACTCCGGGCTGATCCCCTCGCCGACGACGAAGACCCGGCGCTCCGAGCGCAGGGAAAGCCGATTGCCGCTGGCCATGCGCACGATGAAGCGACTGACCCAATCCGAGAAATGGCAGCCCAGCAGGAGCAGATTCTTCTTGCGCAGCTCGTCTGCCAGCCACGACTCCGGGGACAGGGCCGAAAAGGTCACCAGCGCATGGATGAACTCCAGCACGTCCTCGTCGTGGATCGCGTAATTCGGCGAGGCCGAGGCGCGGCCGAACAGCGCATACACGATCGGCTTGTCGCCGAAGCTCCGCCGTGCGGTCAGGTCGATCTCGTCGCGGCCCAGATTCGGCGCGAAATGCAGGTAGACGCTGTTCTCCGCACCGGCGTGGCGAACCTGGTCCAATGCCCGCACCATCAAGCCATCGAAGGTGGTGCTGACGAACAGATTGAGTTGGCGGATCTCGGCGAGCCGCAGCAGGCCTTCCGGGAGCGGGCTGTCGCCGTGGCTGATCAGGTAGTCCCGTATCGGCCGATAGAGATCGGCCACGTCCTTGCCGTTCTTCAACAGGGAACGGACGACTTCGCCCAGTTCGCCATAGGGTGTCAGCGTGGGTTTGATCCCGTAGCGTTCGGCCAGATGCTCTGCAATGAGTCGATAGAGGTGGGTGGTCTGATCACCGTTCGCGATCTGCAGGAGTTCGGGCCCAAGCACCGGCACCAACGTCCCTTCCTCGATGAAGGCAAGGACATCGTCCCAGACATCCTCGTCCACCCGCAGCGTCATCTCGCCCTCCTCTGACATTCAAGGAAAATAGTCATACGAATAAGGTATTTGTAGGCTTGACTTCAACTTTCCGCAACGTGTGTCGTCGTGTTTGACGGGCCACAGATGCTTGGCTTCCACTAGCGGCGGGTGCGACGCGCAACCCGCGCAACGGAGGCTTCGGCCTGTGCTTCCTGCACCTGCCTGGAACATGCAGCGATTATTGACCAGTCACAAATGCGCGCGTACTTGCAAGGCATGGTTACAGACTATTCTGTACTTACACGAAAGGGGGCTTGTGAGCATCCTGATCAAGGGTAGAACGCATCGAATTGGCCTCGCCTTGATCGAAGTGTTTTTTGTTTATGCGAACGCGCTCTTGACTGCTTCGCGAAAGGCGCGCCGGACCCCACGTAATCCTGCCAACCGACAAGGAGTCTTCACATGTCGACTTTGACGCCCGCTGATCGTCACCTCCTCGGCGATTTGGGCCTTGCACTCGATGATGAGGCCTATGCCCGGACCATCGCCGGCATGGGCATGTTCATCAGCCATCGGGAGTCCGGCGCACGCGGTAGCGAGGATTTCATCGGCTGGTCGCCGCGTAATTTCCGGATCGGCCTGGAACATTTGCAGCAAAAACCCTCCCGATCCCGCTTGAAAACATTTCGTGACAAGTGGTTGACGCAGATCGCCGGGTCGCCTGACAAGCGGGTCGTGATCGATGCGGATAATTATGAGTACAACCATGATCCGGATCTCGCGTCCATCGTCCGCATCCTGAATCAGCCAGGCAGTGCGGGCCGCTTCGGTGTTCGTGGCGAAGCACATTGAGCAGGCCGACCTGCGCTGGCAGTGGCCGCTGCGCATCGGTGCGTTTGAGGACGACCTGGAGCGGCTCGATCTTTACCGCCTGGCCGATGTCAGGCCGGCGAACACGCTTGCCGTACTCAACGCGCTGAGCCGCAAACAAGCCCGCTGCGAAATCCTGGTGATGCTGGGCGGCGTGCGTGACAGTCTGCGGCGTATTCTGGCCTTGCCGCACCAGGTGCGTGCGGGTCATGTCATCCTGCTCGGACCGGTGGATATCGCCTGGCGTGAATTGTCCACCCACGTGAATTCCCTGCTGTCGGAAACCCAGGCCGGAGCCCTGTCGCTCGTTTCCTGTCCTCCGGAGCAGGCCGGGGGACGGTTCAATTCCCTGGTCGAGGCGTTGTCCCACAACCATCCCTATGATCTGGCGCTGGCCGCGGCATTTCCGCGTGAGTCGTCGATCCACCTTGTGGATTTTCGAGTGATCGATGCGGCCGCGCTGACGACGGTCGCCCGCGATCTTGGCCGAAGCTTGCGAGAGATGCCCCGCATGGCCAGGTTGACCGTGCCCGACCAGGCGCTGCGGCGTGCCAACATGGGATGGACCTCGGCGAAGCCTCCATCCGCGTTGGGTGAAGAACTGGAAGCCGGCGCCGCTGAAATTCCCTTCGGGGGCAAATCCCGGGGTGCGACAGGGTTGCGCGAAATCGCCGCCGCCGAGCGCAGCGCGCGGAATGAGGCGGCGCACAGCGAAGCCCCGCGCTTTCTCCAGGGCGACCTGTTCGGTATCGGCAGAGGCGGTGCCGTGCCAGAGACGCGCGGCTTGATCGCCGGCCGCCGTTATCGGCTCGAGGTGTTTATCGGACCGAGCGGCGAAGCTGCGATCACCGCCGATGAGGTCTTTGACGATGCGCAGCTCGACTGGAAGAAGAAGCACGCCTATACGCTGCAGGTGATGTTCGCCGACCCCGGGCAATGGGACGAACCGCTGACCGGCACGCTGGTCCTGCCGCGGGAGGGCAACAGTTCCAGGTGTCCGCTCCTGTTCACGCCTGCCCGGCCAGGCCCATTTTCCGGGCGCGTGACGATCTATCACCGTGGTCGGATCCTGCAGACCGCGCTGCTGAGGTCAACCGTGTTTGATTCGGAAGCGGCGCTGGCTGCCGTGAATGAGTCCGAGCCGCTGCGCTTCCGGGTCGAATCGGAGATCCGTCGCAGCCTGGGCACCCTGGACGAGCGTCGCCGCTTCGATGTCTGCATGGTTCTGAACCAGACGACGGCCAATACACCTGCCGCAACCACGGGCAGCAAGGATGGGGCGTTTATCTCCTCGCTCGATACGGTGGCGCCGCAACTTGCCGCGATCAACAGCCTCATGAGCGAGGTGGCGAACGATGCCCAGCACTATGCCAAGGGGCTGATGAGCAAGGAAAATGCCGAGTTGCTGTGCAACCTGGCCATGGAGGGAAACTGGGTATACCGGAACCTGGTTCTCAACTTCAGATACAAGTCCTCCGCCGCGGAAGCGCTGCGCGAGGCGGAACACTTGCAGATTGTCAGCACCCGTCCCGACGAGCCGGTGCCGCTTGAATTCGTATACGACTACCCGCCGCCCAGGGACGGTGCGCCAGTCTGCAAGAACGCGCTGCAGGCACTCAAGACCGGACACTGCCCGAGCAGCTGCAAGCCCGGTACGAGTCCCGCTGCGCACGTATGTCCGCTCGGTTTCTGGGGGTTGAGCAGGGTGATCGAACGTCACCAGATCGATCAGGTGGATGAGGACATTGACAGGGCGGCAGCGGTGGTCAGAAGCGAACCCATAGCCGGCCGCGACCTGCTCTCGCTCCAGGGTGCGACCCTGGTCGCGGCCAGCGAGCAGGTTCCTGCGGCAGCGCGCAGCGAACTGGAACGTGACGTGAAGGCTGTTTGGGGAGGCGAAGTCGTCCCGGTCAAGAAGTGGGAACAGTGGCTCAAGGCGGTCAAGGACAAGAGGCCGGTGATGTTGCTGGCCCTGCCGCATACGGCAGGAAGCGGCGCGAACATCAGCCTGGAGATCAGCGGCAAGACCCTGAAAAGCGCCTTCATCAACGTTGACTATGTCAAAGCGAAACCAGCGGACAACGGCCCCCTGGTGATCCTGTTCGGCTGCGACACGACCAATGTCGCCGATACGGAAGCCTATACCCGCCACGTTACCGTGTTCCGTCAGGCCGACGCTGCTCTGGTGCTGGGAACGGTTGGAACGGTGCTCGGCGCGGATGCTGCCAAAGTTGCGGCCAGGATCGTCGAGCAACTGGTTGCCGCCAGCAAGAACGCTACGGAGTGCTTTGGCGAAGTCCTCAGGCAGGTCAAGCGCGATTCAGTCGCAGACAGCCAGATGCTGGCAATGTGCCTGGTCGCGTTTGGCGATGCCGACTGGCGCTTGAAATAGCTCGAAAAGGAGACCGGAATGTCATCACCCTTCTTTCGCATCGATATGCTGCCCGCCCGGCACGGAGACTGTCTCTGGGTCGAATATGGTATCGGCGACAAGGTGAACCGCATACTGATCGACGGCGGTCCGGTCAGTACCTTCGAGTTCATCAGGCAGCGGGTCGATGACATGCCGCAGGGCGACAAGGTATTCGAACTGGTTGTGTTGAGCCATGTCGACGCTGATCACGTTGAAGGACTGGTCAGGCTGTTTGCCGAAAAACCCTTGCCATTCAAGGTCCGGCAGGTCTGGTTCAACGGCTGGCGGCAAATGAAAAAAGCCCATGGCTTGCTGGGGGCGCTTCAGGGGGAGTTTCTGAGTGCGCTGCTGGTCAGCAGGGCGCCGCGTGCATGGGATCCGGATGGCGCGCCGTGGGTGGTTCGCGGCCAGGGCAAGCTGCCCTGTTTCGCGTTGCCCGGTGGCATGAAGCTCACCTTGTTGTCGCCCAATACGAAAAGCCTGAACACGATGGCAAAGGCCTGGGAAAAGTCCGTGATTCAGGCTGGCCTGGAGCCCGGGAATCTGGAGGCGGCGTGGAAAGCACTCGCCAAGAGGAAGCAGTTCGTCCCCAAGCAAGGATTGCTGGGAACAACTCCCAACCTGGATGAACTGCTCAAGGCCCAGTTCATGGAGGATCAGGCCGCGCCCAACGGCAGCAGCATCGCATTTCTGGCCGAATATGCCGGCAAGAGTGTGCTGTTCCTGGCCGACGCCCACCCGGATATCATTTGCGAGTCGCTCCCAAGACTTTGCGCGGAGCGCGGGGTGACCCAGCTAGCCGTGGACGCCGTAAAAGTCGCGCATCACGGCAGCAAGAACAACACCAGCCAGGAAATGCTCAGGCTGATTCGCAGCCCGGCTTATCTGATCAGCACCAACGGCGACATATTTGAACACCCGGATGCCGAATGCATCGCGTTGATACTCAAGTACGGCAAGCCGGGCCGGCTTTATTTTAATTATTCAAGCAAATATACCAAGCCCTGGCTGGCGAAGCAGTCCCAAACCCGATATGGTTACCAGGCCATTGTGCGCAAGACTACCGACCCGTCATTACGAGTGGAACTCTTGTAGCGTGAATTCTTTCCTTTAGCCCCTTCCTTTATCCCGTCTAGGGCTTCGAAAGGATGGCCCGCACCCGCTCCAGATCTTCTGGGGTATCGACACCCGGTGCGGGCGTTATGGGCGTGACACCCAGGCTAATCCGGTAGCCGTGCCACAGTACACGCAACTGTTCGAGCATTTCGAAGCGTTCCAGGGGCGAGGGGGTGAGGCTGGCATAGGTGCGGAGGAAAGCGGCACGGTAGGCATAAAGGCCGATGTGGCGCAGCGGCTGAAATCCATGTGGCAGACGATATTTCATGAAAACGAGCCCATTGCAAGCCGGTATCTCCTCATGGGACATACGATCCTTCACGGGCTCTAGCCCGTAGAAAGTCTGAGTCCCCTCGTGGGGCGTGACGGCGTGCTGCGCAAAGGCGTCGCGCGGCCATGGGATGGGGGCGCGGCTGAAATAGAGGGCATAGCCCGACTCATCGGCGACCACCTTGACGACATTGGGGCTGGTAAAGTCGGCCAGGTCGTGGATGGGGTGGGCCAGCGTAGCCATGTCGGCATTTTCATGCATGGCCAGTTGCAGGGCGGCTTCCCGAATCAGGCCGGGTTCAATCAGGGGCTCGTCGCCCTGCACGTTCACCACGACGGTGTCATCGTGCCAGCCCAGAGCTTCAACGACTTCCACCAGTCGTTCAGTGCCCGACGCGTGCTCGGATGAAGTCATGATCGCCTGTTGCCCGGCTGCCTCAACCACTTGCTGTACACGCGCGTCGTCGGTTGCCACGACAACGGATTGCGCGCCGGCTTCCAGCGCACGCGCCAGCACGTGCAGCACCATGGGCTTGCCGCCGATGTCCGCCAGGGGTTTGCCCGGCAGGCGGCTGGAGGCGTAGCGCGCAGGGATGACCACCCTGAACTGCATGGCTTATTTCGCGTTTTCTTCAGGTGCCAGCGTGCGCGCTTCTTCCGGCAGCATGACCGGTATGTCATCGCGGATGGGATAGGCGATGCGGCAGGCAGGGCAGATCAGTTCGCCGGCCTCCCTGCGGTAGGTCAGGGGGCTCTTGCAAACTGGGCAGACGAGAATTTCTAACAGCTTGTGATCCATCGGGGTGCTTTCACGATACGGGGATGATGTTGCGCGGCGCGTCCTGCTTCTCGGACTTGCTCTGATACAGACTGATGTCAGCCACCGACAGCAGGGTCAGCAGGTCGTGGCCATCGCGGGGTGCATGGCTGATACCCAGGCTCACAGCCATCGGCAATCCATTGGTGCCCGACCAGGATTCAATACGGGCGTTGATGCGCTCAAACAGTTGCTGAATCATGGACTCGTCGTGACTTGGCAGAATGGCGACAAATTCGTCGCCGCCCCAGCGCCCGCACAGGCCGCTGCTCGGTGGCATCCCTGAATATCTGTGCAAACTCGGCCAGCACCCGGTCGCCGACTACGTGGCCGTGCTGGTCGTTCACCATCTTGAACTGGTTGAGGTCGGCAAACAGGATCGTCGCCTCGTCCCTCCAGGGCTTGCCCAGAAGCATCCTGTCTGTCGCATCCAGCAGCCCGTGCCGGTTGAGCAGGCCGGTCAGGGCATCATAACGGCTGCGGTAATCGAGCTGGCTGCGCTGCCGCTCGATGCGGCCCATGAGGATGTAGGCATAGAGCGCGAGCGTAAGCCAGAATACGCCAAAGAAAACATCACCTGAACCGACTTCGAATCCGCCCAGACGGTAACGCATTGCAAACGCAATGGCCATGCACAGCAGCGCGCCTCCCAGCACCTCGGCAAACAGCCGCATGCCATACCGCATCCCGTTGCCAAGCAGCACCATGAGAAAAGCCAGTGCCGAGGGGGGAATGGCGTTGGGGTCATGGATTACGCATACGGTCACCAGCAGCATGTCCACGGCCATCGCGCTGCGCAACTGGAGCAGGGTCACTTTGTGCAGCGCCAGGCGAAAAAACCAGGTGTTGAGCAGGAAATAAATCCCGAACAACACCAGCATCTGTTCAATGCTGAACAGGATGGGGCGGATTTCGTCGATCGTGGAGAAGAACAGTACGCCCAGGACGAAGAAAATGTAGCGGGTAAAAAACTGGGTGATGATCTCCGGGCGCTCAGGCATCCAGAATGCCTGCTCCGGTTCAAGATCGCTCACCCGGCGTCCCGGATTGATCCGGCTGCTGCTCGATCCAACATCCTGCTCAAGCATGTTTTTCCCCTGTGGAATGACTGACCGTTGTCTTATTGTTATTCAGCCGCAATTCCAGCCATTGCATGAAGCTGCGTTCAGGTTGCGTTTCCAGTTCCAGCGCCCACCAGTCGGGTTGGGCAAACCGTATGCATTTTACCGCGTCTTTCTCGGTCATGACCACACGGGCTTCAGACGGGAGGTCGGCACGGGTAAAGCGGTAATGGTCCGGGAAGACTTGTGCCCTGAACTTCAGGCCCAGCCCTGAAAGCATGTCGAAGAATCCCTGCGGCCGGCCGATGCCGGTGACTGCAAGCCAGGGGCCGGAACCCAACGCCTCTGCTGCGATTTTCCGTTCGGGTTGACACAGCGCATAGAACTTGCCGGGTCTGAACTCGACCTGGAACGAGGGTGCGGACAAGGGTTTCGCCAAGGTCGAGCCGCCACGCCGAACCTGCAAAACCGCATCCACGGTATCCAGCCGGGATGCCGGTTCGCGCAGCGGACCCGCTGGCAAAGACAGCCCGTTGCCCAATCCGGTGGCCGCATCGACTACGGCCAGTTCCAGATTGCGATGCAGGCGGTAATGCTGCAAACCATCGTCGGAGACGATGATGTCGATGCCGGGATGCCGCGCCAGCAAGACGCGTGCGGCGGCGACGCGATCGCGCCCCACAACCAGCGGACAGCGCGTTTTGGCATGAATCAACAGGGGTTCATCGCCCACCACGGAGGGATCACTATCGTCCCGCACTTCGACACACCCTTCAGCCTTGCCGCCATAACCGCGGCTGACGACGCCAGGCCGGTAACCCTGTTCCGCCAGCCAGCCCACGAGCCAGATCACCAGCGGCGTCTTGCCGCTTCCGCCCGCAGTGATATTGCCTGCGACGATGACCGGCACCCCCACTGTAAACGATTGCAGCCAGCCTCGACGATAGGCGGCACGCCGAAACCAGACGACCAGAGCGAACAGCCCCGCCAGCGGCAAAAGCAGAACACTGAGCGGTGTGCGTCGCGCCCAGTGGGCCTGAAGATTGCACATGGGCAGCAATGCCCGGTTATCGCGTGGTTTGCGTGGCGAAGGTAATGCGGCTAATGCCGACGCGACGCGCCGCTTCCATGACATTGATGACCGACTGGTGCGATGTCCTGGCGTCGGCATTGATCACCACAACCGGCTCGGGCTCGTTTCCCGCGGCACGTTTCATGGCGTCTGCCAGCGCATCAATCGAAGCCAGCGCCAGCGGGGTATTGTTGATCTGGTAATTGCCACTCACATCCACCGCCACTTCGACCTGTCTCGGCTTGTTTTGCGTTTGCTCGGCGCCGCTGGTCGGCAGGTTGATTTTCAACTCGGCAAAGCGTGCATAGGTTGTCGTGACCATGAGGAAAATCAGAATCACCAGCAGCACATCGATGAGTGGAATCAGGTTGATTTCCGGATCGTCCCGGCGGCGGCCGCGCTGGAAGTTCATGCTTATCTCCGGTCACCGTGAACGATTTCCACCAGTTTGATCGCCTGCTGTTCCATTTCCACCACCAGGCTATCGACTCTGGAGCGGTAAAAGCGATAGAAAATCATGGCCGGGATGGCAACGATCAGACCCATCGCGGTATTGTAGAGCGCAACGGAAATGCCATGGGCCAGAACCGCGGGGTTGCTGCCCGTGGGAGTCTGCGAGCCGAAGATCTCCACCATGCCGATGACGGTTCCCAGTAGTCCCAGCAAGGGGGCGATGCTGGCAATGGTACCCAGCGAAGTCAGGAAGCGCTCCAGATCATGGGTCACAGCGCGACCTGCTTCCTCGATGGATTCCTTCATGACTTCGCGCGAGTTGTGTGCATTCTTGAGGCCGGTAGCGAAAATGCGTCCCAGCAACGAACCATCATTCAGTTTGGTCAGCAGTTCCTGGGTGACCCCCCTGCTCTGGTATTCTTTTACGGTGTCCACCAGAAGATCGGGTGGAGCCACTTCCTTGATGCGTAGCGAGTAGGCGCGCTCGATAATAATGGCAACGGCGAGCACGGACGCAAGAATCAGCGGCCAGATGGGCCAGCCGGCAGCCCCGATGATGGCAAGCACAGTGAGCGACTCCATAAAAAGTTTGAACAGACGAAATGTAGCGCCCTCCTGCCCCATTCCGCAAGCAGAAATAATGCCATTCACCTGTCCCTATGTCGCCTTTGGGCGTGCTTCCCGGTTCCCCACAAATGCTGTGGATAACTCTGTGAAGATCATGCTATTCGACACCCTAAGCACGCGTTACTAAAGGAAAATATTTCTCAGCACAAAAAGTGACCAAATTGTTTTACTGTTAATAATCAATGAATTACAATTCAAGCACTTTAGTCAAGCAGTAAACTTGTTTTGTCACATGAAAATTTGTTGACTGTGCATGAAAGCGGCTATCCTGCGCGCCATGCCTATGCCGCAAACACCGGAAAATCTCTTGCTTGACGAGTCGCCGATACTGAGCGTCAGCGAGTTGAACCGCATGGCGCGCCGGGCGCTCGAGTCCCAATTACCGCTATTGTGGGTGGAAGGCGAAGTGTCCAATTTCACCCACGCGGCATCGGGCCACTGGTATTTTTCACTCAAGGACGCGAATGCCCAGGTGCGCTGTGTGATGTTTCGCGGTCGCAACCAGTCTTCCGGATTCACGCCGGCTAATGGCGATCACGTTGAAATCCGCGCCCTGCCCTCCTTGTATGAAGCGCGCGGGGAATTCCAGTTGGGCGTGGACACCATCCGGCGCGCAGGCGCGGGACGCCTGTATGAGGCCTTTCTCAAACTCCGTGCCAGACTCGAAACCGAAGGCCTGTTTGACCCCGCGAAGAAGCGCGCCCTGCCGTCTTTTCCACGATGCCTGGGCATCGTCACCTCGCCCCAGGCAGCCGCTTTGCATGATGTGCTGACAGCGCTTGCCCGCCGCATGCCGGGCTTGCCCGTTATCCTCTACCCAACCCCGGTACAGGGTCAGGGTGCGGGCGCTCAGATTGCCGCAGCCATTCGAACCGCAGGAGAACGCGCCGACTGCGACGTGCTGCTGGTCTGCCGTGGTGGCGGCTCGCTGGAGGACTTATGGGCGTTCAACGATGAAGCGGTGGCGCGCGCCATTGCCGCCAGTCCCATGCCGGTGGTGAGCGGCATCGGCCATGAGACCGATTTCACCATCGCCGACTTCGCCGCCGATGTTCGCGCCCCCACACCCACGGCCGCGGCGGAGCTGGCCAGCCCGCTGCGCAGCGACTTGCTGCAGACACTTCGGCGACAGCAGCAC
This sequence comes from uncultured beta proteobacterium, assembly GCA_963726485.1. Classification (GTDB taxonomy): domain Bacteria; phylum Pseudomonadota; class Gammaproteobacteria; order Burkholderiales; family Thiobacillaceae; genus Thiobacillus. Next base: position 19,193 of record CAVSCL010000019.1, on the reverse strand, counting down.
CGCCTGCAACGAAGCATCGAGCGCATGCAGAACGATTCCATGCAGCGGCTGGATTTCCTCGCGCGTGGCCTGGTTCACCCTGCCGACCGGCTGCGCCGCCAGAACGAGAAACTCGCGCAGCAGGCAGGCCGTATGAGACTGATCATGAAAGCCCTGCAGGATCGAAATCAAGCCAGAGTGCAATGGATCGCCACACGTCTGCCCTCGCTCTCCGCTCACGTCACCGGGCATCTGCACCACACAGCGTCACTGCAAACCCGGCTGCTGCGTGGCTTGGGCGAGGCGCTCACACGACGCGTACATCATCTCGACAGACTCGCCAGCAATCTCTCCCACCTCAATCCCGAAGGCGTGCTGGCGCGCGGCTACAGCATGGTGCTGAGCGGCAAGGGCAATATCGTGCGGGATGCAGCGACCCTGAAGCAGGGCGAAACCCTGACCCTGCGCTTCCACCGCGGCACCGCGGAGGCCGAAGTCAAATCGACGAGCCCGGATTGAGGTGGCGCTGCACATACTCCAGTGCCTGCGACTCCAGATCGGCAGTCAAGCAGTCCAGCGCAACCGCACCCTGCCATGAACGCAGCCAGGTGAGCTGGCGCTTGGCCAGCTGGCGGGTGGCGGCGATCCCTTTTTCACGCAAGGCATTCCGGTCGATCGCACTTTCAAGATATTCCCAGGCCTGCCGGTAGCCCACGCAGCGCATGGAAGGCAGCCCGGGGTGCAGCACATGGCTTCGGCGCAATGCGGTCAGCTCGTCAAGCAGTCCAGCGTCGAGCATGGTGTCAAAACGTTGCGCGATGCGCTGATGCAGGACGCCTCGGTCACCCGGAATCAACGCCAGTTGCAGCACGCGGTATGGCAATGCGGACTGTTGCTGCTTGAGTAGTTCAGACATCGGCCTGCCAGTCAGACGGATCACTTCCAGCGCCCGCTGGATACGCTGCGCATCCGTGGGCTTCAGGCGTGCTGCCGTTTTCGGATCCAGCCTCGCCAAGGTCTTATGCAATGCGGGCCAGCCGTGTTGCGCCGCCTCTTCTTCCATGGCTGCACGTAACGCGGAATTTGCCTGCGGCAAGGCATCCAGGCCATGCAGCAAGGCACGGAAATAAAGCATGGTGCCGCCGACCAGAAGCGGCGTTTTGCCGCCTGCCGTGATTTTTTCCATCAGCCGCAGCGCATCGGTCCGGAAAGCGGCCGCTGAATAAGTCCCGGTCGGATCGCGAATATCCAGCAAATGATGCGGGGCGCGCATTAACGTCGCCGCATCGGGCTTGGCTGTGCCGATGTCCATGCCGCGATAAACCAGGGCCGAATCGACGCTGATGATTTCAAGCGGCTGATGCTGCACCAGGCTGACCGCGAGTCCGGTCTTGCCCGAAGCGGTCGGACCCATGAGAAAAATGGCGGGAGGCAGGCTGGGTTGCATGGCGGAGGGCGACGATGCCCGAGAGCGCGGTTGATACTACTGGCCAGAAATGAAACAGGGTTCCAACCGGGAGCAAGCCGGATCAAGTCCGGCATGAAGAATTTTAAAGGTTCCCTTATATGTAGCGCTTCTGCTCGCTGCGTTTCCCGGGCCTTTTCTTCATGATTACCACCCCTTTGACCGGTTCCAGATCGTCGATGGGGAGGTTGGGGTAAACGCTGTTCAACGGCTTCAGCATCCAGCCTTCTTCGTGTCGCACCACCTGACGGAAGATGTATTCCTCGTTGACAAAAGCCACCACATAAGAGCCGTCCTTCACCAGACCGGACGGCTCCACCACGATGATTTCGCCTTCCTCGAATTCCGGCAGCATGGAGTCACCCAGCACCATCAGTGCGTAAGGCTCGGCGCTGGCGCAGTTGCTGGCTTCGTTGACTTCCTGTATGGGAATGGTTTTGCGTTCGTTCATGTCAGTCTCATCCAATCAATCAGCAAAAGCTTATACACAAATACGCTTGCAACAAAATCAACGCCCGCGCATGAACATCGCATCCAGTTCCTTCATGCTGAGCTGAAACCAGGTCGGTCGGCCATGATTGCACTGCCCTGCCCGCTCGGTCGCCTCCATTTCACGCAATAAGGCGTTCATTTCGGGGAGGGTAAGTTTGCGGTTGGCGCGTACCGCGCCATGGCAGGCCAGGGTTGCCAGCAGTTCATTGCGGCGTTCGTCCAACAGACGCGCCACGCCGAATTCAGCCACTTCGCGCAACAGGGTGCGGGTGAGTTCCACCGGGTCGGCGTCTTTCAATAGCCAGGGGACTGAACGCACTGCTACCGAAGTGGGCGAGCTGACGGAAAGCTCAAAACCGATCCCGGCAAGCTTGCCCAGATACGGCTCGATTTCGGCCAGGTCCCGCGCATCGACGTTAAGGCCGACCGGGATCAGCAGGGTCTGTGCGGGCACGGCGCGGGCATCCAGCGCGCTCTTGAGCTTTTCGTAGACCACCCGCTCATGCGCGGCGTGCATATCCACCAGCACCAGCCCGTGCACGTTTTGCGCCAGTACATACACCCCGTGCAATTGACCCAGCGCATAGCCCAACGGCGGTACATCGGCTCCCGCATGCTGTCCGCTCTCCCCTGATTCCTGATCCCCGACACCCGACCCCTGAGCTTCCAGCGGGGCATAAAACGCCATGGCCTCGGAGACATGCAGCGGCATGGCCGCCTGCCGAAGCGGAAAATCCTGCGCAGGGGAACCGGCAACAGGCATGGACGCAGGGATCGGAGTTTGCGCCTTGGCTGCCAGCACGCGCTCGACGGCATGAAGCAGAAACTGATGCACGCCGCGACCATCCCGGAAGCGAATCTCGGTTTTGGCCGGGTGCACGTTCACATCCACGGTCTCGGCAGGCAGGGTGACAAACAGGCAATAGCCCGGCTGCAACTGATGATGCAGCACGTCGCGATAGGCTTCCTTCAGCGCATGGGTGATGAGCTTGTCGCGCACATAGCGGCCGTTGACGAAGCAGTGCTGATTATCCCTGCTGCCGCTGGCCGCGCTGGGTCGAACCACCCAGCCGGATACGCGCAGCGCGCCTGCCGCCGCTTCCACCTGGATGGCCGCTTGCTCGAATGCCTCGCCCAACACATTGAGCAAGCGCGCAGCCTGCGATTCGCCGCCATAACGTGCCAGCACCCGCCCATTGTGCGTCAGGGTCCAGGCCACATCAGGATGCGCCAGCGCCTGTCGGCGCACGGCTTCGGCGCAATGCGCGTACTCGGTAGCTTCGGTTTTGAGGAATTTGCGCCGCGCCGGAGTATTGAAGAACAAATCCCGCGCGTCGATCACCGTGCCGCCTGAAAGCGCTGCCGGGCTGGGTTCACTCAGCCGTCCGCCCTCGGCGTTCACGTTCCAGGCGTGATTATTGTCCCGCGCACGACTGGTGAGACTCAGACGCGACACCGCGGCAATGGACGCTAGCGCCTCGCCGCGAAATCCCAGACTCGCCACCCGTTCCAGATCTTCCAGCGTGCCGATCTTGCTGGTAGCGTGGCGTGCCAGTGCCAGCGGCAACTCGTCGCGCGCAATGCCGCAGCCATTGTCCGACACGCGAATACGTTTAATGCCGCCCTGCTCCAGATCGATACGAATGTCGGTTGCGCCGGCATCCAGACTGTTTTCCAGCAACTCCTTCAGTGCGGCAGCCGGCCGTTCCACCACCTCGCCGGCGGCAATTTGGGAAATCAGCAAGTCGGGAAGAACACGGATGGTCATTTCAGCGGTTCGCCTGGCGGCCATCACCGGCGTCCAGCCGTTCATGCGACGGGTCGAATCCAGGCGATGCCGGGCCCAGCATCGTGTACATCACAGCCACGGCATCGGATCATGTCTGACCGCCACCGCCACGATATAGGCAAACACACCCAGTGCCGCCAGCCAGGCGGAAATCCGGAGCGGTTTGCCGCGCACGGGCTTGAGTGCCACCGTACCCAAGACAATGTAGAGAATGAGGGCGAAGAATTTTGCGGTCAGCCAGCCCTGGGTAAAGGGGTACTGATTCAGCATGACGGTCAGAACGATCGCGGACAACAACAGGAGCGCGTCATTGATATGCGGCAGGACGCGCACCCAGCGGCTGTTCAGGAGGCCGGAATCCAGCATCATCCAGGTCCCGCGCAACAGAAACAGGGCGAGCGTGACGGCCACGGTGGTCAGGTGGATCCCCTTGAACAATGCATACGACATCTGGCCGTGACTCAGTAGTCCTGAACCAGACGGGTACGGCTGCTCGGCGGATGCTTGGCGAAATAAGCCTTGATCCCGGCCACGATCGCCTCCGCCAGTTGGTCCTGATAGGCATCGTCATTGAGCCGCTTCTCTTCTTCCGGGTTGGAGATGAAGGCTGTCTCAACCAGGATGGAAGGAATATCCGGCGCTTTCAGCACGGCAAAACCTGCCTGTTCGACCTGGCCCTTGTGCAAGGTGTTGATTTCACCGATCTCGCCTAATACCGCGCGTCCCAGTATCAGGCTGTCGTTGATGGTCGCGGTCTGCGACAGATCGATCAGCGTGCGCTTGAGGAAGGGGTCCTTGACGTCGATATTGACGCCCCCGATCAGGTCGGCCTCGTTTTCCTTTTTTGCCAGCCAGCGCGCGGCAGCAGAAGTCGCACCGTTTTCCGACAAGGCGAACACCGACGATCCCCGGGCATGCGGCTTGACGAAGGCATCGGCATGGATGGACACAAACAGGTCGGCCTTGAAACCGCGCGCCTTTTGCACCCGGCCCGCCAGCGGGATGAAATAGTCGCCATCGCGTACCAGCACGCCACGCAGGTTGTCCTGAGTATCCAGCTTGTCCTTGAGCCGGCGCGCAACGGCGAGTGTGACGTCTTTCTCGCAGGTTCCGGTTGCGCCTCTCGCGCCCGGATCCTCGCCGCCATGTCCGGCATCGATGGCAACCGTGATCAGACGCATATATTGCTGCGGCTTGGGTGCCGCATCCGGCTCTGATCCGGATCTACCGGGCGCCGTCTTTTCCGCTGCATCAGACGCCGGCGGTTTGCCTTGCGCCAGCCGGGCGAGTGCATCGGACGGCTGCGCCGGATACAAATCCAGCACCAGGCGGTGACCATACTGTCCCAGAGGTTTGAGCTGGAATATCGAAGGTTTGACCGGCGCTTTCAGTTGCAACACCAGGCGCATGACGCCGGGGCGATTGATACCGGTACGAATTGAATCGATATAGGGGTCGTTCGCGTTTACAAGGGCAGGCAGCGCATTCAGTTCCGTGTCGGCCTCCACGCCTTGCAGGTCCACCACTAGCCGGTCAGGATTGTTCAGCAGGAAATATTTGTAGGCAACCGGCTCGGCTGCTTCAAGCGTGATCCGGGTGTAGTCGGGGGAAGGCCACAGTCTGACCGCGGAAAGCTGGAGCGCCTGTGCCGACGGCGCAAACATCAATCCGCACAACATCAAATATTTCACAATGTGTTGCAACACGCCTCCAGAACCTCCCTGCCCCGAAGTGATTCCGCAATCACTTCGACCTCCCGTCCCTTGTCCAGCACTTGCAAGCGTATGCGTATATCCGGCGGTGGCAACAAGCCGGCAGCTTTTTCGGGCCACTCTACCAGATTTACCACTTGTCCCTCCGCCACGTCGCGAAACCCCGCATCCATCCATTCGCGCGGGTCGTGCATGCGATACAGGTCGAAATGATACAACTCAAATGCAGGCAAGCTGTAAATTTCCGTCAAGGTGTAGGTCGGGCTTTTAACCCGGCCGCCGTACCCCAGCGCACGCAGCATGCCGCGCACCAGTGTGGTCTTGCCCGCTCCCAGATCGCCTTCGAGGTAGAGCGTCATCCCCGCGCGCAGTTCCCGCGCCATTTCCGCGCCCAGCGCCAGCGTTGCTGCTTCATCCGCGAGATGGCGGGTGATGCGCAAGGTATCATCATCGTTATGCATGAAATGGATTTAACCGCACTCGCCGATCAAATCAAGCGCTGGGGAAACGGCCTCGGCTTCGCCGCCGTCGGCATCGCGGACTGCGACCTTTCGATCGCGGAAAAAGAATTGCAGGAATGGCTGACCAAGGGATTTCATGGCGAGATGGATTATATGGTGACACACGGCACCAGGCGCAGTCGCCCCGCGGAACTCATCCCCGGCACCACCCGCATCATCACTGTGCGGCTGGACTACTTCCCGCCCGGATCAGCCGACCCGGAATCCATTCTGGCCGACCCCAACACCGCCTACATCGCCCGCTACGCGCTGGGGCGCGATTATCACAAGGTATTGCGCGCCCGCCTGCAACAACTGGCTGACCGTATCAGCGCGGAAGTCGGCGAATATCACTACCGCGTCTTCGCCGACAGCGCACCCGTGCTGGAAGTGGAACTCGCCCGCAAAAGCGGCCTTGGCTGGCGTGGCAAACACACCCTGCTGCTCAACCGCGAACATGGCTCGTGGTTCTTTCTCGGCGAAATCTATACCGACCTGGCGCTGCCCATCGACGTACCCGAAGCCAATCACTGCGGCACCTGCCACGCCTGCATCGACATCTGCCCCACCGCCGCCATCGTCGCGCCCTACCAGGTCGACGCACGGCGCTGCATTTCCTACCTCACCATCGAACTCAAGGGCAGCATCCCGGAACCTCTGCGCACGCTGATGGGCAACCGCATCTACGGCTGCGATGACTGCCAGCTCGTCTGCCCCTGGAACCGCTTCGCGCAGACATCCGACCTGGCCGATTTTGGCGTGCGCAACGGACTGGACGGCGCCGGGCTGATTGAACTCCTTGCCTGGTCCGAAGCTGATTTCAACGAGCGACTCGCAGGCTCCGCCATACGCCGCATCGGACATGAACGCTGGCTGCGTAATATCGCTGTCGCATTGGGCAATGCGCCCACTTCTCCAGAAGTGCTCCTTGCCCTGAACAGCCGGCGGAACCACCCATCGGCGCTGGTGCGCGAGCATGTAGAATGGGCGCTCTCACAGCATTCCAGCCATCATGAATTCTCTGCAACCCCAACCCTCCCCGCAAGTCGGCTCACCCTGAGGGAGAAGGAGCAAACGCTGAGCCCAACCCGAGGCCCCTCCCCACCCCTCCCCCGCAAGCGGGAGAGGGAGCAAACGCTGAGCCCAACCCGACCTATTGGCGTATTCGATTCCGGCATCGGTGGCCTGACCGTCGTGCGCGCGCTCATGGAACGCCTGCCGTTTGAAAACATCGTCTACTTCGGCGATACGGCGCGCGTCCCCTATGGTGTGAAATCGGTGGAAACCATCGCGCATTTCACCACCCAGATCGCGCAATTCTTATTGGAGCAAGAGGTCAAGCTGCTCATCATCGCCTGCAATACCATGGCGGCGGTGGCTTCGCAGATCGTGCGCGATCTCTCGCCCGTGCCGGTGCTGGACGTGATCGACGCCGGCGCCGTGGCGGCGCGCAACGGCAGGCGCATCGGCGTCATCGGCACGCCCACCACCATCAACAGCAACGCCTACGCGCGGGCGATCCACGATTACGCCCCTGACTCGCGCATTTACTCCCAGGCTTGCGCCCTGTTCGTGCCGCTGGTGGAAGAAGGCTGGCTGGAACATGAGGTCACCCGTCTGACCGCGAAGGAATACCTCCGCCCCCTGTTGGCCGAGCACATCGATACCCTGGTTCTCGGCTGCACCCACTATCCCCTGCTGAAACCGCTGCTGCAGGAAGTGGCGGGGCGGGACGTGAATATGGTCGATTCCGCCGAAGCCATGGCAGAGCAGGCCGCCGCGGTATTGAATGAAAAGGGCCTCGCCAATCCAGGCCCGCAGCCCCCGCGTTACGACTTCCACGTCACCGACGTGCCGCTGCGTTTTCAGACCATCGGCGAGCGCTTTCTGGGCCGCACCCTGAACAACGTGCATGTGGTGAAGTGGTAAGCCTTGCTATTCCGGTTTCCGGAATTCGTGACACCGAATCCGCCTGGAATGGTTCGACCCAGCCCGAGATTGTTACGCAGTTTCCGGAGTTGTTCCGGTATCGCGGGGGCATGCCTTGATGCTGGAGATCATGACTCGTTCGGCGAGGAAAACACGATAGCTGGAATTAAGTGACCCCCGGCTTTGCCGGGGGTCACTTAATCTACTGGGGTCTTACGTGTTCGCCATTGTGCATTATTCATTTAAGCCGAAACGACAGGATGATCTGCCACACCGAAAGCGTCCACTGGATCGCGAACGACACTCCCATTAATGCGCCGCTCCCGAGGACGACCCACGCGAAGCCAGTGTGCCACTTTGTGAGATACCATGACGCGATATCGATGACGATCGAGAGGAACGGGATGACGATGATGACGTGTTTGAGCCACTGCGGCCGCATCGACGCGAAGGAAAAGATCGTGCTGACGATAAAGAAGATGAAGGTCATCCCGAACATGTGGATATGCGATATCCGCACGAGCGTCGGGATATTCATCCCCGTATCCTTCGCTACCACCTGCGACACCCCCTCGTAGCGGGTGAAGTCCGGCTTGTGCGGATCGGAACCGTTGTGGCAGGCGACGCAGTACTGGTCCATGATGGGTTTCGCCTTCGCCTCATACCCCTCCTTGGAGCCGTCGCTCGACGCCCACGCGAGGAGGGTCTGCCGTTCATTGTCCGGGAGCATCCCCCGCATCGGGCCGTTCAGCGCCGATTCCATACGGGTGGCTCCATGCTTCCCGCTGTAGGCGATCATGAGATCCTGGGCGGAAAGCCCCGGCTTGCCGTCGCGCCCGGAGTGCACCTCATAGACCTGGACCATCGCGAACAGGTAGCCGGTCCCGAGCACGAGAAGCGCCATGAGGAACGTCAGCGCGTAAGGCGGACGGGAGGGAAGGAAAGGTGATCGAGTCACGGTTGTTTGGCATTTCTGGCTTCTTTCGGTTGACTGATGCGCCCGTCAAAAAGGAGACGTTCGCACGTATCCCCGTATCAAGTATTTCTCACTTCTCGATTTCGTGGCAGCGAGCACAGTGTTTCTTGGGCCCGAATACCTGGACGCCTTTGGGCGATACCGTCTTGTCATTGTGGCACGTCCCGCAGTACTCGCCCTTGTTTATGGCGCTCATGGTAATGGGATTTGAACCCTGTTTCTGCTTGAAGATTTTCGGGTGACAATCGGCACACTTGAACCCCTGATCAGCGTGGATTTTCCCGCTGAAGGTGACCTTCCCGATACCTTCCGGTTCGAATTGCACGGTCATCCCCGGTGGAACCGCGAACGCGCTCCCCATGAATGCGGTCATCAGCGATGCAAAAACAATCGATTTGATATTCATGCTTTCTCCGTTCAATTTTATACCAACGTTAACATAACTTTCATTATGCTTTGTACATTTTAGTGGGCGGGTTCGGGTTGGCGCTGCCTCTTGAAAAAATATCGTGCACTAGAAAATGCCGGATTTGACGTGCTGTCGAATCGATTCATTTCTGGCGGTGTGGCTAACGATACTTCTCCGCGATGCTGCTCCACCACCGCAGGTACGCGTATTCGGTCGTCCGCACAACGGCCTTGCCGTTGCCGACTTCCTTGACGTTGATGGACGGCAGACGATTCGTCGACGGATTCTGCGGGTTGGTCAACACAACCATGCCGAGCCAGGCGGGTCGGGGTGTGAATCAAATCCCGGTATGACGCCCCTTTCCACGGGTTATTCCGCTGGGAAAGGGAATGATTTTGACTTCAGGAATGCGCGACATTGATTTCCTCCGAGGGCGCGACCTGTAATTGAATACTGAAACATCAGAAACGTACTGCAACCCTGAGCCCTCGCCCGTTGGCGCCCTCCAGCAAAGCCAGCCTGGCATGATGCAATTCGGCGATGCGGGCGACGATGGACAGCCCCAGCCCGCTGCCTGGTGAAGACTCGTCCTCAAGACGATGAAATCGCCGCAAGGCGTCTTCGCGTTCGGCCGCGGGAATGCCCGGCCCCTGATCCTGCACTTCAAGCGTCACGCCCTCTGCCGCACCGCTGACTTTGACCTCGACCTCGGTTTCGGGCGGCGAATAACGCAAGGCGTTGTCCACCAGATTGCGGATCAGGACAGCCAGTAACCCGGCATGGCCTTTGACGTTTTCGCCCGGCGCACACGACAGGGACAGCCGGATACGCTTTTCCGTTGCCAGCGGCCCGGCCTCGGCCAGCACCTGGGCTGCGATCTGCTGCAAGTCAACCGTTTCGGCGCGGCTTTGCCAGGCATCGTGCTCCAGGCGGGCCAGGGTCAACAACTGCTCCACCAACCGGGTCGCCTGATCGCCCGCCGAGATCGCATTGGCAATGGCATGGTTGCGTTCCGACGTGTCTTCTGCCTGTTGGGCCACCTGAAGCTGGATCCTGAGCGCGGCCAGGGGTGTGCGCAATTCATGCGCGGCATCGCTGGTAAACCTGCGTTCGTTGTCGAGCGAGGACCGTACCCTTTCCAGCAGCGTGTTCAGGCTCTCCACCATGGGAGCGATTTCCCTGGGTGTGATGCCCTCGATCGGCGCGAGGTATCGTGGGTCGCGCTGCGCCAGCGCCGCGCCGATCCGTGCCAATCGGCTTTAACGAAGCGCCGACGGCAATCCAGATCAGCAGGCCCAGCAGCGGCAGCGAAAACAACAGCGGCTGCACCAGCTTTTCCAGGATTTCCAGCGCCAGGTGTTCACGCGCCGCCACGGCCTCGCCGACCTGAATCAGGTATTCGTGCCGCGCATCCCAAACACTGAACACGCGCCACGCCCGCCCCTGCAGCGTTGTATCCGCAAACCCCTCATCCGTTCCGGAAAGCCGCGACGCGGGCGCATCGGCCGAATGCAGCAGCAGCGTCCGGCCATGCTCCCATACCTGAAAGGCGACGTTATGCGCATACTTGTGCAGCGGCTGGGCATGCTCCGTTTCAATTTCATCAAAATCGTGTCCGACCTGCGCAACCAGGAGCGAGGCGCTTTGCGCCAGATGGGCATCCAGCAGTTCCTGCAATTCGGCACGGGTTTCCCAGGCCGTGACGGCCGCCGCGCCCAGCCATACCAGCATGACGCCGCCCAGCAGCATCACCAGCAGACGGCGGCGGACGCTGCCGCGCACAATCAAACTCACTGGACCTCCCGTGGCAGGATATAGCCCACACCGCGCAGGGTCTGCACGATGTCAGGGGAAAGTTTCTTGCGCAGATGGTGGAGATGCACGTCAATCGCGTTGGACTCGATCTCCTCGCCCCAGGCATACAGCGCGGACGTGATCTGGTCCCGGGACATCACCCTGCCGGCGTTGTTCATCAATACCTGCAGCAGGTCGAATTCCCTGGCGGACAATGTTTTAGGCTCATTGCGAAAAACCACGGTCCTGCCGGCCGGATCCAGGCTGAGCGCACCGACGGTCAGGACCGCAGCGGCATGGCCGCCCGACCGGCGGATCAGGGCGCGCAGGCGTGCCGACAATTCGCCCAGGTCGAATGGCTTGACCAGATAGTCATCCGCGCCGGCATCCAGCCCGACAATCCTGTCCTCGATGCCATCCCGCGCGGTCAGGATCAGCACGGGCACGGGATTGTGCGCTTGTCGCATCAGCTTCAGCACCTCCAGGCCGGAACGCCGCGGCAAACCCAGATCGAGCACGACGGCGGCATAGGGCTCGTTCCCGATGGCCAGGCTCGCAGCCACGCCATCCTGAACCCAGTCCACGGTAAAGCCCTGCCGTTTGAGTCCCGCCTGGATGCCATCGCCCAGCAGGGCATTGTCTTCCACCACCAGAATGCGCATTTACCGGTTTTCCAGCCTGACTTCAGTCGTCATCATCGTGGCGCCTGCCTGTGCGGCCATCGCGATCATTCCCTCCCGTTTCCGCCCGCTTGCTGGACTTGAAGTCTGGCCAGCCAGACTGAAAGTAGTCTTGTCATTAAACCAGAGGCCCCAGAATCCGGCCATCACCGCCAACAAGACCAGCGCCGGAATCAGCCGTTTGCTCTGGATACCCTGGCCGGGCTCGCCCTGCTTGTAGCCGGTCACCATGGCGCGCGCCAGATTTTCACGATGTGCGAAGCTGCCAAAGATAACGCCTGCGATATGAAGGCCGACGACCGCCAGCATGAGGTTGGAAAACAATTCGTGCGCCTCTTCCATCCACTCGCCGCCCCACTCGTTGTAGACCATCCAGCCTGAAACGCCCGATGCGATCCCGAGCAATAACAGCAACAGAATGGCAATGGCGCCAGCGGGATTATGTCCGGCATAGTGCTCGGGCCGGCCGGAAACCAGCGATTTCACATAGCGCACGGCAGCGGCAGGCGAGCGGACGAATTCGCCGAACCGGGCATAGCGGGTGCCCACCACGCCCCACAGCAGACGAAAGGCGATCAGGCCAAGCAGGCTGTAACCCAGCATGACATGAATGTCGCGATACCGCTCGCTCTCGGCGGTCAGCCACGCGCCGGCAAAACTCAAGGCCAGCAGCCAGTGAAACCAGCGGGTCGGCAGGTCCCAGACCAGGATACGGGTTTTCATTGTTGCGCTCCTTTGGGCAAGCGGATCGTGCGCTCCGAGTAATCGCCCTTATCCGCGGCCGTATGGCAGGCCGCGCAATTGGCGGCAGACTTGATGGCCGGATTTTTCCAGATATCGCGCGGCAGTTCCCCGGAATGTTCATGGACGAACCAGCGCGTTTCGGTGATGCGAAGCTGCGGTTTGCCGTTCAGCGAGGTATCGCGTTTTCCGGCATTGCGTTCGAGAAAACGCTGAATCCCGGACTGAGTCGCGGAATCCAGGCTCGCATCGGAACCGAAATGCTTGTCGAGCCCGCCCATGACTGCGCGCCATGAAGCCGCCGACAGCATTTGCGGCGGGTAGGCCAGATGACAGGCGCCGCACTCCTGCCGGTACACCGGGTCATGAACCGTGAATTGTTTTTCGCTGGCGAGTGCGGACACCGTCGCAAACATGCCGGCGGCAATGAACAGTGCACCCGCAACAACATGCGCGGAGGATTGCTTACGGAAAATTTTCATCTTCATTTCTGTTCTTCCTTTAACGAAGTTTCAGCAGATAAGCCAGCACATCGCCCTTCTCCTGGGCGGTGCAGGCCCGGCCCAGCACGTCATTGCAATTGCGCTTGAACCATTTTTCGACCTTGTTGGCGCGGGTAAAACGCTGCGCGTTTGCGGCGGGCGCCATGGGATCGATGGGCTTGCCTGTGACCTGATGCTTGCCCGTTCCGGCCGGCGTCAGGGTGTGACATGAAGCGCAGCTCCATTCCTTGCCGTGCACCGCCTGAAAGAATTGCTGACCGCGGGCGGCGGATGGATCGGTGAACGCCGGGTTCTCTTTTCTGGCCTGACCGGTGTAAGCCGACAGGAAATCGGCCGGCGTTTCAGCGTGAGCCGGAAAACTCAATCCATACAGAACAAGCAAATAACCAAAGGTGCGCATAATTTTCTCCTTGATTCAGGTTTCGGTGATTCCAAGAGTGCGCGGCGAAAATTAAGCGGGGATTAAGAAGACTGGCTGCAGCGCATCGAGTAGGGGACGAGGTTGGCCTCGTCGCCCTCTCGCACCACCGGACGTGCGGTTTCAACATCCGCCGGTTCCTCCCCGCGCGTGCGGGAACGAACCCACCCGAGCCGTCCGTTTCAATCCGCGCCCGGCCAATTGGCCGGCAGCTTATCTCGACATACAGGTTTCAATCCGCGCCCGGTCAATTGGCCGGGCGATGCTCTACTCACGCAACTTTGCGTTACGCAAGAAGATTTCTGCATTTTCCCGCGAACCCATTCCTAACGCCCAACTATTTTTTCTCATGGATAGGGTTATGCGTGAAAAGTTATTAGTGATCATTCGGTTGGCACGTGCGCGAAAGCTTCGGGGTTTGGTCTTCGATAGACGTTCGCGCTTCAGGCAATGAGTGGGCCTTCAAAATCCACCGAGCGGAAGCAGCCATGTTGTTTGATCCGCACTTCCACGGGTTCGGTGATGCGGTAGAAGCGCAGATTATCCTGCGTCTCGTCGATTTCGGCGAGCAGGGTTCGCTCCAGTTGCTCAAACTGCATTTCGTTGACGGTGCATTCGAACACGGATTTCTGCACGCGCTGCCCCATGCTTTCGCAGACTTTGGCAACGCGCCTGAGTCGTTTGCGACCAGCGGCGGTTTCGGTAGAGACGTCATAGGTGACGATGATCAACATGTTCTTTCCCTCTCCCCATCCCTCTCCCGCTTGCGGGCGAGGGGTGATGGGTCTATTTCGCCAGATAAGGCAGGTAGCCTTCCATCTCGCCCCGGATGGTGCGCGCCATGAAACGTGCCTGGATGAATGGCAAGAGGCCGATGGGAATTTTGTTCTCGGTCAGCGGGTGGGTGATTTCTTCCTGTTTGCGTTCCTGCCAGGCAGTGACGACGGCGCGGCGGCCTTTTTCGTTGAGCATGACGGCGCCGCCTTCGCGTTCGTCAAAATCAGCGGCGTTGATTTGTCCGCGATTGATGAGCGTGAGCGCCAGCCGGTCAGCAAGTATCGAGCGAAATTCTTCCTGCAAGTCCAGCGCAAGCGCGGCGCGACCGGGACGCACGGCGTGAAGAAATCCGAGTTGCGCATCCAGCCCGGCGGCTTCACAGGCGGAGCGGCAATCGTTCATGAGCATGGCGTAGAGGAAGGAAATCAGGGCATTGAAACGATCCAGCGGCGGACGGCGGGTGCGGCCATTGAGAGCAAACGACTCACGAACCTGAGGTTTGACAATGAGATTGACGGCGGCGAAGTAGCCGCGCGCAGCTTCGCCTTCCACACCACGCAGTTCGTCAAGTGTGGTAGCTGCGACAGTGGCGCGCAGAGAAGCGGCGAGGTTGTCAGCGGTGCGGGTGAGGGCTGCGGCCTCGTCCGCATCTGCGGCTTCACGCGCGCCGCGTTGCAGGTTGGTGCGGCTGTTTTTGAGCTTGCCTGCGACGATGGCGCGAGCGAACTCCAGTGCAAATCCGGATTCACCCGCCATCCGGTGGTGCGCCTGCCGCAGCAATATGTTGCCCGAGACCGGGCCTTCCAGCCGCGCCTTGAATCGCCCGGACTCATCCAGCAGCACCAGTGATTTCCCCTCGTCCGCCAGCCGGTGCATGAGCGCAGGGCGAGACCATGATGTTGCCAAAACAAACCAGCCCGCCCAAATGGTGCAGCGGCACCTGGAGCTTTTTCTCCCGCTCCACGTCGATGCGCAGGGTTGCGTTTTCCAGATGCGCGTAGGCATTGGGGGTCATGACGTAGAGCGTGTTTTGAATTGTATGCATTTTCGTATTACACTTCGAGCTACATATAGCAACTCATGGGTGATGACATGGCAACTTTAAGCTTACGTCTGCCGGATAATCTGGATCGGCAATTAACTGCATTGGCGGCGCAGACCCACCAGAACCGTTCTGATCTGGCGCGTGCCGCGTTGGAAAAATTTCTGCGCGACAAAGAGCATGAACACTTGATGGCCGAGATGGTTAAGGCTGCCCGGTTCTTAGCGACCAATCCCGAAGCGCGTGCGGAAAGCATCGCTATCGCAGAGGAATTCTTGCCTCTGGATAACGAAGCGCTCGACCGAGCAGAAGGTCGCAAGCCCGGCGACCCCGAACCTGAGCAGTGGTGGAAATAATGCGGCGTGGTGAAATCTGGCTGGCCAGACTCAACCCCAACACCGGTGCAGAAGCCGGGAAGGTGCGCCCGGTGTTGATTGTCCTCAATGATGCGTTGCTGGCGACCGGGATGAGCCCGGTGCTGTGCATTCCGCTGACCAGCAAGCTGTATAAAAACCTGGCTGGTTTGCGCGTTGCGATTCCCCCGCGCGGGCGTTTGCTTAAATCCTGTTACGTCATGCCGGAACAGGCGCGTGCGCTGGATCGAGGGCGTTTTAGTGATGCCCCGCTCGCCAGCCTGACGGACGAGGAAATGATCGAGGTCGAAAGGCTTTTTGCCGCTACTTGTGGCATGGCGCATTACCTCACTCCGATTCATTAAACAACTCCCCGCGCAAACACTTCAGCCGCGCACATTCCGCCAGCGCCTCCGGCTGGCAAATATCCTTCAAAGAACACTCCTTGCAGCGCGCATCGTTCACTGGCGGCGGCAGCTTTCCCGAAGCCAGCATGGCACGGATGGCATCGGCAGTTTCCTCCACCAACCGCTTGAGTTCCGGCGTGATCGCCACTTCGCGCCGCCGGTGGCTGCTGGCGTGGAAAATCGCGCCTTTGGGCACAGGGCGGTTCAGCATTTCTTCCAGACACATCGCCTGTGCGGCGAGTTGGATGTCGTCGTGCAGCTTCTGCCGCTTGGCGCCGTGTTTGAATTCGACCGGATACACGCTGCCATCGGGATGAAATTCAACCAGATCGGCTTTGCCGATCAAGTTCAGCCGGTCACACCACACGGGTAAGGCGCGTTCCACTCGCACCCCCGATTTGATTTCGTAGCCCGGCGTATCCACCAGATGA
Organism: uncultured beta proteobacterium; assembly: GCA_963726485.1. Taxonomy (GTDB): domain Bacteria; phylum Pseudomonadota; class Gammaproteobacteria; order Burkholderiales; family Thiobacillaceae; genus Thiobacillus. The sequence goes on along the minus strand of CAVSCL010000019.1, from coordinate 2,796 downwards.
TGCACCGCCTGCCCGCGTGCGGTGTGGATGTTGTCCTCGAACGCCTGCTCCAGATGAATCAGCCCGCACTGGCGCGGGCAGTAGACCCAGTGCTGGAGGGCGGAGAGCGCAACAACTTCGGCACATGATTTGTCACCCAAGCAGACAATTGTTGCAGCAACGCTTCCCGTGTCAAGCCATGATGCACTGCCACGCTGGCGGCGAGCGTGCCCATCCGTAGCGGGTCGTGATTGGGGATGGTGATGTCATGCTCGCCACGTATGATGAAGATCAGCCGCATGTAACTTCCCGCTGGCGTGAGACGCTGTATCCAAACCGCCCAAGTCGTTTGACCAAATCTGCCCGAAACAGATCACGCGGCACTCTCATGCCGCCAGCACTTCCTCACGGGTGATGTGCAGACGGATAAGGCCGGGTATTTTTCCCTCGTCAAAGTGACAATGCACCGCGTCGCGTACCTGGGCGTGCAGGTTGGGCAGATCATCGGCCTCGGTCACAATATCCACGCCGACAGCACGCGCGACATACCCGCCTTCAGGCACTTCTTCAACGATGAAATGGATTTCGCTCATGGGTGCAGTCCTCCAACAACAAAGATGGCTTCAAGTATCGCGTGTCTCACTTATAAAAATATCAGCCTTGAACCAGGCTTTTCAACACGATTTACGCAGAAGCGTTACGCCGGCAGGCATATTGTGGCATCTCGAATCGCCACATCGTAATCGTCAAAGCTGCGCGGCACTGATACACCTGCTTTCAGTTTGGCTTGAATGCGATCAAACAGTTCATGAGCATGGGCGTTTCCCAGTTCGAATCGTGCTTGAACACGTAGAGCCCGCGCGTCGCCATCTCGCCGCGCGCGGCCGAGCGGTCGTGTTCGAACATGCTGGCCAGCGCTTGCCAGAACAATTCGAGGTCGTCGTCGCGCGAAGCCCGTCTGCTTGGCGAGGAACGCCGAGACGAAGCCGTGGGCGACGTACAGGCCGTAGGGCACGGTGTGCTTGCGGCCCATCGTGCGGTTGTCGCCTTCCTGCTTTTCCGCCTCGGCTTCGGTGGCGACGGCCATGCGGGTGATGGAGTGCTCGAGGGCGACGATCGGGTCGATCGAGCGGGCGAAGGTCAGCTGCACCGGGCCGCGCACCTGGCCGCAGTTGACGCCGGTGGACATGACGGCGCCGAAGGTGCGCACGTCGAAGAAGTTCTGGCACATCCAGTCGCGCGCCTTGTCCACGCTCGTCGCCGCTGCCCTTGCGCTTGTCCTTTGCTTGCCGCCTTCCTCGTCGGCGGGCTTCCTGAGCGCTCGGCAGCCGCGTCGAGCTTCAGGCGAGTACGCGCGCTGGTGTTGCAGGTTCGAGCATCGCCTTTTCCTGATGTAGATGTCGAAGCGCCTCTCGCCGGCTTGCCACTCGCTTGGTACTCGTGAGCCCGACGAAGTTGCGCACCTTGCGCTTCAGCGACACGTCGGTCACCAGTCCGTGGCCGGTCTCGGGGTCGATGCGCGGCAGGTTGCCGGCGTCGGGATCGCCGTTGGGGTTGCCGTCCTTCACGTCGAACAGCAGCACGAAGTCATAGCGGTTCTGAATAGGTTGCTCATGGTTTTTCCCTCCTTCTGGGTTGTTGGTCGTTTTTCGGAACTGGTGAAAAAGGCTTGGCGCTGGTGGTAGTAGCCGACGGCGAAGCGGCCCTGATCGGGCAGGCTCAGGTGGCCGGAAAGTCGCTGAGTCCGTCCATGATCTCGCCGATCAGCCTTCTCGAGATTGACGGCTCGCCCCCGGTTCTCCAGCTTGCTCGAGGTGATGGTTCTTGAGCTTCATCAGAGTGGGGAAGGCTGCCACGGGCGTGGCCGAGGCGGAGCCGTAGAAGCGGTCGCGGATCGTGGCGTTGATTCCGGGGCTGGCTTCTTCCTGAATCTTTTCCAGCGTCGGCGAAAAGCCGTCCCGAGTCAGGTACGCGGGATTGGTGTTCTCTGGGTCGAGCATGGGCTGAAACTCCTTCTCGTTGGGTCTTGGCTGTCCCGAATGGTTCGATTGAGGCAGGCCTTGATGCCGGCGGCGCGCAGGTAGTTGACGGAGCGCTCCGCGCGGCAGCGGTTGACCGCGGCGTTCAGCCACAGTCTGGGATAGGACGCATCGGGACCGGCGAGGATCGCATCCACGATTGCGCCGCCGAGATTGGGGGGCACGTTGTCGGCCTTGCCCTGCACAGCGCAGGCGAAGTCAGCAGGCGGAACAGCGATGGATACTCCGGGTCGTGCTGCCCGCGCGCCATGCGAAGATCCTCGAAATGCTGGAGAACGCGCGGCGCCAGCTCGGCCAGCGGCAGGCATGGAAGAAGCGCACGCGATGCGCGCGGCATTGGGTGCGAGGCCGAGCACGTAGTAGCGCGTTCCGCCCGCCGGTGGCGAGCTTGCCGCTGTGCGTCGCCTCGAACAGCGCGCGCACGGCGTCCCTGCCGCGATCCGGGTCGTCAGGCGGCGCCTCGCCGAACAGATCGGCGAGCACGGTATCGAATTCGCTGTCCTGCTCCGACCAGCACACCGTGGAGGCGTCCCCTACCTGGAAGCGGTTGCGCGAGCCCTTCGCCAGCAGGTGGTTGAGCGCAGTGGTGTAGGCGAAGGCGGCGGGCTTGCCGACGGGGGCGTTGTTTCCTTGCGTCTTGGCGTAGGAATTGAAGGCGTCGAGGTTGAACGAAACGATGTTGGCGCCTGAGCTTTGGGCGCCCCAGACGCCCTTTATGGCGGCGTGCAGCCGTTCAATTGCCGTTACGTTGCCACTCACGAGGCAGATACCGTCAGGG
>CAVSCL010000018.1:0-14049 GCA_963726485.1 uncultured beta proteobacterium | reverse complement strand
ACGCCGTTGCGCTTGAACCAGACGACCAGGGATTTGAAACTCGGATGCCGTTGTACATCTTGAACTGCCGGTACACCTTGAAGCGCAGCGTACCGGTCAGGCAGCCGTGCGTGAGTTCGTCCAGGCAGCACGCCAGGTCAGCACGTTGTTCCAGTAGGCGGGCCACACCTTCACGACTCATCGCGTGATGGTCGGCTTCAACGTCGGCGCGCCGGGTCTGCCAGTCCATATGGAATATCTTCAGACTGAGGTGCTGGACAACCGGTCGATCAGGGCGCCGACGGTTTCCGAGTGCAACCGCGCCGTGCCGGGCACCTCTGGCAAAACGGCCAGAACCAGTTCGTCGATACGTTCGATGGCATCGTTGCGGCGCTGGTTGTGGCCATCGATCAGGCGCTTGCTGCTGGCGATGGAGCTATCTGGAACATCGCAACGACGCGCCTGATCCTCTTCATCCCACAGCGCGATATTGCAGCGGTGGTTATGCTCGATCGCCTGCCACAATGCCGTGGACGGGATCAGAGGCGCTTCACCGCCATGCTTCAGATTTTCGAGCAGGGCGGCATGAAAACGTGTGACATTGGCGGCGTTTAATTCATCCAGCGGGTTCATGACTTCCCTTGTTCATGTCAGGCTGCGTTCGGCCGCGAAATCGGCGAGCGCCGCTCGCAGCGCCGCGACGACCCCCGTCCAATCACCCGGGTGAGGCTGGCGGAACAGGTGCGCGGTAGGGTACCAGGGGCTGTCGGCGCGATTGAGTAGCCAGCGGAAATCGGCAATGTACTGCAACATGATCCAGACCGGGCGCCCCAATGCGCCAGCGGCATGGGCGATGGACGTGTCGACGGTGACGATCAGGTCGAGTTCGGCCATTAGCGCGGCGGTCTCGGCATAATCGATCTGTTCGTCCCCCCAATCGAGAATGGGCGTCTTCACGGCTCGCAGTTCCTCGCGTCCGGCTCCGAGTTGCAGGTTGATCCAGGCCACGTCGGGCCGTTCGAACAAGCCGGCGAGGGCTTGCAGGGAACAGGAACGATTGCGGTCATCCACGTTGGCGGGACTTCCGGCCCAGGCCAGGCCGACGCGCAGCCGCGCCGGAATCGCGTCCAGGCGTTGTCGCCAGTAGGCACGTCGATCGGCTGGTGCCGCCAGGTAAGGCACCTCGGCGGGAACATCGGCCAGGGAATGGGTGCCGCACAGGCGCGGCAGGCTCAACGCGTGACAGAAGTATTCGTAAGCTGGAATCGCCGCTTCGCCGGTGTATACCTCCGACAGACCCTGCGCCTTGCGCAGCAGTCCGGCCACGTGCGCCTGGCGCACATACAGGCCAACCCTGGCCCCCTGGCCGGCGAGCGGCTTGGCATAGCGAATGAACTGCAAGGTGTCACCGATCCCCTGTTCGGCAATCAACAGCAGGCTTTTTCCTGCCAGCGCCTCGCCCTGCCAGGGACGGAGCGTGCCGGCCATCGCCGGCAGCCGGTAGCCTGCGGCGTATTCCGGGCAGCGCACGCGCGATTCGTATTCCGCCCAGCCTTGCGCATAATCGCCCTGCGTCAGCAGCACCAGCGCACGGCTGAAGCGTGCCTGCGTCAGATTGGCATCCAGTGCCAGGGCGCGATTGAACGCATCCAGCGCCTCGTCGAGATGACCGAGCTTGTGCAGATCCAGACCGAGGTTGCTCCAGGCCGGGGCATAGGCCGGGTGCCGGTCCAGCGCCTTGCGATACTCGATCACGGCCTCTTCCAGACGGCCTTGCGCGCGAAGGCACAGGCCGAGGTTGTTGAAGAAGTCCGGAACGTCATCCCGTTTCGCCAGCGCGGCGCGTATCCTTCTTTCACCTTCGAGCGGCCTCTTTTCCTGCATGTCGAGCACGCCCAGATAGTGTTCCGCGACCGCGTCGTCGCCCAGCGCCAGCACAGCGTCGTAGCCCTTCCGCGCGGCATCCAGGCGGCCGGCCTGATGATCGGCCATGGCCTGCCTGAACAAAGCCTCCGGGGTGTGCTCTGCCTGAGCCGCAGTCATGACTTGAGTGGCGCCTTCCTGGCCGCAGCAATGTTTGTAGCGCTTGCCGCTGCCGCACGGACAGGGGGCGTTGCGGCTCACCGGTGCGATGAGGTTTTTGCCGGCCGATCCGGTCAGCGCGTCCAGCATTGCGGAGCATGTGTCATCGGCGGGAAAGGCGCGCAATCGTCGTTCCAGCAATATCCGCGCCGAATCAAGCCGCTTCAGATCGATGAAGTTCTTTGCCAGTGACAGAAACTGGATCGAGCCGAGCACCGACCTCGGCGTCGCCGCGACGAAACCGGGTACTTCTTCGTCGGTGAGGAATTGCCACATATTGAACAGACCATGAAACCCCAGGGTCCTGGTCTGCGGATAGGTGGTTTCGAACGAGAAACGATCCGCCACCTCGGGCGGCGCGAAACGCACGCCGTAACGGGACTCCAGCATCGGCCGGTAATGCCGGCAGATCATTTCGTCCTCGGGCTCGAAACGATCTATCGCGGGATCCTGCAGCGCCTCCAGCAGGCGCCGCGAACGCAGCGAAAAGCCACCGTTGCCGACGCAATGCGCATCCTTGTGAAACCCCCAGCGCGCGCCGATGTAGTCATGGTCGAGAAAGTCATCACTCCAGGCTGCGGGGTTGACCACGTAGCCATCCCACTGGATCAACAGCACATGCTCGGTTTCGATATGCCGAAGCAGGTCCTTCATGACGAAGTGCGAGTACGTCGCGCGTCCTGCCAGCGGGGCAATGGCGACGTGGCGGGCACCGCCGGTATCTTTCGCCGAGTCCGAGATGAACAAGGCATCCTCGAAATCCATCGCCGCCAGCGACAAACGCATCGCCCTCGCCGCAAGCGCGTGGGTCTGGGTGTCGATCAGGCAAAGGGTCGTATTAAAGGCTGCTTTTTTTTTCACTTTGGCGTAATCGATGGCGCGCGGCTCGATCCGGCATTACTCGGGGTAAGTTGAACGGGACACATCGCTCATCAAATTGATTCTGAACAAAAATAGCAAATTGTTTCATTCAGCCCGTCTTCCAGACAAATGGCAGGCGTCAGCCAAGATGCTTATGAGCCAAGCCGATGTCCGGCTGACGTTGACGCTGTTATCCGCAGACAGTGGCCTGAATTCCATCTTCGAAGGACTTCCTATCAATTTAAGTATGGACTCCCTCTACGCAAGGAGGGTGATCTCTTCTGGATTGCCCAAGTTGACCGGGCGGCCGATGCAGTCGGCTTGTTCCGTAAGCCGGATCATGCCGCCATCTGCCTTTGCTTCAATTGCTTTCTGAGCACCACTTTACCGCGCTTATCCGCGCTATTGATCTGAAAAACGTTCTGCCAAGTCTATGCTAACTGCTGTAATCTTCATTTCGGACGACCCTTTCCGTACAGTGATTGTAGACACCTCCTCTTTGGCACATCGATGCCGTTTAGGGCTGGGGACGTCCATCCCATTGAAGTCCACGTTTAGGGGGTTATTGTGAATAGTCGTATTTTGGTAACTGGCGGTGCCGGTTTTCTGGGATCCCACCTCTGTGAACGGATTATCAAGGATGGCGCTGACGTCCTTTGCGTCGACAATTTTTTTACCGGTGCTAAGCAGAATATCGCTTTCTTATTAGGACACCCCTGCTTTGAGTTGGCACGTCACGATGTGACATTTCCTCTCTATGTCGAGGTGGACCAGATTTACAACCTCGCTTGTCCGGCCAGTCCGATTCACTACCAATTTGATCCCGTCCAAACCACTAAGACTAGTGTGCACGGTGCGATCAACATGCTGGGGCTGGCCAAGCGTGTGAAGGCACGGATTTTCCAGGCCTCTACCAGTGAGGTGTATGGCGATCCTGAAATGCATCCCCAACAGGAAAGCTACTGGGGGCGCGTCAACCCTATTGGACCGCGTTCATGTTATGACGAGGGCAAGCGTTGCGCCGAAACGCTGTTCTTCGACTATCAGCGCCAACACAACCTGGATATCAAGGTTGTGCGCATATTCAACACCTATGGCCCGCGCATGCACCCAAACGATGGGCGCGTGGTCAGCAATTTCATTGTTCAGGCCCTGAAGGGGGAAGACATCACCATCTATGGTGATGGCCAGCAGACTCGCTCCTTCTGTTATGTGGACGACATGATCGAAGGTTTTGTTCGCATGATGAATAGCGAGCCTGGATTCACAGGCCCGGTAAATATGGGTAATCCGGATAAATTCACCATGCTTGAGTTGGCTGAGAATGTGCTGAAATTGACCGGCAGCAAATCGAAGCTCGCCTTTCATCCGCTACCGACTGATGACCCCAAGCAACGCCAGCCGGATATCGCATTGGCGAAAGAGCAACTCGGCTGGGAGCCGATAGTTGCACTCGAAGACGGATTGAAGGAGACCGTGGCCTATTTCCGGAAAACGCTGAATGTCTGATTGGCAGCTTTCTACACCTGTTTGCTTTTATTATCTTCAACCGCCCCGATACTGCCTAGTGGGTTTTTGCCGAGATCGCAAAGGCTACTCCAAGCATGCCTTGGCAATCTGCAATCCTAATTGAAGCCCCGATCAAGCCCATCGGTGTAAAAATTTACCGGGCTACATTTCCACAGCAATATTTGTAGCGTTTCCCACTGCCGCAGGGACAGGGTTGATTACGCGAAATGGGAGTGCCGGGCATTGGTTTATTCCAAGTTCCAACAAAAACAATAGGCAGTTCGCACACCCTATAGCCAAGCCCCTTTAAATGTCTTATTAGGATGTCAAAAACTCTTTCACTTAAAAACGCAATATCTCGAGTTTGATAGGCGTTGCGCCCAGCGGGATCAAGTTTCCTGGCGCAACAACTCAATATAACAAACCAGACACGGCAAAAAACATCAAAAAATTCTTTCTTGCAAACAAGCATATTGGTTGCATATAGCTCAGTTGAGCTCATCGATTCGTTTAGCGCCTGTCCAAGAAATGGATAGCTTTCAATGGCACATTCGACCATGGTGAAATAGTCATCCACAGAATGCACTTTGGCATATTGCTCATCCTGATGCATGGAATCGATTTTCAGGGGGCGGGCAGTCAACAAATCATATTGATTGAGCAGGGTGTGGATTTGCGCCTTGTCTTCAATGCGCGGGAGAAGGGAAGCAATTTCCACAGGGCCGACTTTTATCTCTGATTCCTTGATGTCTTCAGGGAAGAGATATAAATATCTTCGGTAATGGCAGAAACCAACAATGTCCCCGAAGAGTTTTCTTCTCCAAATATAATGAAATGCACTCAATTCCGAACATCTATCATTCTTTTGCTCAAAGAAACCTTCAGGTTCTTTTAAGCCCATTTCAATGTCAGCTATACGTCCGGTTACGTCAAATGCCTTGATCAATTTGAACTGGTTCGCCAAGTCCGTAAATTTATGGTGTACGGAAAAAAAAGTGACATTCTCTTTGTCACCATTTTCGATAGACATCACGCCCATGGAAATGGGCAAAATCTCAGAGAGAAACGGATCAGTGACATTTTCTAGAGGTCGCTGTTTGTCCACTGCAATTAACAAGGAATATGGTATATCCGACTCTGTTGATCTAATTTCGGAAAGCAAACCTTTTTCATTAGCAAATTCTTGTAATCGCCAAAGTTGCGGAAAAAACAGGTCAAGAATAACTGACGCATAATGCTCAATCATTCCCTCATTTTTTTTAATGCTTGGAATAAATCCGGCATCTAAAACACCCATAATTGACTCACTGACTTTGGGCAAGCCATTCTCAAGATGCTCTTTCAACCATTGGGGCACCGTCATGCCACTTCGGTTAAGCGTATCCGCGAGCATCTTTTCTGCCTGAAAGGCGATATTGCCGTGTGGTCCCTGTATAAAACACTTTATTTTCGCAACCCTGATAATTTCAGTGATGGCTGTCAAACGGCTCGCTGCGGGGAGGTGCTCAAGGACATCACTGCAGATAACATAATCAAACGCGTTATCCTGGTAAGGAATGGCCGTTATGCTTCCTTCAACAATTTGTAGGTTTTTTACTGCAGGCTGCACACAATGAAGTTCAAGCCCCGTCACATTATTTTTCAAATATCGGGCAACGCCCTGGGGGCCGCTCCCCACTTCAAGAACAGACCCATTTTCAAGGTCTTTTCCCCAAGCTTTCAACAAATTTGCGTATCGCGTATCCCAATTGAACATTTGTATGAGCTTCCCTCGGTTCTTCGTCTTCCAACGGGTGGCATTCATGCTACCTGTTTTCCCATCTGTTGAGCTGTCAGCCAGTCCTGCAAGAACAGAGCGGGCGACTTGTAACCGAGCGTCGAGTGCAGCCGCTTCCGGTTGTAAAACACCTCGATATACTCGAAGGCCGTGGCCGTCATTTCCTCGCGCGTCGCAAAGCGCCAGCCATGCACTCGCTCATTCTTGAAGCTGTTGAACCAGCTCTCGGTCGGCGCATTGTCCCAGCAGTTACCCTTGCGGCTCATCGAACAGGTCATGCCGTATTCAGTGAGCTTGTCCTGAAACGCCTGGCTGGCGTACTGGCTGCCCCGGTCGGAGTGGTGCAGCACGCCCGGCACGGGCTTCCTGCGGAACCACGCCATGGTCAGCGCGTCCGTCACGATGTCCGCCGTCATGCGCGGTTTCAGCGACCAGCCCACCACCTCGCGGTTGAACAGATCAAGCACGATGGCCAGGTACAGCCAGCCTTCGTCCGTCCACAGATAGGTGATGTCGGATGTCCACACCTGATTCGGGCGCGGCAGGCGTGAAGTTGCGATCCAGCAGGTTGGGCGCGACCGGCAGGCTATGCTTCGAGTCCGTCGTCGCCTTGAAGCGCCGCTTGTGACGCGCCCGGATGCCGTTCTCGCGCATCAGCCGCTCGACGCGCGCCTTGCTGGCAGAGAAGCCTCGTGCGCGCAGCTCCAGCACCATGCGCGGGCTGCCGTAGGCACCCTTGAGTTCCTCATGGATGGCGCGGATCAGCGCCAGCATCTGGGCGTCGGTCAGGCGGCACCGATCCGCTTTGCCGCCGCGCTTCCAGGCGCGATAACCGCTGATGCTGACCTCCAGCACGGGACACATCTCAGACAGGGCGTAGCAGGCGCGCTGCGTGTCGATCCAGGCATACTTCACAGTGCATCCTTTGCAAAGTATGCCGTCGCTTTTTTTAGGATTTCGACTCTCGCGCTTGAGCCGGATGTTCTCGACGCGCACGCGGGAGAGTTCCATTTGCTCCGGCGTGACCGGCTTGACACCCGCGCCGCTAAGCTTGCCCGCACCGGCGGCCTTGACCCAGTTGCGCAAGGTCTGCTCAATCAACCCCAGTTCACGGGCTGCCGCGCCTACCGTCAACCCGTCTTTTACGCGCTTGACCGCCAGCGCTTTGAACTCGGCGGTGTATTCCTGCTTCGGTATCTTCTTCATATTTCCTCTTCCCAAGTTAAGGTCAATACTACGTCACCCTTGGAAGACGAAATTTCGGGGGAAGGTCACAAAGCCACAAGAAACAGACAAGCAACAAGAACAACAGTCAGGCAAGTTGCTGGCAAGGCTACGAATTCGGGATGGAACGATTCAGTTTCTCTCGGTCCTATCCCCGCCCCACCTCAATCACGTTCTGCACGTGCTGGAGCCGCACCAGCAATTTCGATAGCTGCTGCAATTCCTTGATGCGCACGGTGATCTGCATGGTGGCGTATTCGCCCCGGGACTCGGTGTTGACGCGCAGGACGTCGAGTTTGTCCTTGGCGATGACGTCGGAAATATCGCGCAACAGGCCCTGGCGGTCGAAGGCCTTGAGGCGGATGACGACTTCGAAGGCGGCGCCCGCATCGGTCACCCACTCGGCGGGCAGGGCGCGGGCGGGGTTGAGACGCCTGAGCGAAGGACAGTCGGCGCGGTGGACGGTGACGCCGCGGCCGACGGTGGTGTAGGCGATGAGCGCGTCGGGAGGCTGGGGTTTGCAGCAGCGCGCGAGGGTCAGCGGCACGTCGCCGAGGCCGGGGATGCTGACCGGGTTTCCGGACTTGGCCTTGGTGCGCGGTTTGGCGGTGGGCGCGAGTGCGGGGGCGGGTTTGCCCGGCTCCTGCAAACCGTTGACCAGATCGCGCTGACCGATGTCGCCGCGCCCGAGCGCGGCCAAAAACTCTTCGACCTTGTTGAACTTGAGCCGCTGGGCGAGTTTTTCCTGATTGGTGCCGGCTATGCCCAGGCGTTTGAGTTCCTTTTCCAGCAAGCTCCTGCCCAGGCTGACCTGCTCGCCTACGTCGCGCTGGCGGAACCAGGTGCGCACCTTGGAACGCGCGCGGTGCGTGGCGAGGTAGCCCAATGCCGGATTGAGCCAGTCGCGGCTGGGCGCGCCTTCCTTGGCGGTGACGATCTCGACGCGCTGGCCGTTTTTCAGCGGCGTGCTGAGCTGCACCATCGCGCCGTTGATCTTTGCGCCCCGGCAGCGATGGCCCAGATCGGTGTGCAGCGCGTAAGCGAAGTCCACCGGCGTGGCGCCGCGATCCAGCGCGATGACGCGGCCTTGCGGGGTGAGCACATAGACCTGATCGTGGAACAGCTCGGTCTTGAACTGCTCGGTGAATTCGCTGCTGTCGGCTACATCGTCTTTCCATTCGAGAATGCGCCGCAGCCAGGCTATTTTTTCTTCGTACTGCGGCGACTGTCTGCCGCCTTCCTTGTAGCGCCAGTGCGCGGCCACACCCAGCTCGGCGTGGCCGTGCATGTCGAAGGTGCGTATCTGCACTTCCAGCGCCTTGTCCTCCGGGCCGATGACGGCGGTGTGCAGCGAGCGGTAGTCGTTGCTCTTGGGCTGGGCGATGTAGTCGTCGAATTCGCTGGGGATGGGCTGCCACAGATTGTGCACGAGGCCCAGCACGGTGTAGCAGTCGATCTCGTTCTTGCACCAGCACCCGCACGGCGCGGATGTCGTAGAGCTGCTCAAAGCAGAGCTCCTTGCGCCGCATCTTGTTGACGATGCTGGCGATGTGTTTGGGGCGGCCCATGACTTCGCCCTGATGCCGTGCAGCGCCATTTCGCGCTCCAGTTTCTGCGATGATTTCCCTGATGTAACGTTCGCGGTCGCTGCGTTTTTCATCCAGCAGCGCGGCGATGCGCTTGTAGGTGTCGGGCTCCAGATAACGGCATGTCCAGTCTTCCATCTCCCACTTGATCTGCCACACGCCCAGACGATTGGCCAGTGGCGCAAACAGATCGCGCGCCTGCCTGCCGAGTGGCGCGGCACGTGGCGTCATCCTGCCTTGCCGCACAGCGCAGGGCATGGGTGCGCTCTGCCAGCTTGACCAGCACGGCGCGGACGTCCTGGACCATGGCCAGCACCATTTGCCGCAAGGATTCGATCTGCGCGTGAGGATCGACGCTCTTGTCGGTGGAACTCGTCGCCAGCGCCTCGATATGCGCCATCGCGGCCACGCCGTGCGCAAGCGCGGCGGCGTTGCCAAACTCGGCCGCAAATTCGGGGCTGCCGCCGGGACAGCCGTGCAGCAAGGCCGCGGCCACCGCATCCGCGCCGAGCCGCAAGTCGGCCACGATCAGCGCGGCACCGACGCCGTGCGAAAAATCCCGGGTCGCGCCGAGATGCCGGTGCGCGTAATCCAGCGCGCGCCAGGGCAGATCGTTTTCCGCGACCGGAAGCACGCGCGACAAGGCCTGTCGCGCCGTCTCCAGATCGGTGGCGTCGAAGCAGCGCGGGCGAGACGGTTTCAGTCGAATTCATAGCTGGGCGCATCGGGTTCAAAACGGTATTGCCAGTAGCGGCGATGGCTCGGGCGATATGTGTGACGTGTGCATGCCGTCGCTGCCAAAATCCAGCCGGATCAGGCCGTCGCGATCGCTGCGGAAAGACTGGCGCCGATGGCGCGGTAGCGTTCCATCACCTGCGGTTTGGGATGGCCGAAGCGGTTGCGGTAGCCCATATTGAAAATCACTTTGGACAGGTGTACCCACGCCACGAATGCCGGGGTGGATGAGGTGAGGCTACCGTGATGGCCGGCGACGAGCACATTTGAAGGCAATTTGTCCGGGGCACTGGCGAGCAATTCCTCCTCACCCAGTTTTTCTGCGTCTCCGGTGATCGAGCAGGCTCCGGCCGGCGGTGCTCACCCTGAGCACGCAACTGTAGTTGTTGTCTTTGCGATGGGGTTCAAGGTAAGCCGTGGGCGGCGGGTTGAGAATTCTCGAAATCCACACCGTCCCAGCGCCAGCGCTGGCCGCGCATGCAATGACGCGGCGTGGGTGCATTCGCCAGCAGCGGGCTATCCAGGGGCAAGCCATGCAACAGCCAGCCGGTGGGCTCGTCGCGCAGGATGGAGTTCATGCCGCCACTGTGATCGTTGTCGTCGTGCGAGACGATCATGCCGGACAAGCGCCCACGCCCGCCGCCCGCAGATACGGCACGACGATGCGCTCGCCGCGTCGCTCTCGGCATAAGCGGGGCCGGTATCGTAAAGCAGAGCCTGATGCGCGGAGCGAATGAGGATGGCCGTGCCCTGACCCACGTCGATGACCTCGGCGCGGAACGTATCCGGTGCGATGACGTCGCAGTGCGGAAACAGCAGCGGCAGCCACAGAAACAGTCCCAGCCAGCGCTGCGGAAAGCCGCGCGGCAGCAACAGCCACAATGTGCCCGCGAGCGCGAGCAAGACCGGCCACGCCGGCGGCGCGGGCAGGTTCCAGACCGCGAAGGGTTGCGCCGCGAGCCAGGTCAATCCGTCGCCCAGCCAGGCCATGATGTGCTCCGCCCAGCCCAGACAGAACGGTAGCGCCACGCCGATGAGCGCCAGCGGCGTGACCAGCCAGCTCACCACGGGAATGGCGACGGCATTGGCGAGCGGGACGCCAGCGAGACTTGCTGGAACAGCAGCAACAAGGCAGGCGCAAGCGCCAGTGTCACCGCGGCCTGCACGCTGACCCAGGCGGAAAGTTTCGCGGCCTTGCCGGTGCGCCGATCGTGACCGACAGAATCGCCGCCATCGCTCCGAACGACAGCCAGAATCCGGGCGCGAGCACCGCCCACGGGTCGAGCAACAGAACTCCGAACAAGGCCCACAACAGTGCCGTGGCCGGACGTGTTTCGCGCTGATTCCAGTACGCCAGGACCACCACGGCCAGCATGTAGAGCGTGCGCTGCGCCGGCGCCTGGAAGCCCGCCAGCAACACGTACGCAAACGCCGCAAGCAGCGCCGCCGCCAGACCGGCACGGCGGGCGGGAATGCGCTCGGTGAGGCGCGGCAGCCGGCGCCACAGCGAGGCCACGATCCAGCCCATCAGCGCCGCCAGCATGGTGACGTGCAGCCCGGAAATGCTGATGAGATGGTTAACGCCGGTGCGGGTAAAGGCGCGCCATTGCGCATCGGGAATGGCCGACTGGTCGCCGATGACCAGCGCCGGTGATGACACTGGCATAGGGCCGCCCGTCGAGTTCCTTGAGAATGCGCTGACGGATGTGATCGCGTGCCGCCGCCACCCATGCTGCAGGCGACGTTGCCAGCGCTTCCACGCGCTGCGGCGCGATCTTGTCGCGCACATAACCGCTCGCCCCGAGGCCGCGTTCCATCATCCAGGCCTCCAGATCAAATCCGTGCGGATTTGAAGTGCCATGCGGCTTCTTCAGGCGCACCGTCATGCGCCACAGTTCGCCAGAGTGAATGCGCGGGATATTCTCGATCGAGCCGCGCGGCCAGTACCAGGCAAGTTGCACACGCCGGGAATACGCGCGCCGGGGGTCGCGACCGATTGCACCTGCAGCACAAAGCGCTCGCCGCGCCGGTCCAGTTGCGGCAAATCGACGACCGCTCCAACCAGATCAACGTCCACCCCTTGCCAGTGTTCGGGCAGACGTTCCGCAAGACGCGATTCGGCGCGCCAGGCCGCCCACGCAAATCCCAGTGCAAAACACAAGGCCGCCATGCCCAGGCGACGAAGTATTTCAGGAAAGGCTCGGGGAAAAGCCGGCAGCAACAAAACCGCAGACATCAGGGGCAAAATCCACAGCCAGCTCAGCGGCGGCAGGTCGGGCTGCTGTTCCAGCGCAAACACCCAGACAGAAGGCGATGAGGTATAGCCGCACCGCGTGATCGAATCAGATCGCCTGGAGCATTCCATCCACCAGCCGCATCTGCCGGTCCATGCGTGCCGCCAGATCGGGGTCATGGGTGACGACGACAAGGCTCGTTCCCTGTTTGCGGTTGACCGTTCGCGCATCGGTCGAAACACGAGGTGGCGGTATCGCGGTCAGGTTGCCGGTGGGTCGTCGGCGAGGATGCAGCGGTTCTTGACCCGTGCGGGGCAATGGCGACACGTTGACGTTCGCCGCCCAGAGTTTGCACCGGGCGGTGCGTCAGGCAATGGCCGAGGCCGACCTTCCTCCGGCGCTTCAGCTGCGCGTGCTGCGCCTGGACTTTATCCATGCGACGGATAAGAGCGGCGTTTGCGGCATTTCTCCGCGGCGGAAATCTCAGGCGGCGAATGATGAAACTCGTCGACGAAACCCAGCGCGGTTCTTGCGCAGCTCGCAACGCTCGGTTTCGGAGATGGCAAAGGGATCACGCCCGTCAGTGTGATCTGACCATCGATCGGTCTCTCAGCCCACCCAGCAGATCCCACAGCGTGCTCTTGCGACCGACGCACCGACGATGGCGAGCGACTCTCCGTGCCGACTTCCAGATCAACGCTGCCCAGCACTGGCACATCGACTTCCCCTGCCGGAAAATCTTGCCGGCCCGGCGCAGCGCAGCACCGTCTCTCTGCCTCCCGAATCCTCGAATCCTGAGCCCGGCTTCACTCATAGCGCAAAGACCTCCGCCGGTTGATCCCCGCGACGCGCGCAGCTCGGGCAAACGTTGCCAGCAGGCTTCAATGCCAGCGACACGCCGCGATTGCGCGACGTCACCCCAGTTTCAGTTTCGACGGCAGCTTGCTGATGTAATACACATCCGCCGGAAACAGATCCCTGCAAGCGCGCGCTCGATCGGGCCCAACCGTTCGACGTTAGGGCCAGCAGCACGCCGCTCACCACCCCAGCAACGTGCCGAACACGCGATGAACGTGCCCTGCGCCATGAAGTTTCCGTGATGGAACCATGCCTAGCGCACCAGGTACGAGAATGGCGATCTCGGATTGTTTGTCGGTCACCATGACCAGGGTCGAAACGATGTGAACGCGGCCACCGCGACGATCAGCAGCAGGATCACGAACGTCATGCGCTTTTCGATGGCCACCGCGCGGAAGAAGTTGGCGTGACTTCGAGTCCAGTCGGTGAGGTAATAGCGCCGCAAGGCTTGCGACAGTTCGCGCGTCACGACGGGCGCGGAAAAGTTCGGCGAGCTTCAGCCGCACGCCGGACACGTCATCGCCCAGCCCAACAGCTTTTGCCGCATCCTGCAAGTGAATCAGCGCCAGTCCGGAGTCGTCACTCGAACATGCCCACCTGGAAAATGCCGGTGACGGTGAAT
This sequence comes from uncultured beta proteobacterium, assembly GCA_963726485.1. Classification (GTDB taxonomy): domain Bacteria; phylum Pseudomonadota; class Gammaproteobacteria; order Burkholderiales; family Thiobacillaceae; genus Thiobacillus. The sequence goes on along the minus strand of CAVSCL010000018.1, from coordinate 582 downwards.
TCCTTGATGCGCGGCATGACCCCGGCGGGGTGATGTGCCTTGCGGCGTCGAGCAGCGCCAGCCTTGTCACCGGCGCCACGCCGACACACGCGCCAGTTCGCCGCCAGAATGATGCCGAATTCGCCCGGCTTACGAGATTCGCAGCAACCGTTTTCATCAGCTTCGCAAAATCCGCGACCTGGTTTTCGAGTTCGCGGCAACACGCCGCGAATCATCGGCCCCCGTACCGATTGCCATTGACCAGCGTGCCCTCTCCGTTCACATAGGCGCGCCTGCCAGCACTTCCTTGTTCTCCGCACCTGCGCGGGCACGTCGCATCGCCTACCGCTCGCCCGGCCCGCTCGATTTGCCAAGATTCGCCGCCGCGCCAGATGCGCCGCGCAGTTCTTCCTCGAAAGCCAGTTCATCACCGATAGCACCACGATCAGCGCCATCACGCCAAGCGCGATGACCGCCATGAAGACGATGGAAATGAAGAAGATGAAATGATTGAGACGCTTGGCGTCAGTATAACGCAGGCCGACCGGAGGCTCGTCAGGAAGCACAACAGGACTCGCTAAATTGACGGCGCAAGTATGCCAC
>CAVSCL010000017.1:0-42070 GCA_963726485.1 uncultured beta proteobacterium | reverse complement strand
ACGCGCGGTTCGAATCGGGCCGCCACGCGCCGTAGGAGTCGAGGGGGCGGACGCGGCGGCCGCGTCTCGCTTCCCTTGGGCCTTCTTGCCTCGGGCGGCTTTGCCCCCATGCGTAGCAAAACGACTCGCAGCGCGCGATTCAGGAAACTTCTCCAAAGCCAGTTGAGTAAAACGCTACATCAAGTCCGATAAACTCACCCCTTTGCTCAATTCCGCCTGCTGTCCACACCGATGAAGAAACCCGCCTCCAGAATCCGCCCCGACACCACAAGCAAATCGGGCCGCGAACAGCAACACGGCCTGCTGTCGCGCTGGGGATGGATCGTGCTGGCGCTGACCGCGGTGGGCTTGCTGCTGGCGTCCTGGAGCCTGTCGGGCGTGGGCAAATCCGCGGCGTCCACCGACGCGCCGGCCGTTGCCGCGCCGCAGGCCCGCTATGTGGGGGGACAGGCCTGCGCCAGTTGTCATGCGGCCGAATTCAAGGACTGGACCGGTTCCGATCACGATCTGGCCATGCAGCACGTCAGCGACAAGAGCGTGCTCGGCGATTTCAACGATGCGCGCTTCAGCTACGCGGGCATCACCTCCAGTTTCTTCAAGCGTGACGGCAAATTTTTCGTCCGCACCGACGGGCCGGACGGCAAGCTCGCGGATTTCCAGATCCAGTATGTGTTCGGCGTGACCCCGCTGCAGCAGTATCTGATCGGACTGCCGCGCGGCCGGCTGCAGGCTTTGTCCATTGCCTGGGACAGCCGCCCGCGCGAGGCGGGCGGCCAGCGCTGGTTCCATATGTATCCGAACGAGAAGGTGGACTACAAGGATGTGCTGCACTGGACGCGCCGTTCGCAGAACTGGAACCACATGTGCGCCGAGTGCCACTCGACCGACCTGCACAAGAACTATGATCCGGAAACGCGGACCTTCAAGACCACCTGGAAGGACATCAACGTTTCGTGCGAGGCCTGTCATGGCCCGGGTTCGGGGCATCTGGTCTGGGCGAAGCGCGAGCCGGGCTGGGACAAGATAGCGGGCGACGGGCTCGTGGTGCAGTTCGACGAGCGCCGCACGATTCACTGGGCCATCGATCCGGCTACCGGGAACGCGCGCCGCAGCGCCGCGCGCGTCACGGACAAGGAAATCGAAACCTGCGCCCGCTGCCATGCCCGGCGCAGCGAGTTGTCCGAGGACTATGTGCCCGGGCGCCCGCTGATGGACACTCACCAGCCAGCCGCATTGTCGCGCGGCCTGTATCACGCCGACGGTCAGATTCAGGACGAGGTGTACGAATACGCCTCGTTCCGGCAGAGCAAAATGTTTCATGCCGGCGTGACATGCAGCGATTGCCACAACCCGCATACCCTGAAACTGCGGGCGAACGGCAGCGAGGTCTGCTTGCAGTGCCACGCGCCGGGGAAATACGCGAGTGCATCGCACCACCATCACCAGGCCGGCAGCCGGGGCGCGAATTGTCTCGAATGCCACATGCCGACCAAGACCTACATGGGGGTCGACGTGCGACGCGACCACAGCTTCCGCGTGCCACGTCCCGATCTGTCCGTCAGTCTGGGCACACCCAATGCCTGCACCGCCTGCCACAAGAACAAGCCGGCCACCTGGGCGGCGGCTCAGGTGCGCGCCTGGCTCGGGCGCGATGCCAGGGGCTATCAGACTTTTGCCCCGGCGCTGGCCGCCGCGCGCAACAGCGCGCCCGACGCGGAAGCGCGCCTGCTGGCGCTGCTGGACGATTCCGCCCAGCCGGCCGTGGTGCGGGCGACCGCGGCGGCGGAACTGGGCGCCTGGCTGTCCCCCGCGTCGTTACAGGCGCTGGCGCGTGCGCTCGATGACCCCGATCCGCAGGTGCGCAGCGGCGCGTTGACGGGGATCGAACCCCTGCCGTTGCCGCGACGCTGGCAGCTCGCCGCGCCGCTGTTGCACGACCCGGTGCGCGTGCTGCGCATCGAGGCGGCGGGCATGTTCGCGGGCGTGCCCGCGGAACGCATGACGGCAGAACAGCGCGCCGATCTGGAGCGGGCCAGCGCGGAGTATCTGGCGGCGCAGAAACAGAATGCCGACACGCCGGAGGGGCAAACCAATCTCGGCAACTTCCACGCCGCGCGCGGCGAATTCGCGCTTGCGGAAGCGGCCTACCGGACGGCGATCGAACTCGACGCCGACTGGATTCCCGTCTATGTGAACCTTGCCGACCTGCTGCGCCAGATGCAGCGCGACCCCGAGGCGGAAAAGGTGTTGCGCGCGGGGCTGGCGCGCCATCCGGACGCCGCCGCCCTGCATCACAGCCTGGGCCTGTTGCAGGTGCGGGCGAAAAACATGAAGGCCGCGCTGGCTTCGCTGAAACAGGCGGCCAGACTGGCGCCGGATGATGCAAACTATACTTATGTCTATGCGGTCGCGTTGCATAGCACCGGCCAGACCCGCGAGGCGAAGGCGGTGCTCGGCCAGGCGCTGAAGCGGATGCCGGGCGACCGTGGCCTGCTCCAGTTGCAGGGGCAGCTTGCGGCAACGCGCTGATACACTGGAGCCGGTTTCAAATTTACCTCACCAGGAAAGGAACAAAATGATGAACACAATTTTCAGTACAACCCGGATACTGGCCGCGGCACTGCTGGCAACGACGGCCCTTGCGGCTGTCCCCGCGTGGGCCGATGACAAGGCGCAACAGCAGGCGGATATCCGCAAGGTTTCACAGGACATTCTGGGCGAGTTGATCCGGATCCAGCCCAGCGCCCAGGGGGTCGTGGAGCGGGCGGCCGGTTATGCCGTGTTCAGCACCGCCGGCCTCAAAATTTTTGTCGCGGGCGGCGGCATGGGCACGGGCATGGCCGTGAACAATCAGACCAAGAAAGTCGTGTTCATGAAAATGGCCGAAGTCCAGGCCGGCCTGGGTCTGGGATTCTCCAAGCTGAAACAGGTGTGGATATTCGACACCCAGGGCGCCTTAGACAACTTCGTCAACAGCGGCTGGGAATTCGGCGGACAGGCGACCCTGACGGCTCAGGCCTCCGGCCAGGGCGGCGGATACGCGGGCGCCATCCCGGTTTCGCCCGGTGTCTGGATCTATCAGTTGACCGGTGACGGGCTTGCCGCTTCGTTGACGGTGAAGGGCTCCAAGTACTACAAGGCCGATGACCTCAACTGACCGGCACGGCATGATTCGCGACCCCACATAATGCCGACACGGGCATATCCTCACTTCCTTCCCGGGGCATCAAGCGTGGAGCACGACGCCCGCTCCGCAATCCTCATCATCGCCGCTCACCCGATCGACGAAGTCATCCATGGAGGAAGGCGGAAGCGGGCACCTTGGCGTCATCACCGAGCGCAGTGTCATGCTCCAGATTACTGTGCATCAGTTCGGTGACTGCATGGCTCGGAAGCGGCTTGCTGAAATAGTAGCCTTGGATCATATGACACTGGCGTGCCTGCAGAAATGCCAGTTGTTCTGCGGATTCCACGCCTTCGCCGATAACTTTCATTCTGAGGCTGTGAGCCATCGCGATGATGGCGGATGCAAGGGTTCCGTCGCCCGTTTTGCCGGTAATGTCCTTGACGAAGGAGCGATCGATCTTCAGGGTGTTGATCGGAAATTGCTGAAGGTAGCTCAAGGATGAATAGCCGGTGCCAAAGTCGTCCAGGGAAATCGTGATCCCCAACTGCCTCAACTGATGGAGGATGGCGATGGTCTCGCTGCCCTGCTGCATCACCACGCTTTCCGTCAACTCCAGATCCAGCAGGTGCGCAGGGAATCCGGTCTCCTCCAGGATGATTCGGATGGTCTCAAACAGATTCGGTTGGGCGAACTGGCGGGCGGACAGGTTGACCCCCACCGAAATCTCAAGCCCGCTTTCGAGCCAGGCCGCTCCCTGGATACAGGCGGTGCGCATCACCCATTCGCTGATCGGGATGATCAGGCCGGTTTCCTCGGCCAGCGGAATGAATTCGGCTGGCGGTACCAGGCCCAGCACGGGGTGTTGCCAACGCAGCAGGGCCTCGACGCCGACGATACGCATGCTGCTCGCATCCACCTGCGGCTGATAATGCAGCAGCAGCTCACCGCGTTCCAGAGCGTGGCGCAGCTGCCGCTCAATCTCCAGGCGCTTGCTCGCCTTCTCGTTCATTTGCTCCGAATAGAATTGATAGTTGTTGCCGCCCCGGCTCTTGGCGACATACATGGCCGTGTCGGCGTTCTTGCTCAGCGCGCTGGCATCGTTGTTGTCAAAGGGATAGAAGCTTATGCCGATGCTGCTGGAAATGAAGAGTTCCTGCCCGGCGATGGAGAAGGGGCGCTCCAACACTTTCAGAATGTTCTGGGCCACCACGGCAGCATGATCCACGTGGCGGAGCGAGGGGAGGATCACGGTAAACTCGTCCCCCCCGACCCGGGCCAGAGTGTCCTCCTGACGCAGGTTGGATTTGAGCCGTTCAGCGACAACCTTCAACAAGCTCGTCACCGATGTCGTGTCCCAGGGTGTCGTTGATGTACTTGAAGCGGTCCAGATCGAGGAACAGGACGGCGAGAATATGCTCCTGTCTGGCAGCATGGGCCAGTGCCAGCACCAGCCGGTCGTTATACAGGGTCCGGTTTGGCAGGCCGGTGAGCGCGTCGTGGGTCGCCTGGTAAGCCAGCCTGGATTCAAAGGCGTGGCGTTCGCTGATATCCTGCACCAGGAGGGTGAAACAACGCGAGTGGGCGGCAATAGCTTCGCTCACCGAGAGCGTCAGGTGAAAGCCAACGCCGTCCTTGCGGACTCCGGTTAACTCGGTGCCCAAGCAGACGGCCGGCTCTCCGGAAGGGGACAGGAAGCTGGCCGTATCCTCGGCTGACAACAAGTCGGCGAACGGCGTGTTCATCACTTCCTCGGCGCGGCAGGCAAAAATGGACTCTGCCGCCTTGTTGAAGCTTTCAATCCGCCCTGCCGGATTGACGGTGATAATACCCTCGGCGGCGGTTTCGAGCACCGCTCTCTGGCGCGCTTCACGCAGGGCAATTTCTTGTTCGCGATGAACCAGTTCCAGCCGCATCAATTCCAGATCCTGCGCCAGGCTGGAGACTTCCGCTACACCGGTGCGGACTGACAACTGTTCCTCCGTGTGACCGCTCGCAATCCGGCGGGACGCATCCCGCAATTGGCGGATCGACTTGGTCAGAAGATGGCCGAAGAAGCCGACGAATATGAGGGTCAGCACGATATAGCCGCCCGCCAGGAGAAGCCCAAACCGGTAGAACGTCCTGATGTGCTCCTCCACCGGTTGTTCGTCGAGTGCGACCCGCAGCGTGCCGTTCTTGCCTCCCTGCCTGGAACGGATCGGAATGGCTATGGAATAGGCGTGGTCGTCATGCTCGCCGAAAAAGAAGTCCTCCTGAAAACGCATGATCGGGTTGAACGCCGAGGAATATATCTTGCCCGATACAGACGTGTAGTCGATATAGATCGCCTGCCCGCCCAGGACAAGGTCGTCGGCGATCTTGATGATTTTGGAGGGGTCCTCGGCCTGCTCCATGAGCATGACAAGCAGGTAGGACTGCGCGCGGGAATGATCGACAAACTTGGCCTCGTAATCCTTTTCCACGAGGTGCAGGATGCCGATAAAAATTAAGGGGATCAGCAGCGCATGGATGAGCAGCGTGCCGAACATCATCTGGCCCGTGTAGCTGTGCATGAACTGCCGTATCCGATTCGCCACGGTCAAGGCTCCCCGACGATCTTGATGCCGGGCAACGCGGCGGCGAGGTCACGCGGCAGATAGGTGACCGCCGCGGGGTCCCTCTCCAGCGCCTTGGACAGATCGCGTATCTCGGTGTAAACCGGGGGCCGTGTTCCTCCCGTGCGGAACACCCGGGAAAGGATCTGCCGCTCATAGGCCGGCGTCGACATGAACATGATCTTCTGCATGAACATTTCCTGCACCACCGGATCCGTGTTGTTGAGCAGCGGATGAACACGCTGGCTATCGACGATCATCGGCATGCCAAGATAGAGCTTGCGGGTCTCGTCGGGAGACAGCCGCTGGATCACGGAATGGGCGTTCGCCACCAATACCAGGGCCCGTTCCGGCCCTTGCGCGCGCAGGCAGGATGGAAACAGGATGCAGACGACGAATATCAGCGTCAGGCGCATCACGGGTAAACCATGCTCCATTGCAGACTGACCTGATCGAACTTCACCTCGTCCTGCCTTTCGTTGCGGGAAATCTCAAGCTTCAGTGCCTGTTTGCTGCTCAACTCCACGCGGCAACCGGCCATTGCACTCGCCTTGAGGAAATCCGGGATCAGGTCCAGATAGGGATTGTTCTTGGTGCTGCTGGTGTCCTCCAGCCGTCCGTAGAGGGTCCAGTCGTCGTGCACCTTGTATTCAACCTGCACATAGCCGGCGGTGAAGGCAGCTTGATCGGGAACATCCACACCCTCCTGGTGATTGATCACGCGGAACAATTCGCCCAACACCCTAAACCGGTCGGTTTCCATATTGTAGAAAATCCCTATCACGGTCTGGTCGGACTCATCAAAAGCGGCGCCAGCCACCGGAATCTGGGTGTATCCGGCGAATCCGCCAAACTCACCCGCGTTCTCGTCCTGGGGGCGGTAACTCAACCTCGCGCTGACCGCCAACTGGCCGCCGCCTTCAAACCTCAGGATGTTCACTGGCTCGAGTCCATTATCCAGAGTCGGTCCCTTGCCTATACCAAACGCGAAGTTCACGGCGCCACCTTCGCGATCGAGCGTGCCTTCCGCCAGCAGCCCCGCGACGTGAGTCGGCAGCACCCCGCCATCGTCCTCGAACACGATAATACCGGGGCGGCTGATGGTCGTTTGCAGAAAGGCGCCGTGATGATGTTCGCTGTTCCAGAACCCCAGCGGATTGTGGAAACGCCCGATCCACAGGGTGGTTGTGGGATGGGCCAACCAACCCAGCTGCAGGCGCTCCATTTCCTGTTCGTCGAGATTCAGCAGGAATTCGGCCAGGAAACGCAGACGCTCGTGTTCGGTGCTGTAGAAAATGTCGACCTCGGGCATCAGTTCGTTCTGCCCAAATTCGGGAATCGGTTTGCTGAATTGCGTGCCGGTAACAGCCGGGAATAACAACAGATCACCGGCGTGATGGTGATCGGTGTGGGCGCCTTCTTCCTCGGCAGAAGCGCGAACGGGAATGCTTAATCCCAGTGTGCAAACCGCCAGCGCAGCTAACAGGAAAACACAACGTGAAACATTGAAACGGCCTGACATCCCTTCTCCCTGAATCTATTTGCGACCTGATAATCAGAACAAATGCAATACGTTATTAATTGATGCCGCCCAGCAGCTCCGGGCCCAGCCTGTGGAAAGAAAAAAGAATCCGTGAACAAGGCGGGTGACACAAAGAGCAATGCCAATTGAGGGGCTGAGTAGTGGGCGCAATGGAAAATGCGCCGACTGTTTTGTGACGGGTATTCTTGGCTTAATCTGTATGTGTGTTCTCCCTCTCAGGGCCCAAAACGTCGCAAATCTGGAGAGGAACGGGATATTAAGAGTCCGATATTGCCCAGGGTGTCAGGCTTTTTTGTCTCCAGAGATTCATATAGCGGCAAGTCGGGCCACAAAATGAAATAAAGGAAGCCTTATCTGGCGATTAGGTCAGTTCAATTGAGAGTCGCCCCAACTTTCGGGCATTGAAAGGCCTCCTGCACTTCCCGTACTGGATTTCGGATGTGCTGAGTCCGTCAGAGATCAAACCGGCAACGCGATTTTATTGTCGGTGCTGAACTGGTAGTCGTGGAACACATGCTCGGCGCTGAGCATCTGATAGCTGCCATCCGGCAGGCGGCGGGTCGTGTCCTTGAGCCGGTAGGTGTAGTGGCCGCAGGTCCAGATGTCGAAGTTGCGCATGTGGGTGCAGAGGCAGGTCTTGTCCTTGACTGAAAGCTTCTTCGCCTCCGGGTGCAGGGCGACTTCGCGGTTATAGGCGTCGATGTAGGCGCAGTTGCCCTTGGCGTCGAGCAGATAGCCGTAGGCCTCGCAGTTGGGGCGGATGCCGGCGCCGATGCCGGGGCTGCCCTTGAGCATGCGCATCGGGTAGCCGGTCGGCGAGATCGTGTTGACCTCGATGTCGTCCTCGCTGGCCTTGAAGTATTCCTGTTTGACCTTGTCCGGCAGGCCGCATTCCTGGGTGACGGTGAAGCGCGTCGCCACCTGCACGGCGGCCGCGCCCTGTTCGAGGAAGGCGGCGGCGTCGCTGCCGGTGAAGATGCCGCCGGCGGCGATCACCGGGATGTCGAGATGTTCGGTCTTCAGGAACGCCAGTACTTCGCCCATGATGGTGGCGAGGTCATACTTGCGCCCAGTCCAGGCCGAAGCCGAGGTGGCCGCCGGCGAGCGGCCCTTCGACCACGATGTAGTCCGGCAGGCGCTTGCAGTCGGGCGTTCTTGCGCAGGAACATGGCCAGCGCGCGCGGCGAGGACACGATGATGCCGAGCTTGGCGTCGCGGAAGCGCGGATGGTCCTCGATCAGCGCGAACGAGCCGAGGTGCAGGCCGGCGCTGAGGGTGATGCCGTCGATGCCGGCATCGAGCGCGGCGGTGAGGCGCATGCGCAGCGTGTCGCGCGGCGCGCCCATGGTGAGCTTTTCCATGCAGTTGATGAAGATCATGCCGTCGCCGCGCTTGGCCTCCATGGTCCGGCCCACATGATTGCGCGTGGCCTCCTCCAGCGTCGCGAGGCAGAACTGCACGGAGGACTTGTCGCTGCTGGCGACGTTGTGCCTTGTACTGCTTGAGCTTCTGGCGCTGACGAATTTGGTGTCGAAGCGGGTGTCGGACACGGTCTGTACCATGGCGTCGGAGATATGGCCGATGCCGCCGAGGCGCGCCGCTTCGAGCGCCAGTTCGGCGGTCGAGATGTCCACCCCCATGCCGCCGATGACGATCGGCACCAGTTCCTGTTTGCCGAAGCGCAGGCGGAAATCATCCACGCGTTTCATTCTGATCCTTTGGTTTCGTTGACAAGTTTGAGCGGCATTTGCGCGTCCGGTTCAAACCCAGGGTCGATTGTGGCCGCAGGCAGGCCCGTGAATCAAGTGTATCGTCCGCCATGGCGGGTAAAACGGCGTGAGGCGGAGAGCAGGCGGGGCCGAGGCAGCAGGGCCGAAAGCCTTATTGCGACGCTGGCTGAAGCCAGACGGAAAGGGGCGGAGAATGCGGCGGCGAGCAGCGCTCAGGGAGATGAACGCGGGACTGACTTGCCATGCCGGGCCAGCCACACGCCCGGGCGGGCAGCGGCTTGGACCGGAGGCATCATTTGAATGCCATGCTCATTCCCATCGATACGGCATAGTCATACGTAAGCTGGATTCCGTTCACGTTTTGGTAAACCGGAAATTCCACCATGCCGTAAATCATCAGGCCATTCGACCATGAATAGGTCAGCCCCGGAACGATGGCAATCTGGGTGCGGCCGCTTTCATCCGGTTCCGCATTCGCGCCGCTGTCGCTTCCGGAGTGCAGCAGGTTGGCCTGAATCACCAGATCCAGCTTGCCGGTGATCGGGTACAGACCGCCCACCTGCAACCCGCCACGCCAGCCTGGCTTATAGCCGTCCCGCTCGTTCAGGGGCGATTGCAGTTGCAGATTGGCGAACAGGCTGACGGGCATCGACAAGGGCGAATAAGCGATACCGCCCCCCAGCAGCAAGTCCGTGGTGCCGGTGCCGGGCTGCACGCTGCGCTCGGCGGTTTCGCCCTCCGAATTTTCGACATCGAATTGACCCGTAGGCAGTTTCAGCCCGCCATTGAGGGTCCACGACATTTCGTTCGCAAGATGTCCGGTGGACTGGTAACGCACTTTCAGGCGCACGTCGCCCAGGTTGTCGAATTGCCAGCTTTCCGGAATCTCCGTGCCGTGATGGTCATGAATGTGCTCGTGTTCCCGGTTCGAATAGGGCACGATCAGGTTTACCGCCCAGTTCTGCGCAAAGCCGTATTCCGCGCCCAGCAGGGCGTTGCGGTTGATGGTCTTGATTTCCTCGTGATGCTCTTCGATCTGATCGCGGGAGACTTCCTGGGTGCCTTCGCGCAACTGGTCCTGATTGAGATATTCCAGTTGTCCCCAGACCAGCCAGCCTGGGTGCACACCCTGTGTCAGGGTCAGCCAGTCATTCGCCGTAGAGCAGAACGCAGCACCGCAACTCGCTTGAGCCTCGCCAATTCCGATTAAAAAACCCGCAATGACCAGCATTCCTGGCTGTTTCATGATTGTTTCTCCCCCTTTTTGTGGGAGGAATTGTATCGTCGGGGGAATACAACGCCCTGCGGCAAATCGTCGCAGGGCCGGATGCGTCGCGTCCTATTTCAGATGTCCGCCATGGCGTAGGTAGCGACGTATGGCGGACAGCAGATTGACCCACAGCAGCAGTGCGGACAGAGCCAGCACGCTGCCTGCGGCAATGGTCAGTTGTGGCCACAGCACGCAGGCGGCAAACAGCACGCAGGCGGTCAGATGGACGCGGAACTGGGTGCGCATCCATCGTTCCTGGATCATTTCCTTCATGTTCGGGATGGTGCCCGCGCGCGCCTGCAACTGCGCCTGAAGATGGAACCATGCGAGGAAGGGCACGATCTTGTAGAGCATGCCGTTGACCACGCTCACCGCGAAGCCGCCGATAAACAGCACGCCCAGCAGCAGGGGATAGGCATCGCTTTCGCCCCACGCGGGCCAGAGTTGACCCGACAAGCCAGACAATCACGCAGAGGATCAGGCTGGTCATGCCGGTGCGCCAGAAATCCAGCGTGATATCCGGAAGTCTTCTGCGTCGGCGCGACTGGATCTGCATTGTGGTGAAGACGAAGCTGAGGATGCCCGTGGCGAGACCGGTATCGGCAAGCTTTGCGGCGGAATCGTGCGCGGCCTGCGGCAGCAGCGGGGCGACGGCGTGGAGGATCAGGAGCGCGAACAGGCTGCCCGCCAGCCAGCGGGTAAGCCGGGGCGGGTAGGGCGGGGTGATCTGGAACATGGGCACGACCTGGTAAGCCACGCCGATCACCAGCAGCAGCACCCAGCCGAGCAGACCGAAGGCGACGTGCCCGGCAATCGCGGCCTCGACAGCGGGGGGGATCCACCCGCCGGTGCGCAACAGGGCGAGCGCCAGCCCGAGCAGGACGGTCAGGCCAAGGCCGGCCACCGCAAGCCGCATGCCGATGACCGTGACGCCGCCGATGGCGCGCGCGAGACTGATTGCCGCCGTCGTGAGAAAGACCGCGAAACTGCCGCCAAGCAGGATGATGCCGATGCCGAAAGCGGACGGCCATGCAGTCAGAAAACCCGTCATCAGGGCGACGGTGCCCAGTACAAGCAGCACATGGCTGAGCCAGGCCACGGCCCGGCTGGCCGGCAGAACCGAGCCCGCGACGACCGGCAGCATCTGCATCAGCGCGCCCATCATCGCCATGGCAAGAAAGCCCAGAGTCAGCGCGTGGGTGAGGGCCAGGGTCTGCGGCATCCAGCGCGAGGACATGGCCTCGGGCGCGAACACGAGCAGCCCCGCCGCAGCGAGCAGGAACAGCGGTGCGGTGAGAAAAAACCGCAGGGGCACAGAAAACGGCGGCGCCTGTTCAAAGGAAAGGCCGGCCTGCATGGCTTAGCGGGCCTTCACGAAGAGAGGCTTTCCTGCCGGATCAGGATCACATAACTTCCGTCCGGCTGCGCGGTGGTGTCGTGGGTGTAGCCCTGCGCGTGCAGGATGGGGTAAAGCGGGAAAGGCTCGCGGTGCAGCAGCAGCCGGATCTGTTGCCCGGGTTTCAGGAGAGGAAGGATTTGCATGACCTTTTCCATGGGCTCCGGTGGCTCCAGCCAGCGCGCATCGATCAGGATTTCGTTAATCGGTGTGGGCATCACGTTTGCCCCCTCGCCCGCGTGCGGGAGAGGGTTGGGGTGAGGGGGCGAAGACTCGGTTTGGGCATATGATCTTTCACGGGCTATGGACCGTGGAAAGTCGGAGTCCCTTTGTGGGAAAACCCGCGTCTTGCCTGGCGTTTCAGGCCGCCTGGTCGAATGCCTGGTCGTTTCATCAGAGGGTTGGGGTGAGGGGCGAAGCCTTCACCGCACCAGATCTTCCATATCGCGGATAAGGTCGTCGCGGGCACCCGCCAGTATCCGGTCGGACATGGGGTAGAGCATGCTTTCCTCTTTCAGGTTGTGCTGTTGCATGAGCATATTGAGCGTCTCGGACAATCCAAGATAGCTTGCGTCATTTTCCGCGGCGATGGCTGCTTCCATATCATTCATTAGCGCGCGCATCTGTCCATGCTCCATGCGCATGATGGCTGTTGGCCCCATGCTGTTGCCGGTCTTCGCTTCGAACGCGGGGAAGAGCACCTGCTCCTCCATGGCCAGATGCCGGTCCATGACCATGCGAAAGCGGTCAAACAGGCTGCGCGCACTGTCCCAGTTTCTTTGTGCGGCAGCCGCTTCCGCGGCAGCAAATAATTCATCGCAGGCCCGGTGATCCGTGCCCAGAAAATCCAGAATCGTACCCATAGGTCCTCCCCACGAATGCGTGAAAACGCGTGTAGTTTAGTATATCAGGACATCCTAACCTTAAAATCACCTTGACAGGTCTACTACATGTAGTATGTTTTGTGTCTGGTGTACGCAAGATATTGATAACACGAGGAGATGGAGATGGAAGCGGTCATATCAGCGCTGCCCCGTGAGGTCATCAAGCGCGACGGGCGGCGGGCGGTGTTCGATGCAGTCAAGATACGTTCGGCGATCCTGCGTGCGGGACAGGCCACAGGCGAATTTGGCGAGGTCGAGGCGGATCGGTTGACCGCCCAGGCGGTCAAGGTGCTGATCCACAAATTCCGCAGCGCGCCCCCCGGGATCGAGCGCATTCAGGACGTGGTGGAAAACAATCTGATTGCGGCCAATCACCTCAATACCGCACGCGCCTACATCGCCTATCGTGAAACGCACAAGAAGCTGCGCGAAGACCGCAAGACGGTGGTGGACGTGGAAGCGTCGATCAACGAATACCTCTCGCGTCAGGACTGGCGGGTCAACGCCAACGCCAACCAGGGCTACTCGCTGGGCGGGCTGATTCTCAATGTCTCGGGCAAGGTGGTGGCCAACTACTGGCTCAACCACGTCTACCCACCCGAACTCGGCGAGGCCCATCGCGAGGGCGCGCTCCACATCCACGATCTCGACATGCTGGCGGGTTATTGCGCGGGCTGGTCGCTGCGCACCCTGCTGCACGAAGGGCTCAACGGCGTGCCGGGCAAGGTCGAGGCCGGGCCGCCGAAACACATGTCGAGCGCGGTAGGCCAGATCGTCAACTTCCTCGGCACGCTGCAGAACGAATGGGCTGGCGCCCAGGCTTTCTCCTCCTTCGACACCTACATGGCGCCGTTCATCCGCAATGACGCGATGAATTACGATCAGGTGAAGCAGTGCATCCAGGAACTGATCTACAACCTCAACGTCCCTTCGCGCTGGGGCACGCAGACACCGTTCACCAACCTGACCTTCGACTGGAACTGCCCCGAGGACCTGCGCGAACAGGTTCCGGTGATCGGCGGCAAGGAAATGCCCTTTACCTACGGCGAGCTGCAGGTCGAGATGGACATGATCAACCGCGCCTACATCGAGGTGATGACCACGGGCGACGCCAAGGGCCGCGTCTTCACCTTCCCCATTCCCACCTACAACATGACGCCGGATTTCCCCTGGGAATCGGAAAACGCCGAGCGGCTGTTTGCCATGACCGCGCGCTACGGGCTGCCGTATTTCCAGAACTTCATCAATTCCGAGATGAAGCCGAATCACATCCGTTCCATGTGCTGTCGGCTTCAGCTCGACTTGCGTGAGCTGTTGAAACGCGGCAACGGACTGTTCGGCTCCGCCGAGCAGACGGGTTCCGTTGGTGTGGTGACGGTCAATTGCGCGCGTCTCGGTTATCAATACCGGGGAGACGAGGCCGGACTATTGCGCCGTCTCGACGCGCTGCTCGACATGGCGCGCAACGGCCTCGAGATCAAGCGCAAGGAAATCCAGCGGCTGATGGACAACGGCCTCTTCCCGTACACCAGGCGCTATCTCGGCACGCTCCGTAATCACTTCTCGACCATCGGCGTCAACGGCGTCAACGAGATGATCCGCAATTTCACCGCAGACGAACACGACATCACCAGCGAATGGGGCCACGATTTCGCGGCGCGTCTGCTCGACCACATCCGCACGCGCATTGCTGCCTTCCAGGAAGAGACCGGCCACATGTACAACCTGGAAGCGACGCCGGCCGAGGGCACCACCTACCGCTTCGCCAAGGAAGACGCCAAACGCTATCCGGACATCCTGCAGGCGGGCACCGACGACGCGCCGTATTACACGAACTCGTCGCAGCTGCCGGTGGGTTTTACCGACGATGCCTTCGAAGCGCTGGAACGGCAGGACGACTTGCAGTGCAAGTACACCGGTGGCACCGTGCTGCATCTCTACATGTCGGAGCACATCTCGTCCGCCGAGGCGTGCAAGAAGTTGGTGCGCCGCGCGCTGGAGCGGTTTCGCTTGCCTTACATCACCATCACGCCGACCTTTTCCATCTGTCCCAAACACGGCTACCTCGCCGGCGAGCACGAGTTCTGCCCCACGTGCGACGAGGAAGCCCTGTCCCGTAAACAACGCGCCGTTGCAGCCTGACCCGAGGATACCGACATGAACGACCTGCCTATTCAAAACCAAGCCCAGCCCTGCATCGCCCTGAGGGATGAAGAACGTACCCGTTGCGAGGTGTGGACCCGGGTTATGGGCTACCATCGCCCGGTGACGAGCTTCAACAAGGGCAAGAAAAGCGAACACCGCGAGCGCCGTTTCTTTGTTGAAGGCCGCTGCAACGTGCAGTGACGGCCATGCTTCGCATCGGTGGTCTTACACCGCTGTCCACCACGGATTGGCCTGGCATGTTGGCCGCCGTGGTGTTCTGCCAGGGCTGCCCGTGGCGTTGCGGCTATTGCCATAACCCGGGGCTGATTCCGCCGCAGGGCGAGCATGAAGTGCGCTGGGAATCTGTGCTTGAGTTCCTTCAGCGCCGCCGCGACCTGCTCGACGGCGTGGTTTTTTCCGGGGGTGAACCGACCTTGCAATCAGGTCTTGATGACGCCATTCGTGATGTGCGTGCGCTGGGGTTCAAGATCGGATTGCATACTGGCGGCATGTATCCGCAGCGGCTGGAGTCCATCCTGCAACGGGTGGACTGGGTGGGCATGGATGTCAAAGCCCCATTTCCGGATTACGCCCGCATTACGGGCGCGCCGGGAAGCGGGGCACGTGCGCAGAACAGCCTGAAATTGATTCTGGCCTCGGGGGTGGCGCATGAAATCCGCACCACAGTGCATCCGGCATTGCTGGCAGATGAGGATGTTTTAGCTATCGCCGCCGACTTGGCCGCGCGGGGCGTCAAGCACTATGTCGTCCAGGCATTCCGAAGCCAGGGGTGTCAGGATGAAATGCTGCTTCAGAGCAATACGCGAGAACGACCGCTGACGGCCTTGGGCAGTGACATGGGACACAGGTTCGAAAGTTTTTCCGTGCGTGCTTACTAATTTCATAATTAATGATGTTTATTAACATGACTCATTATCGTGTTGTTTAAATTAGTAATAATTGTGCGGTCACTGGTCTCGCGCCGCCTCCACCTTGATCCTGAGCCTCACATCGTCACTGACCAAGGGTATGAATTTAGTCATCCCATGGTCCGAACGTTTGAAAGTGGCTTCTGCATCGACGTCGCAGACATATTTGGAACTGGCGACATCAATACCGCACCTGTAGTGGGTGACGGTTAGCGTGATGGGCCTGGAAACGCCCAGCATGGTGAGCACACCGTCCACGGTTACCAATTTATCGTTGTTGAATTTGAGATTCGAGGAGTGGAAGCTGAGCGTGGGGTACTGCCCCACGTTCAGGAATCCCGTTTCGCGCAGTACATCATCCAGTTGCTTTATACCTGTGTCGATCGAGGAAGCGTCGATGGTGATGTCCACGCTTCCGCTCTTCTTCTGCATATCCATGAGGACCTTACCGTGAGTCTGGTCGAAGCGGCCGCGTTGCGTGGAGAAACCCATGTGGCCCACCTCGAAGCTGGGGAACGTGTTCGTGGGATTGATGGTGAAAGATTCCTCTTCGGCCCAGGCAGTGGCGGCCTGTGCGGCGAGGATGAGTACCAGGATCTTCCTGTGCTGGGTCAGGTTCATGAGGACTCCCTGTGTCGGTGGAGGACTGTCATCGTACCCCCCACGGGATACATTCGGGCGAAGGCCCAGGCTTTTTCAAATTTCCAAGCTTGCGAGCAGTCGGATTACTGATTTGCATGGAAATGCTTAGCACCCTTGGCGTGCAGTGTGCCTGCTTATACTCATGAGTCACACTAACCTAGTTCAAACGCACGAAATTCCCGCTGTCTGACCGGCAACCGCTGTGCCGGTCAGACAGCGCAAACGAGGTCAGGTCGATGGGCTTTGACTTCGACCGGATAGCCGATGGGCGAGCGCTGAAATGCCTGACGGTGGTGGACGATGCCACGCAGGAGTCGGAAATGTCGGGATTTCTTACACTTTCCCCGAGGACAAAAGCCATTGAAAAATATAGTACTCAGATTTACAACGACTTTCTGTTTCTGGAATGCTATTTGCTAATATGAAAAAGGAGCCGTGATGTGGAGTCTTGTTTGTTCGTGTAGTGTTTCATTCCGAAGGGAATGGGGGCGTGCTGTTGGTACGAACAACTTTCATCAGGATGTCGGTCGCCTTGGCGGTTCAGATAATTACATTTAACTCTGTCTTCGGCCTGCGCGACGCTGGAGGAGGGGTGAAGCCTTGGACATACAAGAATTAGAAAAGGCGAAACAGCAGTGGCAATCATCTGCGGACATGATGCCGCAGTTGGTATGCCTGATGAATGCAGAAGGCCGACTGCTTAACATCAATCGGACCGTGGAATGGTGGGGGCTGGGCAGCGTTGCCAGCACAAGGGGAATGGAACTGCACGATATTCTGCACCGGGGTTGCAGGGATCCGGATTGCTATTTCCCCCGGTTTTGGCGCGATGCCACCCCGGCGCGGCTGGCGGGAAGACCTGCCGAGTGCGAGGTGTTCGACCCCGTGCTCAATCGCCATGTCTTCATTCGTGTCCAGCCCCTGGAGTGGCGACACCACAGTCAGGCACCCACAGCGGATGCTCTGCACACGGTCGTGATCGTGGACGACATCAGCGAACTCAAGCAGGCCGAGGCGTGCATCCAGCGGCACAACATGGTACTGGCGCGACAGGTTGCGCATGAAACAAAGCGACGCAAGCAGAGCGAGGAAATGCTGGCGCGCCAGCTGACCATCCTGGAGAAAACCACGGATTACGTCGCCATGGCCGATGCCTCGGGATCCATGCTCTATCTGAACCCGGCCGGGCGGAAGATACTGGGCCTGGGTCCCGAGGAAGACATTTCACACAAGAAGATGTGCGACCACGCCGACCAGGAGGTGCGGGAGAGCTTCCACGAGGAAGCCATTCCGGCCGCGATCAAGAACGGCCTGTGGGCCGGTGAATCGCGGATGCGCGATAGCACAGGCCGCGAAATCCACACCTCTCAGGTCATCATCGCGCACCGCGGAGCAGATGGGCAGGTCGACTGTTTCTCTACCATCCTTCGGGATATCACCAAACGGGTGAAAGACGAGCAGGCATTGCGTATGTCTCGGGAAGAATTGCAACGCCTTTCCGGTCTGCTGGTGTCGATCCAGGAAGATGAGCGGCAGCGGATTGCGCTGGATCTACACGATGGGTTGGGGCAGTCGCTCGTCCTGATCAAACTCGCACTGGAAAACGCGGCTGACCAGTTGGCCGCTGGCGCAAGCGATGCCGCACTCGAATCGCTGCACCGGACCATCCCCAGCCTCAAGGAGGCACTGGTCGATGTGCGCCGTGTTTCCACCGAGTTGCGCCCCGCGATCCTGGACGATCTGGGTATCCTGCCCACTCTGTCCTGGTTTTTCCGCGAGTTTGAAGCCCTGTGCGGCAATATTGCGGTCGAGAAGGTGCTGCAAGTCAGCGAGCAGGACGTTCCGGCACCGCTCAAAATCACCCTCTATCGCATCATTCAGGAAGCCACCAGTAATGTCGTCAAGCATTCGGCAGCGGATAAGATGCGAGTCAGCCTCTATCTGGCCGATGATGCGCTGCACCTGCTGATTCAGGACAATGGACGGGGCTTTGACCCTGCCAGTGTGGTTTTCCGCCAGGGCGAGCGCAGAGGCCTCGGGCTGGTCAGCATGAAGGAAAGGGTGGCCCTGTCCGGCGGAAGCTACAGCCTTGCATCCTTTCCGGGGCTTGGAACACGCATCGAGGCATCGTGGCCCCTCGAATATACGTAAAAGAGACGCCAAACATCAGTTGGCTTATCACTTTGGCGTTGCCCTTGACCCAGATCGTGTTGCCGCCGAACTCATCCTTGAGTCGCGCATTCATCCGTTCAGCCACCGTGCGCTCGTTGCAGATCACCGTTTCAGCCGGGTCGAATTTTGTCTTCTCGCAGCCGCGCGGGTTATGGTCAGCCTGGATGGCGGGTTTTGCAACGACCTCGGCTGTAATTTCAACTGTAGGCATGGCATGGCCAGGGTAGGGTTCGAGTTCATGCCCTTCGGTTGGTGAACCATGCCATCAAGGTGAGCAGTCCGCAGCACCGGCACGTCCAACACCATCGCACGCCACGCCCCTGCAATGCACACGCCAAGTCGCCGCCATGGCCGGTGCAATGCTCCCTCCACGCACCGGATCCGGGCAACGCTCTACATAATTCACTTACCTTCTGAATACGGTGTAGGGAGTAGTAGCGATTAAGGTGAACCACCTAGGGTCAACCTGCATCCGCCACGCTACAGTCATATCAACGCCGCAGCCAGAGAGACCAGAGAGAACTGCTACGGCTGGTAGTTGCTCGATAGCGTGTTGTGGGGATGGGAATTCGCTGCATGCCATTGGGAGGGTAGACGCACGCTGAAGGAGAGGAGGGTCCACCCTGCTCAAGGTACGGGTTTCCATGGTAATCATCAGCCTGCTGCCCGGATACGTCGGGAGCAAATTTTAGATATTTTTCTCAGATCAACAAGCGGGAGGCGCGGGAGAAAACGCCGAAATAACCAGCTGGCAGAAGCCAATGAACTTGTGATCAAGCGGATAGGCAACCAGCCATCCGATAGGAGTGGGACATCATGCGCTATGAGGTCAAGGCATTACGCGGGGAAGATGAGCTGACGGCATTCGCGTTGGATGCCGTGGATGCCGGCGATGCCGCGAGTCAGGCACAAGACCAGGGGTATACGGTCATCGCGATCAAGCCGAAAGCGGGCTGGAAAGCGGGCTGGTCGGTGTGGCGCAAGCCCGGCTCGGGCAGATTTCCTCTGGTACAGTTCAGCCAGGAACTGATGGCCCTGCTGGAAGCCGGACTGTCGCTGATGGAATCTCTGGAAGCCCTGGCTGATAAGGAAGAGCACACCTATATCCGGAAAACGCTTACGCAGATTATCGCCAGCCTCTATGAGGGACATACCTTTTCCCATGCACTGAAACATTCGCCGGCGCGTTTTCCGATGCTGTATGTGGCAACCGTGCGCGCCTGCGAAAAAAGCGGCGCGCTGCCTGAAGCCTTGTCACGCTATGTGGCGTATCAATCCCAGATGGACGCCGTCAAACGGCAGGTGGTCAGCGCCTCGATCTATCCGCTTCTGCTGATGGGGGTCGGCAGTCTGGTGACCCTGTTTCTGATGGTGTATGTGGTGCCGCGTTTCAGCCATATCTATGCCGATATTGGCGGTGACTTGCCGCTGATGACCCGGCTGCTGATGCGCTGGGGGGAGATGCTGAACGCCAATGGCGCAGCCCTCTTGGCGGGTACCGCGCTGGTGTTGGCAGGGGGGATCTACACGACAACCCGCCCGGCAAGCAAGCAGTGGCTGACACGCCAACTATGGCAGCTTCCCAATATCGGCAAGCGTCTGCATGTGTACCAGCTCACCCGATTTTACCGTTCGCTCGGCATGTTGCTGCGCGGCGGCATACCGCTGGTGACCGCCCTGCAGATGGTGTCCGATCTGCTGGAATCCTCCTTGCGTGGCCAGCTTGCGCTGGCCTCGGCGAGCATTCGCGAAGGTCATGCTCTCTCCGGTGCCATGGAGCAATACGGGCTGACCACCCCGGTTGCGCTACGCATGCTGCGCGTGGGCGAGCGTACCGGGCGCATGGGCGAAATGATGGAGCGCATCGCAGCCTTCTACGAGGAAGAGACGGCGCGCTGGGTAGAACGCTTTACCAAGCTGTTCGAACCCTTGCTGATGGTGTTCATGGGACTCGTCATCGGCGTCATCGTGGTGCTGATGTATTTCCCGATCTTTGAACTTGCGGGGAGCATCCAGTGAATATGGCTGAGACTATTGTTGTCCGCGCAGGATCCGGGTTTTCGCCGGAGATGGTGCACGCGGCACGCACAGCGGCACAGCAGACTCGGCGTGCCACTGTGGACGTTCTCGAAGAGCAGTCCGGTCTCGATCCGCAGCGCTTTGTTCAGACTCTGGCCGCGACGCTGCATTACCCCACCGCAGCCATGGAGGACCTGCACCGGATGAGCAGTGCCTTCGACGTGCTGCCGTTCGCCGAAGCACTGGAACGCGAATGTCTGGTACTGCGCGATGAGAACGATGCGCTGGTGCTGGTCATGGGCGATCCTTTCAACATCGACATGCAGGCATGGGCCGAGCAGCGCGTAACCGCCCGTTTCAGCTGGCGTCTCGCTCATCGTGCCGATGTGGCGGCGTATCTGGCTTGCCACGAGGAAACGCTGCATGCCATGGACGGCCTGCTGCCCAGTGGCAACCAGGACACCAGCGCGGGGAGCCTGGCCGAGAACCTGTCATTCAAGACCATCAACGAAGACACCAGCCCGGTGGTCAAGCTCGTGCACTCGACAGTGTACGATGCCCTGAAAACATCGGTGAGCGATATTCATCTCGAATGCACACCGGGAGGCCTGAGCATCCGCTACCGCATCGACGGGGTTCTGACCACGGTCGGATCGCTGTCGGGACAAGAACTGGCGGAGCAGGTGATTTCCCGTATCAAGATTATGTCCGAACTCGACATTGCCGAGCGTCGAATCCCACAGGACGGCCGTTTCAAGGTGGCGATGAACGGACACGAAGTGGATTTTCGCGTATCCATCATGCCCAGCATTTTTGGCGAGGATGCTGTTCTGCGCATCCTCGACAAGCAAACCCTGAGTGACCAGATCAAGGGGCTGCGCCTCGACTATCTGGGCTTCGACGAGATCACCCTGACCCAGCTTCGCCGTCTGGCCAGCGAGGCCTACGGCATGCTTCTGGTCACCGGTCCCACGGGCTCGGGAAAAACCACCTCGCTGTATGCGGCGATTACCGAGATCAATCACGGTCAGGACAAGATCGTTACCATCGAAGATCCGGTGGAGTATCAGTTGCCGGGTGTGTTGCAGATCCCGGTTAACGAGAAGAAAGGCCTCACTTTCGCCCGCGGCTTGCGTTCAATCCTGCGCCACGACCCTGACAAGATCATGGTGGGCGAGATTCGCGACCCTGAAACCGCTCAGATCGCAGTGCAGTCGGCGCTGACCGGCCACCTGGTGTTTACCACCGTGCATGCCAACAATGTGTTCGACGTGATAGGCCGCTTCATTCACATGGGGGTCGATCCCTACAGCTTTGTTTCCGCCATGAACGGCATCATGGCGCAGCGTCTGGTGCGTATGAGCTGCCCGCATTGCGCAACCGGGGATCGGCCCGACGACCGTTTGCTGGCGGATTCCGGAATCACCCCCGAGCAGGCACGTGGCATGGACTTCAAGGCCGGGCGTGGCTGCGGACAGTGTCGCGGAACCGGCTTCAAGGGACGTCGCGCCATTGGCGAGATTCTGTATTTGAACGACGAAATTCGCGAAGCCATTATTGCCCGCCAACCGGCCCGCATCATTCGGGAGGCGGCGGCGCGCAACGGCACCCGCTTCTTGCGCAACGTAGCGCTGGAGATGGTGGGCCGTGGCGAAACCACCTTGCAGGAGATCAACCGTGTCACTCTGGTCGCATAGTGAATTGCGAGCCGTCGTCTGCCCCGCTCAGGTGGCATTCTTTCAGGTACAGCGCACACTGACGTTGCGCGGTCTGCACCGCACGATCAACGGCCCACATTACGTGCCCTGCAATAGCCAGGATGGCGCCCAGCCCTGGCGCGCCGCACTTCAGGCTCTGGAAGCGACGTTGCCTGGATCTGCTGGCGGCAGGACCACTGCCACGGTGATCCTCTCAAACCATTTTCTGCACTACGCGCTCGTACCCTGGCGTGCTGAACTGGCAAATCCTGAAGAGACCCTGTCTTTTACCCGCCATTGCTTCGCCAGGGTGTACGGAAAATCCGCCCAGCAGTGGGAGCTGCGTCTGAGCCATGAAGCGCCCGAAGCGCCCAGGCTGGCCAGCGCGGTGGATACGGAATTGCTCGATGCCCTGAGAGGCGTGTTTGACAAGGCAGGTATCCCGCTGCAATCCATACAGCCCCATTTGATGGCAGTCTACAACGACTTCAAAGGCCACCTTCGGCGGCGAAGCGCGTGGTTTGCACTGCGTGAACCGGGCAACCTGTGTCTTGCCCTATTGTTCGAGGGGAGCTGGGTACGGGTGCGCAGTCTACGGATCGGTAGAGAGTGGCTTGCGGAACTTCCGAAGATTCTCGAACGGGAAGCGTATTTGGCCGATACCCCAGCCGTGCCTCATGAAGTGTACTTGTGGGATTCCGGGCTGGGTGAAACGGCGCTCCCGGAAATCGACCCCTGGCAGTTCCGTGCGCTCACCCCCCGCCAAAAGAACCCCACCGCCTCGGCGCAGGTTTGGCCTTTCGCCATGGCAAATTGGGGATGATCGCGATGCAACCCCTGCGGCTCGATTACCAGCGCAGCAATAAACCCGTGCCGTGGCTGGGGGTGGGGGTTCTGGTTTCGGCGCTGGCGGCGCTCGTCCTGATAGGCAGCCATTTCCGGACGCTGAACGAGCAGGCCGCCCTCTGGGAAAAGAAGGCTGACCGCTACGATCGGCTATCCAGTTACCGCGCGCTCGCGTCACGCCCCCTCAACGAACAGGCCGCGCGTGCGCAGTTGGTGGAAGTCAAACAGGCCAATCAGGTGGTGCGCCAGCTCAGTCTGCCCTGGAATGCACTGTTCAAGGCGGTTGAAACATCGGGCGGACAAAATATTGCGCTACTGTCGATGGAGCCGGACTTGCAGAAAGGTTTGGTGAAGATCAGCGGCGAGGCGAAGGACCTCAACGCGCTGCTGAATTACGTCAGGCAATTGTCGAAACGAGAGGTGTTCAGCAGCGTCTTTTTACAGAACCACCAGATCAAGCAGGAGGACCCGGAAAAGCCGCTGCGCTTTTCCCTGCTTGCCTACTGGAAGGGGGTGGAGTCATGAACCTCCGTCTACGTTACCTGCCGATGAGACGCTGGCGCAGTCTGCTCGGCTTGCCCGGGGCCATCGGTATGGCGGGCCTGGTGCTCTGTCTGGGGCTCTATTTCTCAGTCGTGCAACCCGCGCAACAGCGGCTGGACACGGCTCGATATAACGCCAGTTCGATGCAGGAACGGATTGCACGGGCGGGCGAGGTGTTGAAGGACAAGGCGCATCCGTTAGACGAACAACTCGCCACGTTTTACAGCATTTTCCCCAGTGAGCATGGCGTGACAGACTGGATCGGCAAGATCGCTGAAATCGCCCAGCGCGACGGACTCAATCTGCTGGAGGCCGAATACAAGGCGGACCGCGACAAGACCGGCAAACTGATTCGAATCCAGATGCGCCTGCCGCTCAAGGGAGAGTATCAAAAAATCCGCAAGTTTCTTTCCGACGTGCGTAGCGAAATTCCGATCGTATCGCTGGATCAGGTGGAATTCGAGCGCCAGAAGGTTGGCGATTCGATGGTCGATGCCAAAGTCGTTCTGGCCATTTTTCTGGGGCATTCATCATGAACCGGCAGTGGCGACAGCGCGTTCTGCTCGGTGCGCTGGCCGTGACGATCGTTTTGTCTGCCGCTTCCGGAGAGGGGAAGAAGACCGTTGACGAACCGGTGGTGTTGCCGAAAAGACCCGTATCACAGGAGCCCAGGCAGCCGGCACAGCCTCAGCCACGTATTGAGCTGGAACGCCTGCACGCGCATAACGCAGCAGCGGAAACCGATAAGGCTGCCAGCACGGCATTCATTGCAATGTCCTGGTATGTCCCGCCGCCGCCGCCCCCGCCGCCGCCCCCACCGGTACCTGTCCCGCCGCCGCCCCCGACTGCGCCGCCCATGCCGTTCAGCTTCCTGGGACGTTACGTGGAAGGGGGAAAGCTGACCATTCTGCTGGTCAAGGGCGATCGGGTTTACACCGTCTCCGAGGGCGAGGTAATCGATAACACCTACCGCGTGGAGCGTCTGAACGGCGGTGAAGTGGAGTTGACCTACCTGCCGCTAAACATCAAGCAAACAATCACTACAGCGGGAACATGATGAAGACGGCCAAAACAAGACTCATGGGAGGGATCGTCGCACAGTTCATACTGCTGGCGATCCTGATGACGGGCTGCGCAGGTTATCAGTTGCACCAGGACGGGATGAAACTGCTGGCGGAAGGGCATGATGAGGAAGGCTTGACCAAACTGACGGAAGCCGCCAAGGCCGATCCAGACAACATGCCGTACCGCGTGGATCTGATGCGCAGCCGCGAGCAAACGGTGAACCGGATGATGTCAACGGCCAACAACGAACGGGCTTTGGGTCATCGTGCTGCCGCCAAGGCCACTTATGAAGCCATTCTGCGGATTGATCCGGGCAACGCACAGGCAGGATTGGGCCTTGAATCCCTGGCCATGGACGCCCGTCACGATGTGGCGATAGCGCAGGCCGAGGCCCAGCTCAAGAAAGGGAATATAGAAGATGCCCAGGCTGCCCTCAACATCGTCCTGGTGGAAAACCCGACGAACGGAAAAGCCCTGTTGTTGCAGCGGCTGATCGACGATCAGCGGGCCAGGATCGCGATGGCCGAACCTTCGCTCAAGGCGACGTTCACCAAGCCGGTCACCCTGCAATTCAGGGATGCCAATCTCAAGATGGTATTCGAGGCGCTGTCACGCACGAGCGGCATCAACGTGCTACTGGACAAGGACGTCAAGCCTGATCTGAAAACCACGATTTTTGTCAAGGATGTGTCGGTTGAAGACACCATCAACCTGATCCTCCTGCAAAATCAGCTCGAAAAGAAAGTCATCAGCGACAACACGGTGTTCATCTACCCCTCCACGCCGGCGAAACTCAAGGACTATCAGGATTTGAAAATCAGGAGCTTTCACCTGATCAATGCTGATCCCAAGCAGATTCTGACCATGATCAAGACGCTGCTGAAAACCAAGGATATTTTTATCCACGAGCAAACCAATTCCATCGTGATGCGTGATACCCCGGA
The DNA here is from genome assembly GCA_963726485.1 of uncultured beta proteobacterium. Classification (GTDB taxonomy): domain Bacteria; phylum Pseudomonadota; class Gammaproteobacteria; order Burkholderiales; family Thiobacillaceae; genus Thiobacillus. The sequence continues at coordinate 16,524 of CAVSCL010000017.1, read as the reverse complement.
AGCGGTCCGGCTTGCGGAAAAAATGGTCGCCGATCAGGACGTTGCCGCAGCGGAAGTCATGATGGAGGTGGAAGTGCTGGAAGTGGGTACCGCGCGCCTGAGCGAGTTGGGAATCAAGTGGCCGAACAGCATGACCCTGAGCACCCCCAATGGTATCGAGACCCTGGGTCAACTGAAGGATCTGAACTCCAGTGATTTGCTGGTTACTCCGTTGAGCGCCACGATCAACCTCAAGCTCGAGGATGGCGACACCAACATTCTCGCCAGGCCGCGTATCCGGGTGCGCAATCGCGAGAAGGCAAAAATCATGATCGGTAACCGGGTGCCGGTGATCACCAATTCGGTGACGCCACTCTCGACCGGCAGCCCGGTGGTCACCGGCAGCGTGCAGTATCTGGACGTCGGTCTGCAACTGGAGGTGGAACCCGACATCCATCTCGACAACGAAGTGGTGATCAAGGTCAAGCTGGATGTCAGCAACATCGTCAAGGAAGTCCCCAACGAGCAGTCCGGCACGCTTGCTTATGAAATCGGCACCCGCAACGCCTATACGGTGCTGCGCCTGAAAGACGGTGAAACACAAATTCTGGCTGGCTTGATCAGTGATGCGGATCGCAAGACCGCCAGCAAGATACCCGGCCTCGGCCAGATTCCGATACTCGGGCGGCTGTTCTCGAGCCACAAGGATGAAGACGTGAAAACCGAAATCGTGCTGTCCATCACCCCTCATATCGTGGGGGGCACGCGCCTGCCCGACGCCGACGAAGTGGAGTATTGGGCCGGGACCGAAACCACCCTGCGCAACACTCTGTTCAACATGAAACAGATGGGCAGCGTTGCTGTTGCCTCCAATGCATCTGCAACGCCTTTGGCACGCCCACGCCCTACGACGATGGCGCCGCCGCGCCGGGATGTCCCACCCGGGCCACAGGTTCCCGCGGCGGCCAATCCGGTCACACTGTCCTGGCAAGGCCCCGCGCAGGTGAAGGCGGGAGAAACGGTCAGCCTGACGCTGAACGTCCAGTCGCCGCAACTGTTAAGCAATATGGGGCTGATGGTGAGTTTTGACCCGAGCGTGTTCAAGGCGATCAACGTGGTGGAAGGCAGTTTCCTTAAACAGGGCAACATGCAGTCTGCCTTGAACAAAACGATTGATCAGGCGAGCGGACAGATCCTCCTGGATATGTCGGGCAGTGGTTCAGAGGGGGTCAGCGGGACGGGCAGCCTGGTCACGCTGGTATTCGAGGCCATCGCGGCCAATCCCCAATCCCAGGTGGCCGTGGGTCGTCTCGTGCCCGGCGGGCCAGGCGGCGAGACACTGATGGCGACGACACCCGATCCCTACGTCATTTCGGTGGTGCCATGAGTGCGCACGCTGACCCCGAGACAATTTGGCTTCACCCTGATCGAATTGGTCGTGACGGTGGCGATTGTCGGCCTGCTGGCGTCCGTCGCCATTCCTCTGGCGGAAGTGAGTGTAAAACGCAGCAACGAGCACGAATTGCGTCTGGCGCTGCGGGAGATTCGGACGGCGCTGGACGCCTACAAGCAGGCCGTCAAGGAAGGCCGGATTATGAATTCCATTGAGACGTCAGGGTATCCCAAGTCGTTGCAGGTTCTGGTTGAAGGCGTACCTGATGCGAGCAGCCCGGACAAGAAGAAATGGATTCATTTTTTGCGGCGCATTCCGCGCGACCCCTTGTTTCCCGATCCGACACGGCCGGATGAGGAAACCTGGGGCAAACGCAGCTATGAAAGCAGTTATGACGATCCGGCGGAGGGTGATGACGTGTTCGACGTGTATTCGATGGCACCCGGCACCGGTCTGAACGGAATTCCCTACAGGAGATGGTAGGGATGAGGACCTGACATGACCTTACATGGAAAATCCCCCGGCTTCACCCTGATCGAGTTGCTGATTGTGCTGGCGGTGATCGCGACCCTGCTCACCATTGCTGTCCCGCGCTATTTTTCCAGCCTGGAAAAATCACGGGAAGCGGTACTGCGCCAGGACTTATCCCTGTTGAGGGATACCCTGAACAAATATTATGGCGACAAGGGCAAGTACCCCGATGCGCTCGATGAATTGGTCACCAGCAAATATTTGCGCAGCATTCCAGTCGACCCGATCACGGACAGCAACGCGACCTGGATCAGCATACCGCCGGAACCGCCCGAAACGGGTAGCGTATATGACGTCAAGAGCGGCGCCCAGGGCATCGCGCGGGATGGCACGGAATATCTGAGCTGGTAGCAGCGAGGTTTTGACAACATGAATCAATGGCACCAGAATTTGATTGACGACATCACACGGGGAAGACGGGGGCTTGTTTTTCAGCATGCGCGTGGATTCACCTATATTGGCGTGCTGATACTTGTCGCCATGATGGGCGTTGTCCTCGCCGCTGCGGGGCAAGTCTGGCACACGATGCAACAGCGGGAAAAAGAAGAGGAACTGCTCTTTATCGGGCACCAGTTCCAACTTGCCCTCGACCAGTACGCGAAAAACTCGTCGGGCCAGATCAGGCGCTATCCCCTGGATCTGGAGGATTTGCTGAAGGATTCACGTCAGCCAGGAGTCCAGCGCTATCTGCGGCAAATCTACGTGGACCCGATGACGGGCAGCGCGGAGTGGGGACTGATCACCGAACCGGATGGCCAGATATTAGGGGTGCATAGCCTGTCCGACAACGAGCCGCTGAAAAAAAGCAACTTTGGACTTGCGGATAGAGAATTTGAGGGCAAGATGAAGTATTCGGATTGGGTGTTCATGCACGCGCCTAGCTAGTTTGTAGCAATGCCGCCTGCGCGGTCAGAACGTCGGCTTTGCAGAGCAGAAGCCATGAGGGGAGTCATCATGATGGTCGGAAAACACAAGATTTTCATCGTCGAGGATCACACCTTGCTTAGAGCAGGGCTGCGATCCTTGTTATCGCAGGATCCCGATATCGAGATCGTCGGCGAAGCCGACAATGGGCGAGAGGCCATCCGTGCCATTGGATTGCTGGGGCCGCATCTGATTTTGATGGACCTGTCGATGCCGGGAATGAATGGCATCGAAGCCATGCTGGACATCAAGCGGCGTTATCCAGATACGCGAGTCTTGGTACTCACCGTTCACAAGACCGACGAATACATCCATGAAAGTCTGCGTGCCGGCGCCGACGGCTACATCCTCAAGGACGCGACGCATGATGAGCTCCGGGTTGCAATTCGTAGCGTGCTCAATGGCAAGACCTACCTGAGCCCGGACATTTCGGACAAGGTGATCCATGGGTATTTGGGCACCGGCAGGGCCGCCAATGTCGGCAGCACCTGGGACACGCTGACCCACCGCGAGCGCGAAGTGCTGAAACTTGTCGCCGAAGGTCATCCCAACAAGTTCATTGCAGACTATCTCTGCCTGAGCATCAAGACCGTCGAAAAACACCGTTCCAATTTGATGAAGAAACTCAATTTGCACAATGCCTCGACGCTCACCAGTTATGCCATCGAAAAAGGCCTGGTGGCCACCTAGCGGTCTGTTGAGGATATTCCTGCATGATATAACCGCCCTCAGGCGGTTATATTTTTTGGGGGCTCAGTACCTAACCGATTCATAAGCCCCATGCTACGCCCAGCATCGCTCCGCCACCGGAATGATGCGCGGCGGTGAATACCCCGCCGGACAAGGCTGGTAGCTGCTACATCCTGGCAAACCCCGTGCGCGATTGAGGATCGATGAGCATCAGTGGGATCGCCGTCCAGTTGAGTGTCTCGTTTCCAGTGTCGTCGACCTGCAGGATGAGCACATCGTCATTCAGTCATAGGGCGAGATGTATTGGTCTCGTGTTTGTGTACTGCGCAATTTCGTCCAGCACCGATACGATGATGCGGTATCCAATGACCTTCAATGGGCTTGGGATATCCTGCTCCAGCAGGAAATTTTCTGCACGTCGCAATCACAGTTAAATAGTCTGCCACTCCAAGGCGCGCTTTCCCCAGCCGGATTCATAGTGAGGCTCGAATCCGGAAGACGGGTTGATGGCGTATCTAATGAGCTGGAACACGCACTTAGCCAATACTCTTCATAAGGATGGTTATCCTTTGTAACCTATAATTACTAATATACGAATTTCTTCTTGCATTTCATTCGTTCACGTGTTAACTTGCGTGTGAATTTATTACACGCTATCGAGGCGCCCGCTTCTGTGCTCAAGGGTGATCGCGTAAATCCGGTAAGTATCTTCTTGGGAGACCATCATGAATCCACTGCAACGTCCGTTCCGATTTGCAATTGCACTTCTCGTATTCATCAGCGGCCTGGGCTCTGCCATGACCCAGGCCGCAACCTTTGCCATTACGCAGGCCCAGTGGAGCACCAGCAACGGTGGCCGCCTGATCGTGGCAGGCAGTGGAACCAGCAACAGAACAGTGACCATCAAGAACGCGGTCTCAGGTACCGTGTTGGGAACCGATAGAGTCGATCGAAGGAAGATGGAGCAGTTCGATCCAAAGACCTTCGCCACCTCCCTGCAGAGTGCGCGCCGAACAATCAGGGGGAGGCGTCGCCGAACGTGACGTGGCAAATCGCCCCGCAAATTGTGGTCCAGTGACCGGCGCACCTGGCATATCTCTTAACGACGTAACGGTAACCGAGGGCGGCACCGCCACCTTCACGGTCAGCCTGTCGGCAGCCAGTACGCAGACGGTCACCGTGGTCGCCAGCACCGCCAACGGCACTGCCGCGGCCCCGGGTGACTTCACCGCCCGCAACAACGTGACGCTGACCTTCCCGGCCGGCACCACCACCCGGAGCTTCGCGGTCACCACCATCAATGACTCTGCGGCGGAACCCACCGAGACCTTCAGCGTCAACCTGAGCGGGGCGACCAACGCCACCCTCGCCGATGCGACCGGGCGTAGGTACCATCACCGACAACGACGTGGCGCCATTCCCTGCGCTGTCGATCAACAACGTAACCGTCACCGAGGGCGGCACCGCCACCTTCACGGTCAGCCTGTCGGCAGCCAGTGCGCAGACGGTCACCGTGGTCGCCAGCACCGCCAACGCCACCGCCCTCGCGCCCGGCGACTACACCGCCCGGACCGGCGTGACCCTGAGCTTCGCGCCCGGCACCACGACCCAGACCTTGTCGGTGACCACCGTCAACGACACCGCGGCCGAGCCGACCGAGACCTTCAGCGTCAACCTGATCGGGGCGACCAACGCCACACTCGCCGATGCGACCGGCGCAGGCACCATCACCGACAACGACCAGCTAGGCACACGGCCGAATGTGTCCATCAATTCCACGAGCCAAAATCGGGCTGTTTTTCCGACTACGCCAGTGCCGCAGCAGACTTTAACCACCAGTACAGGCTTCAAGGTGCTGGCGGTCAACGACCTGGGCATGCACTGCGGCGATCTGGACACGCGCATTTCGAGCATCCTGCCGCCGTTCAATGTCCTGCACGCCCAGGTAGTACGCAAAGGCACGACCGGCACGAGCAAGCCCACGCTGCTGGCTATGGACCAGGTGACCGTGCGTTACTCGGCCGCCGTCAACCCCAACGACCCGGTGCTCGAGCAATCCCGCCGCGATCCTCGACCCCGGCTTCAACGGCGTCTACAAGACCAACTTCTGGGATGTCGCACGGGACGCCTACGACCCGTTCTATCCGGCGGGCATCCTACCCGCGTTCTATCCGCCCTCTGCCGATATTCTCGACCTCGGTCTGCCCATGCCAGACCTCGAACGGCTGTACCTCGGGGATCACGTGCTGGCAGCCACTCAGCAGGAGATGCCCGGTCCCTATGACGTCGTCAATGGCAACCCGTCGAACCCTTTTACCCAGTTCGTCGGCACCCAGCCCTTCTTCACCACCTTTGCCTTCGGCTACACCGCGCCGGTGCGCTGGTTTGAGGCAGCCGGCATCCCGATCACCACGTTTGACGACTTCGGGCGCGAGAATCCCTATCCGCTGATGCGCGTCCAGGCGGTTGCCACCGCGGGAAATACGCTGGGCGTGGCGGCGGGACGGTGCTTGCCGCGCTGGACACGGTGATCCCGGTTTCGGGTGAGGCGAACTGCGGGGCCTGTCACGCCGCCACGCTGGACGGTGGCAATGGCGCCGCCCTGATCAAACTGAACGCCAGTTGCGGTCTCAATCGACGACCCGCAGTTCGGCAGCGTGCCCCAGCCGGTGAGCGTCGAGTGGGCGACCGACAAGAACATCCTCAAGCTGCATGACATCAAGCACGCGACCAGCCTCATCACCGGAACGACGGCGGATTTTCCGGGTGCGGGCGGCGACCGCGTTCAAGCCCGTGGTGTGCCAGACCTGCCACTATTCCCCGGCACTTGACCTGGCGCATGTCGGACCCAGTAACGACAACGGGCGTCAGCAAACCAACCACAAGAGCATGTCCGCGGTGATGCACGCAGCACACGCCAACGTGGTGGGCACCAACCGACAGCCGCTGTTCCCGAAAATGCCCTCGCCGGTTGGGCGTAGTTCCGCCACGGCCAAGGGCGTGCTGGATCAGACCTGCTACCAGTGCCATCCCGGCAAGCGCACCCAGTGCCTGCGCGGCGCCATGGGTCAGGCGGGTGTGGTGTGCCAGGACTGCCACGGCAACATGGCCCAGGTGGGCGACGATTTCTCGCGCAGCATGCCCGGCGGCGATTTTGAACTGGCGCCAGACTTCTACACCAACGCGAAGCACCCCGCGCGTGCCCTGGGCCAACCAACCGGGCTGCGGCTCCTGCCATACCGGCGACGCAATCTCCAACCTGACCGCATCCGCCGGCGTGATCAAGGCGGCGGATAACCTGCGCCTGTTGCAGGCCTGGATTCCGGACGATAAGAACCCCAAGAGGGCCGTACCTATCGTGCCGACCAACAAACGTTTCGCCGAGAACGTGATCGCCCCGACGGACGTGGTTCCCCCGCTGCCAGCTGAAAGCACGGCTCCGCCGGTAGGCAATCCCAAGCTGTTCCGGGTCAGTACCGGCCACGGCGGCCTGTCCTGCCAGGCCTGCCACGGCTGCGACTCACGCCGAATGGTCGTCCGTCCGCCCATCAACCCGAACGCCAACGACAACCTGACGGCGACGCAGTTGCAGGGCCATCCGGGCACCATCATGGAGTGCAGCACCTGTCACTCGGGCTCCACCGGCAACAACCTGAACGGGCCCCACGGCATGCACCCGGTGGCAACAGCAGTTGGATCGACCATCATCATGACCTGGCGGAAACCACCGCGGAAAAGAACGTCTGCCGCGCCTGTCACGGCATGACCGGTCAGGGCACGCCGCTGTCCCGGATGCCGGTCGCACGCACGATGGGCGGCCGGACGCTTCGCCAAGGGCGAGCAGGTCACCTGCACCAAGTGCCACAGAACAAGTTGTGAGGATGTGATCGACTTCCCGGGCCTGGGCAGGCCCGGGAGTGATAGCGGGACGTCAGCCTTGGCTGACGTCCTTTTCATCTGATTTTTCGTCGAATCATATGGCGTCGCGACTTGCAGATCGTTCAGCCCTGGAATCCGGACGACCGCTAACTCCACCAACTGGCGCGAACGGTGGTCCCGCCCACATCGTCTGACGTGAAGACCTCCATGTCCCCCCCGGATAGCGTGATCCGCTCCCGCAGGGTGAGCAGATACAGCTCTCTTTCTTTAAGCTTTTCGCTGCTCATCGTCGTGGCCAGGCAGTCATCCGTGATCTCCAGAAGAATCTGGTCGCCGGATTTGTGCAGTTCGATCCGTACCCGGCTTGAGCAGATCTGGCGCGCGATGTTCTGCACAATCTGCTGGATCAGGCGAAACAGCACCAGCTTGAGGTTCTTGGAGATGTCGCTTTCCTCGACTTGCGTGTCGAGCCGCAACTCGATGTCGGGATAGATGCTGCGGAACTCCTGGCAATACCAGTCAAGGGTGGGCAGCAAACCCAGATCGTCCAGGCTGGAGGGACGCAGATCCATGGCCAGGGTACGGACCTTCTGGATGGCGCTTTGGAGCATGAGCACGAGGGTATCTGCGGGACGTCTGTCATTTGCGAATGGCCGCCCGTTTGGCTGGCAGGCAGTTTCCATCTGGTACTTGATGCCGCTCAGGGTCTGTGCGATGCCTTCGTGCAGTTCATACGCCAGGCGCTTCCTATCGTCTTCCTGGGCCTTGAGGAGCTGGGCGGAAAGCAGTTCCAGGGCATGGTTGCGATCCCGGATAGTATTCTGCTGCGCCGTGATGATGCGCTCGGCATGGCGCACGATAGCCAGCAGGGCGAGATAGAGCAGGGCAAGGATCGCTATGCTCCCGCCCAATATCAGGAACTCCGCCCGTTCGATCTGGACCACCAGGGGGTGGACGTCGCTATAGATCTCGAACACGCCCAGGATGGGCTCGGCCTGGCTTTGCTGAATGGGGATGTAGGTCTGGATCAGGTTGTCGGACTCTGTTTCCCAGTCGAAGGGGTTGAAGGCGTCCCGGTAGGTCAGCTCGCTGACCACCCGGCCTTTCATGCCGGACTTGAAGCCGGGGTTGCCGCTGCCGTCGGTGCCGATCTGATTGTACGGAGTGGAGAACAGGACAATGCCCTCGTCGTCGTAGATCTTCACCCGCGTCACCCCGGTGTTGTGCATGAGTCCGGCGATGGCCTGCACCACTTCGGGCGGCACAGGCAAGCCATGGTGGTATTCGTCGGTTCCGATATAAGGCAGCAGTGGCGCGCGCACGGCATTGAGGAAGCTCTGGGCCAGCTGCTGATTGCTTTGCTCGCCGAAATGGATCATGTCGCGAATGGCGACCTGCCGGAAAAGCGCGGTGAGCAGGATGGCGGCCACCATAATGCTGATCAGGCTGCTCAGGGAGAAGAATCGCAGTACCTTGAAGATGTTCTGGTTGCGACTGCTTGAGCCCGGCCGCGAATGTCTGGTCATACGCTTCCCTGTCTAGGTCGGATGATCTTTGCCTGGGCACCGACTCTAAGGCGTACCCATGCGCCGAACCCGTGCGCCATGCTACCCCAGGCGACCGTGGGGATAAATACGGGAGAATGTGCCATGTCGCCTGCCTCGTTTTATGCCGCGCCTGGCCAAGGGGTTCCAGGGTTCAGGTCGCGCGCACGCCGGGAAGCCGAACCTTCGCCGAGGGCGGGCAGGTCACCCGCATCACGTGCCCGGCAACCCGCCATAAGGACGTGACCATGTGCGCAGGAAACACGGGCTGAAACATACCATTTACACTGTATTGCTTCGGTTTGGCGCGCTGATAAGCTTTGAGGATGAGCCATGTGTAACGTTGAGGGTTGCCATGAGATTGCGAGGACGCGCACTACTTATCTGGCTGGTATTCGGGTACACGCTGTGTCAGCCGGGGAGGGCGGATATTTACGTCTACACAGCCACAGATGGCGCGGTGACGCTGAGCAATGTACCGACGGGCGATCGTTATACCGTTCTGATTGCAGCGCCGCAGCAAGCAATCGCCAAACGGACTGTGGAAAAAACCCGCGATTCCGAATCAGGCCTTCATGGGAAAGCCCTGTTTGATCAGGTTGTCGAAGAAGTTTCCCGCACCTATGGCCTGGATAGCGCCTTGCTACATGCGGTGATTTCGGTGGAGTCAGGTTACAACCCGAAAGCCGTGTCAAAAAAGGGCGCGGCCGGCTTGATGCAACTCATGCCGCAGACCGCGAAGCGCTACGGGGTGTCCGATGCGTTTGACCCATTGCAAAACCTGGCTGGGGGTGCGCAGTATTTGCGGGATTTGCTGAGCATGTTCAACAACGATCTGAGCCTGGCGCTTGCTGCCTACAACGCCGGCGAAAATGCAGTGGCGAAGCATGGCAACCGTATCCCACCATACCGCGAAACCCTGCACTACGTGCCACAGGTGCTGGATTATTACCAGCGTTACCAGGCCGGTCTCTAGACAGGCTCAAAACGCGTGTAAAAAAATACCACAAAACACTGGGATAGATCCTCATGTTAACTAGAATAAAAATCAGTCCGGATTGATGTGCGAGGATTGTCCATCATGCTGAATACTCTAATTGTTGAAGATAATGCCGCGTATCGCCAGTCGCTGCATCACCTGCTGGAGGAACGGTTTCCATCGTTGCAGATCGTCGAGGCGGCAGATGGAGAGGAAGCACTGCACCATGCGCTCTCACGACGCTTTGACCTCATCTTCATGGATATCCGGCTGCCGAAGGGAAATGGGTTCAATCTGACCGAAACGATCAAGACGGTTTCTGTTGACTCGGTGGTCTGCGTCATCACCAGCTATGACATTCTCGAGTATCGGGATGCCGCGGTTCTCAGCGGCGCGGATTATTTCATGGTGAAAGGCGAGTCGACTGAATCGGAAATTGTCGGCCTGGTCGAGTCCTTGCTGCGGAAACGCTTCATCACCCTGCTCATTGTGAGCGATACGCTGTATCGCAAGCAACTCAAAATTCTGCTATCCATCCTCTGGCCCAACATGATCCTGGCAGAGGCCATGGACGCGGCAACGGCACTCGGCCATGCGGTGGAACTGGAGCCGAATCTGGTACTGCTCGAACTGCGGTTGCCGGGCACCAGTCTCGTCGAACTGGTCCGCGAAATCCGGGCGGAGATCCCGAAAGCGACACTCATCGGCTTGACAGACGACGCGTTGTCGGCTCGCCATACAACGACCTGCGGCGTGGATTATTGTGTTCCCTTGACGTCGGTGGACCATACCGAGCTTGCGGCCATCGTGAATAACTTGTACCCGGAGCGAACGCATCACTGATACGTTGCCGGTCTACAGTAAAGACCCCACTCAATATACTGGCCTGGCAGCAGTTAAGTACGGGGTTCACTCCCGTGTCAAATTACAGCAGCTTCACTACGCTTTCATTAGGAATATTCATCCTGGCTTGGAATCGTGATGGACAGCCTGGAATAGCGTGTGTTGATGCGAACAGGGCAGGGTGTGGCGTCATACCCAAGGCTGGCAGATGTGCGCGTATCACGCCAGCCGCAAGAGTGCACTCATGTCCTCAGCGAACGCCTCGAAGTTCCCGGCGTCACTCCCCTGTCCCGGCGGATATGACACTGACTACACCACGCTTTTCATTTCGTACCTGGAGGGCATCATGAGAACGACCCCATTCCTTTCTATAGCCCGTCGCCGCATGTTGCAGCGCGGCCTGTGGGTCTGCAGCTGCGCGTTTCTGGCGGGATATGCGGGACCCGCTGCCGCGATGGAGTCTATGGAGCCCGCTGCCGCCATGGAGGGGGCGATGCAGGATCATTCGCACCACATGCATCACGCCATGTCCGGCGAATTGGACAACTATGTGCGCACCGAGGTGGACTATACGATCCCGGACGTGAAACTGCTGGATGCCAACGGTGAAGCGGTTCCACTGCGCACCCGCCTCGCTGACAAGCCGGTCATTCTGAATTTCATATTCACCAGCTGTGGCGCGATCTGCCCGGTGATGAGCAAGACCTTCTCGCAAGTTCAGGCCGATCTGGGACCAGAGCGGGACGCGGTGCGCATGGTGTCCATTTCCATCGACCCCGAGGAGGATACGCCGGCCGTCCTGAAAGCCTATGCGGGCAAGTACGGAGCGGGGCCGCAGTGGCAGATGCTGACCGGCAGCCTGGCTGACAGTATCGCGGTGCAACGTGCGTTCAATGTCTATCGCGGCAACATCATGGATCATCAGCCGGTGACCTTCCTGCGGGCCAGTTCGGGCCAGTCCTGGGTGCGGCTGGACGGGTTCGTGAGCGCTGCCGACATCGTGCGCGAGTATCACCAGCTCGGCTCGAATTAATATCCAGGATTCACGGGATGCGCCCGCAATCGACGTGGCGCGCGCGCCAGTCCGTCACGGCACCAGCCAGTTGTGGTCGGTGATCAAACGCGTGCCCTGGGCCTCGGAGAAACGGACGATGTACCCTCCCTTGGACGCGAAGCGCTGTCCCGCCGCGAGAGACAGGCGCGGGTAGTAGCCGGTGATGATACGGTGTTCAAGCTGTCCCTGTATGCGCTCGACCAGATAATCGCGGACAAAGGTATCCACCATGTGATTCAGCGTCTCGGAGAGCAGACCGCAGGCAAGATAGGTATCCGTCTGCACCTGCGCAGGTCTACGACCGGGATCTTGCGGATCCTGAACCATCCGAGCGCAAAATCGACGTTGATGAGTCGTTGTTCCGGCAGGCCAAAGGGGTAGGACAGGTGCGTGCCGCCGCGCCAGCTTGCCGGCAGACGGCGAGCGCTCGAGTCCGCCCAATAAGCCCCGACATGTACACGGTGGCCGATGGGCGCCGGTATATCGTTGAGCGTCGCGATGTCATCCGGGCGCAGCCACAGGACCAGCGCATCCGCGTTCGAGGCATCGCGAATTGCCTTGGCAATGCTCTGGACGGGCGTGCCACGTGCAAGAACATGGTTTTGCACGGTAATACCCTGGCCCTCAAGTGCGGTGGCGAGCGCCTGGGCACCCGCTTCACCGCTATCGCCGGCGCGATAGACCTGTTGCACGCGCTCCGCCGACTTGCCTGAGGCCGGTTTGAGAAGGTCATGGGCGATCAGCCCCGCTTCAAGCAGCACGCCTTGCGAGAAGTAGACGGAATAGAAATCCCGGTCGGCGTCGGCCGGCGGCGCCTCGACGTTCGGAAAGAGACAGGGCACCGCCTCCTGTTCACAGAATGCGTGGACCGGCGCCCAGTTCTTGCCGCCCAGACCCGAGATCACCGCCAGCACCGGTTCCTTCGGCAAGATGCTTCCTGAGTTGCTCCTGCCAGGTTTCTGGCGGGCCGGTCAGCTCCCAGACATGCAGCTGCCAGCGGCGATTCACCTTGAACATCATGATGTGCGTGGACATCAGGCGCGGACTCGGGCCGCGTGCAAACGCATTCTTGCTGGCGAAGTAATTGTTCGAGCACATCGAGCATGCCACGGCGCTTCACCGGATCGGCATCCGGCGTGATGATCGTGGCAAAGTGCAGCACCGTGTCGGTGACACCCGGGAGTCTTGCGCTGGTCCAGTCGCTTGAGATGCGCGATGAGTGCGGCCATGTCGCTGTCGTTCAGTTCGTAAACGGGGCATCAGGTAGCCCAGCGGCTTGCCTTCCGAGTTGAGGCCCTCGCGGATTGCCCTGGCGATGGTCGCATCGGTATACGGTTCACGATCGGCGCGTATGCCTTCAACGTAAGGCAGGTCGAGATCCTCGCGGCTTGCTGGCACGCGGATGGATGAGATAACGGCCAGTGATCGGCGGGATGGATTTGTTGCCCTCCTTGGCGCCCAGTCCGCTGCGCTGGTGACAGTCTGACGCAGGCAGCATCCGCACCTTCGACGCGCATGCCATCCTCGCGGGTCGCCACGAGCGGCTTGCCCGAGCCCAGTGTGCCGTGCAGGTAGATCGTCTCGCCGGGATCCTCAGCCGCCTTGCCGCTTGCGTGGCCAATGGGAGCCATCAGTGCAGCGAGCAGAAGGGCGACGGCTCCGGCAAGCAGGGTGTTGAGACGTGGGTACAGCCTGGGTTCGGGCGGCAGGAACGGGCTTGTGGCCCGCATCACGTCGCGCGGGGAGGGCGCAATGACCGAACCTCTGGGACGTTTCCCGGTGCGTGAGAATAGGCCCCGCCTATTGAGCATGACCGGAGCCCGGCAAGGATCCGGGATTCGGTCTTCCCAGGTTTCCCGGGGTCAGGGGTGTGCCCGGCCAGCCCGGATGTTTCATCGACCGTGGCGAGTTGGCACTGACCGCGATTGCCTTGTGCTGTTCCGGCACATTGGGCTTGGCAAATATCCCGTCATCCAGTGGTGGATTGAGCGCGACCCTGTCGATCACCATCCGGTTTGTTGCTCCGCTGGCATCCGCGCCGCCGCTTTCGATCAGGTAGGGGATCTGCAGGCCATCGACCGTGTGGTAGTTCCGGTAATACACCGACACGAGGCCGGTCGTGCCGAACGGATCATGGGCCTCCCGATCGTACTTGATGTCCAGGAAAGTCTGCGCGTTGATCCACACGTGACGGCTCGCGCCGGAAGGCAGCTTGACACTCAAACGGTAGGCCTTGTTGCCCTCGACTTCATCGACGCCCTTCCAATTCGACGCTCATTGCCCTTGGCCAGGTAATCCATCAGCGGCCCGTCAATGCCTTGAGCGTCCCGCGCAAAATTCAGCTCATCAGGGGTAAAGGGCTGCAGGTCCGGAGACCCGCTGCTAGCCTGACGCAGCTTCCAGCCATGGGTGCCGTCATACATGCGCACCGACCTCTGATTCTGCACATGGATTTCGAAACGCGTCTTGTCGGGCCGCTTCAGTTCCAGGACAAAGGGCAGGGAAGAACCGGCGCTATTGCTTTTCTCGACATGACCCGACCCAGGCCATGGTCTGGATCTTGCGCCAGGCATCCAGGCCGCCTCTTGCAGCCACATTCTTCTCGACGATCTGGGCCGCGGTCAATCCCGGCGCGATGTCGGGCTCGCCCGCCAGGACGGGTAGCGCGAGGCAGGCAGCGAGGAGGGCGAACGCAATCCGTCTCATGGCCGCACGCCTATTGGCCCGATGCTGCGGCCATGGTCAGCTTCGGCTTGGCGAACAAGGTATCCGCCAGCGGCCGGTTCACCGCCACCTGTTTAATACTCATCTTGTGGGATTGCTTGACCCCTTCGACCACGGTTTCAAGAACATGCGGAACAGTCACTCCGTTCTCGTTCTTGTAGTCGCGGTAATAAATGGCCACGTTGTGTAATTTGCCATCCATCTTGCGAGGGTCGCCGTCGATTTTCAGTTCCAGAAAACTCGTCGCGTCGATCCACACCCGCCGTTCGGCCCCCCCCTTCATTGTCAGCTTGAGCTTGTAGGCGTTATGTCCCTCCACGGCCTCCATCCCTTCCAGCTTGATCCGGGTTCCCTTGCTGGCGTAATTCACCAGAGGACCATCCAGTTCCGCCCAATTGGCCGCCAGCTTGGCCTCGTCCGGAGGTAAACGGTTCCACTTCATTGCGTCCCAAAAAAGGTCGCACCTTCCAGCCTTGTGCACCGTCGTAGACCTGCACGGCGGTTTGATCCTGGAAGCGAATTTCCAAACGGCTCTTGTGCGGCCGCTTCATCTCCATCACGAACGGCAGTTCCGAGTTCTTCTTGCCGCCGGCTTCCATCTGACCCGACAGGGTCAGGGTAGCGACCGCTCCCCAGGCTTGAAGCCCGCCCCGGGCCGCCACGTTCCGCTCCACGATTTGGGCAGCGCTGAGTTTGCTCGACTGGGCAGCGCCGGATCTCTTCGGCTGCGCGATCTTTGCACCGGACTTCTTCGGCTGCGCGATCTGTGTTGCGGCACCGGACTTCTTCGGCTGCGCGATATGTGTTGCAGCGCCGGACTTCTTCGGTGGTGTGGTGTGGGTTGCAGCCGAGGCCGTGATCGACACTGCCAGGCCACACACCATCAGGAAGTATCTGTTCATGTTCATTCTTATCCGCTCCTCAAATAAAATTGATGCGCCACGGTTCGCCTGACCGTGAAATCATTCAACCATCAGCCCGTCGGCATGGAAGTATCCGATGATCACATTGACGCGATCGCCGGGCTTGACCAGATTGCCCTTGTTGGAAAACACCATCCAGTATTCCTGGCCGGTGCCCGGTGTAGTACTGGTTTGCCGCAATGCGCCCACTTTATCCATGACCGGTACCTGCAGCACCGCGCGGCTGCGCAGGCCATACATATAGGGCGTCACGGCCTTGTCGCCCAGCGGCTTGGCACGAACCGGGTCGGTCACGCGGTAGCTGAAGCGGATCAGGTTGCCCGATGCCGTCTGGTGCACCAGCAGATTGTCGATGCCCCAAATGGACTGGTAGTAGGTCTTGGCGCTCTCAGGCACGCTGACCGGGTGATAGGGGGACACCCTGTGAGGCGCAGAAGTCCCCGACGGTGCCACCTTCAGACGATCAGCCTTCTCGACCGCTGGATCCGCTTTGGCGAGCAGCGGCAAGGCCACAAAGGCACCTACCAGCAATACACCGGTGATCGACTGATGCAGTTGACGGCAACGCATCTTCTCCATCTTTGCTTTCCTTTCCTTAGCAGCATTCAAGTGCTTGCAGACCCTTGTAACGTGTCGGGGTGGCGTCACCGCCACCCCTCTCTCCGCTTCGGGCTAGAAATTGCCGCCCAAGAAGTTGTCGACCCTAGAACTCCCGAGGGCAGTTGCAATCCGATCTGCCCACCGCCTGTTCGTCCATAGCGCATTGCTGGGCAACTGTGCGTTGCCGGCGAGGGCGCCGTTGACCCACACGTTGACCAGCCCGGCGCTATTCACCGTGGCCGTCAGCGTCTGGCCGGCCCCGATGGCGGCCGGGAAGGTTCCCGCCGAGGTCCAACTGCCGCCCGAGTTGGTGCTCGTCTCGACGATCACGTTGCCGGCGTTGTAGCGCACCCGGATGCCGTTCTGGCGCAGAGTGGTCGCTGCCCCCCGTGACCTTGAGGAACAGCGACGAACCGTTGAGCGGCGCACTAACGAACGTGACCGCTGCGCCCTGCTGGCTG
>CAVSCL010000016.1:0-35180 GCA_963726485.1 uncultured beta proteobacterium | reverse complement strand
TGATCCGCACAATCCCGTGCGTGTTCCGCACCCTTTTTTTTGAGAGAGGGCCCAAACCATGAAGGCAACCCCGATCCACAATCCGAATCGTGTCCTGTACCTGGCCATCGCCGGCGCCCTGGCCGGCGCCGTGCTCCTGCCGGGCTGCTCGACTCCGGGGGGCGGAGGGTCCGTCGTGGCCTCCACGGCAACGGTCTCCAATGTCCCGCGGATCGGTTTCCTGACCGACTACGCGCGACTCAAGCCCGTGCCCGATCTTGGCGGCATGCTGTGCTGGAAAGCCGGCAACGTCGACTGGAAGCAATACGACAAGGTGCAGGTCGAGCGCATCCTGGTGACGCTGAAGCCCGGCAACAACCAGAGCGCCGTCGATCCCGGCGACCTCAAAACCCTGACTGATTATTTCCATAATGCCCTGGTCACGGCGATCAAGCCGGAGGCGCAGGTCGTCGACAAGGCGGGGCCGGGCGTGCTCCAGCTACGCATCGCGCTGACCGACCTCGTGCCCACGGGCACGATGGATAGCCTGACAGGCACCCTGATACCCTACGGCTTCGTCGCCGAGATGGCCTCGGGCTCGGCTACCGGCCGGCCGGCGGGCTCGACTCCGTACATGGGCCAGACGGGCATGCAGGCGCAAGTCCGCGACGGCGCCAGCGGCGCGGTGCTGGCCGAATGCGCGGATACCGAGATCGGCCGCAAGTACGCCGCCGATGTCGACAAGGGCGCGGTCGGCGCGACGACCACCTGGGTCAATGGCTACATGGACTCGTTCTCGAGCTGGAGCTACGCGCAGGACGCCTTCAACAAATGGGCTGCGGAATTCGCGCAGCGGTTCAACCAGTTGCGGGGTATCTAGACGAATCCCTAAGTTGAACGCTTATTCCCCTCTGATGGAACGACGAGCCATTCGACCAGGCAGGCAAGAGACGCCCACCGAGTCGATGGGAGAGGGGAATAGATCACACGCGCAGTAGCGTGGTCTCCCAATCCTCCGGCGGGGCGGTCTGTCCCACAAGGGGACTCCGATCCACTACGGGCTGAAGCCCGTGTAGAGTCGTATGCCCAAGCCGGACTATCCGCCCCGCTTCGTTTTCGTACCAGCCGCGATCCTGCTTGTTGGGCTCGGCTTCATAAGCCCACCAAGCACCGTCCGCGTCCTGTGCGATCCAGGCGACCCACTCAGGCAGGTTCTCCGGAGGGGGCATGCCGTTCACGGCGCCGCCGAGCCGTTCGCCTGGGCCCATTCCAGCAGGATGCGCTGCGCGGGTTCGGCCTGCTCGGCGTTGGCATGATTGATCAGCATGACGAAGGCCAGGCGTTTTCCCCCGGCATCGAGCACATAACCGGCCAGCGCGCGCGCATCGCGCAGGGAGCCGGTCTTGAGGTGCGCCTGGCCCGCGAGCGGGCTGCCGTTGAAGCGGTTCTTGAGGGTGCCGTCGATGGCCAGGATCGGCAGCGCGGATTCGAATTCTGAAAAATTCGGATGGCGCCAGGCGGCGAGCAGAAGCTGGGTCAGCAGCTTGGCGCTGACCCGTTCGATGCGCGAAAGGCCGGAACCGTTTTCCAGTACCAGCTTGCGCGTGTCGATGCCCTGCCCGGCCAGCGCGGCCCGCACGGCGCGCTGGCCTTTCTCCAGGGTGGCCGGCGCCCGCTCGGCCTGCGCCCCCAGGGTCAGAAACAGGTTGCGCGTCATCACGTTGTTGGAGAACTTGTTGAGGCTGGTGAGCGCATCGGCCAGGGGCACCGAGGCAAAACGCAGCAGTGGCGGGGTGTCCGGCGCCACGCCGGGGACGGTGCTGCCGGTGATAACGCCGCCTGCTTCCGCCCACAGGGCGCGGAAGATGAGGTCGAAGGTGGCTGCGGGCTCGAACAGATTGAGCGGCAATATTTTCTCGCCACAGGCGCGGGCATAGCGCCCTTCGAGTACCAGGTCATGTCGCGCCGGATCGGGAATGCTCGGCGTTATCCGGTCTTTCCAGCCATTGCAGGGCGCATCGTCCGGCACCAGCCGCGACTCGAACGTCACCCCCGGCAACGCGATTTCCGGCATGACCGTGACCTGCCCGCCCACCGGCGCCAGCCGCAGTGCGAGGGTGTTGAAATTGGCCAGCAGCGGGCCGGGGGCGGCATTGTAGGAGGCGAGCGGCTCGCCATCGAAAGCGCCGGGATCCGGCGGCGGCAAGTCGAAATAACGGCTGTCCAGCAGCAGATCGCCGTGGATCTCGCGGATGCCGTGCGCGCGCAGTTCGCGCTGCATGAGCCAGATACGCTCCAGCGTCAGGGTCGGGTCGCCATTGCCCTTGATGACGAGATCGCCCTCCAGCCGTCCGTCGCGGACGACGCCATTGGCCCAGACCTCGGTCGTCCAGGTGTAGGCCGGCCCCAGTTGCGCCAGCGCCACCCAGCTCGTCACCAGCTTCATCACCGAGGCCGGATTCATCGCGGCGTCGGCATTGTGGCTCAGGCGGGGCAGGGGCGCATCGACTGCCTGGATGACAACAGCGACATGATCCAGCGGAATGCCGGCCTGCTTCAGCGCGGCGGTGAAGGCTGCGGGCAGCTCGGCGGCACGGGCGGAAAACGCAAGGCCTGCGAGCAACAGGGCGAAAACAAAACGGAAGTTCGATCTAAACGGAGACATGCCGGCATTATGCCCAGCCGCTGCAGGCCGGCAATCCCTTGCCGCCATTCGCCGCCCGATGCCCGCGGCGGGAACGGGCTTTGGCTCTAGGTCCTGTTTCCCTAACTCAAATCCGTCACATACCAGTCCATCGCCTCGGCCAGTCCTTCGCCGATGCGATGCGTCGGCTCATAACCCAGACGGGTACGCGCCTTGGAAATATCGGCGAGCGAATGGCGCACGTCGCCGGCGCGGAAGTCGCGATAGATCGGCTTGAAGTCGGCCAGATGTGGGAAACGTCGGCGCGAGCAGGGCGCGGATGGCTTCGAACAACTGGTTGAGCGTGGTGCGGTCGCCGACGGCGACGTTGTAGACCTGGTTCGCCGCGTCCGCATGCTGGCTGGTGGCGGCGAGCAGGTTGGCCTGGATGACGTTGTCGATGTAGCAGAAGTCGCGGCTGGTTTCGCCGTCGCCGTTGATGTACACCGGCTCGTTGTTGATCATGCTGGCGACCCACTTCGGCACCACGGCGGCGTAGGCGCCCTCGGGATCCTGGCGACGGCCGAAGATGTTGAAGTAGCGCAGGCCGATCGATCTGCATGCCGTAGCAGCGGGCGAACACGTCGGCATACAGTTCGTTCACCAGCTTGGTGACCGCGTAGGGCGACAGCGGCTTGCCGATGACGTCTTCGACCTTGGGCAGGCCGGGATGGTCGCCGTAGGTGGAGCTGGACGCGGCGTAGACAAAGCGTTTGACGCTGGCATCGCGCGCGGCCACCAGCATGTTGAGGAAGCCGGTGATGTTGGCGGCGTTGGTGGGCAGCGGATCTTCCAGCGAGCGCGGCACCGAGCCGAGCGCGGCCTGGTGCAGGACATAATCGACGCCCTTGCAGGCCGCGTGGCAAGTGTCGAGGTCGCGGATGTCGCCGTGCGATGAAGCTGAAGCGCGCCCATGCGCTCGGGGTCGACGCTGGTCTGAACCTGGTCGAGATTCTTCTGGTGGCCGGTGGCAAAGTTGTCGAGACCGACCACGTGCTGGTCGAGCTGCAGCAGGGCTTCGACCAGATTGCAGCCGATGAAGCCGGCGCCGCCGGTGACCAGCCAGGTTTTCGGCGCGGCCAGGAGCTGCGTCTTCAGCGCGTCGAAAGCGGTCATTACAGCCTCCAGAGGGTGAAGCCGGCGGCTTTCACGGCAGCCGGGTCGTAGGCGGATTTGACGTCGGTGAACGCGCCGCCTTTTTTCAGCTTGGCGGTCAGATCGGCAAACGGATTTTTCCAGATAGGCCGTGTGCGAGACCGCGGCGACCAGGGCGTCGCCTTGCGGCAGGTCGTCCCACGCGTGAGGCTGATGCCATATTCATGCTCGGCTTCCTTCGGCTCGCCCAGCGGGTCGTGCACGTGCACGTCGCAGCCGAAGGTCTTGCAGTTCGCGGATGACGTCGACCACTTTGGAGTTGCGCAGGTCGGGGCAGTTTTCCTTGAAGGTAAGGCCCAGCACGTTGACCTTGGCGCCTTTCACCTGCACGCCGTTGGCGATCATGTGTTTGACCGTCTCCTGCGCGACGTAGGCGCCCATGCCGTCGTTGATGCGGCGTCCGGCCAGGATCACCTGCGGGTGATAGCCGAGCATGTCGGCCTTGTGGGTGAGGTAGTAGGGATCGACGCCGATGCAGTGGCCGCCGACCAGGCCGGGACGGAAGGGCAGGAAGTTCCACTTGGTGCCGGCGGCCTTCAGCACTTCCAGCGTGTCGATGCCGAGGCGGTGGAAGATCAGCGAGAGTTCGTTCATCAGCGCGATGTTGAGATCGCGCTGGGTGTTTTCGATGACCTTGGCGGCTTCGGCCACCTTGATCGAGCTGGCACGATGCACGCCGGCGGTAATCACGCTGCAGTAGAGCGCGGCCACTTTTTCCAGCGTGTCGGCATCGTCGCCCGATACCACTTTCACGATCTTGGTGATGGTGCGTTCCTTGTCGCCGGGATTGACGCGCTCGGGCGAGTAGCCGACATGGAAGTCCTGCTTCCACTTCATGCCGGACTGCTTTTCCAGAATCGGAATGCAGACCTCTTCGGTGGCGCCGGGGTAGACTGTGGATTCGTAGATGACCGTCGCGCCTTTTTTCATGTGCTTGCCGACCGTGGTGCTGGAGCCGACCAGCGGCGAGAAATCGGGGATATGCGCCTCATCCACCGGGGTAGGCACGGCGACGATGATGAAGTCGGCCTTGGCCAGATCGGACGGGTCGGTGGTCACCGTCAACTGGGTGGCGGCCTTGAGATCGTCCGTTGAAACTTCGCCGGTGGGGTCGCAGAATCGACGGTAATGTTCGATCTTCTCAACCGACAGGTCATACCCGATGGTGGTCATTTTCTTGCCGAATTCCACCGCCAAAGGCAGGCCGACGTAGCCCAGACCGACGACTGCAACAACGCTCATGCTTGGATTCCCTGTGAATAAAAGGTTTTTGATGCCGGACGGATTGTATCGAATTTGGGTGACTCTTCTTCGCAGCGTCTGTTTGTTCGTTGGCAAACAGGGTAGCAAGCCGCATACCAGGTGGATGCTGCACCCGCAGGGAGTACGCCGGCGGGTACCCCGCTGCTGCGCAGCGACCCTTCCGCAGCACCCGCAAGGAGTACGCCGTCAGCCACGCTCGCCCTTCGGGTGGTCTTGGCGCTGCTGGCGCTGGCGGCGCTGCCGGCCACCGCCTTGGCCGATGTGGCGGACATGCTGCCCAATATCAAGCCTGCCGTGGTCGGTGTCGGCACCTATAACCCCACGCGCAGCCCGCGCGCCAGCTTGCAGGGCACCGGATTTGCCGTGCTCGACGGCAGGCACGTCATTTCCTGCGCACACATTTTCGAAAAGGAACTGGACAGCGAGAAAAATGAAACGCTGGCTGTATTCATTGGCCGCGACCGGCAGATGAATGTGCGCGCTGCGCAAATCATTGCCCGCGACAAGGAACACGACCTTGCGCTGCTGAAATTCGAGGGCGAGCCGCTTCCGGTCCTCAAGCTGGGCGACTCCAGCCACGTCCGCGAAGGCTGGCAACTGTATTTCACCGGTTATCCGATCGGTTCGGTACTGGGACTCAATCCATCCACGCACCGCGCCGGGCTGGCCGCCATCGTGCCGATCTACACCCCGGTTCAGAACGCCTCGCAGCTCAACCTGCGCACCCTGAAGCAGGCCAAGGCGCCCTATGAAGTCTTTGAACTCGATGCGATAGCCTATCCCGGCAACAGCGGCAGTCCGGTGTGGCATCCCGATACCGGCGAAGTGCTCGGCGTGGTGAACTCGGTCTATGTCAAAGGCGCGAAGGACTCCGTGCTGAGTGCGCCCAGCGGCATCAGCTACGCCATTCCGGTAAAATATGCACAGGAACTGCTCAACCAGGCGGGTCTCTAATTCCAATTTGCAATGCAGCCCAATAAATAGCAGCGCGTAGGCTGCGCTGTGCGCACCAAAATAACGGTGCATATCACGCCGCCTACGAGTAGCGACGCTTCTAATGAGAACTGGAACAACTCAGCGTACTTCCGCCCCAAAGAATGCATTGTCACAGCTAGCCGCTGCACGGTTCTTGCGGTTGCTTCTGTCGGTCCGGAAACCGCGTCCATTTTTTTGGAAGCTGAATCAATGAAATTCCTGTTCTGTTTTCTGCTCGGGATTCTTCCCTTGACACTGAACGCGGCGCCCGCGACTCCCAGCATTCCAGCGCGTGCCTGGGTGCTGATCGATGCCGCCAGCGGTCTTGAGTTGGCGGCAAAGGATGCCGACCTGCAGCTTGAACCGGCATCGCTCACCAAGTTGATGACGGCTTATCTGATTTTTACCGACATCGACAAGGGCACACTGGCGCTGGACCGCAGCCTGGCTGTTCCGGAAGCGGCTGCGAAGTCGGACGGCGCGCGCATGTTTTTACGCGCCGGGCAACAGGTGAAGGTCGATGATCTGTTGCAGGGCATGCTGGTACAGTCGGCCGCCGACGCGGTGCTGACGCTGGTGGACGCGACGGCGGGCAGCGAAGCGAAGTTTGTCCAGCGCATGAATCTTGAGGCGGCGCGACTGGGCATGTCGCGCACCCGTTTTACCAATGCCACGGGCCTGTCACAGCCCGGGCACGTTACCACCGCGCATGACCTGGCGGTGCTGGCGCGGGCGCTGCAGCGTGGTTTTCCGGGCAGGCAGGCGTATTTTGCACAAAAGGAATTCAGCTATCAGGGCGTCACGTTCTACAATGGCAACCGGCTGTTGTGGCTCGATGCCCGTGTCGACGGACTCAAGACCGGCCGCACCGCGCAGGCGGGCTATTGTCTTGCCGCTTCGGCCCGGCGCGGCGATCAGCGGCGCATCGCCGTGTTGCTGGGCGCGGGTTCGGACGACGCACGCTTCCAGGGCGGGCTCAAGCTGCTCAACCACGGCTTCGAGAATTTCGACAGTGTCCTGCTCTATCGTGCCGGGCAACCGGTCAAACTGGCGAATCTGTACCGGGGTGAACGCAACACCGTCAGTCTGGGATTCCTGCAGGACTTTTACCTGCTTATGCCCAAAGGCTCGGCCGACAGAGTCAAGGCGGATATCGTCACGCGGCAACCCGTGGTCGCACCGATACGCAAGGGGCAGGTGCTGGGAAGCTTGCGCCTGACGCTGGACGGCGAGCTCATGGGCGAATATCCGCTGCTGGCGCAGCATGACGTGGGTGTGGCCGGAATCTTCGGCCGCGGCCTGGATTCCATAAAATTGTTGTTCGCAAAATGACGGTCTATCTTAACGGCGAGTTTTTGCCTCTCGCGGAAGCGCGCATCCCGGTACTGGATCGCGGTTTCATATTCGGCGACGGGGTGTATGAAGTCATCCCGGTATATTCAGGAAAGCCGTTCCGGCTCGACGCGCACTTGCTGCGCCTGCAAGCCAGTCTGGACGGCATACGCCTGGCCAATCCGCATCGGGCCGAGTCGTGGCGAACGCTGATTGCGAAGCTGATTGCCGCACAGGCTTACGATGACCAGTCGTTGTATGTGCACGTGACGCGGGGTGTCGCGCCGCGCGATCATGCCTTTCCCAAAGGGGTGGCCCCGACGGTATTCATGATGGCGAATCCGCTGGTCACGCCCTCGCAGGCACTCAAGGCCAGCGGCGTGTGCGCCGTCACCGCGTCCGACAACCGCTGGCTGCGGTGCGACATCAAGGCGGTGTCGCTGCTGCCCAATGTGTTGCTGCGGCAACGGGCGGTGGATGCGGACTGTGCCGAAACCCTATTGTTGCGCGATGGATTTCTGACCGAAGGCGCGGCCAGCAATATTTTTGTGATGAAAAACGGCGTGTTGCTTGCGCCGCCGAAATCGAATCTCATGCTGCCCGGCATCACCTACGACGTGGTGCTGGAACTGGCCGCCGCGCACGGTATTGCGCACGAGGTGCGCGCCATCCCGGAGGCTGAAGTGCGCACCGCGGACGAACTCTGGATGACCTCCTCCACCAGGGAAGTGCTGGCCATTACACAGCTCGATGGCCAGCCGGTGGGCGACGGCCGGCCAGGGCCGGCGGCGCAACGGATGGACGCGTTTTACCAGCAATACAAGAAGCAGGTGATGCGCAAATGAGCGGGGAGACCCTGCTTGAATTCCCCTGCGACTTTCCCATCAAGATCATGGGCGAGCGGCGCGACGAATTTGCCCAGCGCATCGTCGAACTGGTGTTGCGCCATGCGCCGGACTTCAGGGCCGATACCGTGGAAATGCGCAGCTCCAGCAACGGCAAGTACCTCAGCATTACCTGCACCATCCACGCCACGTCCAAGGATCAGCTCGATGCCTTGTATCGCGAAGTGACTGCGCATCCGTGGGTGATAATGGCGCTGTGAGTGCGATGGCGCGGGATTCAGGGGTCAGCACCCTAAAGGGCATAAAGGATCAGGGGGCGCGGGTTCGGCAACTCGGGCGGGTCGAATACGAGCCGACCTGGCGGGCGATGCAGGCGTTCACCGCCGCGCGCACACCGGATACGCCGGACGAACTCTGGCTCCTGGAACATCCGCCGGTGTATACCCTGGGGCAGGCGGGCAAGCCCGAACATTTGCTGCGCGCCACCGACATTCCGATAGTGAATATCGACCGGGGCGGGCAGATTACCTACCACGGCCCCGGCCAGCTCGTCGTCTATGCGCTGGTCGACTTGCGGCGGCGGGGTTACGGCATCCGCGAACTGGTCAGCCGCATGGAACAGGCGGTGATTAATGTGCTGGCCGCGCAGGGCATTGCAGCGCAGCGACAGGACGGCGCGCCGGGCGTGTATGTCAACGGCGCTAAAATCGCCGCGCTCGGCTTGCGCGTCAAACAGGGCTGCACCTATCACGGCCTGGCGCTTAATGTGGACATGGATTTGACGCCGTTTTCCGCCATCAACCCCTGTGGCTACCCCGGCTTGGCTGTCACCCAATGCCGCGACCTGGGTCTTGAGTGGCGCATGAATGACGCAGAGCAAGCGCTTACCAAGGCACTGACAGACGCGATTTATACTTGACTAGAATACTATGGTATTAGTATCCTGTTTGTTGTTTACGGGTCTGCCTGAATGAAGGAAATCGGCTGCAACTCCGACAGACCCCTGGAGCGTAGCCACCGGATATTTGCACCGGTTTCGCAATCAAGTTTTGGAGAATTGCACATGCCTTACTCGGAACAAAGAGTCACTGCGGTGCGACCCTGGTCGGATCGGACCTTCAGCCTGACGCTCACCCGCCCGGCAGACTTTGCGTTTGCCAACGGCGAATTCGTCACCATCGGCCTCAAATCCGACGGCAAGCTGATCGCGCGCGCCTATTCCATCGTTTCGACCCAGGACGACGATCATCTGGAGTTTCTCAGCATCCATGTTCCGGAAGGGCCGCTCACCAGCCGCCTGGCCAAGGTGCGGCCGGGCGATTCGGTGTGGGTTAACAGCAAGGCCACCGGTTCGCTGACGCTGGCCCACGTGTTGCCGGGGCGCAACCTTTATCTGCTGGCTACCGGCACCGGTCTGGCGCCTTTCATGAGTCTGATCCGGGATCCGGCCACCTACCGGGCGCATCAGAAAATCATACTCGTACACACCGTGCGCACCGAGGCTGAGCTTGTCTACCGCGAGGAACTCGAAACCCGCGCGGGAGACGCGCTGCGCTACGTGCCGACCGTGACCCGCGAAGCCTTCGCACGCACCGGACGCTGCTCGGACCTGTTCATCTCCGGCGCCCTGTGTGAAGAGCTGGGTCTGCCGCCAGCCGACCCGGCGCAAGACCGCGTATTGATCTGCGGCAACCCCGATATGAACCGCCAGATGAGCGCGTATCTGCGGGAAAGCGGCTGGACCATGACCAGTCATCGCGGGGTGGGGAATTTCAGCGTGGAAGCTGCCTTCGTCATCCACCATGCTTAAGACCGTGCATCGGCTGTTTTAGGCGGTGCAAGGCGACTGGATGCACAGGCCATTTCCGACGGTGCAAGGCGACTGGATGCGCCGGCCATTTTCGACGGTGCAAGGCGAGTCGCGGAATTCAGCCAATTCAATTCAAGTCCGACCCGTCCCCCTATTTCCGGAGTTTTCATGAGCACCGACACCCTGCCGTCCGATCCCAAACTGCTGATGCGCTCGATCATCCAGCGCATTGCCACCGGGCCGGATCTGTCCAAGGACATCAGCCGCACCGAGGCGCATCTGGGCACCAAAGCCATCATCGAGCACCTCATCGACCCGGTGCAGGTCGGCATCTACTTCATTGCGCTGCGCATGAAACGCGAAACGCTGGACGAAAATAGAGGCGTGCTCGACGCGGTGCTGGAAACGACGAAGCGCGTGGTCGCGCCGGTGGACGAAGTGGTGGATATCGGCGACCCCTACGACGGCTATACCCGCTGCCTGCCGGCCGCGCCGTTTCTTGGCCCTTTGCTGGCCGAGTTCGGGGTGCATGTCGTCTCCCATGGCCTCGACCGGGTCGGGCCCAAATACGGCGTGACCGCGCGCCATGTGCTCGCGGCCGCCGGCGTGGACGTGGATCTGCCGCCCGAGCAGGCGGCGGCGCGGCTGGGGGATCCCGTCACTCGGCTGGGCCTACATCGACCAGGCGCAATCCAACCCCGGCCTGCACAATCTCACCCCGCTACGCGCACAAATCGTCAAGCGCCAGGCGCTGACCACCGTCGAAGTGCTGTCCAAACCCATCGCCGGGCGCAACAAGACCCACTTCATCACCGGCTACGTGCACAAGCCCTATCCGCCGGTTTACGCCGACCTTGCGCGCGAAGCCGGGTTCGATTCCGCCTGCATCATTCGCGGCGTGGAAGGCGGCGTGATTCCCAGCCTGCGGCAGACCGGCAAGTATTTCCACTATCACGACAAGGGCGCGGAAATCGAAGCCACGATAGACCCCATCGCGCTCGGCATCCAGCAGGATACCCGCGCCGTGCCGCTGCCAGGCAGTGTCGCCTCAGGCGCGGGCGAAGACGAAATCGTCGCCGCCATCGACATTGCTGCAACGGCCAGGGCCGCGGCAGAAGCGGGGATTCTGGCATTGAAAGGCGACCGGGGCGCAACCTACGATTCGCTGGTGCTCGCCGGCGCCATCGTGCTGGTGCATGTAGGCAAAGCGGCGGGTCTCGCGGATGCCGCAGCGCAAATTCGCACGGTTCTGGATTCCGGCAAGGCTGCGGCACGGGTGCGTTGATGAGCGAATTCGTAGCCGTCGCCGCGGCCGACGAACTCAAGCCCGCGCAGATGAAGCGCGTGGCCGTCTCGGGCCGCCGTCTGCTGTTGTGCAATTCCAATGGCACGCTGTATTGCGTCGACGAAATGTGCAGCCACGAGGATTACTCGCTGTATCTGGGCTGCATCAAGGACGGCAGGATCAAGTGTTCGCTGCACGGCAGCTACTTCGACCTCGTGACCGGCCAGCCTACCTGCGAGCCGGCGGATCAGCCGATCAAGACCTATCCGGTGAAAATCGAGGCCGGACAGGTGTGGGTAAAAGCCTGATCATTTTTTGAGCAACTCGCGCAGCGCCTGCTCCATCGCCGGGTGGTCAAAATCCCGCCCGCCCATCGCCCGGTAAACCACCCGTCCCTGCTGGTCCACGATGAAGCTCGCCGGTAGCCCCAGAACGCCCCAGGCGTTGGACACCGTACTGTTTCTGTCCATCAGGATGGGAAACGTCGGCGACGGTTCCAGTTGTCCGGTAAACACGAACACCCGATCGGGATCTTCCTGCTGGTTGACCGCCAGGATGACAAAGGCCTGATCCTTGAACTTCTGCTGCAGCCGCTCCATGGAGGGCATTTCGCGGCGGCAGGGCGGGCACCAGGTCGCCCAGAAATTGACCAGCACGACCTTGCCGCGGTAGTCAGCGAGTCGATGCGGTTTGCCGTCCAGATCGGGCAGCGTGAAATCCTTTGCTGCTTTCGCGGGCTTGAGTGTAGTGAGCGTATGACTCAAGTCCGGCAGCGGCAGCGCCGCCCGGGCAGGCCATGCGATGCACAGCGCGGCGCAGATGAACAGCGTGCCAAGACCATGCATCGGCCATTTTGACGATGCATAGTCAAATAGCGCATCGGCCATCTTGACGCGCATGTCAAGGCGCAGCAGGCGGCTGCTCCGGCGCGCAGACGAGATTCTCGAACTTGCCGCTGTAGTGCTTGCCATGGTGCCTCCACGAGTAGATCAGTTCGAAATGCGAACCGGGCGGCAGGCGCACCGTGGTAAAACCCTGCGCCCAGTCCCCGGTGTCAAAAGTCATGGCGGCGGGCAGGATGGACCAGCCGAAATCCGAGCCCAGTTTTTTCCACTCGGCCAGCCACTCGGTTTTGGTTTTGAGCGGGTGGGTTTTACCGTCCGGCGTGACATAACGCCAGTCCGCCACCCGGTAGGAGAGCGTGCCGCCGGACAGGTTCTGCGCCACGGTGCCGAACACGCAGTAATTTCCGATACTTTCCACCACGGCAGGTGGCAGACCGCGCGATGAATAGAGCGCTTTCACGTAGTCCGGCAAAAGCTGGATGAGTTCGAGGCTGAAACCCCGATCTACCCGCTTCCAGGATACCAGTCCGCTGTCAGGGTCGCGATTTTGTGCCAGTTCGGCAGCCTGAGAAACGGGTGCCATCACCAAAATCGCCAGCAGGCAGGAGTCGCGGATGTGCGGGGATAATGGGGACCTCATGGAGCCGATTTTATACCGGCTTGACGGGCCGGCTTCAAATTTCCATGCTGACCGTATGGGCGGAATATTCAGGCGTCTCGGGTAAAATATTTGCTTTAGACAGGTGGTTCATGGCTGACCCTCTCCAACACAAAGGCGCGGCGAAAACCTCGCGCATTCCGATCAAGATCGTACCTCAGGAACGCATGCGTTTGCCGCCGTGGATCCGTGCCAAGTCGCCCAATGTGCCGAACGTGGTGCGGCTCAAGGGCATTTTGCGCGAAGCCAAACTGCACACCGTGTGCGAGGAGGCCTCCTGTCCCAACCTGGGCGAATGCTTCGGCCATGGCACCGCCACTTTCATGATACTGGGCGACCTGTGCACGCGCCGCTGTCCGTTCTGCGATGTCGGCCACGGCAAGCCGCTGCCGCCGGACGCCGATGAGCCGCGCCATCTGGCCGAGACCATCGCGCTCATGGCGCTGAAGTATGTCGTCATTACCTCGGTGGACCGCGACGATCTCAGAGACGGCGGCGCCGGGCACTTCGCCCGCTGTATCGCAGCCGTGCGCGAGCGTTCGCCCGCCACCCGCATCGAAATTCTGACTCCGGATTTTCGCGGCCGGCTGGCCGTGGCGCTGGAGAAACTCGGCGCCGCGCCCCCCGACGTGATGAACCACAATCTTGAAACCGTGCCGCGCCTGTACCAGGCCGCGCGTCCCGGCGCCGACTACGCGCACTCGCTGAAACTCCTGCAGGATTTCAAAGCCAGCCATCCCGGCCTCCCCACCAAGTCCGGCCTGATGCTGGGGCTGGGCGAGGAGGACGAGGAAATCCTGCAAGTCATGCGCGATCTGCGCGCCCACGACGTCGACATGCTGACGCTCGGCCAATACCTGCAACCCTCGCAGCATCACCTGCCGGTGCTGCGCTTCGTCACCCCCGAGCGCTTCGCCCAGTTCGAGCAGGAAGCGCTCGCGATGGGCTTCAGGCACGCCGCCTGCGGGCCGATGGTGCGCTCCAGCTATCACGCGGATAGGCAGGCAGCGGGAATTTGAAACAGAGCGGAGTATTGTTGACCCATGCCGACTATCGGGGAGCGGTGATCCGCGCCGGCAATTATCGCCAGCAGCAGGTGCGCGTCATTTATTGCGACAAGCGCCGCCGCGTCAGCCCCAGCGCAACGACATAACCGACCCCGCCGTAAGCCAGCAGTGCGGCGGCGTGCAGCGTAATGCTGTCGGGCACCCTGCCGAGTACCAGCGGGCGCACCATATCGATGGCGTGGGTCAGCGGCAGCCACGCTGACACGCCTTGCAGCAGCGGCGGCAGTTGCGACACCGGGAAGAACACGCCGCACAGCAGCACCATCGGCGTAATCACCAGCGTGAAGTAATAGAGGAAAAAGTCGTAGCTGGGCGACACGGCGTTCATCACCAGCCCCATGCCGCCGAAGCAGAAGCCGACCAGCAGCACCACGGGAATGACCCACAGTGTGAGCCAGAAATTGCCGAACAGTCCCAGCCCCCAGATCACCGCCAGAATCGCCAGACCCGGACAGCAGACTTTTCGCCATGGCCCAGGTCAGTTCGCCGAGCATCACGTCGTCGAGCGTCATCGGCGCGTTCATGATCGCGTCCCAGGTGCGCTGCACGTGCATGCGCGAGAAGCCGGAATACAGCACTTCAAACGTCGCCGCATTCATGGTGCTGTAGGCGACCGTGCCGGCGGCGAGGAAAGTCATGTAGGGCACGCCGCCCACGTTCGGCAGCAGGCTGCCGAGGCCGAAGCCCAGGCCCAGCATGTACAGCATCGGGTCGGCCAGGTTGCCGAGGATGGCGGGAATGGCGAGTTTTTTCCACACCAGATAGTTGCGCTGCCAGACCGGGATGAAGCGCCAGGAAAGCTGGGGAAGGCGGAAGAGCTTCATGTCGGCATTAATTGTGCATTGTCAAGAATGGACTATGCATTCAGTCCCGCAAATCCCGGCCGGTCAGTTTCAGGAACACGTCTTCCAGGCTGGAAGGCCGGTGCAGATAGCGCAGGCTCGGGGGACTGCTTCAGTGCGGCGATGACGACGTCCGGCGTGCCTGTGTAGCAGAACAGGGTTTCGCCAACGGTTTCATGTCGCTGGCAGAGTGCGGCGGCGTGAAGCTGCGTCCAGCGTTCCAGCCCCTCGCCAAATACTTCCACCACCGCGGGTTCGATATGCGATTCGATCAGCGCGCGCGGTGCGCCCTCCACCACGATACGGCCATGATCGAGGATGGCGAGACGGTCGGTGAGGCGCTCGGCTTCGTCCATGAAGTGCGTGGTCAGCACGATGGTCTTGCCCTCGGCGATCAGCCGCCGCAGTCCATGCCAGATGAGATGGCGCGCCTGCGGGTCGAGGCCGGTGGTGGGCTCGTCCAGAAACAGGATGTCCGGGTCGTGCACCAGCGCACGCGCGAGGGTGAGCCGCCGCTTCATGCCGCCGGAAAGCTGCGCGATCGTGGCGCATCGGCCTTGTGGGCCAGTCCGGCAAATTCCAGCAGCGACGGCACGCGCGCGGCGATGGTGTGATTTGTCCATGCCGAAAGTAGCGGCCATAGGCGAGCAGGTTTTCGCGCACGGTGAAATCGGGATCGAGGTTGTCCATCTGCGGCACCACGCCGACTTTCATGCGCGCTTCGCGGGCGCGGTGCGGGAACCGGAATCCCGGCAAGTTCGATCTGCCCGCTGTCGGGTTCGATCAGACCCAGCAGCAGGCGCAATGTCGTGGTCTTGCCTGCGCCGTTGGGGCCGAGGAGGCCGAAGCATTCGCCGCGCTTCACCTGCAAATCGACGCCGCGCACGACTTCGGCGTCACCGTAGCGTTTGCACAAACCCCGGACCTTCAGCACGGGCAGGACTCCAGAAACGCCTGCTTCAATTCGCGCAGCTTGCCGTGAAAGAAATGTCCGGCGCCGGGAATGGATTTCAGGGCCAAATGCTGCGCCAAGCCCAGTTCCGGATGGCGGCGGGCGGGATGACCTCGTCCTCGTCACCGAGTATGACTACGGTATCGGACGGCACGGAATCGAATGGGTACAGGGTGACAGCGGGTGCGACCAGAATCAGGCGGCGCGCATCGAGCTGCTGTCTGACCCGATGCTGGACATAGGCGCCAAAGGAAAAGCCCGCCAGCACCCAGGACAGGTCGGGATAGCTTTTTTCGACAAAGCGCGCGATCGCCAGCAGGTCGTCGGTCTCGCCCACGCCCGCGTCGAACCCGCCGTCGCTCAAGCCGACGCCGCGAAAATTCGGGCGCACGGTGACCCAGCCCGCTTCGTTGGCGGTCTTGGCCAGGGTGGTGACGACCTTGTTATCCAGACTGCCGCCATGCAGCGGGTGGGGATGGGCGACCAGCAACAGGCCGCGACGGTTCGTTTCCGGGTCGTCGATGAGGGTTTCGATTTTCCCGGCGGCGGTCGGGATGCGCAGCTTGTAGCGTTTCACCTCAACAGCAGGCGCTCGACGATATGACCCTGTTTCAGGTGTTTCTCGAAAATCTCGTCGATATCGTGCTCGTCTATGTAGGTGTACCACACGCCTTCCGGATACACGACCAGCAGCGGCCCCTGGTCGCAGCGATCCATGCAGCCCGCGCTGTTGATGCGGCATTTGCCCGGGCCGTTGAGGTTCGCTTTCTTGATCTTGCCTTTGAGGTAATCGCGCATTTTTTGTCCGCCGGCCGCACCACAGCATCGAGCGCCGTCGTCGCGTTCGTTGGTACAGAAAAAAACGTGATGTTTGTAATGGAATAGGGGCGTAGTCATTTGGCGAGCGTGTCGTATTTGTCGGCATTGCCGCGCGCCTTGTCCACCGGATATTTGCGCGCGTTGATTTCCAGCTTGTCGGCAGCCGCCTGCAGCAAGTCGATATCCAGCAGGTCGGCCAGTCGTGTGAGGTAAATCAGCACATCGGCGATTTCCTGGCGCACGGCTTCGTGCCTGGCTGGGGAGAGCGCGGCGCTTTCTTCGGCGGTAAGCCACTGGAACTGTTCCACCAGTTCTGCCGCCTCCACGATCATCGCCATCGCCAGATTCTTGGGGGTATGGTAACGCTCCCACTGGCGGGCAAAGGCAAATTCACGGATATGCTGGCGCAGGGCTGTCCAGGCAGTCGAGGGGCTGGGTGTTCACAGGAGGAATGATAACCGGTTGCTGATGGACTTACGACAGTACCGTCAAGCGGTCATCGCCAATAATGCGTCGTCAAAAATGGCCGGCGCATGGTTAACGACAGGGTGGGGCGCACCCGACGGACATGGCGATGAGTGCCGCCCCGGATCATGATCGTCGCCAATCGCCCTGTCCGTTCCCTCGCTCCGGCCCTCCACCCCCTCTTCGGGGTACCGAGGTCCCGTTTGGGGGCGCGGGGGTCTATCGTGTCGCTGTGCGAGTTAACGTTAAATTCGGGCGACAGCAGGATTGCGGCGTATCCATGGCTGGCCTGAGGCTTGCTTACCACTTCCGGGGCATGTAACCGGTTTGTTAATCGGTTTGCTAATCCACTCTGGCATAATGGCGTCGGATTAACTGCTTATATGGGAGATGGCGATGTTGACGCTGAACAGGTTTTTTTCGCGTGTTGGAGTTGTGCTTGTGGCTGCGGGTCTGGCCGGGTGTTCCAGTATCCCGACCTATCCGCCCGCGCCCGTCATAGCGCCGCCTCCCGTGCCCGTGGAACCGCCGCATAAGCGGCTGGAATTACCTGCTTGGCCCGGGCGATTCGGTCAACGTGTTCGTCTGGCGCAACCCCGAGGTTTCCGGAAGTTTCCCGATACGGCCCGATGGCAAGATGACCATGAACCTGATCGAGGACCTGCAGGCGTCCGGCAAGACCCCGACCCAGCTTGCGCGCGACATTGAAAAGGCGCTCGTCCAAATACATCCAGGAACCCATCGTCACCGTCATCGTGAGCGGCGGCATTGGTCCCTATAACCAGCAGATCCGGGTGTTGGGCGAGGCCGAACACGCCGAAGGCGATGGGCTATGTCGAAGGCATGAGCCTGGTTGATGTGATGATTTCCGTTGGGGGACTGAGCGATTACGCCGATGGCAACAAGGCTTACATCTCGCGAATCGTCACGGAAGATGGCGAGCGTGTCCAGCTGGGGGTGCGACTCGAGGATTTGTTGCAGGACGGTGATAGCACGGCCAACGTGGAAATGCGTCCGGGCGATGTCCTGGTCATTCCTGAAAGCCTGTTCTGATCATTGGCCGGCGCCGCTCGTTATTATAAGGGATACCCGTATGGATCAAGTCGCTTCAGCAAATTTTGGCCTACGTCAAGGCGACCTGGCAGCGTCGCTGGTGGGGGGTGGCGGTCGCCTGGCTGGTGTGTATCGTCGGCTGGGCCTGGGTGATGATCCTGCCCGACCGGTATGAAGCGTCGGCCCGGGTCTATGTCGACACCCAGACCCTGCTCAAACCCCTGCTTGTCCGGTCTGACCGTAGAGCCCAACGTCGAACAGCAGATCAAGCTGATGACGCGCCAGTTGGTCAGCCGGCCCACCCTGGAAAAAGTGGCGCGCATGACCGACCTCGACGTCAAGGCCAAGACGCCGGCAGATACCGAGACAATGCTGAATAACCTGGCGGGCAAGATCGGAATCGCCGATGCCGGCAGGGAAAATCTCTATACCATAAAGTTACCAGGACCCGAACGGCGATCTGGCCAAGAAGGTGGTGCAGTCGCTGTTGACCATTTTCGTGGAAACCAGCCTGGGCAAGACCCGTCAGGATATTTCCAGTTCGCAGAAATTCATTGAAGAGCAGTTGCAGCAATACCAGCAAAAGCTGACCGATGCGGAAAATGCATTGAAAGAGTTCAAACGAAAGCACATAGGCATGATGCCGGGCGCAGGGCGGCGATTATTACGCCAAGCTGGCCGAGACTTCTGCGCAGCTGCATCAGGCGCAACTGGATCAGCAGGAGGCCACCAATCGTCGTGATCAGCTCAAGAAGCAGTTGGCGGACGAGGAGCCCGAACTGGTTGCCGCCGCGGCAGCAGCGGCATCAAGCAACTCGGAAATCGATGGCCGCATCCAGGCGCTGCACAAGCAAATGGATCAGTTGCGCTTGCAGTACACGGATCTGCACCCCGATATCGTGTCCACCAAACGTCTGATCCAGAAACTGGAAGAACAGAAGAAACTGGAGATTTCGCAGATGAAGAGCGACGCTCCGGGCGGCAAGATCCAGAATCCCGTCTATCAGCAACTCACCATCGCCATTGCCGAGGCCGACGCCACCATGGCGTCTTTAAAAGCGCGTGTGGCGGAGTACCAGCGCCGCTACGAGGAATTGCGCAACGCCTCCAACATGATTCCGCAGGTGGAGCAGGAATTTACCCAGCTGATGCGCGACTACGATGTTTATCGCCAGAACTACGATGCGCTGCTGAAGCGCCGGGAGTCGGTCACCATGTCCGGCGAGGTCGAAAGCAAGACCGATACCGTGGATTTCCGGGTGATTGATCCGCCTTTCGTCCCCAGTCAGCCGGCCTGGCCCAATCGTCCGCTGTTGCTGTCGCTGGTGACGCTGGGCGGGCTGGTGGCAGGGGTGGCGGTGGCTTTCCTGGTGAGCCAGTTGCGCCGCACCGTGACGGATCGCCGTGTTCTGCGTGAACTGACCGGCCTGCCCACGCTGGGCGCCGTCACCAAAGTGGAAACGGATGAAAGCCGCCGCAGCAAGCGCAAGGGCAGGCTGGCCTACCTGGCAACGCTGGGCAGTCTGATTGCCGCCTACGGCGCGGTCATGGTACTGCAACTGATTGTTGCCCGAGCGGGTTAGGAGACGCAATGAGCATCATCGAAAAAGCAGCCGGAAAACTGGCTGGCGCGGCGCGCCGATACAGCGCCGCGACCCGCAGTTAATGGGGAGTAATGAAAGCCTGATCGAGGACGCGCTCAACCGTCAGCGTGCTGCCGCGGCTGTGGCTCCGGTCGAGCCGGTCTGGACAGCGCCTGATGCGCCCGCAGCGGAAGGAAACAGTCAGGTGCAGTCGATCAACCTGGCACGCCTGCACCGCATGGGTGTAGTGGCGCCGGATGCGGAAAAGAGCCAGATCGCCGAGGAATTTCGCATTATCAAACGCCCCCTGATTGCCAATGCATTTGGTCAGGGAACCGCGCGGGTCAAGAACGGCAACATGATCATGGTGACCAGTGCGCTTCCCGGCGAAGGGAAAAGCTTTTGCGCGCTCAACCTGGCCATTTCCATGGCGATGGAAATGGACCGCACCGTATTGCTGGTCGATGCCGACGTCGCCAAACCGCGGATCCCGGAGTACCTCGGGATACACGCCGACCAGGGCTTGCTGGATGTGTTGCAGGACAAGGATCTCAAGCTGTCCGATGTGCTCATCAGGACCGATATTGCCAAACTGACCGTGCTGCCGGCAGGGCGCACCTACAAGCGTGCGACCGAGTTGCTGGCGAGTGCGGCCATGACCCGACTGGTGGAAGATATCGGGAATCGTTATTCAGACCGTATAATTGTGTTTGATTCCCCGCCGCTTCTGGCCACCAGCGAGGCCAGCGTGCTCGCCACCCACATGGGACAGATCGTGCATGGTGGTCGAGGCGGAAAAAACCTCGCAGGAAGCGGTACGCGAAGCGCTGAGCCACCTCCAGTCCTGTGAGTTGGTGGCCACGCTACTCAACAAGTCGACTCCGACACCGGGCGCCGATCACTACTATGGTTATTATGGCAGTTACGGCAAGTAAACCGGGCGTTTCCGGCGCAATGCAGAGGTGGTACAGACAAGCTCCCCTGGCCGGAGCTTTTTCTGTTTTAATGGCTTTGGCATTCGCTCCGGTTGCGCACGCCCGCAACTGGAACTTCCAGCCCTATGTAAGCGGATCCGCCATCTACACCGACAATCAAAATCAATCCGCAACCGACCCGCAAGATGCGCTGATTCTGACTGTGACGCCGGGATTCAGCCTGTATTCGGAAGGCTCTCGCCGGTTGCGGGTCGGCATGAACTATGGCGTGACCGGCGTAGCCCGTTTCGGTGAAAACCTCGACAACGAGTTCTATGCAGAACCTGAGTGCCATCGGCAACGCCGAACTGATCGAGGATTTCCTGTTCATCGACGCCACTGCGGGTATTTCGCAGCAACTGATTTCGCTTACCGGTTCCCGGGTCGATACCGCAATCAACAGCAGCAACCGCACACCAACCGGCACCTATTCGATCAGCCCCTATCATTAAGCACCGCTTCGGCAACTTTGCCGAGGGAATGGTTCGCTATAGTCAGTCAGGCGCGCTTTTCCAGGACAGCGCCTTCAATGACATCAACGCGAGTACGATCAATGCGAGCCTTACCAGCGGCACCGAGTTCAGCAAACTCTCCTGGGGGCTGAATTACTCCTATCAGAACGCGATTGTCCAGAACAGCGATAATGTCAGCTTCGAGAGCTATGGCGCCAATCTGGGCTATGCGCTGACGCGTCAATTCCGCTTATTGGGCACAGTGGGGTACGACAAGAATGACTACGCAACGGCGGCCCCCGGCGCTGACGTCAGTGGCAGCTACTGGACCGGCAGGATTTGGCTGGACGCCCAATAGACGCACCAATCTCGAGGCATCGATTGGCGAGAGCTATACCGGTCGCACCTACGGCCTCAATTTCAATTACCGGTCCCATCATTCGGTCTGGACAGCGAGCTACAACGATGGGGTGAGCGATATTTCCCAGCAGTTGCTCAATACAGATTTGTTGTATGTGTGGAGCTGTGACGGCGGGCTGTTTTATGGAGACGCCGTGATGCCGCCTGCAGGTCAGACGAATTGCGTCATACAGGGAACTGCGCCCATAGGCACCGCGCCGGTTGGCCTGGCCAACGGGGTTTATCTCAGCAAGTCCTTGCAAGGCGGTGTGGCCTGGTCAAAGCGTAGAACCAGCCTGGGATTAAGCGTGTTCAATACGCGCAGGCAATACCTGCAGCTTGTGGGGGAGCCCGAGGACGAAACCTGGGGCATCAACGCAACCTACGGATACAACCTGCAGCCGCATACCACCCTGAATGCCGGTCTGGGATACACCAATAGCCAGGTTCCCGCGCGATTGTCGGGGACGGCGATCAGCAGAGAATACCGATTACTACACCGCCAGTCTGGGCGTCAGCCATCAGTTCGGTCGCGACCTGTCGGGTGCGTTGATCCTTCAACACCTGAAACAGGATTCGAACGTTCCCGCCAACAGTTATGACGAAAACATCATTACGGCCTCTGCCAGCATGACCTTCTGATTGCCTCCCGGGCGTGGCATGGCCATTGCTTGATCTATAGGCAAGCTGACCCGCATCAGCACCCAATCAACGGAATCCGCATGTACGAAGACTATTATCGTTTTAGCGCCAAGCCCTTTCAGCTCAGCCCCGATCCGCGTTTCTTCTTCGGTTCCAAGGGACACAAGCGGGCAATGGCCTATCTGGATTACGGCCTGTCGCTGGGCGAGGGCTTCATTGTCATCACCGGAGAAGTCGGCGCCGGCAAGACCACGCTGGTGCGCAATCTGTTTCGCCAGCTGGATTCGCAGAATCTGGTGGCGGCGCAACTGGTATCCACCCAGCTGGATGCCGAAGATACCTTGCGCAGCGTGTCGGCCTCATTTGGTCTGGAGCACGAAGGGATCAACAAGTCGGCGCTGCTGAAGAATCTGGAAGATTTCCTTGCCGCGGCCACACGCCAGGGCAAGCGCGCCCTGCTGGTGGTGGATGAAGCGCAGAATCTGACTCCGCGCGCAGTGGAAGAATTGCGCATGCTGTCCAACTTCCAGAACAATGAGCGCTCACTGATCCAGACCTTTCTTCTGGGGCAGCCGGAGTTTCGCGGCATCCTGCAAAGTCCGGACATGCAGCAGCTGAGACAGCGTGTCGTGGCGTCCTATCATCTGGGGCCGCTCGACAGCGAGGAGACGCAAGGTTACATCGAGCATCGCCTGCGCACGGTCGGCTGGCAGGGCAATCCTTCGTTCGATGAAGAAGCCTATGCGGCAATCCATCGTTTCTCCGGCGGGATTCCGCGCCGCATCAATACCTTCTGCGATCGCCTGCTGCTGTTCGGATTCCTGGAGGAGAAAAGCCGTTTCGGCGAAAACGAAGTGAGCGAAGTCATCACCGACCTGAGAAGTGAAGTGGCGCATCAGGATTTCCGGGGCGAGACCGGGCTTAATGGCGTACCCCACGCCGTAGGCGGGCTGCATACCGCGGACAGCTTGCGTCTGAACCAGCGCATCGAGCAGATGGAGCGCTCGGTGAACCGCATCCTGCCCATAGTCCGCAAGATACTTTTTGCCGTGAGCGAGCGTCAGATGCAGACCGACACTGCTGACGGGCAGGCAGGCGCGCCTGACGGACATGGCGAGAATCGCCGCTCCGCATCATGAACATCGCTTCTCGTCGTGTCCGATCCCTCCCTTGCAGGGCGCGTTCCGGCTTGTACGACGGAATCCCTCGATGGACGCGGAGCGTGCTCCGAACATTCTCCATCTCGCCCCCTGCCCTCAGCCACGCTGCGGGCGAGGGGGGCGTATCGCTTCGCGATGTTCAGGTTAACCCTCTGAACTGAAGGCGGCCACGATGACCCAGGTATTGTGTGTCGTGGGCGCGCGTCCCAACTTCATGAAAATTGCGCCGATCATGGCGGCTTTTGCCGAGGCGGGGATTGCGGCACAGTTGCTGCACACCGGCCAGCATTACGACGAAGCGATGAACGACAGCTTTTTCGCCGACCTTGGCATTCCGCGCCCCGATCATCACCTGGAGGTGGGTTCCGGCAAGCCATGCCGTGCAGACCGCCGAAGTGATGAGGCGCTTTGAGCCGGTACTGGAGCGGGTGCAACCGCAATCCGTGCTGGTGGTGGGCGATGTCAATTCCACGATCGCTTGCGCGCTGGTCGCCGCCAAACGCGGGGTGCGCGTGATTCACGTCGAAGCCGGCCTGCGCAGCTTCGATCGCTCCATGCCGGAAGAAATCAACCGCGTGCTGACCGACCAGATTTCCGACCTCCTGTTCATCACCGAACGCAGCGCACTCGCCAATCTGGAGCGCGAGGGCATAGACCCGGCGCGCGTCCGCTTCGTCGGCAATGTCATGATCGACACCCTGCATCGCAATCTGGCGCGCGCCATACCCAGCCATGTGACTCTGGGGCAGGCACTGCCGCAGTATGCCGTGCTTACCCTGCATCGGCCCTCCAATGTCGATGATCGCGACACCTTGCGCGCCCTGCTGGAGGTGGTGGCGGAAATCAACCGCACCCTGCCGGTCGTCCTGCCGCTGCATCCGCGCACCCGCGGCAACATCGAAAAATTCGCCCTGACGCCCATGCTGGATGGCTTGCGGATTCTGCCGCCGGTGGGCTATCTGGAAATGCTGGGCCTCATGCGCGATGCCAAGCTGGTGTTGACCGATTCCGGAGGCATACAGGAAGAAACCACCGCGCTGGGTGTGCCCTGCCTGACCCTGCGTGAGAATACCGAGCGCCCCATTACCCTCACCGAAGGCACCAACACGCTGGTGGGTCCCGATCCGCAGGCCATTCGCGCCGCATTCTCCGAGGTGATGGCAGGCGGCGGCAAAGCCGGGCGGATTCCAGAATACTGGGACGGCAGAGCGGCGACGCGTATCGCACAGACCCTGCATGACTGGCTGCCCAGGCAGAACGAACATGGCGCGCTGCGTCGCTTCGCATGATCGTCCCCGTACCCGGTTCGTCTTCCCTCACCCCAAGCCTTTACCCCTTCGGGGGCTGAAGCCCGCGAAGTCGTATGTCCCGCAAGCGGGCGAGGGAGCAAAGGCCATGCCCAAACCGATGGCTTCGCCCCCTCACCCCAACCCTCTCCCGCAAGCGGGCGAGGGAGCAAATGCTCATGCCCAAACCGATTGATTGGGAGGCCAGCCTGATGAAGAACGCGATGTCGATCGATGTCGAGGATTATTTCCAGGTATCGGCCTTCGCGCCGCATATCCGCCGCGATGACTGGGAGGCGATGCCCTGCCGGGTCGAGCGCAATATGGACCTGATCCTGGGGCTGCTCGACGAGGCCAACGCCAAAGCCACTTTCTTCACCCTCGGCTGGATCGCCGAGCGTTATCCGCAGGTGGTGCGCCGCATCATCGACGGCGGCCACGAGCTGGCCAGCCACGGCTACGGCCACCAACGCGCCAGCGATCTGACGCCTGCCGAATTCAGGCAGGACATCACCCGCGCCAAACACCTGCTGGAAGACCTGGGCGGCGTGGCGGTCAAAGGCTACCGCGCGCCCAGTTTTTCCATCAACCGGAACAACTGGTGGGCGGTGACGGAACTGGAACAGGCGGGTTATCTGTATAGCTCCAGCATCTACCCGGTGCACCACGACCATTACGGCATGCCGGATGCGCCGCGCTTTCCCCAACCGGCCCAATGGCGCATCCGGCATACTCGAATTGCCGCCTACGACCTTGCCGCTGTTTGGCCGCAATCTGCCTGCCGCCGGCGGCGGCTGGTTTCGCCTGTTGCCTTATGGGGTATCGCGCTGGATGCTGCGCCGCGTCAACCATCAGGATCAGGCGCCGTGCATGTTCTATTTCCATCCCTGGGAAGTCGATCACGAGCAGCCGCGGCAGTCCGGTCTGAGCGCCAAAACCCGTTTCCGCCACTATGTCAATTTGCAACGCATGCCGGGCAGACTGCGTAAGCTGCTGTCCGATTTCGAGTGGGATCGCGTTGACCGTGTCTATCTGGAAGCCCAATGAACATGATGTCCTCTCAGGCCGTGCTCGCTGAACAGGCTGCCCCGCACGAAGGCGAAGTCAGGATTGGCAAACTGCAAGCCGGAGATGCGCTGCGCTGGGACGCCTATGTGCTGGCGCATCCCGAAGCCAGCTTCTTCCACCGCGCCGGCTGGCGGCGTGTGATCGAGCGAGCCTTTGGCCACCGTACCCACTTCCTCTACGCCGAGCAGAATGGCGCCATCGTCGGCGTACTGCCGCTGGCGCAAATCAGGAGCCGCCTGTTCGGACACAGCCTGTCGTCCCTGCCTTTTTGCGCTTATGGCGGCATCGTCGCCGATCACGATGCCGCGTTTGCCGCGCTGGACCAGGCGGCGCAGACACTGGCGCGGCAATTGAACGTGGGCGCGCTGGAATATCGCAACCTGTGCGCGCAACACGGCGACTGGCCGGCCAAGGACTTGTACGTCACCTTCAGAAAACCCATCGAGCCCGAAATCGAGCAGAACATG
This sequence comes from uncultured beta proteobacterium, assembly GCA_963726485.1. Classification (GTDB taxonomy): domain Bacteria; phylum Pseudomonadota; class Gammaproteobacteria; order Burkholderiales; family Thiobacillaceae; genus Thiobacillus. The sequence continues at coordinate 9,121 of CAVSCL010000016.1, read as the reverse complement.
AACGCCATTCCGCGCAAGCAGCGCGCCATGGTGCGCAAGGGCATCAAGGCCGGGCTCACGGGCGAGATCGACCGCGACACCGGGCGGTTTTTTCATGCCTATTCCAGCAGCGTGCACCGGCTCGGCACGCCGGTTTTCTCGCGCAGCTATTTCCGCCTGCTGAAGGAAGAATTCGGCGACGACTGCGAAGTGCTGACCATCACCCTGGACGGCCAGGTGATATCCAGCGTGCTGTCGTTTTATTTTCGCGACCAGGTGCTGCCGTATTACGGCGGCGGGGTCGATGCCGCGCGCGCGGTGGCGGGCAACGACTTCATGTACTGGGATCTCATGCGGCGCGCCTGCGAGCGCGGTCTCAAGGTGTTTGATTACGGCCGCAGCAAGCAGGGCACCGGTTCCTTCGATTTCAAGAAAAACTGGGGTTTCGAACCCGCGCCGCTGCATTACGAATATTTTCTGGTGGCGGATACCGCAGTGCCCGAGATCAACCCGCTCAACCCCAAGTACAGCCTGTTCATCAAGGCATGGAAGCGCATGCCGCTGGCCATGGCCAACCTGATCGGGCCGCATATCGTGAAAAACCTGGGGTGACATGGAAGGCCTGCTGTTTCTTGCGCACCGCATCCCGTATCCGCCCAACAAGGGCGACAAGATACGCTCGTTCCATCTATTGCGACATCTCGCCAAACGCCATGCCATTTATCTCGGCGCGTTTGTGGACGACCCGGATGACTGGCAGCATGCCGATGCCCTCAAGCCCTACTGCGCGGACATCAAATTGCTGCCCTTGCATTCACGCCGCGGCAGGCTTGCGAGTCTGTCCGGCCTGCTGACCGGCGAGGCGCTGACCCTGCCCTATTACCGCAATGCGGAATTGAAGCAATGGGCACATCAGTTGGCCGAGCAAAACAAGGTCACGCGCGGGGTGGGCTTTTCTTCGGCGATGGCGCAATTCATGCCGCGTGGTCTGAAGACAACGGTCATGGACATGGTGGATGTCGATTCCGAGAAGTGGACCCAATATGCGTCTGCCCAGGCCTGGCCGCTGTCCTGGCTGTATGCCCGCGAAGGCGAAAAACTGGCGGCGTGGGAAGCGCGTGTGGCGCAGGAATTTGACGCCACCGTACTGGTGTCCAACGAAGAAGCGAAACTGTTGCAGCAGCGTGCGCCGCTTGCCCGGCACAAAATCGGCGCGTTCGAGAATGGGGTGGATGCAGACTATTTCTCGCCCGAGCGCGATTACGCCAACCCTTATGCACCCAGCGTGAGTGCCATCGTTTTTACCGGCGCCATGGATTACTGGCCGAATATCGACGCGGTCACCTGGTTTGCCGACCGGATATTTCCCGCCATTCGCGACAAAATGCCGGCAGCGCAATTCACCGTCGTCGGCAGCCGCCCCACGCAAGCGGTGCTGGCATTGGCGCGCCAGCCTGGCGTTACAGTCACCGGCGCGGTGCCGGATGTGCGCCCCTATCTGGCCCACGCGGCCTGTTGCGTGGCGCCGCTGCGTATCGCGCGCGGCGTGCAGAACAAGGTGCTGGAGGCGATGGCCATGGCGCGCCCGGTGGTGGCGAGTCCCCAGGCAGCGGAAGGCATACGTGCCCGCGCCGGGCAGGAGTTCGTGCTCGCGGCGGACGAAGCCGAATTTGCCGCGGCGGTGCTGGCGCAAATGCAGAGCCGCAATAGGGCCATGGGCGAGGCCGCCCGGGCCCGCATCCTTACCGACTACAACTGGGATCGCAATCTGTCCGTGGTGGATGGCTTGCTCGAACCCGCCCCCCATACGAATGTATTGACGTCCGGGCAGCCCCTCCCGGACAGCATGGAGATCCATCCCGCATGAATGCCTTGTCCGACTCCCTTCCCATGACCGAGTATTCCATTTGGCGGCTTGCCACCCCACTCACCCTGGGTTTGCTGATCATACTGGCCGGCCTGTTCTGGCCCACGCTGTATTCGATGGTCGAAGTATGGGAGCGTTCCGAAACCTTCACCCACGGCTTTCTCATTTTTCCCATCAGCGCCTGGCTGATCTGGGGCCGGCGCGAGCAACTTTCCCGGCTGCTTCCCCAGTCCGATTGGCGTGGCCTGGTGATGCTGGCGCTGGCAGGCGCAGCCTGGCTGTTCGCCGATGCGGGCAGCGTCAACGTGGTGGCGCAGTATGCCTTTATCGCCATGCTGATTGCCGCCGTATGGGCGGTGCTGGGCAAGCAGGTCGTGTGGGCATTGCTTTTCCCGCTGATGTTTCTGTTCTTTGCCGTGCCCGTGGGCGAATTCCTGATTCCGCCGCTGATGGAATTCACCGCCAATTTCACCGTCGCAGCGCTGCAACTCACCGGCATACCGGTGTATCGGGAGGGGACCTTCTTCAGCATCCCCAGCGGCGACTGGTCGGTGGTGGAAGGCTGTTCCGGGCTGCGCTATCTGATTGCCTCGGTCACGCTGGGCTGTCTGTATGCCTATCTGACCTATCGTTCATGGAAGCGGCGCGCCCTGTTCACGCTGGCTGCGTTCATCGTGCCGGTCTTCGCCAACGGTGGGCGCGCCTACATGATCGTGATGATCGCGCACCTGTCCGACATGAAGCTGGCGCTGGGAGTCGATCACTTACATTTACGGCTGGGTGTTGTTCGGCATCGTCATGATGCTGCTGTTCTGGATCGGCAGTTTCTGGCGCGAAGACGAACCCGAAATGGAGCAACAGAAGGTCCTCGTGCAAGCGGGGCAAGGCGACGTCCGGATTTCGCGCGACCTGCTGCCCATGGCCCTGGCCGTGCTGCTGGTTGCCGCGTTGTGGCCGGCTTATGCCGCGTACCTTGATCAGCGGGCCATTCCCGCCATGCCGGGCCTTGCGGTTGAAGCCGGACCAGGCTGGCGGCAGGAAGCCGCATTCACCGACTGGATCCCGCACTGGACCGGCGCCGATCGCCAGTTCCGCTCGGGCTTTGCGCAGGGGTCACAGCGCGTATTGCTCGAAGTCAATTACTACGCCACCCAGCGCCAGGATGCGGAACTGATCAACTCGCAGAATTTCATGATCCGGCAGAAACATCCGGTGTGGTCCAACGTCGGCGAGAGCCAGACGACGGTGGACGTCGCCGGTCAGCCGCGCCAGGTACGGCAGGCCAAGCTCAAATCCACCAGCGGGCAGCGCCTGCTGGTGTGGCAGTGGAATGTGATAGACGGGCGTCATAGCGTCAGTGATTACTATGCCAAACTGGTGCTGGCGACCGATCGCTTGCGCCTGAGCCGCGACGATGGCGCATCCGTCCTGATCGCGGCCCCCTACGAGGAGAGCCCGGCCCAGGCCGCGAAGGTGCTTGCGCGCTTCATTCAGGATAACGAGGCCGCCATTGAGCGGGCGATCAGACAGGTTTCCGGAAAGTGAATCCTGCCCTGGTGGTGCATGTCGTCCACCATTTCGACACCGGGGGCATGGAAAACGGCATGGTCAACCTGTTCAATGCCATGCCGCCTGAACGCTTCCGGCATGTGGTCGTCTGCCTGACCGATTACACGGATTTTCGCCAGCGCATTAGCGCGCAGCCGGTCGATTTTTACGCCCTGAACAAGCGGCCCGGGCACGACTTTTCCTGGGTGCCGCGCCTGTGGAAACTGCTGCGCCGGCTCAAACCCGATCTGTTTCATACCCGCAATCTGTCCGCGCTGGAGGCGCAGTTCGTCGCCGCCGCCGCCGGGGTGCGCGCCACCGTGCATGGCGAACATGGCCGGGATGTGTTCGACCTTTACGGGCAGAACCGCAAATACAACCTGCTGCGCCGCGCCGCGCAGCCTTTCGTCTCACACTACATCGCGGTGAGCCGCGATCTGGCCGGCTGGTTGCGCGACACCGTGCGCGTGCCCGAGCGAAAGATTCATCAGATCTACAATGGCGTGGATTGCGTGAAATTTCATCCGCGTGGCGGGGAGCGGCCTGCCGTGCTGCCACCCGGCTTTGCCGCGGCGGATAGCGTGGTGTTCGGCTCGGTCGGGCGCATGGCCGAGGTCAAGGATTACCCGACGCTGACGCGCGCTTTTATCCGGCTGGTGCAGGATAATCCCGAAGCGAAACACCGCGCCCGCCTGGTTATCGTGGGGGAGGGCGTGGCGCGCCAGCCCTGCCTGCGACTACTGAGCGAGGCCGGCCTCGCCGGGCTGGCCTGGCTGCCCGGCGAACGCCACGACATCGCGGACATCATGCGCGCGCTGGATGTGTTCGTGCTGCCCTCGCTCAATGAGGGGATTTCCAACACCATCCTCGAAGCCCAGGCATCCGGCCTGCCGGTGATCGCGACCCGGGTGGGGGGCAATATCGAACTGGTGGAAGACGCCGCCAACGGCTGCCTGGTGGCGGCAGGCGACGCGGCGGGCATGGCACAGGCCTTGCTGCGCTATCTGGAAGACCCGGCGCGGGTCGCGCGCCAGGGCGGCGAAGCGCGCAGGCGGGTGGAAGCCCGCTTCAGCATTCCCGCCATGGCCGGGGCTTATATGGGTGTGTACGAGCAGGCGCTGGGAGTCCGGCAGGCTCCAAGGCAGAGGGCACTGACGGGACACCGTCAATAGAACCGGGATATCGGCAGGAATGAACGGGCCATTGTTGACAGTGCATAATCATGAGTCCACCGGACGGAAGGTGTATTCCGTCGCGGACAAAATCAAACGAAACCAGGCATATGTGCGGCATAACCGGAATATTTGATACACGCGACTCGCGCGAGATTCCCCGTGATCTGCTGCATCGCATGAACGAAACCCAGTTCCATCGCGGCCCGGACGAAGGCGGCCTGCATCTGGAGCCGGGCGTCGGTCTGGGGCATCGGCGCCTGTCCATCATCGACCTTTCGACCGGCCAGCAGCCGCTGTTCAACGAAGACGGCAGCGTGGTCGTCGTGTTCAACGGCGAAATCTACAATTTCCAGGAACTGGTGCCGGAGTTGCAGGCGCTGGGCCACACCTTCCGCACCCATTCCGACACCGAAGTCATCGTCCATGCCTGGGAAGCCTGGGGCGAGGCCTGCGTTGCGCGTTTTCGCGGCATGTTCGCCTTCGCCCTGTGGGATCGCAACCGGGAGACCCTGTTTCTGGTGCGTGACCGCTTCGGCGTGAAGCCGCTGTATTACGCCTTTCTTGACGACGGCCAGTTCATTTTCGGCTCCGAACTGAAATCGCTGATGGTGCATCCCGGCTTGCGCGCGCGATCATCGATCCCCTGGCGGTCGAGGAGTATTTCGCCTACGGCTACGTGCCGGAGCCGCGCACCATCTTCAGCGGCGCCAACAAACTGCCGCCCGGATTTTACGCTTACCCTGAGACGCGGCGAGGCGCGCGCCCTGCCGCAACAATACTGGGACATTCCGTTCACCCCGGTGCAGGTGGCGTCCGAGGCCGAGCGCGATGGACGAACTGGTCGCGCGGCTGAAGAATCCATCCGCCTGCGCATGATTGCCGATGTGCCGCTGGGCGCTTTCCTTTCCGGCGGCGTCGATTCCAGCGCGGTGGTGGCGATGATGGCCACGCAGTCGAAGAGCCCGGTGAACACCTGCTCGATCGCGTTTTCGACGACCCGGCCTACAACGAATCCGAATTCGCGCAACAGGTCGCCGACCGGTACAAGACCCGCCACTCGGTCGAGACGGTCGAAAGCGACGATTTCGGTCTGGTCGTCGAAGCTCGCCCAGGTTTACGACGAGCCCTATGCCGACTCGTCCGCCCTGCCGACCTACCGGGTCTGCGAACTGGCGAGGAAGCATGTGAAAGTCGCCTTGTCCGGCGACGGCGGCGACGAACATTTCGCCGGTTACCGCCGCTATCGCTGGTTCCGCTATGAGGAACGCATGCGTTCGGCGATGCCGCTGCTGCTGCGCCGGCCGATGTTCGGCGCGCTCGGCAAACTCTATCCCAAGGCCGACTGGGCGCCCAAGGTGTTCCGCGCCAAGACCACGTTCGAAGCCCTGGCGCGCGACACCGTGGCAGGCTATTTCCACGGCGTGTCGCTGCTCTCCGATGCGCAGCGCGACGCGCCTGTTCTCGCCCGTCATTCAAGCGCGAGCTGCAGGGCTATCAGGCGGTGGAAGTGCTGCGCCGCCACGCCGCGGTGGCACCCACCGACGATCCGCTCTCGCTGGTGCAGTATCTCGACATGAAGACCTACCTGGTCGGCGACATCCTCACCAAGGTCGACCGCGCCAGCATGGCGCACGCCCTGGAAGTGCGCGAGCCGCTGCTCGATCACGAGTTGATGGGCTGGGTGTCCGGCCTGCCGGTCGAACCTGAAACTGCGCGGCACCGAGGGCAAATATCTGCTGAAGAAGGCCATGGAACCCTATCTGCCGCACGACGTGCTCTACCGCAAGAAGATGGGCTTTGCCGTGCCGCTCGACTGCCTGGTTTCGCGGCCCGCTGGCGGCCACCATCCGCGATGCCGTGCTGGGCGAGCGCCTGGTTTCCACCGGCCTGTTCAATGTCGATTATCTGCGCGAACTGGTCGAGCAGCACCAGTCCGGCCGCCGCGATTATTCCGTTGCCCTGTGGACGCTGCTCATGTTCGACGCCTTCCTCGGGCAGGTGCTGGGCATCGCTGAAACGGAACGGCAGGCGGCATGAAAATCCTGCACGTCTTCGACCACACCCTGCCGCTGCATTCCGGCTACACCTTCCGCAGTGCCGCCATCCTGCGCAACCAGCGAAAATGGGCTGGGACACCTTTCATCTGTCCGGCCCCAAGCAGATCAACTGCGAACGTGGCGGAAGAAGATGCCGACGGCCTGCATTTCTACCGCACGCCCAAGCCCGCCGGGCTCGCTGGCCAAACTTCCGGGCGGCGACCCCTTCGCCGTCATGGCGGCGATCGAAAAACGCCTCATGCAGCTTGCGCGCGAGCTTCATCCCGATGTCATTCACGCCCATTCGCCGGTACTGAATGCCGTGCCCGCCATTCGCGTCGGCCGCAAGCTGGGCATCCCGGTGGTCTATGAAATCCGCGCCTTCTGGGAAGACGCCGCGGTCGATCATGGCAGCACATCGGAAGACAGCCTGCGCTACAAACTGACCCGTGCGCTGGAAACCTGGGCGGTGAAGAAGGCCGATGCCGTCACCGTGATTTGCGAAGGCCTGCGCGGCGATCTGGTGGCGCGCGGCATCCCCCCGAACAAGATCACGCGTCATCCCCAACGCCGTCGATATCGACAAATTCGCCGTCGGCGGCAAAGCCGACCCGGAACTGAAACTCAAGCTGGGCCTGGGCAACAGCCGGGTGCTCGGTTTCATCGGCTCGTTCTACGCCTACGAAGGGCTCGATCTGCTGCTGCGCGCGCTGCCGGCCATACTCGGACAGATTCCCGACGTCAAGGTGTTGCTGGTCGGCGGCGGGCCGCAGGAAGACAATCTCCGAAGCAGTCTGGTGAGCGAGCTTGACCTGAAAGACCGCGTCGTCTTCACCGGCCGCGTGCCGCACGCCGAAGTCAACCGCTATTACGACCTGATCGACGTGCTCGTGTATGCCCGCCACTCCATGCGGCTGACCGAACTGGTCACGCCGCTGAAGCCGCTCGAAGCCATGGCGCAGGGACGCCTGATGGTCGCGTCCGACGTGGGCGGCCACAAGGAACTGATCCGGGACGGCAAGACCGGCGTGCTGTTCCGCGCCGGCGACACCGGCGATCTGGCAAGCAAGGTCGTGGCCTTGCTGAAGCACGAACAGGGCTGGGACTGCGATGCAGCAGGAATGCCCGGCAGTTCGTCGAGACCGAACGCAACTGGGCGGCGAGTGTGGCGCGATATCGTCAGGTGTACGGCCCGCTCCCGGGGCGCATGCGGGAGGTGCCCGTTGGCTGAGCCGCGCCTTCTGGTGTTCAGTTCCCTGTTCCCCAGCCCGGAACGTCCCAATGCCGGGGTGTTCATACGCGAGCGCATGTTTCGCGTCGCCCGCCACCTTCCCCTGGTCGTCGTATCACCCCAGCCCTGGTTTCCGGGGCAGGGCCTGATCCGGTTGTTGCGCCCGGACTATCGGCCCGCCGCGCCGCGGCATGAACAGCAGCAGGGAATCGATGTTTATCGGCCGCGCTTTCTCGTCGATCCCGGGCATGTTGCGCTGGCTGGATGGCCTGCTCCATGGCGTTGTGCAGTTACTCGACGGTACGACGTTTACAACGCCGGCACGCCATCCAGTTGATCGATGCCCACTTCGCCTACCCCGACGGCGACGCCGCGGCGCATCTTGGCCGCTGGCTGGGCCTGCCGGTGACCGTCACCCTGCGCGGCACCGAAGTGCCGCACAGCCGGCAGCCCCGTCTGCGGTCGCGGATAGCGCGGACCCTGCAAGTCGGTCAACCGGGTGTTTTCGGTATCCGATTCGCTGCGGCAACTGGCCCTGAGCCTTGGCGTGCCGGCTGAAAGAACCGAAGTGGTCGGCAATGGGGTTGATCTTGAATGCTTTCACGCCGGTGGACAAGCTCGAAGCCCGCAAGCAACTGGGCTTGCCTCAAAATGCCAAAGTGCTGATTTCGGTCGGTGCACTGGTCGAACGCAAGGGAATGCACCGCGTCCTCGATTGCCTGCCTGCCCTGCTCGATAGCCATCCGGATTTGCATTATCTCATCGTCGGCGGCGCCAACCCCGAGGGCGACATGAGCGCGGAATTGCAACGCCAGGCAGCCGCAGCTGGGATTGCTTGAGCGTGTGCATTTTCTCGGCGCGCTGCCGCCGGAATCGCTGAAATGGCCGTTGTCCGCCGCCGATGTGTTTGTCCTTTCGACCCGCAACGAAGGCTGGGCCAATGTCTTTCTCGAAGCCATGGCCTGCGGCCTGCCGGTGGTCACGACCGACGTCGGCGGCAATGCCGAAGTGGTGTGCCGCCCTGAACTCGGCGCCGTCGTGCCATTCGGCGATGCCGCCGCGCTCCAGCAGGCGCTGGATGAAGCGCTTGTGCAAGGACTGGGATCGTGCCGCGATACTTGACTACGCCCGGGCCAACCAGTGGGACAAGCGCGTGGCGCAATTGCTGCAAGCGTTTGATGACGTTGTAGCCAGAAACACGCCCCAGCCGGAGCTCGCACTCAAATGAGCGTCCCGGCCTGGTTCGCCCGTAGCGTATACCGCGCCCAGGAAGCCGCGATGCGCC
>CAVSCL010000015.1:0-4946 GCA_963726485.1 uncultured beta proteobacterium | reverse complement strand
GGTTTGCCGGATGTCGGTGGTGAAGGCTTCGGCGCGATTGACGCGGCTGTGGAAGCTGATGATGCGCTTGAGGTCGTAGTCCTTGATGGCTTTGAGCAGGCCGATCTGGGCGGCGAGCGATTCGCTGTCTGTCTCGATGCCCGTGCCGGTGGTGACCAGTTCGCGGTTGGCGATCCACTGCGCGATGGTGGGGTCGTCCACGCCGATGATGACGACGCGGTAATCGGTGAGCAGTTTGGCCTCGATGGCTTTGCCAAACGGCAGGGCATACAGCACTTCGCCAAACAGGGCGGCGTTATCCATGCCGACCACTTCGACACCGCGATCTTCGGCGGCTTTATGGACGGTGCTGGAGTAGGTGCGCGGGGTGGCGGTGGCGAATAGCCGCTTGGCGCTGCGTATCTGCGCGTTGTCGAGGATGGCGGTGAAGTCGCTGCCGACCTTGCCCGCGCAACGGTGGGCTTCGTCCGCCACGACCAGATCAAACGCGGGGATGGCTGGGTCGGCTTGGGCGGCGGCGATGACAGAGGAGGATTGGTAGGTTGCGAAAACCACGCGGTTGCCTGCGCCGCTGAGAAAGCGTTTTACTTCGTCGGCATCCGAGGTGACGGGAAAGGCCAGGTCGGCCACGCTGTGGATGGCTTCGTCGTGTCCCTTGGTGCCGACGGTTTGATCCGAGCAGACGCACAGCACTTCAAACGGGGTGGCGGCGGCGAATGTCCATTCGCGCAGAAGCTGGGACAGCAGCCCCAATGACGGAACCAGCACCAGGGTCGTTTGCGCGTCCAGATGTTCCTTGATCCACAGCGTGACGTAAGTTTTGCCGGTGCCGCAGGCCATGATGAGCTGGCCACGGTCGGCGGTTTGCAGCCCTTGTGCAACGGCGGTGATGGCTTCGTTCTGGTGGTCGCGCGGCGTGGGACGGGCTTTGCGCTTGCCTTGCGAGAGTGCGGCAAAGTTGGCGGGATAGTCCAGCGCGGAACGTTCAAAGTCGGACAGCAGAAACCGTATGACGGGTTTTTCTTGTGCATCGCAGACTTGCCTGGCGTTGCCGCCGATGCGGTCGGTGGTGGCGATCAGCAGGCGGTGCTGGATGCTTGGCCTGTTCGATTCGCTGAGGAATTTATCGACATCGTGTTTGGTGATGTCGTAGTCGGGTGAATAGCACTTGGCTTGCACGCCCCAGTTCTCGCCATTCTTGTGGCGAAACACGAGGTCAACGCCGCAGTCCGCACCCCAGCGTTCCGGCCATTCATCCCACAGCCACACCTGGTCAACTTGCGTCGCCCATTCTGGATCGGCTTTGAGGAACCATTTGACGAAGTGCTCGAACTGCTTGCCCCGCCTGGCCGGGTCGGCATCGAGGCTGTCGTAGAAATCGGAGAATTGACCAGGCATTTGAATGATGATTAGCTGAGCGCAAAGGTGGAACGTAGAACTGACCTAACCAGGTGTCAAATGATGCAGGCCGTTAGCACAATGCGTGGAACTCCAGGTTGCGCTCGCATTGCGCGCGCGCCAGCGACCAGGCTTCGTCACGGCAGTGGCGCAGGAGAAACTCCAGGTCCTGCCCGCTATAGGCCCTGCCGCACTGGCGCGCGCGCAGCGCCTCGAAATCCAGGCCGCAGGCAGCTGTTGGCATCGCACAAGGCTGATAATCAGGATGCTGAACACGGCACGCCAGGTTGCGAAACAGGATTCGCCCGCGCAATTGAGCGCGCCCTATAATTTCCGAACGGGTACGACGCCACCCATGCCGGCGCCACAACCGAGCTGGAGAGATCATGAAGAACCTGCTCACCACCATCGCCCTCCTGTCCAGCCTCGCCGCGCACGCAGAAACCATCACCTTCACCGGCTCTGGCTGCGACGCCAACCGGTATTGCTATCCTCAGGTGGCGAACAATGCGGGCGTTCCCGTCATGCTGTACGCAAACCCGAACTCCCCGAACTTCACCCTCTACCTTGACGGGGTCATCTACACCGGACAGGGCAACAGCTGGGCCACAACCATCGACAGCGCCGCTGTCGATAGCCTGGGGAATCGGGTCCAGGTGCAGGTGGTGTTCAGCCACAACACTACGCCCGTCATCGCCGGGCGTGCGCACTACACGATCAACCACTGGGCTATCGTCAGCGGGTCGGTGACGCGACCTTGACGTACCACACGTTGCGCTAACCGGACTGCGCGGCTTTTGTGCTGTTCCGTGTGAGTACAGGGTTGGGCGTCAATCGCTGGCGGCACACAGGCCTCTATCTGATGACACTGGAGATTTCGCTTGAAACGATGAACGGAGAGATACAACCATGACCTACTGCATAGGCATCATGCTCGACGCCGGACTGGTATTTGCGTCGGACTCGCGTACCCATGCCGGGGTCGATAATTTTGCGAGTTTCTGCAAGATGACCGTGTTTGAACGCGCGGGTGACCGGGTCATCGTTCTCTTAAGTTCGGGCAACCTGGCCGGGACCCAGGCCGTCATCAGCCTGCTGAGGCAGCGCAACGCCCGGGACGGGGTGCCCCATTTATGGGGCGCGGAGTCCATGTTCGATGCCGCCATGCTGGTGTCGGACGCAATGCGGGACGTCGATCGGCGCGACGGCCAACACCTGGCAGCCAGTGATCTTGGCTTCAACGCTTCGTTCATACTTGGCGGCCAGATCGCGGGTGAGCCGCCACGCCTTTTCCGGATCTATGCTGAGGGCAACTTCATCGAGGCCAGCGTGGAGACGCCCTATTTCCAAACCGGAGAAACCAAATATGGGAAGCCGATCGTCGATAGGGTCATTACCCGGTCGACCGCGCTGAACGATGCCGCAAAATGCGTCCTGGTCTCGTACGATTCAACGATGCGCAGCAATTTGTCCGTCGGCATGCCGATCGATCTGATCTGCTATGAACGTGACAGTCTTGCAGTGCGGATGCGTCGGCGCTTCGACGAGGGGGATGAGTATTTCAGTGCGCTCGGCCAGCAATGGACTGAAGGCACGCGGCAGGTGTTCAGCCGACTGCCCGACCTGGACTGGTAAGGCCCGCTGAACATGCGCTCGGAGAATGCGGCGATGGATGGATGCACAGCGCACTGTGACGGCCTGGCAGGCGCTGGCCTGGTGATCACCTGCGAGCATGGCGGCAACCGGATTCCCGAGCCGTATCGCGAGTTGTTTCACGCCCATCGGGCACTGCTGGACTCCCACCGAGGCTTTGACCCCGGCGCGCTGATCATGGCAAGAGCGCTGGCGAAGGCATTTGCAGCGCCGCTCGTGGCCTCCACCGTAAGCCGTCTGCTTGTTGACCTGAATCGGTCTGTCGGCCATCCGCGTCTCCATTTCGAAGAGATCCGCAAAGCGCCTGCCGAGGTGCGTCAGCGGATATTGAAGCGTCATTACCATCCGTATCGCGCGCAAGCCGAGCGTCTGGTCAGGCAGGCGATCGCGGACCACGGCCGGGTCATCCACCTTTCGTCCCATAGCTTTACGCCCGAGCTGGACGGCAGGACACGAAGCGCTGATATCGGCCTGCTCTATGATCCAGCTCGACCGGGTGAGGTGGATCTGTGCGAGCGCTGGAAGGCGACCCTCAACACGTGTGCGCCCGCTCTCAGCGTTCGCCGCAACTACCCGTATGCGGGTAAAGGCGATGGCATGACGGCCTGGTTTCGTCGGTGTTTCCAGGCCGACGCCTACGTGGGCATCGAACTGGAGGTCAACCAGAAGCACGTCATCCGGGCAGGTCGAGATTGGACTGCCCTGCGCAAGGTAATCGTTCAATCGCTGTGCACGGTTCTTGCGAACCGCGGTGCGGGGGGAATTTCAACGCAGCCGCCCCGACCACAGCAAACCAAACTGCCAGAGTCCGCCCCGTGCTGATCTGGCGGTCAACAGGAGTCCCTCCATGAAGATCCGCATAGGCTACGAACTGATTTACGACTGCCCGCAGCCGACCCCGATGATTCTGACCTTGAGCGTGCACTACACGCGCGTCTCCGACATCATCATTCCCGACCACCTGATCGCCGACCCGCCCGTCCCGATCACGGCCTATCGAGACAGCTTTGGCAACTGGTGCAGTCGTATCGTCGCACCCCAGGGACAGGTCAGGCTGTCCGCCGATGCGCTGGTAAGGGATACGGGCCTGCCGGATGTTGTCGTCCCGTACGCGAGTCAGACGCCGGTGGAACACTTGCCCGACGAGACCCTGCTGTTCCTGCTGGGCAGCCGATATTGCGAGACCGATCGCCTGTCCGAGACCGCATGGCAACTGTTCAGCAACGCGCCGACCGGATGGGGGCGCGTCCAGGCGATCTGCGATTTTGTCCACCGGCATATCACATTTGGCTACCAGCACGCGCGCCCCACCAAGACAGCCTGGGAGGCGTTCCAGGAGAGGACCGGCGTGTGCCGTGATTACGCGCACCTCGCCATCGCGTTCTGCCGCTGCATGAACATCCCCGCACGCTACTGCACCGGCTACCTGGGCGACATCGGCGTGCCGCCGCCCTATGGCCCGATGGATTTCGCCGGCTGGTTCGAGGCCTACCTTGACGGCCGTTGGTACACCTTTGATGCCCGCAACAATACCCCGCGCATCGGACGCGTTCTGATCGCCCGCGGCCGCGACGCCGCCGACGTCGCCATCAGCAGCACCTTCGGTCCCAATACCCTGCGAAGCTTCAAGGTGTGGACCGACGAGGTGAACGAGGGGGGAACCGGATGAAGGGCTGCGGGGCGGATTCGCGCGAAGCGTAGGCCGCCGGACCGCTCCGTGAAGAGAACATTCCGGCGGTTGCCGTTCCCACTCCGAGCGCCGAGCCGGTACAGCCCACTGAGAAGACGGAAGAGCCGCCCCACCGCAAAGCGGCGCGCTACGCCTGGGCGCTGCTGCTGGCCCGCATCTACGAAGTGCTCCCCTTGCTGTGTCCCCGCTGCGGAGGCGAGATGCG
>CAVSCL010000014.1:0-31519 GCA_963726485.1 uncultured beta proteobacterium | reverse complement strand
CGAGATGAGATGCTCGTCGGGGGCAGCGCGTGCCTCGGGGTTGCGTTTGCGTCAAAATGACGGCGCTTGTGGCCCCAGGTCGGGCTGGCGTGGTGGTTTGGGGTGGGGTTTTGAGGTGCCGGGGGCGGAAATCAGAGGTGAGCTAGGATGGTGGGGCTAGGCTGCGGTTGACAAGGTGGTTGGATTTCCTATCCTTCACTTCGCCGGTGCAGCGTACAGGGTCTTCCGAATCTAAACTGCAGACCTGAGTTGTTACACTTTCAACCAAACGTGCAAACGCACGCGCACTCAAGAGCAAGTCTGGAAAGGAAGGGAACCCAGAAATGTTTCAGGCATATCACGGCGTCACTGGCGCCCAGCATCAAACCCACTTCAATACACTCGCCGGCCAGGGTTACCGGATTATCTCGCTCAGCGTCTACGGGGATCCGGACGACGCCCGCTATGCCGCTGTCTGGATAAAGCGGTCGGGGCCAGCATGGGTGGCCGTGCACGGAGTGGATGCCGCCGGCTATCAAACCTTCTTCAATACGCAAACGGCACAGGGATACGTTCCGGTTCTGGTCACCGCCACCGGAACGATCAGCAACGCGATTTTCGCGGCTGTTTTTGAAAAGGGAATTGCCGGCGCCTGGAGTGCGAGACACGGCATGGTGTCAGGTCCCGCCGCCACCGTCGGCACCTTCGAATACCGGAACCAAGCCGCCGTGAACTCGAAGATGATCCTGCGTTCCGTGGCCATCTATGGAACTGCCGGCGACCGCCGTTATGCCGCTATCTGGCACGCCAACCCGGGCTACGTGAAAGGTCATCTTCACACCGCCGAAACGGCATCGTCTTACCAGACAGTATTTAATGCCGAGACTCAAAACGCGGGTTACCGGCTGGCCGGCTATCGTCCCGCTTATGTGGCGCTGGCGGGAGACCAAGTCTACTGCTCCGTTTTCAAAGACGATGTCGTGGGACCCTGGGTGGCGCGTCATGGCCTGACCGCCGCCGCCTATCAGAAGGAGTTCGACAAGCAGAATGCCCTGGGTTTCTATCCTATCTGCGTGCAAGGCGGCGGTTCGGGAAATAACACCCGATATGCCGCCATCTTCGCCCAGCGCGATATACCGCTGGCGCGAGAGTGGTCCATCGACGGCAGCAATTCCGTTCCGGCCCTTTCCGCGCTCGATAACGCCATGCAAACCTTCATGCAAACCAACGGTGTGCGCGCGGCGCAGTTGGCGGTTGGCAAGAACGGCACAACCAAATTCAACAGGGCGTACACGTGGGCCGAAGCAGGTTACCGCGCCACCAAGGCGTCCGATCGCTTCCTGTTGGCCAGTTGCAGCAAGATGTTTCTGGAAGGCGCGATTCAGGCGCTCTATGACGCCGTTCCGAATCATTTGAAGCCCACGACGAAGGTGTATCCGCTACTCGGCTTTTCGAACCCCGCCGATCCCCAGAGCGACAAAATCACCGTCCAGCAACTGCTCGATCACACGGCCGGATACGACGATACCAACACGGGTTCGGGTTTCGACCCGACGTACCGCATGCGCGAAATAGCCATTTCCCTGGGCCTGAACCATGCCGTCACCAAACTCGATATCGCCCGCTACATGTACGCTCGCCCGCTCGATTTTGCGCCGGGCGCGAAGAGCAAGTATTCGAATTACTGTTATCTGCTCGCCGGCGCGGTAGTGGAAAAGGTAACCGGAATGACCTATTTCGCCTACGTCAAGCAGGCACTCCTGGACCCGCGCGGGGATTACGGAAGTCGAGGTCTTTCCCACCCTGGCGGCAAACCGCACGTCCCATCAGGCCATTGCCGAAGACCCGGGGTTCGGCGGCGACCCGATAAACCTGGCTTCTACCTTGCGGATACCGAATGTTTATGGCGGCGATGGAGAAATCAACGAGGTCGGTGATCCCAACGACGGAACTGGCGCGTCGGCCCACGCACTCACCCAGTTCATTCACCTGCATGCAGTCTGGGGCAACGGCCCCCGGGCGGCTAACTCGGCCCGGTCGGGCAGTACGCCGGGAGCATCCTCCTTCGCCAAGTCCCGCGGGGACGGTGTGGATTGGGCGTACGTAATCAACACGCGCGACTGGCCCTACGCAACGCCGCAAACGTTGGACGTACTCGGCGCCGCGATCGACCATATCCTGGACACTACGCCGATTCCTTAGGGCGGAAGGAGGGGCAGTCGGTTTCGACTGCCCCAGCCGTCATTTTTCCGCGGTCCAGACGATGGCGTTGCGCACCAGCTTGCGATAACTCGCGTTCTCGTGCGCTTCCTTTCCGTGCCCCGGTTGAATCACCACCACGCGCGATTTTTCCCACGGTCCGATCCACGCCACGGCTCTTTCGCCTTCCGGCTTATCGGACTCCAGCAGCACACGGCTCTGGGCGAGCGCCACATGAAGTTGTACACCTCGTCCACGATTCGGAATTCGCCAAGTCCTTCGATGACGGTGCTTGCCTGCGGCGCGCACTGTCATCGGCACATCGTGCTGATAGGTGGCCGCGCGCTGATTCCGCTCGGGCGCCAGGAAGTAGCGTCCGCCGGTTGCTTCCTCAAACCACCACGGCCACTGCTGGTTGTCGATAAGCGAATAAAGTGGGCGCTACCCCTTTTACTCGTCATCGTTGGTCTTTTTAGGTCGGCCTTGGGGACGGTATTCCAGCAGGCGTCCTACCCGCCTCCCCAGTTCCTGAACAAAGTCTGCAGAACCGCAGGGTAGTCCTCTATCGATATTTCGCCGCAGCATCTGGATTTCGTCCGCTTCATCGCCCTCTGAAAGCCAGGCCGACCAGTCTTCCATCGCCGAAAATTGCTTGCTCCAATCTGATTCCGGATTCAACAGCCCGTCCGGTCGTTTGCCGCAATGTGCAGCGGCACTTGACCAGCGGTAATCCTCAGCGCGGCGCTCCATCCCGGCACGGACAGGGTTGCGTTCCACGTAGCGCACCGCCGCCCACAGATAGGCTTCGTCCAGGGGCGATGAAAAAAGCCGTCCTTGCCACAGATGCCCTTTCCAACCCCGTGCACGGTTGATACGTTGGGCGTAACGCATATGCAGCGGCTTCAGCACCCGGTGCAGGCCGTCGTCAGTTGCCGGACGGCAACCAGGTGGGTGTGGTTGGTCATGAGGCAATAGCGAGTATTTCAACCTCAAATTTCTCGCTGTATTCCTTGAGCCATGACAAATACGCTGCGCCATCTTCGTCCGTGAAAAAGATGTCTTCGCGACGGTTGCCCCGCTGGGTTACGGGGTGGGGTACACCAGCAAACACCGTTCTGGATAGTCTGGGCATATCAAAAGGCTCGCATAAACAGAGGCTAGCGTCCCCTCTGACCCATCCCTTTGACCCAATGTAACCAAGAATTATTGCGGCCTGGCTCCCGCTGACTTGACGGGAATTTCGGTCACCGGATCGGGCTGGCTGGACAGGATCATCAACTCCACTCTGCGGTTTCTGGATCGGCCCTCGGGCGTCGCGTTGGTTTCGATGGGCTGGCTGGATTCACGGCCTATGGCGGTCATACGGGCCGCCTGGATGCCGCTTTCCGCGAACAGACGCACCACCCTGGAGGCGCGAACCGAAGACAGTTCCCAGTTGGAAGCAAAGCTCGAATTGCTGATGGGCACATCGTCCGTGTGTCCGGCAATCTCGATATTGAAGGGCTCGTTTCTCAGCACTTCGGCCACCGAGCCCAGGACCTTGATCGACTCTGTTTGCAGGTCCGCCCGGCCGGGCGGAAACAGGACATTGGCATTGATTTCTATCGTGATGCCGCGCCGGTTCTGCGTAACCCTGACCTTTCCTTCCTTTGCCAGGGGCGACATCACCTCCAGAATATTGTTCGCCACGCCGGACATCCGTGCCTGTTCATGACGCTGCGCTTCCTTGGCGCGGATCAGTTCCTTGACCTCCGGCGAGAGTTTCACGGCCTGGGTTGCGGATTGTTCGGCAGCCACGGGAATCTTTCCCAGGGACATCTCGATCGATTCGGACACGATCCGGTACTTGTTTTCATTGACCGACGATATGGCGTACATCACCACAAAAAAGGCGAACAGCAGGGTGATGAAATCCGCGTAGGAAATCAGCCAGCGCTCATGATTATCGAGGGGGAATTTTTCCCGCCTTTTACGCATGGGACTGGAGATAGCCTTTCAGGCGCTGCTCGATGACGCGCGGATTGTCGCCCCGGGCAATGCCCGCCAGCCCGTCGCAGATCAACTCGCGCTCATTGACGCGATGGGCGATGATCAGCTTCAGTTTGTTGGCGATCGGCAGAAACACCAGATTGGCCAGGCCCACGCCGTAGATGGTCGCGACAAAGGCCACCGCAATGCCGCCGCCCAGTTTGTGCGGGTCCGACAAGTTTTCCATCACATGGATCAGTCCCATGACGGCGCCGATAATTCCCAGTGTCGGGGAATAGCCCCCCGCTGCCTCCCAGATCCGGGATGCCCGGTATTCCTGGTTTTCGAAAGCGGTGATCTGGACTTCCATGGTTTCGCGCAATTTGACCGGGTCGGTTCCGTCGACCAGCAATTGCAGCCCGTTTTTCAGGTACGGGTCGCGTTCGCTCCCGATATGGCGCTCCAGAGCCAGCAGGCCTTCCTGACGCACGATGTTGGACCAGACCAGCAATTTCCTGATGGCAGCCTTGATATCCGAGTCGGGCGGACGGAAGACCCATCGGCCCATTTTGATTCCCTGCATGAAAACACTCGCGGGATTTTGCAGCAGCACGGCCGCCAGCGTCCCCAGGGCAACGATCATGAAAGCCGCCGGCTGAAGAAACAGGCTGATATTTCCGCCATCAATGGCCTGCCCCCCCAATATGGCGACCAGGGCAAGCCCGAGCGCGATCAGGCTGCCGTAATCCATGCACCTTCCTTGAGTTTGCTGCGCAGACGCGCCACCGCCTGACTGTGCAGCTGACAGATACGCGACTCACTCACTTCAAACACCTCGCCGATCTCGCGCAGGTTCAGTTCCTGTTCGTAGTAGAGCGACATCAGGAGTTTTTCGCGCTCCGGAAGGCCTTCGATGGCCGCGATAAGACAGGCGCGAAGATTGGCATCGAGCAACTGCGGAACAGGCATGGTGGATTCGTCCGCGCGTTGCTGGTCAAGAAAGGACTCATCGTCGTCGCCTTCTCCGAAGTCCTCGAAATAGACGAGCTGGTGCCCGCGCGCATCACCGAGCATGTCCTGATAATCGGCCAGGGGAATTTTCATGGCAGCGGCGATTTCCGCTTCCTTGGGCGGCCGCCCCAGCTTGTTTTGCAGTGCGCCGATGGTGTTCTCGATCTTGCGCATGGACTGGCGTACGCTTCTGGGAACCCAGTCGGTCTGGCGCAGTTCGTCGATCATGGATCCCCGGACGCGCTGGATCGCATAGGCTTCGAATTGCGCGCTCTGGGCTTCGTCGTAACGGCTGATCGCATCGAGCAAGCCGATCATGCCGGCCTGAACCAGGTCGTCTTCCTCGACGCTGGCCGGCAATCTGCCCATCATGTGATGCGCGATGCGCTTCACCATGGGCATATAGCGCGTCAGCAGATCGTCCTTGTCTATGGTTCCGGCTGCGGTATACATGGCTTCACACCCTCCTGCAGGCGCCAAGAAGACGGCTTCCCTGCACCAGGCGCCGCATCAGTCCGCCGATCTGGCCGAGACCCGCCTCGCCGAAACCCGCCGCTTGCGGCCAGCGCAATAATCCGTCGGCAAGACGGCGGAACTGTCGGGTCGACTCGGCAACCGGGTAGGCATCGGCGACCGGCTGATGCAGCTTGCCCGCCTGACTCAGGCGATCGTCCTGGGGGATGAATCCCAGGTAATCGACCGATACGCCCAGATAGGTTTCGGCCGTATGCACGAAGTTTGCAGCGATGGCCTGTGCGTCTTCGGCTTTACCTGCGCGATTGACAAGGAGATGGAATTGACGCTTCCCGAAATCCTGTGCCAGGCGTTTCACCAGTCCATAGCTTCGGGTAATGGATGCGGTTTCGACCGACAGGACCACCAGAATTTCGGAAGAAGCCAGTCCCAGGGGAAGCGCGGCAGGATTGCAGTCTTCGGTGGTATCGACCAGAACCACATCCACCGATTTCCTCAACCTGGCAAATTCCCGGTCGAGCAATTGCTGCTCGCCTTCCGACATCCTGCCGAAGGTTTCAAAGCCGCCGCCGATGGGAAGCACATGGACCCCGTCGCGGCTGGTCAGAATGATGTCGTCCAGGGGACAACGGCGAGCGATGACATCGGACAGGTCGTGGCGCGGGGTGACGCCCAGGGCGGCGCAGGCGCCTGCGCCATTCGTGTCCTGATCGAGCACGAGCACGTCCCGCCCCGAGCGTGCGATGGCCACGGCCAGATTCGCCACGGCGGCGGTCTTGCCCGCGTGCCGTTGCCCGGACATGACGGTAACGACCTGAAGCCCGCCCTGCCCCAGCATCCGGCGCAGGCCTTCCGCCTGATCGGTGAGGAACTTATCCAAAGGCCACCGCGCTTTCTCTCGGATAGTCGGGCGCGGAATGCATGCCGGACAGCACATACGGCAGTTCGGAATCGTCCAGCCTGAATGGAGAGGATTCCGGCCGGGTCCTGAAAGCGCGGTGAATCAGATACTGGCGATTGGCGACGTGCAGGTCTTCCGGCACACGCTGGCCGGTGGACAGGTAATGCACGGTGAGCCGGTGCCGGATCGCGCAATCCAGCGCCGGCCCCATGCTTGCCGCTTCGTCGATCTTGGACAGAATGCAGCCGTCCAGTCCCTTGGCCTGATAGGCCTGTACCACTTCGTTCAGGGTCTCGCCGTGGCTGGTGGCGTTCAACAGCAACAGGCGTTTGACCGGCTTCCCTGCCTGACACAGCATTTCCACCTGTTCCGCCACCGCCTGGTCGCGCTGACTCATGCCCACGGTGTCGATCAGAACGGTGTGCTTGTTGCGCAATTCGGAAAGCGCGATGCGAAGGTCGGCGGCATCCCTTACCGCATGCACCGAGACGCCGAGAATCTTGCCGTAAATGCGGAGCTGCTCGTGACCGCCGATCCGGTAGCTGTCCGTGGTCAGCAAGGCCAGCTTCTCGGCGCCGTGACGCACCACGAAGCGCGCGGCCAGCTTGGCCGTGGTCGTGGTCTTGCCCGCGCCCGTGGGACCCATCAGCGCAAACACGCCGCCGGACTCCAGCATTTCGGTTTCACTTCCGATCACCTGCAGGTTCTTGATCAGTGCAGCCTTGGCGAAACTCAAGGCCTGTTCGCTGTCGCCCTCGGGAAGCCGTTCCACCACCTGCTTGCCAGCGCGGCGCTGAAGCCGGCTGCCAGCATCTCGCGCACCACCGAAGCGCGGCCAGGGTCGCGGCGGGGCAGGTCGCGCCATGCCAGTTCGCCAAGCTGGGTCTCCAGCCGGCTTTGCATGTTCCTGATTTCGGCAATCACGCTTTGGGCAAGCCCGGCGCCGTCAAACGCCGCCTGCGGCATGGCGGGCTGCTCGGCGACCACGGCAGCAGGGGGCGGGACCGGTTCCGGCGCGGCTGCCTTTTTCTCCATCGCCGGGGGCGCAAGCGCAGCGATCTCATCCGACGGCAGCGCCATGATCTCCACCCCGCCATCGACCTGGCGGTTGGAGAGAATGATCGCGTCGGCGCCCAACTCGTCGCGCAACTTGCGCATCGCCTCGCGTGAGGTTTTGGCAACGATTCGTCTAAGGTTCATAGTGATCCCCCTACCGTGGAAGTGACTTTGATATTTTTGCCTTCAGGCACTTCGGCATGCGATAGCACCTTGAGCTGTGGAACCGTGCGGCGCAGAAAACGGGCAAGCAGCGGTCTGAGTATGGCGGGCGCCAGCAGCACGGCAGGCAAGCCCAGGGCTTCCTGCCGCTGTGTGGCGATCACGGTCTGCCCGAGCAGGGTGTCGGCCAGGCCTGGCTCCATGCTGGCGGAATCGCTGCCGCCCTGCAGCGTCTGCAGCAGCAGCCGCTCCAGGTTCTGATCCAGGGCGATCACGGAAAGCTCGCGCCGCACCCGCAAAGATCTGCTGCACGATGGCGCGGCCCAGCGCGACCCGAACCAGCGCCGTCAACTCGTGCGGATCCTGAATCCGGCCGGCATACTCCGTGAGACTGTCGATGATGGTGCGCATATCACGGATATGCACGCCTTCCACCAGCAGGTTCTGCAATACCTTTTGCACCGTCGAAACCGGAATCAGCTTGGGGACCAGTTCCTCCACCAGCTTGGGCGATTCCTTGGTGAGATGATCCATCAACTGCTGAACCTCATGGCGGCCGAGCAGTTCCGCGGCATGCAGCGTGACCAGATGATTGAGATGGGTTGCGATCACGGTGCCCGCATCCACCACGGTATAGCCCATCGCCTGAGCCTGTTCGCGCACGCCGGACTCCACCCATATGGCAGGCAGTCCAAACGCGGGATCGCGCGTTGCCGTGCCCGGCAATGTTGCGTTGACGTTGCCCGGGTTGATGGCCATGAACAGACCGGTCTTGACTTCGCCTGAGCCGATCTCGACCCCCTTGAGGGTGATGCGGTAGGCACTCGGACTCATCTCCAGATTGTCGCGAATATGCACCGATGGCGGCAGGAAGCCGACTTCGCGCGCGAATTTCTTGCGTATGCCCTTGATGCGCCGGATCAGCTCGCCGTCTCCGGCGTTGTCGACCAGCGGGATCAGCCGGTATCCGACTTCGAGACCCAGCGTATCCACAGGCGCCACGTCCGACCAGCTCGCTTCCTGAATTTCCTGGGCTTGCGCGGGGGCGACCGGAGCCGCCTCCTGCGGCCTGGCTTGCCGCTGCTGCTTGTTATAGGCCAGCGCCGCCAGCGCCAGGGCAATCAGGAGAAACGCGACATTGGGCATACCCGGCGTCATGCCCATCATTCCGAGTATGGCCGCGGTAATGTAAAGAACCTGCGGCCGGTTGAACACACTGGAGAACATCTGGCTGCTGACGTCGTCTTCTCCCGTGCTGACACGGCTGACGATCATGCCGGCCGCGATGGAGATCACCAGCGCCGGAATCTGCGCCACCAGGCCGTCGCCAATCGCGAGCAGGGTGTAATTCCTGGCCGCGACGGCCAGTTCGAGATCATGTTGCAACACGCCTATGATCAAGCCCCCGATCACGTTGATGACCAGGATCAGAATTCCTGCGATGGCGTCGCCGCGGACAAATTTGGAGGCGCCGTCCATGGAGCCGAAGAAATCGGCCTCCTGTCCCACTTCGGCCCGGCGCCTGCGCGCATCGTCCTCGCCGATGAGACCCGCATTCAGGTCGGCATCGATGGCCATCTGCTTGCCTGGCATGGCATCCAGCGTGAAGCGCGCGCTGACCTCGGCAATGCGCCCGGCGCCCTTGGTAATCACGACGAAGTTGATGACCACCAGGATGACAAAGACAACGATGCCCACCGCGTAATTGCCGCCCACCAGAAAATGGCCGAAGGATTCGATGACCTTGCCCGCCGCACCCGGCCCGGTATGCCCTTCCATCAGCACCACCCGGGTCGAAGCCACGTTCAGGGAAAGCCGCAACAGGGTGCTGACCAGCAACACGGTCGGGAATGCCACGAAATCCAGCGCTCTCTTCGTGTTCAGGCTCACCAGCAGGACCATGATGGAGAGTGCGATATTGAAGGTGAACAGCATGTCGAGCAGGAACGGCGGCAGCGGCAGCACCAGCATCGCCAGAATCATGACGATGAATGTCGGGCCTGCCAGCGACTTCAGGTCGAGGCTCTTTGCCAGAGCGGGGAGTCTCAGCGCCGTGATCATGACGTGACCTGCTGCGGATCGAGCTCACGCGGGACCGGCAAGTCCGCCGGCATTGAAGGTGCGTATCCCCCCGCACTGCGGTAGTGGCGAAGCTGGAATACATAGGCGAGCACTTCGGCGACCGCGGCATACAGCGCCGCCGGTATTTCGTCGCCCAGATCGGTGTGCCGATAAAGCGCACGCGCCAGGGGCGGCGCCTCAAGCGTGGGCACCCCGTTCTCCGCCGCGATTTCACGAATCCTTGCGGCAACCCGATCCGCGCCCTTGGCCACGACGCGCGGGGCGCGCATTTCACCGTCGCTGTACTTCAGCGCAACGGCATAGTGTGTGGGGTTGGTCACCACCACATCGGCGTGGGGAATCTCGGCCATCATGCGGCGGCGGGAAATCTCCCGCTGCTGCTGGCGAATCCGCGCTTTCAGTTGTGGGTCGCCCTCCGATTCGCGGGCTTCCTGGCGAAGCTCTTCCTTCGTCATCTTCAGCTTCTTGTGATGATTCCAGAGCTGAAACGGCACATCGGCAATGACGACAAAAATCATGGCTCCGGCGATCAGCAGAAATCCCCTGCCGATCAGGTCCCCCAGGTGCTGCGTGGCCGCGGGAATGGTTTCCATGCCCAGCGAGAAGATGGTTTCGCGCCTGCTCCAGATCAGCCAGACCGCAACCGCACCGAGCAGGCTGACCTTGGCGATGGCTTTGAGCAGCTCGACCAGGCCGTTGAGCGACAGCATGCGCTTGATCCCGGACAGGGGGTTGAGGCGATTGAAATCAGGCGTGACCGCCTTGGCGCTGAACAGCCAGCCACGCAGCAGCATGGGCGAAGCCAGCGCCGCCGCCACCAGCAGCAGCAGGAGCGGCGCGAAAACCGTGACCGCCTCCATGGTCTGGCTCGACAGCCTGGATATGAGCCGTTCCGGGTCGGCAATCAGGGAGGCATCGAACATCATCCCGGAACGCACCAACTGCGCCATGCCGGTGCTGAGCGCGTTTCCCAGTGTCCACAGCGTGCCGCCGCCAACCATCAGCACGACGAAGGTCGCGAGCTCGCGCGACTGGACTACCTGCCCTTCCTCGCGTGCTTTTTCCAGCCGCCTCGGGGACGCTGGCTCGGTTCGTTCCAGATCGCTTGCCTCGGACACATCCTGCTCCATCTGTCACGGCATCCGCATCCCCGTCGCCGCGAACGGATCAGGGAACACTGCCTTATGAAGAGGATTATTGATGAAGCGGGGAAAGGGCAATCGGGGAAATAAGCCTGGATAAGCACTCCAATTCAGGCTCTAGAAACACTGCCGGCTTGCAGGTGTTGTTCCACTTCACACCGGAAGCATCTTCAATTCGAAGGGTGCGTCATACGCACCGTTATTTCCCGGTGCGCACAGCGCACATCATTTTGACAATGCGACCGACACTTCGGCTTTTACCTTGTCTTCGCCGCTCACATCGACGGTGCCGCCATCCTTGCTCACGGCGTCCTCCGTGCGCTTGTTCATGACGATAATACTGATACGGCGATTGATCGGGTTATAGGGATCGGCCTTGTCGAACAGCACGGCGGACGACAGCCCCACGACACGCAGCATTTTCGCCTCATCCATGCCGCCCACGATAAGTTCGCGGCGCGAGGCATTGGCCCGGTCGGCGGAGAGCTCCCAGTTGCTGTAGCCCTTGCCGCCGTTCGAGTAGAGGTTGGCGTCCGTGTGTCCGGAAAGGCTGACCCGGTTGGGAACGTCATTCAAAACCCGCCCGATTTCATGCAGGATCTCTTTTGTGTAAGGTTGCAGTTCGGCGCGAGCCAGCTCAAACATGGGGCGGTTCTTCTCGTCGACGATCTGGATGCGCAATCCCTCCGTGGTGATGTCCAGGAGCAACTGCCGTTTGAATTGCTTGAGCGTGGGGTTGGCGTCTATCGCCCTTTCTATCCTGCCCTTCAATTGCTTGAGTTTTTCGGCCTCGATACGCTCCAGTTCGGCCTGCGCCGCCTTCAGGTTGTAGGATTTCTTTTCCGCTTCGGTCTGGCCCTTTTTGACCTGGCCGGCGGTGCGTGTCAGATCAGTGCCGCCGCCCTTGATAACGCTTGAGCTGTCGCCGCTGCCGGAGCCTCCCTGCATGGCAACCTTGAGCGGTGTCTTGAAATAGTCGGAGATGCCGCTCAGGTCACCTTTCGTGGTCGAGCCCAGCAGCCACATCAGCAGGAAGAACGCCATCATGGCCGTTACAAAGTCCGCATAAGCGATTTTCCATGCGCCGCCATGGTGCCCGCCCGCAACCTTCTTGATGCGTCTGACGACAACGATGGGTTTTTCTTTTTCGCTCATGGAAGCGTGGTTTTCCGGTCAGGCATCGCGCCGCACTTACCTGGACTTCGCGCCCTTCACATGTTCTTCCAGTTCGCGAAATGACGGGCGCTCCGTCGAGAACAGAACCTTGCGCCCGAATTCAACCGCAATTGCCGGAGCGTACCCATTCAGGCTGGCCAGCAAGGTCACCTTCACGCACTGGAACATCTTGCTGGATTCATGCAGCTTCTGCTCGAGCAAACCGGACAGCGGACCGACAAAACCATAGGCCAGCAGAATGCCGAGAAAGGTTCCTACCAGCGCGTGGGCAATCAGAATCCCCAGTTCGGCGGGCGGCAATCCCACCGATTCCATGGTGTGAACCACCCCCATCACGGCCGCCACGATGCCGAAGGCTGGCAGGCCATCCCCAATTTTTGAAATGCAATGGACGGGGACTTCGCCTTCGTGATGATGCGTTTCAATTTCGTTGTCCATGAGGTTTTCGATTTCGAGCGCATTCATGCTGCCGCTGACCATGAGCCGCAAATAGTCGGTCATGAATTCAACGATGTGATGATCGGCAAGAATATTCGGGTACTTGGAGAAAAGCGGGCTGGCTTCCGGGTTGTCGACGTCCGACTCGATCGACATCAGGCCTTCTTTCCGTACCTTGCTTAGCAACTCGAATAACAGCGCCATCAAATCCATGTACAGCGCCCGCGTGTATTTGGAGCCCTTGAACATGCCGGGCACGGATTTCAGCGTGGACTTGATCGCTTTGCCGTTGTTGCCGACCAGGAAAGCGCCCCCCGCCCCGCCGCCTATCATCAGCAACTCGAGCGGCTGAAGCAGCGCGGCCAGATGCCCGCCCGCCATGGCGAAGCCTCCGAACACGGCGGCCATAACGACGACATATCCAACGATGACTAACACGGCTCACCATCCTTAAAAATTGCAGCGCTGCGCTGGAGGCATGTGATGAACCCGCATCCCTGAGGGGTTCCGCTTGCAGCGCGTTCATATCCTGATGATTCGACTTGCGCCGTCAAAACTTGATGTTGCGATGGCAAATTCTATGCATTGGCCATTTTCGACAATGCATGATTGATCGGGTGCTCGTGCATGAGCCGGGCACTACATCCTCCAGCCATACAAGGTGTGTCGCGCCCCGCTCGCAACCTGGACGGTGAAACTCGGGGGCGCCTCCGGCACCGGGAAGGACAGACTGAGCAATAAAGTTCCGCTGCGCATTTCCGCCCGTGCCTTGCGCCAGATGCCGGCCATGGCCGCCGGAGACAGAAATACAAAAACCACGTCGTAATCCGCGAGCTTGATCCGTCCGTAATCCATGCGATGAAATTGAACTTTGCTGCCGGACAAGGCCGCCCGCACCCGGCCTATCAACCAGGGAGCCGGGGCGACTTCAACGCCGTGATATTCCCCCGCCTGCCTGACCGATTCCAGATACAGGGGCAAGCCGCCCAGGCCGCTGCCAAGATCGATGAAACGGAATGCCGCGGAATCCGGGAGTTGTCCGGCCACGCATCGCCAGGCGCGGCGCCCCGAAAGATAGAGCGGAACCTGGGTTCGAAACGTATTCCAATAGATCAGGAGCAGCGCCAGAAATGCCACGAAATAAGTTTGCGGAGGGAGCTTCATCGCAAGCGCGGCAACAATCGCAGGCAGGAAGATGAGTTGAATCAGCGTCCACCAGAGAGGAAGCTTCCACCAGAAGCTGATCGCGGCGGCCAATATTCCCTGGGCGAGGACCGACTGTATCAGGGACGGTTGCGCGCCCGTGTGATTCCGGAGCAACACCATGCCGGTCATGGCCAGCAATAACGCAGTCACCTGGATCAGGAGCGCCTTGGCGCTGGCCGGCGGTGACCTCATTGCCCGATTGAGGCTTACGCTGCCGCCGTGTATTGCAATTGCTGACTGGCTTGGGCCGCGGCCCTCGACTTTTTGGTTTTTCCTGCGCGGGATGGCATGTGGCACAGCCCGCAGAGATAATGGTCATGCAGGTCATCGGGGTGAACAATGAAATGGCCGCCACACTTGCTGCAAGCCGTGGTTTGCAGCATGCGGCTGTCGAAGAACCGGACCAGCGTCCAGGCCCGGGTAAAGCTCAGGACTTCTTCAAGCTCGTTGCTGATCAGATATTCGAGATACAGGTGATAGCTCTTCAGGACCGCCTCGACACCCGAGCACGCGCTGTTCTTGGTGATGTATCGGTGGATGTTGATAAACAATGAAGAATGCACATTCGGCAACCAGGTCAGGAACCAGTCGGTCGAAAATGGCAACATGCCCTTGGGCGGGGATACGCCTTTCACTTCCTTGTACAGTTTGAGGAGTCGTTCACGCGACAAGGAAATTTCCGACTCCAGAACCTGCGGTCGTGCGCCGGCCTGAATCAGCTCAATCGCAAGTTGTGTTTCCCTGACTTCTGAAAGCAGGCTTTTCTTGGCCATGATCTTCCCCTTTGTAAACAACAGCCTGGCTATCAGGCAAACGCTTCGACCGCTTGACCCGCCATCAGGATGGCGGCATGCGATTGTGCCAGCGCACGGTCTTTGGTGTAGTCGGTCAACATGCCCAGAATCGAGGCGTCATCGAAACGGAAACGGGAAACCATCATGCCGGAGCGCGCCAGTTTCAGTATCTGCGCGGAGGTCAGGTCTTCGAGGATATCCGCCATTTCCTGGCTGATTCCGAGCCGGAAAATTGCCGTGGTTTTATCCTGTTGAATCATGTTCTGAGCCAGCAGGAGATAGCTCAGATTCACGTCGCGCATTTCGGCCAGCATTTCATCCAGTTTCATTGCATTCCTCTTTTCGTATTCATCGATGGGTGGCGCCGGATGGTTTGCCCGGTGCAGTGAATACATTCTCGGCAGAGACAGCGCTTACTAAATCCGGACAATCGCTGTGTTTGCTGTGAGGATTTCATAACCTGTGTTGTAGGTGTTTGTCCTACAGAAGTTTGTCGCCTCCCTCTGTGGCGGACCCCGACAGGAGGGACGGCTTCGATCTAGGGCTGTTTGCCGCAGTTGCCAACGAACCCTCTCGTAAGTGAGCGCGTTATGCCGTGAAAATACTGCCCTTGACAAGGCTCCTGTAAAATACCGGCCTGAAACATCTCGCATACCTTCCCCGATGGACTCCACCCAGACCGCACCGGCGCAAACCGGCGCCACGCCTTTGGCGCGCGACGTAGCCAGACGCCGCACTTTCGCCATCATCTCGCATCCGGATGCGGGTAAAACCACGCTGACGGAAAAGCTGCTTCTGTTCGGCGGCGCAATTCAGATGGCGGGAACGGTGAAGGCGCGTAAAAGCGGGCGCTATGCCACTTCCGACTGGATGGAGGTGGAACGTGAGCGCGGCATTTCGGTGGCGAGTTCGGTGATGCAGTTTTCCCACGGCGACTGCGTGTTCAACCTGCTCGACACGCCCGGACACAAGGATTTTTCCGAGGATACCTATCGCGTGCTGACGGCGGTGGATGCCGCCATCATGGTGGTGGACGCGGCCAAGGGCGTGGAAGAACAGACCATCAAGCTCCTGGAAGTGTGCCGTCTGCGCGACACGCCCATCATCACGTTCATCAACAAGCTCGACCGCGAAGTACGCGAGCCTCTGGAATTGCTGGACGAGATCGAGTCCGTCCTGAAAATCCATTGCGCGCCGGTAACCTGGCCGATCGGCATGGGCAAGCGCTTCCAGGGCGTGTATCACCTGCTGAACAATGAAATCCTGCGCTTCAAGGCCGGGGAAGAAAACGCTGATCAGAAGTTCGAGTCGCTGCAAGGGCTGGGAGCGGAGGCGCTGAAACAGCGCTTCCCGCTGGAAGCCGATACCCTGCTGTCCGAAATTGAATTGGTGCGCGGTGCGGGCGCGAGCTTTGATCGGGATGATTTTCTCGCGGGCAAACAGACGCCGGTATTTTTCGGCTCCGCCATCAACAACTTCGGCGTGCGCGAGGTGCTGCGTGCGCTGTCCGACTGGGCGCCGCCGCCGCAACCACGCGCCGCACACGAGCGCGTAGTACAACCTGACGAGCCCGGATTTTCCGGCTTCGTGTTCAAGATCCAGGCCAATATGGATCCGCAACACCGCGACCGCATCGCGTTCTTCCGGGTGTGTTCCGGGCGCTATTCGCCCAACATGAAAGTGCGCCACCGCCGCACCGGCAAGGAAATCAAGATCGCCAACGCCGTGACCTTCATGGCCAACGAACGCGCACGCATGGACGACGCGGTCGCGGGCGACATCATCGGCATCCACAACCACGGCCAGTTGCAGATCGGCGACACCCTGACCGAAGGCGATAAGCTGCGCTTCCTGGGCATCCCCTACTTTGCCCCCGAACTCTTCAGCCGCCCGCGCCTGCGCGACCCGCTGCGCGCCAAACAATTGAACAAGGGACTGCGCGAGCTGGGCGAAGAAGGCGCGGTGCAGGTATTCGAGCCGTTTGTCGACAGCGCCCTCCTGATCGGCGCGGTCGGGACTTTGCAGTTCGAAGTCGTCGAACACCGCCTGCGCACCGAGTACGGCGTCGACGCGAGCTTCGAGCGCGCCGGCATACACACCGCGCGCTGGGTGACGTGCGACGACGCAGTGCATCTCGCCGAATTTATCCGCGCCAACAGCGCGCGACTGGCCCGGGACGTCGACGGCAATCTGGTCTATCTGGCGGATACAAGAGTGAATCTGTCACTGGCGCAGGAACGCTGGCCGCGTGTGCGGTTTCACGACACGCGGGAACACGGACAGTTGCTGGGAGCCTGACGGCAGGCCGGAAGTCTCTGCGTGCTAGAATCGCGGCCAGAATCCATCCAGAACGCATCCATGGCCGACATTCCTGCAAGCAGCGTGTTTATTATCCGCGGCATTACCCGCCAGGGAGGTCGGTTTCGCCCCAGCGACTGGGCCGATCGCCTGGCCGGTGCGTTTGCCGTGATCGATCCCGACAACCGGATGAATTATTCGCCCCACGTCCAACCCACCACGCTGGACGGAATCAGTTGTGTCATCGTGGACAAGCAGTTAAAGAACGAAAACCCGAATGCTTACCGGTTCTTGCAAACCTTCGCAAAAAGCAATGATCTGGTGACCGAGAACGACGACTGACTTTGTCGGGTTGGATATAAAACAACGCCGCCATATCCTGTCACGGATCCGGCGGCGTTTTTTTGCGCGGGTCTATTTGCGCGTGATGAGCGGTGTGACGGCCTTGCTATCAGGAGGCCATTGCCTTGATCGCACCGGAGAGACGGCTCTTGTGACGCGCGGCCTTGTTCTTGTGAACAATCTTCTTGTCGGCAATGCTGTCGATCACACTCATGGAAGCCTGGAACAGGGTCTGCGCGGCAGCCTTGTCGCCGGCGTCGATCGCCTTGCGCACTTTCTTGATCGCGGTGCGCAGGGTGGAACGCTGGCTCATGTTGTGGTCGCGCTGCTCACCGGCTTGACGGGCACGCTTGCGCGCTTGGGCGGAGTTCGCCATAAATTCTGCTCCTGTATCTTGACTAAAGCGCCCCTGAACATTCACGAGGCCATGCACTGAAGCGCGAAATTATAAGTGAAGACCGGACCCGGTGGCAAGCTGAAGTTTGGCCAACTTGCAGTGACCGGCCACGACCCGCACAATGCGGCTCGCTTATTGTCTATCCGCCATGAATCTCCTCAAAGCCCTCGCTGCGGTCAGCAGCATGACCCTGCTCTCGCGCATTCTCGGCTTCGCGCGCGATACCGTCATCGCCCGCGCCTTCGGTGCCGGACTCTATACCGATGCGTTTTTTGTCGCCTTCAAGATTCCCAATCTGCTGCGGCGCCTGTTTGCCGAGGGTGCTTTTTCTCAAGCCTTTGTCCCCATCCTTGCGGAATACTCGCACCGGCAGGGGCAGGCGGCGACAAAATCGCTGGTCGATCAGGTCGGCTCGGCACTGACTTTGGCATTGGTCGCCGTTGCCCTGCTCGGCATTCTCGGCGCGCCCTGGGTGGCGTATGTCAGCGCGCCCGGATTCCTGGCCGAGCCGGACAAGTTTGCGCTGACCGTCACCCTGCTGCGCATCACCTTCCCCTATATCATTTTCATCTCGCTGGTCGCCCTGGCGGCAGGCATTCTCAATACTTACAGCCGCTTCTCGGTTCCAGCCTTCGCCCCGGTGCTGCTGAATGTGGCCATGATTGCCGCCGCGCTCTGGATGGCGCCGCATTTCAATCCGCCGGTGCTGGCGCTGGGTTGGGGCGTCGCCCTGGGAGGCGTACTGCAGTTGGGATGGATGCTGCCGCATTTGAAGAAGCTCGGCATGTTGCCGCGCCCGACACTCAAATTTTCCGACCCCGGGCTCAAACGCATACTCAGACTGATGGCGCCCGCCACGCTGGGCGTTTCGGTCGCGCAAATCAGCCTGCTCATCAACACCATCTTCGCCTCTTTCCTTGATACCGGCAGCGTGTCCTGGCTCTACTATGCCGACCGTCTGATGGAGTTTCCCTCCGGCATGTTGGGGGTGGCGCTCGGCACCATCCTGCTGCCCTCGCTCGCCAAACATTACGCGGATGACACTCCCGTCGAGTATTCGAAGCTGCTGGACTGGGGGCTGCGCCTGACCTTGCTGCTCGCCCTGCCCGCTGCCGCCGCGCTGGCCGTTCTGGCCGTGCCGCTCATCACCACGCTGTTTCATTACGGCGCATTCCGGGCCCATGACGTGTGGATGACGCGCGACGCGCTGATGGCCTACAGCCTGGGTTTGCTCGGCTTGATTCTGGTCAAGGTGCTGGCCCCCGGGTTCTACGCCCGGCAAAATATCCGCACCCCGGTCAAGGTCGCCATCTTTACGCTCATCGCCACCCAGCTCATGAACCTGGCGTTCATCGGCCCGTTAAAACAGGCGGGCCTGGCGCTTGCCATCGGCCTGGGGGCCTGCCTCAATGCCGGACTGCTGCTCCATCTGCTGCGCAAACACGGTATATACCAAGCGCAAGCGGGGTGGTTGATGTATATCGTGCGCATTGTCCTTGCCGCCGCCTTGATGTCCGCCCTGCTCTGGTTCGCCATGGGCGAGGCGCAATGGTGGCTCGACCACCGCTTCGGCGCGAGGATTGTCCGGCTGCTCGCATTGGTCGGCATGGGGGCAGGTGTTTATTTCACGGCGCTATGGTTAATGGGTTTTCATCCCCGGCAGTTCTACCGTCGTGCTGCGGAATAAGCCCCCCTCCCCAACCCTCCCCCGCAAGCGGGAGAGGGGGCGAACGCAATGTCCAGACCGATTAATCGGCTAAAATCGTCGCTTTTCCCCGTGTCGTCACTCCGGATGCGCATCACCCACGGTTTCCAGTCTCCCGGCGTTCCCCATGCCGTTACCATCGGCAACTTTGATGGCCTGCATGTTGGGCACAAGGCCATGCTCGCCCGTTTGCAGGACGTTGCGCGCACACGCGGCATACCGTCATGCGTGCTGAGTTTCGAGCCGCATCCGCGTGAATTCTTTGCGCCGGCGGACGCGCCGGCACGCCTGTCCAGCCTGCGTGAAAAATCCGAACTGCTGCGCAGCCTGGGGATAGACCGGCTGCACGTGTTTCGCTTCAACCGTGACTTCGCGGCGCTGTCCGCCGAAGCCTTCATCGAGAAGGTTCTGGTCGGCACGCTGCAAGCGCGCTATGTGCTGGTGGGTGACGATTTCCGCTACGGCGCAAAACGCACGGGCGATTTTGCCTTGCTCGCCAGGGCCGGACAGAATCTGGGGTTCGATGCCGAATTTCTGCCCACGGTTGAAATCGTGGACGAGCGTGTCTCCTCGACCGCGGTGCGCGTGGCGCTGGCCGCTGGCGAACTGGATCATGCCGCCCGCCTGCTGGGTCGGCCTTACAGCATCTCCGGTCGCGTGGTGCACGGCGACAAGCTGGGGCGCGGCATCGGCTATCCCACGGCCAATATCCAGTTCAAGCACAACCGCCCGCCGCTAATGGGCGTCTTCGCCGTCGAAGTGTGCGGTCTCGACGGCCAGACACCTTGCAGCGTCGATAATGGCCGGCGCATCCAGGGGCTGCCGGGCGTGGCGAGCCTGGGAGTGCGGCCGACGGTTAAACACGCGGGCTCGGCGCCGGTACTGGAAGTGCATTTGTTCGACTTCAACGCCAGCATTTATGGCCGCCGCGTGCGCGTGGATTTTCTGAAGAAGCTGCGCGACGAAGAGAAATATCCCGATTTGCCCAGCCTCATCGCGCAGATAGGACGCGATGTGGACAACGCAAAACGATTCCTGGCGCAAAATACGCAAAGAGAATGGCTGACTACAAGAACACGCTGAATCTCCCCGACACGCCCTTCCCCATGCGCGGCGACCTCGCCCGCCGTGAGCCGGGCTGGGTCAGGGCGTGGCAGGAGCAACAACGCTATGCCGCCATCCGCAAGGCTGCCGCCGGCCGCCCCAGGTTCATCCTTCACGACGGCCCGCCCTATGCCAACGGAGACATCCACATCGGCCATGCGGTCAACAAGATCCTGAAAGACATCATCGTCAAGGCCAAGACGCTGTCGGGCTTCGATGCGCCCTTTGTACCGGGCTGGGACTGTCACGGCCTGCCGATCGAATTGCAGGTCGAGAAGCAGCACGGCAAGAACTTCGACCCGGCGAAATTCCGCGAGCTGTGCCGTGGCTACGCCGCCGAGCAGATCGAACGGCAGAAAGCCGACTTCATCCGCCTGGGCGTGCTGGGCGACTGGGACCATCCCTATCGCACCATGGACTTCCGCTTTGAAGCCGACATCATGCGCGAACTGGGGCGGATCATGCAGGCAGGGTATCTGTATCAGGGCGCGAAACCCGTGCACTGGTGCGTGGACTGCGGCTCCGCGCTGGCCGAAGCCGAAGTCGAGTACGAGGACAAGACCTCGCCCGCGATCGACGTCGGCTTTGCCGTGGCCGACCGCGGCGACCTCATTCACCGGTTTGAGGTCGCCGCTCACAATCATATGTTCACGCCCATAACCGGCGAGCCGATTTACCTCGTCATCTGGACCACCACGCCGTGGACCCTGCCTGCCAACCAGGCGGTGGCGCTTGCATCCCGACTTCCGGTATGCGCTGGTGCGTACTTCCAGGGGCCTGCTGATTCTGGCCGACAGCCTGCGTCGAAGCGGCGCTGACAGCGTTATGGTTTGAGCGACGGCGCCGAGGTCATTGCGCACACCACCGGACGGGCGCTCGAAGGCGTACTGTTGTGGCACCCGTTCCAGGAGCGGCAGGTGCCGGTCATCGTGGGTGATCATGTCACCGCGGATGCAGGTACCGGCGCGGTTCACACCGCCCCCGGCCACGGCCTCGAAGACTACATTGCGGGCAGCCGCTACGGTCTGAAGGTCGACAACCCGGTGGGCGACGACGGACGGTTTTATGCCGGCGTGCCGCTGGTCGGCGGCATGGGCATCTGGCAGGCCAACCCGGTGATCGTCGAGACGCTGGAAGCCAACGGCAACCTGCTGGCGCACGACAAGGTGCTGCACAGCTACCCGCACTGCTGGCGGCACAAGACGCCGATCATCTTTCGCGCCACGCGGCAGTGGTTCATCGGCATGGACTACTGCCCTCCCGCGGTCTCCCGGCCCCGCGGGCCACCCTCTCCCGCCTGCGGGCGAGGGAGACACGCTGCGCGAGCGCGCCATGGCGGCAGTGGATGAGACACAGTTCTTTCCGGCCTGGGGCCGCGCGCGGCTGGAGGCGATGATCCGGACCCGCCCCGACTGGTGCGTGTCGCGCCAGCGTAACTGGGGCGTGCCCATGCCTTTCTTTACCCACAGGGAAACCGGCGCGCTGCATCCGAAGACGGCGGAACTGCTGGAAATCGTGGCGAAGCGCGTCGAGCAATCCGGGATCGAAGCCTGGTTCGCGCTCGACCCGGCGGAACTGCTGGGCGACGACGCGGCCAGCTACGACAAGACCGGCCACACCCTCGACGTCTGGTTCGATTCAGGCTCCACCCACGCCTGCGTGCTGAAGCGCCGCCCCGAACTCGCGCACCCCGCCGATCTGTATCTGGAAGGCTCAGACCAGCATCGCGGCTGGTTCCAGTCGTCCCTGCTCACCGGTTGCGCCAGCGATGGCTATGCGCCTTACAAGGCGCTGCTCACCCATGGTTTCGTGGTGGACGGCTCCGGCCACAAGATGAGCAAGTCCCGCGGCAACGTGGTTTCGCCGCAAAAAGTGATGGACCAGTACGGCGCGGATATCTTGCGGCTGTGGGTTGCGCTCACAGACTACTCCGGCGAGTTGACCATTTCCGACGAGATTCTCAAGCGGGTGGTGGAAAGCTATCGGCGGCTGCGCAATACCCTGCGTTTTCTGCTGGCGAATCTCGCCGACTTCGACCCGCAGGCGAATGCCCTGCCGGTCGGGGAATGGCTGGAAATCGACCGCTATGTTCTTGCCATGACGCGCCGCCTGCAAGCCGATTTGCAGGCGCATTACGACGCCTACGAATTCCATGGTGTCGCGCAAAAGCTGCAAGGCTTCTGTTCCGAAGACCTCGGCGGTTTCTACCTCGACATTCTCAAAGACCGGCTCTACACCGCCGGCCAAAACAGCCGGGCTCGCCGTGCCGCGCAAAATGCGCTGTATCACATCACCCAGGCCATCACCCGGTTGATGGCGCCGATCCTGTCGTTTACCGGCGAGGAGGTGTGGGAGCAAATCAACGGCAAGGACAGCAGCGTATTCCTGCATACCTGGCACGATTACCCGATCCTTGCCCTCGCCCACAAACGGGCGCGGGAGCGAACGTGATGCCCAAAGCGATGGCTTCGCCCTCTCCCCAACCCTCCACCCGCATCGCGGGCGAGGGGCAACGTAATGCCCAAAGCGATTGACGAAGCCACGCTGCTGCGGAACTGGACCCGCATCCGCGCGCTGCGTGCCGAAGTGCAAAAGCTGCTGGAAGAAGTCCGCGTCGGCGGCGGCATCGGGTCCTCGCTCGCCGCGGAAGTCGACATCCACGCCAGCCCCGACACCCTCGCCCTGCTTGAACCGCTCGGCGACGACCTGCGCCTGGTGCTGATCACCTCGCAGGCACGCGTCATTCCAGCGAGCGAAGACAAGATCGTGGTCACCCCCAGCAAACACCCGAAATGCGAGCGCTGCTGGCACTACCGCGCCGACGTCGGCGCGCATCCCGAGCATCCCGGCCTGTGCGGGCGCTGCGTAGCCAATTTGTATGGCGCAGGCGAGACGCGCTCCCATGCGTAAGTGGCTGGCCATTGCAGGACTGGTCATCGTGCTGGATCAGCTGACCAAGTGGTGGGTCTCCAATACGCTCGAGTATCAGCAAGCCATTCCCGTGCTGCCCTTCTTCTCGCTGGTGCGCGTGCACAACACGGGCGCGGCGTTCAGCTTCCTCGCCGATGCCGCAGGCTGGCAGCGCTGGTTCTTCATCGGCATCGGCGCCGTCGCCACCCTCATCATCGTGCGCCTGCTGAAGCGTCACGCGCACGAGCCGCGCATGGCGCTGGCGCTGGCTCTGGTGTTGGGCGGCGCGCTGGGCAATATCATTGACCGCGCCATCCTGAGCTATGTCGTGGACTTCCTGTATTTCCACTACCGGGGCTTCTCCTGGCCCGCTTTCAACGTGGCAGACTCCGCCATTACCGTAGGCGCGGCCATGCTGATCTGGGACAGCCTGCGCGGCAAACCCGCCGCCAGCGGGGATGCGGCGCGATGAAATCACCCGCCGTGGCTTATGGCGACACCCTCACCCTGCGCTACGCGCTGCGCCTGAGGGACGGCACCGAAATCGTCTCCAACTTCGACGAACCCGAGCCCGACACCCTCACCCTCGGCGATGGCACGCTGGCGCAAACGCTCGAGCAATGGCTGATCGGTGTTGTGCCCGGCGAACGCCATGTCTTTTTGCTCGATCCCTGGCAGGCCTTTGGCGTGGGCCAGCCCGAACTGGTGCAAACCCTGCCCGGAAGCGATCTGCCCGCCGACATGGAATTCGAGATCGACAGCCTGGTGGAGTTTTCCATGCCCAACGGCCAGACTGTCGCTGGCAGGATTCTTGAAATCGCGGACGATGCGATCAAGGTTGATTTCAACCATCCGCTGGCCGATCTCGCCATACAATTCGAAGTCGAAATTATTCGAATTCATCCTCCACCCCAAGCCTCGTCAATCGGGTTGGGCTCAGCCATATCCCCCTCGCCCGCAGGCGGGAGCGCGGTAGCCCGAAGCGGTCGAGGGCAGGGTGAGCGCGAAGCGGGCGAGGGGGCAAACGTGATGCCCAAACCGATGGCTCCGCCCCCTCTCCCCAACCCTCTCCCGCACGCGGGCGAGGGGGCAAACGTGATGCCCAAACCGATTAACGAAGTTGATTTGTCCATCTGGACTGAGCGGAGCACCCGGTGACCCAAACCATTCTTCTCGCCAACCCACGCGGCTTCTGCGCCGGGGTGGACCGCGCCATCGCCATCGTCGAGCGCGCGCTGGAAAAATATGGCGCCCCCATTTATGTTCGCCACGAAGTCGTCCACAACACCTATGTCGTCAACGATCTCAAGAGCAAGGGCGCGATCTTCGTCGATGAACTGGCAGAAGTTCCGGCGGGCGCCACCGTGATCTTCAGCGCGCACGGCGTGTCCCGGGCCGTGCGCCAGGAAGCAGAAGCACGCGGTCTCAATGTATTCGACGCCACCTGCCCGCTGGTGACCAAGGTTCACGTCGAGGTCACCAAAATGCGCGGGCGCGGACTGGAAATCGTGATGATCGGCCACAAAGGTCACCCCGAGGTGGAAGGGACGCTGGGTCAGGCGATGAGCGGCATGTACCTGGTGGAGACCCCGGAAGACGTCGCGACATTACAGGTCAAGGACCCGGACAAGCTCGCTTATGTGACCCAGACCACGCTTTCGGTGGACGACGCCGCGCCTGGTCGTGGCAGCCCTGAAGCAGCGTTTCCCGGCCATAACCGGACCGAAGAAAGACGACATCTGCTATGCCACGCAGAACCGCCAGGATGCCGTGAAGTCGCTGGCACCCCAGTGCGATGTGGTCATCGTCGTCGGCTCGCCCACCAGTTCCAATTCCAACCGGCTGCGCGAGGTCGCCGCCAATCTTGGCGTGCCTGCCTACATGGTGGATAACGCCGGGGAAATCAAACCCGAGTGGATAAGCGGAAAGAACCGCGTCGGTCTCACCGCCGGCGCCTCCGCGCCGGATATCCTCGTGCGTGCGGTCATCGAACGCCTGAACCTGCTGGGGGTCGGCTCCGTGACCAACATGGACGGGGTACAGGAGAAAGTCGGGTTCCCGCTGCCGAAAGGGCTGAGCTGAAAGCGCTTTGCGCGATTCCTCGCTCCCCGGCTCACGCGTCAAGCAAATCCAGCGCGGGATAACGCCCGCCCAGGGCCGTGACGGTTTCCAGCCCCCACGCCCCGAACCTTGCGCAATGACGAATCGCGAATTATTCAGCGCCTCCCTGAAAAATGGTTGAACCAATGAGGCGCAGAGGCGAATGAACTGCCGGTTCCTGGATCATTTCTTCTCGCCTTGTAGCGTCCCGCCCAGCATGTCCGCCTCGTGCTGGCGGCGCGATTCGGCGCGCTTGCGCCACGCCTGGGCCATTTCCTGCCGGCTGACCTCGCCGTCGCCGTCCGTGTCGATCTGATCGAAATGCCGGGCGGCATTGGGGTGCAGGC
The DNA here is from genome assembly GCA_963726485.1 of uncultured beta proteobacterium. GTDB lineage: Bacteria > Pseudomonadota > Gammaproteobacteria > Burkholderiales > Thiobacillaceae > Thiobacillus. The sequence continues at coordinate 5,728 of CAVSCL010000014.1, read as the reverse complement.
GCGCCAGCTCCTCTCGGCTCAAGCGGCCGTTACCATCGCTGTCCGCGTTGCGGAAACGTTCCTGTGCCCGCTCGCGAAAAATCTGACGCCGCTTGTTCAGATATTCCTGGCCATACAACTCGCGCGAATAGCGGTCGAGATCGCCGCGCAGGTTCTCCTGCGCCGAGCTATCGTCAGGCGCGCGCGCACTTGCCGCTGGAGACGGTGCCGCTTCAACCTGAACCGGAGCGACAAGGGCAAGCCACAGCAGGAAGCCCAAGGCCCTTAGAGTGCGCGGCATCATCGGTGCTCAGCGTGTGGCGGGCGCCGTATCAGGGAGAGGGGCTGCCTTGCGTTCCCGCATCTTCTCGCGCCACTCGGCCGTCTTCGCCTCGCACGCCTTGGGATCGGCCGCGCATATTTCCTCAAATCGTTTTTTCGCGGCGGCACATTTCTCCGGTTGAGAGGCGCACATCGCCCTGCGATCGCTGTCTGGCGCGGCGGCCGGCGTGCTGCCCTCAGCCAGCGCCTGGCCCGACAAGCCCGGCATGACCCGCGCAAACACGGCTCGAATATTCATGATGCTCTCCTTTGAATCATGGTTAATGGTGTACGCTTGAACTTCATTTCAATCTCCTTGAACAGGGCTGGATTGCGGACGAACAGCTTCCACGCCTTGCATTCTTGGGCGCCCATCTAAACGGGATTTGTCCAGGACAGGTCAAATTTGTAAACCTTTATTTCCGGCGCACATTGCCGAAACATTCAGACACAATTCCCGCATTCAGCCCGCATAGATTAAGGCATGAACCCACGCATTCTTGTTGTCGACGACGATCTGCGCCTGCGCGACCTGCTGCAACGCTATCTGAATGAACAGGGCTACAGCGTGCAAACCGCGGCGGATGGCGCCGCCATGGATCGCGCCCTGGCCGGCACGCGCTTCGATGCGCTGGTGCTGGATCTCATGCTGCCGGGAGAGGACGGCCTGTCCATCTGCCGCCGCCTGCAAACCACGCAGCCCGAACTGCCCATCGTCATGCTTACTGCCCGATCCGACGAGATCGACCGCATCGTCGGTCTGGAAATGGGCGCGGACGACTACCTTCCCAAGCCCTTCAACCCGCGCGAGTTGGTGGCGCGCCTGCGCGCCGTGTTGCGACGGAGGGTTGCACCGCCGCCCGGTGCACCCTCATCGAACGACGAGACCCTGCATTTCGGCGAGTTCACCCTCAGACTCGGCAGCCGCGAACTGCTGCGCGGCGACGCGCGTCTGCCCATGACCGGCGGCGAATTTGCCATCCTCAAGGCGCTGGCCACCCATCCGCGTCGCGCACTCAGCCGCGAGCAACTCATGGAAATGGCGCGCGGGCGCGAACACGATGCGTTCGACCGCGCCATCGACGTGCAGATTTCACGGCTGCGCAAGCTGATCGAAGCCGATCCTTCGCAGCCGCGCCACATCCAGACCGTGCGCGGACACGGCTACCTCTTCGTCCCCGATCCGTGAGCCGCCTGCTACCGCGCAGCCTGCTCGCCCGCACGGTCTGGCTCATCGCCCTGCTGCTGATCGTCAGCCAGACCGCCTGGCTGGTGCTGTTCGGCCTGTATGAACGCGAGCCCCGGGCAAAACAGATTGCCCACCGCGCCGCCGCCGTGGTCAACCTCACCCGCGCCGCGCTGCTCGCCGCCCAACCGGACAAACGGCGCGGCCTGCTGCTGGAATTGTCGCGGCGTGAAGGCGTGCGCGTGCTGCCGCTGGAACCCGAGGAAGCCGACGTCCAGTCGCCGACCACGCCCCTGCTGTCCATGGTTGCAGCCGAAATCCGGCGCGAGCTGGGTGCGGACACGCTGGTCACCCTGGGTGACAACGACGACGAAGGTCTGTGGGTCAGCTTCGCCATCGGCGCCGACGAATACTGGGTCGTCATGCCGCGCTTGCGGCAAACCCCGGCCATCCCCTGGGCCTGGGCAGGTTGGGGCGCGGGCGTGCTGCTGCTCTCCATCTTCGGCGCCTGGGCCTTGCTGCGGCGCGTCAACCGCCCGCTCATGCAAACGGCCCAGGCCGCCGCCGCACTGGGCCGGGGGGAGTCCCCGCCGCGCCTGAGCGAGCAGGGCCCGCAGGAAATCGCCACCCTCGCCCGCGCCTTCAACCGGATGAGCGATGACCTCGCTGCGCTGGAATCCAACCGCAGCCTCATGCTCGCCGGCATCTCCCATGACCTGCGTACCCCGCTCAGCCGGCTGCGCCTCGCGGTGGAGATGAATGTCGGCGACGAGCGTGAACGCCACGCCATGATTCAGGACATGGACGACATGGAGGCGCTCACCCGCCAGTTCATGGATTTTGCGCGCCAGGATACGGACGAAGCCGTGCAGCTTGTCGACATGGATGCGCTGCTTGAAGCGATGGCAGGAAGTTTTTCGCAACGCGGCCAGGCAGTCTCGGTCAGCGGGAAATGCGGCGCGCTGTCCGCCCGCCCGCAAGCCCTGCGCCGCGCACTCGCCAACCTGCTGCAGAACGCACACCGCTACGGCGCGCCGCCGGTCGAAGTACACCTGCAACGCGAGCCGGACAGTCTCACGCTCAGCGTCCTCGACCACGGCCCCGGCCTGCCGGCAGCGGAACTCGACTCCGCCAAACAGCCCTTCCGCCGCGGCAATGCCGCCCGCACCGGCGCACTGGGCGCCGGGCTGGGGCTCGCCATCGTTGACCGCGTCGCACGCCTGCACGGCGGCAGCCTCACGCTGCACAACCTCACCGGTGGCGGACTGGAAGCGCGGCTGCGTTTTCCGCTTTAAATGCATCGGCCATTTTCGACGATGCATTCTCAGGTTAGCCCGCCGGTTTCTTCTCCGCTTCAAAGAAACGCCGCACCACTTCGATCTTGCGGGTGCGCGTCATCGCGGGCAGCGCAGCGAGCAGCAGCTTGCCATAAGGCTTGTCGGCGATGCGGGTGTCGCACAGCATGAGCACCCCGCGGTCGGTTTCGGTGCGTATCAGCCGCCCTGCGCCCTGTTTGAGACTGATGGCGGCGTGCGGCAACTGGTAATCCATGAAGGGTTTGCCGCCTGCGCGCTCCAGGTGGGCGATGCGCGCGGCGACGACGGGATCGTCCGGCGGCTGAAACGGCAGTTTGTCGATGATGACGACGGACAGCGCCTCACCCGGCACATCCACGCCTTCCCAGAAACTCTGGCTGCCCAGCAACACGGCATTGCCTGCCTGCTGGAAGCGGGCGAGCAGTTCGTTCTTGGGCGCATCGCCCTGCACCAGCAGGGGATAGTTCCAGCCACGCTGTTTGAAAGCCTCCTGCAACAGGCCGCGCGCTTTTTCCAGCGCACGCAGGCTGGTGAAGAGGATAAAGGCGCGTCCCCGGCTGGCTTCGAGCACCGGCAGCGCGGCGGCAATCACGGCTTCGGTGAATTCAGGCGTGTTGGGCGCGGGCAAATCCGTGGGCACGTAGAGTACGCCCTGCCGCGGATAGTCGAAGGGGCTATCCACGCACAGGGTGGCGGCCTCTTCTATCCCCAGCCGGGTCTTGAGATGGCTGAAGTCGCCGCCGATGGAGAGTGTGGCGGAGGTCATGATCCAGGCCTGCGCACGTTCGGTGAGTTTGGGGCCGAACATGGCGCCGACCGATAAGGGCGTTGCGTGCAGCAGCAGCGAACTCATGGTGGTTTCCAGCCAGCGCACGTAAGTCGGTTTGGGCATCACGTTTGCCCCCTCGCCCGCTTCCCTCACCCCGCCCTCTCCCGCGAGCGGGCGAGGGGGATGTGGCTGAGCCCAACCCGATTGATGAGGGTTGGGGTGAGGGGGCGAAGCCAGCGGATTCTCAGGGTCGTCCTTGCCTTGCCAGCGCGCCAGCATCTGCTGCAATTGTTGCGCGCGGTCAAAGCAATTTTTCAGGTCGGCATCGCGCTCGGCCTGGGTTTCGAGCAGCCTGGCCAGTTCGTCCAGCGTCTTTTCCAGTTCCTTCAACGCATCCGGCCACTTGCCGAATCGCGCCAGATCAGTCATCGGCGCTTTCAACGGGCCTTGCGGGAAGGCGAGCCGCGCATCGCGGGTGGCTTTGCCCAGATCCTCCGCGGCCCGCCGCAAAGCGGGGAAATCGCCGGCCTTGACCGCGGCGATGCGCCTGGTGTCGCCGGACAATTCCAGCAGCTGCGCGGTGGAAATCGTCTCGCCGAAAAATTGCGCGGCGGTTTCGGCGAGCTGGTGCGCCTCATCCAGAATCACGGTGTTGCAGGCGGGCAGGAGTTCGGCCACCCCTTCGTCCTTCAACCACAAGTCGGCGAAAAACAGATGGTGATTGACCACCACCACTTCGGCCTCCAGCGCGGCTTTGCGCGCCGCCATGACAAAGCAGTCCTTGATATGGCTGCACTCGCCGCCCAGACAGTTGTCCCGGCTGGAAACGGCGTAATGCCAGGCAGTGGCATCTTCGGGAATACCCTCGGCATCGCTGCGGTCGCCGCTCGTTGTGGTTTCGGCAAAGCGCGCGATCTTGGCCAGCCAGGCGGCATCGTCGCGGTTGGCAAAGCGGCCGTCTGCCAGGTTGCGCTCGAGATGATGTTGACAGACGTAGTTGGCGCGACCTTTGAGCAGCGCGATCTTGACCGGAGACTTGAGCGCGCGGCGAGCGGTGGGCAGGTCGCGGTGAAAGAGCTGATCCTGCAGCGCCTTGGTGCCGGTGGAAATCACCACCTTGCCGCCGGAGCGCAGCGCGGGCACGAGATAAGCCAGGGTTTTACCGGTGCCGGTGCCCGCCTCGGCCAGCAGCACGGTATTGTTGCGCACGGCCTCATCCACGGCCTGCGCCATGGCCAGTTGCTGAGGACGGGAACGCCAGCCGGTCAGTTCATGCGACAGCGCGCCAGCGGGGGAAAAGAGGGTTTCCAGATCAGACATGGTGAAGAAATTTCTGTGCCAGTGTACCACCTGGTTTTTTGACGCTCTTTTCGGTCTGTCAGGCTGACCGCTCCGTATGTCCAATCTTCGGCCTTATGTATAGCTTTGCATAAGGCCGAGGAGGCGACGGTAGTTGTCCTTGCCATGACGGTCGCGATAGCGACCCAAAAGACGGACATCTGGCAATGATCAGTTCGTGCGACGGTCCCTTGGCCCCCATTGTGAGGAGGCCGGATCAACGCCCTGAAGCCTCATGGTCTGACTATTCGACCAGACATCAAAGACCTCCGAACTAGTCACATTGATTCAGGGTCTATTACGTGAGTAATTATCATTATGGAGAAGGAGGAGGGTGACATGACCAAGCACAAGATGATTTCGTGGAGCCCGGCGGAACTGCACCGTCATCTGGCCGAGCGCAGCCGGTTCGCCATCCTGGACGTACGCAATCGGGACGAATTCGATGCGTGGCGTATCGAGGGCAAGACTCCGATCCAGACCTACAACATGCCCTATTTCGATCTGCTGGACCTGAACGATGAAGACGAAGAAATCGCCGCAGCGGTTGCCCGCGCGGTCCCGGAGCGGCTGAAGGGCAGGTTGCCCCGGAGCGGGCCGATCCTGGTGGTATGCGCCAAGGGCGACACGTCGACGCACGTTGCCGAGGGCCTGCGGCGGCTCGGCTATCAGGCATTCAACCTGGAGGGCGGGATGGCGGCCTGGGGCGACCACTACGAAATGCGGACCGTGGAGGCGACCCCGCGGCTCACCCTCCTCCAGATCAGCCGCCCGGCACGGGGTTGTCTCAGCTATCTGCTGGCCAGCGGCGGCGAGCCT
>CAVSCL010000013.1:0-9089 GCA_963726485.1 uncultured beta proteobacterium | reverse complement strand
GCCGTGCTCGAATTATTTCAGCGTTGGCCAGAGTGGTCCGCCTTACGCTGCCGCCATGAGCGAGGCATCGACCTGTACGACGATATCGTCAAACGGCACCAGCACCTGGCCAGCCGCATTCTTTTCCACCAGCCCAAGCGCAAGCAGCCGCTGGATATCGCCATGCACGTTTGAATAATTGCGGCCTAGCTGCTTGGCTAGCGCATAGACTGACAATGGCCCGGCGGATTTGAGCTCCCGCAGGATTTGCAAACGCTTGGGCGGCAGTTCGGCAAGCAATTCCACCGGGCCTGGGAAAATCAAGCTGAAAGTCCGCTTCGGGCAGGCGCTTGCCGGCATCGATCTTTTTTGCCAGCCTGCGCAGTTCATCGCGCGTTTGATTCCAGTTGGAGATTCCAATCACCGCTTTCATTTCAGTGCCTCCACGTCGTTCAGAAAGTCTTCCACCAGTGCGCTCATGCCCTGCCAGGCATAAGGCTTCTCGGCACGCCCGACGTGCTTGTGATCGCCTTTACCTGATTCATTGTCATAGCGTACAAGGGTCTTGCCGTCCCTGCCTGCCCAAAGCCGGTATTTCAGGCCATGCGGCCTATCGGGCGTAGGCGCGGGCAATTGCCAGATCACCATTTCAAGTTTGACTCCGTCCGGGCGGATTTCTGTCTTGCGGTAGATCAGCATAGCCTTCATGGATTGAAGAGTAGCCAATATATCCACGCAAGGCAATATAAACAGGATTCATTCCAGATTTGCGATGTGACCGGCGACCACGCAGGACACCTTGAGGGTGTTCCTGGATGCAGGCAGAGCTGTAAATCGAGCCAGGCTCGCAATGAAAATGAACGCAAAATCCTCGGGTCTTGCCTCTTGGCCTCGAAGCTGACGTATCCATTTCGACTTACGGAAGGATACTGACATCCTCTGACAGACCGTTTTCAACACCGGATTCCGAATACCCAATAAATCAGCACCTCCTCAGCAGCAGGCGCTATTCTCGTTGGCATCGGTCTGGGTGAAGGGCAGGCCACCGCCGCAGCCGGCGAAGATGCCGTAATGCCGGCTGAAATCGCCGATGAAATCGAAGTGTTCGCGGTAACGGCTGTCATGCAGCATGCGCCAGGTGTTGCCACATACCGGGAAGACCCGCCCGGCTTCGATGACGTGGTGCTTGTCGAGGCGGAAGCCTGTCCCTGGCCAGCGGGATGCCGCCGCGGTAGATCACCGCCTGGCCGTAGTCCTCGCAATCCGGTTCCAGGCCGTCCAGCTTGAACAGGCGATAGGTGGCGGAGAAAAAGCGCAGCGCGCCGATCTTGTCCGCGATGGCCGCATCGGTCAGCACGACGGGGCGGTCTTCCACCAGGCGCGGGTCGGCAAAGCCCGCGGCCCTGGCGAGTTGCAGGAAGTCGTTCCAGTACAGCGCCCCGCCCAGGCACTCCCCATACAGCACCGGGTCATTGCGCAGACTCGCGGGCACGCGCCGGTCGGCGTAGATGTCGGAGAAATAGAACTCGCCGCCCGGCTTGAGCAACCGGCGCACTTCGGCGAGCACGCGGTCCTTGCGCGGCGAAAGGTTGACCACACAGTTGGAAACGATGACGTCGAAGCTGGCGTCTTCCAGCCCTAAGGCGTCCAGATCCTCGATGTAGCCCAGCTGGAAGCGTACGTTGTCGTAACCGAATGCATCGGCGTGCCAGACCCGGTGACGCTCGGCCACGGCCAGTTGTTCCTCGGTCATGTCCACGCCCAGCACCGAGCCGGAAGCGCCCGCCAACTGCGCCAGCACGTAACAGTCGCGACCCGACCCGCAGCCCAGATCCAGCACCCGGCAGCCTTCGAGCTTGGGGGGCGCGACCAGACCGCAGCCGTAGTAGCGCGAACTCACTTCGGGATGCACGCGGGCCAGCAGCGGCGTGATCCAGTCCGGCATCTGGCCGGCGTCACAACAGGCACTGGTTTTGAGGTCGTCCGAGCCTTGCAGTTGCCGGCCGTAATAGTCCTTTACCTGGTCTCGCATGATGTCTTCCCATGGGGTGAACAGAGGGTATCCGGCGCGCGCGAATCGCCGCCTGCCGGAAGGCGGCGATCGATCCAGTCTTGCGGCAGGTGGACGAGGTCGTCCGCGGTGTCGATGTCGTTCAGGGTCTCGCCTTCCCAACGGGTCCAGCCCAGTTCCCCGAGCCGGGAACGGGTCTGTTGCATCACGGCATCGGTGCTCCAGGCGATGCCCTCGAACAGGCGCGCATCGAAGCGGCGCAGTCCGATCAGCACATAGCCGCCGTCGGCTGCGGGCAGAAATGCCGCGTCCGCGGTTTCCAGTGCTGCTGCTGCCTGCCGCAGGTGCGTGGGGGTGAGTGCGGGGCAGTCGGTGCCGATGAGGATCGGCTGCTCGCCCGCATCGAGCACCCGCCGCGCGATGCGCGCCATGCGCTGGTCCAGGTCGCCCTCGCCCTGTTCGCTCAGGTGAACGCCAAAGCGGAAAGCGGCTTCACGAATAACGGGATGCCGGGTATCCGGTGCGACACACAACTCCACCGTCCCGGCAGCCGCTCGACGGGCGGTGGCGAGCGTGTGGTGCAGCATGCGGGTCGCCAGCGTCGCGGCGGCGGCCTCTCCGAGAACCCGCGCGAGCCGGGTTTTGACCTGGCCCGGCTCGGGCGCCTTGGCCATGACGATAATCCTAGAAACGGTAGTTGGACGCATTCGAGTGGGCTGTGATGCGGTGCGTTGGCAAGGCGCGAGAGCGTGGCTGTTGCCGCTTGAGCGGCTTTACAGCCACGGCCTGCCCCTTGCGGGTGCGAGGCGGCTGGCTACTGCCAGCAACGAGGAGCAACGCAGCCAGCGTGCCGCAGCATGGCTCAATCGGATGCGTAGCGCTCTCAACCATAAGGTGAGGGGGCGCCGTGGGCAAAAGTCTCAATGTTCATGCGGCTTTAGCTGCGGATGCAAGCGGTCAACTGCCGTTTCTAGGATTATGCGCGTCCTCACCGGTACCACTCCGCCAGCCGTGCGGGCGCGACGCCACGGGCGTACAGCCAGCGCAGCCGCCACATGAGAAAAATGGTGCGCCACATGCCGCGCGTCTCCCAGCGCCGGCCGGAAGTGATCGCGGGACCGGGCAGGCAGACAGGGCGGGACAGGGTCAGCAGCCGGCGCGATAGCTCGATGTCTTCCATCAGCGGCTGGTCGGGGAAGCCGCCCACGGACTCGAATGCGGTGCGGGTCACGAACACGGCCTGATCGCCGGTGGCGATGCCGGAAAGGCGCGAACGCAGGTTCATGAGGGCGGCCACCATGCGCAGCGTGCGGGCCCGGCCGCCGATGCGCACATCGAAGCGGCCCCACACCCGCGTGCCTTGGCGCAGGCTGTCGAGGACGTGCCGATCGGCGTCATCCGGCAGGGTGGTGTCGGCATGCAGGAACAGCAGCGCTTCACCCTTCGCCTGCGCCGCCCCGGCATTCATCTGCCGCGCGCGGCCGCGCGGGGCGGTCATCACCCGGTCGGCCAGGGGCGCGGCCAGGGCGGGCGTGGCATCGGTGCTGCCGCCGTCCACCACGATCACTTCCGCGCCGCGCGCGCGCAGGGCCTGCAAACCGGTCAGCAGCGCGGCGATGTGTTCGGCTTCGTCCAGGGCGGGAATGATGATGGACAGGCGCATGCTCAACCCCTTCTCCAGGCGTGGTAACGCGCGGCCCAGGCGAGCAGTTGTTGCGGCGCGTGCGCGCGCTTCCACTCGCCCGCCGCGTACTTGTTGGCCTCCGCCCAGGTGGGGTAGGCGTGCACGGTGCCGAGTATCTTGTTCAGGCCCAGACCGTGGCGCATCGCCAGCACGAACTCGGCCAGCAACTCGCCCGCATTCGCACCGACGATGCAGGCACCGAGGATGCGATCCCTGTCCGGGACGGTGAGCACCTTGACGTAGCCGTGCGCGGCCTCGTCGGTGATGGCCCGGTCCAGTTCGTCGAGCCGGTAACGGGTGACTTCGCAGGCAATGCCGCGGGTGCGGGCATCGTTCTCGGACAGACCCACCCGCGCCACTTCCGGGTCGGTGAAGGTGACCCAGGGGATCACCGAATAATCGGCCTTGAAGCGTTTCAGTCCGCCGAACAGGGCGTTGACCGCCGCGTACCAGGCCTGATGCGCGGCGGTATGGGTGAACTGGTAGGGGCCGGCGACGTCGCCGCAGGCGTAGATGTTGGGGTAGAGGGTTTGCAGCCAGGCGTTGGTCTCGACGGTGCGCGCCCGGGTGAGCGGAATGCCCAGTTCCTCCAGGCCAAGCCCCTCGGTGCGCGGTACGCGGCCCACGGCCAGCAGCAGGGCGTCAAAGGAGAGGGCTTCCTCCTCTCCATCGTGGCTCACCAGCAGGCGCTGTTCGCCCTCCACCCGCTCGCAGCGCAGGGCGTCGGTGCGTTTGAGGACGCGCACCCCGTCCGCGCCCAGAGCCGCCTCGATCGCGGCCGTGGCGTCCGGGTCTTCATTGTCCATGAGGCCGGAGCGCGATACCTGGGTGACCCGGCAACCCAGCCGGGCAAAGGCCTGGGCGAGTTCGCAGCCTATGGGGCCGCCGCCCAGAACCAGCAGCCGCTCCGGGCGCTCGCTGAGGGCCCAGATCGTGTCCGAGGTGTAGTAACGCACCTGCTCCAACCCCGGAAGCGCCGGCACATTGGGCCGCGCGCCGCTGGCGATGACGATGGCGCGGGTAGTCAGCGAACGTCCGTCCACTTCCACGGTCCACGGCGAGGTGATGCGCGCCCGGCCCCGGATTACCTCCACGCCGAGGGCGGTGTAGCGTTCCACCGAGTCGTGCGGCTCCACGGTGCGTATCACGCGCCGCACCCGTTCCATTACCTGGCCGAAGTCATAGTCCACCTCGGCGCGGGTCATGCCCAGGGCCGCGGCCTCGTGCGCCTGCTTGAGGAATTTCGCGGACCGGATCAGCGCCTTCGACGGCACGCAGCCGTAATTGAGGCAGTCGCCGCCCATCCTGTCGCCTTCGATCAGGGTGACCTTGGCCTTCACGGCGGCGGCGATGTAGGCCGTGACCAGTCCGGCAGCGCCGGCGCCGATCACCACCAGGTTGCGATCGAAGCGGCGCGGTTTGTTCCAGCGGGCATAGACCTTGCGCGCCCGGATGACCGTCACGATTTTCTTCGCGACGAGCGGGAACACGCCCAGCAGCGCGAAGGAGGCCAGGAGCATGGGCGAGAAGATAGCCGCGAGGGAGTCGATGCGCGCCAGTTGGGTGCCGGCGTTCACGTACGCCAGGGTGCCGGCCAGCATGCCGAGCTGGCTGACCCAGTAGAAGGTCCGGGTACGGATGGGAGTCAGCCCCATCAGCAGGTTGACGACGAAGAAGGGAAACGCCGGCACCAGGCGCAGGGTGAACAGATAAAACGCGCCATCCCGGCGCATGCCCTCGTCGAGCGCCGCGAGCCGGTCGCCGAAGTGCCGCTGCACCGCGTCGCGCAACAGGAAGCGCGACACCAGAAAGGCCAGGGTGGCGCCGATGCTGGAGGCGAACGACACCACCAGCGTCCCCGTCGCCAGGCCGAACAATGTGCCCGCGGCCACAGTCATGACCGCCGCGCCCGGCAGGGAGAGGGCCGTGACCGCCACGTAGATCACGAAGTAGGCGCCCAACACCCGCACGGGTTGTGCCGCATAGCGTGCGGCGAAATCCGCCTGCGTGGCCTTGAGCGTCGCCAGGGTGAAGAAACGGTCGAGATCGAAGGCGAAGTACGCCGCTACCACCAGGGCGATGAGACCGATCAGCAGAACGCGTTTTATGGCATGTCCCCCAGTCAGATTCAGGTCAAGGCGCCGCCGCAACTGCTGCCCTGGCCGGCCGTGCATCCGTAGCAGTGATCCGCTACCCGGATCGTTTCTCCTTCAGGGTCGTGGGTCAGAAGATCACGCAGATGGGGGCGTGGCCTGCCGTCAAGCCGCGCCGGCAGTCCCAGCATCTGGTTGAAGTCGCAGTCGTACAGATAACCCTGCCAGTCCACGCTGATGAGATTGCGGCACATGACCCGGTCGAGATTGTCCGCCCGGTAACTGTCTTTCAACAGGCGCATGTAAGCTTCGAATTGTCCCCTGGCGATCAGCGTGCTGCCGAAGCGCTGAATCGGCATATTGGCCAGCGTGAGCAGATGATGGAAGACGATGCCGTGACCCTCCGCCAGCTCGCGCTTGTAATCGGCCTCCAGCCGGGTCTGCTCCGGCGGCAGCGTCGGCCCGCCTGGGTTGTAGACCAGATCGAGCACGAGTTCGGGCACACGGCCATAACCCAGAGCGTTGAGCCGGCGCAGCGCGGAGATGCTTTTCTCGAACACCCCTTTACCGCGCTGGTCATCCACATTCGCTTCTGTATAACAGGGCAGGGACGCCACCACCCTGACCTGTCTGGCCGCGAGAAAATCCGCCAGACCTTCCTGGCCGGGTTCCAGCAGCACGGTGAGATTGCAGCGGTCGATCACCGGCACACCCAGGGCATGCGCCGCATCCACCAGGGTGCGGAAATGCGGATGTAATTCCGGCGCGCCGCCGGTGATATCGAGGATGCCAATGCCGCGTTGTTCGAGTACCGCCCTTACCCTGTCCACATTGTCCGCGTCCATCATCTCGGTGCGCGTGGGCCCGGCGTTGACATGGCAGTGCAGGCATGTCTGGTTGCAGCGATAACCCAGGTTGACCTGCAGCGTGGAAAGACGCGCGCGGCGCAGGGGCGGAAAATCGGTGTGTTGCAGCAGGGGCAGGGTGGCGCGCATGCTTACTCCCTCTCTTGGGCAGGGACAACGTCCCCATTATCTTCCGGCTGCAACTCGCCTCACTGCTGCTTCAGAGACACGCTGCGCTTGTCGGGGCAAACAACCGTACCAGGCAAGTTGCAGGCGCCCCTAGTGGCCTGACGCTTTTCCCCACAGTTCCTCCAGGCGCTGGTCCCGGCCGCACTTGTATCGGTAGAACCTGTAACGCAAGGGGTTCTTCAGGTAGTAGTCCTGATGATATTCCTCGGCCGGGGTGAATACGCCCGCCGGAACGATTTCGGTCACGATCGCTTGCGGAAACGGCTTGGATCTGTCGAGCGCCGCCTTCGATTGTTCGGCGAGACGCTTTTGTTCCTCGTTGTGATAGAAGATCGCGGTGCGGTACTGATCGCCAACATCGCAGAACTGACGGTTGCGTGTAGTCGGGTCGATGTTGTGCCAGTACACGTCAAGTAGTTTGGCGTAGCTTATCTCGGATGGATTGTAGGTGACCTCGACCGCCTCGGCATGTCCGGTTCCTCCGGCGGACACCGCTTCATACGTTGGATTTTTCGTGTGGCCGCCAGTAAAGCCGGAGACCGTGGCGACCACTCCATGGAGCTTGTCAAAAGGCGGCTCCATGCACCAGAAACAACCACCCGCAAATGTCGCCTTGGCCAGGGTGGCCGCACCGGTGCCGGACTTCGCGGAAGCGGTGTCCGCGGCGCATGCCAAGCCAGGAAAGGCAAGCACGATCAACAAGAACACGCTGAGTATCCTGTCTGCCGCCATGTCGCATCCTCGCTGGAAAATATCTTTATAGACCAGGCACGGGGGGAGTTGGTTGCCAGAGTATGGCCTTTGCACTCGACCCATTTGGACAGGAAGGGCCGATTACAATCCGGCCTGCTCAGGCTGATCACATTGAATGTCTGTTTGTCGACCCACATTTTTTGTTTGGCAGCATGATCGGTCAGTCACATGAAACCTCCGCTGGAAATATCTAATATTGTGCGACCAAAGTCGCATACAGCCCCCTTCTGCCTCCCTAAAATGCATCCCATTGTTCAACTCACATTGTCAGAAGGGGTGCACCATGATGTTCAAGCAACTATTCGACCCGGTTTCTTCCACCTATAGCTACCTGATCGCTGCCGATTCCGGCGAGACGGTGCTGATCCCCACCGTGTATGAACAGATCGGGCGTGACCTCGCGCTGCTGGGCGAGCACAACCTGAAACTGGTCTGGGTGCTCGACACCCACGTGCACGCCGACCACGTGACCGGAGCCAATGCGCTCAAGGCGGCCACCGGCGCCGAGTCCGCCGTAGGCGACGACTGCAGGCCAGCGGCTTCGACCATCAGCTCAACGACGGCGACGAAATCCGCTTCGGCGACGAGGTGATCCGCATCATCGCCACCCCCGGCCGTACCACGGCAGCGTGTCCTACCACTGGCGCGACCGCGTGCTCACCGGCGACGCCCTGCTGATCGGCGACTACGGGCGCACCGACTTTCAGGCCGGCAATCCCAATCCTCCTCTACCACAGCATCACCGGGAAGCTATTCAGCCTGGAAGACGAAGTGCTGGTCTATCCCGGCCATGACTACAACGGTCGTCGGGTCAGCAGCATCGGCGAGGAGAAGGCGCTAATCCGCGCCTGGCGGGCAAGAGCGAGGCAAGGTCACCGCCATCATGAACGCCCTCGACCTGCCCAAGCCGCGCCTGATTGACATCGCCGTCCCGGCCAATCTGGTCGGCGGAACCGCCTAACCCATCACCCATACTTAAATCGGTGCGCCGGCCATTTGCGGCGGCGCATTAGCAAACCAAAGGAGATTGAAATGCAAACCATCAGCGCCAACGCACTGGCCCATCAGCAACAACAAGGCTTCGTCAACCTGATCGACGTACCCACCCCCGCCGAATACGGCGCCATCCACGCCAAGGGCGCGGTCAACATCCCGCTGGACCGGCTGGAGCCGGGCGCGCTGGCCTACTGCAATGGCAGTCCGGTTTATTTCATCTGCAAGTCCGGGATGCGCGCGCAGAAGGCCATGGACAAGCTGCGTGAAGCCGGCTTCTCCAACATGGTGCACGTCGAAGGCGGCACCGATGCATGGAAGTCCGCCGGCCTGCCCATTGAAAAGGGCAGGAAGGCGCTCGGACTGGAACAGCAGGTGCGTATCATCGCCGGCTCCATGGCGCTGGTCGGCGCCGCCGTGGTGCTGGCCGGCCAGCCGCTGGGACTGGTCTTGGTCGGCTTCATGGGCGCGGGCATGGTCTTCGCCGGCGTCACCGACACGTGCGGCATGGCAATGCTGCTGGCCAAGATGCCGTCGAACCA
>CAVSCL010000012.1:0-47537 GCA_963726485.1 uncultured beta proteobacterium | reverse complement strand
ACCTCAATCACGTTCTGCACGTGCTGGAGCCGCACCAGCAATTTCGATAGCTGCTGCAATTCCTTGATGCGGACGGTGATCTGCATGGTGGCGTATTCGCCCCGGGACTCGGTGTTGACGCGCAGGACGTCGAGTTTGTCCTTGGCGATGACGTCGGAAATATCGCGCAGCAGGCCCTGGCGGTCGAAGGCCTTGAGGCGGATGACGACTTCGAAGGCGGCGCCCGCATCGGTCACCCACTCGGCGGGCAGGGCGCGGGCGGGGTTGAGACGCCTGAGCGAAGGACAGTCGGCGCGGTGGACGGTGACGCCGCGGCCGACGGTGGTGTAGGCGATGAGCGCGTCGGGAGGCTGGGGTTTGCAGCAGCGCGCGAGGGTCAACGGCACGTCGCCGAGGCCGGGGATGCTGACCGGGTTTCCGGACTTGGCCTTGGTGCGCGGTTTGGCGGTGGGCGCGAGTGCGGGGGCGGGTTTGCCCGGCTCCTGCAAACCGTTGACCAGATCGCGCTGACCGATGTCGCCGCGCCCGAGCGCGGCCAAAAACTCTTCGACCTTGTTGAACTTGAGCCGCTGGGCGAGTTTTTCCTGATTGGTGCCGGCTATGCCCAGGCGTTTGAGTTCCTTTTCCAGCAAGCTCCTGCCCAGGCTGACCTGCTCGCCTACGTCGCGCTGGCGGAACCAGGTGCGCACCTTGGAACGCGCGCGGTGCGTGGCGAGGTAGCCCAATGCCGGATTGAGCCAGTCGCGGCTGGGCGCGCCTTCCTTGGCGGTGACGATCTCGACGCGCTGGCCGTTTTCCAGCGGCGTGCTGAGCTGCACCATCGCGCCGTTGATCTTTGCGCCCCGGCAGCGATGGCCCAGATCGGTGTGCAGCGCGTAAGCGAAGTCCACCGGCGTGGCGCCGCGATCCAGCGCGATGACGCGGCCTTGCGGGGTGAGCACATAGACCTGATCGTGGAACAGTTCGGTCTTGAACTGCTCGGTGAATTCGCTGCTGTCGGCTACATCGTCTTTCCATTCCAGAATGCGCCGCAGCCAGGCTATTTTTTCTTCGTACTGCGGCGACTGTCTGCCGCCCTCCTTGTAGCGCCAGTGCGCGGCAACCCCAAGCTCGGCGTGGCCGTGCATGTCGAAGGTGCGAATCTGCACTTCCAGCGCGCGGTCCTCCGGCCCGATGACGGCGGTGTGCAGCGAGCGGTAGTCGTTGCTCTTGGGCTGGGCGATGTAGTCGTCGAATTCGCTGGGGATGGGCCGCCACAGATTGTGCACCAGGCCCAGCACGGTGTAGCAGTCGATCTCGTTCTTGACCAGCACCCGCACGGCGCGGATGTCGTAGAGCTGCTCAAAGGAGAGCCGCTTGCGCCGCATCTTGCTGACGATGCTGGCGATGTGTTTGGGGCGGCCCGTGACTTCGCCACTGATGCCGTGCAGCGCCATTTCGCGCTCCAGTTTCTGGATGATTTCCCTGATGTAGGTTTCGCGGTCGCCGCGTTTTTCGTCGAGCTGCGCGGCGATGGTTTTGTAGGTGTCGGGTTCCAGATAGCGGAATGCCCAGTCTTCCATCTCCCACTTGATCTGCCACACGCCCAGGCGGTTCGCCAGCGGCGAAAACAGTTCGCGCGCCTGCTGGCCGAGGGCGCGGCGCGTGGCGTCATCCTGTCGTGCCGCACAGCGCAGGGCATGGGTGCGCTCGGCCAGCTTGACCAGCACGACGCGGATGTCCTCGACCATCGCCAGCACCATTTGCCGCAGGGCTTCGAGCTGCGCGTGGGGATCGACGCTCTTGTCGGTGGAACTCGTCGCCAGCGCCTCGATATGCGCCATCGCGGCCACGCCGTGCGCAAGCGCGGCGGCGTTGCCAAACTCGGCCGCAAATTCGGGGCTGCCGCCGGGACAGCCGTGCAGCAAGGCCGCGGCCACCGCATCCGCGCCGAGCCGCAAGTCGGCCACAATCAGCGCGGCACCGACGCCGTGCGAAAAATCCCGGGTCGCGCCGAGATGCCGGTGCGCGTAATCCAGCGCGCGCCAGGGCAGATCGTTTTCCGCGACCGGAAGCACGCGCGACAAGGCCTGTCGCGCCGTCTCCAGATCGGTGGCGTCGAAGCAGCGCGGGCGGACGGTTTCAGTCGAATTCATAGCTGGGCGCATCGGGTTCAAAACGGTATTGCCAGTAGCGGCGATGGCTCGGGCGATATTGTGACGTGTGTATGCCGTCGCTGCCAAAATCCAGCCGGATCAGGCCGTCGCGATCGCTGCGGAAAGACTCGGCGCCGATGGCGCGGTAGCGTTCCATCACCTGCGGTTTGGGATGGCCGAAGCGGTTGCGGTAGCCCATATTGAAAATCACTTTGGACGGGTGTACCCGCGCCACGAATGCCGGGGTGGATGAGGTGAGGCTACCGTGATGGCCGGCGACGAGCACATTTGAAGGCAATTTGTCCGGGGCACTGGCGAGCAATTCCTCCTCACCCAGTTTTTCTGCGTCTCCGGTGATGAGCAGGCTCCGGCCGGCGGTGCTCACCCTGAGCACGCAACTGTAGTTGTTGTCTTTGCGATGGGGTTCAAGGTAAGCCGTGGGCGGCGGGTTGAGAATCTCGAAATCCACACCGTCCCAGCGCCAGCGCTGGCCGCGCATGCAATGACGCGGCGTGGGTGCATTCGCCAGCAGCGGGCTATCCAGGGGCAAGCCATGCAACAGCCAGCCGGTGGGCTCATCGCGCAGGATGGAGTTCATGCCGCCACTGTGATCGTTGTCGTCGTGCGAGACGATCATGCCGGACAAGCGCCCCACGCCCGCCGCCCGCAGATACGGCACGACGATGCGCTCGCCCGCGTCGCTCTCGGCATAAGCGGGGCCGGTATCGTAAAGCAGAGCCTGATGCGCGGAGCGAATGAGGATGGCCGTGCCCTGACCCACGTCGATGACCTCGGCGCGGAACGTATCCGGTGCGATGACATCGCGGTGCGGAAACAGCAGCGGCAGCCACAGAAACAGTCCCAGCCAGCGCTGCGGAAAGCCGCGCGGCAGCAACAGCCACAATGTGCCCGCGAGCGCGAGCAAGACCGGCCACGCCGGCGGCGCGGGCAGGTTCCAGACCGCGAAGGGTTGCGCCGCGAGCCAGGTCAATCCGTCGCCCAGCCAGGCCATGATGTGCTCCGCCCAGCCCAGACAGAACGGTAGCGCCACGCCGATGAGCGCCAGCGGCGTGACCAGCCAGCTCACCACGGGAATGGCGACGGCATTGGCGAGCGGTGACGCCAGCGAGACTTGCTGGAACAGCAGCAACAAGGCAGGCGCAAGCGCCAGTGTCACCGCGGCCTGCACGCTGACCCAGGCGGAAAGTTTCGCGGCCTTGCCGGTGCGCCCGATCGTGACCCACAGAATCGCCGCCATCGCTCCGAACGACAGCCAGAATCCGGGCGCGAGCACCGCCCACGGGTCGAGCAACAGAACTCCGAACAAGGCCCAGGACAGTGCCGTGGCCGGACGTGTTTCGCGCTGATTCCAGTACGCCAGGACCACCACGGCCAGCATGTAGAGCGTGCGCTGCGCCGGCGCCTGGAAGCCCGCCAGCAACACGTACGCAAACGCCGCAAGCAGCGCCGCCGCCAGACCGGCACGGCGGGCGGGAATGCGCTCGGTGAGGCGCGGCAGCCGGCGCCACAGCGAGGCCACGATCCAGCCCATCAGCGCCGCCAGCATGGTGACGTGCAGCCCGGAAATGCTGATGAGATGGTTAACGCCGGTGCGGGTAAAGGCGCGCCATTGCGCATCGGGAATGGCCGACTGGTCGCCGATGACCAGCGCGGTGATGACACTGGCATAGGGCCGCCCGTCGAGTTCCTTGAGAATGCGCTGACGGATGTGATCGCGTGCCGCCGCCACCCATGCTGCAGGCGACGTTGCCAGCGCTTCCACGCGCTGCGGCGCGATCTTGTCGCGCACATAACCGCTCGCCCCGAGGCCGCGTTCCATCATCCAGGCCTCCAGATCAAATCCGTGCGGATTTGAAGTGCCATGCGGCTTCTTCAGGCGCACCGTCATGCGCCACAGCTCGCCAGAGTGAATGCGCGGGATATTCTCGATCGAGCCGCGCGGCCAGTACCAGGCAAGTTGCACACGCCGGGGAATACGCGCGCCGGGGGTCGCGACCGATTGCACCTGCAGCACAAAGCGCTCGCCGCGCCGGTCCAGTTGCGGCAAATCGACGACCGCTCCAACCAGATCAACGTCCACCCCTTGCCAGTGTTCGGGCAGACGTTCCGCAAGACGCGATTCGGCGCGCCAGGCCGCCCACGCAAAGCCCAGTGCGAAACACAAGGCCGCCATGCCCAGGCGACGAAGTATTTCAGGAAAGGCTCGGGGAAAAGCCGGCAGCAACAAAACCGCAGACATCAGGGGCAAAATCCACAGCCAGCTCAGCGGCGGCAAGTCGGGCTGCTGTTGCAGCAGCCAAACACCCAGACAGAAGGCGATGAGGTATAGCCGCACCGCGTGATCGAATCAGATCGCCTGGAGCATTCCATCCACCAGCCGCATCTGCCGGTCCATGCGTGCCGCCAGATCGGGGTCATGGGTGACGACGACAAGGCTCGTTCCCTGTTTGCGGTTGAGTTCGCGCATCAGGTCGAACACGACGGTGGCGGTATGGCGGTCGAGGTTGCCGGTGGGTTCGTCGGCGAGGATGCAGGCGGGTCTTGTGACCAGTGCGCGGGCAATGGCGACACGCTGACGTTCGCCGCCCGAGAGTTCACCGGGGCGGTGCGTGAGGCGATGGCCGAGGCCGACCTCCTCCAGCACTTCGGCTGCGCGTGTTAGCGCCTGGACTTTATCCATGCGACGGATGAGGAGCGGCATTGCGGCGTTCTCCGCGGCGGAGAATTCAGGCAGCAAATGATGAAACTGGTAGACGAAACCCAGCGCGGTATTGCGCAGTTCGCAACGCTCGGTTTCGGAAATGGCGAAGGGGTCTCGCCCCATCAGTGTGATCTGACCATTCGTCGGTCTGTCGAGCCCGCCCAGCAGATGCAACAGCGTGCTCTTGCCGGAGCCCGACGCACCGACGATGGCGAGCGACTCTCCCGTGCCGACTTCCAGATCGACGCTGCCCAGCACTGGCACATCGACTTTGCCCTGCCGGAAAATCTTGCCCAGCCCGGCGCAGCGCAGCACCGTCTCTCTGCCTCCCGAATCCTGAATCCTGAGCCCGGCTTCACTCATAGCGCAAAGCCTCCGCCGGGTTGATCCGCGACGCGCGCCAGCTTGGGTAAAGCGTTGCCAGCAGGCTCAATGCCAGCGACACGCCGCCGATTACGCCGACATCACCCCAGTTCAGTTTCGACGGCAGCTTGCTGATGTAATACACATCCGCCGGAAACAAATCCCTGCCAAGCGCGCGCTCGATCAGGGGCACCACCGTTTCGACATTGAGGGCAAGCAGCACGCCGCTCACCACCCCCAGCAACGTGCCGAACACGCCGATGAACGTGCCCTGCACCATGAAAATTTTCATGATGGAACCGGGCCTCGCGCCCAGGGTACGCAGAATGGCGATGTCGGATTGTTTGTCGGTCACCGCCATGACCAGGGTCGAAACGATGTTGAACGCGGCCACCGCGACGATCAGCAGCAGGATCAGGAACATCATGCGCTTTTCGATGGCCACCGCGCGGAAGAAGTTGGCGTGACTTTGCGTCCAGTCGGTGAGGTAATAGCCGCCGCGAAGGCTTTGCGACAGTTCGCGCGTAACAAACGGGGCGCGGAAGAGTTCGGCGAGCTTGAGCCGCACGCCGGACACGTCATCGCCCAGCCGCAACAGCTTTTGCGCATCCTGCAAATGAATCAGCGCCAGTCCGGAGTCATACTCGAACATGCCCGCCTGGAAAATGCCGGTGACGGTGAATTGCTTGATGCGCGGCATGACCCCGGCGGGGGTGATATTGCCTTGCGGCGTGAGCAGCACCACCTTGTCGCCGGGCGCCACGCCGAGCACACGCGCCAGTTCGCCGCCCAGAATGATGCCGAATTCGCCCGGCTTGAGATTCGCAAGCGAGCCGGTTTTCATGAGCTTCGCAAAATCCGCGACCTGGTTTTCGAGTTCTGGCAACACGCCGCGAATCATGGCTCCCCGTACCTGATTGCCATTGACCAGCATGCCCTGTCCGTTCACATAGGGCGCGCCTGCCAGCACTTCCTTGTTCTGCCGCGCCTGCGCCAGCACGTCGCGCCAGTCGCCTACCCGCTCACCCGGCCCGCTGATTTCCAGATGCGCCGCCACGCCAAGAATGCGCGCGCGCAGTTCTTCCTGAAAGCCATTCATCACCGATAGCACCACAATCAGCGCCATCACGCCGAGCGCGATGCCCGCCATGGAGACGATGGAAATGAAGGAGATGAAATGATTGCGACGCTTGGCGTGGGTATAACGCAGGCCGACCAGAAGCTCGTAGGGAAGCACAACAGGACTCGCTAAATTGACGGCGCAAGTATGCCACAGGTGTACGTCCGCCCTTAACCCGGAAGTTTCGTAACTTCGCGTGATGATCGCGCAGGATTTTTTTCCCCAGTACGATCCGCACCGGGCAGACTTGCAGTTACGCTACAGATTCCTTGCACTTGAAGTTCGTCAGCAAATGCTTTTTCTGATTCCCTACTTGTTCCCGGAGCCGGCATTTATACAGCGCGCCCTCGGCGGTCTGCGTCTGCCCGCTCTGGAGGCGCTGCTGGCGCGTGGCGCACGCACGGCATGTGCCGCCGAAGGTGTGGAAGCCGCCTTGTGCGGTGAATTGGGCATCGCACGCCAATCCGACTATCCCATCGCGCCCATCACGCTTGAGGACGATGGCGGCACCGCCGGAACGGACTACTGGCTGCGTGCCGACCCGGTGCACCTGCGGGTCATGCGCGACCGGATCGTGCTGGCCGATAGCGGCGTGCTTGAAATTTCCAGGCAGGAGGCTGAAGCGCTCGCGCAATCCATTGCCAAACATTATGGAGAAGCGTTCAGCCCGGTTCCCCTGCGCCCCGAACGCTGGTATGTCCGGTTCAGTGCCGCGCCTCGACTGCGCACAACACCGGTGTCGAATGCAGCGGGGCGTGATATCAGTACGCATTTGCCGCAGGGCGACGAGGCCGGCACGTTCCGCACCCTCGTGAATGAATTGCAGATGCTGCTGTTCGAACACCCGGTGAATCAGGCACGCGAAGCGCGTGGCGAATTGCCGATTAACTCACTCTGGCTGTGGGGCGGCGGGCGTAAGCCGGTTGTAGACAGGGCTGGCGTACCGCTTTATACGCAAGATGCCGGGGCGCGCGCACTGGGGAAGTTCTGTCAAGCAGATGTCCATACACTACCATCGCGCATGGAGCTGAAACCGTTGTCCATGGATGGCGTATTCCTGCTGGATCAGCTTGTAAGCGCGGGGCAATACGGCGACGCCTATGGATGGCGCGAAGCGATCCGTGCGCTGGAAGGCGACTGGTTCGCGCCTTTACGGAAAAGTCTGCGAAGGATCGACCCGTCAGGTGTCCGCCTGACCGATCCGGTCAACGGCACGTCGCTGCTGCTGACACGGCCCGATGCCTGGAAGTTCTGGCTGCGTCCGCGACCCCTGCCATGAATCCCTATTGCAGATTCTGATTATTCTGTTGGTTGCTGACGGTGCGTTCGCCCATCACTCTCGGCTGACCTCTAGGCTGGCCGCGCAGGCAGGGACAGGCTTCCGCACGCTCGATGAGGAGTTCGGTATGCCACTCCCGCAAATCCAATTCAGCCATGCGGTCCGAGCGGGCGCGCATGTCCTTGAGTTTTTTGAGGTAAGTCCGGCATTCCGCCTTGGTCATCAGCATGATGCTATAGCCACCGCGGCAGGTATCCACATCATCCTTCGCATGGACGTTTGTGCCAGTCAACTGGGTTGCGAAAGCCAATACCCCGGTGGCAACGATACGGCTGAATGTTTTCACATAAGCCTTCTTTGGTGTTCAGGATGGCATGCTGGCACACCAAGATGAATCGCGTATGACGGCAACATCAATCAGAGCAATAAGTTTATCCGCCTTCAGGCAGGTGGATATTTCATTCATGAGGGGTTGCCCCCTCCCAACTGCATCCATGAAACTCCGCTATTCAGGGCAGTGGGGCGCTTGGTTCCGGCCTGAAGGCCAGGGTCTCATGTGGGAAGTCCCCTCGCCCGCTGACGGAAGCGCACCCAGTCGGTCACAAAAGTTGGGGTGAGGGAGGTCCGGCGGCCACGGGTTGCGCTATGCGCTACGATCGCCACAGCACCAACAATCACGCTCCGCCGGAATGAATCGCTATTGCTGATTCTGATTATTCTGTTGGTTGCTGACGGTGCGTACGCCCATTCCTCTCGACTGAGCTTGCAGACAGGGACAGGTTTCCGCACGCTTGATGAGGAGTTCGGTATGCCACTCCCGCAATTCCAGTTCGGCCACACTGTCGGAGCGGGCGCGTACGTCCTTGAGATCATTGAGGTAAGTCTGGCATTCCGCCTTGGTCATCAGCATGATGCTGTATCCGCCGCGGCAGGTGTCCACATCATCCGCTGCCTGGACACGTGCGCCAGCCAACAGCGCGGCGATCCCCAATACCCCTGTGGCAACGATACGGTTGAATCTTTTCATGTTAGGTCCCCTTTGGTGTTTTCAGGAAGGCATGTTGGTACACCAAGATGAAACGTGTATGACGGCAACATGAATCCTCAGTGACGGCAACAGCAAGTAGCATGCCAAAGATTTTCTTATATAAAACACAAGAAAATCAACAACAAATGAAAATTACATCATCCTGTTTATGCGCTAAAAGTGGGCGAGCCGACCGTTTTTGCACTTTATTCGTGCCTCTCTCAGACCAAGCTTGCCCACAAGTCGTGTTTATCGGCATCCTCGACACGCACCTTTAGCCTTGTACCCGGTTTAAGGTCAAATACGCCTTCGAGATAGACCACGCCGTCGATTTCCGGCGCGTCGGCATGACTCCGGGCCAGCGTGCCGGCGTCATCGGTGTCGTCCACGATGACTTCGATCTTGCGGCCGATTTTAGCTTCCAACCGGACGGACGAAATCTCCGCCTGCACTTCCATGAAGCGCTCCAGCCGTTCGTCCTTCAAGTCTTCCGGCACGGCATCCGGCAAGGCGTTGGCGTGCGCGCCTGCAACCGGAGAATATTTGAAACAGCCCACGCGCTCGAGCCGGGCTTCTTGCAAAAAGGCCAGCAATTCCTCGAACTCGGCCTCGGTCTCGCCAGGAAAGCCGACGATAAAAGTGGAACGCAAGGTGAGGTCGGGGCATGCGGCACGCCAGGCGGCTATGCGGTCGAGGGTTTTTTCCGCCGCAGCCGGACGCTTCATCAATTTGAGAATACGCGGGCTGGCATGCTGAAACGGAATATCCAGATACGGCAAAACAATGCCATCCGTCATCAGCGGGATCACTTCATCGACGCTGGGATACGGGTACACATAATGCAGCCGCACCCAGACGCCCAGGCTGCCCAGCGCAGCGGCGAGTTCGGTCATGCGGGTTTTCAGCGGGCGGCCATGCCAGAAGCCTGGGCGGTATTTCACATCCACGCCGTAGGCGCTGGTGTCCTGCGACACCACCAGTAATTCCTGAACGCCCGCACTGACCAGCGCTTCGGCTTCACGCATGACGTCACCGATCGGACGACTGACCAGATCCCCCCTCAGGGAAGGAATAATACAGAAGGTGCAACGGTGATTGCAGCCTTCTGAAATCTTCAGGTAGGCGTAATGACGCGGCGTGAGTTTGATTCCGCCGGGCGGAATCAGGTCTTCGAACGGATCGTGCGGCTTCGGCAGCGAAGCGTGCACCGCCTCCATGACTTCATCCAGGGCGTGCGGCCCGCTTACCGCCAGCACTTTCGGATGGGCCTCGCGCACCATATCGCCCCTGGCGCCAAGGCAGCCGGTAACGATGACCTTGCCGTTTTCGGCCAGTGCTTCGCCTATGGCTTCGAGCGACTCCTGTATCGCAGCATCGATGAAACCGCAGGTGTTGACCACCACCACATCGGCATCGTCGTAACTGCCGACTATGCCATAGCCCTCCGCGCGCAGTTGCGTGAGGATGCGCTCGGAATCGACCGTGGCTTTCGGGCAGCCAAGGGACACGAATCCGACTGTGGGGGTGCGTGAGGCTCTTGCTTTGGTTACCATGAGTGCATGTATATCGTTGCGATTGCCTGGGCTTATGTCATTCTGATGATGGCCGCCACATCCGGCAGCCTCTTCAAGGGCTTGTCAGTTGCGGTCTTTCTTGGCGTGCTGCCGCTGTGGCTGTTCATTTATGTCGCGGATTCGTCGCGCCGCACGCGATCAATGACCGACGAGACGGCCGGTACCCCAAACGCTGAAAATTCCGAGGCAGATCAAGAGTAACTGTTGCAGGGTCGCGCCCAGTTCAGGCCGCTTGTGCAGGCCGGGAATCAGATCCGACAGCGCGACGTAAATCATGCTCGCGCCCGCCAGGCCCAGCAGCGCGGGCGCCCAGCCTTGCGTCATCGACAGCAGAAAATAGCCAAGCAAGGCACCGATGACCGTAGCGAACGCGGACAACACATTCAGCAGCAAAGCCTGCATGCGGGTGTAACCGGAATGCAGCAGAATGAGAAAGTCGCCGATTTCCTGCGGGATTTCGTGCGCGACGATAGCCAAAGCCGTGACCACGCCCAGCCGAAAATCCGTGAGAAACGCGCCGGCGATGATCAGGCCATCGACGAAGTTGTGAAAGGTGTCGCCTATGGTAATCATCAAGCCGGATCGGCCATGGTCGTGGCCACCGCTGTGAGCCTCACAAACATCATCGTGACAGTGCCGCCACAGCACCAGCTTTTCCAGCAGAAAAAACAGCAGGATGCCGCCTAGCAAGGCCTGCGCCACCGTATCGATACTGCCGCCCATATGCACGGCTTCAGGCAACAATTCCAGCAATGATGCGCCAAGCAGGGCGCCTATGGCGTAGCTCACCCACATGGGTATCCACGCTGGACGCGCTGAAAACGACAGCGCAGCCGCCAACAGCAGGCTCAACAGGCTGCCGCCCATGGTGGCGACAAGAATGGCGGTAAGTGTGGACATTGCGGACCCGGAAAAGCGCCGGATTATACCGGAGGCCGAGGTATGGATTCAGCCCGGACTAGCAATTAGCCCAATTTCATCAAAACAGCATGCCGTAGGAGCGGCTTTAGCTCTCGAGCGACTTGGCACGTCGCGACGTTTATTCGGAGTTCGAAAGGATCAAACAAATCAAGCGGTCCCCTGCAAATCCGGTGAAAAGGCAGACGCAGTGTCAGTTCAGTCGAGGCATCGGCTGATGCCGGGAGCGCCAGCCTGTTCATGATCCCGCATCGGACCTTCATACGATCCCGTTTAACAGGCTGAAGCGGGTCGGTTTTGACTACTGGCCGAGGGTGCTAGCCGGCAAAAAAACAGATCCTCATGCAGATATCGAACGACAGATATGCACATCACACCTAAGGGGTTTCTTAGGGTAGTCCTGATATCCCCGGTCACTTTATTCCGGGGCCGCCAGGGGTGCGCTGCATACAGTGAAGGTGGGCTTGTAACCCCCGGTAGTGGATGCATGCGGAAATCGCGTCCGACTGAATCGAGAATTTGTTATTATGCAAGGGCCACGAAGTTCTCCTGCTGCTCCCAACAAGGAGCGAGGCGCATTTAGCCCATCCGACTGTACATATTTGGGCACTGAACACAATGGCCATTCAGCGTGTAACCGTGTTCGACCACATTTATACGTCTATATGCGCGAGCGATTCTTGCCGCGAAAAAAATTCAGTTTCTTAGAGGCTACCTCTATGAGTGGTCATCTATAATAACTGCCCTTAACCCAAATTTTTCATACAGGAGTGATACCATGAAGTTGAACAAACTGCTGCTTGCCATTGTAGCCGTCGTCGCCATGCCCGCCATGGCTCAACAAACCACACCCGAGTCCGTGGTCGAGAAATTGACCGAACCGACCAAGACCCCCGAACTGATGAAGGAACCCAAGGCCGCCGTGCCGGCGATGGTCACCGCCATGGATCCCGCCTTCTACACCGCCCTGGCCCAGGCCTCCATGGATCCCGCTACCTATACCCGCATGATGGCCGGCATGATGAACCCGGCCATGTACGCGAACTGGATGAGCATGATGGCCGATCCCAACGTGTACATGAAGTGGATGGCGGCAGGCATGGATCCCAACTTCTACACCGCCATGATGACCCCGTTGATGAACCCCAACCTGTACATGAAGTGGCTGACGGCACCCGTGGATCCCCGCAACCTCAACCTGATGATGCAGCCGATGAACCCCAGCATGTACATGAAATGGCTGACGGCGCCCGTGGATCCCCGCAACCTCAACCTGATGATGCAGCCTATGAACCCCAACCTGTATACCGGCTGGGCGGGCGCGGCCATTAACCCGCAGTCCTATGGCAGCATGGGTGCATTCATGAACCCGGCCACTTATGGCGCGATGGTTCCCCAGATGGCTCCGCAGGGCGCGGCCCCAGTGCCGTTCTTCAACCCGTTTGATCCCAATGTCTGGAACCAGATGATGAGCCCTATGATGAGCCCTGCTGCTGTCGCCGCGCCCGCTGCTCCGGCGCCCGCTGCTCCGGCGCCGGCCGCTCCCGCGACGAAGTAATCGTTTCGCGAGTCAGGAGACGGGGCACTGCATTGGCAGTGCCCCGTTTTTTTGTTTGACACCTGATTTCTGTCAGCCACGTCTATCGGACAGATTAGAGATTTACCAGGAAGGTAGTCATCTTCCCGCAGACCAGGAACCCGCCTCAACGGTCACCCACCAAGCCTCACTTCAGTACCAGTACCCGGATGAAGATGCGGCGATTGCTGTTACCGGCCCGATTGAAAGGCTTGTCGGATCCGTAGGAGATAACCGACATCTTGTTGATGGAAATACCCTTCTTCTCGGATAAATAGCGCTTCACCACATCCGCCCGCGCTTTACCCAGATTGTATTTGTAATCCTCGGAGCCGATGTCGTCGGTATGCCCCTGGATTTCCAGGTGGTATTCCTGGTCCAGTTTGGCCAACCTGCCTGCAAGATCGTCCAGTTTGGCGGTATCCTGGCTGCCAAGTTCCGGAGAGTTCAGCGGATACATTGTCTTGTCTTCGGTCAGCGTAACCGTGAACGCCTCCGTGCCATGGGCACGGATATTTTCCTGAATGGCCAGAGTCATGGCCTCTGTTACCGCGCCGGACAAATCCTTCAAGCGCTGCTCGGCCTGGGCGAGGCGCTCCGCCAATGCTGCGCTGGCAGCGGCTTCGGTGTCATGCTTGTCCTTGACTGCCTGCGCCTGGCTCGCTGCCTGCTGCCCTGCCGCGACGGCATCGTTCAGGCGCTGCTCGGCCTGGGCGAGGCGCCCCGCCAACGCGACGCCGGCGGCGGCATCGGCGTCCTGCTTGTCCTTGATTGCCTGCGCCTGGCTCGCTGCCTGCTGCTGCGCGGCGGCGGCATCGTTCAGGCGCTGCTCGGCCTGGGCGAGACGCTCCGCCAATGCGGCGCCGGCGGCGGCATCGGCGTCCTGCTTGTCCTTGATTGCCTGCGCCTGGCTCGCTGCCTGCTGCCCTGCGCGCGACGGCATCGTTCAGGCGCTGCTCGGCCTGGGCGACGCGCTCCGCCAACGCGACGCCGGCGGCGGCATCGGCGTCCTGCTTGTCCTTGATTGCCTGCGCCTGGCTCGCTGCCTGCTGCTGCGCGGCGGCGGCATCGTTCAGGCGCTGCTCGGCCTGGGCGACGACGCTCCGCCAATGCGGCGCCGGCGGCGGCATCGGCGTCCTGCTTGTCCTTGATTGCCTGCGCCTGGCTCGCTGCCTGCTGCTCCGCGGCGGCGGCATCGTTCAGGCGCTTCTCGGCCTGAGCGACGCGCTCCGTCAATGCGGTGCTGGCGGCGGCATCGGCGTCCTGCTTGTCCTTGATTGCCTGCGCCTGGCTCGCTGCCTGCTGCTCCGCGGCGGCGGCATCGTTCAGGCGCTGCTCGGCCTGAGCGACGCGCTCCGTCAATGCGGTGCTGGCGGCGGCATCGGCGTCCTGCTTGTCCTTGATTGCCTGCACCTGGGTCGCTGCCAGTTGCTCCGTGGCGGCGGCATCGTTCAGGCGCCCCTCGGCCTGGGCGAGACGCTCCAACAGTGTCGCGGCTAACTCATCCACGCGCAGTTCGGTCCGGGTAGCACGTTCGTCCTGTGCCTGTAGTTTGTCCTGCATGGACTGGATTCCGGCCTGGACATCGGCGAGTTGCTCGCCCAGTACGGACTGCCTGGCCAGGGCCGCGGTCGACTGCTCCTGGGCGGCACGGGACGCGGCCTCCCTGGATTCAGCCATCTCCTGCTCCAGGCGAACCATCTGATCCTGCAACGGCAGAGTTTGCTTGGTTATGGCCTTTTCGGTGGCGCAACCTGTCAGCAGCAGGCAGGACAATAAGACACCGCCTGTAACAGGGTGGAAGGACAGGTAGGGCTTGGGGGGCATGGGTATCTCCATGATTGATAAAAACATCGAGCGGAGTCCGATTTGCTGGACGGGCATGTCTTCAATTATGCCGCCATTTTCTGATTGGCGAAATGGTGATTGGCGAATTCTGCCGCTGCCTGATTGCCGATTTCTTACACGGTGTGCGCCGGATTCCAACTCTGGGGCCATGGGCGCTAAGCGTCCGCTTCCCTGAATTTCCCTCACCGGATTCCGGATTGCAGAAAACTTTTATGGCGGCCCTTAAATACGCCGGTGTTGTCATCCCCGAGGAGCGACGATATTCAGCTGTGGATTAAAGCGCCAGCGGTCTGCTGCCGTGTCATCACTTACGCGTGCTTCCACCCAGCGTTCGCCTTCCGGGGTTTCCTCTTTCTTCCAGAACGGCGCCTGGGTTTTCAGATAGTCCATGAGAAATTCGCAGGCAGAAAATGCTTCGCCTCGATGCGCGCCGGCCACGATCACCAGCACGATGGGGGCGCCCGGCAGCAAGCGGCCAACCCGGTGAATGACGGTGACATCAAGCAATTCCCAGCGTTGCTTCGCTTCGTCCACGATCGCGGCCAGCGCTTTTTCGGTCATGCCGGGATAGTGCTCCAGGGTCATGGCGTGGACGCTTCTGCCTTCGTTGGTGTCGCGCGCCAGCCCGACAAAGCTGGCGATCGCGCCGATGTCGGTGCGGCCCTGGCTTATGGCTTCGACTTCGCGGCCAAGGTCGAAGGTTTCGGTTTGAACTGCGATTTTCATGCGGCCTACCCCCCGGTCACCAGCGGGAAAATGGCGACTTCTGCGCCGTCCGGGATCGGTGTGCTCGTTTGAACGAGCGCCTGATTCACCGCCACGCGGAAGCTTTTTCCCTCGCCCAGTTCTTCCGCCCATGCGCCGCCGCGCGCCTGCAAATGCGCAATCAGATCGGACACGGTGGGCACGCCATCGAGAACCAGCGTTTCTTCCGCTGTGCCCAGGCGCTCGCGCAGACGGGCGAAAAACAATACGTGCAGTTTCATCCGAGCAAACCATCAAAGGGAATGAAGCGCACCCAGTCGCCGGGCTGCACGGTCTGACCGGATTCCAGGTCAAGCAGCCCTTCCGCCCATGCGCAGGAGGTGAGCACGCCCGAACTCTGATTGGGAAACAGATTCGCTACTGCGCCTCCGGCAGCGGCCTCGATACGGGCACGCAGGAATTCCCGGCGCGCACCCGTGCGCCAGGCAAATCCGGCCTTGGCCGGGAAAGCTTTGTACAAGACATTGTTCGCGCCCATGCGCCGCAACAGGAAGGGGCGAACAAACAGACAGAAGGTCACGAAAGCCGAAACCGGATTGCCCGGCAGGCCGATGAAATCCGCTTCATCCACGCGACCGTAGACGATGGGCTTGCCCGGTTTCATGGCGACTTTCCACATTTCGACCCGGCCCAGTTTTTCCACCGCTGCCTTTACATAATCGGCTTCGCCCACTGATACGCCACCGCTGGTAATGACCACATCGGCGACGGCCGCCGCCTGTTTCAATGCGGCTTCCGTCGCGGCCAGTGTATCCGACACGATGCCCAGATCGATCAGTTCGCAGCCCAGTCCCTTGAGCAAACCGGCGAGGGTGTAGCGATTCGAGTTGTAAATCTGGCCGGGCGCCAGCGGCTGGCCGGGGCTGACCAGTTCGTCTCCAGTAAAGAAGCAGGCCACTTTCAGCCGCCGCAGCACAGGCACTTCCGCCAGCCCGACCGAGGCAGCCAGTCCCATTTCCGCGGCGCCAAGGCGCGTGCCCGCGGCCAGGATTTCAGCCCCTGCCCGGATGTCTTCGCCGGCGCGGCGGATATTTTCACCAAGCCGGGGCAACTTGTTGATGATGACGGCTTCGTCATCGGATAGACAGTCTTCCTGCATCAGCACGGCATCCGCGCCCGGAGGCACCGGGGCACCGGTAAAGATGCGCGCAACCGTTCCGGGCAGAAGCGGTGCACCCACCTTGCCGGCCGGAATCCGCTGCGACATCGGCAAGCGAATGCCCAGCACGGGAACGTCGACAAGCCGCACGGCATAGCCATCCATGGCGCTGTTATCGAGCGGCGGTACAGTCAGACCCGAAGTCTGGCCGCGCGCAAGCACCCGGCCCAGTACCTCGGCAAGCGGAAGCAGAACTGACTCGCGCAGCGGACGGGCGCGGTCTATCAGTTCAGCAAGCAGTTGTTCGGCTGATAGCATATTTTATTATTAAATCAGTAAGTTGTTCAATATTGTTTATGTCAATTATCTCAATATTTCCGGGCGGATCAAGGTCGGTTGCGACCGCGATGATGTGCGGATCATCAGGAAACAGCCACGGCTTGTTGGTGCCGGCGCGGTGCACTTCCAGTTTGGGAATGACTTCCCGCTTGTAGCCTTCGACCAGCACCAGATCACAGTCGGCCAAGCGCGACAGCAGCGCATCCAGGCCGGGTGGTGCTTCTCCCCGGTTTTCGTGCAGCACCGCATAGCGCTGGTCAGATGCCAGCAACACCTCCCCCGCCCCGGCTTCACGGAAACGCCAGCTGTCCTTGCCCGGGCGGTCGATCTCGAAATCGTGATGGGTGTGCTTGATGACCGAGGTCCGCAGGCCTCGCCCGGCCAGCGCGGGCAATACACCCTCTATCAGCGTAGTCTTGCCGCTGCCGCTGTATCCCGAGATGCCAAATACATTCATTGCCAATTCCCATTTATATGGTTATATTTTTTCATATATAACCGGTTTTTCCAAGCCCATGGAAGTCCCTATGCCAGGCAAACAACTCAAGGATCTGTATGGCCGCCACATTGAATATGTGCGGCTGTCGGTCACCGACCGTTGCGATCTGCGCTGCAGCTATTGCATGCCGGAGGGATTCCAGGGCTTCGAGGAACCGGGACACTGGCTCAATTTCGACGAGATCGAGCGGCTGATCGGCGCCTTTGCCCGCCTGGGCGTGAAACGCATCCGGCTGACCGGCGGCGAGCCGCTGTTGCGGCGCAACCTGTCCGGCCTGGCAGCACGCATCGCCGCGCTGCCCGGCGTTCAGGATTTATCGCTGTCCACCAACGCCACCCAACTCGACAGGCATGCGCAGGCATTGAAAGCGGCCGGCGTCACGCGGCTGAATGTGAGCCTGGATTCGCTGCAACAGGCGCGGGTGGAAAACATCAATGGCCGAGACGTGCTGAACAAGATCATGGCGGGTCTGGCGGCGGCCCAGGATGCGGGTTTTGCGCCGATCAAGCTCAACATGGTGGCCCTGCGCGGCGTCAACGACGATGAAATCGACCGCATGGCGGCCTTCTGCATGGAACGTGGCTTCGTGCTGCGTCTGATTGAAGCCATGCCCATGGGCGCCACCGGCCGCAATGCCGAATACCTTGATCTGCAACCGGTGAAGGAACGCCTGCGCGAACAGTTCGGGCTGATCGAAACCGCGCTGCCCGGCGGCGGCCCGGCGCGTTATCTCGGCACCCCGGATGGCCGCTTCAATGTCGGCTTCATCACGCCCATCTCGCAGCATTTCTGCGAAACCTGCAACCGCGTGCGCATCGCGGTCGATGGCACGGCTTACATGTGCCTGGGACAGGAAGAGAAATTCGAATTCCGTCCCCTGTTACGCGATGGGTGCAGCGACGCCGAACTCGAGGCCGCCATCTTCAGCGCCATCAACCTCAAACCCGAACGTCACGAATTCCGTGAAGCTCCGCACAAGATACTGCGCTTCATGTCGATGACCGGCGGCTAAGCGCAGGGGCCAGGATTCAGCGGCTTCAGGGCGCGCCATCGACAGGGCTTCCGGTTGCATGCTGTCGATAAACGGCGGGCCTGACGCGCACCCGGCAACAATCAGCGCCGCGAGAATCGCCAAGACGGATGAACGAGATTCCATGGGCGTTCTCCTTGACGTGCACGTCGCGTCAGCGACACGAAAGACCCCTTTATGGCTTTCTGGGCATAAAGCTCCAGGTGAGGGATTGATCGCCACGAAGTTCGTCGGCTCGTTACTTGGGGGGCTTCTGCGGGCAGTTCGCATCGTACGTCGCCTGCATCTGCCTGAGCTTGAGAACGCCGTAAAACACGGTAATCGCCATGATGACAACCAGCAGCCCGACGAGCATTCTTTCTTCGGGGTAGGAAGCCAGACGGTTCGCGACATAGCTGGCCATGATCAAGCCGAGGATAGCGATGTTGATAATCCAGTTCACCGCTTTCGACACAATGAAGTGCAGGGTGCCGAACCCGGCAAGCTGGTAGAGCATGAACGGCAGAATCGCAACGGCTGGCAGCAGTTCGGAGGGGCCCAGGGCAACGTCGATGGCGCCGGGCGCGGCGGCGTGCAACAGCGTGCTGTGCGCCAACTCATGGAACAACGCCGGCACCGCGCAAATAAAGGGAACCGCGGCCAGCAGCTCGAGTACCAGCGACCCGCTCCAGACGCCGGTCTTGGAAGAATGATCCGCCCCCGCACCCGACGACTGCGTGCCGATAAACAGGCCGGCGACGACGGCCGCCGCACTCGATAGCATCAGCAACTCCACCGTGATGCCGAAACTTGCCGGTTCGCCTGTCTTGATCAGCAGCAGGGCCAGAAAACCGGGGGTATAGAACATAACGCGTACCATGCGGGCCCAAACGCGTGCGTCGCGTTCTGGGGGCAAGACCGGAAGAGCGAGTCCGTCCGTTCCGATTGTGGGTCTATCTTTCGACATGTCGCTCTCCCTGAGGTGGAAAAAATTATTATCGGTTGTTACCGTAGCACAGCCTTGCTCTTGGTAAAAGGAACGAGGTGAATTCAGTAACGCTTAATGCCCGCTTAAATAATCAGCAGTGGTACGCTTGGAATCAGAATCCACCCGCAAACAATGCCAAGCGATAAAGAGTAACGCTGCTCATCGACCCGCGAGCTGGGTGTTTTAAGAATGTTGAGCCCGTGGCCTGGCGCAGGCTCGAAAGGCCTGATCTGACACTCATGAAACTTTACGGCATTCCCAACTGCGATACGGTGAAAAAGGCGCGCGCCTGGTTGTCCGAACGGAACATCGCGGTGGATTTTCACGACTTCAAGAAACAGGGGGTGACTGCTGCGTGGCTGAAAGCGGTTACTCGACAGACGGGCTGGGAGGCGCTGCTAAACACGCGCGGCACGACCTGGCGGCAGTTGGATGAAGCCGAAAGGAACAGGGTGAGCAACCAGAAGTCAGCCATCGAATTGATGCTGGCCAAATCCAGCGTGATCAAACGCCCTGTTCTGGAAATGAATGGCAGGTATCATCTCGGTTTTAGCGAAGAACAATACCAAGCCATTTTCGGAGATTCATGATGCGCCTGACCGCCCTCCTCGTCTTGCTGGCGTTGTGCCTGCCCGCTTTGGCCGGCCCCCCCGCGGCGTATGAAAAGTCATCAAAGATCCGTGCTGATATGGCTCATGACAAGCGCTTCCCGTCGCTGGAAATACATGATTTTTACTTCATCTTTGAGCCGGACATGAAACGCACCCTGGAAGGCGTGGCGGTGAAACTTGGCATGGACCACAACCGCAACCCGCTCGAACACGTCGTCAAAGCCATCGAGGAGGCATGAATGGCAAATGAGACCCTCGATCTCGCACAGGAACTACTGGCGTGCAAATCGCTCACCCCCAGCGACGGCGGTTGCCATGACCTGATAGCGGCGCGGCTGGAAAAACTGGGCTTCCATATCGAGCGCCATCACCACGGCGACGTCGACAACCTGTGGGCGCGCAAAGGCGACGCCGGCCCGGTATTGTGTTTTTCCGGCCATAGCGATGTGGTGCCGACCGGGCCGCTGGAGCAATGGCATTCCGATCCTTTTGTACCGACGATTCGCGACGGCAAACTGTTTGCGCGGGGCGCGGCGGATATGAAAGTCTCGGATGCGGCCTTTGTGACCGCCACCGAGCGCTTTCTGGCCAGACACCCCAAGCCCAGGGGTTCCATCGCCTTTCTGATTACTTCCGATGAGGAAGGACCGGCGGTGGACGGCACGGTGAAAGTGGTCGAAGCCCTGAAGGCGCGCGGCGAGACACTGGATTACTGCATCGTCGGCGAGCCGACCTGTGCCGCCGAATTCGGCGACACCATCAAGAATGGGCGGCGCGGTTCGCTTTCCGGCAAGCTCCGTGTCAAGGGCGTGCAAGGCCATATCGCCTATCCGCATCTGGCGAAAAACCCCATACACCTGGCATCCCACGCCATTGCCGAACTGGCGGAAACCATGTGGGACGAGGGCAATGCCTACTTCCCGCCCACCACCTGGCAAATTTCAAATATCCACGGCGGCACGGGCGCGGACAACGTCATCCCGGGCGAGGTCGAAATCCTGTTCAATTTCCGTTTTTCGACCGCCAGCACGGCGGAAGGGCTGATGGATGCGGTGCATGAAATCCTGGACGACCACCGGCTGGAATACGAGATCGACTGGAAACTTTCCGGCAAGCCCTATCTCACGCCGCGCGGCAACCTGTGCGACAGATTGGCGGAAGCCATCGTCGAAGTAACCGGCGTGTCGCCGGAACTGTCCACCAGCGGCGGCACTTCCGATGGGCGCTTCATTGCCGACATCTGCCCGCAGGTGGTCGAATTCGGTCCACTCAACATGAGCATCCACAAGCTGAACGAACACGTCGCGCTGGAAGACATCGAACGGTTGGCGGCCATCTACGAAAAAACGCTGGAAAGGCTGCTGACGTGACGCCCTTGTCGGAACTGTTCGAACTGGCCGCCGAGCGGCTTTCCACGGTGCGTGACTGCCTGCGCTTCGCGGTATCGCGCTGCAACGAGGCCGGACTGTTCTTCGGCCACGGCAGCGACAACGCCTATGACGAAGCGGCCTATCTCATCCTGCACACCTTGCGCCTGCCGCTGGACCGGCTCGAACCCTTCCTCGACGCGAAACTGACTGAGCCGGAAATCCAGGCGGTGCTGAACATTGTGCGCCGTCGTGTGGAAGAGCGGCTGCCCGCCGCCTACCTGACACACGAAGCCTGGCTGGACGAACATCGCTTTTATGTGGACCAGCGCGTAATCGTGCCGCGTTCCTTCATCGCCGAACTGCTGCGCGAACAGTTCGCGCCCTGGGTGGAAGACCCGGAAAGTGTCACCCGCGTGCTGGATATGTGCACCGGTTCCGGCTGCCTCGCCATTCTCGCTGCGCTGGCCTTCCCCAATGCCCAGGTTGACGCAGTCGACCTATCCAAAGATGCGCTGGATGTCGCCGCGCGCAACGTCGCCGATTACGGCTTGCTGGATCGAGTCGAACTCATTGAATCGGATTTGTTCGCGGCGCTGGATGGCCGCGCCTACGGCCTTATCATCAGCAATCCACCCTATGTGAACGCCGAATCGGTCAACGTCCTGCCGCTGGAATATCAGGCGGAACCGGCGCTGGCGCTGGGGTCGGGCGAGGACGGCCTCGATGCCACCCGACAGATTCTCGCCGCCGCCAAAGCCCATCTCAATCCGGGCGGCATCCTGGTGGTCGAAATCGGCCACAACCGCGAGCAACTGGAAATCGCCTTCCCGCAACTGCCCTTTACCTGGCTTGACACGAGTGGCGGCGATCAGTTTGTGTTCCTGCTGCGGCGCGAAGAACTTTAGGGAAGCGCTGACGGCTTGCGGTCCAGTTCGGTGGCAATGATGCGGGCCAGTCGCTGCGCCGCGGCCAGAATAGGGGCTCCCGGCGCTGCTCCGGGAGACGCCGAGCCGATTTCTATCCCGTACAAATCCAGTCTGGGCGGCAAATTGCCCAATTCCCGCGCCAGCAACAGCGCGTCCAGCACGCCGAACCCGTGGCTGGAAAGTCCATGGCTGTACGCGGCCCAATTCTCGGGATTGAAGCTGCGAATCTCGCCGGCCTTGCCATTGCTTTGCATGGCGTCGACCAGAATGACCCAGGTTGCGTTTTCCAGCAAGGAAATCAAACCCGCACCCGGCCGGTCCAACCTTGCGCTTGTGATCTGCCCGGGTGCAAAACGCCGGGACACGCCGCTGGCCTCAAGCGCATCCACGGTCAGCCAGCCGGCCTGATCATCGCCCGCGGGAGAGCCGATACCCAGTATGCGTATCGCGCTCACGTGCGTTCGACGGTCAGGCGCAAAAAATGCGTTGCGCAGGAAATGCAGGGATCGTAATTGCGGATGACTTTTTCACAGTGCAATTGCAACGCGTCATCCGGATGGTCAAGCCCGAATTCCAGCAGCGAAAGCCGTAAATCCTCTTCGATGCGGCTTTGATTCTGGCTGGTCGGCGGCACGATGCGTGCGGCGATCACACGGCCTGCGTCGTCCACCTCGTAGCGCTGCCACAGCAGACCACGCGGCGCCTCGGTGCAGCCGTAGGCCACCCCGGCGCGCGGCGTGACCGGCACAT
Organism: uncultured beta proteobacterium; assembly: GCA_963726485.1. Taxonomy (GTDB): domain Bacteria; phylum Pseudomonadota; class Gammaproteobacteria; order Burkholderiales; family Thiobacillaceae; genus Thiobacillus. The sequence goes on along the minus strand of CAVSCL010000012.1, from coordinate 24,619 downwards.
GCGGCGAATCCGGCACGCGGTACGACTCGAGCAATCGCAGCGCCTCGTGCAGGGCGTAGTGGATTTCCACCGCGCGCGCCACAAGACTATGAAACATGTTGCGGCTGGGGAAGCTTATCCCGGTGTCGGCCAGCAGCGCCCTGAGCGGCTCGGCCAGGCGGTCATGGTTCAGGTTGAGCCGGGCCAGCGGTCCGACCAGATAGGGGCGCTGATGATAGGTACTGAATAGCGCGGTGGAATGCGGTTCCTGATATTCGGCAAAGTGGGCCTCATAGTCTTCCGGCGCCGTGCTTGATCCATCGCTTGCGCCGATCAGCCCGTCCTCGATGGCGTAGCGTTCCCCATGCTGCATGGCGACGGAAGTGAATGGCTGGCTATCCTGTGGCACCGGAATGCCTGCCGTCCAGCGGATCAGCGCTTCCGCCTCCGGCAGCACGGCACGCAGCTTTTCCCGCATGACATTGATTCTGGACAGAGGCGGCGCGTCATGAAAACCGCCGACCCGGAGACCCACCGGATGCACCGAGCGGGCGCCGAACAAGTCCATCAGTTCGTTTCCCAGTGCCTGAATTCGCAGCCCGCGACGTACCGCCTCAGGCTCGATGCGAGCCAGTTCGATGGCACTGTTGCAGCCGAAAAAATCCGGCGCGGCCAGCAAATGTATGTGCAGGCTGTGGCTTTGTATCCACTCGCCGCAATAAAAAACCCGGCGCATGTCCCGCACCCATGGGCCAGGATCGACACCGAACAGTTTTTCCAGCGCCTGCACGGCGGTCACCTGATACGCCACCGGGCAAATGCCGCAGATGCGCGCCACCAGATCGGGCACTTCCGTATAGCTGTGTCCTTCCAGGAATTTCTCGAAGAATCGCGGCGGTTCGAAAATACGCAGGCGCAGTTCAAGAATCTGTCCTTCTGCTATGCGCAAATCCAGCGCGCCTTCCCCCTCCACCCGGGTCAGCACCGGCACATGAATGGCAACGGTTCTGTGCTGCTCGCTCATCGTTTGATCCCGGCCTTGTCTGCCGCAGCGAGAAAGACGGGTGCCTGGCTGTTGTTGGACTGAAACCGCCGGACGATGTCTTCTGCGGTGAGCCCCAGGCTGCTGAATTGCGCCGATAACGCATCGGTGTTGGCGTTGTCCGCCGGGCCGTAGCAGCCGTAGCAATCGCGGCCCAGGCCGGGACACAGGGCGCCGCAACCGGCCCGCGTCACCGGCCCCATGCAGGCCACGCCCCGGCTGACCATGACGCAGGTCAAGCCGCGGCGTTTGCACTCGGTGCAGACCTTGTCCGCGTTGTCCCGCGGCGACACGCCGAGCAAAAAAGCATTCACCACCGCCAGCACCTGCCGGCTGTTGACGGGGCACCCCCACAATTCGAAATCCACTTTCACATGGCGGGACACCGGGGTGGATTGATCCAGGCTGGCGATGGTCTCGGGATGGGGATATATCCGCGCCTTCCATTCCGCGCCCTTGGCATGGTTGCGCAAGGCCTGCGGGCCGCCGGCGGTCGCGCACGCGCCGATGGCCACCAGTAGGCGGCTGTGCTGGCGTATGCGCTGAATGCGCGCCAGGTCTTCCGGCGCTGACACACTGCCTTCCACAAAGGCCAGATCGACCTCGGCCTCCGGTTCGAGCGGCCCGGCTTCTGCAAAGTGCACCAGATCGACCCGTTCGGCGAGCTTGAGCAAATCTTCCCCCAGGTTGAGAAAGGCAAGCTGGCAGCCGTCGCAGGAACTGAATTTGTGTACCGCAACACGGGGCTTGCCCGATCCAGGCTGACTGCTCATCAAAAGCCCCTGTGCTCCAGCAATGATTTGACTTGCCGCCAGTTGAACACCGGCCCATCCTTGCAGACAAACAGGCCGCCCAACTGGCAATGACCGCAGCGGCCCACGGCGCACTGCATATTGCGCTCCATGCTCAGGTAGATATCCGCTTCAGGCAGGCCGCGTCCCGCAAGGATTTCCGCCGCGGTTCGCATCATGCCTTCGGGTCCGCACATCAACGCCACCGCATTATCGGGATTGAAGCGGGCCTGAGTGAATAAATCCGTCGCGCGCCCCACATGCCAGGGCCACAGCGCCGCACCCTCGTCGGACGCGACCAGTACCTGGGTATCCGGCAGCGTGGCCCACCTGGCATATTGTTCGCGCCAGATCATGTCCCTGGCATGTTTCACCCCCTGGACGATGGTGAGCTTTCCATAGCGCGACCTGCGTCTAAGGATGTAATGAATCACCGAAACGGTTGGTGCACAACCGAGCCCGCCCATCACCAGCACGATGTCCCGCCCCTCCATTTCATGCAGCGGCCAGCCCCGTCCATACGGCCCGCGCACCCCCAGGCTGTCGCCGGGTTTCAGCGCGGCCAGCCCCTGGGTGACGCGTCCCAGAGCCCGAATCGTGTGGCCTATCCCGTGCAAGTCTTCCGGGTCGGACATGATGGAAATGGGTACCTCGCCCACGCCAGCCAGATACAACATGTTGAACTGCCCGGGCTCGAAGCGAAAATCCGCCTGCGCCGCCGCATCGTTCAGCCGCAGTTGCAGGGTGAAAATGGCGGGCGATTCCTGCGTGCGCCCCACCACCACGGCTTCCATCGGCTGACCCACGTCGGATGCCTTCATGGCTGCGCCTCGCCGTTGACGAGCGCGGCGGCTTCTTCGGTCAGATCGATCCCCACCGGGCACCAGCTAATGCAGCGCCCGCAGCCGACGCACCCGCTGCGGCCGTACTGGTCATGCCAGGTGCCCAGCTTGTGGATCAGCCACTGCCGGTAGCGGCTGCGGGTATCGGGCCGCACATTGAAACCGTGCAGATAACCATGCCCCTCGTCAAAACACGAATCCCACATACGGACATGTCCGGATTCATGCCCACCCAGGCCGGGCTCGTCCCTCTCCGCATGGCAAAAACAGGTGGGACAAACCGCCGTGCAATTGCCGCAAGCCAGGCAACGCGCCGCGACCTTATCCCACTGCGGATGTTCCAGGCGGCTCATCAGGGCATCACGCAGATTGCGCCCCGGCAGGCGGCGCTTCTGACTGGCCGCAGCGGTTTGCCCCTGCTGCGCAGCCGCTTCGACATGTGCCGGTGTCGCCGGCGGGAGATTCATGGAACTCAACACTTCAGTCCCCCGCGGGCTGCCGGCCACCGTCACGAATCCATCCGGCAGTTCCGCCAGCGCGATGTCGTACCCCGCGCGGGGCGTGGGTCCGTCTCCGGTGGAAGCACAAAAACAGGTGGCGCCCGGCTCGGCGCATTGCACCGCGACCAGAAAGAGCTGCGCGCGCCGACGGGCGTAATGGGCATCGGGTCGGGTTGCGCGCAAAAAATGCGCATCCTGCAAAGCCAGGGCGGCCAGATCGCAGGCCCGCACGCCAATCAGCGCCAGCGCGGGCGCCTCCGGCTCAACGGCCGTGAATTGAAGCCTGCCGTGTTCATTCCGTTCAGCCCGCCACAGGGATTCTTCAGGCGCAAACGCATGCGGCTTGATCGCCTGCGGGCCATTCGTCCAGGCGAAATAGCGGTTAAGCGGGTCTTGCGTCAGTCGATAACGGCCCGGCGCCTGCTCCGTCTGCAAACCCCGGGGCAGCGCATCGGGCGCTGCAAGCTCGCGCATGACGATAGCGCCGTTCTCCACTGCCGGCCCCAGACATCGATAGCCCAGCGCCATGAGGCGTGCCACCAGCGTAGCCAACTGCTCATGGCGCATAAACCCGATTTGATCCGATCCGGAGAACATAGGCTGATGAGTTCATCTTCCTTAATGGAAACCTCTGAAAATTCGTCATGCGGATCAAGTCCGACATAACTAATTTTCAGAAATAACTTTAAGTTAGCGCTGGAAGCCCCAGGCAGGACAGGTTTATCTTCTAGGTACAGGCAAGCATCTTCATTTTGGAAAATCCCTCACGATGGGTTCGTTATAATGCAGCTTTCGCCGTGATGAAGGAATAGCCATGCAGCAACAACTGGATGTGTTCGTCGCCTCCCTCACCTCTTTCTGGACGCAGCTTGCCGGCTTTGTTCCACAGTTGCTCGCGGCACTGATTCTGTTCTTTTTCGGGTGGATAGCCGCCAATCTGGTCCGCACCGGCATGGTGAAGCTGCTGGATGTGCTGCGCTTCGACAGCATGGCTGAAAAAACCGGCATCGAAGCCTTCCTCAAGCAAGGCAATCTGGAAATCTCGCTGGGTCGCCTGATCGCCAACCTCGCATACTGGGTCGTCATATTCATTGTCATCGTCACCGTGGCCAACAGCCTGGGCCTGCACATGGTGGCCGAACTGTTCAACAAGGTGGTGCTCTACCTCCCCAACATCATCGTCGCCATTCTGGTGCTGGTGTTCGGGGTGCTGATGGCGCGCTTCATCAACCGTCTGGTATTCGCCTACCTCAACAATATCGGCGTGCAGGGCTCATTGACGATCAGCACCCTGTCGGAATATGCCGTCATCATCTTCGTGGTGTTTGTCGCGCTGGAACAGCTCGAAATCGGCACCAACCTGCTTACCGCTGCGTTCCAGATCGGCTTTGGCGCCATCGGCCTGGCGTTCGCGCTGGCGTTCGGCCTGGGCGGCCGCGAGTGGGCCGCCGGAGTCATCAAGCGGATGACGGAGAAGAATGGCGGCGGCCGGTAAACGACTCCACTCAGCGAAAGCGCGGCTTGCGGGATTTTTCCGGCACCCCGCGCGCCGTGCGTCTTGGGCTGGGGTCCAACTCCGCCCATTGCAGCACCTGGGCGACCTGATCGTCATCGAGCTCGGTTTTCTGGCCGCGCCTTAACTGGGGCGGCAGGCTGATCGGACCGAAGCGGATGCGGGTCAGGCGGGACACGGTCAGGCCCAGATGCTCGAACAGCCGCCGCACTTCGCGCTTGCGGCCTTCCATGATGACAATGCGATACCAGCGGTTGGCACCCTCGCCGCCCGCAACGAACAGGCTTTGCAGTTTGGCCAGGCCGTCGTCAAGTTCGACGCCATCCAGCAGTTTCTGGATCATTTCCTCACTCAACTCGCCCAGCACCCGCACCGCGTATTCGCGCTCGACCTCGAAGCGCGGGTGCATGAGGTGATTGGCCAGTTCGCCCGAGGTGGTGAAGATCATCAGCCCTTCGGTATTGAAGTCCAGCCGGCCGATGGCGATCCACTTCGCGCCGCGCAGTTTGGGCAGGTTGTCGAACACGCTGGCGCGCCCGGCCGGGTCGTCCCGGCTGACGATCTCGCCTTCGGACTTGTGGTAGATGAGGATGCGGGTTCGCTTGTCCTCGAAGCGGAGATACACGCGCCGTCCGCTGACCTTGACCACGTCGCGGGAGTTGACCTTGCTGCCCAGGGTTGCGGTTTCGCCGTTGACCTGCACGCGGCCCTCGGCTATCCAGACTTCCATGTCCCGGCGCGAACCCAGGCCCGCGGAAGCCAGCGCTTTTTGCAGCCGCTCACTGGCTGCGACCGGCGCGGTGGCCTGCTGCAAACGGCGGGCAGCGCGTCCGGTGGGCGCGGCCGGACGGCGAATGGGGGTACGGGGCATGTCAGGGTATCTCGGTTTCGGGCTGGAGCGCGGTAACGACGCGCGCCACTTCAATAATGGCGCAAGGCGTAAACGGCTCGGGTGGCGCGGTCTCGATCAGTTCCGGGATCAGGGCGGTTTCATCCGGGGTCACCAGATTGCCGAGTTCTTCCAGCGGTGGCATTTCGGACAGGGTGCGCAGCCCCAGATCGCCCAGAAAATGGCCGGTCGTGCCAAACAACGCCGGACGCCCGGGCACGTCACGGTGGCCGACAACCTCGATCCAGCTGCGTTCCTCCAGCGTCTTGATGATGTTCGGGTTGACCGAGACGCCGCGGATGTCCTCGATATCGCCGCGCGTGACCGGCTGGCGGTAGGCGATGATGGCCAGCGTTTCCAGCACCGCGCGCGAGTAGCGGGGCGGTTTTTCGTTCTTCAGCCGCGAAAGCCAGGGCTGCATTTCGGCGCGGGTCTGGAAACGCCAGCCATCGGCTACCTGCACCAGTTCCACGCCCTTGCCCTGCCATTGCTGGCGCAGTTCTTCCAGCGCCCGCCGCAACATGTCGGCGGACAATTCCTGCTCGAACATGCGCTTGAGCTCGTTCAACGACAAAGGCTCGGACGCCGCCAGCAGCGCCGCTTCCAGCACGGTACTCAGATCGCCCAGATTTTCACTCGGTTGCAGGTTCATGCAATCTCACATAGATGGGAGCAAAAGCTTCGGCCTGGGTGACCTCGATCAGGGTTTCCTTGACCAGCTCCAGCACCGCCAGAAAGGTCACGACAAGCTCATGTACAGTTGAAGCATCAGGAAACAACTCCTTGAATTCAATGAATTCACCCTGTGACAAGCGCTTCAGAATCCGGCTCATGTGTTCACGGATGGACAACTCCTGCCGGCCGATGCGGTGATGGGTGCGGTTCTTCGCCCGGGACAGGATGGCCAGCCAGGCGGCGGCCAGTTCTTCCGGATGCAGCGCGGGCAGCCGCTTGGCTGCCGCGGGCAGAAACACGCTGATGGTGTCGAATTCGCGTCCGGCCTGCGGCAGCGCGTCCAGCTTCTGTCCCGCCAGCTTCATCTGCTCGTACTCCAGCAGGCGCCGCACCAGTTCGGCGCGCGGGTCGTCCGCTTCGTTCGCTTCGTCCACCCGTTCCGGACGCGGCAGCAGCATGCGCGACTTGATGTCGATCAGCATCGCCGCCATCAGCAGGTATTCCGCCGCCAGCTCCAGCCGGGTCGCGCGCGCCGCCTCCACATAGGTCATGTATTGCCGGGTGAGGGCCGCCATGGGAATGTCCAGCACATCCAGATTCTGGCGGCGGATCAGGTACAGCAACAGATCGAGCGGACCTTCAAAAGCATCGAGAAAGACTTCCAGCGCATCCGGTGGAATGTAGAGGTCGTGCGGCAGTTCGGTGAGGAGTTCGCCCCGGACCTTGATGACCGGGGCGGGCGGGACTTCCAGTAGCGCGGGTGCGTTCATGGCGGCATTTTACCCGAGTCTGGCCGCCTCCCCTAAGCAGAGCGATTGAGCCCTGCCACAACAGGCATGGCCCCGGAAAATAAAGTTATGACAGCAATCAGTCGATATGTCCCTAGAGGGTCCGGACAAGCCATGGCATAGGAGTTTCGAAAGTGGGTTCAAACAAGATGGGAGTACAGGTCGAGCAGCGCCAGCACGTCAGATTTCAAATCCTGAAGAAGGCGACTTTGTCTGTTGGCGGCCTGCAGCCGATTGCCTGTGAGATTCAGGACTATTGCCTTGGCGGGCTTTTCCTGAGACTCGCTGTTCCTGAGCGGGATACCCGGCTGCTGGAGAGTGCCTCTGGCGCTCCGATTGAAATTATCTTCACCCCCCACGAATCCATCGATGCCAAGACGTTTCATATTCCCATCCAGATCAAGCGCCTGACTGCTTCAGGTGTGGGGGTGGCATTTGAGAAACAGCCTGTCGAGGCGCTGCGAGCCTTGCAGAAACTGCGGATGGAAAGCCACAAATCTCGCCTCACGGCGAATCTGGCCGGCGACCAGAATCAGGAATTGCGCAATGTGTGCAAGAAGCTTCTGGAAGAAGCGCTATACCAGTCGCAAGACCGTTTCTCCCAGTTGATCAAAGGAGAATTGACTGCCGAGGCGGGCCATGCAACGAGCTTCATGGAACACAACGCCCTGCTCGATGCCGCATCGGAATTCAGTCGTCACCAGCACATAATCCGGGAGAAATTCATTCTGACCGCCATGAGCGCCTTCGTCCACGGCAAGGCAGGCCATGCGGACGCGGTTGAGGCACCTCAGGAACTCTCGCTGGTCGGCGAGCAGGATTTTGAAGATTGGCTCAGCGCCACGACCGAGGGCAACAAGCTCGAAGACCGGTTCCGGATTCAATTGTCAGCCGTGCAACCGGGTTTGCACCAGCTTTTCAACCTGCCGCAGGACAACAGCGACAATCCATTCTGGCCGACCACCATTTGCAATGCCTACCGGACGGCGCTTGCCGATGTGGCGCTCGACCCCAAGGTCAAGCTTGTAGCCTACAGCACATTGCGCGGAGCATTGGCAGAACAGCTTGAACCGCTTTATACGAAACTCCGTGAACTATTACCCCATGGAGACCAAACACAGGAGGCAGTCAGGCCATTTGCCAGTTCGCATTCTTCTCACGATGACGCAGAATACGGCGCACAGCCCGAGATGAAAGACCTCGACGCACAGGGTCAAACGCCACTGGGTGCCATCCCCCCATCCCGCCCCCCGGGCGCTTTCGGGAGAATGGCCGGCGCCTTGATGGATTTGTTCAAGCGCACCGGTACTGAACAGGGCACCGGAAGCGCACCGCAATTTGGCGGATCCGCTGTGCAGCCCAGCCTAGGCTCGTCGGCCCAGCCCTATTTTGGTAATGGATTCAATACCCAGACGCCGGCCAAGCCAGGCGCCGCTGCAGGCGGCATTCAACCTGGCGCTGGCAGCCAGGCAGGCAGTCGGGCAGATGCACCCGCACCAGGCTCGAACCACGTGCTGGGACGGCTTGCCGCCCATGATGCCCTGCCCAAAAGCAGTGACCCCAATACCCAGCGTTCGGTCAATCTCTTCGGGATGCTTTTTGACACGGTCTATGCAGAAAAGTCGCTCACCGAAGGTGTCAAGCCTTATTTCGAGCGCCTGGAATCCAATCTGGTGAAACTTGCCGTATCAGACCCGGAGTTTCTCAATTCCCAGAACCATCCTGCCCATCGCGTCCTCAATACGATCGACCGTCTTACCCTGGCGGTTGCGGACGACGGCAAGATCAGCGATGAACGGCTGGTCAAGCTGATCAGCAACTGGACCGAGCGGATCAAGAACGAGGCGGAAAGCAACCCGGAAATCTACGAGGAGGCACGCCAGGAACTGGAAAAAGTAGTCAAACCCTTGCTCAAGGCTCGCATCGGCAGAATCAGCCGGTTGCAGGAGGTATGCGAAGGACGGCAGCTCGCCGATCAGGCCAAACTGAGAATCCGCCAGGAACTCGACGACAAGATTGGCGGGCAGACCGTCGCCAAGGCCGTGGTCGACCTGATTATCTGCGGCTGGCGCAATTACATGCACAAGATGGAGCTTCGCGGCGGACGGGAAGGCCAGGAATGCCAGAAGTCCTGGGAGATTCTGGATAACTTGCTGCGATGGCTCGGCCCGGAGCCGGCTGCCGTGCCTGAGCCTCTTCAGGTGCAGCAGAACCTGCATTTCATCGACATGAATCTCGGCCAGGTTTGTATCGACAAGACGGAACAGGACCGGGTCATGGACCAGTTGGCGGACTCCCTGATGGTTCCCGGGGCCACCAAACGTATCGGTTATAACCGGGTGTCCAGGCAAACCTCCACGACAGAAGCGAAAAACAAGCTGCATGATGCCGAGGCCCTGGCCATCCAGCAAATACGCGTCGGCGACTGGTTCAATTTCGCGAGTTCCCCCGTCCCCCTCAACCTTGTCTGGGTCGGGGACAAGCCCGCAGTCTATGTTTTTGCAAATTACAGCGGCGTCAGGAAACTGGAACTCAAGCAGGATGAGTTCCTGCAGATGCTGCAAAGCGGCACCGTCGAAAGAACGGAAGATCTGGAAATGCCGCTTATCGACCGTTCCTACAGCTCCATGGTTCAGCAAATGCACCGCAAACTGGCGTGGCAGGCAACCCACGATCCGGTCACCGGCCTTCCCAACCGCAGTGAATTCCTGCGCGGCATCCGGCGCTACTGGCTGAGGATGGATGCCGAATCGCATGGCCTGGCCATCGGCGTGCTTGAGATCAGCCCCGCCAGCCTTTCCAACAGCCCGCCCAATATCGACAAACTGAATCAGTCGATACGCGACTGGGCCCTGCTGTTGCAGGAAAAACTCGGCAAGACCACCCTGCTTGCACGCACATCGATACGGACCTTCGCCTTCCTGACCTCAACCGCGGACAGCGAAAGCGCGCTTGTCCTGACAAGACAGCTCATTGACGACATCAACCTGCATTCCCAGTCGGGTGCAGACACCGGTATTGTTGTGCATGCCGGTTTGGTGTGGTCGGCGGACTGCCTCGATACCGACGCTCTTTACCAAAATGCCGATGCTGCATGCACCCAGGCCAAGCAGGCCGGGCCCAATCAGGTTGTGCTTTCGGTTGAGGAAATCGAAGTCTCAGCCAACAGAAAATCGCTAACGGAATGGGGCTGCGAATTTGGCGACATCCTGGGACAAAACAAGCTCTCACTCACCTGTCAGGCCATTTCGTCCATCAGCGACCCCTTGCTTACGCCCACCCATTACGAGATTCTGTTGCGTTCAAATAACCTGGCAGGCGATAAACTGAACATAGCCGAATTCATTTCGGCCGCCGAGCGCATGAAACGCATGCCGGATGTCGATCGCTGGGTCATTACCCAGGCTTTTGACTGGATCCGGGCTTTCCCGACCACCTTCGAGCGCATCGAGGGTTTCTCGATCAACCTGTCCGGGCAATCCGTCAACAACGAAACCTTCCTGGAATTTCTCATGGAGGAACTGGCGGCCGGTGATATTCCCGGCGACAAGATCATTTTCGAGATCACGGAAACGGCCGCGATTGACAGCTTCTCGCTTGCGCAACATTTCATACGGCAAATCCGCCGCTTTGGCTGCAAGTTCTCGCTGGATGATTTCGGGGTCGGATTCTGTTCCTACACTTACCTGAAGAATCTCAAGGTTGACTACCTCAAGATCGACGGTTCTTTCGTCAGAGACATCGTCAGCAGCGTGATTGATGCCACCCTGGTCGCGTCGATGAAGGAAACCTGCAGCTTCCTCGGAATCAAGACCATTGCCGAGTATGTCGAAAGCGAAGAGATTCTGGCCAAGCTGCATGAGATCGGCGTGGATTACGCGCAGGGATACCATATCGGCAAACCCATCCCGATCGCCAAACTGATAGAGACGACCGAGAACTTACTGGCAAAATCTGCGTAGCAGCGTGTTCCTGTTTGGGGAAAATCGCGTGGCCTCTGCCGATTTTCGTGCATGGTCGTAATGATGACTTGTTCAGGGTTGCTGACCCATGCGACGGCTACCATGCGATACGGGAAATCCTTGGGGCTCAATCCTGCCCGAACACCACCTCCGCCACATCCTGATAGCGCTTGGCGAAATGCACGGTGATGCCCGCCTGGATATAGTCGGGCAGCTTGTCGAAGTCGCGGCGGTTGTCTTCCGGCAAAATGAGTTCGGCTATGCCAATACGGCGCGCAGCGATGACCTTTTCGCGGATGCCGCCCACCGGCAACACCTGACCGGTCAGGGTCAACTCACCCGTCATGGCGAGCGGGCGCTTGATTCTGGCGTTCCTGGCCAGTGACAGCAACGCTGTGGCCATGGTGACGCCGGCGCTGGGGCCGTCCTTGGGCGTTGCGCCTTCCGGGACGTGCAGGTGCACGAAGCTGGTGTCGAAGAACTTTTCATCGGCGTGATAAAGCTTGAGGTGCGAGGCGATATAACTGTAGGCAAGCTCGGCCGATTCCTTCATCACTTCGCCGAGTTTGCCGGTGAGCTTGAAGCCGCGGTTCAGTGTATGCACGCGCGTCGCCTCCACCGACAGCGTGGCGCCGCCCAGAGGCGTCCACGCCAGCCCGGTGACAACGCCGACCCCGGATAAGGGTTTTTCGCGGCTGAATACCGGCTTGTCGAGATAGGCTTCGATCTCTTTCACCGCCGATCTTGATCGGCGTGGCTTCGCCTTTCAAAATCTTGACCACGGCCTTGCGCGCCACGCGCCCGAGCTGTTTTTCCAGATTGCGCACGCCGGCCTCGCGCGCATAGCCTTCGATGACGTGGCGGATCGCACCCTCGGTGATGGTGAGCTGGCTCTTCTTCAATCCCGCCTTTTGCAGCACACGCGGCCAGAGGTGATGTTTGGCGATGTTGAGTTTTTCCTCCGTGATGTAGCCGGACAGCCGGATGACCTCCATGCGGTCGAGCAATGCACCGGGAATTGAAAAATCATTGGCGGTGCAGATGAACAGCGTCTTCGAGAGGTCAAATCGCACGTCCAGATAATGGTCCAGGAAGTCGGCGTTCTGCTCGGGATCAAGCACTTCCAGCAAGGCCGATGCCGGATCGCCCTGATAGCTCGCACCGATCTTGTCCACCTCGTCCAGCATGATGACCGGATTGGCCGACTCGGCCTCTTTCAGCGCCTGGACGAACTTGCCCGGCATGGCGCCGATGTAGGTGCGGCGGTGGCCCTTGATCTCGGCCTCGTCGCGCATGCCGCCGAGGGAAAAACGGAAGAACTTGCGCCCCAGGGCCTCGGCAATCGACCTGCCGATGGAGGTTTTGCCCACGCCGGGCGGCCCCATCAGCAGCAGGATCGAGCCCGCCATTTCGCCCTTCATCGCGCCGACGGCGAGGAATTCGATGATGCGCTCCTTCACGTCGTCCAGGCCGTCGTGGTCGCGGTCGAGTATCCTGCGCGCACGTTCGAGATCGATCTTGTCCTGCGTGAATACCCCCCAGGGCAGCACCGTCAGCCAGTCGAGATAATTGCGCGTGACCGTGTATTCCGGCGAGCCGGTTTCCAGCAACGAGAACTTGTGCATTTCCTCGTCGATGCGCTTCTGCACCTGCTCCGGCAGTGTCAGTTTGGCCATGCGCTCGCGGAAGGTATCCAGCTCGGAAGTCTTGTCGTCCTTGGCCAGTCCCAGTTCTTTCTGGATCGCCTTCAACTGCTGGTGCAGGAAAAATTCGCGCTGCTGTTCGCTCATTTTCTCGTCCACTTTCTCGCGGATTTGCGATTGCAGACGCGCCACGTCGAGTTCCTTTTTCAGCAGGACCAGGACTTTTTCCATGCGCTTCTTCAGCGCCAGGGCTTCCAGCACCTCCTGCAATTCCAGCTTGGAGGCAGTCGTCAGACTGGCGGCAAAGTCCGTCAGCAGGGACGGTTCGTTCGGTCCAAAGCGGTTGAGGAAGAACTTCAATTCCTCTGAATAAAGCGGATTGAGCGGCAGCAGTTCCTTGATGGTGTTGATGATGGCGATGGAATAGGCACGGATTTCCTCCGAATCCGGCTTGCCCGGCTCGTTCGGGTACTCCACCCGTACCCGGTAAGGCGGCTTGTCGGAAATCCACTCGACAATGCGGAAACGCCGCATGCCCTCGGCAATGAACTGCATCTTGCCTTCCGTTTTCACCGGGTGATGGATGCGCACCACCGTGCCGATACCGCGAAAATCGGCGCGCTTCACATCGTCCGTATTGTCCGGCTTCACCACCACCAAACCCACCAAATGCTGCGGCGTTTCGCCGATGGCCTCAATGGTCGAGAGCCACGGCCCTTCATTCATCAGCAAAGGCAGCGTCTGCGCCGGGAAAAACGGTCTTTCCGTCAACGGCAGAACATAAAGCTCGGCTGGCAGCGGCTGGGTTACGGGAAGCTGCGGCGATTCGGAAACGATCTCGCCTTCAAGGGATATATCGTTGGGCATTTTTGTCATCCACTAATGGCTCATCCCAGTATCGGGCCTGATTCCAGATTTTCAAGACGCGAACGAATGGGACTTTGTAATAAGCTGCTGCGTTCTCGATGATTTCATCCACTTGAGGATATCCAAACCTGCACCTGCCTGCCCTGGATTCTGATGGCCTTGTTCGAACTGGTGTAGACGAAAAATAAACCGCTATCCATTGCTGAATGCTGGTTTAGTGGGCTTCCTTGGACTGCTTTGAATGGTTTGCAGTCTGACTCGAACTTCAGCCTGTATGCCCTGTTAATGCTTGATACGGCGTTTCTGTTTTTTGGAAATACCGCCAGAAGTACCGTCAAACTTTTCCGGTGCTACCGAGTTGCGTCTACCTGATCCCGCTCGACAATAAGTTTCGACTTACCCGGCCACCGTGCCAACCTGAACCTCGCCAGAGGTTTGGGCCACTGGCTTTATCGCCCCTGCTGCCGCCGTCCCTCATCCGCTTCGCGCGCGGTGCTGGTCGAGGTCAGGTGGTCGATGACCACCGGCGGCCGGTTGGGAAATTGCGCCACCAGTTCCAGCTTGCCGCCCATCGCCTCGACGTAGCGGCGCAGCGTGGAGAGCAGCATGTCGCTGCGTTTTTCCAGCCGTGAAATGGTGTCCTGGCCCACCCCCAGCGTGGCGGCGAGGTCTTGCTGCGTCTGCGCCACCGCCTGGCGCAAGTCTTTCAGCGTCGCCAGTTCACCCGCGCGCGCTTCGATTGCGGCGCGGCGCTTGGCCGGCAGTTGCTCCAGCAGGTGATCAAGTTTTTTTGCCATGTCGATGCTCCTTGTTCGTTGCGGCCAGCGTGACCAGATGCGCGTCAAAGCGCGCGTCGGCTAACGCGATCAGCCGTTTGTAGATTTGGCCAGAGCCGTGAACCCGGCGGCAAAATCGTCGTGAAAGAGAACGGCCCAACTCATGCGCGGACTATGTATTTAAAACCATATTTATTCAAGTGGGCCGATGGACTCAGGCCGCCGGAGGGGCGAAGCAGCCCGCCAACAGCGCATCGAAGGCGGCTTGGGCCTTGGCGGTGGCGGCGGATTGTTGGGATTGGATTGAGCGCACTTGCATCGACATCGCTCGACAAATATCTCTTGCAGTTCAATCGCTGGCACTGCGACAGGGAGTCCGCGAAGCTTCGTGGCTGATTCTCGTGTGCCATTGATGCATTGCTCGAACTGCGTTTTCGACGCAAGCTCAAAAATGCCTTCACACACGGCTGCCGATGATTCACAGCGCAACCCCTGAAATTCTGAGAGCCACCGGATCAGCTTGCACTGCTGAACGGATCCGGTTCTGATCGCAAGGTCCAGTTGCGTTCGCGACCACAACGTGCCACAGCGAGCTTTGTCGCGCCGCGTTCGATCAGACCAATCGCCTGGCTGGAGACCGATACTCGTTTCGTAGCTCGAACCGCGCTGTCGAGCCGCCTGATCTTCACTTGCGCGTTATTCAAGTACCGACGTTTCGTCGCACACTCTGAACGCAATTCGATACGCGCCGTCTGCGAATTCCGCGTCTGATAGAGTTGCCCATCGTTCGAGATGATCTTTAGCCATAGCATCGCCAGCTCTATGCCACCGGCCACCCCTTCGGATTCGTCGCCGGGTCGCCGAACAGGTCGAGGAACAGGGCGGGGATGAGTTCGGCGGCTTTCTTCTCGGCCTCGCGCCGCAGGCGGACGATGCCCTCGGCGCGGGAAAGCAGATCGACGATGCGGCGTTGTTCGGGGAGGGGCGGAACGGCAATCTCAAGTCTGCCGCAATCGTCTCGCGCAGCATTTGCGCTAAGCTGCCGTCTGCGCTGGATGACTTTGGCCTGTCGACGTCCGCGACGAAGCGCAGAAATTCAGAGCCAGAAGATAGCGGAGATCCGCTCAGGACGATCTAGCTCATTAACTCTGTCGAGTCATTGCCGCTCGAGAATCCCGGCAAGCAGCTCAGCTAGCAACGATACCGAGCGTTGGCGCGGCGTTAGAAGCAGGCTGCCGCTCGCAAGCGAAGTGTCCCTCGGAGGATGCTTCGGGCGCTTGAACTCGCTTCGATAATCGCTTCTCGGTATCGCTTCATTTGACATTCGCCAACGTGAGGCAGATCCGTACTCGTTGATCCACGGGATTGCGCCATCGCAATATGCCGGCTTTGTTCGTGCGTGCCATCGCCAAGACTGCACGCTCATCAAGCGAGTACCCATAGCTCACGCAGCCTGCTCCGCCAGCGCCACCCGCAACGCCTCCACTTCCTCGACAATCTCCGCCTCGATCGCCGCCAGTTCATCCAGCAGTTCGCGCGGGTCGCGGTGTTCGACGGCGGTCTGGTTCATCGGCCGGTAGCGGCCGGCCGAGAGGTTGAAGTCGTTGGCGCGGAGCGTTGCGGCGTCGGCGAACCACCATTTCGCCGCCCAGGCTTCCCTCACCCCTCCCTCTCCCCGGCCCTCTCCCGCTTGCGGGCGAGGGGGAAAGGCGGCGGTCCACTCCGCCCATCGCGCGTCGCGGGTCTTGAACACCTCGACCAGCGCCGGCAGGTCGTCCGCCTCGATGGGCGTGTCGTGGTTGGCGTCGAGCTTGTAGCCGTCGTTGTCGGCGTGCAGGAACAGCACGCGCTCGGTGCTGCCGCCCTTGCGGAAGAACAGCACCGAGGTCTTGACGCCTGAATAGGGCTGGAACACGCCGCCGGGCAGCGACAGCACGGCCTCGACGCGGTTGTTCTCGATCAGCTGGCGGCGCAGTTCCTTGTGCGCGCCGGTGGAGCCGAACAGCACGCCCTCGGGCACGATGACGCCGCAGCGCCCGCCGGGGCGCAGGCTGTCCATCATGTACTTGAGGAACAGCAGTTCGGTCGCGGTGGTGGTGCCGACCTTCACGTCATCGACGATGCGGTCCTTGTCCACCCGCCCGGAAAACGGCGGGTTGGCGAGCGACGACGTGATAGCCCTCGCCGGCAGGCCCAGCTCGCGCTTCCGCTCGGCGTCGAGCGTGGTGGTCAGCACGTTGCGCAGCAGGATGCGCACGTTCGGCAGGCCGCGCAGCGTCAGGTTCATGGTGGCGAGGCGCACCATCTTCGGGTCGACGTCGTTGCCGAAGAAGGTCTGCTCCTGCAGTGCGCGACACTTGCGCGGCGGAGAGCTTGTCGCCGAGGCCGCGCGGGATGCGTCTTGCCGTCGAGCTCGACGCTCTCGATGCCGTCCGGCGATGGAATTGGCGAGCCGGATGTGGTTGTAAGCGGCGACCAGGAAGCCGGCCGTGCCCGCCGCCGGGTCGTAGATGGTCTCGCCGATCTTCGGGTCGATGCATCTCGACGATGGCGCGGATGATGTGGCGCGGCGTGCGGAACTGGCCGAGTTCGCCCGCCTGTCTTGATCTGCTTCAGCACATGCTCGAACAGATCGCCCTTGGTGTCGGCATCGGCTTGGTCGAGCCGCAGGCCGATCCACCAGTGCCGACGACCTGCGTCAGCACGGTCGGCTCGTCGATGGCCAGACGCGCGCCGTGCATGAAGTTGACGCGCGCTCTTCCCGGCGACTTCGGCGAAGAAGGCGAAACACCTCGTCGCGCACGAAGCGCACGAGGGTTCTCGCCGGAAAGCGCCTTGCGCCCAGACCGACCAGCGGAAGCGGTCGCGCGGGATGGTGTCCTGGCCGCCCTGCGCGGCGGCATTGAGCGGGTTCCGCAGACGTCCACGAGCCGCCGAAGATGCTGGCGGCCGGTTTGCTTCAGCAGCCTTGGCGCGGGCCTGGGCTCTCGGCGTCGATGCCCTTCGACCAGGTAGAAGAAGAACAGGAACGCGAGCTGTTCGGCGTTGGTCACCGGGTCGGGATAGCCGCCACCGAACAGGTAATCGCGGATCTGGTCGATGTCCTGACGCATGTAGCGGGGTGAGTGGCATTGGTGTGTCCTTATTCAGTGAGGCGCCGGTTGGCGCCATAGACGGATTCGTGAAAGCGTCGGCGACGACGCGAGACAGGTTGTCCTCGCCGCCGAAGAGTTCGGCCGCGCGCCGCCAGGCCGCCCATCGGAAGGGCGGAATGTCCAGATGATCCAGCGTGAAGGCATCGAAGCGTCCGCGTTCGCGCGGATTTGCGCTGCTCGACGTCGTGCAGCCAGCGTTCCTGTTCGGGGGTGAATTCGTGGCTCACCAGCCAGCCTTCGAAGCGGGCGCCGAGTTCGGTGGCCTTTGCCTCGGACGCTTCGGGAAAGACCATGTTGCCGTTGTCGTCGACCGTGACCCATTCGCGCGTCGTCGGGTCGATGTGGTCGTCCTGATGTCGACGGTGACGCAGCATGCGCGGCTGCGGCTTGGGGCGTGGCTGCGGTTCCATCACCTTGCCGCCTTCGCCATAGTCGTCGTCGCCGTCATGCGCGGTCGGCGACGCCGACGAAATCGAACATGGTGAAGAGCGGCTTGCCCGGCGCCTTGCGCGTGCCGCGGCCCCGCATCTGCTGATACAGGATCGCCGACCTGGTGAAGCGTGCGAAGATCAGATTGACGACTTCGGGGCAGTCGAAGCCGGTGTCGAGCATGTTCACCGACACCAGAATCTGCGGGAATGTCTCCTTCTTGAAGCGCCTGATGCTGCGCCATGCCGTCGACGGTGTCCTCGCCTTGCCCCATGCCGGAGACGACGTAATCGGCGTAGCGCATTTCCGGCGACGGTTTCAGGTCGGCGAATTCGGCGTCGATCAGCGGCGCCAGGGTTTCGGCGTGGCGCTTGGTGACGGCGAAGACGATGGTCTTGCCGAGCAGCGGCTTGCGCAGATAGCCCTTTTTGTCGGTGTAGCCGTTTTCCAGCACCTTGCGGAACTCGCGCACGATGGCCCGATTGCGCTCCGGGATGGTGAACTTGCGTTCCAGCGCGTTGGGGTCGACGATGATGTGCGGCTGCGGCGGTTTGAGGTTGGCGGCGGCGGCGAAGGCATCTTCGAGTTCCTTGCGGGTCTTGGCGTCCATGGCCGTCCCAGTCGATGTCCTCGCGCATTATCTTGATGCCGTCGGCCGGGCGGTCTTGACCGTCTGGGCCTTGTATATCTGGTAGCGGACCAGATAGCCCTCGTCGATGGCGTCGTTTGAGCGTGTAGGAGAAGGTCGGCTTGTCCACGCTCGAAAAAGCGCAGGGTGTCGCGCACGAAGAGCTTGTCTTCGTCGCTGTTGCTGCCTTCTTCCGGCGGCGGCGTGACGCAGGGCGTGGCGGTCAGCCCGATCTGGATGCCGTCGAAGTGTTCCAGCACGCCGCTCCACTTGCCGTAGATGCTGCGGTGGCATTCGTCGGTGATGACCAGATCGAAATAGCCGGACGAATACTCGCGGTAGATGTTCACCATGCTTTGCAAGCGTGGTGATGGTGATGCGCTTCTCGTCCTGAAAGCGCCGACCGGCGCGCAGCACATAGCACGGTAGTTCCGTCAGATGCTCGGCGAACGCGTCCTCGGTTTGCTTGGCCAGCGGGATGCGATCCACCAGGAACAGCACGCGGGTGACGACGTTGGCCGCGAACAGGCGCTTGATGAGCGCGGCGGCGGTGCGCGTCTTGCCGGTGCCGGTGGCCATTTCCACCAGCAGCTTGCGCCGGCCCAGGCCGATTTCGCGGCATAGGGTTTCGATGCAGTCCAGTTGATAGTCGCGCCCGGCGATGCGCTGGTCGATGGCGACGCCAAGCGGATCGACGCGCATCTGCCGCATGGCGGCGCGGCGTTCGAGGTCGGATTGCGAGAAGAACGTCCTGACCGGGCGCGGGTGCGCTTCGCGCTGCCAGTCCCAGAACAGAATCTCTTTGCCGTTGGCGAGGAAGACGAACGGCACGTCGGCCTGTTCGGCATTGTGGCGGCCTTGCTCGCTGGCATCGGCAGCATTGATGCTTTCGCGCTTGGCTTCGATGGTGGCCAGGCCACGCCCTTCGCGCCCGCAAAGCAGGTAGTCGGCGCGGTCGCGATCGGCCAGCGTGTATTCATAACGGACGCTGATGCCGTCGTTGATGTTCCAGCCCTGATCCCTGAGCTGGGCGTCGATGAGCGTGCGGGCGAAGGCTTCGGTTTGCGGCATGGGTTTCGGTTTCTGATTTTTCTCAATAATACTTGCAGCGCCCGATTCCCCCAACGCCGACAAGGGCTACATATACGCCACTTGATCAGCAGCAAGCTTCGTTGACGACCGCTCTCAAGATCGCCAAGGCACTCAATATCTCCGGCCAAGAGCTTGTTGGCAAAACCGAGGAAGAATTGTCAGTCAAACGCAAGCGGTAAGGGTTGCGCCCTCATTCCGGCCGGCGCAGACGCAGAACGGTGTTTGCTCGCTACAAGGCGGCCAGTCAGAGTAAGGTTCGTTCAGTGAGAAATCCAAGCTCCCTGCATCAGTCCTGTCCTCAGTCAACACAATCTTATCCGGTTTGCGCGCTACCATTTTGCGAAACAGATTCAGCCCTCGCATTGCCATGAAGCAATAAAAAACCCGCTATCCATTGCCAGATGCGGGTTTACGTTACGTGATGCCAAGGGGTGAAATGGGTTGATGGTGCCGACAGTCTGAATCGAACAGACGACCTACCGCTTACAAGGCGGTTGCTCTACCAAGCTGAGCTATGCCGGCAACGGGCGACATTATAGCGATGTCGGGCTTTCTGCGGCACACGTATCGAGCGTTTACTTCACTACTTTGAGCGATGGCCTGCCTTTAGGCGGTGGCGTTGGTTCGTCGGGGGGAGAAGTTGAAATGGGAGTGGCTTTCTCGCCTGGCTCGAAATGCAGTCCCTGGCCATTTTCACGTGCGAAAATTGCCGCGACACGTTCAACCGGAACCGAAATCTCGTGCGATACGCCCCCGAAACGCGCAGAAAACTGTATCCAGTCGTTATCCAGGGTGAGATTGCGCGTGGCGCCGGCGCTGATGTTCAGGACGATCTTTCCGTCCTTGACAAAGCCGGGGGGTACGCGGGTTTGTGCATCGACTGCGACCAGCAATTGTGGGGTATAGCCGGAATCCGCGCACCATTCATAGAGCGCCCGAATGAGATAGGGCTTGGTTGAGATTTCAGACAAACCCCTGCCCTCTTACTTGCGCAATGCTTTTTCAGTCGGCGTCAGCGCACTGATGAAGGCCGGGCGGCTGAACAGACGCTCGCGGTATTTCAGCACGGGTGCTGCCACTCTGGGCAACTCGATTCCGTAATGCTCCAGGCGCCACAGCAAGGGGGCAATTGCGACATCCAGCATGGAGAACTCGTCGTTCATCAGATACTTTTGCTTGGTCAGAATCGGTGTGAGCTGCGAAAGGCTGTCGCATATTTCATGCCGCGCCTTGTCCGCGGACTTTCCGCTGCCATGCTCCAGTGCATTGACGTGAGTGGTAAACAGGTCATGTTCAAAATTGAACAGCACCAGCCGGGCGCGCGCGCGCATGACGGGGTCAGGCGGCATCAGTTGCGGATGCGGGAAACGCTCATCGATATATTCATTGATGATATTGGACTCGGTCAGAATCAGGTCACGCTCGATCAGCACGGGCACTTTTCCGGTGGGGCTGATGCTGGCTATTTCTTCCGGCTTGTTGTGCAGGTCCATGTCAATGACTTCAAAGTCCATGTCTTTTTCAAACAGGACAATTCGACAACGGTGGCTATAGGGGTCGGTGCTGCCGGAATACAGGGTCATCATGGTGGCTTACTCCCTCACGTGCTTCAAAATGTGCGTACTTCAAAACGGCAGCAGCCGGACTGTGTCCGGCTGCTGAAAACGACTGCGGACTGGAGACTAATGAATGTCTTTCCAGAATTCCTTCTTCAGGTAGTAGGCTACTACGAAGAAAATCGCCAGAAAACCCAGAACCAGCAAACCGATCTGCATGCGCTTCATTTTGTCCGGTTCACCCATCCACACCAGATAATTGACCAGATCGCCCGCCATGGCGTCGTACTGCGCCAGCGATACGCTGCCGGGCTTGACGAGTTCGAGGCGCTCGATGACTTCGTGCTCGCCATCCTTCCTGTAGACCGGTGCCATTTCACCCTGCAGGCTCCACATCACGTGCGGCATGCCCACCTTGTCGAATACCAGGTTGTTCCAGCCAGTCGGACGGGAATCGTCACGATAGAAACCGCGCAAATAGGTATACAGCCAGTCGGCCCCACGCGAG
Source organism: uncultured beta proteobacterium (assembly GCA_963726485.1). GTDB lineage: Bacteria > Pseudomonadota > Gammaproteobacteria > Burkholderiales > Thiobacillaceae > Thiobacillus. Next base: position 2,984 of record CAVSCL010000012.1, on the reverse strand, counting down.
CGGGAAATCACGGTCAGGTCTGGCGGGGTTGCGCCAAACCAGGCTTTGCCGTCGGTCCTGGACATGGCAACGGCCATGGTTTCGCCCGGTTTCTCGGCTGCGAACATCAGGTTTTCCTTGATCTGGTCTTCAGTCAACCCCAGGTCCTGCAAACGCGAGTAACGCATGTAGCCTGCGCTATGGCAGTTCAGGCAATAATTGACGAACACGCGTGCGCCGCGTTGCAGCGACTCCTGGTCAGCAAGGTCCACCGGCGCCTTGTCCAGACGGACATGGGGACCGCCGGAAGCGAACGCCAGCATGGGCGCAGCAGCGAGAAAGAAAAGAATATTCTTGAAGCGTTTCATTTAGCCAGTCACCCTTTCCGGTTCCGGTTTGGTCTTGTCAATCGCGGTATACCAAGGCATCAGCAGGAAGAACATGAAATACAGCACCGAGAAGCCACGCGCAATCCAGGTTGCAACGGGAGTCGACGGCTGGGTTCCCAGATAGCCAAGGCCGAAAAATGACACGACAAAGATGGCCAGCATCCACTTGTAGATATTGCCGCGATAGCGAATCGACTTGACCGGACTGCGATCCAGCCAGGGCAGGAAGAACATCACGACAATCGCCGCGCCCATCGCCACCACGCCGGGGAACTGCGAGCCGAACAGCGGCGGAACCGCGCGCAGAATGGCGTAGAACGGGGTGAAGTACCACAGCGGAGCAATGTGCTCGGGGGTCTTGAACGGGTCAGCCGGAACAAAGTTGTCCTTCTCGAGGAACCAGCCGCCCATTTCCGGCGTGAAGAACAGAATCGCCGTGAATACAATCAGGAACACCACCACGCCGAGAATATCTTTCACCGTGTAATACGGATGGAAAGGAATGCCGTCGAGCGGGATGTGCGTGACCGGATCCTTGTTCTTCTTGATCTCGATGCCATCAGGGTTGTTGGAGCCCACTTCGTGCAGCGCGACCAGATGTACCGCCACCAGCGCCAGCAACACCAGCGGCACGGCGATGACGTGGAAGGCAAAGAAGCGGTTGAGCGTGGCATCCGAAATCACGTAGTCGCCACGAATCCACAACGACAGGTCATCCCCGATGAAGGGGACGGCAGCAAACAGATTGACGATCACCTGCGCGCCCCAGAAGGACATCTGACCCCATGGCAACAGATAGCCCATGAACGCTTCCGCCATCAGCGCCAGATAGATCAGCACGCCGAAAATCCAGATCAGTTCCCGTGGTTTGCGGTACGAGCCGTACATCAGACCGCGGAACATGTGCAGATAGACCACGATAAAGAACATCGAGGCGCCGGTGGAATGCATGTAGCGTATCAGCCAGCCCCAGTCGACATCACGCATGATGTATTCGACCGAAGCGAACGCCAGAGCGGCATCCGGCTTGTAGTTCATGGTAAGGAATATGCCGGTGACGATTTGCAGCACCAGCACCAGCAAGGCCAGCGAACCGAAGAAATACCAGAAGTTGAAATTCTTAGGTGCGTAGTATTCGGACAGATGGGCCTTCCAGCTTGCCGTCAGCGGAAAGCGGTCGTCAACCCATGCGAGCAGTTTCTGTAAAGCCATCATTTATCGACCCCCCTCTGGGCTTTGACCGCACCGCTATCGATTCCAACCAGCAGCCTGGCAGCATCGACAAATTGATAGGGCGGGATGAGCAGATTGACCGGCGCCGGCGATCCGGTAAACACGCGCCCAGCCAGATCAAACCGGGAACCATGACAGGGACAGAAGAAACCGCCCGGCCAATCAGCGGCCATTCCGCCCTCGGAGCCGGCCTTGAGCTTCTCGGAAGGCGAACAGCCCAAGTGGGTACAAATACCCACTACCACCAGGTATTCGGGCTTGATCGAGCGGGTTGGGTTCTTGCAATACTCAGGCTGTTGCGGCTGTTCGCTCTTTGGGTCGCTCAAAGCCGCGTCATGATTACCCAGCAAACCAAGCATTTCCTTGGTGCGACTGACAACCCACACGGGCTTGCCGCGCCATTCCACGGTCAGCATCATGCCCGGTTCAACCTTGCTGATGTCCACTTCCACCGGTGCACCCGCCGCCCTGGCTCGCGCGCTGGGCATCATGCTCATGACCAGGGGCACCGCCACACCTGCCGCAGCCACCCCGCCCACGGCGGTACTGGCCGCGATTAGGAATTTTCGTTTGTTCCGGTCCACTTCCTGACTCATGTTCTGCTCAATCCGAACGTGTTTAACTAAAGCTGCCATTCTAACTAATTTATGGTCCTTCCCGGAAGCCCAAACCAGCGCATACTGTCCAACAGCCCGTCGTGATTGAGCAATCGAAGCGAAAAATTTCCTGATCGAGCGAAATTATTGGCCTTATTGCAGGTCCACTGTGTCATTGATTTGACGAGGAAAGCATCAGATGAAACATGATCTGAACCGGTTCAGGACAAACCGGGAGCCGATTTACTTTATGTTCCAACAGGCTGCCAATAGCCATGCGCTGTTATAATCAACACCCGTAAAACCGATCCAACCGATTGATTCCCTAATTGAATATGCGCAAATACTGGCTGCTCTTCGCCGAGTCAACCACGATTGCATTGGGCGTGTTGGCCGTCGTCGCCCTGTTCATACCCGGCATCCTGCGCTGGCAACCCCAGCAAGATCACAATGTGTCCTTAAACTTCTCTCAGGTTGCCGCCGGATCGGCTGGCGCGCCCGTTGATTCGTTTGCCGTCGCCGCGCAGCGGGTGATTCCGGCCGTGGTCAATGTTTTTACCCGGCAGCAGATTCGCAGTCCCCATCACCCCGCCATCAACGATCCTGTGTTCCGCTATTTCTTTGGCGACCGTTTCGACTCCACGCCGCGTCAGGCTTCCAACCTGGGGTCCGGCGTGATTGTCAGCGCCAATGGCTACATCCTGACCAATCACCATGTGGTCGACGCCGCGGACGAAATCCAGGTCGCGTTATCCAATGGCAAGACGCTTCCGCGCATGTCGTGGGC
>CAVSCL010000011.1:0-189854 GCA_963726485.1 uncultured beta proteobacterium | reverse complement strand
GGCAAAATGATCATGTCCACAAACACCATCCGACTTCACCGCGTACTGCGGGCGACACCTGAAAGAATCTATAGGGCGTTCCTCGATGCCGACGCAATGGCCAAATGGCTTCCGCCGAACGGATTTACCGGCAAGGTTCACCGTATTGAGGCTAAAGTCGGCGGCACCTACAAGATGTCGTTTACGAATTTCACCACAGGCCACAGCCACTCCTTCGGCGGAACGTATCTTGAACTTGTGCCAAACGAACGCATTCGGCACACGGACACGTTCGACGACCCGAACTTGCCCGGAGAAATGCAGACGACGGTAACCCTGAAGCAGGTGTCCTGCGGAACCGAGTTGAACATCGTGCAGGAAGGAATACCCGAAGCCATTCCACCCGAGGCCTGCTATCTCGGCTGGCAAGAATCGCTCACGCTGCTTGCGCAACTCGTCGAGGCAGAGATTCCAGGGTAACCCATTGGGCGCCTGCAGAAATACTTCGGGCAATTTGAACAAGGAGATCAGAATGGCTGTCGGTGGTATGGAATCAACGCGAGACCCGATCATGGTCGGCCAGATGGGCATTCGGTACCTGATTGATGGCGCGGCCAGTGGCGGTATGGGCGTTTTCGAATTGAGCGTGCCGCCTCATTCAAACGTTCCGCCGCCCCATAGCCACACGCGCAACGAAGAATGCGTCTATGTGTTGGAGGGGACGCTTCGGTACTCGGTGGATGGCGTGGAGCGCGACCTGCGCCCGGGAGAATGGATGTTCACGCCTCGCGGGTCGGTCCATCAATTCAGCAATCCACACACTGAAGCGGCGCGGGCGCTCATTGTCTTGACCCCGGACATCGGCGCCCAGTACTTTCGGGATGTTGGGTCCATCGTCAATGCGGGCGGTCCCCCCGACCGGGCAAAGCTCATTGGAGTCATGTCCAAATATGGATTGGTTCCGGCTCCAATGGGAGCCGCCACCCAACATGGCGCTGCGGCGGATGGTCCGGATGCACCGGCTCGCGGCTGAGCGTGGGCGTCAGGCCTCGCCTATACACCATGAACACCGACCCACTCGCCGAAGCGGTTCGCTCAGCCTGCGGGCGAGCCGCTGTTGCAGCCTACGAAAAACTGCCGAAAAACACGGGGTCACGGGGTGCACCATTCGACGGTGAGCAGAATGGTGAGAGGATATGAGGGTTCGGAAGAGGGATAATGTTGCAGTGCAGGATTATGAAGCCGTACACAAAATCAATGGTGCAATGTTTATGTAGACGAATGTCTGAGGCAAGATGCAGAAATGATGGTCTTTCCATAGCGCGTTAGGCTCCACACCATGCCAGACTTTTCTCCTGAAACAGCCAATTTCATCACCGAACTCGATGCCGCAGTCGAGGCGCACATGGACTGGACGCGCCGTGTGTTGCGCTGCGCCGTGCTGCATGCGTCGCCTGGCGAGGACGTGCTCGCCCCCCTGGCGCACACCCTTTGCCGCTTCGGTCGCTGGTTTGTGTCGAACAGAGCGCATTTCGAGGAACTCGACGCGCAGAACACGCGCAGGCTCGAAGCCATTCATCAAGCCATGCACGACGCGATTCGATCCATCTGTGCAGATGTGCTGGCGGGACGGCCGGGACAAGACACCGAACTGGTGGTCTTTGAACAGACGCAATCCGAACTGATCAAGATGCTGGCCGAGTTCAAGACGCAGTTCCTCGCCATCGCCGTGCGCCACGATCCCCTAACCGGGCTTCCCCTGCGCTACGGGATCGAAAATGAATTCAGTCAGATACAGAAGAATTGCAGGCGCAACATTACCCAGTTCTATGTCGTGATGATCGATGCGGATCACTTCAAGCGCATCAACGACCGCTATGGTCATGCGGTAGGCGATATTGCCTTGCGGCATCTGGCAGGCGTGCTGAAACGCAACGTGCGTCCCAACGAACCGCTGTTTCGTTTCGGCGGAGAAGAGTTCCTCCTGCTGATGCAATGCCAGGCCCTGGAAGGAGCCACTCTAGCCGCGCAACGTTTTATCAATGCGGTGCAAAGCGCGCCTGTTCCGGTTCCGCAAGGTGAACCCCTGGCCTTGACGGTCACGCTGGGGCTGGCCCGTGTCGCAGACGACGAGGCCATGGCCAGCGCATTGGAGCGCGCCGACAGGGCACTCTACAAAGGCAAGAAGGCTGGGCGCAATCGTTATGTCATTGCCGATGACTGACGCGACGGTTTGAAGCATTCGATGCCAGGGCCCGTTGACGCTAATTATTGAGACCGACTGAGGAATGGACTTTGATCGCGGTGGTCGAAGTTCTGCATGTACCTGACGCTCGATCTACCGCAACACGGAGACGCTCACATGGCCACCACCTCGTTGCAGCCTTACCATCCGATCATCTACGTGCGTGGCTTCGCAGCCACGCAGGGCGAGATCGAGGACACCGTCGCCGACCCGTACATGGGCTTCAACATCGGCTCGACCAAGGCGCGCATGGCCTGGACCGGCGACGTGAAGCGCTTCTTCTTCGAGTCGCCGCTTGTGCGCCTGATGAGCGACCACGACTACCGCGACGTGTTCGAGGACGGCGAGGACCTCGTGGCGTCCGAGCGCCCCGACCGCGTGATCCCGTATCGCAGCATCATCATCTACCGCTACTACGACGAGGCCAGCAAGGACTTCGGCACGGGCGAGACGCCGCCTATCGAGCATTTCGCGAAGGGACTGGACAAGCTGATCCTGCGTCTGCGCGACAAGATCTGCGCCAACCCGGAGAACGCGATGACGCCCGCGGACTTCCGCGTGCACCTCGTGGCGCACTCCATGGGCGGGCTGGTCTGCCGCGCCTTCCTGCAGAACCCGAAGCTCGGCTCCGCGGAGGCGCGCGGCGCGGTGGACAAGCTCTTCACCTACGCCACGCCGCACAACGGCATCGACATGCGCATCGTGCGCAACGTGCCGGGCTGGCTCTCCTTCGGCGACGTCAACAACTTCAACCGCGAGCGGATGGCCGAGTACCTCGGCGTGCCCAAGGGCGACGACGTCTCGATCGTGAAGAACTTCCCGCCCGAGCGCATCTTCAACCTGGTCGGCACGAACCCGCGCGACTACGCCGTGGCGGGCGGGCTCTCGGCGTGGGCGGCGGGGGACGCGAGCGACGGGCTCGTGCGCATCGAGAACGCCACCACGCACGGGCCGGGCCCCGATGGCAAGGACGTGAGCTCGCCGCGCGCCTTCGTGCACCGCAGCCACTCGGGTCACTACGGCATCGTGAACTCCGAGGAAGGCTACCAGAACCTCACGCGCTTCCTGTTCGGCGCGCTGCGCGTGGACGGCATCCTCGACATCGACGACATCACGCTGCCGGTGGAGGTGCAGAAGGAGTTCGACGCCGGCAAGAAAGTGCGCGCGTCCTACCAGTTCGAGATCGCGGCCAGCGTGCGCGGCTGCCAGTGGCAGATGACGCGCCGCGAGGTGCGCGAGAACTCCGCGATCTTCCGCAGCTACGATGACCTGTTCCCCGGCGAAGACGGAACCGAGCGCACGCCCAATCGCGCCAAGAGCCCGCACCTGTTCTCCGTGTTCCTCGACCCGAGCAAGAGCGTCAAGGCATCGGGCTCGGTGAGCTTCGCGTTCGACCTCAAGGTGCTCGTGCCCGACTACGAGGTGGACGGCCTGCTCTTCATGAAACGCCACTACGAGGGTGGCTACATCCTGCGCGAGCTGATCCTGGTCGAGGCATTCCCGACGAGGACGGCGCTCGGAGGCTGGCGCATCAAGTACGGCTACCAGGACGTCAACCCCGGCAAGCCGGGTGTTGACGCAGTCACGCGCAAGCTCGACGGTGACGAGGACAGCGGCATCGCCTTCGATATCCCCATTGGTTTACAGCTTGTGACCTGTCCCAGCGGGGTGTACGACGGCGCGGACGAGGAGGAATTCAGTGTCATGAAATCCGGAAAGCACAATATTCGATAGCGCTCTCGTTCAAGCCGTCAGCATTGCTTGCGCCACGGCCTCGGCGACCCTGATGCCGTCCACCCCCGCCGACAGGATCCCTCCTGCGTAACCCGCGCCTTCTCCAGCCGGATACAAGCCCTTGACGTTCAGGCTCTGGCAGTCTTCGCCGCGGGTGATGCGCAGCGGCGACGAGGTGCGGGTTTCGACGCCGGTGAGCACGGCATCGTTCATGGCGAAGCCCTTGATCTGTTTATCAAACGCGGGGAGCGCTTCGCGAATGGCTGCAATGGCGTAATCCGGCAGGCTGGTGGCGAGGTCGGTCAGGTGCACGCCCGGTTGGTAGGACGGTTCGACGCTGCCGAGTCGGGTGGAAGGCCTGCCCTCGCAGGAAGTCGCCCACCAGCTGCCCCGGCGCGTCGTAATTGCCGCCGCCGAGTTCGAACGCCCGCGATTCCCACTGGCGCTGGAACTCCACCCCGGCCAGCGGGCCTCCCGGAAAGTCCTCGGGCGTGATGCCGACGACGATGCCGGCATTGGCGTTGCGCTCGTTGCGCGAATACTGGCTCATGCCGTTGGTCACCACGCAGCTCGGGCTCGGACGCGGCGGCGACGACGGTGCCGCCCGGACACATGCAGAAGCTGTAGACCGAGCGGCCATTCCTGGCGTGGTGCACCAGTTTGTAGTCGGCCGCGCCCAGGATCGGGTTGCCCGCATGTCTTCCCAGGCGCGCCCGGTCGATCAGCGACTGTGGATGCTCGATGCGAAAGCCGATGGAAAACGCCTTGGGCTTCCATGAACACGCCGCGTTCATCGCAGCATCTCGAAGGTGTCGCGTGCGCTGTGACCGAGTGCGAGGATGACGTGGTCGCTGCGGATTGTCTCGCCGCTTGCCAGGGTCACGCCGCGGATGTGTTTACCATTGGCGCCGTCTTCGATACTGAAATCGGTAACGCGTTGCTGAAAACGGATTTCTCCGCCCAGGGCTTCGATCTCGTGCCGCATCGTCTCGACCATGCCGACCAGACGGAAGGTGCCGATATGCGGCTTGGACACATACAGGATTTCTTCCGGAGCGCCCGCCTTGACAAACTCGGTCAGCACCTTGCGGCCATAGTGCCTGGGGTCCTTGATCTGGCTGTAGAGCTTGCCGTCGGAAAACGTGCCTGCCCCGCCCTCGCCGAACTGCACGTTGGATTCCGGATTCAGCACATGCTTGCGCCACAGGCCCCAGGTGTCCTGGGTGCGCTCGCGCACCGCCTTGCCGCGCTCCAGAACGATCGGGCTGAAAGCCCATCTGCGCCAGCACCAGCGCGGCGAAAATGCCGCAGGGGCCGAAGCCGACCACGACCGGGCGCTCGGTCAGATTCTCCGGCGCATGGCCGACGAACCGATACTGCATGTCCGGCGTCGGCATGACATTGCGGTCGTTGCGCAATTTCTTCAGCAGCGCGGCTTCATTCCTCAGACGTCGACATCGACCGCTATAAATCAGCAGCAAGCGCACTGGTTTTTGCGCGCATCGTAGCTGCGCTTGAAGATGGCTGAAGCTCGATGAGTTCGTCCGTCCGCCATATTCCAGGCGTTCAGGATCGCCGCACGCAGGGCGTCCGGCGGGATGGTCGAGCGGGAGCTTGAGTTCAGTCAGTCGCAGCATGTTCCGATTGCAGATTATGCATGGTCAAGAATGGCCAACGCATTCAATTCAGCCAGGCCAGCGCCCTGCCCCGCGGCGCGTCCGCTGGCAAAACAGGCCGTCAGCAGATAGCCGCCGGTGGGCGCTTCCCAGTCCAGCATTTCGCCCGCGCAGAACACGCCGGGCAGTTTGCGCAGCATCAGCTCATCGTTCAAGTGCCTCGAACCGCACGCCGCCCGCACTGCTGATCGCCTCGTCGATGCGGACGCGGGGCGACCAGTGTCGAGCGGCAGCGATTTTATCGCGCTCGCCAGGCGGTACGGGTCGTCAAAGTCCTGCGCAGGCAGCAGTTCGCGCAGCAATCCCATCCTCACGCCCCTGATGCCGGCGCGGCTCTGCAGATGGCTGGAAAGCGAACGCGCGCCGCGCGGGTGCGTAACCTCGGCGACGACGCGCCCAATGGTCTTGTCCGGCGCCAGATCGAGGTACACGAGTCAGCGGAACCCTGCGGCGGCAATCGTGTCGCGCAACGGGGCCGACAGCGCATAAATCAGGCTGCCCTCCACGCCGGTGTCCGACACCATGAACTCGCCCTTGCGATGATGCGCGCGTCCGGTGGCATCGGTGAAACTGCAGCGCCACCGGTTTTCACCGGCTGCCCGGCGAAACGCGTGCGAAAGTGCTCGCTCCAGCCGCACATCGAAGCCGCAGTTCGAAGGCAGCAGGGTGCGACCTGAACCCGCGCTTTGCCAGCAGCGGCACCCACGCGCCATCCGATCCCAGCTTCGCCCAGCTGCCGCCGCCAAGCGCCAGCACCACCGCGTCGGCCTTGATTGACCGCATTCCCTGCGGGGTCTCGAAACGCAGCGCATCTGTCAGCATCCCAGCCACACCAGCGATGGCGCACATGGAAGCGCACCCCGGCCTCGCGCAAACGGTGCAACCAGGCGCGCAACAGCGGCGCGGCTTTCATGTCGGTGGGAAACACGCGGCCTGAAGAGCCGACGAAGGTTTCGATACCCAGGCCATGGATCCATGCGCGCAGGGCGTCCGGCGCAAAGGCCTCGCAGCAGCGGTTCGATCTCTCCGCAGCGTGCACCGTAACGCGCACCGAAAGTCTCGATGGACTCGGAGTGGGTGATGTTCATCCCGCCCTTCCCCGCCAGCAGAAACTTGCGCCCGACCGACGGCATGGCATCGTACAGATCGACCTGCACCCCGCTCCGGATCAAAACCTCCGCCGCCATCAAACCGGCAGGGCCGCCGCCAATGACGGCGACACGTTTGTTCACGCCCACGGGCTCGCTACGGCCCATCCGTGGAACGCCAATGGTTCGGGTTGTTGCATTTTTCTTCTGACGGCCTTACATTAACTAGCTGAAATATAAAGAATATTATTAGCCGAGTCACAACCGGGTCAGGTCGGTTCAGGCAACAAAAAGCGGGTTCGTGACGCAGGTGTTTCGAATCGCCCTCCCCGACCGCATGTTCGTTGTCCCTTCTGGAGTGTCTGTGGGAAAGATCCTTTTACTCGTCATTATCGGACTGGTGGTATACGCCATCATCAAGAATTATAAGCGCTCCCTGGGAGCGCCCACTCCCCATGCCCACAGGGCTGCGGAAGACATGGTGAAATGCGCCCACTGCGGCGTGAATTTGCCGCGCAGTGAAGCGATTCTTTCCGCTGGCAATTTCTTCTGTACCTCCGAACATCAGAAGTTAGGGAAAAAGTGACTGCGAGGGAACCCCCCTCCACCCCGCCAAGACCGGATACGCCGGGCTATTTTTCCTCCCACTGGCGCAGTCTCGACTATTTCAATCTCTATCGCCTGACGCTGGCTGTTGCCATGCTGTTCGCCGGCTTCATCTTCAGCGAAACCGATCTGTTCCGCACGGGTTCGGGCAAGACGTTCAGCAACATCGCCTTTCTGTATCTGTTGTGCGCAGCCCTTTTCGTGCTCGGTATACGCGCCCGCTGGCCCGGTTTCCAGATTCAGCTCACGACTCATATCTTCGCTGACATCCTTTTCGTCGTGATGATGATGACAACCACCGAACGCCTCACCGGCGGGTTGGGGCTGCTGCTGGTGATTTCCATCGCGTCCGGCGGGCTGGTCGGCAGTGGCCGCCTCGCCCTGCTTTACGCCGCACTGGCCTCGATTGCCGTGCTGCTTGAGCACGGCTTTTCCGTTCTGGGCGGCAACGCAAGGATGAGCGACTTCTTCCAGATTGGTCTGCTGTGCCTGGGTTATTTCGCCACCGGCCTGCTGGCACACGCCCTGACCCGCCGCGCACTGACGTCCGAAACCCTGGCGGCCCGCCAGGCCGAGGAGTTGGCGCTGCTGAACCGGATCAACGCACTGGCCATCGAAAATTCACCCGACGGTATTCTGGCGGTAAACGGGGATGGCAGCCTGCGTCATGCCAACCCGCGCGCGCGCATGCTGCTCGGCAATATGGAACCGATAACGCCTGGGCGCACGCTGCTGCGCGACATCGCTCCCACGCTATCGGATGAACTTGCGCGTTGCTCAACGCGAGGCGGCGTTACCGGCACCACGCTGGCCACCGCAACGGCCCGGATACGCGTGCGCTGCATTCCGCTCAGCGCCGCTGACAAGAGCATGGTGCTGGTTCTGGAAGACCTGACCCAGGCCGAACAGGCGGCACAGCGCATCAAGCTCGCTGCACTTGGAAGACTGACCGCCAACATTGCGCACGAAATCCGCAACCCGCTTTCCGCCATCAGTCATGCCGCTCAACTCTTGCACGAGGAAGCTCACGGTCCGGCGCAGGCCAGGCTGCCGCAGATCATCGAAAACAACGCTCGCCGGATCGACCGGCTGGTGCAGGACGTGCTGTCACTGAACCGGCGCGACCGCATCAAACCCGAATCCATCGATACGGAAACCCTGCGCACCCTTGTTGCCGAGCTTTGCCAGGCTGAAGAAATTCCAGCGGAAGCCGTCATAGTGGGCATGCAAACCGCGCCTCCATTCAGCTTCGACCCCGAACACCTGCGCCAGATCGTATGGAACCTGCTGCGCAATGGCTGGCGCTACTGCCGTCAGCAACCGGGCAGTGTGCATCTGTCGCTGCGTCACTCCGGCAATAGCCTGCTGCTCGATGTCAGCGATGACGGCCCGGGCGTGGCGCCCGAAAATCAGGCCAAGCTGTTTGAGCCTTTCTTCACCACCGACCCGCAGGGTACCGGATTGGGACTCTTTCTGGCACGGGAACTGGCAGAAGCCAATGGCGCCGGTCTGTACTACGTGGCAGGCGAATCGGCTTGCACCTTCAGACTGACTCTCCATCACGGAACCTAATTGATGACATCCCTCCAAAAAATCCCGCGCGTCCTGCTGGTTGACGACGAGCCTGATCTGCTCGCGCTGATGGAGCTGACACTGGTCAAGATGGGTCTCGACACCGAGCGGGCAGCCAGTGTGGCCGAGGCCCGCCAGCGTTTGGCAACCCGGCGTTATGACCTGTGCCTGACCGACATGCGGCTTGCCGACGGCGAAGGTCTGGAAGTGGTTGCGCTTGCCAATGCCCAGAAGACCCCGGTTCCCGTCGCCGTCATCACGGCGTTCGGGAGCGCGGACAATGCGGTTGCCGCGCTCAAGGCAGGCGCATTCGATTATCTGTCCAAGCCGGTGGCGCTGGATCAACTGCGCACATTGGTCAAATCCGCACTGAAGATTCCTGAAGCCCGCGATGCGTCGGGCGAAGTGCGCGAACTGATCGGCGATTCCGCCGCCATGAACGAGGTGCGCTCGCGCATCGGCAAGCTTGCGCGCACCCAGGCGCCGGTACACATCTCGGGCGAGTCCGGCAGCGGCAAGGAACTCGCCGCGCGTCTCATCCATCGTCTCGGCAACCGTTCGGACAAGGCCTTCGTCGCTGTCAACTGCGGAGCGATTCCGGAAACCCTGATGGAAAGCGAATTTTTCGGCTATCGCAAGGGCGCGTTCACCGGCGCCGACAGCGATCGCGAAGGCTTCTTCCAGGCGGCGGACGGCGGCACCCTGTTCCTCGATGAAGTCGCCGACCTGCCGCATTCCATGCAGGTCAAACTCTTGCGCGTGCTGCAGGAAAAAAAAGTGCGCAAGGTGGGTGCAACCGCTGAAGATGCAGTGGATGTCCGCATCGTCAGCGCCACCCACCAGAACCTCGGCACGCTGGTCGAAGCGGGACGCTTCCGTCAGGATCTTTATTACCGGCTCAACGTCATCGACCTCGCCCTGCCCAGCCTGCGCGAGCGCGTGGAAGACATTCCCCTCATTGCGCGGTTTTTGCTCGGCAAACTCGGCGGCCAGGACGTCAGGCTCACCAAGGACGCCGAGCGTGCGCTGTCCGCCTACGCCTTCCCCGGCAACGTGCGTGAACTGGAAAATATCCTGGAGCGGGCGCTCGCCCTGTGCGACGGGAAGGAACTCGGCGCCGCCGACCTCAACCTGGCGCCCGCAGCCAGAACCACCACCCCCACCCCGACCGGCGGAAAATATCCCTTGCAGGATTACCTCGACCAGACCGAACGCGCCGTCATCTTGGAAGCCCTGGAACAGACACGCTACAACAAGACCGCAGCGGCCAGGTTACTCGGCGTCACCTTCCGCTCGCTGCGCTACCGGCTGGAGCGGCTGGGGATCGAATAGCCTGGTGCGCCGGTGCTTGTCGGTTCGGACTGCCTGGCTATCGAACCCGGTCAATCGCGGCAGACGCACGCGGCAAGGCGCCGAAAACGTCTTGCGCGGCCCGGTTTCCAGAGCGTACCTAGCTTAAAGCAATGACCAGGTAGGTCACGTACAGCGCGCCGTTCACCCACAAGTGCCATATGCGCAGACCGCCGTGCAAAGCCGCCCAGCGCACCCAGAAAGCGGCAATCAGCGTGATGACCACGCCAAACAACACTTCCTTTTGCGGCGCCCATGGCGTGAGGGAAATGCCAATTGCCGGCAGCAAGGTACCCTGAAACACCATCGCCCCGGTGATGTTGCCAAAGGCGAGCGTGTCCTTTTGCTTGCGTATCCACAGGATGGAATTGACCTTTTCCGGCAGTTCGGTCGCAATCGGCACAATCATCAGCGAGAGCATGAGGGCGGTGATGCCCAGCATGGGGGCGGCCTGCTCGACGCCGTGGATGAAGCCTTTTGCACCCATAACCAGCAGCGCCAGACCCAGCCCCAGTTGCACGAGAATGACCGGCATGTTTTGCGGCAGGCCCAGGCGCGACAGCAGCATGGGCGACTCGGCTTCGGTGGCGTGGCCGTCGGCGACGAGTTTGCTGGAGGCGCGCAGGGTCAGCAACACGTAGACGAAATAGATCACCACCATGACAAAGGCCAGCGAGCCGCGTATCCAGCCTTCGCCGTGGGGAATGAAAAGCGCGATGAAAGACAGGCCGAAGGCCATGAGAAAGAAGTCGAGATCGCGTTTCAGACCGGTTTCTTCGGGATTGAAATGTCCGGCCGCACCCCGCTTCTTCAATACCGCCAGGCTCATCAGGAAAAAGGTCAGGGTGGACAGCATGAGCGGCGCACCGAGAATGGCGCCGACGCCGATTTCCTCATTGATATGGCTGTCGGCGGTGCCGGAGAAAATCGCCAGCAGCGGCACGAGCGTTTCCGGCAAGGCCGTACCCACCGCGGCGAACAGCGAGCCGGTCACGCCTTCGGAAATTCCGAGTTTTTCGCCCAGATGCTCGAGCGCATTCACAAACACCTCAGCCGCAATCAGGATGAGAACAAGAAAACCCAACATTTCGAGAAACAGCATGATGCAAGCCAAAATGATTCAAGGCGCGGATTCTATCAGGCTTGCCGTATTTGCCGCTTGCAGCTAAGTTAGTCATGCCCTAAGAAATATTCAGGCATTTTTGTTCACGCATCATCAAGAATGGCCAATGCATCAATTTGATTATGCATTGTCAATAATGGCCAATGCGTTCAGAGACCATGAATCTAGACAACACGGGATGGCTTGACCGGGCTGAGCGCATCGCGTCGCCCAACTGCGACGAGCGACCGGTCGATGAGGCCATCGAACTCATTGTCATACACAACATTTCGCTGCCACCGGGCGTGTTTGGCGGCGACGCCGTCATCGATCTGTTTACCAACCGGCTTGATTGGAACGCGCATCCTTATTACCAGGAAATACATGGCCTCAGGGTTTCATCCCACTTTCTTATCCGTCGCGATGGCCATCTGATCCAGTTCGTTCCGTGCAGCCTGCGCGCCTGGCATGCCGGGGTATCGAACTGGCGCGGGCGCGAACGCTGCAATGATTTTTCCATCGGGATCGAGCTTGAGGGCAGCGACGAACAGCCCTTTACCGACGCGCAGTATGCGACACTCGCACCCCTGGTCGCCGCACTCTGGCATGCGTATCCGATTGAAGCGGTGGCTGGACACTCGGACATCGCACCGGGGCGCAAAACCGACCCCGGCCCGTGTTTCGACTGGACGCGCCTGCCCGCGCGACCGCCGCGCCACTTATTACAATCCCAAATATCCGGAGTCACCATGCGTATCGGCACCCCGCTCTCGCCCACCGCCATCCGTGTCATGCTGCTGGGTGCGGGCGAACTCGGCAAGGAAGTCATCATCGCGCTGCAACGTCTGGGCGTGGAAGTCATCGCCGTCGACCGATATGAAAATGCGCCCGGCCATCAAGTCGCGCATCGCGCCCACGTGATCGACATGAGCGATGCGCGCGCCTTGCGTGCGCTGGTCGAACAGGAAAAACCGCATCTCATCGTGCCGGAAATCGAGGCCATCGCCACCGAAGAACTGTTGGCCATCGAGTCTTCGGGGCTGGCGGAAGTCATTCCAGCCGCGCGCGCCGTCAACCTCACCATGAATCGCGAAGGCATCCGCCGCCTGGCGGCGGAAACGCTGGGTCTGCCGACTTCACCCTACGTCTTTGCCGAGAGCTTCGACGAACTCGCCGCCGCCGCGGACAAACTCGGCTTCCCCTGCATCGTCAAGCCGGTGATGTCCTCTTCCGGCAAAGGTCAGTCGAAAGTCGACCATCCCGGCCAGTTGCGCGACGCCTGGAACTACGCCGCAAGCGGCGGACGCGTGGACAAGGGGCGCGTTATCGTTGAAGGTTTTATCGACTTCGAGTACGAAATCACGCTGCTCACTGTGCGCGCCGTCGGCGTATCGGAAGCAGTCGAAACCTTTTTCTGCGAACCCGTCGGCCATGTCCAGGTCCGGGGCGATTATGTCGAGTCGTGGCAGCCACAGGCGATGCGCCCCGTCGCACTGGAACGCGCGCGTGACATTGCCCTGGCTGTTACCGGCAATCTCGGAGGACGCGGCCTGTTCGGCGTCGAACTCTTCGTTCGCGGCGACGCGGTGTGGTTCTCCGAAGTCAGTCCGCGCCCGCACGACACCGGCATGGTGACGATGTGTACGCAACGGCAGAGCGAGTTCGAACTTCATGCGCGAGCCATCCTGGGATTGCCGGTCGATGTCAGTTTGCGCGAACCCGGCGCATCGGCCGTGATTTACGGCGGCATGGAAGCGGCTGGCATCGCCTTCGACGGCGTGGCACAGGCCTTGCAAATTCCCGGAACCGAACTTCGTCTGTTCGGCAAACCTGTTGCCTATCCAGGACGCCGCATGGGGGTGGCGCTTGCCACCGCCGATACCACTGACGAAGCCCGCCGTCGCGCCAGGCAGGCAGCGAGTCTGATTAAGCCGGTAAAATCCTGATGCCAACCCACACCAACGTTCCGCCGTCGGTGCAGCAGAAACCCGCCGTTCCGGTCTTCGGGAGGGATGACTTGATGCGGAATCCACCGGGATGAAACAGACGGATGCCCTAAAGGACCCCGATCCGCCAAACACTGAAACGCGTCCGGATTCGGGTGTCCACACGGAATCTTCGCCCCATGCACCCGTTAATTCAGACGGCGCAAGGCGGCTATTTGGCTGGAGCGCGCTCGCTGTGCTGCTGGCGGTGCTGCTCGTCCTGCCCTGGCTGGTGCTGGACGAAACGCCTGCTGTGGAACCGCCCGCCAAACTCCATTACAACGACATTGTCTGGACCCAAACCTTGTTCCAGAAGCATGACCCGCGGAGCCAGACGCCGGGGATCGTGCAAAGCCTGAGTCTGGATGAAGACGAGGTCAATCGACTGCTGAATTACATGGTGAAGGTGCGGCCGGTGACCGGCATGGCGGCAGACCTCATCCCTGGAGGCGCCCAAATCACAGCCAGTCTTCGGGTACCCGACAATCCGTTCGGGCATTATCTGAATGTCAGCGTCGACCTGATCGCTCCGGCCGGTCACATCGAGGTCACCCAGGCCCAGATCGGCGACCTGCCTTTGCCAGGGGCGTTGGCCAACCTGGCAGCGCATCTGGCACACCGGCTTCTGATGCGTGACGCAGTGTATGCCGCGCTGGCCAACAGTGTTTACCATATCGAATTCAGCGAGGATCGCGCCACGCTGGATTATCTCTGGCAACCGGTACTGCTTGCCCAGATCGAGCGCAAGGGTGCCGAACTGCTGATTCCGGACGTAGGACACGACCGGCTCCTGGCTTATGCCGATGCCATACGCGCGGAAGCGCGCCGGCTTCCACACGGCAGCCGGCTGGCGCTGCCGCAACTGCTCTCCCAGGTGTTTACGCTGGCCAGGATGCGCGGGGGCGATGCCGCCGCAGAAAATCGCGCGGCCATAACCGCGCTCGCTGCATATATTGGCGGCATCAGCCTGCCCAAACTGCTCGCGGGTGACGGCAGGTCAAACCGCAGTGCGCCTCCGGTACTGCTTACCCTGCATGGCAGGCGCGACTTTGCCGAGCATTACCTCATTGCCGCCGCACTTTCAGCCAATGGCGGGAGCCAGTTTGCCAATGCCCTGGGACTGATGAAAGAGGAGGAAGATGCACGCAAGGGTTCAGGCTTCAGCTTCACCGATCTGGCAGCCGATCGCGCCGGTGCCCGGCTTGGCGAACGCGCCACGGAGAAGACGGCCGGGACCATACAAGCGACGCTGGCCAACGCGCAAACCGATTCTTCCCTGATGCCGGATTTTTCAGATCTGCCGGAATTCATGCCGCAGACCGAATTTGTCCGCCGCTTTGGCTCGGTTGGAGACCCGCGCTATCAGGCCGTCATTCAAACCGTGGACCAACGGCTGGCGGCGCACGCATTGCTCCGCTAATCAGCGGCAACGGCATCGTGTTACAATGCCCGGTTTCTTGTAACCTGGCTTGCATCATGTCCCGCCCTATCCGCAACATCGCCATTATTGCTCACGTCGACCACGGCAAAACCACGCTGGTTGACCAGCTCCTGCGCCAGTCCGGCACCTTCCGCGACAACCAGCAGGTCGCCGAGCGGGTGATGGATTCCAACGATCTCGAACGCGAGCGCGGCATCACCATTCTGGCCAAAAACACCGCGGTGGATTACGAAGGCATTCGTATCAACATCGTTGACACCCCGGGACATGCCGATTTTGGCGGTGAAGTGGAACGCGTGTTGTCGATGGTCGATGGCGTGCTGCTGCTGGTCGATGCGGTCGAAGGCCCGATGCCGCAAACGCGTTTTGTTACCCGCAAGGCGCTGGCGCTGGGGCTCAAACCCATCGTGGTCATCAACAAGATCGACCGTCCCGGCGCGCGCCCGGACTGGGTGGTTAACGAAACCTTCGACCTGATGGACAAGCTTGGTGCGACCGACGAGCAGCTCGACTTCCCCATCATTTACGCTTCCGGTTTGAATGGCTGGGCCACGCTGGACCTGGCTCAGACCAGCGACAACATGGTGCCCCTGTTCGAAACGGTGTTGAAGCACGTCCCGCCCGCCAACGGTGATGCCGAGGGCCCCTTGCAGTTCCAGATTGTTGCTCTCGATTACTCCAGCTTCGTAGGTCGCATCGGCCTGGGCCGTATCAACCGGGGGCGCATCAAGCCGGGACAATCCGTTGTTACCATCGGCCAGGATGGCAAGCCGGTTTCCGGCCGCATCAACCAGGTGCTTGGGTACAAGGGACTGGAGCGCTTGCCGGTCGGGGATGCGCAGGCAGGAGACATCGTGGCCATCACCGGCATTGAGCAGGTGGGCATCGGCGTCACCATCGCCGACCCGTCCACGCCCGAAGCGCTGCCCTGGAAAGGCGTGGATGAACCGACGCTGACCATGAACTTCCAGGTCAACTCTTCCCCGCTCGCCGGACGCGAAGGCAAGTTCGTCACCAGCCGCCAGATTCGCGACCGCCTGTACAAGGAATTGCAGGTCAACGTCGCCTTGCGAGTGGAAGACACGGCAGACGCCGACGTGTTCCAGGTCTCGGGTCGCGGCGAACTGCATCTGACCATTCTGGTTGAAAACATGCGCCGCGAAGGCTTCGAACTGGCGGTGTCGCGCCCGCGCGTGCTCATCAAGGAAATCGACGGCGTGAAGTGCGAACCCTACGAAATGTTGACGGTGGACGTGGAAGAAACACACCAGGGTGTCGTGATGGAAGAGCTCGGGCGCCGTCGCGGCGATCTCAAGGACATGGTGTCCGATGGCAAGGGGCGGGTACGCCTCGAGTACCGCATCCCGGCACGCGGACTGATCGGTTTTCAGTCCGACTTCATGACCTGGACCCGCGGTACCGGCATCATCGCCCATGTCTTTGACGACTACGCGCCGCTGGCTGCCGACATGCCAGAGCGTCGCAACGGTGTGCTGGTATCACAGGATAACGGCGAAGCCGTCGCCTACGCGCTGTGGAAATTGCAGGATCGCGGCCGCATGTTCGTCTCGCCCGGCGACCCTTTGTATGAAGGGATGATCATCGGCATACACAGCCGCGACAACGATCTGACGGTCAACCCGATCAAGGGCAAGCAACTCACCAACGTGCGCGCCTCCGGTACCGACGAAGCCGTGCGTCTGGTGACACCGATCCAGATGTCGCTGGAATACGCCGTCGAATTCATCGCCGACGACGAACTGGTGGAAGTCACGCCCAAGTCCATCCGGCTCCGCAAGCGCCACCTGAAAGAGCACGAACGCAAGAAGGCCAACCGCGAAGCGGCGTAAGCCCAGTTTTGGGGTCGTATAATCGGCCCCATGACTCCTTTTGAAACTGGCCTCGCGATTGCGCTGGCCCTGCTGCTGATCCTTGCAGCTTTTCTCCTGCTGCGCCTATCGGCAATCAGTCGTGCGCAACAGGATCTTCCCGCCCTGTTTGGGCGGGACATGGAAACCCGTCACCGTGCGGTTCTTTCCGATCTCCATTCAGGCCTCGCGCAGCAGTCCGACCGTATGCAGTCGAGCCTGACCGAGCTGCAGGTGTCGCAAACCACGCGGCTGGCGGAGACGCGCGAAACCGTGACCGGACAATTCGGCCAGTTCCAGACAGCCATGCTGGAAAAGCTGGTGGAACAGGGGCGCGCCGAGCAAAGTCTTCTACAGGAAACGCTCAAGGGCATGACATCGCAGTTCAACGACCGGGTGCATCAGCTTTCGCAATCGGTCGATGCACGGCTGAATGAAATCTCCGGCAAAGTGGCGGAGCGGCTGGACCAAGGTTTCAAGAAAACCAATGAAACCTTCACGTCGGTGATGTCGCGGCTTGCGGTCATTGACGAGGCGCAGAAGAAAATCGAAAGTCTGGCCAACAATGTGGTGTCGCTGCAAGATATTCTGGGCGACAAACGCTCGCGCGGCGCATTTGGCGAGGTGCAACTCGAAGCTTTGGTTCGTAATATCCTGCCGCCGGATGCCTATGCTTTCCAATACACCCTCAAGGGTGGACAGCGCGCCGATTGTGCACTGATCCTGCCCGAGCCAACCGGCATGGTGTGCGTCGATGCCAAGTTCCCGCTGGAGAACTACAACCGCATGTTCGACGACACCCAGGCAGAAGCTGAGCGTGATCTTGCGCGCCGCCAGTTCAAGCTGGATGTAAAAAAACACGTTGACGACATTGCGGAAAAATACATCGTGGCGGGTGAAACCTCGGATGGCGCAGTGATGTTCCTCCCTGCTGAAGCCGTATTTGCAGAAATCCACGCCTACCATTCCGACCTGGTCGAACACGCGCAGCGCAAACACGTCTGGATCACCTCGCCCACCACGCTGATGGCGGTGCTCAACACGGCACGCGCCGTGATCAGGGATAGCGAAACCCGGCGCATGGCCCACGTCATCAAGGACGAACTCGGCAAACTGGCCAAGGACTTCGCGCGCTTCGACGAGCGCATGAAGAAACTCGCCAGCCATATCCAGCAGGCCAACGCGGATGTAAATGAGGTACGGGTCTCCAGTGAAAAGATCAGTCGGCGCTTCGCCCAGATCGAGCGCGTGGAACTGGAGAACCCGGAGCACGTTCAGCTCGTCGAGATCGACAAAGACGAGGCTTGATGAGCTGGCTGTCCCGATTATTCCGCGCCAGGATACTTCGGGACGCGCTCATTCCTGCGGGCGAACTTGAGGCCGCAGTGGCACGGCTCCCCATACTGTCCGGACTCGCCGCGAACGATCTGTCACGCCTGCGCGAGCAGGCCAGCCTGCTACTGCACGACAAGCAGTTTTCGTCAGCGGGCGGCGCCGAAGCTGGCCGCACGGTGCAACTCGCCATTGCCTTGCAGGCCTGTCTGCTGACGCTCAATCTGGATGAAGCCAGTTATCGCGGCTGGAGCGAAATCATTCTTTACCCGGATGAATTCCTGCGCCCGCGCGAGGAAATCGACGAGGCCGGTGTGGTACATCGCTCACGCGACATTCTCGCAGGTGAATCCTGGCACGGTGGTCCGCTGGTGCTCTCCATCGCCGACATATTGGCAAGCGGCCAGGGTCATGGCGTCAATGTGGTGCTGCACGAATTCGCGCACAAGATCGATATGTTGAACGGCAATGCCGACGGCTTCCCGCCCCTGCACCGTGGCATGGATGCCGCGGCCTGGGCGAACGATTTCAATGCTGCGTATAAGGACTTGTGCTCGCGTGTTGATCGTGGCGACGCTCCCCCCATCGACCCCTACGCTACCCACAATCCGGCAGAGTTCTTCGCTGTGCTGACCGAAGTGTTTTTCGAAACCCCCCGCATACTGCACCGCGAATACCCCAGGGTGTATGGACAGATGCAGCAGTTCTACCGCCAGGATCCGCTGTCGCGTTTGGGGAGCATGACATGACACGCCATTTCGCCAGACGCATGGCAGACATCGCGCCGTTTCATGTGATGGACATTCTGGCGCGCGCCCAGGCCCACGAAGCCGCAGGCCGCGACATCATTCACCTGGAAATCGGCGAGCCCGACTTCGCTACCCCGGCTCCCATTGTCGAAGCCGGTGTCGCCGCGCTGCGCGCCGGGCATACGCATTACACTGCCGCGCTGGGTTTACCTGCGCTGCGCGAAGCGATCGCAGGCTTCTATTCACAACGCTGGGATGCCGAGATCGACCCGCGTCAAGTGGTTATCACCCCGGGTGCTTCAGGTGCATTGCTATTAACGCTGGGCCTGCTGACCGGCCCCGGCGACGACGTGCTGATGGCCGATCCCGGTTATCCCTGCAACCGCCATTTCGCCCGTTTCTGCGAGGCGCGCCCGGTGACGATTCCGGTCGGCGCCGATACGGGATTCCAGTTGAATCTCGAACTGCTGGAGCGCCACGCCACGCCCGCCACCCGGGCCGTGCTCATCGCCAGCCCGTCCAATCCGACCGGCACGACCATAGACTTCGTGGAACTGACACGCATCCACGCCTGGTGCCGATCACATAAGGTGGCGCTGATTGTCGATGAAATCTATCTGGGCCTGACCTACGACGGCATTGAACGCAGCGCCGCCCGCTGGGACGAGGTGTTCGTCATCAACAGTTTTTCCAAATACTTCCAGATGACCGGCTGGCGGCTGGGCTGGCTCGTGGCCCCAAGCTGGGCTATCGAAGGTCTGGAACGACTTGCGCAGAATCTCTTTCTCTCCGCGCCGACCCCGGCGCAGCACGCGGCACTGGCCGCTTTCCACCCGGATACCCGATCGATACTGGAAGCCCGCAAGACAGAATTAAAAACACGCAGGGACTTTCTCCTGCCCGCTTTGCGCGGGCTCGGCTTCGACGTTCCTCTCACACCGCAGGGTGCATTCTACGTGTATGCCGATTGCCACCGCCATGCTCGGGACAGCTTCAGCTTGGCCCGGGAGCTTTTGCAGCAGGCTGGAGTCGCCATCACACCGGGGGTTGATTTTGGCAGGCACCGGCCCGAATGCTTTGTCCGTTTCGCCTACACCCAACCACTCTCCAGGCTGGCGGATGCGGTAGTGCGCATTCGCCAGTTGCTCAACCGATAGTCCTTAACAATCAGGGTGTTGAGAAAATCGTATGGAGGGGCGATCAGGCAAGCCAGAAACGGGCGAACAAGCGGAGTTGACACTGCGTCAATGAACATTTTGGGCCGGCTTCCAACGCCGCATCAACGTCCTTTGTGGTTTTTCAACACCCTGTCAATCCGGCAGTTACGGCGTGAGAGGGTGTGGTTTTACCGGTGCAGGGCGGGCCATGTCAGGAAATCCTGCCTATTCATCCTGGTTAATTGGCATAAGTCAACAACTGGGCGGCCTCCTGGACAGCACAAAAAAAGCCGACCCTAAGGTCGGCTTTCGCACCGCCGGCAAAAAATTACTTGGCGGGGGCAGGAGCCGGAGCGGGAGCTTCAGCAGGCGCAGCAGGCGCAGCGGCTTCAGGAGCTGCTGGCATAGCGGCTTCAGGTGCCGGAGCGGGAGCTTCAGGAGCAGGCGCAGCGGCTTCAGGTGCCGGAGCGGGAGCAGCGGCCTCTTCTTTCTTACCGCAAGCCGTCATGGAAACAGCCAGCAGAGCAGCCAAAAGTACGGAGTATTTCATTTATCTTCCCTTTACAATCAAATTTAGAAACCCAAGCCAGTAAATCGGTCAGGGACTTGATAATCCAACCGACGCGGCGGATTCTAGCAAATCGGTCAAAGAAAGTCAGTACCTGTTTAATTTCAGTAATATGAGGACATGAATGTTGCACAATCACAACAGCCCGAAAACAGCCAGAAGCCACCATTGTTATCGAGGGGGCAGACATTATTGAGGTGGCTCAACGAACCGGCCGGGACGAGACAACCTGAATCGTCATTCGCGAGTTTAATAATCATCTGGCCGTATCAATCAGGTAATACCCCAGTTCGTTGTTTCAGGAATTTGACCACTTCGGGCTTGAACTCGCCCCACTCCAGCGCCTGCCGATAGGCGATCTGTGCTTCCTCGCGACGGCCTGCGGCCTCCAGCGCCAAGCCTAGTCCCAACAGCCAGCCGCTTTTGCGCGGTTCTGCCGTCAATGCTGTTTGATAGGCTGTGATGGCTTCATCGTGGCGTTGCTCTTGCGATAGCAATGCGCCCATAAGCGCGTGGTCGGCGGGCCGCAATTCTCCGCCGCCGCGCGCAAACCAGATCAGCGCCTCGGCGCGCTGGCCGAGGTCGGCCAGCATACGTCCCAGCACCGCTGCCAGCGCCCCGTCATGCTGCTGGTTGTAGCCGGTAGTCAGCAGCGCAAGCGCCGCATCGGACTCACCTTCTTCGTGCATGATTTTGGCGAGTGGTACCCGTGCGCTGGCCAACGCCGGATTACGCTCCAGCGCTTCGCGGTACTTGCGGCGTGCCGCGTCGAGTTTGCCTTCGCGGCGCAAGGCATTGGCTTCGTCGAGGAGTTGTTGTGCCGCGGCATCGGGCGTCAGTTCCACTGCCTGTTTAATCACTTGAGAAGGACGCATCACTGCTGTTTCCGTCGCCGTGGAACGCGACAAAGGCAACACGGAAGATTTGTTCGCGTTCACGGCTGCTTGCCCGGAAACTGGCGGAAGGGGCGTAACCGTTGCCTTGCGGGGAACAGCGGTGAGCATGTCAGCTGGCGCATGCAGGGAACCATCAACAGCTTGCGGAGGGCGGACAATCACTTCCGGAACAACGACAGCGGGCGCTGCCGTAACCAGCTTGTTTTGCTGCGCCGGGGTGACTGGCAACAGCACGCCAACAGGCGTCGGACGGGGGACAGACGCAGTTTTCTCGCTATGCAGTCCCGTGATTCCGAACACGAAATACCCCCCTCCCACCCCTGCAGCAACCAGCACTAACAGGCCAACCCAGATCCGCTGCCTGCCTGGGTTCACGGAATTTCTGAAGCCATCTCCTGCCGTTGGCATTTCCGAAGACACTGACTGATGGGGCTGATTCGCGCCGCGTGCATCAAGGTCGCGCAGCATTTGATTGATCGTACTCATACAGTTGCCTGGCGCAGCAGGCTCATGCCCGCTACTGCCCCTGCCGTCAGCCCCAGCAACGCCAGCCCCCAGACCAGAACACCGGGGCGTAGCCCCTTGCGCGTCGCGAGCGTATCACGCGCCGCAGCCATCACATGCCGACGCTCGACACGATCCAAACCACGCCCGTATGCCAGCATCATGGCTTTCGCCGCAATGATGTTGATTAATCGTGGCAAGCCTCTGGAAACGCGCCACAACGCGCGCCGCGCGAACCAGTTAAACGGGTTTCCAGTGCCGCCCGCCACAGCAAGCCGGTGCTGTAAATACGCATCCAGTTCATGGCGTTCGAGCGGGCGAAGAATGGCATGAAAACTCACGCGGGTGAGAATCTGCCGGGTGTTCTTTTCCGACAGCCGCCCCAGGAGTTCGGGCTGGCCAAACAACACGATCTGCAGCAGTTTGCGCTTTTCCGTTTCCAGATTGGTGAGCAAGCGAACTGCTTCGAGTGTGGCGGCAGGCAAGGCCTGCGCTTCGTCGATCAAGACTATGGGCTGTTTTTGTTGCCGCGCGAGCTCGATGAAATGTTGTCCGAGTCGGTGTATCAACGTCTCTCTGGAACCCTCGGCCGACAGGCCGAACTCGTTCGCAATGGCCGCATATAGCCCGCGCGGTTCCAGCCCGGGGTTGGGCACGAAGGCCGGCTGGCAATGTTCGGGAAGGGTATTGAGCAGACGGCGCAGCAATAAGGTCTTGCCGGTTCCGACTTCACCGCTCACCACCAGAAACGCCTCGCCCGCGCTTAGCGCATACAGCAGCGTTTCATGGGCTTCCTGATGCGGCTGAGCGGGGAAGAAAAAGCTGGTATCCGGGGTCAGTCCAAAAGGCGGCTGGTGCAGCCTGAAATGAGCCCACCAGGAACTCATGGGCGCGCTTCACCCGGGTTATAGGCCTGAAAGCGCCGCTGGACTGCTTCCAGATCACGACTCCAGTCCTGGCTGTCGCGGATGAGCGTGGTCTTGATCAACACCACCAACTCGCGTTTCTGGCTGGACTGGGTGGTGTTGCCGAAGAATTGCCCCAGAAAAGGAATATCGCCCAGAATGGGAACACGATTCTTGCTGTCGTCAAAAGTCTGATTCATCAGTCCGCCGATAGCCACAATATTGCCATCCTTGAGACGGACGATGCTGTCGGTTTCGGAAATGCTGCTGGAAGCCAGCGGCAAGATATACGTGCCAAGGTCGCCCAGGTTGATGGTCTTGTTCTGCTCTGTAACCTTGCTGACCGAAGGACGAACATGCAGCGTGATGTTTTCACCGTCATCAATTTGCGGGGTCACGTCCAGGGCAATGCCGGAGAAAAACGGCTGCACGATAATGTTGGGCGGAGTGGCGGGAGTCGACAGGGTGGCCACCGTCCCCCCGGTGATTTCAGTGACGAAAAAATTATCCGTACCCACCTTGAGCACGGCTTTCTGATTGTTGATGGTGGCGATGCGCGGGCTGGACAACACATGCACCGCGCCCTGACTCTCGATCAGGTTGATGACGGCAGCGAAGTTGCCATTGTTGAAGGCAAGGCTGAACAGACCGTTGACGCCTCCTGCGGCGCCAGGAATATTGCCGCCAAGCGTCGTTCCGAGCGTACCCAATATCTTCTGTCCGGAAATTCCGAGGAGATTTGTATTTGCTCCCCCCGCCGCCGAGTATTTATCGCCACCATCCTGCAGCGTCGCCCAGTTGATTCCGGACTGAAAGCCGTCACTCAGTTGCACTTCCAGAATCTTGGCTTCCAGCATCACCTGACGGGTAATCGCAATCTCCGACTCACGCAGATATTTTTCCACCATGTGCAAACTGGCAGGTGCGGCCTTCACGATAATGATTCCGGACTGCGGACTGACGATGACATTGCCGCCCTCGCCCGCCAGCGCTTTGAGTGCGGCGGCAACCTCTTCCCAGTATTTCGAGTCCGTCGTGGTATGCAGGCTGCTGGTTTCCTGCGATTTTGAGGCGCCGGCAGCAGACCCGCCACCCCCGCCGCCACCGTTGCCCAGGCTCACCGAGCCGGACACGACGCGCGTATCCGACGAACCCTTGCGCTGCATATCCAGATAATTCAGGTGATACACGCGGGTTTGCATTGCAGGCGAAGGTACGATGATGCGTTTGCCCTGCACTTCGTACTCGTAGCCATACAGGGCGCGCACCGCCTCCATCGCTTCGGGCACGGTCACGTTTTTGAGATTGAGCGTGAGCGTTCCGCTAACATCCGGATGCACCAGCATGCTGTAGGGCGTGCCGGTGACCATGCCCATGAATACCTCGGCGGCCTTGGCATTATTCACCGTGAGATTGAAGCGCGGCTCGCTGCTGACAGGCCCGGCGACCGGAGCAGTCTCGCGCGCCGACTCCAGGACGGCCTCCTGCACCGCTTTGGGAGGCGGGGAAACGGGTGCGGGCGGCGCGGCCGGAGTCCCGGGCGCCGCATTCATCAGCGCCGTATCCATCGCCCCTTTGCCTTCCATGCCCAACGGACCAGCACACCCGGACAGGATGAATGCGGCGAGTAAATAATATTTATGCATGTTCAATCCCTGTGAATGCATTGGCCATTTTTGACAATGCATAATTCCTATTTGCGCTTGACCGGACGCGGAAACGTCACCGGATCATGCTGGACTTGCGGATCAAGCAAGTGGATCGTGCGGCGCCCCCCCCGGCCCGCGATAACAATGTGATCTTCACGGATGGCCACGACATGCCCTCCCTCCACCCGATCGCCAAGCTTTACTGTCGTCCCGCCATACCAGGCGATGGAATGTTTTCCCTCCAGGCGCACCCAGGTCAAACCGGATGCGACAGGCGCACCCGTATCCCTGGCCGGCTCGATTTTAGGCGGCGCAGTCGGATCGAACTCCGCCCCCGCAATGCCTGCTGCGAACCCTGCCAGCAACGCCAGACAAAGTTTCAAAATCGGGCCCATGTCGGCTCCCGGCTCAGCGTGCTTAGTCTGAGCGTCAATTCAAGCTGGGGATGATGACCGGCATCCAGATTCATCGATTCCCACTGCATAGCCCAGGGCAGGCTTTCCAAACGCTGCACATAATCCGTAAGCTGCGTATAGCTCCCATGCACATGCAGCACTACACCATGCTTGTAGACTAGCTCGGATGGCGGCACCGTCTCGGCCTGTGGGGTTTCATTTGCTGCCGCGCCGTCCGGATCCTTCTGCACCGGACGGGGCGCTTCCGTATGCAAGGAAATCAGCGTCAATCCAGGTTGTTCCGCCAACAGGGATCTCAGTGCGGAAATCATTTTGTCGGGCGGGATCATGCCGTTTTCGCGATCCTTTACCGCCCGTTCGAGCACTGCGGCCTCGGCACGCAAGCGATTAATTTCGCTATTCTTTCCACTCTGATGCTGCTGTTCGCCGCTGGCCAGTTGCTCCCGCAGCGCAAATACCTCACGCTGCAAATCAGAGACACGCGTGACCATCTGCTCCTGCCGTTTCAGAGCAGGTTCGATCAATCCGACGAACATCAGGCTCAGCGTCACACCAGCCACCGCCAGAAACACCAACATCCGCTCACGGAAGCTCAGCGCATCGAGACGCATCGACCAAACCTTCCAGTGCTGCTTCAGCGCGCCCATTATTCTGATTCCGCCGCAGGATTAACCGTGTCGGGATTAACTGCAAACGCAACACCTGCCAGCGGAGTTGTCTCGTTTTCCGTTTCCGGCGGCGTGATACTGAAGCTGGTGAGCGGCAAGTCTTTCAACGCCGGCTGACGCGCAAGCAAGGCCAGATAGTCAGGTATGCTCGCTGTCTGCAATGCCCGCCCCTCCAGGCGAAATTCCCGTTCGCCTATTGCAAGCCCCGTCAACCACACTCCAGGCCAGCCTTCATGCGCGAAGGCACGCAGACGCGCCGAAAACCTGGCCTTGTCCTGCGCCGCTCCCAATGCCGCTTGCAGCGTTTTGAGATGGGCAATGTGTTTCCTTTCCAGTGCCACGGCCTGCACCAGTTTATCTGCCGAAGCCTGCTCCTGGTCCGGAGTCAGTACCAGTGCATCGATCTTCGCCTGCACCTGGTCACGCATCACCTGCGCCTGATTCAATTGCTGTTCTATCCCGCCGGCGCTGCTCCCGACCACGGCATAAAGCACCAGTCCAAGCGCAACAACGGCCAGCAGCATCAAAGCGATGGTTTGCGAGGAAAAAGCCACACGCGGCGTAAGCAACTGCGGGTTCAGCAAATTGATTTGCTGCATGCTCACAGGCTTTTCTCCTCGCGCCGCAGTGCACCGCCCAGGGCAAACCAGCATGCAGCAAGCTTTTCGGGCTCGGTCGGCAGTTCTCCCGCAAACAAGGCGCGCACGTCCGCCGTCTCCAGCGGCAAATAGATCTGGTGCTGCAGATGTTCCGCGAGCCCCGGCACCGCAGGCGGAGGCGCGAGCACGATTTTGTCGAGATGCCAGTCAGCGTGCTGTCGTTCGATGTGATCAAGGCTGCGCTGCAACTCCAGCGCGACACGATCGAACACCATCGCTCTGCGTTGTTCATCCTGTCCAAGCATTTCGCCGGTGTTGCAGTCCAGTCGCCGGTAATAACACAACTCGCCGTTACGCGTGACCGTCAGCAAGCCACCCTGCGGGGTGAACGATAACAATGCCAGCACCCGGTCAGGGGTTTCCAGCAATGCGGAAATATTACGCTGCGCCAGTTCGGGAATGTCGATAGCCGTTATCGTGAGTTTGGCGCGCTCGGCGAGACCGATATATTTCTTCAGTACCTGGTTATTTGCCACCACCGCCAGCAATTTGGCCGCGGAGTCCGCGCCGCCCTGCACCAGACGTATCACGTCCACCGTGGCGTCGTCGATATGAAAGTCGATTTGATCCTTGATGCGCCAGCGCACTGCCATTTTCAGTTCGTCCGGCGGAACGGGCGGCGCATCGATCGGCAGCAACTGATATTCCCCCGCCGACAGCACCACGCCGACTGGCACCGGCGCATCGGCGTACGCCGTCCATGATTTTGCCGCGTCACGGTCTTCATGGCGGGTGGCGCAGGACGCAAGCCCGGGGCGGCCATTGCTCCAGTAAAGTTCAACGTGGGAGACGAACCCGGCGCCGGCGTGAATCGCCAGATAACCCGTACGCCGCTTACGGTTGGGCCAGGCAAACAAACGCGGGTTCCACATGAATATGCATTATCGGTAAAGTATAACAAGCCATGGCAAATTTCCCCCTAGCGGCTGAATACCGCCATCCTGGTGCGCTCGACATAATCCGGGTTGGTGTTGTTCACGCCAAACGCCGCCGTGGCCGTGATCTGATAGATCGACACCGTGCCGGCCCCTTCGGGTGCTGTGGTCCGGACACACGTCACACTCACCGGCACCATGGACAGTACGCCGGGCAGGGCGAGCGTCGTGGCTGCCGGACAGGCCGGTGGAACCGCCGGACGCATCACCCGATACGCCCCCCACTCCAGCCCCGCTCGCGCCGCCAGTTCCGTCACTCGCGACATGCGCTCCAGTTGCTGATTGGCGCCTTGCCCGCTCACCATCGATGCCACAAACGCCGATAGCCCGGCCAGCACCACCACCAGGATGATGGCGGCGACCAAGGCAAAACCGTGTTGCCGTCGTCTCATGGCAAGGTCTCGATGCGTATGGCATGGTAGAGATTCAGCGTATCGCCCGCGTTGCCGAAGGTCAGCGCCAGTGCCAGCATGCCCGCATGGCGCAGACTGCCGGAAAAGAATGTGGCGCTACAAGCGGTGATTTGTGTTGCCAACGTATCCGGCATGCCCGCAGGCGGTTGCGGCTGGACAGGTGAAATGCCGTAACCGCTGTAACGATTCAAGGTACCCGCAGCCGGGTCGCAAAAATAAGTCACCGGGTTTCCCGCGATCTGGAAGCGATGATCGGTCGCATCCGACGCAAAAGTCTGGCTGGTGTGGGTGAGTGTGTTTCCCGCCATGTTGACCACCGCCGCGCGCGAGTTGCCCGTCCACACATTCGCTCCCGGCAGATGGTTATTGACCACCACCCAGTTTCCGGACGGTGGACACGGAACGGCCGGAGGGGAGCACAGGACATCGAAAACGGTATTGGCCACGCCAAAATTCAGCACGTTTCCAGGCCCGGCGATGCGATAACGCCCCTCGCCTATCACCGGCAGAAATTCAAGATAAAAACCGCCGCCCGCTGGGGCCACGCGCACACTGTTGGGCACGGCGCGGGACACCTCCTGCGCGAGTTTCGCCATTGCCAGTTCCCCGGCATCGGCGAGCTCGGCGCGCCGCTCGACATCGAAATAGCTGGTGATGGGGCCGCGCAAAAACACGGCGGCGGAGGCGCTCAAAATCCCCAGCACGGTGATCGCGATGATCATTTCGATCAGCGAGAAGCCGCGACTTGGGGGGGAAGGATTGAACGGCATCATGTGGCGGGGGCGTAGCGCACGCGGACTCCGTCCAGCCGCGCCACTGCACCATTGGGCGCGGTGACGGATACGGTCACCCACAGGGTTTCTGCGGCGGGCACCCCGGGAAACGCACCGGCGCCCGCAACGCTTACCTGTACGCCGTAGCCGGGCAGGCCGGGCACCGCCACGTTTCCGGGATTCGTCACCGGATTCAGCACCAGGCCGTTGTAATCGTTGACATTGTCGAAGGTCGCGCGGGTCTCGCCCGGCTCAGGCCCCAGGGCCTCGGGCAGACTGGCGCATCCCGCCGCGCTGGTGGCCGTGGCCGCATTGGCATCGTTGGGGTCGCAAAAGGTGTAGGGCTGCGCCAGTATTTCGCTCATCATGCTGGCGGCAATAGCTTGCGCCTGCTTGTCCGGCAGCAGGCTGGCCGAGTTGCGGGTAAGGCTGCCAAAGACGGCCAGCATGGCGCTGGCCGAGATGCCGACGATCACAATGAACACCAGCAATTCGATCAGGCTCAGACCGGATTCCGATTTATTGCACATAGCCGGTTTCGCGCTCCACGGTGACAGTGATTGTTCCGCCCACGGTCAGACTGATGGGCGTAACCGAAGGGCGGCCCTGCGCGTCAAAACGAAACGTCGTGGCGGGCGTCAGGGCGATGCCTGCGGGGAGCGTCAGGACGTAGCTGCTGCCGTCGTCCGGGCGGATAACGGGGATGCACGGCTGACCTGCCGTCAATGAGGGGTTAAACATGAGCGTCAAATCGCTTGCCGTCGTGGTCACGCAAACCTCGCGGTTTTTCGCCATTGCCAGCCGCTGTGCATAACGCAACGCGGTGCGCAGTTCACTGGCGCCGCCCCGGGTCTGGAATGCGCTGCGATCCGCCATGCGCGGCACGGCCACCGCTGCAATCACGCCGGCAATCATGATTGCCAGAACCAGTTCCACCAAGGTAAAACCGCGGCCAGAGCCGCGGTTGCATAGGCGCATGAGGCTGGTTGTCTTCAGCAACCGGCTGTGCTCGCCGCGGTAACAGCGGTGATGACCGGAGCCGAATTCGCCACACCCCCCGTCGAGGGGGTATAGGTGAAAAAGCAGGTGGCCGGGTTGGAGCCGCCGGTAACCTCGATCGTCACGACACTGGCAATCGCAGCGCCTCCGCCTGTTGTGGCATAGCCTTCGGAGGTGAGCGAGGCAGCCGTGGCGGGGAAGACACTGCCCAACCCGGCGGCGCTGACGATGCCGAGCAGGTTGGCGGCGGGATAAGCATTGACGATCTGGACCCGGCCATGTTCAGTACAGACGTTGGTCGTGTTATTCGCCGGGTTGGGACCGAAGCCTGGCGCCGCACAGGCTACCGTGTCGGCCGCACCGCCACGGGTCAGCGCCGCGCCGTGAATGATCGCCGAAGCCGAGGCCACCGCGCCGCGCGCGGCATTGAGCTTGGCGATGCGTGCATCGCGCTGGATGTTGGTGAATCGCGGCAGTGCCACCGCCGCCAGAATGCCCAGAATCACGATCACGACGATCAGTTCGATCATGGTGAAGCCGGCCATGCGCTGGCGCAGGGGTGTGGTGTTGTTGTTCATCGATGTTCTCCAATTAGTGGATATTCAGCGCAAAGGCGGCGCGTGGAGAAGCTTACGGAGAACAATAAGGACATCTTTAGGGGAAATGTAAAAATAGGCACGAAAAATGCCTGTTTGCCCCGTTTGGCCAGCTCAATGCCCGAAGGTTTTCGAGCCCATGTCCCAGATCGGCAGGAACACGCCCAGCGCCAGCACCAGTACCATCGCGCCCAGCGCGGTGATGAGGATGGGCTCGATCTGCTGTGACAGGGTGGAAATTTCATATTCCACTTCCTGTTCGTACATTTCGGCGATCTCCTGCAACAGGCTGTCCAGTTCGCCGGTTTCTTCGCCGACGGCCAGCATCTGCAGCACCACCGGGGTGAAGATACCTGCCAGGGTCGCGGTTCTGAGCAGCGACTCGCCGCGTTCCACGCCTTCGCGCATGCTGCCGACCTTGTCGGCGAAATAGCTGTTGTCGGCAACCGCCGCGACCACCGTCAGCACCTGCAGTATCGGTACGCCGGAACGCGAGGCCAGGGCAAAACTGCGGGCGAATCGGGCCAGTGCGGACTTGCGCAGAATCTTGCCGACGATGGGAAGTCGCAGCTTGAAGCGGTCCCAGACGTAGCGCCCGCGATCCGTGCCGACCCAGCCGCGAAAGCCGAGCAGCGCCACGCCCAGACCGGCGATCATCCAGTGGATATACTCTTTGGTGAAACTGGACGTGGCGATGAGGATGCGTGTCATGATCGGCAGTTCGGCATGCATCCCGGCATAGACTTTGGAAAACGCGGGAATGACGAAGAGATTGATGACCGCCACGGCAACCACCAACGCGATGATGACGAACAGCGGATAGCGCACCGCGCCTTTCACGTTCTCGCGTGCACGGCGTTCAAAATCCAGGTGCACCGCCAGCCGGTCCAACACCACGTCAAGACGGCCGGTCATTTCGCCAACGCGGATCATGGCCAGGTAAAAGCTGTCGAATACTTTAGGGTGGCGCGCCAGACATAAGGAAAGCTCCCGCCCCTGTCCCAGGCCGTCATTGATATCGGCCAATATTTTTGCGAAACCGGGGTTGACGCTGGCCTCGCGCAAACTGGCGAGCGCACGCAAAATCGGCACGCCGGCCTTGAGCATGGTGTGAAGCTGGCGCGAGAAAAGCTGCAATTCCACAAAACCAATCGCTTTGGAGCCACTCTTGCCCAGCACTTCGCCGAGGTTGAATTCCACGGGATCAGGCAGCGCCCGGATATCGACCGGAATCAGCCCGGAAGCCAGCAGATGGTCGGCGACCGCGTTCGAGGTATCACCCTCGAACCGGCCCTTTTGCAGTTCGCCGCGTGCGTTGCGCGCCTTGTAAAGAAACAGGGCCACGCCTAATCCTCACCCTGATTGCTGATCTTGACCGCTTCGGCCAGGCTGGTCTTGCCGGCGCGCGCCAGCGCCAGCGCGTGATGCCCCAGGGTCTGGCCTGCCATCGACTGCCGCGCGGCAAGCAAGAAGTCGCGCGGGTCGGCTTGATTGGCGGCCTGCGCCAGCGCCGGGGTCATCTCCAGCATTTCATACACGGCCATGCGTCTCCGGTAACCGGTGTGGTTGCACTGCTGACAGCCCGCGCCTTCGGCAAAACCGCCCACATCGACGGCGCCCATGCTTTCCAGCCAACTGGTCTCGCTCGTCGTCGGTGTATGCGGACGAGTACAGTGCCAGCACACCTCCCTGACCAGGCGTTGCGCGACGACCGCTTGCAGCGCAGTCGCGACCATGAAACGTGGCGCGCCCATGTCAAGCAGGCGAACCGGTGTGCTGGCGGCATCATTGGTATGCAGGGTGGAAAACACCAGATGCCCGGTGAGCGCCGCGCGCAAGCCGATTTGCACGGTTTCGGCATCGCGCATTTCGCCCACCAGCACCACATCCGGATCCTGCCGCAGGATGGAGCGCAACACGCGGGCGAACGTCAGCTCGATTTTTTCGTTGACCTGCACCTGCATCACGCCGGGCAGCCGGTATTCGATCGGGTCTTCGACCGTGATGATTTTGCGTTCCACACTGTTAAGCGCGGCGAGCGAGGCATACAGCGTCGTCGTTTTACCGCTGCCGGTCGGGCCGGTGACCAGCACCAGGCCGTTCGGTCGCGTGATGATGGCGCGATAGCGCGACAACATGGCCTCCGGCATCCCGATACGCGACAGATCGAGCAGCCCGGTGTCGGTCGCAAGCAAACGCATGACGATCGATTCGCCATGCTGGGTGGGCAAGGTGGACAAGCGCACATCCAGCGGCCGGCCTTTGAGGATGATCTGGAAGCGACCGTCCTGAGGCAGACGCTTCTCGGAAATATCCAGTCCCGACATGATCTTGAGACGCATCGACATGGCCGACGCGACACTGCTATCGGCTTCGCTCTGGGCATGCAGCACGCCGTCGATACGAAAGCGGATGACCAGACTCTTTTCCTGCGGTTCGATATGGATATCCGAGGCGCGCACCTGCATCGCGTCTTCGAAGACAGTCTGAATCAGCCTCACCACCGGTGCATCGGGCGACCCGGCCTCGGCGCTGAGCGCTTCCAGGAGGGTGTCCTCGCCCCCTTTGAGCGAGGCCTCGAGTTCCCTTGCAAAACCGCTGATTTCTTCGGTGCGCCGATAGTAGCGGTCATAGGCGGTGAGCAGATCGCTTTCCGTCACCACCGCAATATGGATTTCCTGCTGGGTGAGCCTGAGCAGTTCGTCATACGCGAACAAGTCCCCGGGGTCTGCCATGCCTACCACCAAGCCCGTCGCCAGCGCCTTCAGCGGCATGACACGCAGCCGCCGGGCGTGCCCTTCCGTCAGAAACTTCAGGGCGCCCATATCGACCGATGACTGCTTGAGATCGATAAATGGGAGCACCAATTGCCGCGCCAGCGCCTTGGCAATCGCTTCCTCGGTAACCACACCGGAGTCGATCAACACCCGTCCCAGACGACGGCCCGTTTTTTTCTGCTCCGCCAGTGCAGTGCCCAGCACCGCCTCGGATATCAGTTCTTCTTTGACCAGTATGTCGCCGAGGCGAACTCTCTCAGGACGTGCCATGCGCAATTACCGTGACTGTTGATGGAGAAACAGCAGAATCGGGATTAATAATGCATCGTCAAGAATGGCCGATGTCGGGTCTTGATAATACTGTCTACTTGGTCTGCGATTCGATGAATTCGCCGGAGTTGCTGCCTGGCCGCACTTTGCCCTGATAGATGAATGCCGGACCGTAATGCCGCCCGCTTCCCGTATCCGGCATCAGTTCATTGCCGCCCCAGGTCCAGACATGGCCTTCCTGAGTGTCGATTATCAGCACCCTGTTGCCGGTTCGTGCCGGACTATCACCCTCCATGGCTATGGCCTGATAACGTCCGATATCCGCCGCCTGCGCGGCACAGGCGACGAAGTACAAAGACAACAGCAGCTCGCGCATGACTTTTCCTTAAAGATGCTCAATGGTCGAAGAGTTTACTCACATCGGCCGCGTTCAGGCGGTAATCCCGGTTGCAGATGTCGTCGTGGACATGAATCTCGCCCATCTCGTTCAGTATCGCTACGCATTCCTCATGGCCCAGCGAACGCAGCAGGGAGAAAATCTTTTCCCTGTCCTCCGGGCAATGCCACACCACCGGTCTGGGGTCATACACGCGCACATCCTCCTGCGGGAACAGCCGCGTCAGCAAGTCCATTGCGTTGAACTGCAGCAGCTCACCGGGTGTCAGCGTGTCCGCCAGCACCTGCACCCGGTTCCAGCCATCCGCGTCGCGCTCATGCGCTCCCGGCAAGGCTTGCAGAAACAGGCCTGCCGCCGTCCGCGTATCGGCCGCCAGCCAAAGACGCGCTGGCTGCTGCCCGGATTGCGCGAGATAGTGTTCAAACACTGCTGCGAGGCGATCGCCCTGGAGCGGAACATGGCTCTGATACGGCTGGCGCATGTCGGGCGCATCCAGCGTGAGGGTGAGAAAGCCTTGACCAAGTATCTGTTCGAGCGAACCCGTTTCCAGCGCCGCCGTTTCATGCGCCATGCCGCGCAACTGCATTTGCTCGTTGCAATCCATCACCAGACGGTTGACCGCGCCTTCGCCGCGCAGCTGAAACGTGAGTCGCCCCTGTTGTTTTAGATTGCAGGCGATCAGCGCGGTGACCGCGGCCATTTCACCGAGCAGACGCGTGGTCGCTGGCGCGTAGTCACGCCCGGCGATCATGTCGCGCCAGGTTTGATCCAGTTGCACCCAGGCTCCTCGAATGTCGAGCTGCTCGAACAGAAAGCTGCGGACGCGGCCGGGCGCGCGTGTGGGTCCGCTCAATTAAGTTGACTGCCTCAATTTAGCTGCACCCGCTCTCCCCAAGGTACGGAGCCTTTGCCTTTCACCAGCCAGACCACCGGATAATTCGGCGCGATTCTCGGGAAGTCGCCCTCGGCATCGGTGAAATAGACCAGCATGTTGGGACTGCGATTCTCATGCTCGACCCAGTCGAATACCGGGCGGAAATCGGTTCCGCCGCCGCCTTCCACGTCCCGCGGCAAAGACATCGTATCCCAGGGTTCGAACTCCCACGGGCTTTGCCCCGAGAGCTTGTTGTCGCACGCGACCAGCGTCACGCGCGCGCGCACCTGGCCTTTGAGCGCGTCCAGCTCGCTCACGAATTCGCGCAGCTCGTCGTCACTGATGGAGCCGCTGGTGTCGATCGCGGCGATCACGTCCAGACCTTCGCTCGACAGGCGCGGCAGCAGCGCATCGCCTTCGCGCCGCGAGGGCCTCCGCCAGGAATAATCGTCGCGCTGGTTGACGGCGAAGTAGCGCGCCAGCAACGCCCGCCACGGCAAACTTGGCGCCAGCAGGCCATCGACCCAGCGCTGCATGGATAGCGACAGCTTGCCGGCCTGGCGCGCGGCTTGCGCCGCTGCGGCAAGGCGGTTTTTCCACTGCTCGCCGAGTTCTTCGCGCTCGCTGGGCGATAGCTCATCGGGTTTGTTGGCGGCCTGACTGCCGCCGCCGTGCTGTTGCCTGGCCTCGCTCTGTCCTTCCTTGCCCTGTCCGCCGCTTTCGCTGCCGTCCGGGTTGTCCTGCCGCTCGTTGGCATCGGGGCTTGCGCCCTGGTCCTGGCTGTCGTCGAACAGATGCTGATCGAATGATTCTTCCGGCGTGTCTTCGGGAATCAACGGATAGATTTCTTCCGCCGAGAGCGTCATGTAATCCTGATTGGCGAGGATGCCGTGCAGAGGCGGCTTCAAGCCTTCCTCGATCAGCATCAGATTGACCGCGTGGTCGCAGGCCACATCCCAGCGTTTCTTGACCCGATGCTGGCGACGGTGGATATGTCCCATCGCGCAATGCATGGCTTCGTGCGCCAGAACGAACTGAGTTTGTGCCAGCGACAAACCAGCGACAAAATTCGGATTGAAATAGAGCGCCTGCGCATCCGTCGCCGTCGTGGCGCACCATTCCCCTGCCTCTTTCAAGGGCAAATGCATCACCAGCGCACCCAGAAAAGGCCGCTCCATGATCAGCCGCGTGCGCGCGGCCGAAAGCTTGGTCAGGATAGGCTGCAGCGCGCCGGGTTCACTCACGGCTCAGTGCTCGTACAGCACCAGATCGGTAATGCTGTTCGCCCACTCGGCAAATGCCGGTACGGCAAACAGCGGACGACCGATGGCGCGGTGCAGATCGCTCACCAGCATCACGCCCATCTCCCGCTGCGGGAAACGCTGCGCGTAGCGCAGGATGTTGCCGTATACTGGCGCGGCATCACCCTCGTCGCCCGCATGCATGGCTTTGCGAACCAGCGCGGCGGCCACGCCATATTGCAGGTCGATGCCTTCTGGCACGGCGGCATTTTCACCCATGATGATCGCATCGAGATCCGGCAACTGCGCCATGTGGTCGACAAAGGTCTTGAGTGCCAGTCCGGCGGCCTGGCCGACACAGGCTTGCAGCGCATCAGTCAGCAAATTCGTGCCGTCGAATTTTTGCAGGGCGCGATGCGCATACTCCCAGGAACGCGGGCTGGGGAAAGCGATCGGGTTGTGCGCCGGGTCGAAGCTGAACAGCAGATCGGGACGAAATCGCAGAAAGGCGATAACGCGCGAGTCGATGTCTTCAATGTGCGCCCAGTCCACCCAGTCGTCGAGATTGACCTCGACTTCATAATGCGTGAAACGATTGGCCAGCGGTGCGGGCATGGCATAGGTCACGCCCCGGTCGCCCTGGCGGTTGCCCGCCGCAAAAATCACCCAGCCATCCGGCACCTGGTATTCGCCGAGGCGGCGATCAAGAATCAGCTGGTAGGCCGCTGCGGAAACGGTTGGGGGCGCCGAGGTGATCTCGTCCAGAAACAGGATGCCTGAGGGACCATGCCGCTCCGCATCCGGCAACACGGACGGAATCGACCATTCGACGAAATTGCCATTGCGAAACGGAATGCCGCGCAGATCGGTGGGCTCCATCTGCGATAGCCGGATATCAATCAGCGGCACGCTCTGGCGTTGCGCTATCTTGGCGACGATCTGGGACTTGCCGACGCCTGGCGGACCCCACAACATGACCGGCGTATGGTGGCCGTCGGCTGCGCTTTCGAATTCACGATCCAGGATGGTTTCGATATGGGAGGGACGCATCGTCTGTCTTGCTACGATAAATGGCCTTGAATGATAATCGCTCGGTCGCGCGGGTTCCAGTTTCGCCCATGGTCCAGGCGGGGAGACTTTGTTACCTTGGTGCCGCAACCCTAGGAAAACTCATGAAATTTTGCAGCCAGTGCGGAAGTCCGATCGAGTTACGCACGCCCGAGGGCGACCACCAGCCGCGCCACATCTGCCCCTCCTGTGGCGCGATTCACTACCAGAATCCGAAAATGGTGGTGGGCTGCATCCCTGAATGGGAAGACAAAATCCTGTTATGCCGCCGTGCAATCGAGCCCAGGTACGGGTTGTGGACCCTGCCCGCCGGTTTCATGGAAAACGGCGAGACGACGCTGGAAGGCGCACAGCGCGAAACCTGGGAGGAGGCAGGCGCGCGCATCGAGGTGGGGGCGCTCTATACGCTCTATAACCTGCCCCACATCAATCAGGTTTATTTCATGTTTCGTGCCCGCCTGCTCGATCTGGACTACCGGCCGGGCATCGAATCGCTGGAAGTGAGGCTGTTCACCGAAGCAGAAATTCCCTGGGAAGAAATCGCATTCCGCACCGTGCATGCGACTTTGGAACAGTATTTCAAGGATCGGCGCGCCGGGAACTTCGGCTTTCATTTCGGCGATATCCGCAGCCGCTGATCCTTGCTGAATCCTTGCTAGTCCGCCTGGACGCGACACTCACGGCCCAGCACGTCCAGGCCGACCCGCACCCAGCCTTCATGGCTTTCTACCACCTCCCCCAGACGCATACGATAAATCAACTCGCCCTCGCGCAAACTCATGATCACGCCCGGCCGATAAATCGATAGCGGGATCAAAAGGTTGCTTAAGGCCTGCTCCGTATTGGACATGGGAAGAAACAGAGCCTGGATGCCTGGCTGGATGTCGTCCCCCGCGCTGTCCTTCTGAAACACCTGTACCGGTTTGGAATGGCGGGACAGCCGCTGGGCACCAACCATGCAGTGCCCGTCCCTATTGTGATTCCAGCGTATCGCCAGCAGTTGCCACGCGCCTTCCACCGGGTTCCAACTGACAGCGACCAGCCGCCCATGAGGAGGAACCTGTCCCTCCACAAGCTTGAAACCCATCCCTTCCGCACTTTCGTCCCGCAGCATCCAGGGCTCCAGCGCAGGTCGCGCCGTCACCGATTCCACGCTCGCCAGCGCAGCAAGTATGTTGTCCATCCCGCACGCG
Organism: uncultured beta proteobacterium; assembly: GCA_963726485.1. Lineage (GTDB taxonomy): Bacteria > Pseudomonadota > Gammaproteobacteria > Burkholderiales > Thiobacillaceae > Thiobacillus. The sequence goes on along the minus strand of CAVSCL010000011.1, from coordinate 152,169 downwards.
ACCCAGACACGTCCGACGCGATAGCTCCGCGGTCCGTCCCGGCAAACGCCTCCGCGCTCGATTATGCCGGCCAGTTGGTAGCCGAGACTGCTCGCCCCTCCCTCCTGCCCTGAATCCTGCGATTTCAGATGGTCGACCAGCGGCTGAAGTGCCAGATAACGCAAACGCCTGCCCGGCACCCACTGCCCGTCCAGCGGGAACAAGCGGTCACTCAAGGACAGATCAACCACATGCGTATGCGCTTCGCGATCCAGATCGGCCTGGGGCAAGGGCAAGTTCTTGAATTCCTCGAACAGTAGCGCAATCTTCTCGATCTCATGCGCCCGGTAACCCAATGGATGCACGAGCCCCATCAACAGAATGAGGGAATATTCACGCGCACAACTGGTTTCCGCCCCGTTGAGCAACAACGGCTCTTGAGCGCAGCCACTCTGCTCCACCACCCGATAAATCTTGTGTAGCCGCCGCCAGGCCAGGGCTTTGGGCGGCTGGGTCTGATGATATTCCCAACGCATCGACAGGCCGGCATAACGCAGTGCGCGCACGGCAATCTGGCTAGTCCATGGATGCAATGCCTGTTGGGCCGGCCGCCTGTATGCCTGCTTGAGCAGGTCCAGATAAGCTGCGGCCATCTGTGACCAGAACATCTTGGACTCACGCCACAATGCCTGTTTGGCGAGCTTGAACGAAGCCTGGTTGCGCACATATTGCTCAACGATTCGGGTCTGCAAAGGCCGGCCCGCATCCTCCAGCATCATCAGCACTTTCAAACGCTCCGGAGTAGCCTGCACCGTTTCAGCATTGAAACGCTCCAGGCCTTCCACCAGGGCATGGTGAGTCTCGTAGTCAGACTGCAAGGGCAAAGTCTGAAGCCACCCCGCCACATGCTTGCATGAAGCAAAGGGGGAATGCTCCTCTGGCCTTCTGCGCCGGGTAATCGTGGACAGCATGCTGTAAAGGTTGCTCATGGTCGGATTCGTAGGGGTGCGTGGCCATGACCACGCAGCATTCATGCCAGCCCCTGTTTGCAACCAAACAGTCATGGCGATCAGGGCCGCCCCGGATCATGATCGTCGCCAAGCGCCATGTCCGTTCCCTCTCCCCGGCCCTCTACGCCTGCGGGGCGCCGAGGTCCCGCTTGCGGGCGAGGGGCTCTAACGTGTCGCTTCGCGTCGTTCACGTTAGGCAATCCGGGATGGGCCCTGCACCCGTAAACACCTCAATGATGTGCCCGAAAATGGCATGGGCCCGTGATGAAAACCCGACAGCCCCGACGACACGATACCGCCCAGCCCTCATTGATGCAGCGTCGAAAATGGCCGATGCATTCCGGACAAGGTGGAACGTATCCACTACAATGCGCGCCGTGGAGGTGTGGCCGGTGTCAGGGCAAGGTTGGAGCCAGCCTCGCACCGCGAGGCGCACTTGCAAGGCTGAGCAGCAAGCGGGTTAAGCGCGTAGCGCAGCCGGAGCTAAAACCGGCATAATTCAGTCTTTCCCGGAGGTGTGGCCGAGCGGTTTAAGGCACCGGTCTTGAAAACCGGCGTGGGTTCACGCCCACCGTGAGTTCGAATCTCACCGCCTCCGCCAATTCATATGCTTGCCGCCCCTCTCCTCACCCCCACCAACCACGACCGTGACAGCGCGGGCATGACGTATGTTTACCCGGTGGTGTCGCGCCGCGCGGGCGGGGTGTCGGTGGGGGTCAACCTCAATCCCAACAATGCCTGCAACTGGGCCTGCATCTATTGCCAGGTGCCGGCGCTGCAACGCGGCGCGGCGCCGGAGATTGATCTGGCGCAACTGGAAGCCGAACTGCGCGCGATGCTCAACCACATCGTCCACGGCGACTTTATGCAAACGCATGTGCCGGAAGGCGTGCGACGGCTGAACGACATCGCGCTGTCGGGCAACGGTGAACCGACCAGCGCCAGGGAGTTCCCGCAGGCAGTCGCGCTCATCGGCCGGGTCATGGCGGACTTCGACCTGGTTGGCAAGATCAAGCTGGTGCTGATTACCAACGGCAGCCTGATCGACCGGCCCCACGTTCAGGAAGGCCTCAGAAAAATGCCGGCGCTGAACGGCGAAGTATGGTTCAAACTCGACAGCGCGACCGCAAGCGGCATGCGCGCCATCAACCAGACACGGATTACGCCGGAGAAGCAGTACCAGCGTCTGGTTCTGGCCGCATCACTGTGTCCCACCTGGCTGCAGACCTGCGTGTTTGCACGGGATGGGCGGCCTCCCAGCGACGAGGAACAGCAGGCCTATCTGGCGCTGGTGCGCCGTATCCGCCGGGACAAGGTTCCGGTGCGGGGTGTGCTGCTGTATGGTTTGGCGCGGCCCTCGATGCAACCGGGCGCGGAACGTCTGTCGGCCCTGCCCGCCGCGTGGCTGGAAGACTTTGCCGTCCGGATACGCCAGGCCGGTCTGGACGTGAAGGTATCACCATGATTTACGGCATCGGCACCGACCTCCTCGACATCGAACGCATCCGCAACGGGCTGGCGCGCTTCGGCGAGCACTATGCCGACCGCATCCTCGCCCCCGCGGAGCACGCCGCCTTTTTTGCCAGCCGTGATCCGGCGCTTTTCCTGGCCAAGTGTTTCGCCGCCAAGGAGGGCCTGTCGAAGGCGCTCGGCACCGGGCTGAGACCGCCGGTGACGCTGCGCCACATTGCCCTGTTGCGCGATGCGCTGGGCAAGCCGCATTTCGAGTTTGCGCCACCACTGGCTGCCTGGCTGGTAACGCGCGGCATCACCGCGCATCATGTATCTTTGTCGGATGAAGGCAATCTCGTCCTTGCTTTCGTGGTCGTGGAAAAGTAAGACCATGCATCGGGGATTTGTGACGATGCATTATTTTATTAATGTGGAGAACGCGTCTTGACCCTGGGCCCACTCATGCTCGACGTCGCCGGCACCGAACTGACCGGCGACGACCGCCGCCGCCTGAGCCATCCGCTCGTCGGCGGCGTGATCCTGTTCACCCGCAACTACCGCGACCCGGTGCAGCTTGCCGCGCTCACCGCGGAAATTCACGCCATCAAGTCCGCCCCGCTACTCATCGCCGTGGATCACGAAGGCGGCCGGGTGCAGCGCTTTCGCGAGGGCTTCACCCGCCTGCCGCCGATGCGCGCGCTCGGGGAGGTGTGGAACACGCATTCCCATCGCGCCCGCGAACTGGCGCGTGAAACCGGCTATGTGCTGGCGGCCGAGCTGCGCGCCCACGGCGTCGATTTCAGCTTCGCGCCGGTGCTGGATCTGGATTACGGCGCCTCCAGCGTGATCGGCGACCGCGCCTTCCATTCCCAGGCACAGGCTGTGTCGGAACTGGCGCATGCGCTGATGCTGGGCATGAAGGACGCCGGCATGGCCGCCTGCGGCAAGCACTTTCCCGGACATGGCCATGTGACGGCCGACTCCCACGTTGACATTCCGGTGGACGAGCGCGAGTTCGCCGACATCGCGCTGGCCGACCTGGTGCCTTTCCAGCAGATGGCCGATTTTGGCCTGGCCGCCATGATGCCCGCGCACGTCATCTACCCGAGGGTGGACAGTCAGCCCGCCGGATTCTCGCGGGTCTGGCTGCAAACCATCCTGCGCGGCCGGCTGAATTTCGACGGGATGATTTTCAGCGACGATCTGTGCATGGCGGGCGCTGCGGTGGCCGGCGGTGTGGTCGAGCGCGTCCATGCCGCGCTGGCGGCAGGCTGCGACATGGCCCTGGTCTGCAATGCGCCCGACAAGGCGGACGAAGTGCTGGCCCGGCTCGATTTCGACTGGCCCGCGCCGGCACGCGCACGGCTTGCGCGCATGCACGGCCACTCCCATCCGCTGTCGCTGACGCTGTTGCGGGAGCGGCCCCGCTACGTCAACGCGCTGCACCACATTGCCGGGCTGGGACTCGATTCCGGCACGCTCAATCTGCAACCCGATCCCACCGACTCCTGTGCACGTTCATAAACACGATCACGATCATCAGCTATCACTGGACAAGGGCGAGAGCCATGTCCACCACCATCTCGGCCACGAGAGCAATCACCGTACCCTGCTCATCGCGGTCGCCCTCACTTTTGTCTATGCCCTGGTGGAAGCCGCCGCGGGCTGGTGGTCGGGCTCGCTTGCGCTGCTGTCCGATGCCGGCCACATGGTGACCGATTCCTCCGCGCTGGGTCTGGCTGCCATCGCTGCCTGGCTCGCGCGTCGCCCACCCTCCACCCGCCATTCCTACGGACTGGTGCGCGCCGAAATCATGGCCGCCCTGTTCAACAGCATGCTCATGCTCGCCCTCATCGTCTGGATCGTGGCCGAGGCGCTGGATCGCTTTCAGCGGCCCCACCCGGTGGCAGGCGGTATCGTCATGGTGGTCGCCATCCTCGGCCTGCTGCTCAATATTCTGGTGGGCTGGGTGCTGTCGCACGGGGCCCAAAGTCTCAATAGCCGCGCCGCCCTGCTCCACGTCATCGGGGATGCACTGGGCTCGATTGCCGCCATTGCCGCCGGAGCCACTATTTATTTCACCGGCTGGACCCCCATCGACCCGATTCTTTCCATCGTGGTGTCCTTACTGATCCTGTTTTCCGCGGTCAACCTGCTGCGCGAGGCAATGCACGTGCTGATGGAAGGCGTGCCCGCGCATATCCGGCTGGAGACGGTGGGGCGTGACCTTGCCGCCATCGACGGCGTCATGAGGGTGCACGATCTGCACATCTGGACGCTGTCTTCCGGCACCATCGCCCTGTCGGCGCACCTCGAGGTGCGCGCCCTGACCGCCTGGCCCGGCATCCTCGCTGCGGCCCGCGAGCGCATGGCCGCGCGGCATGGCATCCGCCACGTCACCCTGCAGCCCGAGGTACTGGGCGTGCACCCGCTCCTGCACAGGCCCTATTCTTCTCCGCGCTGACACCCGCCACACCGTTGCGGCTTTTGTAATTGGCGCTTGACCCGATGTTCGATGCTCAAGAGCTTGTTCACTCGAACCGAGAGAATATGGGGGTTTCGAATCCATTCAATCTCACTCGGTGGGCGGGATGAACGGTCACAACCATGCCCGCCAAGCGCCCATAGGTCGGGCATATCTCTTTGAACAGACGCCATGCTGTGTCTTGCCGAGGCGGCAGAGCGCGTTGGCATCGGCGTTTGATCAGTCAATCCAAAAAATATTTCGCATCCGTGTTGACTCTTTATTAGGAATCGTTATCATTAGCAACACCATGACTCTTGGGGCCCAACTGGGCCCGACATATTGCCGACATGAAACTTGAGCCAACCCATAGCGCCACCCCGCCCACCCTGGCCGGCAAAACAGATACGAAAGGCCCGGATGCCATCCCGGCAGAACTGCTCTTCTGCGGAGAAAAGGAAATCGTGATCCACCATCAGTGCGAGGATTACCGTCTGCGCATTACCCGAAATAACAAGCTCATCCTGACCAAGTGAGGAGATCCGTATGTACGTATGCATTTGCCGACAAGTCACCGACCGGGACATCCATGAGGCCGTCGCACAGGGCGCCTGCCGCATGCGCGATTTGCGCGAGCAGCTCGGCGTGGGTGCGCAGTGCGGAAAATGTGCAGGCTGCGCCAATGACTTGCTGAAAGAAGCGCGTGAACTGTGTGCCTATGCCGCGTGTCCGCAAGCCGCCTAAGGGCGAAGGGTAAACAATCAAATCTTTTCCGTAGCACGCAGGAAGACGCTGCTCCCTGGCGTTTTCTCAAACGCATTTAGCCAGCCAGCCCAGCAACTTCAGGCAAGCCAGCGATTTTCACTGACTTGCATGGAGCTGTCATGAATCAATCACTACCCGCTTCAACCGGCATCGGAAATCATGCCGAAGTGATGGCTGGCGCCATCCACCACCTTCGAAATGCAATGGAAACCCGGTCGCGCCGTTCCTGCGCGGTCGCGTGCATGCTGTTTACCTGTCTTGCGCGGGACGAATCGCTTGGCGCGGCGCTGTGCGAAGCGTGCAAAGACTTGGGCGAATGCCTGGAGGGGCTGACGGAACACTCCGCCTGGGGCAATCAGCCTTGATTCAACAATTTACGACCCAGCCAGCCAATGGGACTTGTTTCTCCGGTAGCCAGCCAATCCGACTGTCTGCATATGAAATGGGAGAAACAATGCAATCCAATAGAAGCTTGGGAGTCGCACTGGTGCTGGCTGGCCTTGGTGCCGCCCCGGCAGAGGCTGCCGTCGATCAGGAAAAGCTTTTGCAGGCCTACGAGAAGCTGCTGCAACGCGTGGAGCAGCTTGAGGCTGCCAACAAGAAACTTGAAACCACCGTCAAGCAAGTGGAACAGCTTGAAGTTGCCAACAAGAAACTTGAAACCGCCCTCGAACAGACCAAGACCAGCACGGCTGCCAATAATCAGACCGACGAGATTGCCAGCCGCGTGGACGATCTTGAAAACCAGGTACTGGTTTTGAAGAAACCCAGCGCGTCGGGCATCGCATTCGGCGCCTCGATGACCATGGTGGGGGTGAATGCGGTGAGCGGTACGGTCACGGGCAAGAATGAAAGTCAGCTGAATTATCTCGCCGATGTCGAATTCGAAATTCCGGGTGACACCCTGGGCAAACTGGTCAGCTTCGGCGACAGCAAGTTCTTCGCCCACTTGCGCGCAGGCCAGGGAAACAGCCTTGACAGCCTGACCCCCACGCTGACCGGCACGGTCAATTCGACCACCTTCGAGTTCACCAACGGCGACGAATCCTCGCTCATTCTGGCAGAAGCCTGGTATCAAATGGGCATCCCGCTCAGCGAAGATAAATCGGGCCGGCTCGGGCGAATCGAGGCGACGATCGGCAAGATGGACGTCTTCGGTTTTTATGACGGCAACGCAATCGCCGATGACGAAACCGAATTCTTCCTGAACAACGTCTTTGTGCACAACCCGCTGCTGGATTCCGGCGGCGATCTCACCGCGGACGATTTCGGTTTTGCTCCGGGCGTGAACCTGGCGTATATCAACGACGTCAACAGCGTCAATCACTGGAAGCTCTCGCTGGGATTGTTCGGCTCGGGCTCGGGCGCGACTTTCGACGACAGTTTTTCCAATCCTTTCGTCATTGGACAGGCCGAATACTCCGGCAAGGCCCTGTTCGGATTGCCCGGCAACTATCGCTTTTATGGTTGGCATAACGGCCAGGCAGTAGCCTATGCCAATGAATTCGACACCACCACCGAGCGCCATACTGGCGTCGGGTTTTCCATTGACCAGCAGGTATCGAGGCATATCACCCTGTTCTCCCGTTATGGCTACTCGATCGACGGCAAGGTCAAGTTCGACTGGGCCTTCACCCTGGGTGGACAGCTTGGCGGTTCCATCTGGGGCCGGGCGACTGACCGTGTCGGTCTGGCCTTTGGCTGGTTGAATCCGAGCAGCGACTTCAAGGCCGCTGCGCCCACCCTGGATGCCGATGCCGATGGCAACCCGGATTTTGGCTTCACGCCCAGCGGCGCGGAGAAACAGGCCGAACTTTTCTATGCCTGGCAGATAAACAAAAACTTCCAGCTCACGCCCAGCGTGCAATGGGTCGGCCAGCCGGGTGGCGATAGCTCGGCCGATGACATTCTGGTTCTGGGCCTGCGCGCCAAGGCCGCCTTCTGATCACACATGCCCATTTTCTCGAAAGGCTTTTCCATGAAGAAACTGTTACTTGCCCTGAGCTTTGGAGCGGCTTTGCTAGCGCAATCACCCATGACACTGGCGGCGCCAGCCGGATTGAATGTCGCAGCGGTGTTATCCAATTACGCGAACATCGTGTCCGCCAATTACCAGGACACGCTGCAGTCCGCAAAGCTCATGCAGCAGGCGATCAACGCCTTTCTTGCCCAGCCCTCCGCGGAAACCCAGCAGGCAGCGCAGAAAACCTGGCGCGAGGCACGCGAATATTACGGCCAGACCGAGGCGTTTCGCTTTTATGGCGGGCCGATCGATGACGATAAGGGACCCGAAGGGCGGCTCAATGCCTGGCCGATGGACGAGTCCTATGTCGACAGTGTCAAGGGCAAACCCGATGCGGGCTTGATCAACAACCGTGCTTTCGTCATCAACCGCGACGAGCTGATTGCACAGAATGAGCGGGGGGGCGAGGAAAACATCGCCACTGGCTGGCACGCCATCGAATTCCTGCTGTGGGGGCAGGACTTCAATGCCAACGGGCCAGGCGATCGTTCCTATACCGACTTTGTGGATGGCAAGGCGCCCAATGCCGACCGCCGCCGCGAGTACCTCAAGCTTGTCACCGACTTGCTGGTCGATGATTTGAGCGCGCTGGTGAAGGAATGGACGCCGGGAAGAAAATACAACTATCGCGCGCAATTTGAAAAAGGCGGACAGGAATCGCTGCGCAAGATGTTCGTGGGATTGGGTTCCCTGTCGCGCGGCGAACTGGCCGGCGAGCGGCTGGAAGTCGCCCTGAACAGCCAGGATCAGGAAGACGAACAATCCTGCTTTTCCGACAATACCCACCGGGATGTGGTCAATGATGCGCTGGGCATCGAAAACGTCTGGCTGGGCCGCTACCAGCGTGCGGATGGCAGCATCGTGCAAGGCCCTTCCATGAAAGACCTGGTGGCAGCCAGGGATGCCGCCCTGGCGGATCAAACCACGCAGCAGATCGCGACATCGGTAGCGGCGGCCAACGCCATTCAGGCACCCTTCGACCGCGAAATCATCGGCGCCAGGGACGCACCTGGGCGTCAGCGGATTCAGAAGACCATCAACAGCCTGACCCAGCAGAGCAAGGACCTGGTGTCGGCCGCCAACGCGGTCGGCATCACCAAGCTCACCCTGGTTCAACCGTGATTCCTTCGAATGCGGGGGCTTGCCCCCGCGAGCCAGCCAGACAACCCCATGAAACCAAAAAGCATTTATCCGATCCTTCCGCCGGTCCTGGTATCGTTGTCCCTGTTCGGCAATGGCTTGCACGCCGCGCCGGCCGGCGAGCAGCCCGGTGAGAAACCCGGCGGGCAAACCACCGTCTATGCCACCGGCCGCAATGCCTTTTCGTTTCCCGCCGCCAACCTCACGGACGAGGAGCGCACCCGCTTCGCGATCGGCAACTCGTTCTTCAGGCGCAACTGGGTCGAGGCGCCATCCTCCACCACGGCACGAGATGGTTTGGGGCCGCACTTCATTACGCGCTCCTGTGGTGGCTGTCATACGCAGGATGGCCGCGGCGCGCCGCCGGATGTGAGCAAAGGCGAACAGCCGGTGGGACTGCTCATGCGCCTGTCGGTGCCCGGTGTAGGCGATCATGGAGACGTCATGCCTGAGCCGGTCTATGGCGGCCAATTCGACAATTTTGCCGTTCAGGATGTCAAGCCTGAAGGCAAGGTCGTTGTCAGCTACACGGAAATTAAAGGCCGCTTTGCTGATGGCGAGCCCTACACCCTGCTGCAGCCCGGTTATGGATTCCGCGACCTCGGTTATGGCCCAATGGTGAAAGACGTGATGGTCAGTCCGCGCATCGCCCCTCAGCTCATCGGCATGGGTTTGCTGGAAGCGATCCCTGAAGCAGAAATTCTGGCCAATGCCGAGAAACAGAAGGCCAAGGGCGGCACGATCAAGGGCATGCCCAACCAGGTGTGGGATGCCCCTGCACAGAAAATGATGCTGGGCCGCTACGGCTGGAAGGCCAATGTCGCCAGCATCGCGCATCAGACTGCCGGCGCGTTCAATGGCGACATCGGCATCACGTCCTCGGTGTTTCCGAACGAGGCATGTACGCCGGTGCAGCAGGATTGCCTCGCCGCCCCGAAGGGAAGCCAGGGGAAAGCACCCGAGATTGACGACAAGACGTTTGGCGACGTGGTGTTCTACCAGGCAACGCTGGCGCCCCCGGCGCGGCGCGGTGCCGCAGACAAAGTCGTGTTGCACGGCCAGAAGCTGTTCGAACAGTCGCAGTGCGCAGTCTGCCACCGGCCCAGCTATGTGACGGCGGAAGGCCCCAACCCGGCCCTGAGCAGCAAGGCGCTGAACGGCCAGCAAATCTTTCCGTATACCGACCTGTTGCTGCACGACATGGGCGCTGGCCTGGCCGATGGCCGTCCCGACTTCGCCGCCAGTGGCAAGCAGTGGAAAACTCCGCCGCTATGGGGCATTGGCCTGATCAGGGACGTGAATGGACACAACCGTCTGCTGCACGACGGACGTGCGCGCGGTGTGATGGAAGCCATCCTGTGGCACGGCGGCGAGAGCGAGGCCAGCCGCAAGCAGGTGCTCAAAATGAACCGGCGTGACCGGGAAGCGCTCGTCAAATTTGTGGAGTCGCTGTGACGCATTTCCGTTGCTTCCGGAGAATGCCGGCCGCGATGGCAGCGGTGCCGCTTGTGCTCCTGGCCGCCACCGTTGTCCATGCCGACACTCCAGGCTTTATTCAGGCCGTATATCGCGACTGGATGGTGCCCGCCGCTGCCGATTTCGCGCGCGACAGCGCCCGTCTCGCGCCGGCGTTGCAGGCCTTGTGCGATGCCCCGCCAGGCCAGGCCGATGCCACGCTACAGCTAACGCGCCAGCGTTGGCTGGCTGCGTTGTCCAGTTGGGAGCGGCTTTCCGCCGTGGCCATCGGCCCGCTCATCGAACGCCGCTCGCAGCGTCAGATCGATTTCATGCCGACACGACCCCGCCTGATCGAAAAAGCGGTGAAGTCCGCGCCCACCGGTCCCGCGGAGATGGAACTCATCGGCACGCCGGCCAAGGGGCTGCCCGCCCTGGAATGGCTGCTGTGGGTTCAGCCGGTCCAGCCCGCATCACCCGAATGCCGCTACGCCGTGCAGGTCGCGGCCGAGATCGGACGCGAAGCCGCGGCGCTCGACCAGGCCTACCAACAAGCCGCACAACATGCCCCGGATAACGCTGCCCTAAGCGATCTGGTCAACCAGTGGGTGGGTGGACTGGAACGATTGCGTTGGGCGAACATGGAAAAGCCCATGCGCATGGCCATGACCTCCAAACGCGATACGGCCCCGGACTTCCCGCGCAGGAGCAGCGGCGCAACTGCAAATAGTTGGGCGGCGCAATGGGCGGCGTTGCACGCTCTGGCGGTGGGTCGTGGACCGATATCCATGGAAACCGCCCTGCGGGAACGCGGTCAGGTCAAGGTGGCCGATGCGTTGGTACGCGCCATCCGGCAAGCCGATGCCAACATGCAAGGGCTGACCATTAGCAGCCAGGACGATATCCTGGCGGCCGCCGAGGAACTCGACGCCCTCAAGCGCCTGGCGTTAAAGCAGGTGGCGCCCGCTCTGGGCGTCAGTATCGGATTTTCCGACGCGGATGGTGACTGATTCATGATGAACCGGCGCGAGTTCCTCGCTGGCCTGGCTGCCCTGCTCGGCTCCCCCGCCCATGTGCGTGCGGCAAGTCCGGACTCCCAGGACGCGGTTCGTCTCGCCGCCACCTGGCAGCTTGAACACGGCTACCAGGTCGGCGTGCTGTCACACGCTGCGTCCGGCGAGGGTGCGCTGATCGTGGCCGCCGCGCTGGATGTGCCCACCCGCGCCCATGGCCTGCTGCGGGAAACGAGTGGCAGCCTGCTGGCTGTCGCGCGCCGCCCCGGCGACTGGCTGCTACGCTGGGACCGGGATGGCCGCGCCCTCGCCTGGCACTGGATCGAACCACGCCGCGCCTTCGCTGGCCATATTCTGGCGAGCGTCGATGGCTGCACCCTCTACACCACCGAAACCGATCTGGACACCGGCGCCGGGCTGATCGGCGTGCGTGATGCCGGCAGCATGGAAAAGCGCGCGGAATGGCCGACGCATGGCATCGATCCACACCAGTTGCTGTGGGATGCCAGCCACGCCGGCAGCCTGATCGTCGCCAACGGTGGCGTTCCCACCTGGCCGGAGACCGGTCGGGTCAAGCACGATCTCGATCGTATGGATTCGTCGCTGGCCCGCCTTGACGCCACCACCGGAGAATTGCTCGGTCAGTGGCGTCTGGACGACCGGCGCCTGAGCCTGCGCCATCTGGCCTGGAATACCGCTTCGGCGAATAATCCCGTGCTCGGCATCGCCCTGCAGGCCGAACACGATTCGGCAGAAGCAAAAGCCGGCGCGCCGGTACTCGCCCTGTTTGACGGCCAAACCCTGCGCCCGACGTCAGCACCGCAATCCCTGGCCGGCTATGGCGGCGACATCGCGGCACTGGGCGCGCATATCGCCGTGAGTTGTCCGCGTGCCCACGGTGTCGCACTGTTCAGCGCGAGTGGCATCTGGCAGGGGATGCAGGCTCTGAACGAGGCTTGCGCGCTGGCAACCACCACGCGGCAGATTGTGGCCGGCGGCCGTTCGCATATGCTTGGATTGGATCCCGCGAACACAACGCTTGCGGCCGAAGCGGACATTCCCCCGATCCGGCTCGACAACCACTGGATCGTTCTCTAATTTCCGAAGGAGCAATAACATGGAACTGAACAAGCAAAAGATCATTGCCATACTCAACCGCATCATGGAACTGGAACTGGCCGGGGTGGTGCGCTACACGCACTACGCCCTCATGGTGTACGGATACAACCGCATTCCCATCGTTGACTGGATGCAGAAGAATGCGGACGAAGGGCTGCTGCATGCGCGACAGGCCGGCGAACTGGTGACCTGGCTGGGCGGCCACCCTTCCCTCACGATCGGCCCGCTGCTTGAAACCCATCAGCATGACATCGGCGACATCCTGCGCGAGTCACTCATCCATGAAGGCGAAGCGCTCAGGGCGTATTACGAACTGCTGGAACAGGTCAGGGACCAGGATGTACGCCTGGAGGAGTACGCCCGCACCATGATTGCCCAAGAGATCGCCCATGCCGACGAGGTGAACAAAATGCTGCGCAAACCCGGTCAGACCGAAGCTTACGCGGCCTGATCCACGCTCGTGCCTGAAGCGCCAATGAAATCAGCAATGGCCAGCCACGACGTCGTCAGTCGTCGCCCATTGCAGTCACATGTCGAGCACGAGGCGGTAGCCCACTCCGGATTCGGTGCGGATGTGACGGGGCAGGGTCGGGTTTGCCTCCAGCTTGCGGCGCAGCCCCGTCATATAGACGCGCAGGTAGTGGGTATCCTCGGCGTGGCTGGGCCCCCAGACCTCCCGCAGCAGTTGCCGGTGGGTGAGCACCCGGCCGGCGTTGGCGATGAGCAGGGCGAGCAGCCTGTATTCGATGGGGGTGAGGTGAACTTCCGCGCCGGCCCGGGTGACCTGCCGGCGGGCGAGATCCACCGTGACCTCCCCGAAGCTGATCAGCGGCCCTTCACCGCTGGCCAGGCGCGTGCGGCGCAGCAGGGCGCGCACCCGTGCCAGCAGTTCCGCCACGCCGAAGGGCTTGGTCAGGTAATCGTCCGCCCCGGCGTCCAGGGCGGCGACCTTGTCGCTCTCGTCGACCCGGGCCGACAGGATCAGGACCGGCACGGCGGACCAGCTGCGCAGGTCCCGCACCACGTCGACACCGTCCCGGTCCGGCAGGCCCAGGTCGAGGATGACCAGGTCGGGTTTGCGCGTGCCGGCCTCCACCAGGCCCCGCTCCCCTCCGCCCGCCTCCACCACGTGACAGCCTTCGGCCTCCAGCGCGGTGCGTACGAAGCGCCTGATCTGCGGCTCGTCCTCGATGACGACCACGGTGGGCGAAGCAGCGTGCAGATCTTCCATCAGGTCTCCGGGGGGACGACGGGCGGCTCGCCGGCGGGCAGGGTGATGACGAAGCGGGCGCCGCCCTCCGGACGATTCTCCGCCCTGACCGTCCCTTTATGGGCCTTGACGATGGCATGCACGATGGCGAGACCCAGGCCGACGCCGGAAACCGTGGATTCGTCCTGGCCGCGGGCGAATTTCTCGAACAGGCTCTCCTCCCTGCCCGGTGGCAGGCCCGGTCCGTTGTCGGCGACGCTGATGGTGACGCGGTCGCCTTCGTTGCGGGCGGCGATCTCGATACGGCTGCCAGCCGGCGTGTATTTCGCGGCGTTCTCCAGCAGGTTGCAGAACACCCGTTCCATCAGCACGCTGTCGAACTCCAGCAGCGGCAGGTCCGCCGGCAGGTTGACGACCACTTCGTGCCGCGCCAGGGGGACGGCCAGGGTCTGCAGGGAAGCGCCCACCACTTCCTCCAGGGGCTGCCATTCCCGCTTGATCTGGACTTGGCCCTCCTGCAGGCGCGCCATGTCCAGCAGGTTGCTCACCAGGGTGCTGGTGCGCAGGGACTCGGCGCGGATGGCCTGCGCGATCTCGGCCTGGGCGGGGGGCAGCGGGGGGCCGGCCATGGGCAGGGAGTCGGCCAGGCCCGCCAGTATGGTCAGCGGTGTGCGCAGGTCGTGGGACAGGGCGGACAACAGGCCGTTGCGCAGCCGTTCGGATTCCATCCGCACCAGCGCGTCCCGAGCCACTTCCACATAATGCACCCGCTCCAGGGCGATCGCGATCTGGCCGGCCAGGGTTTCCAGCAGACGGGCCTGTTCCGGCAGGAAGAGCAGCCGCTTCTGGCTCGGCAGCAAGGCCAGCACGCCCCGCGTGCGCATGGGCGCCTTCAGCGGCAGGTAGTACATGGGGTGGCCGGCCAGGCTCTGGGTGCCCAGGCCGGCCGGCTGCTGGTGGTCGTAGACCCACTGGGCGATGGCCGGGTCCATGGGCAGGATATTGTGTTCGGGCAAGGGTGTGGGCGAATGCAGTTTTTCCTGGGCATCCGGCAGCAGGATGCAGGCCTTCGCCTGGAACAGGCTTTCCAGATGATGCCTGGCCATCTCCACGATCTGCGCGGCCATCAGGGCGCCGGCCAGTTCCCTGCCCAGTTCGTTGAGCGCCCGTGTGCGACGTTCCCGGTACATGGCGATGCGCGCCTGGTAGCGCAGATTGGCGGCGAGCGTGCTGATGGTCAGCGCCACCGCCAGCATGATGAAGAACGTCAGCAGGTAACGGGTATCGGAGACGCTGAAAGATAGCCGGGGCGGAACGTAGAAGAAGTCGAAGGCCAGCACGCTGAGCACGGACCCCAGGACGGCCGGCCCTCGCCCGTACCGTGCGGCCACCCAGACCACCCCCACCAGGTAGAACATGATCAGGTTGGCCAGGTCGAAATAGGGCAACACCAGCCTGGCCAGCACGGTGGTCAGGGCGCATACCCCGCCCGCCCAGGCATACCCTTGCAGCTTCCACCCGCGCGCGGGCTCCAGGTCCAGATCGAGCGGCCTGGCGACCACCTCGCCCGCGGGCGGCGCCTCCTCCTCGTGCGCCACCACGTAGACATCCACATCCTCGGCCAGGGCGGAAAGCCGATCCGACAGGGGGGCGTGCAGCATGCGCGACAGCCCGGTGCGCAAACTCTTGCCCACCACCAGTTTGGAGACGTTGCGGCTTATGGCATAGGCCAGCAGGGTCTGTGCGTCCTCCTGGCCGGCCAGGGTGGCGGTCTCCGCGCCCAGCTCGCGGGCCAGGGCCAGGGTCTTGAGTATCTTGTCGCGGTTGGCCTCGGACAGGCGCTGCAGCTTCGGAGTCTCGACGTAGACGGTGATCCAGTCGGCGCGCAGATTGCCCGCCAGCCGCGCAGCGGCGCGCACCAGCCGGTCGCCGCCGGCGCCCGGGCCGACGCACACCAGCAGGCGCTCCTTGGCCTGCCAGACCGTTTCGATGGCCTGGTCGGTGCGGTACTCGCGCATCTGCGCGTCCACCCGGTCGGCGGTGCGACGCAGTGCCAGTTCGCGCAGGGCGATCAGGTTGCCCTTGCGGAAGAAGTTGCGGATGGCGCGTTCCGCCTGCTGGGCGAGGTAGACCTTGCCTTCCTTCATGCGCTGCAACAGTTCGTCCGGTGGCAGGTCCACCAGGGCGACCTCGTCGGCCTGGTCAAATACCCGGTCCGGCAGGGTCTCGCGCACCTGGATGCCGGTGATGCCACCGACGATGTCGTTGAGGCTTTCCAGGTGCTGGACGTTCACCGTGGTCCAGACGTCGATGCCGGCCTCCAGCAGTTCCTGAACGTCCTGCCAGCGCTTGGGATGCCGGGAGCCCGGCCGCGTTGGAGTGCGCCAGTTCGTCCACCAGCATCAGGGCGGGTTTGCGGGCAAGCGCCGCGTCCAGGTCGAACTCGCGGAGTTCCCTCCCCTGGTATGCCACGACCCTGGGCGGCAACAGCTCCAGCCCTTCCAGCAGTTGCGCGGTCTCGGAACGCCCATGCGTTTCCACCAGCCCCACCACGACTTCGATCCCCTGTTGCTGTATAGCCCGTGCCGCGCTCAGCATGGCGTAGGTCTTGCCCACGCCGGGACAGGCGCCGAAGAATATCCGCAGACTTGCCCTGCCGCGCACGTTCGGCATCTGCCCCGATGCGGGCGAGCAATTCATCCGGGTCGGGACGGCCGTCCTTGTCCATGACCTCGTTCATGAGCCCTCCCTTTTTCGCCAGGCGCGCCGCAGGGACGCGAATGCCGCGCCGGTTCCCATGCGGCCCTCCGACAGCGCCTCCAGGAAATCGGAAAGCGGCTTGGACTTGGCGACGGTGAGCAGGGTCAGCACCGAGGTGACCAGCATGACGACAAGGAAATAGCCGAGCTTCACCCAGAGCGGGGCGTCGGCTTCGGCAAGCAGGTTCATGCCGAGGAAACCGGTGACCACGGTGCCGATCAGGCCGAAGGTGGTCACCACCGTGAGCCGCACCACCGTATTGGACTGGCGGCGCTGGGTGTCGCTGTCCAGGTACTGGCTCATGTCCCGCATTTCCTCCTTGACGGCCTGGTATTGGGCATCGTTGCCCAGATGCGCGGCGCAGCGGCGGAACAGTCCCTGCACCTGGCCGCGCTCGGACAGTTCGTGGAACCAGTAGCGGTGGGTGAAGCGCAGGAAGGCCTCGAAGTCGTCCCGAATCCGCTTCCTGAAGCGCAACTGGGATTTGGCGTCGCGGATGTCCAGGTCATTGATGGCATCCACCAGCCGGTCGGAAAAGACCAGCAGCGCGGCCCGGTGAAAATGGGCGATCAGGAAGAGCAACAGGAACTGGTGCCGGAATTGGGCGAGTATTCCGTGCACCTCGTTGCGGAAGTAACTCGAACGGGCTTCCCCAACCACCATCAGGGTATTGCCCGTGCAGATGATGCGGGTGTTGGGGCCGGCCTGCGGTGTTTGTCCAGTAGCGGTCGTCGCAGTATCGGCTCTCGAATTCCGCCACCGCCGGGTCGCGGTGGGGCAGGGGATCGCCGGGACGAAAGGCGGTGATGAGGCCGAGACGGACGAAATCGTCGGGCGTCAGGCTGAGCGGATCGTCCAGGGCCAGGTAGGCCATCACCGGCATGCGATGGTATTCGAGCAGGCGATAGCGGACGGCTCCCTCCTCGTCGGCGTGCGCCAGCACCAGGGGCCGAAGCAGGAAGGCCCAGTGGGAGGCAATGCAGGGGGCGCGATGCTCGCAAACGAAGGACAGGAATTTTTCGCGGTTCCCGGAATCGGATGTGGCCAGCACTTCTCCATTCACCCCCAGCCACTCCGTCCGGTAGGCGTTGTGCACGCCCTGACCGGCCTCGTCCCAGCCCGAGGGGTAGGCGCGCCCAAAGCGGTGCATGAGTTCCAGGGCGGTGTTCCAGGGCAGGTCATCAGCCTGAATCTCCACCTTGAGAAAGACCACATCGATATCGAAGAAGAAGTGCAGATCGACATGGGCCACGGTGAACAGGATGGGGATATCGCCGGGCCGCAAGGTGATGCGCAGGCCAGCCACGTCCCTCCGACGGAATACCTGCATCGGGGAATCGCTGGGCGCATCGTCCGACTTGGCCCCGCGGGAGCGGCTTTCGCCGTAGAGGAAACGCTGCACATAGGGCAGAAAGGTGACGAATTCCTTGTACTGCCGTTCCTTGGATTCAAGCGGGTCATGGGTGACATCGCATTCGACCCTGCTCCAGATACTGTCTCCTCGCTCCAGTATGCCCCAGGGCTTCACCATCCCTTCCTCGGAGGACAGGACCTCAAGTTGCAGGGGCCAGAGCAGGGTCTGGCGAAAATGACGTATCAGGCGGCTGTCATCCGCAGCGTGCGCGTCCGGAATGACGGCGAGCGGGCTACTCATATGTCATGGCCTCCTGTGCGGACGGGGTTCAGGCGATGGGTCACGCATGACATGGTCAGTGAGAAGGAAATGCCCGCGCGATGTACTGCGCGGGTATACCACGCCTCCCCCTTCTTTGGAAGCGCGAGCGGGCGGAGCTTCGGATCGGGGCGGTTGTCCTGGCCGCTGGCAGACATCGCCTCAGTGTACTTTCAGCGCCTGTCCTGCCCCTGCAATGCGTAGGTGTCGAGCAGTTGCTTGCGTACGCGGCGGCGGTGTTCCACCTCGCAGGCACAGCAGCAGCTCAACTGGCGGCCCCAGGCCACTGACTGGTAGGCCGGCGTCACCGCGTGCGCCTTGCCGCAGACCGGGCAAACGTGGCGCGTCATCTCCACCCCACCGTCATATGGCACGTTCGGCATAGCGAGCGAGATCCGATGCTGCGCTATGGGTTTGTGCGGAAACCAGGAACACCTCCCGATCATGCGGTGCGCCGACGGCCAGGGCAAGGCCAATGGCAGCGGCTCCGGCCGTGGCCACGGCCAATCTCAATGGCGCCTGCCAGTCTGCCAGATAACAAAGCAGGGCCGCTGTGCCGAGGGGACTGGCAGGGAAACTGCCCTGCGCGACCTCACGGCCATCGGCACGCGTCGCAACCCGGATGTCCTCCCCCACCAGGGCGATGCCGATGCATACCTTGTCGTTACACGGGGGGGCTCTTCTTCCTGTCGACTGATGTTCATGTCATCTCCTGTCATCACGATGAGTGTTAGCCTAGCGGACGCCGCATCAAAATGCCGTAAAGATTGGGCACGCGGATATTAAGAATCGCTAAGAAAGAAACGCTTGCCCGGGTGTCTCCGGAAATGACAAGCCCGATAGGCATATCCACAAAAAACCGACCGGATTCAGTGGAGCCATGATGGCGATCCGGACCAGGCATCGAACAGTTGTTTGACTGCCTGCGGATCGCTACATTGCCTCAAGCGCCTGCGAAATTGGCGGTTGGCGAACATCCGGGAGGCATCCGCCAATATCCTCAGGTGTTCCTCGGTGGCCTGTTTCGGCACCATCAGGACCAGGATTTCGGACACCGGTTCACCGTCCGGGGCGTCATAGGGTATCGGCGACTTCATGCGCAGGTAGGCGACCAGTATCCGGTTGAGGTCCTTGACGCGGGCGTGAGGAATGGCCACCCCTTGTCCCAGACCGGTGGATCCGAGCTGTTCGCGCCGCGCAAGACTGGGGGAAACGCTCTCACGCGGAAGGGAATGCGCCTGCTCCATATGCCGTCCAATCGTATCGAGAAGCTCGGGTTTGCTCGATACGTCCGTGTCAAGGAGGATGTCTTCCGGGCGCAGGTAATGGGCGATCGTGTTCAATTTGGCAGCCTTTCTCGAGTTGATGAACAGGCTGGGTTTCATCATGACGGCCAAGGGGTTCATGTTCAGCTCCTGAATTAAATTACGCCGCTATACGCAGGCCGCGGCAATAGACCCTATCGAATCCAGCGTGACTACGGGCAGCGGGAAATAGCGGTCTGTCCCCAGGGGTACCCCGGGCTTGCCGGGTTCACGTAGCACCCATACGGCGAGCAGACGGCCCGTTTCGTTTTTGCTCCAGCGGATGTTCAACATGTGTACCTCCACAAAACATTGCCAGGAATGTGGACGACGTCCAGGTTCGCTACATGACGCTTCCACATCACGAATGCTATGCAAACCAGGCTTTTAATTCCGTAAAGACTTTGGAGCCGGACATTAAAATCCGATAAAAATCGGGTGTTATCAAACAAGCCACGGTGAGCGTGTGTTCCTGCCCGATCCATGAATCCCGCCATCTTTCATGTCCGAAGCATTCGCTCGAATCCTGACTTCAGACGACGATTTGATTGCCAGACTGGACTCGGACTATCAAGAAAACGGCCCGCTTTCGGCGGGCCAAGGCGCGAGGCTGCGAGCGGTCCGGGAGACGCCGCGGAAGCCGTCGCTGGAATTCAGGTCCAGGTTGCCGCTGAAGCCGAGAAGGCTGTCCTCGGCTGGCGCCGGCAGGGACGCCAGGCATCCATCAGGATGATGGCGCGGAATGCGGTTGGCGCGGCAGCGTCATTTCCTGGATTTCCTTTGTTGATTAGGGAGGTGCCGGGTGGCCAAGTGATTCACGACCACCCATGCGAAGAGCAAGGGGATCACCAGCGCGGCGAGAGCCATCAGTATCTCCAGAACTTCTTCCATGGCACCCTCAGGATTTGGCCAGGCGGTCCAGCGCCAGATTCAGGGTCAGCACGTTGACCCGGGGTTCGCCCAGCAGGCCGAGTTGGCGGCCTTCGGTATGTGCATGGATGAGCTTCGTCACGTCGGCTTCGCTGAGGCCGCGGATGCGGGCGATGCGGGGTGCCTGCCAGCGGGCGGCCGCGGGGCTGATGTGGGGGTCCAACCCGCTGCCCGAGGCGGTGACCAGATCGGCGGGGATCGGCGCGGGATTAGTCGGATCGGCGGCCTTGAGCGTTTCAATCCGCCCCTTGACGGCGTCCACCAGGGCCGGATTCAGCGGGCCCTGGTTGGAACCGCTCGAAGCGCTGGCGTTATAGGGCATGGGCCCGGTAGCCGACGGACGGCCCCAGAAATACTTCGGTTCCGTGAAATTCTGGCCGATCAGCTTTGATCCGACCGGCTTGCCGTCCTTGACGATCAGGCTGCCTGCCGCCTGATCAGGGAAAACGACCTTGGCCACGCCGGTCACCGCCAGCGGATAGACGATACCGGTGACAACCGACAACAGCACGAACAGGGTAATGGCGGGACGCAATAAAGTTTTCATGATCGTTTCCTTTCTTAGGCGAGGCCGGCTGCGGCAATCAGCATGTCAATCAGCTTGATGCCGATGAACGGCGCAATCAGGCCGCCCAGACCATAGACCGCGAGGTTGCGGCGCAGCAGGACGGCGGCACCGAGGGCTTGGTATTTCACGCCTTTCAGCGCCAGCGGGATCAGGAACATGATGATCAGCGCGTTGAAGATCACCGCCGAGAGGACGGCTGAAGCCGGACTGGCCAGCCCCATGACGTTGAGCGCCGCGAGTTGCGGGTAGGTGGTGACGAAGGCCGCCGGGATGATGGCGAAATACTTGGCGACGTCATTGGCGATGGAGAAAGTCGTGAGCGAGCCGCGCGTCATCAGCATCTGCTTGCCAGTCTCCACGACCTCGATCAGTTTGGTCGGGTTGGAGTCCAGATCGACCATGTTGCCGGCCTCCTTGGCAGCCTGGGTGCCGGTGTTCATGGCCACCGCGACGTCGGCCTGGGCGAGTGCCGGGGCGTCGTTGGTACCATCGCCGGTCATGGCGACCAGTCGACCTTCATCCTGGTACTGGCGGATGAGTTTGAGCTTGGCCTCCGGCGTTGCCTCGGCCAGGAAGTCGTCCACCCCCGCCTCGGCGGCAATGGCGGCGGCGGTAAGACGGTTGTCGCCAGTGATCATCACGGTCTTGATGCCCATGCGCCGCAGTTCGGCAAATCGCTCCTTGATGCCACCCTTGACGATGTCCTTCAGTTCCACCACACCCAGCACCCGGGCCTGGCCACCGACGGTCTCGGCGACCACCAGCGGAGTCGAGCCCTGCTTTGCGATCTGGTCGACAATGGTCTCCACCTCCGGCGGGAAGTGACCGCCCCGTTCGGCGACATAGGTGCGTATCGTGTCGGCTGCCCCTTTGCGGATCTCGCGACCGTCCAGGTCGACGCCGCTCATCCGCGTTTGCGCGGTGAAATGCACAAAGTGCGCGCCCAGTTCTTTGACGTCACGTCCGCGCAAGCCGTAGCGCTGCTTGGCGAACACCACGATTGAGCGCCCTTCGGGCGTCTCATCGGCGAGTGAGGCGAGCTGCGCGGCGTCGGCCAGTTCCTCGGGGCTCACGCCAGGCGCCTTGGCGAAGGCCGAGGCCTGGCGGTTGCCGAGCGTGATGGTGCCGGTCTTGTCCAGCAGCAGCACGTCGACGTCACCCGCCGCTTCGACCGCCCGTCCGGAGGTGGCAATCACATTGGCCTGCATCATGCGGCTCATGCCGGCAACACCGATGGCCGAAAGCAGGCCGGCAATCGTGGTCGGGATCAGGCAGACCAGCAAGGCGATGAGCACCGTAATGGTGACCGGCGTACCGACCTTCGCCACACTGACGCTGAACATCGAGTAAGGCAGCAAGGTGACGGTGACGCCGAGGAAAACGATGGTCAGCGCCACCAGCAGGATGGTCAGCGCAATCTCGTTGGGCGTCTTCTGGCGTTTGGCGCTCTCAACCATGGCGATCATGCGATCGACGAAGGTTTCGCCCGGATTGACCGTCACCCGCACCACCAGCCAGTCGGACAGCACGCGGGTGCCGCCGGTGACCGCGGAGAAATCACCGCCTGCTTCGCGGATGACCGGCGCCGATTCACCGGTGATCGCGGACTCGTCCACCGAGGCCACGCCATCGATGACCTCGCCGTCAGCCGGGATGATTTCACTGGCGTGGACGATGAACACATCGCCCTTGCGCAGCTCCGTGGCCTGCACCGTCGCCCACGTTTCAGTGACTTTTTCGCCCTTGATCTTCTTGGCCAGGGTCTCTTTCTTCAGTCCGCGCAGCGAGGCCGCCTGGGCCTTGCTGCGACCCTCGGCCAGGGCTTCGGCGAAGTTGGCGAACAACACCGTGAACCACAACCAGAGCGCCACGGCGAGGATAAACCCGGCCGGGGCTTCGCCCTGCCCTGACAAAGCCTGCGCCCATAGTATCGAGGTGAGGATGCTGCCGACGTAGACGACAAACATCACCGGGTTGCGCCACTGTACGGCGGGATTCAGCTTCCTGAATGAATCAACGATCGCCGGCTTCACCAACGCCGGATCGAACATGGCAAGTCTCTTGTGCGACATTGTTTTCTCCTTTGGCTCAGTGAGCGGACCCGAGCATCAGATGCTCGATCACCGGCCCGAGCGCGAGCGCGGGAACATAGTTCAGGGCGCCGACCAGCACCACAGTGCCGATCACCAGCACGACGAACAGCGGCCCGTGGGTAGGCATGGTGCCGACGCTGGCGGCGATTCGTTTCTTGGCGGCGAGCCCGCCGGCCAGGGCCAGCACCGGCACGATCACGCCGAAACGGCCGAACCACATGGCAATGCCGAGCATGGTGTTGTAGAAGGGCGTGTTGGCCGACAGACCGGCGAAGGCGCTGCCGTTGTTGTTGGCGGCCGAGGTGAAGGCGTAGAGGATTTCCGAGAAGCCGTGCGCGCCCGGATTGGCGATGCCGGCAATGCCGGCCGCCGCCATCACGGCGATTGCAGTACCCGCGAGTACCAGCAGCGGCGTCACCAGGATGGCAATCGACACCATCTTCATTTCGAAGGCTTCGATCTTCTTGCCCAGGTATTCGGGCGTGCGGCCGATCATCAGGCCGGCGATGAACACTGCCATGACGGCGAACACCAGCATCCCGTAGAGCCCGGTGCCGACGCCGCCGAACACCACTTCGCCGAGCATCATGTCCCACAGCGGCACGAAGCCGCCCAGCGGCGTGAAGGAGTCGTGCATGGCATTGACGGCGCCGCAGGAGGCCAGCGTGGTGATGGTGGCAAACAGACCCGACTCGGCGATGCCGAAGCGCGCCTCCTTGCCTTCCATGTTGCCGGCGGACATGTCGACACCCAGTTGTCCCAGCAACGGGTTGCCCTGCTGCTCGTAATACATGGCGACGACGGCCATGACCACGAACATCAGCGTCATGGCCGCCAGAATTGCCCAGCCCTGGCGCATGTCGCCGACCATGCGGCCGAAGGTCAGACACAGCGCGGCCGGGATCAGGAAAATCGACAGTATCTGGACGAAGTTGGCCAGCGGCGTCGGATTCTCGTAGGGATGCGCCGAGTTGGCGTTGAAGAAGCCGCCGCCGTTGGTGCCGAGCATCTTGATCGCTTCCTGCGAGGCGACCGGGCCCATGGCCAGGGTCTGGGTCGGTTTCGTAACGGTTTCGGTCACCGGATTGCCCTTGTCGTCCTTGAGCGGCTGGCCGGCGGCGTCGAGTTTGGGCGTGTCGTAATGGGTGACCTCCAGCGTGGTCACGTCCTTGTAGGCATCGAAGTTCTGGATCGCCCCCTGGCCGACCAGGAATACCGCATAGACCAGCGAGATCGGCAGCAGCACGTAGAGCGTGATGCGGGTGAGATCGACCCAGGCGTTGCCGATGGTCTTGGCCGTGTGCCGGGCGAAACCGCGGATCAGGGCGATGACGACGACGATGCCGGTGGCGGCGGAGAAAAAGTTCTGCACCGCCAGACCCAGCATCTGGGTCAGGTAGCTCATCGTCGATTCGCCGGCATAGCCCTGCCAGTTGGTGTTGGTGGCGAAACTGACGGCGGTGTTGAACGACGAATCCGGGCTGACGTTGGCCATCGCCTGGGGATTAAGCGGCAGCCAGAGTTGCAGCCGTTGCAGGGCATAGACGGCCAGCGCACCCAGCAGGTTGAACAGCAGGATGGCAAAGGCGTACTTCAGCCAGCCCATTTCCTCGTCGCGGCGCACGCCGCACAAGCGATACAGCAGGGACTCGAAGGGGCCGCCGAGGCGCAGGGCGAGGCCGCGGCCTTCCATCACGTCGGCAATGTAGCCGCCGAGCGGCTTGGCCGCCAGCAGCAGGATCACCAGATACGCTCCAAGCAGGAGCCAGGCGTGGCTAGTCATGAAAAGTCCTCCGGTTTGAGCAGGGCTGCAATCAGATAAACGAGCAGCGCGACCGCGACGACGGCGCTGACGATGAGTAGCCAGCTCACTTGGCACCTCCCAGTTTGGCGCAACCGACGGCGAGTCCGGCCAACAGGACGAAGAACAGGCCTATGCCTGCGAGGTAGATCAGGTCCATGACACTTCCTTCCAACGTGAACGGGGACAGGGCGAACTATAGGCGCTTGCCGGTAAAGATGAGGCTAAGACCGGGGGACAAGGTGTTAAGAAAACATAAAGATGCCGGGGCAATGCGCCAGCGAGCATCCCGCAAGCCGCATTCCTGCTTGCTTTCAGCACCTCTTTGCCTAGAATGTCGGGTATCCCCGCCGCGCCTTTTAGCCAAAGCTTCCCCAGCCAACGGCACCTCCGCGAGGACGCCCCAACCACCTGGAGACAAGCATGAAAGGCGACAAGAAAGTCCTTCAATTCCTGAACAAGGCCCTGGCGGTGGAACTCACCGCCATCAACCAGTATTTCCTGCATGCCCGCATGTACAAGAACTGGGGGCTCACCGCGCTGGGCAAGCACGAATACGAAGAGTCCATCGAGGAAATGCGCCACGCCGACAAACTGATCGAACGCATCCTGTTTCTGGAAGGCCTGCCCAACCTGCAGGACCTGAACAAGCTGCTGATCGGCGAAACCGTGCCGGAATGCCTGGCCTGCGATCTCAAACTGGAGCTCGGCGGCCGCGCCCTGTACATCGAGGCCATTACCTACTGCGAATCCGTGAAGGACTTTGTCTCGCGCGAAATCCTGGTCGGCATTCAGGAAGATACCGAAGCGCACATCGACTACCTGGAAACCCAGCTGGAACTGGTGAAGAAACTCGGAGAGCAGAACTACCTGCAATCGGCCATGGGCGGCATCGAATCCTGACGGGTCTTCCCCGTTACAATAAAGCGCCCAACCCCGGGCGCTTTATTTGTGCCCTCAATGGATTTCGATGCCGACTGCCGCGCATGTCCACGCCTCGCCCTTTTTCTGGACGAGGTGCGCACCCGCCACCCCGCTTACCACGGCCGCCCGGTCGCGCCGTTCGGCGATCTGGCCCCGCGCCTGCTGATCGTCGGCCTGGCCCCCGGCCTGCACGGCGCGAATCGCACCGGCCGTCCTTTCACCGGTGACTATGCCGGCGTACTGTTGTACCAGACGCTGCACAAATTCGGCTATGCCAGCCACCCCGTATCTGTCTCCGCCGGCGATGGCCTGCAGCTCACGGGTTGCCGCATCACCAATGCGGTGAAATGCCTGCCGCCCGCCAACAAGCCGGAACCCGCCGAAATCCGCGAATGCAACCGCTTCCTGTCCGCCGAACTGGCCAGCCTGCAGCCGCGTACCGCCGTCCTCGCTCTGGGACAGATCGCCCACCAGGCGGTGTTGCGGGCCTTGAACCTGAAAGCCAGCCACCATCCCTTCGCCCACGACAGCCACACCATCCTGCCCGATGGCCGGCGCCTTTACAGCAGCTACCACTGCTCCCGCTACAATACCCAGACACGCCGCCTCACGCCTGAAATGTTCGAAGCGGTGTTCACCCGGATCGCTGCTGACAGGAAGGAGTAAGCATGCCCGTCGTCATCATCAAGCTTGCCGGCAAACTCACCCGCGAGCAGAAGCATAAAGTTGCCGAGGAAATCACCGCCACCCTGGAACGCCACGCCAACAAGCCCGCGAGCTACACCTACATTACGTTCGAAGAACTGCCGGACGAGAACTGGGCGATTGCCGGAAGGTTGCTGGATGAAGATTAGGGCGTGTTAACACAAATTTCACGTCAGCGTTGCTGCGAGAAAGCCATGGATGCAAGGCGCGGTGCGCGGGCAATGGTCATTCCATTGCCAAGCGCCGCAACACCGCAGACGCGCTTTCTCGCAGCAACCCGTCGGGACGGGGGCGATTTGGGCGCATCCCTTTGTCGCAAGCCGCTTGCAGTGGCTCGCACTGCGGCGCGTCTTGCTTCGCGGCCTGCATCCCAAATCGCCCCCGTCGCTGACGCGAAATTCTTGTTAACACGCCCTGATAGCCCGCCTTGAGCAAAATCACCCATACTTTCCTCGCCTCCCTCCCCACGCTTCCGGGCGTGTATCGCATGGTGGATAAAGCGGGGACGGTGCTGTATGTCGGCAAGGCGAAAGATTTGAGGAAACGGGTTTCCAGCTATTTCCGGAAGAGCGATCAGAGCCCGCGCATCCGGCTGATGCTGAAAAGCGTGGTCAGCGTGGATACCACGGTCACGCGCACCGAGGCGGAAGCGCTGCTGCTGGAAAACAATCTCATCAAGGGTCTGAAGCCGCGCTTCAACATCCTGTTCCGCGACGACAAGTCCTATCCCTATCTATTGCTCACCGGGCATCAGTTTCCGCGTCTGGCCTATTTTCGCGGGACGCCCAGAAAATGCGACCAGGCGTTTGGCCCTTACCCCAATTCCTGGGCGGTGCGCGAGAGCATCCAGCTGCTGCAGAAGGTCTTTCAGTTGCGCACCTGCGAGGACACGGTGTTCGGCAACCGTTCGCGGCCCTGCCTGCTGTATCAGATCAAGCGCTGCAGCGCGCCCTGCGTGCATCACATCGCGCCCGACGCCTATGCCCGCGACGTGGGAGAAGCCGCGCAGTTGCTGCAGGGAAAAACCAGCGAGCTGACCGGACAACTCACCGCGCTCATGAACGCAGCCTCGGCCAGGCTGGACTTTGAATATGCCGCGCAACTGCGCAACAAATTGCGCATGCTTGCCGCCGTGCGCGAGAAGCAGTTTGTCGACACCACGGGCGGTGATGCCGATGCGGATGTCGTCGCGGTTGCGCAGGCGGGGGAAATTCTCGCGCTGAATCTGACCATGATACGCGGCGGACGGCATCTGGGAGACCGCAGCTTATTCCCACAGCATGGCGAAGGCGCCACGCCGGTTGAAGCGCTGGAAGCCTTTCTCGTCCAGCATTATCTCGATCACCCGATTCCATCCCGCATCCTGATCAGCGAAGCCATTGAAACCGCGGCGCTGGAGGCGCTGCTCTCCGCGCAGGCCGGCAGGAAAGTCGTCATCCAGCATCGCGTCAGCGGTGAGAAGCGGGTCTGGATCGCAATGGCGCAGGCCAATGCACGGCTGTCCGCCGAGCGCCACGGCAGTGAACGCGCCAACCAGACCCAGCGCCTCGCCGCGCTGCGCGATACGCTGGACCTGCCGCAACTCAATCGCATCGAGTGCTTTGACATTTCGCACACGATGGGCGAGGCGACGGTGGCATCGAATGTAGTGTACGAAGGCGACGACATGAAGAAATCGGATTACCGGCGCTATAACATCACCGACATCACGCCGGGTGACGACTACGCGGCCATGCACGCCGCGCTCATCAAACGTTTTCACAAGAGCGTGGAGGAAAATGGCGTACTGCCCGATCTGCTCCTGATCGACGGCGGCAAGGGGCAGGTTTCCATGGCCATGGAAGCGATGGCCGAGCTGGGGTTGAACGAAGTGTTGCTGCTCGGCGTGGCCAAGGGCGAGGCGCGCAAGCCGGGGCTGGAAACCCTGATCTTTGCCGACGGACGGGAATTGAAACTTGCCAAGGACCATCCCGGCTTTCATCTGATCCAGAGCATCCGCGACGAGGCGCACCGCTTCGCCATCACCGGTCACCGCGCCAAACGCGGCAAGGCACGCCTGCAATCGACGCTGGAAGACATCCCCCACATCGGCCCGAAACGCCGCAAAGTGCTGCTGGAACATTTCGGCGGGTTGCAGGGCGTGCGCGCTGCCGGCATTGATGCGCTTGCCACGGTCAAGGGTATCAGTCGAGAATTGGCGGAAACCATCTACAACGCCCTGCACTGATGCCCTTCAATCTACCCAACCTGCTGACCTGGCTGCGCATCCTGCTCATTCCGGTGACGGCGGGCGTGTTCTATCTGCCAGATGGCTGGCTGCCGCCATTCGAAGCCAATCTGCTGGCTGCCGCGTGCTTTGGCGTGGCTGCGCTGACCGACTGGCTGGACGGCTATCTGGCGCGCAGGCTCGGGCAAACCTCGGCCTTCGGCGCCTTCCTCGATCCGGTAGCGGACAAACTCATGGTCGCTGCCGCGCTGATCGTGCTGGTCGATCTCGGTCGCGCCGCCCCGGTCATCGCCCTCATCATCATCGGCCGCGAAATCACCATTTCCGCCCTGCGCGAGTGGATGGCCAAGGTGGGCAAGTCATCAAGCGTGGCGGTGTCCTTTGTCGGCAAACTCAAAACCACGGTACAGATGGCGGCCATCGTGCTACTGCTTTATCACCAGCCACTATGGGGTTTGAACACGCAGGCATCGGGGACGGTACTGATCTGGATTGCGGCGATGTTGACGCTGGTTTCCATGACGTATTACCTGAGAGTGGCCGCACGCGCACTGCAAAACCAGACAACGGCGGTTGTTGACACGAAAAGCTGAATTCAACATAATGCGCAGCCTTTAGCGCGGGAATAGCTCAGCTGGTAGAGCGCAACCTTGCCAAGGTTGAGGTCGCGAGTTCGAATCTCGTTTCCCGCTCCAGATTCCGGGGAAAACGGATGGCGCAAGCCCACTCGTTTTCCCCGTTTCATTTGAGTTGCTTGCCGTTTACGGCGGGGTGGCAGAGTGGTTATGCAGCGGCCTGCAAAGCCGTGGACGCCGGTTCGATTCCGACCCCCGCCTCCAGTTTTGAGGACAGAAGACTGCGGACTGAAAACAGTCTTCGGCCTTCGGTCTTCTGCCCTCTGGCACCCGGAATGCCCGGATGGTGAAATTGGTAGACACAAGGGACTTAAAATCCCTCGCCAGCGATGGCGTACCGGTTCGATTCCGGTTCCGGGCACCATTCCCCTGCTTCCACGTTTTCGTCGCGAATGGTATAATTTTCCGGCTTTAATAATTCTGATGGGCGGTCCGCCCATTTTTTATTTGTGTATCGCGATGACGGAACTGCCTGCCCTGCTCGAAAAAACGCTGTCCGGACTCGGTTACGAGTTGGTGATGCTGGAGCGTGCCGGGCGCGGCCTGATGCGGATTTTCATCGACAAGCCGGGCGGGATCACGATTGACGACTGCGTCAGCGTGAGCAACCACCTGAGCCAGCTTTTTACGGTCGAGAACATCGACTACGCCCGTCTTGAAGTGTCATCGCCGGGCCTGGACAGGCCGTTGACCAAGCCGCAGGATTACGTGCGATTCGCCGGTGAGCAGGTCACGTTGAAATTGCGTGTTCCGGTGGACAATCGCCGGCGCATGGCGGGGCGACTGATCGGTCTTGAGGCCGACGCGATCAAGCTGGACATGAGCGGCGTGGAAGTCGCCGTGGATTTGAGAAATGTGGAATCGGCTCGCCTGAAACCGGAAGTCTGAGACGAGTCGAACAGGAATAGCTGGAGATAAAGATGAGCCGGGAAATGCTGATTTTGGTGGATGCGCTGGCGCGTGAAAAGAACGTGGATCGTGACGTGGTGTTTGGCGCACTGGAGCAGGCGCTCGCCTCCGCCACCAAGAAACGCTTCAAGCAGGAGGCCGACGTGCGCGTGGCGATTGACCGTGAAACCGGCGACTACGAATCCTTCCGTCGCTGGCAGGTGGTCTCCGAGACGGAACTCGAATCCGAGGATTTCCAGATTCTGCTGATCGATGCGCAGGAGACGCACCCGGACATCGAATTGGGCGACTACATCGAAGAGCCGCTGGAAAACATCGAGTTTGGCCGTATCGGTGCGCAAGCCGCCAAGCAGGTCATTCTGCAGAAAATCCGCGATGCCGAGCGGGAGCAGATCATCAGTGACTTCCTGGAGCGCAAGGAACACCTCGTCACCGGCGTGGTGAAGCGTGTGGATCGCGGCAACGCCGTTATCGAATCGGGCCGTGTCGAGGGCTTTCTGCATCGTGATCAGATGATCCCGCGCGAGAACCTGCGTGTGGGCGACCGGGTGCGCGCCTACCTGCTGCGTATCGAGCGCGGCACCCGCGGACCGCAGGTGATGCTGTCGCGCACGGCGCCCGAATTCATCATGAAGCTGTTTGAACTGGAAGTGCCCGAAATCGAAGAAGGTCTGCTGGAAATCAAGGCGGCCGCCCGCGACCCCGGTCTGCGCGCCAAGATCGCCGTGGTCTCGCACGATCCTCGGATCGATCCCATCGGCACCTGTATCGGCTTGCGCGGCTCGCGCGTCACCTCGGTCACCAACGAACTGGCCGGCGAGCGCGTGGACATCATTCACTGGTCGGCCGACCCTGCCCAATATGTCATCAATGCGCTGGCGCCGGCGGAAGTCAGCTCCATCATGGTGGACGAAGACCGTCACAGCATGGATGTGGTCGTGGATGAAGAGCAGCTCGCCATGGCTATCGGGCGCGGCGGCCAGAACGTGCGTCTGGCTTCGGAGTTGACAGGGTGGGAACTGAACATCATGACGCGCGAAGCGGCGGAAGAAAAACAGTCCTCCGAAGGCGAAAAAATCCGCGCCCTGTTCATCGAAAAACTCGATGTTGACGAGGAAGTCGCGCAAATTCTGGCGGACGAAGGCTTCTCCACCCTGGAAGAAGTGGCTTACGTGCCGCTCAATGAAATGCTGGAAATCGAGTCTTTCGACGAAGCGCTGGTCAACGAATTGCGCAACCGTGCGCGCAACGCGTTGCTCACCGCGGCCATCGCCGGCGAAGAAAAGGTCGAAGCCTCCGCGGGCGACCTGTTGTCGCTTGAAGGCATGGATGCCGAAACCGCGCGAACACTCGCCACCAAAGGCATACACACCACCGAGGATCTGGCCGAACTGGCTGTGGACGAACTGGTGGCAATGGCCGAGATGGATGAGACGCGCGCCAAACAATTAATCATGGACGCACGCGCGCCCTGGTTTGCCCAAGGCTGATACGCCACGAGGACCGCATGAACGTCGAACAATTCGCCCAGGAACTGAAACTCCCCCCACAGCTGTTGCTGGAACAGCTGAAGGCGGCTGGCGTCACCAAGCGTGATGCAGCCGATGCCGTCACCGAAACGGACAAGTCCCATCTGCTGGATTATCTGCGCAAGATGCATGGCGGGGGCGGGGAAGAAGGCAAAACCAAGATCACCATCACCCGCAAACAGACATCCGAAATCCGCAAGTCGGACAGCACGGGAAAATCGCGCACGATCCAGGTTGAAGTCCGCAAGAAGCGCACCTACGTCAAGCGCGACGTCGCGGCGGTTGCCGAAGCTGTGCCCCAGGCTGTGCCGGAGCCCGTCGTCGAGGCGCCGCCGCCCGTCCCGGAAGCGGCTCCACAACCCATAGCCGAGATCGTGCCCGCGGCGCCCGAACCCGCGTCCGTTGAGTTGGCTGCGCCGGCAGAAGCAGTTCCGGTCACGACACCGAAAACCCCTCCCCTTGATGCCGCCGCACCCGCGCCGAAAAAGACCACGCGCGTGACCAAAGCCTCGATCCTGAACGACGCCGAAGTCAAGGTACGCGAAGATGAAGCGCGTCGTCATCATGCGCTGCAGGAACGCCAGACGCAGGATGCGAAAACCAAGATTGAACGGGAGACATTGCGCAAGCAGGCTGAAGCCGCACGTGAAACTGCCAAGCTGACCGAAGCCCAGAAAGCGGCCGCTCCGGCCACCCCAACCGCCAAGACCCTGCACAAACCGGACAAACCCGCCGCCGCCAAGACTGACAAGAAGCCGGCGAAAAAAGCCGGAGAAAGCGGCGCATGGAATGACGGCGCCAACCGCAAAAGGACCGCCCTCAAAACGCGTGGTGGCGCTACAGTCGACACCGGCTGGCGCGGTCGCAAAGGCAAGCACAAAACGACCGAGGACGAGCAGAATGCTTTCAACGCGCCCACCGAACCCGTGGTGCGTGAAGTGCTGGTGCCGGAAACCATCACCGTGGCCGAACTCGCCCACAAGATATCGGTCAAGGCTGCCGAAGTCATCAAGACGCTGATGAAGATGGGCAGCATGGTGACGATCAACCAGGTGCTGGATCAGGAAACGGCGCTCATTATCGTTGAAGAAATGGGGCACATTGGCAAGCCCGCCGCGCTGGATACGCCGGAAGCCTTTCTGCTGGATGCGGGTGAAGCGGTCAAGCTGACTCTGACGCCTCGCCCGCCGGTAGTCACGGTCATGGGTCACGTTGACCATGGCAAGACCTCGCTGCTCGACCACATCCGCCGTACCCGGGTCGCAAGTGGCGAAGCCGGTGGCATCACGCAGCATATCGGCGCGTATCACGTCGAAACCGAAAAGGGCGTCATCACCTTCCTCGACACGCCGGGCCACGAAGCCTTTACCGCCATGCGCGCGCGCGGCGCAAAAGCGACCGACATCGTGGTGCTGGTGGTCGCGGCTGACGACGGCGTCATGCCCCAGACCATAGAAGCGATCCACCACGCCCGTGCCGCGCAGGTTCCTCTGGTGGTGGCGATCAACAAGATCGACAAGCCCGAATCCAACCCTGAGCGCATACGCCAGGAATTGGTGGCGCAGCAAGTCACGCCCGAGGAATGGGGCGGCGACACCATGTTTGTCGAAGTCTCGGCCAAGGCCGGCACCGGCATCGACAAGTTGCTGGATGCCATCCTGCTGCAGGCCGAAGTGCTGGAACTGCAAGCGCCCAATGATGCCCCCGCCAAGGGGATTGTCATCGAAGCGCGCCTGGACAAGGGCAAGGGCCCGGTTGCCACGATACTGGTGCAATCCGGTACGCTGAGACGCGGCGATATGGTCTTGGCAGGCCAGGTGTTCGGCCGGGTGCGCGCCATGCTCGACGAATCCGGAAAAACGGTTGCCGAGGCCGGCCCCTCGATTCCGGTCGAGATTCAGGGCTTGTCCGACGTGCCGCAAGCGGGGGAGGACATGATGGTTCCGCCGGATGAACGCAAGGCGCGTGAAATCGCACTGTTCCGTCAGGGCAAGTTCCGCGACGTGCTGCTGGCGAAGAAGCAGGCCGCCAAACTCGAATCCATGTTCGAGCAAATGGGGCAAGGCGAAGTCCAGCAACTGCCCATCATCCTCAAGTCCGACATGCAGGGTTCTTACGAAGGTCTGGAGCATGCGCTCTCCAAGCTGTCCACCGATGAAGTCAAGGTCAACATCATCCACAGTGCGGTCGGCGCGATTACCGAATCCGATGTCAATCTGGCGCTGGCTTCCAAGGCCGTACTGATCGGTTTCAACGTGCGCGCCGATGCGCAGGCCAGAAAGCTTGCCGAATCATCGGGCGTGGACATCCGCTACTACAACATCATTTACGAGGCCGTGGATGAAGTGAAGGCGGCGCTATCCGGCATGCTTGTGCCCGAGCAAAAGGAAAACGTCATCGGCACGGTGGAAATCCGTCAGGTATTCCACATTTCCAAAATCGGCACCATCGCAGGCTGCTACGTGCTCGACGGCGTGATCAGGCGCGGTTCCGGGGTGCGCGTGCTGCGCAACAACGTGGTCGTGCATCAGGGCGAACTCGATTCGCTCAAGCGCTTCAAGGATGACGTGAAGGAAGTCAGGGCCGGTTTCGAATGCGGCCTCTCCCTGAAGAACTTCAACGACATTCTGGAAGGCGACCATCTCGAAGTGTTCGAAGTGGTGGAAGTCGCACGGAGCCTGTAATTACTCATGCCGAAGGATTTTCCCCGTGCCCGCCGTGTGGCCGACCAGATACAGCGCGAACTGCCGGAATTGATCCGGCAGGAAGTCAAGGATCCGCGCGTCGGCATGTTAACCATCATCGAAGTTGAGGTTAACCGCGACATGGAGCACGCCAAGGTCTTCTTCACCACGCTGGGCGGCAGGCCCGAACACGATGCCTGTCTGGAAGGGCTGCAACACGCCAGCGGCTTCCTCCGCTCGCAGCTTTCGCACCGCATGCAACTCAGGCAAGTTCCCAAGCTCAATTTCGTTTACGACAGTTCGATCGAGCGCGGCATCCAGCTCACGAACCTGATCGAAACCGCGGTCGCGGAAGATCGCGCCCGTCATCCCGACGAAGAACCCTCACCCCAACCCTCTGACGGAACGACGAGCGATTCGACTACGCAGGCGGAAGACGCCAGCCAAGTCGCTGGTTATCCCGCAAGCGGGCGAGGGAGCGAACGCTAGGCCCAAAGCGATTGACGAAATCAACGCGTCAAGCGATTGACGGCGTGCTGCTGCTGGACAAGCACGCCGGCCTCACATCCAACGCCGCACTGCAATGGGCAAAACGCCTCTTCAACGCCAAAAAGGCCGGTCATACCGGCACGCTGGATCCCTTTGCCAACGGCCTGTTGCCTCTGTGTTTTGGTGAAGCCACCAAGTTCTCGCAATACCTGCTCGAGGCGGACAAGACCTATCGTGCCGTGCTGCAACTGGGTGTCACCACGACCACGGGCGACCCCGAGGGCGAAGTGATGGCGACCCATCCCGTCGCAGCGACGTGTGAAGACATCGGCGCCATTCTGCCGCGTTTCATGGGCGGGATCGAACAAGTCCCGCCCATGCATTCCGCCCTCAAGCATCAGGGCCGTCCGCTCTACGAATACGCCCGCGCCGGGATCGAAATCGACCGCGCCCCCCGCAGGGTACAGATTCGTTCGCTGGAATTGATCGAATGCACCCCGCCACGCGCGGTGCTCGATATACAGTGCAGCGCCGGCACCTACATCCGCACTCTGGCGCAGGATATCGGCGCGGCGCTGGGTTGCGGTGCGCACCTCAGCGCACTCACGCGCATCGCCTCCGGTGGATTCAGCCTTGCCGATGCCCATTCCCTTACCCGACTGGAGGCGCTCGATCTGAGGCAACGCCATGCGCTGCTGCTCCCCGTCGAGTGTCTGCTCGCCCACCTGCCAGCCATTCAGCTTGACGAGACGTCGGCTCTGGCGTTGCGTCAAGGCCGCAGCATCACTCACCGCCCTCTGGAGTCAGGACTGGTGCGAGCTTACGGACCCGATTTGAAATTTCTCGGCCTCGCGCAGGCGGGTGCGGACTTCGTACTGCGCCCGCAGAGACTGGTTGCGACCCATCTTCCGGCCTAGCACGGGCTTGTCACCCCCTTGGATAGCGTGTCTAATTCCTTGCGGTCTCGAAACCCAATCCCAAATTGATAGAAGGATTCCTCAACATGAAACGCCTCTTGACGCTCGCCGCGCTCGTCACCCTGATGAGCAGCCCCGCTCTGGCAGCCAACACTCAGGTCATGCCGGAAGAAATTAAAAGAATGCAGGAAGCCCAGATCAAACTGATGGCGGCCATGGTGACAGAAAAGAAAAGCCGCCTGGGTTTCAACGAAACCGTTGCCGCACTGCAAAATGCAGGCAAAAAGCGGGGCTGGGAAATCGGTAAGATCGTGGACGTGCAGGCCGAGATGTTGAAGACCGGGGTCAAGGGCGCCAAGCCCTTCAAGATGCTGCCGATGTGCCGCAAGGACCTCGCCGAAAAGCTGCTCAAGGAACAGGCCGCGCAGAAAGTGATGCCATTTGCTCCCTGCCGGATTAGCGTTTTCGAAGGTGACGACGGCAAGACCTATATCGCCAGGTCCAATACCGAACTCATGGCCCAGATGGCCACCCCGGCTTATGCCCCGCTCCTGAAGCAGTTTGCCGAGGAAGAAAAAGCCCTCCTGGCCAACATTACCGAATAAGAGTCACGCTGCTGCTGCGCATTCCGGCATGGGCAGGCGACATTGAGCAAAACAGCCTCGACATGCGTTTCACGCCCATTCGCTGATTATTTTTTTCGGCATACGCGGCGCCAAAGGCAGCTTTGTCTGTGAGCAGCTGTGCCAAACCACGCTGATCCGCATGGCTGTCCGCCGATTCAGGTTTTCAGTGGGGCGTTATGTTCGGGCGTGGACGCGTCGGCCCGATGTCTTCAATGCGATAGCCGCGAGGATAAGTCGGACGCGGCATGGCGGTACGCAAGCGCGGTGTACGGCGCGCAGGCAGTAGGCGCAAGACGCGCGCCCGCATGCGCAGCGCGGCAACACACACACCGACCATGAACGCAGACGCCTGCGGAAACCCGAATGCCTCACACAGCGGTGGTTCCAGCAAAGCATAGATGGCGCGTCGCACCAGCGGGTGCAGCAGGCGCGGGAACCACGAGGCGAACAATTCGCGCGTCGCTACGCCGATGCGGCGGTTGCTGTCGCTGTAGCGGAAATGACTGCGTTCGTAATTGCGGTTGTAACGCTCGAACTCTGACCGGTCTTGCGGAATCTCCCGGATACCCATGCGCACGCCGACTTCGCGCCAGAACTGAAACATCGCCTGCTTTTCCGCTTCGCTCGGTGCGCGCCAGCCGAAGCGCTCCAGCCAGCGAATCGGCTCGAGGGCAAAGGTGGAGAGCACGTACAGGAATTCCTCGTTGGCAATCCTGAAGCGCCCATGTATCGCGTTCAAGCGCGCCAGCGCCGCTGCGCCGCGCTCTGAGTCGTAACCCCACTCCATAAGTTCGGAGACGATGATGTCGGTGTCGTCGTAACGCTTCTGCGGGCAGCGCTCAAACTCGCCGGTTGACGCCAGCAAACCGGAAATGCGCGGGCTGCAATACGTGCGAAACAAGGCCATCTCGAGCGAGCGCGTCATATCCCAGGGGAAGTCATAACACGCCATGCGATGTACGATAGCCTGCGCGCCGCGGTCCGAGGTTTCAGTGCGCGTCATGCTGCGTCTCCAGATAGCGTGCAAGTCCGGCCTGTCCCGCGCGCATCACGCCATCGTGATTCCATCGATAAACCGCCGCCAGCACAGGTGCCAGCACGCGCTTCCATCCGCCGGCGAGTTCGATATGCCAGTCGTAAGCGACCCGTGTGCCGCCGACGCACGGGGCGAGCTGCCAGGTGCCCGTGCCCACAACCTCGCCCAGCGCGCGGGCGACCAGCAGACGGTGCTTTTCCACCTGCTGCACTTCGGTGTCGAAGCGGATTTGATAAGGCAGGCGCGTGCGCCAGACGAAGCGGTAGCGTGCCCCGACATCGTTGGCATCGCCCGCGCACAGCCGCTTGGCATACGCCAC
The DNA here is from genome assembly GCA_963726485.1 of uncultured beta proteobacterium. GTDB lineage: Bacteria > Pseudomonadota > Gammaproteobacteria > Burkholderiales > Thiobacillaceae > Thiobacillus. Next base: position 114,411 of record CAVSCL010000011.1, on the reverse strand, counting down.
GTAAGGCCACCAGGCGGGCCAGGTTTCTGGATGCGCAATGGCCTGCCACACGGCGTCGACCGGGGCTGCCAGCATCCATTCACTATGCCATTGCCAGGCTGCCATCGCCGCTCACCCGGCCATCAGCGCCGCCAGCATCGGCTGTGGACTCCAGTAACCGCTGACGCGGGTAATGAGCCCGCTGTCATTGATCTCCACCACAATCACGCCGCGCGCGCTGACCTTCGCGCCGTTATGTCCCACGCCGTCGATCCGGAAACAGGCGGCGGCCTCATGCGCTCCGGCATAGATCGCCTCGGGCTGCATCTCGACGGAGGCGAACAAGCCGCCCATCTGTTGCAAAAAACCGCGCAGAGATTCGCGCCCATGAATCGGTGGCTGGTGCGCCGGCCCCTGCAACACGCCGTCTTCGACAAACAGGTTCGCCCAGGCTTCGGCGTCCAGCCGGCTGATCGAAGCCATGTAGTCGCGGATAACAGATTCAATAGTCATGTCGGCCTCAGCGGTTAATGACGTCATTTTCCATCGCCGCCAGTTCATTTGGCAACCCGCCTTTTTCGCGTCCCAGCACTTGGAACCGTGCTTCCGAAATATTGCGTCCGGAGCAAAATACCCTCTTCATCATGACGCGATGGCTATGGAATTGACTCTCGACCCCGCGAGCGCACCACCCGCCTGGCTATTCCGCTCTGGCAAGCGCGGCTTTGCTAAACTGGCAGCCATGCGAATTGCACCGGGACCGATTGCTGATTCACAGCATGCACCACAGCGCGCCTGGGTGTGCGCCGGGGTGCTCGGCGGCGAATCGGCGCCCGGCACACCGTATGACGTGACGCTCGGCAAGGTCTACGGCCTGGCGCTGCGCATCACCGGCAAACCGGAGGCGGCGGAAGAAATTGTCTGCGACATGCATCTGCAAGCGATTCGCGATGCAGCGCGTTTCGACGTTGGGCGCGGCCCGGTGATTGCCTGCGCCGAGCGGGGCGGCCCCGCGCGTGACATGCGCCGCCTGGCCCTTGCCTGCCTATGCCTGGCGGGTTGGATAACAGCCGGCCTGGCCAGAGCGGACGGCTACGCCGCCCCCTCCTGGCTGCCGGGCGGCCATCTTCAGACGATCTACGCCAGTCTGTTCATTGCCGCGCCGCAGACGGGCTACCGGCGCGAACGCTGGGAATTGCCGGACGGCGATTTTCTCGATCTCGATTGGGTGGATGGCAAAAGAAACACGCCGGTGGTCGTGCTGTTTCATGGTCTCGAAGGCAGCTCCGGCAGCTACTATGCACGCGACCTGATGCATGCCCTGCAGATGCGCGGATGGAACGGTGTGGTCGCGAATTTCCGCGGCTGTTCGGGCGAGGATAACCGCCTGCCGCGTGCCTACTTTGCCGGCGACAGCGAAGAAATCGAACGCATCCTGCGCCATGTCAAGGCGCAACATCCGGCCCAGCCACTCTATGCCGTCGGCGTCTCGCTGGGCGGCAACGCGCTGCTGAAATGGCTGGGTGAAAAGGGCGAAGCCGCGCGTGATCTGGTCGCCCGTGCCGCTGCCGTGTCCGCGCCGCTGGATCTGACCGCGGCAGGCCACGCGCTTGACAGCGGGTTCAATCGGCATGTCTATACGGCTCGCTTCCTGGTCACACTCAAAGCCAAGTCGCTGCGCAAAGCCGGAAAATTTCCAGGGCTGCTGGACGCGGACGCCATTCGCGCCTCCACCACCTTACGCGAATTCGACACCCTCGTGACGGCCCGGCTGCATGGCTTCGTCGACGCCGACGATTACTGGCTGAAAGCGTCGAGCAAACCCTGGCTCAAATCCATTCGCGTTCCCACCCTGGTGTTGAACGCGAAGAACGATCCTTTCCTGCCCGCCTCCGCCCTGCCGACCGCTGACGATGTGTCCGCCGCCGTCACCCTCGAACAACCCGACAGCGGCGGCCATGTCGCATTTCCAAATGCACCCTTCCCGGGCAGCATCGACTGGCTGCCGCAGCACCTGCTCAAATACTTCGACAGGTAATCGCCGCGTTGCGCAGGTAGAATCAAGTCAATTCATTCATGGAGCGGCGCAGTGAATCACCCCAGGGAAATCTTCAAGGCTTACGACATCCGCGGCATCGTGGGCAAAACGTTGACCCCGGAGATCGTCGAGGCCATCGGCCATGCCATCGGCTCGGAGGCCGTCGCGCGTGGTCAGAAAGAAATCTGCATCGGCCGTGACGGGCGGCTGTCCGGCCCCGATCTCGCTGCTGCCTTGTCACGCGGCATTCGCCGTGCCGGCATCGGGGTGGTCGATCTCGGCATGGTCGCCACGCCGATGACTTATTTTGCCGCCTATCAGCTCAATACCAATAGCGCGGTGATGGTCACCGGCAGCCACAACCCGCCCGATTACAACGGCCTGAAGATGGTGCTCGGCGGCGAGACACTCTCCGGCGATGCCATCCAGAAACTGCGCCAGCGGCTGGAAACCGGCAACCTGGTCGACGGCGAAGGCGGCTACCGCCAGTATGACATCGCGCCGGAATATCTGGCGCGCATCGTCGGTGACGTGAAACTGGCGCGTCCCATGAAGATCATCGTTGACTGCGGCAACGGCGTGCCCGGCGCCTTTGCGCCCCAGCTCTACCGCAGCATGGGCTGCACCGTGGAGGAATTGTTCTGTGAAGTGGACGGCAATTTCCCCAATCACCACCCCGACCCCTCGCAACCCGCCAACCTGCAGGACCTCATCGCCAGACTCAAAATTTCGGACGCCGAAATCGGCCTGGCCTTCGACGGCGACGGCGACCGCCTGGGTGTCGTCACCAAGGACGGCAGCATCATCTTTCCCGACCGCCAGTTGATGCTGTTTGCCGACGACGTGCTCTCGCGCAATCCGGGCGCGGAAATCATTTTCGACGTGAAATCCACGCGCAGGCTGTTCGACTGGATTCGGGTGCGCGGCGGCCGCCCCCTGTTGTGGAAAACCGGCCACAGTTTTATCAAGGCCAAGATGCGTGAAACCGGCGCGCTCCTGGCCGGAGAAATGTCCGGCCATGTGTTCTTCAAGGAACGCTGGTACGGCTTTGACGATGGCCTCTACGCCGGGGCGCGACTGCTGGAATACTTGAGCAGGCAGGAAGACATCAATGCCACTCTGCACGGCCTGCCGGATACGGTGAACACGCCCGAACTCAACATCAAGATGGCGGAGGGCGAACATTACACGCTGATGGACACCCTGCAAAAAACCGCCCATTTCCCGGATGCAAAGGAGATCATCACGCTCGATGGCCTGCGGGTCGAATACGCCGATGGCTTTGGCCTTGCACGCCCGTCCAACACCACGCCGGTCATCGTGTTGCGTTTCGAGGGGGACAATGCCGGGGCGCTCGAACGCATCCAGGCGGACTTCCGGCGGGTTTTCAACCAGGCCGCCCCCGGTCTCGTTTTGCCTTTTTGATCCGCCGCCCGGCTTGACGCGCTTTTCATCCGACCGGCCAGCATGTTATATACGCAATACGAAAACATGAGGAGAAGAACATGACTCAAATCGTTGTTGAATCCAATCCGGATGAGGCCCGTCTGGCAGAACTGGGTGTGGATGGCTGGTCGACATGGGAAAGGGAAGCCTCGGAGTTCCCCTGGGAATACTTCGAGGACGAGACCTGTTACATCCTGGAGGGCCGGGCTGTCGTCACACCGGAAAGCGGCGCCCCGGTGGAAATTGGCCGCGGCGATCTGGTTACGCTGCCATCCGACCTGATCTGTACCTGGAAGATCATCGAGCCCATCCGCAAGCGTTATCGTATAGGCTGAACCACACCGCTCTGCCGCACACGGCTGAACATGGACCGCGAGAGCGCGACCAGTCCTGATTGCCTGTTATTTCATGCCGGCCAGTTCAGCCGCATCCCGCTGGAGGATGTCAGCGAGCATATCGGCAACCCCGGCAATTTCATCTGGATCGAGCTGAAGTCCCCGGACAGTCAATTGGTGACCCAACTGGGGGAAGAGTTCGGCCTGCACGAGCTTGCCCTGGAAGATACCATTTCCTCGCACCAGCGCACCAAGCTGGAGGAATACGGCGAGCATCTGTTCATTGCGGCGCGAACGGTGCAGTTGTGGGACGACCGGGTCGAGTTGGGTGAAACCCACCTGTTCGCAGGCGCCAATTTCGTCATTGCCATTCGCCACGGCACCGGCAGCAGCTACCAGCGCGTGGCCGAGCGCCTGCAAAGCGCGCGCAATGGCATCAAGCCCGGCTCTCCCTATGTGCTGTATCTGGTGCTTGACCTCATTGCCGACCAGTACAGGCCGGTCATCGAGAGTATGCAGGAACGTTTTCTCGCACTGGAGAGCGTGCTGATCGGAGGCGCCCATCTCGGGCGCGTGAATCTCGAACGCCTGTATGCACTGAAACGGGAACTCACGCTTCTGCGCGATGCCGCCGAACCGATGCAGGAAATTACCCAGGACCTCATCCGCCTGCATCCGGAATGTGTCACCAAGGAACTCAAGGCCTATTACCGCGACGTCCACGATCACGCCGTGCGCGTCTCGGTTGCCCTGGGCCACTTGCGCGATTCCACCTCCGACGCCATGCAGTTTCATCTGGCCTCGCTCTCGCTGAAGCAGAACGAGTCGGTACAGAAACTCGCCGGCTGGGGCGCGTTGCTGGCGCTGCCCACGGTGGTGTTCAGCCTGTACGGCATGAATTTCGTGGAGATGCCGGAACTGAAATGGCACTGGGCCTATCCCGCCGTGCTGGTGCTGACGGGATTGGGTGCGCTGGGCTTGTACCGGCACCTGAAGAAACGGGGCTGGATATGACAATCAATCCACACGACACGATCCGCGTCGGCCTCGTTTCCATCAGCGATCGCGCCAGCGCCCAGGTCTATGAAGACCGTGGCCTGCCCGCCCTGAAGCAATGGTTCAGCGAGGTGCTGGCCAACCCGTTTGAGGCCCTTGAGCGCCTCATCCCGGATGAGCAGCCGCTGATCGAAGCCACACTCAGGGAACTGGCCGACACCGCGCACTGCCATCTTATCCTCACCACCGGCGGCACCGGCCCCGCGCCGCGCGATGTCACGCCCGAGGCCACGCTCGCGGTTGCCGACAAGGTGCTGCCCGGTTTTGGCGAAGCCATGCGCGCGGTGAGCCTGAAATATGTGCCCACGGCCATTCTTTCGCGGCAGGTCGGCGTGATCCGCGGTTCGAGCCTGATACTCAACCTGCCGGGACAACCCAAAGCGATCAAGGAAACGCTCGATGGCATCTTCGCCGCCGTGCCCTATTGCATCGACCTCATCGGCGGGCCGTATCTGGAAACCCGGCCGGAGACGATCCAGGTCTTTCGCCCCAAGTCGGCCATCCGCCGCACAAGCTGATGACCGCCCTGCTCGATGCTCTTGCCGGCGCTTTTCGCAGCCTGTTTTCACTGCGCATGGTCTGGCTCATGATCTGGCCGGTGCTGGCCGCCCTGATCCTGTGGGCCGTGCTGGCCATCGTGTTCTGGACTCCGCTGCAGGAGGCCTGGCTATGGCTGTACGACTATCTCGGCATGGCGCAGTGGCTCACCGGGATCGAGCCCGCCTGGATAGGCGCGGCGCTGCAAATCCTGCTGCACCTGATGCTGTTCGTGCCGCTGGTCATGCTGAGCGCCCTGCTCCTGACCGCGATCTTCGGCATGAACGCCATGGTCGGAACAGTCGGCGAGCGTTTCTATCCGCAACTGGAGAAACGCCACGGCGGCGGCGTCATAGGCAGCACGGCCAATGCCTTCATCGCACTGGTGGTCTTCATCGGGCTCTGGATCGTCACCCTGCCGCTGTGGCTGCTGGGCCCGCTGGCTGCGATCATTCCCTTCATCACCGCAGGGCTATCTCAACCAGCGGCTGTTCCGCTACGACGCGCTGGCCGAACATGCCGACGCGGTGGAACTCCAGGCCGTCGTCGAAGAAAACAAGGGCGCCCTCTGGGGCCTGGGCATCCTGCTGGGGCTGGTGCAATTCGTGCCGCTGCTCAACTTCTTCGCCCCGGTGTTTACCGGTCTGGCGTTTATCCACTATTGCCTCGGAAAACTGCGCGACCGGCGTGGCCTGATCGCATCGTCCACGGCTTAAGGAAGTGCTTATTTGCGCGAAGCACTTCTCTGGCTCCGCCCCCTCACCCCAACCCTCGTCAATCGTGTTGGGCTTAGCCACATCCCCCTCTCCCGCAAGCGGGAGAGGGCGGGGTGAGGGGAGCGGGAGAGGGAGCAAACGTGTTGCCCAAACCGATTAATGTGAATACTGGCTGGCGAAGCCGCCGCCAAAATTGATTTCATGCGCGGTCGCCGCGCCGATGACCGACTGGTCGAGGCTGCGCGGCATCACCGCGCGGTCTTCCGTCAGCGGTATCCGGCCGGCCATGATCTCCGCTTCGTTCTGCGGGTGCAACGGCTCCCTGGCGGGTTCGGCATAGCCGTCCGGAAACAGCGGCTGGTTGGTGGCCGGATCGTATTTGTCGGTCGCGCCCAGGGTGTGCAGCAATTCGTGGGCGATCACCACCTGGTTGCGGCTGGCCATGCTGTCGCTGGCGAACACATGCACCACGCCGACCAGCCCCTTCTGCAGGCCCAGCGAATGGTCCAGCATGCGCCCTTCATGCGCTTCATGGAACAGCACGTACAGCCGGATCTTGCCGAGCTGCGGCAGCACCTGCCCGGAATGCTGATACACCCACCAGCGCAACTTCAGGCTCCACAGAATCGTCTTCAGCACGCTGCGGTCGTGCGGCGGCGCGGGCGGCGCCCCATGGATCTCCGGCTCCAGCGTCAGCGTCATCGCCGGAGACAGCTTCACGCCATAACGCCGTGCCTCGCGTTCCAGAAACGCATCGATGGCAGCGAAATTCTCCGGCCGGAGTGCGCGGATGTATTCGGCCGATGCTTCCGATCCGTCGCCGTTGATGGGATACACCACCACGTCCAGCGGCGCGCCCCACGCACGCACCAGATAGCGCTCCAGCGAGGTCAGGCCCAGCGTCAGCGCCAGCACGCCCAGCAGCAGCAGAATACGGATACGGCGAAAAGCCATGATTAAACCAACGGGTAAGGGACTCACCCCTTATCGGCAAATCCGCCTTCGCCTTGAAAAAGCCATTTATCCGTAAGGTCGCGATGGACGCCTTACGGCCGCATGCTAGAGCCGCAGTCTTACAGCGAATCAACGTCCACTACCGTTGCGTGATAGGGGGTGTCCATGTAGTGGAGCTAAGGGGCGCGCCGCTTTTGGCGCGTCCCGCTTGAACGAGGGTTAGACTGGACGATGGCTCTACAAGCCGCCCTGACACAAACTTGTGAAGCACGCTGGCGATTAACGTCTGATATGGCATACCTTCTTCAAGTGCGCGGGCTTGAATATCCATCAAGTCCGGCGTGGAAAGGCGGATGTTGACCCGCTTTTCCTTGAGAAAGGTAGCTGTGGCAGCAGCTTTGAATTTTGCCAACTTTGCTTTTGAAGGAGAGGTGGACTTGAGTTCACCCTTTTCGTAGGCGTCAAGATTTCTTTCTCAAATGCGTCAAGTTTTTTCATCTGGGTTACTCCTCAGCAAATAGTCTCTGGTAGCCTTTCTGCTTGGAATCACTGTCTTCAAGAAATAGTGATCCTGTTCTTCAACGTAAGGCACCAAGTAAACATAACCATCAAATGCCACGACAAGAACGGACTGGTTTGGATATTTTCCCGTGATTCGGGTGGCGCAATTCATCCAGCAAACCATCCGCCTCAATAGCAAGTGCAATTACCTCGAACGAAATATCACGCTCAACTTTCAGCGCCTCGTTTTTATCGTGGTTCCAGCGAAATGGTTTCATCCGGCAGTCTATCTTGATGTGTGCCTATTGTCACCTTTTAGAGCGGGGTGCTCCTATCGTTCGAGGTGAGGGGTTAGACCCGTCCGGCTCGCGTGGTTGATACGGCATACCCATAGCATGCGAAGAATCCTGAGGGCGGCATGCGCGTCGGCGGCGGCATACTGAATCTGATGTGGCTGGAGCTTCGGAACGCCCATTTCGACTTCGTCGTCGATTTGGACTTCTGGAGTCTACGGTGCAGAACGATCCGCGGCGGCGGCCTTGACGCCTACAGCCTGACGGTAGCCAAGCTTCCGCACGATGTGCGCCAGTTCGACAGTTGCACCGAGGCGAATGTCCAGCTTCCGGTACAGAGGCCCACGATCTGCCTTCATGCCGAAGCCCACCTTGACAATCTCGCGTGACTCGATGACCTCCGCGAGGAAATCCAGTGGCGTGGACTGATTCACTTGAACAATGAAGGCGTGCTCAAGCGTTGCGAACTGAATCACATGCGGTCCGTCAGGAAGTGCACCCTTGACAAAGACGGGCTTCGTCTCCGTGTCAAAGCCAACAAAGCGCGCGGACCTTATCTGACGGAGGGCAAAACCAAGCTGGGTCGTGGTCTTGAGGACCTGGATTCGGTCACGGGGCAGTTGCTCGTACGCAGGTAGCAACGCGATCTCTTCCTTCGTCGGACGCGGCAGTGAGGCGGGTCGTTCCATGCGGGGTCTAATAACAAAGTAAAAAAAGGGGTCAAGCCTCCCATCGTGCACGTCACCGGGGTCACGTGCACGTCACGTCACCGGGGTCAGGTCTTTCATCGTCACCGGGGTCACACACCGGGGTCAGGTCTTTCATTATCACATTCTTTTCTTCGCTGAATCTTCATACTCCCTCACCAGCCTGCTCACCGTCGTATAGTGAACACCGAAATGTCCGGCTATCGCCGCCATCGTATGCTGACCCGACAGATAGGCACGCGCAATCGCCTCGTTGCGGTCGTAGCGCCGCTCAAAATCCGCCAGCGGCTGAGCCAGCACCCGCCGCTGGGCACGCGGAATCTCGTCCAGCGCCGGTTTCTTCTCAATCTGCGTCTGCATTTTCTTCACGAAGGCTCCCGAACCCAGAAAAATCTGCCCCTGCAATTGCGTCCACACACTCGGTAAGCGCGCACCTTCATGCACGAACTGAACGTATTTGCGCATCGCGCTGGCGCGTTGCCGCCCGAATTGCGCCAGTAGCCAATCGGTCTGCAACCATTCGGGTGCGGCTGTCTGGCCGCAGGTAGCAAGGTAACTGCTCCACGGCCAGGTTTCCAGCCGCTTCACCATCCCGGCGCGCAGCGGGTTCAGCACAACATACCGCGCCAGCTCCAGCAGGTAGCTGTCGCGCTCAACCAGGATGGCCTTGTATCGCCCCTGAAACACGTGCCCCACCCGTCCATGTATACGGTTGAAGCGTTGCGTATAAACACCGTTGAGCTGCCGCATCCCCTTTGACAGATTGGCTTCCGGCGTTTCGACCAGGAGGTGGTAGTGATTGCTCATCTGACACCAGGCGTGACACACCCAATTGAAACGCTTGCAAACCTGGGCAAAAACCTCCAGCCAAACCTCACGGTCAGCGTCCGACAAGTAAATATCTTCCTGCCCGTCTCCCCGCGAGGTGACGTGGTATAGACCACCGGCCAGTTCGAGTCTTAGAGGGCGCGCCATGATCAAATTATGGCATGGGGGATGTGATAATGAAAGACCTGACCCCGTGTGTGTTGGCTGCAGTTCGGGATCCACCGGCCTGCACGGCTTCTCGCGCAGGTCCGGTGGAATGATGGGTTCGGCGTCACGGCGAAATGACTAGTACTGCCAGCGTTCGCCGCGCTCAGGCTCACTGCCGCGCTTTCAGCCAGCCTGTTTATATCAAGTCCCATCGAGAGCGAACTAAGCGGTAGACCCAACAGGCTAGGGGCAGAATCCAATTTGTTCGTGTGCCAAGCTTGCGAGTACGCCGCTTCGTGCATTCGCCTTTATACAAGGTATCTGTGGTCATGTTGTACGCTTTAACAAAACTCTCGGTAGCCACCTCGTCACTTCTTCAAGTTGAACTGGGCCTTCCCCAAACAAATTTGCACCGCGGGGATCGGAAGGGTCTTAGGGACGCTGAACTTGCGCAGTGCACTTCACAGGCAGATAGCGCATGCAAGCCAGCGTCCGGCGGGCATCGCTCCGCCTGCTCGTAATCGCCTTCCTGCAAGATGCAGCTCAGTGGATAGCCACGTTGAATTACCATCCATACGTCATCAATAAAATACGTCCGGGCTGAAGTGAGCCTGTCATGCCGAGGCAGCGCCACGATGCGCTGGCAGAGAATCTGTCTGGGCCATTATGGATCGATCAAGCTGCGTGCTACGGCGATGAAGCATGGGCGTGTGAGGGCATATGCGGCTGTGTCCAAGCGCGGATCGCATGGTTTATCCGCCGCTCATGTCGAACGATCGGCATCGGGCGTACCTCGCGGCGGATAATACCCTCGTTGGATCTCGAGTCGCCGCAATGCCGCCCGGCATACGGACGGATTGTAAGCGCTATCGCCCGATTCATCGGATGGCAGGACTTGCGCTGTCATGCCGGACGACCCTGTCGATGATACGCGACAGTCGATCAAGGGTCTTGACCGTGCCGCTTCGCTGACCAGGATCGGGCACGGCGATGTCGGTGCCTTATCGCTAATGGACGATGCGGCATTCTGCCATGTTCGCCACGCATTCCAGGGTAAGCGCTGCTACGTCGATCCAGGCAACGCGGGTTCTTACGGTGCGGCAGTCGCCGGCGTCGCCGCACTCACCTTCCCCGCCCCCAGACTCATCTTGCTTCCCACCAGCTTGTCCTTGGCCTCCTGCTTGACGGGCGCGGCCACGCCGAGGCGTCCGCCGTCCAGACCCTGTTTGACCAGGGTTTCGCGCATGGCCTGCCCGCGCGCCTGGGCCAGCTTCATGAGTTCCCCGTCGTCGATCGGTGTCTTGCGCGTAAGCCGCTCCAGCAATTCGGTATGGAAGGCGGAGACCGGGCCGGTATCGCGGGTCTTGAACCTGCGGCCGAGCCGCTCGACGAATTCGCTGTCGAGGACGGGGTTCGTGCCGCCTTTTTCCTTCTCCCTGTAGCTGGTCCGCAGTTTCTGGTAATCCGCCTTGCCGAAGCGCTCGGCGTAGAGGTCTTCCAGCACGGTCTGTACCTTGAAGTTGTTGACATCCACGGGACCGGGTTCCTCCTGCGGGGCGAGTTTGAGTCCCGTGGCGGCCGCCACTTCGCGACGCATGGCCTGCACCTGCAGCGCCTGCCTGTCCGCTTCCGGATCGTAGCCCGGCTCGATGGTGAGCGTCAGCGCCGGACGCTTGGCCATGGCCTCGCTCAGGGTTTTCAGCTTTTCCTGTTCGGGCGGCAACAGTTTGCTGCTGCCCGGATCGAAGGTGACGCTTTCCAGCTTCTCCGAACTGATGCCCAGAAGCTTGCCCAGCGCGCGGAAAGGCGCGGTCACCAGTTTGGTCAGCACGTTCACGATGGCTTTCCAGATGATCCGGCCATAGCTGAATTTCGGGTCGTCGAGACTGCCGGATATCGGCAGGTCGAGGTCGATCACGCCGTTGCTGTCTTCCAGCAGGGCGATGGCCAGGTCGAGCGGCAGTTTCATCGCGTCCGGGCTGTCCACGCGCTCGCCCAGGCGCAGCTTGTTGAGGATGAACTTGTTGTTGCCCGCCAGCTGGCGGTTCCTGATCTTGTATTCGAGGTCCACCGAAAGCTTGCCCGAATCGATCTTGCGGCCCGCGAACTTGCCGGAATACGGCGTCAGCCGGGTCATTTCCAGATTGCGGAAGGTGAGCGTGATGTCGGTGAAGTCGGTGGCCCGGAAAGGCTGGATCGTCCCGCGTATGCGTGCCGAGCCGTATTCATCCACCTTGCCGTCCAGTTCCACCTGCGCGGTGGTGGCCGCATCGCTCGACAGGCCGTTGACGACCCCGGACAGCGTATGGATCTGGGTGCCGAATTGCGGGGTGAGCGACAGGTCGGCAAATTCCAGGTCGGCGTTGTCGATCCGCACCCGCTCGATGGACACCGGGAAGGACTCGGCCGCGGGGCCGGTCTCGGAAGCCGACGGGGCCGCGGGCGGGGATGCGGCCGCGGGTTCAGCGGCGCCGGTTGCCGCTGCGGCATGATCGCCGGGGGGCGGCACGGCCGCGGTCGCGGCGTGACTGCGCAGGATGCGTTTCACGTTCACGCTCTTGTCTTCGAAAATGATGATCTTGCCGAAGGGTTTCGTCGCCCGCAGTTCGGTCATGTGCAGACGGTTGGGTGCAAGCCCGACGGCGAGATCGTCGCTAGCCAGCTTTTCCCAGCCGAGGAAAGGCGCGCCGCCTTCTTCCTCGGTGATGGCGAGATTGTCCACGGCAAAGCCTCCGGCGAAATCCAGCGCGGTCTGTTTGCCCGCCTTGAGCGTGAATTTGCCGGACGAGCCCAGCGTGCCGCTTTCGAGATTCAGCCGGGCGACCCGGTTGATATAGGGCGCGAAGGGCTTCAGCGCCAGCCCGGCCAGCTTCAGGTTCAGGCTGCCTTTCAGGGGATCGGGCGCGAATGTGCCGCTGGCCTCGAAACGCCCGCCCTGTCTGACCTGGAAAGCCGCCTTGACCGGCAGCGCGCGCGTCATGTCGAGCGATACATCGCGCGCCTCCAGCAGCCCATGATCGATATCCAGCAGCACCGGCGCCCCGGTGTCGCGATCCTCCACGTGCACCCCCGCGTCTTCCAGCGCCAGCCGCTGCAGCGCGAGCGTCCAGTTCCGTTTCGCCCCGGCCGCCAGTTTGACCACCGCCCGCTCGGAAACGGGCGGCGCTATCCGGGCCTGTTTCAGCATGGCCTGCCAGTTGAGCGGCTGGCCGGCGGTGTGCACCACCTGGGTTCGCAGGCCCGACAGCACGACGGCCTGCACCTGCGCGGTCTGCCTGGCCAGGTCGAACTCGCCGCCCTCCACCCGCAGTTTCGCAATCGTGGCCGCGGGCTCGGTCTGCATGTCGGACTTCAGCGTGAGGGGGCCGATTTCGCTGTTGAATCCGTTTATCCGCAGCGGGCCGTCCAGATTCGACAGCGCGAGCCGGATATCCAGATTCGCGATCTCCAGGCTCGCCGGATACTGGAACGAGCGGTCAAACGAGCGCGCACGCCAGTCCTGCACGCGTATCTCGGCGATCTCGAAACCGAAAGCTTTGCCCTCTGCCGCGGCGGGCGTTGCCGCGGGTTCGGGTGCCGTCCCCGCCGGGGATTTCCAGGCCTCCTGCCAATCGAAGCTGCCGTCGGCCTGGCGGGTCACCTGCGCCTCCCCGCCGGTCAGCGCCACCTGCGCCACCCGAGTGCGGCGCGCGGCCAGATCGAAATCCACGCCGTGGATTCCGGCCTGCGCCAGGGTGAGCAGAGGCGTTTCCCCCAGACTTATACGGACGTCATGGACGCCCAGATCCAGCCCGGAAAATTTCACCTGGGCGCCGGACTGCATGGAAAAGTCCAGCCGCGGCAGCGCCAGTTCGAAGCGCTTCACCGCCAGCGCGCCGCTACCCTGCGCGGGCACGGCCGCGAGGTCATCGAGCGCCAGCCGGATGCGCGTCAGCACCGCCTGCGGTTTGTCCTTGAAGATGGCGAAGCTGTAGCTGAAGCCCGCCTGGATATCGCCATGGGTGAGCTTCAGTGGCAGATCCGCCCGTCTCACCACGCGGATCAGCCGCTCGAGTTTCACCCCGCCGAGTTCCACCGCCCCTGTGGACATCACCGGGTTCAGACCCACCTCGCCCTTCCACTTGAGCGTGCCGCCCTGCTCCGGTAGTTTGGCCGCGATCAGATAGTCGCCCCGGTCCTCCGGCAAGGTGGACAGGCCATCCAGTTCCAGCCCGATGGGCTGCAATACCGCATTGAAGACCGAGGGGCGATTGCGGTCGGTGTATTCGACCTTGCCGTTCTCGATCAGGATATGCTCGATCAGCACGCGCGGGATCGTGTCGGAAGGCGGCTCCTTGTCCCGCTTCAGCGCGGCGATGAGATCCGCCCAGTTGAACTTGCCGCCGGGGGCGATTTCCAGCGTCGCCGCGGGCCTCGTGAGCCGGATGTCCTTCAGCCGCCAGGCAAAGCGGATGAGGCCGCTGACTTCAAGATCGGCGTACAGCCGCTCGAACCCGGCGAGCGGCGCGCCATTGGGCCGGGTCAGACGCAGCTTGTCGATGGTGACCGTGAGGCGCAGCGGATCGAACGTCACCTTCTCCACCGCGATCCGGCTGTCCAGCTTGTTTTCCGCGTACCAGGGCAGGAGCTTTCGGGCCAGCGGGTCGACCGCCAGGTAGCCGAACAGCAGATACGCCACGAACACACCCGCCGCAACCAGAATCGGCAGACTCAGCACGAACTTCGCGACACGTCCCCACATGGCGGCTCCCCTGAATTGTTTACTTGGCCTGCATGATTTCCCGGATCAGTTTGAACAGTTCGCGGTACCCCCGCGGTGGCTTGCCGCGGGCGGTCTCGTCGCGTGCGGCACGGATCAGCTGGCGCAGATGCGTGGCATCGGCATGCGCGTGGGCGTGCAGAAAATCGGTCAGCGCGGTGTCGTCCGCCATCAGTTTTTCACGCCATTTTTCGGCCTGGTGCAGCCGCGCGGTTTCCTGCGCGCTCTGCCCGGAGAAGGCATCGAGTTGGGACTGGATCGGCGCGGGATCGATGCTGCGCATGAGCTTGCCGATGTATTGCTTTTGCCGCCGCAGCGCGCCGTTCTGGGTGATCTTGCGGCAATCGGCGACAGCCGTGCGCAAGGCCTCCGGCAGTTCCATGCGTTTGAATTGCGAGTCGGGCAGCCCGACCAGCAACGCACCCAAATCCTGCAAGGACTCGACATCGCGCTTGCGCTGGCTTCTGCTGGGGGGGAGGTCTTCTGCTTCGGAGAGTTCGGGTTTCACGGGCTTCCACTCGGTTGCTGGTATCATCATTCTAGTTTTTTCCACATAAAAGCACATGTCCAAATCCCATTTCAGCTACACCCGCGACCAGTTATCCGCGCTTGCGCGCCTGGTTATCGACCATGCCACCAACGGCGGCGCCACCGCCGTCGACACCGAAATCTCGGAAGGATTTGGCCTGAACGTGGCAGTGCGCAAGGGCGAGATCGAAACCATCGAATACAACAAGGACAAGGGCGCGGGAGTCAACGTATATATCGGCCAGCGGCGCGGTCATGCCTCGACCTCGGACCTGTCCGAGGCGGCACTGAAAAGTGCGGTAGGGAAAGCGCTCACCATCGCCCGCTTCACCGCCGAGGACGACTGCGCCGGCCTGCCGGATGCCGACAGGCTGGCGCAATCCGCGCCCGACCTCGACCTGTATCACCCATGGGACATCACGGTGGAAGAAGCCGCCGAACGCGCCCGCGCCTGCGAAGCGGCGGCCTTGTCCGTGGATGCCCGCCTCACCAATTCCGAAGGCGCGAGCGTCAACACCCACGACTCCCATTTCATCTACGCCAACAGTCTCGGTTTCTGCGACGGCTACGCGGGCTCGCGTCACGGCCTGTCAGTCGCGGTCATCGGCGAGGACAAGGGCGCGATGCAGCGCGATTACTGGTACAGCAGCGCGCGCAACGCCAACGATCTGGAATCCGCCGAAGTGGTGGGCCGACACGCGGGCAGCCGCACCGTGCGCCGGCTGAACGGCCGCAAGCTCGATACGCGGCAGTGCCCGGTGCTGTTCGAGGCGCCGATCGCCACCGGTCTTATCGGCAGCTTTGTCGCCGCGGTGTCCGGCGGCAGCCTCTATCGCAAATCCTCGTTCCTGCTCGACAGTCTGGGCCAGCAGGTGTTTTCCCCGCAGGTGCAAATCCGCGAATTGCCCTTGATCCCCGGCGGTCTCGGCAGCGCGCCCTTCGACAGCGAAGGCGTGACCTGCCTGGATCGCGATGTGGTGAAGGACGGCGTGGTGCAAGGCTATTTCCTGTCCAGCTATTCCGCGAGAAAGCTCGGCATGAGCACCACCGGCAACGCCGGCGGCAATCACAATCTCATTGTCACCCCCGGCGAACACGACCTCGACGGCCTGCTGAAACAAATGGGCACGGGCTTGTTCGTCACCGAACTCCTCGGCCACGGCGCCAACATGGTCACCGGCGACTACTCGCGCGGCGCGGCGGGGTTCTGGGTGGAAGGCGGCGTGATTCAGTACCCGGTCGAGGAAATCACCGTCGCCGGCAATCTGGCCGACATGTTCAAGGACATCGTCGCCATCGGCAGCGACATCGAACGGCGCGGCTCCAAGCAGGTCGGCTCGATCCTCATCGGCAACATGATGGTGGCGGGAAACTAGGGCGTGTTAACCCTGATTTCGCGTCTGCGTAGGGCGGATGAGGCCGCAGGCCGTTATCCGCCGAATGTGGGCCGCTCATCCGGCGGAAGGCGCTTCGCTTTTCCGCCCTACACCCTGCTTGCACATCGTTTTTTCGCTGCGCTCCTCGCCATCCTGTTGCTCGCCGCGTGCGAGCGTGCGCCCAGTCTGCCGAAGCTCGGCCCGAGCGACGTGATTGTCGCCTTCGGTGACAGCCTTACTCATGGCGACGGTGCGAGCGCCGACAGCACCTATCCCGCCGTGCTGTCTTCACTGACCGGACACCCGGTCATCAATGCCGGTGTGCCCGGAGAAACGACGACGGAAGCGCTGCGCCGCCTGCCCGGTGTCCTGGACCAATACCATCCCCGGCTCGTCTTGCTGTGCCTCGGCGGCAACGACATGTTGCGCAAACAGGCAGCCGCCACTACCGAAACCAACCTGCGCACGCTCATCAAGACCATTCAGGCCAGCGGCGCATCGGTCATGCTGATCGGCGTGCCCGAACCCAAGCTGTTCGGCGGCGCGCCCGCGTTTTATGACGCGATCGCCGAGGACATGCATCTGCCCTATGAAGGTGAAATTTTCAATGACGTGCTGAAAGACCCCCGCCTGAAATCCGACCCCATCCACGCCAACGCAGCAGGCTATCGCAAGGTGGCGGAGCGCCTGGCCGAGCTACTGAAGAAATCCGGCGCACTGTGAAAACCCTGCTCTCGCTGGCCCGACTGATCGACCGACTCAATGAGCGCGTGGGCCGGGCGACGATCTGGTACTCCGCACGCTGGTTTCCCGGAAATGCGCTGGCATCCATCTCCAATCCCGTCGGATTGGGATCTGTGAAACAGTGCCGCGCAAGCAATTGCGACTGGTTCAGGCATGGATAGAATTGCACCGGGATGAACTGATGGCCGATTGGGAACTGGCTGTTAGTGGAGAAAATCCCTACAAAATTGCTCCCTTGTGAGGCTGCCATGTACTGGGATGCCACAATCGTCAAACCACTATCTGATTACCGTATCTATGTCGAGGTCATGGACGGGCGCAAGGGGATTTTCGATATGAAACCTTACCTGGATCGTGGCATTTTCCGCGAGTTGAAGGATGTACATTACTTCAACCAGGTGGGCATTCTATTTGGCGCGGTGACCTGGCCTCACGAACAGGACATTGCCCCCGAAACCTTGCTTGCTGAAATGCTTCCTCTGAAATCGGCGAGTCCGCTTTTGGAATGAATGCTCTACTCACACTGTCGCGCGCAATTGACGCGCTGAACGAACGCGTCGGGCGCATCACCATCTGGCTGGTACTCGCCGCGACGCTGGTTTCCGCAGGAAATGCGCTGGTGCGATACGCACTCTCCGACAGCTCGAATGCCTGGCTTGAAATCCAGTGGTATCTGTTCGGCGCGATTTTCCTGCTGGGCGCGGGCTACACCCTCAAACACAACGGCCATGTCCGCATCGACATTTTCTACGGTCGCTTGTCCAGGCACGGACAGGCGTGGGTCGATCTCATCGGCGGCCTGTTGTTCCTGCTGCCGCTGGCCGGATTGATGGTGTGGCTGTCATGGCCGATGTTCGCCGAATCCTGGCGCAGCATGGAACACTCGTCCGACGCGGGCGGTTTGCTGCGCTGGCCAGTCAAGCTCCTGCTGCCGCTGGGATTCAGCCTGCTCGGCTTGCAGGGCGTAGCGGAAGTCATCAAGCGCATCGGCGTGCTGTCGGGCCGTTATGCCATGCCCGACGAAAGACCTGCGGAAGAAGTCTGATCCCAGAATGGGCATGGAATTCCTGGCGCCGCTGATGTTCCTCGGTCTGGTGGCATTCCTGCTGCTGGGCTACCCGGTCGCGTTTTCGCTCGCCGCCAACGGCTTGCTGTTCGCCGCAATCGGCATTGCCACCGGCCACTTCGGACTTGACCTGCTGCAGGCCCTGCCCGAGCGGGTCTACGGCATCGCCGGCAATCAAACCCTGCTGGCCATTCCTTTCTTCACCTTCATGGGGCTGATACTCGAACGCTCCGGCATGGCCGAAGACCTGCTCGACACCCTGGGTCAGTTGTTCGGTCCAATACGCGGCGGACTGGCCTACTCGGTGATTTTTGTCGGCGGCCTGCTGGCGGCGACCACCGGCGTGGTCGCCGCTTCGGTCATCGCCATGGGGCTGATTTCCCTGCCGGTGATGCTGCGCTACGGCTACGACAAGCGGGTAGCCGCAGGCATCATCGCCGCGTCCGGCACGCTGGCACAGATCATTCCGCCGTCCCTGGTACTCATCATCCTGGCCGACCAGCTCGGCGCGTCGGTCGGCGACATGTACAAGGGCGCACTGCTGCCGGGGTTTGCGCTGGTGGGCTTGTATGCCGCTTATGTGCTGGCCGTCAGCCTGGTCAAACCGGCCGCCGTTCCCGCGCTGCCCCCCAGTGCGCGCGTCCTGCGCGGCGCCGCGCTATGGGGGCGCGCCCTGGTCACGATGCTGCCGCCGCTGCTGCTGATTTTTCTGGTGCTGGGCACCATCTTCCTCGGCATCGCCACGCCCACCGAAGGCGGCGCCATGGGCGCGGCGGGTGCGCTCATCCTCGCCCTGCTGCGCCGCCGTCTGAGCCTCACCGGCTTGCGTCAGGCCATGGACAGCACCACCAAACTCACCACCTTCGTCGTTTTCATCCTCATCGGCTCCACCGTGTTTTCGCTGGTGTTTCGCGGACTGGACGGCGACCAGTGGGTCGAGCATCTGTTCGCGCATCTGCCCGGCGGCATGCTGGGATTTCTGGTGGCGGTCAACCTGCTGGTCTTCACCCTGGCTTTCTTCCTCGATTTTTTCGAGATCGCCTTCATCATCGTGCCGCTGATCGCCCCGATCACCTACAAACTGGGCATCGATCCCATCTGGTTCGGCGTGATGCTCGCAGTGAACATCCAGACTTCCTTCATGCATCCGCCGTTCGGTTTCGCCCTGTTCTATCTCAAAAGCGTCGCGCCGAGAGAAGTCAAAACCAGCGACATCTACTGGGGCGCCCTGCCCTTCGTCGGCATCCAGGTGTTGATGGTTGCCGTCGTGCTCGCCTTCCCGCAGATCGTGCTGCGCGACAAGGCCGCGGACGCCAGCATCGTCAAGGAAATCCCCATCGAGGCCGACCCTGACGCCAACTACCTGCCGCCGGAGTGGCGCTGAGCCGGTCCGGCGGCGCTCAAATGATGCATCGTAGAATTTGGCGGACGCGGCCGTGGAAGAAGATATACGGTTTAATCCAGTGGGTATAAGCTTGATCCGCGCGCTAGCTGTAATGCCAGGTTCGGATGCGACTGCGCACCTTGTCCATCAAACGGGGTTTCGCGGAAGTGTCGTCTTTGCCAGACGGAGACGCCATGTTTGTTTTTTGATCAACTGCTTAATCAGGAAGTTAGCATGGTCGAGACCCCATTAGATTGCAAGGCCGTTTGGGTTACATGGCAATTTTGCAGTTGAATTAACGTTAGAGCCCACACCCTATGGCTGCCGAAAGCGAATTTGTCGAAGTTGCAAAGAAGTTGCGGAAGCAATTCTTCCTCCGCCCTTGCTTGTTAAGCGTGGCGCAGCCTTGTTGTATCAAGTCACAGTTGATAATCAACTCTCGCAAACTGTGAACGTGAAACGCCCCGTTCGTGGCAACTCGGCATTTCAAACCGATCTCTGCGTGTTCGAGCAAAAGAGCGAGGACGTTTCCATCCCCCGCGTGGTAATGGAATTCAAAACGAACATCTCTACGCACGACGTCCTTACTTACAGCGCAAAGGCGACCAAACACAAACAGGTCTACCCATATCTTCGCTACGGTATCGTGGCTTCAGCTATCGCCACTGTTCCTGGTCGGCGATTTACGCACAACGAATCCCTGGACTTCTGTGCATGCGTGGAAGGGCTTAAAGGTAAGAAACTGACTGACTTTTTTGCTGACTTACTCGCCGCTGAAGTAGAGGCGTCTCGTCGTCTTGAGGCCATTGCCTTTGGTTCAGTGCGTACCCGTCTCTTCCGTACCGAGATCGTCCTTCATGGGCTCTAACATGGCGGTCGACCTCGCTCCCTTCGGTCGCTGGACGCTGCGCGATGAAGCCGCGCAGCGTCGGTCACCTCTACGTTGGACGCCCCAGGGTGCTGCCTGAGGGAGTGAGATGTCGTACGCACGCGTAATTGCCCTGACGTCGCTGGCCATGATTGCATTTGCATGCAATTCGCTGCTGTGTCGTGTGGCTCTAAAACACACCAGCATTGACGCAGCGAGCTTCACCACCATCCGACTGACCTCCGGAGCGATAATGCTTTGGTTGGTCGCGCGAATGAGTCACGGCGCACATACCGGCAGGGGCAACTGGCTATCGGCACTCGCGTTGTTTGTTTATGCGGCTGGCTTTTCTTTTGCGTACGTGAGCCTGCCGGCCTCAACGGGTGCGCTGCTGCTCTTTGGCGCTGTCCAGGCGACGATGATCGGCCATGGCATTTGGGCGGGAGAGCGCTTCCTGAGGCTGCAGCTCGCCGGTTTCGCGCTTGCCCTCGGAGGACTGGTTGGTCTGTTGTCGCCAGGTCTTTCTGCGCCGCCCCTGCTCGGTTCCCTGTTGATGTTGAGTGCCGGGGTTGCCTGGGGCGTCTATTCTTTGCGCGGAAAGGGTGCGGGCGATCCCACCAGGGTAACGGCGGGGAATTTCCTGCGCGCTGTTCCTATCGCGGCAGGATTGAGCATACTCATGCATGACGGCGTTTCTCTGGATAGCGCTGGATTGTGGTACGCGGTTTCGTCGGGCGCGCTGGCTTCCGGAATAGGGTACGCCATTTGGTACACGGTATTACCTGCGTTGAAAGCAACCCACGCCGCGACAGTGCAACTCAGCGTTCCGGTCATTGCGGCCTTGGGTGGTATCGCTTTCCTCGGTGAGTCCGTAACCCTGCGCTTGGTATTGGCGTCCGTAGCCATACTCGGTGGAATCGCGCTGGTAATTCTGGAGAGACGGAATGCAAATGGCGCCCAACACGTCGCTCCATCACGTTAGACCCCATTCTCAGATAGCGATGGATCCCGTTTGGGGTTTCAAGCAAATCTTTTCACGCCCGCCTTCTTTGCGGCCTTCCGCAAATCTGCGTCGAGTGTGGCCAGCGGCATGCCCAATCTTAAGGCCAGTTCGAGGTAAGAGGCATCTGGAAGGCTGCGTTAACGGGTAAAATACGCGCCTCTATTCATTCGGTGCTAACCATGACTGACTCTCTACTCATCGAAGACCTCTCCCCCGGCAATGGCGATACCGCCCGTGCAGGCCAGTTTGTATCCGTGCATTACACCGGCTGGCTCAGCGACGGCACCAAATTCGATTCCAGCGTCGACCGCAACGAGCCGTTTGAATTTCGCCTCGGCATGGGCCAGGTGATTGCCGGCTGGGATCAGGGCGTAGCCGGGATGCAAATCGGCGGCAAACGCAAACTCACCATTCCGCCCAGGCTCGGCTACGGCGCACACGGAGCGGGTGGCGTGATTCCGCCGAACGCGACTCTGGTGTTTGACGTGGAATTGCTGGCGGTACGCTGAACCTTTCGTCCGCGAAGGACGCGAAGAAACGCCAAGAAATTCTTCGGGTTTTTTGCGCGACTTCGCGGATAGGCACTCCATGACTCAGCCCCTGTTTTCCCAACGCAAGCACTGGGCGGCGCGCTTCGGCACGGCGCCCTTCCTGCCGATGTCGCGCGCCGAGATGGACGCGCTCGGCTGGGACGCGTGCGATGTGATCCTGGTGACGGGGGACGCCTACATCGACCACCCCAGCTTCGGCATGGCGCTGGTCGGGCGGCTGCTGGAGGCGCAGGGCTACCGCGTCGGCATCATCAGCCAGCCGGACTGGCATTCGGCCGAGCCGTTTCGCGCACTGGGCAAGCCTGCGCTGTATTTCGGTGTGACGGCGGGCAACATGGATTCCATGGTCAACCGCTACACCTCCGACCGCAAAATCCGCTCCGACGACGCCTATACGCCCAACGCCGAGCCCAACAGGCGGCCTGACCGTGCGCTGACGGTGTACGCACAGCGCTGCCGTGAAGCCTTCCCCGGCACGCCGGTGATAATCGGTTCCATCGAGGCAAGCTTGCGCCGCATCGCGCATTACGATTACTGGTCCGACAATGTGCGCCGCTCGGTACTGCCGGATTCCAAGGCCGACCTGCTGATTTTCGGCAACGCCGAACGCGCGCTGCTGGACGTGACACATCGCCTGGCCAAGGGCGAAAAAATCGGCGACATCCGCGATGTGCGCGGCACGGGTTTTATGGTTGCGCGCGACTGGTTGCCGGAAACCCGCTGGCTGGAAGTCTTGTCAACCGAACTCGACACCCCCGGCGCCATCGACGCCCACGTCGATCCCTACGCGATGACGGCCGACGGTCCCACCGCTCAAACGCTGAGGGGACCGCGCCAGTCCGCATCGTTTCCAAGGCCGAGCGCCTCGCCGCCCGCCAGGAAGTGCGCGCGCGCACCGTGATCCGTCTCCCCGATTACGATCAGGTGAAAAACAATCCGACGCTTTACGCCCACGCCTCGCGCGTGTTCCACCTCGAATCCAACCCCGGCAATGCGCGCGCCTTGCGTCAGGCGCACGGCGAGCGCGACGTCTGGCTCAACCCGCCGCCTATTCCGCTCACGACCGAGGACATGGACCGGGTCTACGACCTGCCCTACGCGCGCGCGCCGCATCCGAGCTACGGCGACGCGAAAATCCCGGCATGGGAGATGATCCGCTTCTCGGTCAACATCATGCGCGGCTGCTTCGGCGGCTGCACCTTCTGCTCGATCACCGAGCACGAAGGCCGCATCATCCAGAGCCGTTCCGAGGATTCGGTGATCCGCGAAATCGAGGCGATCCGCGACAAGACGCCCGGCTTCACCGGCGTCATTTCCGACCTCGGCGGCCCCACCGCCAACATGTACCGGATGGCGTGCAAGTCGAAGCCAATCGAGCAGGCGTGTCGTCGCCTCTCCTGCGTGTTCCCCGACATCTGCGACAACCTCGACACCGACCACACGCCGCTGATTCACATGTATCGCCGCGCGCGTGCGCTGCCCGGCATCAAGAAGATCCTCATCAGCTCGGGCCTGCAGCTACGACCTCGCGGTGCGCTCGCCGGAATACGTCAAGGAACTGGTGCAGCACCACGTCGGCGGCTATCTCAAGATCGCACCCGAGCACACCGAGGCCGGGCCGCTGTCCAAAATGATGAAACCGGGCATGGGTGCCTACGACCGCTTCAAGGAGATGTTCGAAGCCGCCTCCAAAGCGGTCGGCAAAAAGCAGTACCTGATCCCCTACTTCATCGCCGCGCATCCCGGCACCACCGATGAAGACATGCTGAATCTTGCGCTTTGGCTCAAACAGCATGACTTCCGCCTCGATCAGGTGCAGACCTTTCTGCCCACCCCGATGGCGCTCGCCACCGCCATGTACCACACGGAAAAGAATCCCCTGAAAAAGGTGCTGGGCGGCAAGAGCGAGGCGGTGCACGTGGTGCGCCAGGGCCGCACCCGGCGATTGCACAAAGCCTTCCTGCGCTATCACGATCCCGAAAACTGGCCGCTGCTGCGCGAAGCGCTTAAAGAAATGGGGCGCGGTGACCTCGTCGGCAACAGCAGGAAACACCTCATCCCGCTGTTTCAGCCCGCAGGCACCGGCACCCGTCCCGAAGGCGCGCGGCACACCCCCCCCGCCAGGGGCAAACCCGACCCCGCCTCGCGCGGTCGCCCGCCGCAAGTGCCGAGGCATCCCTTCAGCCAGCGGCGCGGCGGAGGCAAGGCCCGGTAGACCTGGAAGCCGCAGCCAAGCCAAGCTTTTCCGCCCTGCTGCTTTGAAGCCCGCGAAAGATCCTGGGTCCAGTCAAATGAAATTCCGGCATCCCGCGTTTGAACCGTACCGGACGCTGATCGAGGTCCTGGCGCCGGATCATTGCTTTCCGGACCGGAAAAACCTCACCGCACTGGCAAGCCAACTCGGTATCGTCAACGCCCGCAAGTTGCCGCTTCGTTTCATCGCACCCGATGGTCGCCTGTCCGCGCGCGACTACGAATCTCATATCCTGCAAACCGGCGGCATTCCGACCCGTCCGGACAACTGGCACGACCTGATGAATGCGCTGGTGTGGCTGCGCTTTCCGCACTTCAAGGCCGCGCTCAATGCCGCCCACACGGACGCCATGGCGTTTGAAACCGGCAGTCTGCGCGGCCGCCGCCGCGATGCGCTGACCGTGCTCGACGAAAGCGGCGTCCTGGTCATGTCCCGGGATCCGGCGCTACCCGTGCTGCTCGCGCAACTCCGATGGCATGAACTGTTCTGGCGAAAACGCGATCAGGTGATGGCCCGCATGCACTTCGTCGTCGTCGGCCACGCCCTGCTGGAGAAGGCGCTCAGCCCTTTCCCGGCCATGACCGGCAAATGCCTGCTGCTCGGGTCTGAGAGTTTCCAGCCGGACAGTCTCGACCCGCAACACGCCGACGAACACGCCACCGCCGCCCTCGCAGGTATCGAAAGCCCGCGCCAGCTTCCCGCGCTGCCGGTGCAGGGCATACCCGGTTGGGATGCGGCCAATGCCCGGGTCGAGTACTACGACAATCGGGAAATATTCAGACTACCTTCCGGGTCAGCCCCGGCCCGCTCAAAATAAGCTTTATGCGAAACCAAATTTTCTTGAGTGGACAAGCTCGGTAAACGGCGCGAGTATGGCCGATGACAATTTCCCGTCGTGTCGATAGCCGGAGGATCACCATGAATACTGCAAGCTATAGCCGTCTGTCCGTGCAGCATCTGGACCTGTCCGCGGGACTGCTGCGTCCTGCCTGCGTGCTCCCTGACCGGGTCACGCTCGACAATCCCGCGCTGGACGTGATGACCGATTTTAGCCGCCTGACCGCGTTCATCGCCACGCCGGGCGATACCGTCAAGCAGGCGGAAGAACGCATGCTCCGCCGCAAGATCCGGCTGCTGTTCGTAATGGACGAGCAGGACCGGGTGGCCGGGATTATCACCAGCACCGACATTTACGGGGAAAAGCCCATGCAGGTGGTGCAGAGCCGGGGCATACGCAGGGATGAGGTTCTGGTGGCCGACATCATGACCCCGGTGGCGCAACTGGAGGCAGTCAGTCTGGATGACGTCAAGAGCGCGAAAGCGGGTCATGTGCTGGCCACGCTGAAAGCCAGCGGCCGCCAGCATGCCCTGGTGATGGAAACGGTGGAAGGCCGCCCCATGGTGCGGGGCTTGTTGTCCCTGTCCCAGTTATCCAAGCAACTGGGCGTTGATGTCGTCACCAGCGAAGTGGCGCAGAGCTTTGCCGCGATTCAGGCTGAGCTGGCCCGCGGTTGACCCCGGTTTTTTGACTTTTGCATTGTCGAAAATGGCCAATGCAGTGATTTGATGATGCCTTGCCAAAATGGCCAATGCACTGACTTGATGATGCATTGCCAAAATGGCCAATGCATTCATGCAGCGGAAGTCGGCATATCCATCACGCTTACCCAGGATTCCGCCATCTCGAGATCGTCGAACAGGCGGATATCGGCGGACATGAACATGCGATTCACCCATAGGCTCCAGGCCACCCATTGATCGCCGGTCAGCAGCGCAATTCGCCCGAAATCGTTCTTGTGTTCGCGCGAAAATTTGAGTTCCTCCCAGGCCACATCGAGGCTGTAGGACAACATGTCGCGCAGGTCGAACAGCAGGTTGACCTTGCCCTGAAACTGGATGCCATGGCTCACGGCTTCCTCGAATTCCTGATAATCCGCGCGGGTAAACTGTCCCATCACGGTCACTTCCACCCGATTGTCTTTGGCGCTTAGACTGATCATTGCAATCCCTTCTCTACCCTAACAGGTTCAACTATAACGAATCCGCCGCCGGCGAAGCAGTGCGTACCGCGATAATACCGGCCAGCACGACCAGCGCCATGCCGATCCAGGCTATCGGCGGCAAATGCTCGTCGAACAGCAGCATGCCATAGACAGCGGAAAACGCCACGGTGGTATAGGCAAGCGCGCCTACCGTGAGCGTGCGGCCGCGATGATAGGCCCGGGTCAAAGCCAGTTGCGCCAGGGTGGCGGTGATGCCGATGCCGGCAAGGCCAAGCCAGTCGCCAGCCCGCGGCCGGTGAAATCCGGCCACGGCCATCCAGGCGCCGCCGCCCAGCGTGGCGAGCAGGGTGAAATAAAACACCACGCGCCATTCGGGTTCGCCCAGCCGCCCCAACTGCTTGACGTTGACATAGGCGACGGCTGCCAGCATGCCCGAGGCCAGTCCGGCCGCCGCCGGCAGCCACGCCTGATTCTGCACCTGTGGACGCAGCAGCAGCACGATGCCGACAAACCCGAGCAGCACCGCCAGCACCAGGCCGCGCCCATGCCGTTCACGCAGCCACACGACCGACAGCACGGCCAGAAACAGCGGCGCGGTGTAATTGAGCGTGACCGCCGTCGCCAGAGGCAAACGCCCGATGGCGTAGAAGAACAGCACCAGCGCGGAGAAACCTGACAGGCCGCGCCAGAAATGGGCCGACAGGTGCGGTGTGGCAAGCGGCGCCCATACCTGCCGGTTGCGGGCCACGATCACCAGCCAGATGGCGACAAGACCGAACGCCGAACGGTAGAACACCAGTTCCGCGCTGGAAAAGCGGGGTGACGCCTGCTTCACCAGCACCCCCATCAACGCAAACAGCGTGGCGGCCACCAGCATCCAGCCTGATTTCATGCCGGCCCGCCGGGAGGGCGATAACGCAGCCTGCGCAAGAAGAAACTTACTTGAGATGCGGTTCGATTTCGCGCCGCAGGAATGCATGGAAATGCATCATG
Organism: uncultured beta proteobacterium; assembly: GCA_963726485.1. Classification (GTDB taxonomy): domain Bacteria; phylum Pseudomonadota; class Gammaproteobacteria; order Burkholderiales; family Thiobacillaceae; genus Thiobacillus. The sequence goes on along the minus strand of CAVSCL010000011.1, from coordinate 87,345 downwards.
CCGTCTTCCAGGGGCGACTGATACGGCCCGGTTTCCGAGATGCCCTGCTTGTACAGTGCGCGTCGGCCTTCGTGCATGCGCAGGCAGATATCCTCGTCCTCCAGCGCGGTTTCGTGGTAGGCCGCCTGTTCGGCCTCGATGAAGGCACGCTCGAACAGCATGATGTCTTCCGGGTAATAGAACTCGACCACGTTCATGCACGATTCGATGGCGGTGGGAACGATGGACGACACCACCAGCACATGCGGATACCACTCGACCATGAGACCCGGGTAATAGGTCAGCCAGATCGAGCCATGCGCGGGCACATGGCCCTGCGGTAGGCCAGCAGCTGCTCCTGCCATTTCCCGTACACCGGCGACCCGGCCTTGGTCAGTCCACGGTTCACGCCCACCGTCTGCACCGACCACCAGTCGCCGTATTCCCATTTCAGATCGTCGCAGGTGACGAAATGCCCGAGACCGGGATGACGCGGGCGCGACGTGGTAATCCTCCAGATACACCTCGATGAAGGTCTTCCAGTTGCAGGCGTAGTGCGTGACCTCCACCCGATCGAGCATGAAGCCGGAAAAATCCAGCTCGCGCGCAGCCTGCATGCCGGCCAGATCGGCGTTCACATCGCGACTCGCCGGCGAACAGCAGTCCCTGCCAGGTTTGCAGGCCGGTGCGGTTCAGATTCAGGCAGGGATTGCCGGGAAACTCCGGTGCACCCAGCAGCGTGCCGCTGGCTGTCGTAGGTCCAGCGATGGATCGGGCAGACGATATTGCTGTTGACTGGCAGCTTGCCGCGCCCGCTGCAGCATCATGGCCTGGCGGTGACGGCAGACGTTGGACAGCAGTCTCGATGCTCCGGATCCGCTGTTCACCAGCATTCTTGCGCCGTCGAACACTTCCAGCGCATGATAGTCGCCCGCTTCCGGGCACCATCAACTGATGGCCCGCATAGCCCGGGCCGTACTTGAACAGATGTTTCAGCTCCAGGTCATAAATGGCTGGATCGAAGTACCAGGAAACTGGCAACTGAGGCGAGCTTAGCGACAAGGCGCTGGATTCGGCGAGATCGCTCATGAGGGCGGACCCTACTCAAAACCAAGACCCCTCCGGCAGTGGGCTGGAAGATGATAGGCCACCGGATTTACGGATGAATACGCTTGGCAACACAGACCTCCCCGAGGAAGCGGTACGGCTGATTTCTATCACAGGCATATCGGGAATGTTAGCACGCTCGCAATTGAGCGGTGTCGCTGCCTGAATTTGTTAAAGTAATGGCCTTTGCCTCTGCCGGGTTCGTATTTCCATGGCCAAATCCCGCGCCGCCGCTCCACCCAAAGATTACGAGTCTGCACTGGCCGAACTGGAAGCCATTGTGGACGAAATGGAGATCCGGCCAGTTGCCGCTGGAAGCCTCGCTGGCCGCCTACAAACGCGGCGCCGCAGTTGCTGCAGTTTTGCCGCCAGCAACTGGCCGATGTCGAACAACAGGTGAAGATTCTGGAAAACGGCATTGTTGAAACCATTCAAGATCTGAAGGCAGCGATGACTGATTTCACCGCCTGGACACAGGCCTGCCAGTCGCGCATCGAAAGCGTGCTGGCCGCACTGCTGCCACCTGCCCGACATTGCACCGCAGCGATCTGCACGAGGCGATGCGCTATGCCGTGCTGGGCGGCGGCAAGCGGGTGCGCCCGCTGCTGGTCTTTGCGGCGGGTGAAGTCACCGGAGCCGACGTCGGAGTGTGTGCAACATGCGGCCGCTGCGGTCGAGCTGATCCACGCCTATTCGCTGGTGCACGACGACATGCCGGCCATGGACGACGACGCCTTGCGTCGCGGCAAGCCCACCGTGCATGTGGAATTCGACGAGGCCACCGCCCTGCTGGTCGGCGACGCGCTGCAAAGTCTGGCGTTCGAAATCCTCGTCGAACCTGCCGCTGACCGACGACGCCGCACAGTCAACTGGAAATGGTGCAGCTTGCTGGCGCAGGCTGCCGGTTCGCGCGGCATGGCGGGCGGACAGGCGATCGATCTGGCCAGCGTGGGCAAACCGCTCGACCTGACCGAGCTCGAATTCATGCACATCCACAAAACCGGCGCGCTGATCCGCGCCTCGGTGCTGCTGGGCGCGCATTGCGGCAGCTGGAAAGATGCGACTGGCCGCGCTCGATCATTACGCCAAGTGCATCGGCCTGGCGTTTCAGGTGGTGGACGACGTGCTCGACGCCGAAGCGACCACCGCCACGCTGGGCAAGACCGCGGGCAAGGATGCGGCCAACAACAAACCCACCTATGTAAGCCTGCTGGGCGCGACGCGTGCCCGTGAACTGGCGCACGAACTGCGCGCCGAAGCATTGACTGCCCTGAATGGGTTTGGCGCAGACGCCACCCGCCTGCGTCAGCTGGCCGATTTTGTCGTCGAGCGGGCATTCTGACATGGCCTATCCACTGCTCGACCGCATTGGCTCGCCGATGGATTTGCGCGCCATGGCGCCCGACGACCTGCCGCAACTGGCGGCGGAGCTGCGCGAATTCCTGATCGAGTCCGTCGCCCAGACCGGCGGACATCTGGCCTCCAATCTCGGCACGGTGGAACTCGCCATCGCGCTGCATTACGTGTTCGACACCCCTGACGACCGCATCGTCTGGGACGTCGGCCATCAGACCTACGTGCACAAAATCCTGACCGGCCGTCGTGCGGCCATGGCCGGGCTGCGCCAGGGTGGCGGCATCGCCGGTTTCCCGCGCCGCAGCGAAAGCGAATTCGATGCCTTCGGCACCGGCCATTCCAGCACCTCGATTTCCGCCGCACTCGGCATGGCCGAGGCCTTTCCGTCAGACCGGATCGAGCCAGCGTGCCGTGGCGGTCATCGGCGACGGCGCGATGACCGCCGGCATGGCGTTCGAAGCGCTGAACAACGCCGGTGCCACCGATCTGCCCTTGCTGGTGGTGCTGAACGACAACGACATGTCGATCTCGCCCAACGTCGGCGCGCTCAACAATTATCTGGCGCGGCTGATGTCCGGGCGCTTCTACGCAGCCGCGCGCCGCGCGGGCGAAAAAGTGCTGTCGGCCGTGCCGCCGATCAAGGAACTCGCCAAGCGCGCCGAGGAACACATGAAGGGCATGGTGACTGCCCGGCACGCTGTTCGAGGAATTCGGCTTCAACTACATCGGCCCCATCGACGGCCACGATCTCGACGTGCTGCTCGATACGCTATCCAACATCAAGCAGCTCAGCGGCCCGCAGTTCCTGCACATCGTCACCAGGAAAGGCAAGGGCTACGCGCCCGCCGAAGCCAATCCCTGTCTGTATCACGGCGTTTCCCGCTTCGACCCGGCTGGCAGGCGTCGGCCGAAAAATCCGCTGGCAAACCCGCTTACACGCAAATCTTCGGCGACTGGCTGTGCGACATGGCCGCGGCGGATACGCGTCTGGTCGGCATCACCCCGGCGATGCGCGAAGGCTCCGGGCTGGTGCGTTTTTCGCAGGACTTCCCCAAGCGCTATTTCGACGTCGGCATTGCCGAACAGCACGCGCTGACCTTTGCCGCCGGTCTGGCTTGCGAAGGTATCAAACCGGTGGTCGCGATTTACTCGACCTTCCTGCAGCGCGCCTACGATCAGCTGATCCACGATATCGCCCTGCAAAACCTGCCGGTGATGCTGGCCATCGACCGTGCCGGACTGGTCGGCGCGGATGGCCCGACCCATGCCGGCAGTTTCGATCTGAGCTATCTGCGCTGCATTCCCAATATGCTGATCGCCGCACCTTCGGACGAAAACGAATGCCGCCGCCTGCTGACCACGGCCTTTCTGCATGACGGCCCATCAGCCGTGCGCTACCCGCGCGGCAGCGGCGCCGGGCGCCGCGATCGAACCGGGCCTTGCACCCCTGGAAATCGGCAAGGCGATGCTGCGCCGCCAGCGGCCATGACGTCGCCCTGATCGCCTTCGGCAGCCTGGTGGCGCCCGCCCTCGAAGCCGCCGAGACGCTCAACGCCAGCGTGGCCGACATGCGCTTCGTGAAGCCGCTGGACGTGGATCTGCTGCGCGCAACTGGCGCAAAGCCATCGGCTGCTGGTGACACTGGAAGAAAACGCGATCGCAGGCGGCGCCGGCGCGGCTTGCGCCGAGGCGCTGGCGGAACTCGGAATCCACGTCCCGGTCATCCATCTGGGTTTGCCCGATCGATTTCATCGAACACGGCGACCCTGCAAAAATGCTGGCCGAATGCGGGCTGGATAGCGCCGGAATCGAAACCCGCGTTCGAAAATTATTATCCGAGTAGTTTACTCAACTATTCTGGCAGTTTATACTGAGTCTAAACTGCATCCCGATCAGGAGTACCCATGAACCAGATTTGCGACCCCATTTGCATGCCCGACGTGCAAGGCTCGGCCGACACCCGGCAAATCGCCATCAACAAGGTCGGCATCAAGAGCATTCGCCACCCGGTGCGCGTGGCCGACAAGAGCGACGGCGTGCAGCACACCATCGCCACCTTCAACATGTACGTGTATCTGCCGCACAACTTCAAGGGCACGCACATGTCGCGCTTCATCGAGATTCTCAATACGCGCGAGCGCGAAATCTCGGTCGAGAACTTCGAAGGACATGCTGCGCCAGATGGTCGAACGCCTGGAAGCCGAATCCGGCTACATCGAAATGAGCTTTCCCTATTTCGTCAACAAGTCCGCGCCCGTCTCCGGCGTGCAAAGTCTGCTCGATTACGAAGTCACCTTCATCGGCGCAATCGAAAAAGGCCAGTTCACGCCACACCACCAAGGTGTCGTGGTGCCGGTGACCAGCCTGTGCCCCTGCTCGAAGAAAATCTCCGACTACGGCGCGCACAACCAGCGCTCGCACGTCACCGTCACTGCCCGAACCAATGGTTTCCTGTGGATCGAGGACCTGGTGCGCAAAGTCGAAGATCAGGCCTCGTGCGAACTGTATCGGCCTGCTGAAGCGCCCGGACGAGAAATTCGTCACCGAACGCGCCTACGACAATCCCAAGTTCGTCGAAGACATCGTGCGCGATGTTGCCGCGGCAATGAACGCAGAGCCGCTGATCGACGCCTATGTGGTGGAGGCCGAAAACTTCGAGTCGATCCACAACCACAGCGCGTATGCGCTGATCGAGCGCGACAAGACCAAGCAGTAAGATCCCATGGCGGCATTCCAAATCAAACAAGGCCTGCAAATGCAGGCCTTGTCGCATTCAAAGGCAGGTCGAAGATCAATAGCGCTGGTCAGCGTCATCGTCTGCCCGTCGCGTTTCATTTCCATCCGGTTCAGAAAACTCATCCCCAGCAACGGCACATTCAAGCCGGATTCCACCACCATGCCGTCAACCTGATTCAGCGTGATGCTGCCCACCTTGACGGTATTGAACGTCACACGCCAGGCCGGTACCACGCCCGCGGCCGTGTTGACCGCGCCGGCTTGCCCGGCCTTGTAATCCAGACCCATGCGTTTGGCCTCGGCGGCGTTGACGGCAATCGAAGTGGCGCCGGTATCGACCAGAAAACGTCACCGGATAGCCGTTGATCGACCCGGCTGCGGCAAAGTGGCCACGCACATCGGCGGTGAGCGAAACGCTGGCGCGCTGCCCCGTCTGCGCATCGCCAGCAAAGGATTGCCCCATGCCCAAAGCTCGGTGCTTGCCATCGACTTCGAAACTTGCGCTGTCGGAATCGGCCGAAATCAGTTTCACGCCCTGAATGGATTGCCCCGCACTCAAGGCGCGCGGCTTGCCGCCGTCGATGCTGACGATGGCCTTGTCCTTGAACAAACCAACGACCGATATACTGGTTGCCCGAGCGTCGGCACTGCCAAACAACACGCCAAGTAACATAAAATGGAGCAGTGGTTTTTTGAGGTGCATCATGAATCCTGTTCTGATTTTTCGACATACTGCCACCGAAGGCCCGGGTTATTTCGCCGAATTTCTCGACCGCCACGCCATCCCCTGGCAACTGCTGCGCATCGACGCGGGGGATGCCGTGCCTGACACGCTTAACGGCTATTCCGGCCTGTGCTTGATGGGCGGCCCCATGAGCGTGAACGATGATTTGCCGTGGATTCCTTTGGAACTGGCGCTGATCCGTCAAGCGGTCGAACAGGATGTTCCGGTGATCGGTCATTGCCTGGGCGGCCAGCTCATGTCCAAGGCTTTGGGCGGAGCAATCACGCTCAACCCGGTCAAGGAAATCGGCTGGGGCGAAGTGCGCGTCACCGATACGGATGCATCCCGGGACTGGCTGGGGGATACCCCTCAGCCAATGAACGTCTTTCACTGGCACGGCGAAACCTTTTCCATTCCACCGGGTGCCGTGCGTGTGCTCGAAAGTGCGCATTGCGCCAACCAGGCTTTCGTGTTGAACGACCGCCATCTCGGGATGCAATGCCATGTCGAAATGACGCCGGAACTGATTGCAAGCTGGTGCGAAAACGGTGCCGATGAAATTGCCGCCAGTTCAAGCCCGGCGGTGCAGTCCGCGGCCGCCATGCAGTCAGACGTGGGGAATAGAACCCATCGGCTCCATACCCTTGCCGATAAGATTTATTCCCGCTGGATTCAAGGGCTTCAGCGATAAGGAGTGCATACCGCCACCGAGACCGCCCGTCATTAGAACCGAGCAAAGCGACATGCCCGCCTTCCTCGACGCGTAAGCCGATGCCATGAAGGACTTCAAAGCCCGGCCAGTCCGGGCTTTTTCGTCCCCGCAGCCAACATCAAAGCCGCTTATCAGTAAATAAAAATAAAGCATTATTCAGGCGCAAAGCCGGGTGCTATCCTGCTTCGACTTAAATATCCTAAATCTAGCGATCGGAGACAGCATGTCCAAACTGGTACGCCCCCACGGTGGCGGTGAACTCAAACCTCTGTTGCTGACGGGCGACGCACTCGCCGCCGAAAAAGCCCGCGCCGCTTCTCTGCCCAAGGTCAAGATGACCTCGCGCGAAACCGGCGACCTCATCATGATGGGCATCGGCGGCTTCACCCCGCTGGATGGATTCATGACCCATTCCGACTGGCAGGGCGTGTGCGACGGCTACAAAATGGCCAACGGCCTGTTCTGGCCGATTCCCGTCACCCTGTCCACCGACGAGGTCACCGGTCAGAGCATCAGAGTCGGCTCGGACATCGCGCTGGTCGATGGCGAAACCGGCGAAATCATGGGCACCATGAAGGTGACCGAAAAGTACGCCATCGACAAGGCGCACGAGTGCATGCAGGTCTACAAGACCACCGACCTCGAGCACCCCGGCGTCAAGATGGTCATGGAACAGGGTCGAGTACAACCTGGCCGGCCCGGTCAAGGTGCTGTCCACCGGCACCTTCAAGGAAGAATACGGCGACCAGTTCATGACCCCGGCCGAGACCCGCGCCGCCTTCGAGAAGCTGGGCTGGTCCAAGGTCGCCGCGTTCCAGACCCGCAACCCGATGCACCGCTCGCACGAATACCTGGCCAAGATCGCCATCGAAACCATGGACGGCGTGCTGATCCACTCCCTGCTGGGCGCGCTGAAGCCGGGCGACATCCCCGCCGAAGTGCGTTCCGAGGCCATCAGCACCCTGATCGACAACTACTTCGCCCCGAACACCGTGATCCAGGCCGGCTACCCGCTGGACATGCGCTACGCCGGTCCGCGCGAAGCGCTGCTGCACGCCCTGTTCCGCCAGAACTACGGCTGTTCGCACCTGATCGTCGGCCGCGACCATGCCGGCGTGGGCGACTACTACGGCCCGTTCGACGCGCAGAAGATTTTCGACGAGATTCCGGCTGGCTCGCTCGAAACCAAGAACATGAACATCGACTGGACCTTCTGGTGCAACAAGTGCGGCGGCATGGCCTCGCAGCGCACCTGCCCGCACACCAAGGACGACCGCATCCTGCTGTCCGGCACCAAGGTCCGCGCCATGCTGTCCGAAGGCCAGGATCTGCCGGTCGAATTCAGCCGCCCGGAAGTCGCCAAGGTGCTGCAGAAGTACTACGCCGGCCTGAGTGCGGAACAGAACGTCAAGGTCGAGTTGAAAGGTCACTCGGCCAAGTAACCTTTTTCGGAGCATTGAACCCGACCGGAAGCGGATTCGCGACACGCCCCGGCCAAGGTTCAGGTTCAGGCATCCAAAACGGACCGCGACGATCGCGGAGTTAGCTAACTTTAGGAGACTGTAATGCCAACCTATGTTCGTACCGACAAGTGCGACGGCTGCAAGGGTCAGGACAAGACCGCTTGCATGTACATCTGCCCGCACGATCTGATGAAGCTGGACAAAGACGGTTCTGAAACCGGCCACGCCATGCGTGCCTACAACCAGGAACCCGAGCAGTGCTGGGAGTGCTATTCCTGCGTGAAGATTTGCCCGCAGCAAGCCATCGAAGTGTCGCCACTACGCCGACGTCGTGCCGCTGGGCGGCATGGTGCAGCCGCTGCGCGGTTCCGACTCCATCATGTGGACCATCAAGTTCCGCAACGGCAACTTGAAGCGCTTCAAGTTCCCGATCCGCACCACGCCCGAAGGTTCCATTGATCCGTTACGGTGGCAAGCCCATCGCCGAAGATGGCCAACATCACCAAGACCGGTTTCTTCACACGCAGTGATGGGTGGCTACCGTGCTGGCAACCCTGCTGAACTGATCCGCAAGTAATCGATTAGAGAGGTAAATAAAATGGCTGGAGAATTTGGTAATCCCGAAGTAGTCCAGGAAGAAGTCGACATCCTGCTGATCGGCGGCGGCATGGCTTGCTGCGGCGCCGCGTATGAAGTCATGCGCTGGGCTGAGGCGGCCAAAGCCGAGTCCGGCATCGATCTCAAAATCAAGCTGGTCGACAAGGCCGCCATGGACCGTTCCGGCGCCGTGGCGCAGGGTCTGTCCGCGATCAACACCTACATCGGCCCCGAGCAGGATCCCGCCGACTACGCCCGCATGGTCTCCAACGACCTGATGGGCATCACCCGCGACGACCTGGCCTACGATCTGGGCCGTCACGTTGACGAATCCGTGCACCTGTTCGAAGAATGGGGCCTGCCAATCTGGAAGACCGACGAAAACGGTGAACGTCACGACGGCGCGCAAGGCCTGACCCCGCTGAAAGACGGCGGCAAGCCCGTGCGTTCCGGCAAATGGCAGATCATGATCAACGGCGAATCCTACAAGTGGATCGTCGCTGAAGCCGCGAAGAAAGCGCTGGGCATGGATCGCATCGAAGAGCGCATCTTCATCGTCAAGCTGGTCAACGACAAGAACGACCCGAACCGCTATTGCCGGTGCCGTTGGTTTCTCGACCCGCGAAAACAAAGTCGTGGTGTACAAGGCCAAGGCGATTCTGCTGGCCGCCGGTGGTTGCGTGAACATCTTCCGTCCGCGTTCCGTGGGTGAAGGTACCGGCCGCGCCTGGTACCCGGTGTGGAACGCAGGTTCGACCTACGCCATGGCTGCTGAAGCCGGCGCCGAGATGACCATGATGGAAAACCGTTTCGTGCCCGCCCGCTTCAAGGACGGTTACGGCCCGGTCGGCGCATGGTTCCTGCTGTTCAAGGCCAAGCCGTCAACGCCAACGGCGAAGTCTACATGGCTCGCAACAAGGAAATGCTGAACGACTACCCGCCCTATGGCCAGGCTGCCGTTCCCGCTTCCTGCCTGCGCAACCACCTGATGCTGAAGGAGATGAAGGAAGGCCGCGGCCCCATCTACATGGACACCGTGACCGCCCTGGCCAAGCTGCGTGAAACGCTGACGCCGCGCGAAGTGAAGCATCTGGAAGCCGAAGCCTGGGAAGACTTCCTCGACATGTGCATCGGCCAGTGCGGTATCTGGGTCGGTGAAAACATCGAGCCGGAGAAGAAAAACTCCGAACTGATGCCGACCGAGCCCTACCTGCTGGGTTCGCATTCCGGTTGCTGCGGCATCTGGGTGTCCGGTCCCGACGACGTCGGCGCACCGACCACCGAAGATCACGCCGATGCCGGGCAAGATCCCGGCTCACCTGCCCAAGGGCTGGAACTGGGGCTACCGCTCCATGACCACGGTCAAGGGTCTGTTCACCGCCGGCGACGGCGTGGGCGCATCCGGCCACAAGTTCTCCTCCGGCTCGCACGCCGAAGGCCGCATGTGCGCCAAGTCCATGGTCAAGTACTGCATCGACAACAAGGACTGGAAGCCCGAGCTGGACACCTCCGTCGAGCAGCTGGTGGAAGAAATCTACAAGCCGGTGCGTACCTACCTGGAGCACAAGGACTACACCACGGCGATCGACGTCAACCCCAACTACATCACGCCCAAGATGCTGCAGTTCCGTCTGCAGAAGATCATGGACGAGTACGTTGCCGGTGTCGCCACCTACTACACCACCAACGACAAGATGCTGGCCGTGGCGGAAGAGAAGCTGAACATGCTGAAGGAAGACGCCGAGAAGATGCGTGCAAAAGACCTGCACGAACTGCTGCGCGCCTGGGAAAACTACCATCGCATCCTGACCGCCGAAGCTCACATGAAGCACATCCAGTTCCGTCAGGAAAGCCGTTACCCCGGCTTCTACTACCGCATCGACAAGAACTTCGTCGACGAAGAGAACTGGCATTGCTTCGTGAACTCCGTGTACGACAAGAACACCAAACAGTGGAACTGCTTCAAGCGCGCCCACGTGGATCTGGTCGACAAGTCCAAGCTGTTCAAGGCTGCTGCTCACTAAGGAGTCGCTTAGCTTGTAAACTCCGGGCGCCGCCGTATGAATCAAGGCGACCCGGAATAGCGGGCGCCTTCTGGCGCCCGGTTTTTTTCCGGTTGTCAAAACAGTAATCGCGACAAGGTTTAGCATCCAGCCGAAAACGCGTAAGCTCGCATTCCCGACTGTGCTGGTTTTATTGATGGGGGGCACGGCCCCGGTAAGGTTGAAACATGAACGAAGACGAATTCAAAGACATGATCCAGGACTCCCCGTTTGCGGGCAGCCCGGTCGAACCCACGATGCTGGCGGAAAACGCCACGCTTCAGTTCCGTTGCCATCGCAACGTCAAATGCTGGAACGCCTGCTGCAGCAACATCGACATTCCGCTTACGCCCTACGACATCCTGCGTCTGAAAAAGCGCCTGGACATGTCGTCTGGCGAGTTTCTGCAAACAGTACTCCGTGCCCTTCGAGATGGACAAGGAAGGCATGCCCGGCGTGAAGTTAAAGCCGGTCGAAGGCGGCACTGCCTGCCAGTTCATGACAGCCCGAAGGCTGCGGCGTGTATGGAGATCGCCCCACCGCATGCCGCTACTATCCGGTCGCCCTGCTGACCATGCGCCGTTCCGACGAGTACGTCGATCGCACCGCGTATGCGCTGGTCAAGGAAAAACACTGCCTCGGCCACTTCGAAGACCGCACACTCAGTATCGAAGAATACCGCGCTGAACAAGGCGTGGCGGAATACGACGAGAAAGGCCGCGCCTGGCGGCAATTGGTGGTCAAGCGCAAGTCCGCCGGCCCCACCATCGGCAAACCCACGCCCGTTTCCAATCAGTTGTTCTTCATGGCGAGCTACGATGTCGATCGCTTCCGCGCTTTCGTCATGAGCCCGAACTTCAACGACACCTACGACATCTCCGTCGGATGTCATGGCGCTGCTGATCGCGGATGATGAGGCCTTGCTCGACTTCGGTTTGAATTTCCTCAAGCACGTTCTGTTCAACGAAAAATTCGTCGACGAGCGTCCCGATGCGCTTGACAAACGTCTGGCGCGTAAACGCGCCATGGCTGAACAGGAAAAACAGGCGGCGTTCGATGCCAAAATGGCGGTGGAAGACGACAAGTATTCAGCGGATCATTAAGCGGAACGACCATGTACAAGCGCGTCTTGCATCAATCCGCTGCGGTACTGGTGATAGCGGCATTCTCCGCCGCTATCAGCCACGCGGATAGCCTCAATAAATGCATCGACGCGCAGGGCAAGGTGACGTATTCCAATCTGCCATGCGCCAACGCGCGCGAGTCACGCAAAATCGAAATCGATCCTGCACCACCCGCACCGCCCGCCCCCAAGCCTGCTGTTCATGCTAAATCCGATCCAAAAAGGACGACCGAGACCGAAGCTGAAAAGAGCGGGGCGGTGAAGCTGGAAACTTACACGACGGCCCCGAAGAAACGCGTGACAAAGGCGCACGATAACAACTGCGAAAAACTTGCAGACAAACTCGGCAAGGTGATGGACACCATGGACGAGGCTCAGCGTAAAGGCTACACCCAGGAAAAAATGGATAAATGGAATCAGGAAGTGAAAGCGCTGGAACGCAAGAAGCAGGAAGCTGGCTGCTTCTAGTATGCATCGGCCGTTTCCGACGATGCATCAATGAAGGAAAATCCTTTAGAACATGACGATGCCCGCCCCTCACCCCAACCTTCATCCTCGCGAAGCGGATGCTCTCCCCAAAGGACCTCGGTGCCCCGAAGGGGTAGAGCACCCGGACGGGCATCACCACCCGGAAGGGCATGAAGGAACGGACATGATGCCCAAACCTGCAGCTACGCCCCCTCACCCCAACCCTCTACCCCTGCGGGGCACCGAGGTCCCGCAAGCGGGCGAGGGGGCGAACGTGATGCCCAGACCGGCCTACGACCCCGCCCACCACCTGATTGAGACCGAACCCTACTACGAGCCGGTAGGCGACGAAATCCAGCTGTTTGAAGCCGCCTATCGCCAGCAAATTCCGGTGCTGCTGAAAGGCCCCACCGGCTGCGGCAAGACGCGCTTCATGGAACACATGGCGTGGCGCCTGAAGCGGCCGCTGATCACCGTGTCGTGCCACGACGACCTCACCGCCTCCGACCTGGTCGGGCGCTATCTGGTCAAGGGTGGCGAAACGGTGTGGGTGGACGGCCCGCTCACCCGCGCCGTGCGCTGTGGCGGCATCTGTTACCTCGATGAAATTGTCGAGGCGCGCAAGGACACCATGGTCGTGATCCACCCGCTGGCCGACGACCGCCGCACCCTGCCGATGGAAAAACTGGGGCAGATGCTCGAGGCCACGCCCGAATTCTGTCTGGCGATTTCCTACAACCCCGGCTACCAGAGCGTGCTCAAGGATCTCAAGCAATCGACCCGGCAGCGTTTTGTCGCACTGGAATTCGACTACCCCGCGCCGCGAACTCGAGCGCCGTATCGTCGCCAGCGAATCCGGCGTCAGCGAAGCCATAGCCGACAAGCTGGTGAAATTCGCCCAGATGACCCGCAACCTCAAGGGCAGCGGTCTGGATGAAGGCGCCTCCACCCGGCTCCTGGTACACGCCGGCAAGCTCATCGCCGATGGCATCAGCCCCGTCTCGGCGTGCAAATCGGCGGTCGCGCAGGCGGTCACCGACGATTCCGACATGCTGAAGGCGATTCAGGAACTTTCCTCCTCGATTTTCTGATGGCGCTGGAGCCTCTTTCCACTGCCGAAATCGAGCAGCGTCTCCACGTCTGGCTCGATACAGAATTCACGTTCTTCAAGGTCGAGGTCCTGGCGGCAGAACTGGCAGTGTTGTCGCGCGAAGAACAGGATTTCATCCTCGACTGGATACGCCGCATTGCCTCCACCCATATCACGCTGGCGTGGCAGTTTGGCCGCCGTGCCCCCGCGCTGTTGCCGCGCATGGAGCGGCGCTTGCTGGAGGCGTGGGCGATTCACACCTGCGACATATTCGACCGCACCGGGCTGCAAACTGCACTGCGGGTGATGGAGCAGGTCGATAGCTTCGATACCACAGCACACGTGCACGATGCCGCCGGAGTGTTGTTCGAGGACATCGCGCCCGTGCTTGGCAATTTTCTGTGCGGGCTCTCCGGACGGCGGCTGAAGCTGGAGCAAGGTGATGCCGCGTTTACCGACGGGGAGCGTGTGGTGCTGCCCAATCTCATCGCCCGTTTCGATCAATTGTCCGACAACTTCCAGCTTGCCAAGGCAACGGTCGCACTCCTGTGGGCGCAAACCCGCTTCGGCACTTTGCGTGTCGATCTGCAAGCCGTGCTTGCGCCCCGCGCCGACCCCGAACACGCGCTGACCCAGTTCCATGCGCTGGAAAGCTTGCGCCTTACCGCCCGCATCGGACGCGAGTTGCCCGGCCTCTATCGTGAAATGCAACGCCTGAGCCATGCGCTGAATGAAACCCTGCCCACGGCCTGGCACGACTTCGCTGTAGCGCTTGCCGCCCCCGACGCTTCGGTTGAAACCAGCCTGGCGCTGCTGGATGCTGCCTGCGCGCTGCCGGCCTTCCCGTCCGGGTGCTATCACGGCACGCTGCGCCCGGATGCCGTCGCCGCCGCCCGCGCCGGCCGTGCGGAAAAGGAAAAAGCCCGGCTGCGCGTCAAACTCGCCGAATTGCTGGAAGCCTTGCCCGAAAAGACCGCACCGCGAGACACGAGCGAGCACGAAGCGCCGCCGCGCATCGAAGCGAAAGTCCGCGATGAAAATGGCGCGCTCGATTTCGACATCACCCTCGACGATGCCCCGCTCGCCCCGCCGGAAGGCGTGAAGCAGTTGCTGACTTCGATCTATCTCGACTTTGGCGAGATCCCTCCGGAATATCTCACCCCTGCCGGAGAAGGCGAATACGACCCGAACTTGTATTCAGGATCAGCCCGAAGACCCCGATGCAGTGTGGCAGGGCGTGTATCACGAGCGTGGCGCCACGCTCTTTCCCGAGTGGGATCATGGCCGCCAGCACTATCGCAAAAACTGGTGTGTGATGCGCGAAAAACCCGTTTTGCCGGTGTACGACGACTTTTACCGTGAAACGCTGGACAAGCACTCCGCCATCGTCAAACACCTGCGCCGCCGCTTCGAGGCCATGCGCGACGAAAACCGCCTGGAAAAGCGCCAGACCGGCGGCGACGAGATCGACATCGACGCGCTGATCGAAGCGCTGGCCGATGCCCGCGACGGTCGAGAAATGAGCGACCGCCTGTTCGTGCGTCAGCATCGCGCCGAGCGCAATATCGCCGTCGCGTTTCTGGTGGACATGAGCGGCTCGACCAAGGGCTGGATCAACGAAGCCGAACGCGAAGCGCTGATTCTGCTGTGCGAAGCGCTGGAACTGCTGGGTGACCGCTACGCGATCTATGGCTTTTCAGGCACCACGCGCAAGCGCTGCGAACTGTTCCGCATCAAGACCTTTGACGAGACTTACTCTCCCGAAGTGAAAGCCCGCATCTCCGGAATCCGCCCTCAGGAATACACCCGCATGGGCTTCGCCATTCGCCACATGACCACGCTTCTTAACCAGGTCGAAGCACGCACCAAGGTCATGGTCACGCTGTCCGACGGTCGCCCCGATGACTACTTCGATGTTTATCGCGGCGTGTATGGGGTGGAAGACACCCGCATGGCGCTGTTCGAAGCCGGGCGCACCGGTATTCACCCGTTTTGCATCACCCTTGACCACGATGCCCGCAACTACCTGCCGCACATGTATGGCGCCGCCCGCTATATCATTCTCGACGACGTGCGCCAGTTGCCCGTGAAAGTGACAGACATTTATCGCAGAATCACGACATGACCCTTGCTTCGCCCCCTCTCCCCAACCCTCTCCCGCCAGCGGGAGAGGGGGCAAACGTGATGCCCAAACCGATCGACGAATTCAAACCCGGCTATTTCTACAGCAATGGCGCTTATGGAAGGACATGGGGTGTGCGTCAGCTTGCCAGAATCGACACCGACGCCGCAAGCGGTGAAACTGTTTTCATCTTCAAGGGCGTTGCCGGCACCTGCCGCCGCAAAAAGGGCCGCTGCAGCCCCTCCGAGTTCGCCCGCTGGGCGAAATATCAGGTCTCCCTGCACGAGAATGACTGGAGACGGGTGAGTGACGAAGCGGGTAACGAGGCTGCGCCAGAAGAATAAGGGCGACCGGTCTGGCGCATGGGACGGGCAATCGCCGGGTTTCCCAATCTTCTGCTTTCATGCAGTCAAATTTGAAGCCGGAGACATCGCCGTTTGTATCTCCTCGGTCAGGATTTGAACCTGTCCGCGAACCTCGCCCTGACCTTGGCCAGCTTGGGCGCAACGACAAACTGGCAATAAGGCTGACCGGGATTGGTGTCGAAATACCCCTGGTGGTAGTCCTCCGCCGGGTAGAAGGGGGCGGCCTCAAGCACCTGGGTCACGATGGGTGCATCGAATGTTCTCGCTGCCGACAGCTCGGCAATCACGGCTTCGGCCTCGGCTTGCTGTTCCGGTGTGTGGCAGAAGATCGCGGAACGGTATTGCGTGCCTACATCGTTGCCCTGGCGATTCAATTGCGTCGGATCGTGAAGGGTGAAGAATACCTCCAGCAGGTTGCGGAATGTAATTTGTTCCGGATCAAAGCTGACTTGCACGACTTCGGCATGGCCGGTATTGCCGCCACAGATGTCCTGGTAGGTCGGATTGAGCGTATGCCCGCCCATGTAGCCGGATACGGCTGATTCGACGCCGCGCAGCCGGTTGAACGCCGATTCCAGGCACCAGAAGCAACCTCCTGCCAGGGTAGCCAGCGATCGTGCCATGGTGCTTCTCCTTTTCAAACGACGGGGACAGTTTCCTTGAACGATGACCGCTCGGCAAGCTTGTCGGCGAGTTTTGTCAGATTGGGGTGGGCGTCGCGCCAGTTGATTTCCGGGAAGCGCAGATTGAGATAAGCGAGTGCGCAACCGCTCGCGATGTCGGCGAGTGTCATGGCATTGCCGAGAAACCAGGGTTTCTCGCCCAGCGCTTCCGAGAGGGCTTCAAGGCCGCGAAACAGGGTTTTTTCCTGGAGCATCATCCAGTCGGCGCTTTGCTGCTCGAGCGGGCGTTTGCGTTCGAGGTAAACGGCGACAGCCGCATCGATGATGCCGTCGGCCAGTGCTTCAATACCGCGTACGGCCAGGCGGCTCTTGACCTCGCCGGGGATGAGGTGCGCAACCGGAGTGAGGTGATCGAGGTATTCGACGATAACGCGCGAGTCGAATACGCACACGCCGTCTTCCAGCACCAGGACGGGAACTTTGCCGAGGGGGTTGAAGTCGGCAACCGTGTTATCGGGAAGCCAGGGGTTTTCGACTTGAAGCTGAAAGGGAATTTTCTTTTCCAGCAGGACAACGCGTACTTTGCGGCCATAGGGGCTGGTGAGGGAGGTAAGCAATTTCATGCAGTTTCAATATCCATTTCGGCGGTGAGGTTGTGTTGTCGTTATGAGTGTCTCCGTTTTTCAATTATCGCCTGTCATCAGCGCTTCACCAACCCGCTCACGCAACGCTGGCAACACCTCGCTCCCGAACCAGGGATTGCGCTTGAGCCACAAACGATTGCGCGGACTGGGATGGGGTAGCGGGAAGAACTCCGGGGCAAAATCACGCCAGGCTTTGACCGTATCAGCCAGTGTGCGGCCGCGGCGCTTGCCCAGGTAATACGCCTGGGCATAGGCGCCAATCAGTAGAGTCAGATGGATCTGCGGCATGGCTTCCCGGAATGCCGGATGCCACAACGGCGCGCATTCGGGACGCGGCGGCAGGTCGGCGCCCTTGACCGTGCCGGGATAGCACAGGCCGGAGGGAATGATGGCAATGCGGGAATCATCGTAGAAATCGTCGCGTGTCATACCCAGCCATAGCCGCAACAGATCGCCGGAAGGGTCGTTCCAGGGAATTCCGGTTTCGTGCACGCGTCGGCCCGGCGCCTGGCCAACGATCAAAAGGCGTGCAGTGGGTGAAGCCCGGAAAATGGGGCGCGGTGGATATGGCAGGTGCGCGGCGCAGACCGTGCATGCCTGCACGCGCCGCACCAGCTCGGCTAACGGCTCCGGTGTTCGTGCATGCCTGGCGGCGTCACCCGGCTGACTCATCGCTGTCAGGCGGGCAGATCAGCCCGCGTGGTCGACGATGAATTGCTTCACCGCTTCGATATCCACATCCATCACATGCTTGCGTTGCGGCTGCGATTCGAGATCGCGCAGTTCCGCCGGGCGGACGGGATCAATACCCAGCGCTTCGCGGATGGCGTCTTCAAATTTGGCGGGCTGCGCGGTTTCCATGCAGATCAGCGGCACGCCAGGCTCACGGTGCTCCATGCCGACCTTGAAACCATCGGCGGTATGGGTGTCGATCATGGTGCCATAGACTTCATACACGGTGCGGATGGTGTCCATGCGATTGCCATGATTGCTGGATCCGGAAACCATGCCGTAATCGGCCACTCGATCAAACAGATCGTCAGCCTTGAGGTCGAAGCTTCCTCCCTGGTCCACCGCACCCCATAACGCACGGATTCTTGCAGGATCGCGCCCGGCCAGATCGAACACAAAACGCTCGAAGTTGGAAGCCTTGGCGATATCCATCGAAGGGCTGGAGGTGTGCTTGGTCTCAGGGCGCGGGCGATACACGCCGGTGTTGAAAAACTCGTCGAGCACGTCGTTTTCATTGGTGGCGACGATGAGTTTCTTGATTGGCAGTCCCATCTGCCGCGCAATATGACCGGCGCAGACATTGCCAAAGTTTCCGGAGGGCACGGCGAACGCCACCTGCTGATCATTGTCGTGCGTCGCGGCGAAATAGGCTTTGAAGTAGTAAACGCTCTGCGCGGCAACGCGCGCCCAGTTGATCGAATTGACCGCGCCGATGTGGTGGCGGGCCTTGAAATCCAGATCGCTGGATACGGCCTTGACGATGTCCTGGCACTGGTCGAACACGCCGCGAATCACCAGGTTATGAATGTTGGCATCCTGCAGCGCATACATCTGCGCCCGCTGAAAAAGCGTCATGCCGTGTTCCGGAGAGAGCATGAAAACGCGGATGCCGCGCTTGCCGCGCATGGCATATTCGGCGGCGGAACCGGTGTCGCCGGAAGTTGCACCAAGGATGTTCAGATCACCGCCGGTTTTCCCCAGCACATACTCGAACAGATTACCGAGCAACTGCATCGCCATGTCTTTGAAGGCCAGCGTGGGGCCGTTGGACAAAGCCAGAATATGCAGCCCGGGCTCCAGTGTTTTCAGCGGCGTGATGTCTTGCGCATTTTCACCGTTGCTGGTGTAACGATAGACCCCGGCAGTGTAGGTCTTGTCGATAAGCACGCGCAGATCGTCGGCCGGAATATCGTCGATAAATCGCGACAGCACGGCGAAGGCGAGTTCGCGGTAATCCATGCCGCGCATCGCCGCCAGTTCGGCCTCGCTGAAACGCGGATAGCTTTCCGGCACATACAGGCCGCCGTCGCTGGCCAGACCGCCGAGCAGTATTTCAGAAAAACGAAGCGCAGGCGCCAGGCCGCGGGTGCTGATGTATTGCATGCTTATCTGGCCGCCAGTTCTTCGAGACGGATGCGCATCACCTTGCCCACCACGGTATCCAGCGTCTCGATCTTGGCGATTGCGGCATTGATGTTCTTCTCCACCGTGATGTGGGTCAGCAGGATGATGTTGACCTGCTCCTCGCCTTCCGCGGGTTCCTTCTGCACCATGGCGTCGATGGAGATTCCTCCATCCGCCAGAATCCGCGTAATGTCAGCCAGCACGCCGGGGCGATCATAGGCCCGCAGGCGCAGGTAATACGCGGTGCGCACTTCATCCATGGGCAGGATGGGCGTGTCCGCCAGCTGATCGGGCTGGAAGGCAAGATGCGGCACGCGGTGGTGCGGGTCGGCGGTATGCAGGCGTGTCACATCCACCAGATCGGCCACCACGGCGGACGCGGTCGGCTCGGACCCTGCACCTGCGCCGTAATACAGCGTGTGGCCGACGGCATCGCCTTTCACCAGCACCGCGTTCATTGCGCCATCGACATTGGCAATCAGACGACGTTCGGGAATCAGCGTGGGATGGACGCGCAACTCGATGCCGTTTTCGGCGCGCCGCGCTATGCCCAGAAGCTTGATGCGATAACCGAGTTCTTCCGCGTATTGCACGTCTTCGCGCGTGAGTTTGGAAATGCCCTCGGTGTAGGCGCGGTCGAACTGCATCGGAATGCCGAAGGCGATCGCCGACAGGATCGTCAGTTTGTGTGCTGCGTCGATGCCCTCGATGTCGAAGGTCGGGTCGGCTTCGGCGTAACCCAGGCGTTGCGCTTCTTTCAGCACATCGTCAAAGGCTGCGCCCTTGTCGCGCATCTCGGTAAGGATGAAATTGCATGTTCCGTTGATGATGCCCGCAAGCCATTCGATGCGGTTGGCGGTGAGACCCTCGCGCAGCGCCTTGATGATGGGAATGCCGCCCGCCACCGCCGCCTCGAATGCGACCATCACACCCTTGGCCTGCGCTGCCGCAAATATTTCATTGCCGTATTTGGCCACCAGATACTTGTTGGCTGTCACCACATGCTTGCCGTTTTCAATCGCCCGCATCACCAGTTCTTTCGCCGGTGAAAGACCGCCGATGAGTTCGACCACGATGTCGATCCCGGGATCGTCCACCACATCGAACGGGTCTTGCGTCAGGACCAGATCTTCGCCTTTATATTTCAGCGCCTTGTCGATATCTCGCACCGCGGCTTTTACCACACGGATCTCGCGACCGGCACGGCGGGTAATTTCTTCGGCATTGCGGCGCAATACGGTGAGGGTCCCGCCTCCGACCGTGCCCAGGCCCAGGAGGCCTACTTTGATTGGTTTCATCGTGCTATCTCGTTAAGGAATCAATGCATTGGCCATTTTTGCCAATGCATGGCCAAATTGTTCGGAGAGGTTAAGACCGCCTGCTCCCCAAGCTTTATCCTCGCGCGGCGGAGACTCTACCCGTGCCGGGCATCGAGGTACCACGAGGGGCGAGAGAGCGGACGCAGTGCCCAAAACTATTTACGATTCCGCTCGAGGAACCGACCCATGCGTCCGATCGCTTCGGTCAAATCTTCTTCGTGGGGCAGAAATACCACGCGAATATGATCCGGGTGGGGCCAGTTGAACCCGCTGCCCTGCACCACCAGCACCCGCTCCTGTTCCAGCAAATCCAGAATGAATTTCTGGTCGTTGGTGACGTGGTACAGCTTGGGATCGAGCTTCGGGAAGAGGTACATCGCCGCTTTGGGCTTGACGCAGGTCACACCCGGAAGCGCGGTCAGCAGTTCGTAGGTCAGGTCGCGCTGGCGGGTGAGGCGGCCATGGGGTGCCACCAGATCGTTGATGCTCTGATAACCGCCGAGCGCGGTCTGGATCGCGTACTGCCCGGGCACATTGGAGCACAGCCGCATCGAGGCCAGCATGTCGAGACCTTCCAGATAATCCCTGGCATGGCGCTTGTCGCCCGACACCACCAGCCAGCCCGAACGGTAACCGCAGGCGCGATAGTTTTTCGACAAACCGTTAAAGGTGACGATCAGCACATCGTCCGCCAGCGAACCGACGGAAGTATGCGTAGCGCCGTCGTACAGCACCTTGTCATAGATCTCGTCGGCATAGACGATCATCTGGTGCTGCCGGGCTATTTCCAGAATCTCCCGCAGCAACTCGGTCGGGTACAGTGCGCCGGTCGGATTGTTCGGATTGATCAGCACGATCGCGCGCGTGTTGCTATTGATCTTGGCGCGGATGTCATCCAGATCCGGCAGCCAGCCCGCGCCTTCGTCGCACAGATAATGGCGCGGCTTGCCGCCGCCCAGACTTACTGCCGCCGTCCACAGAGGGTAATCCGGCGCAGGAACCAGCACTTCGTCGCCATTGTTGAGCAGCCCCTGCATCGCCATAACGATCAGTTCCGACACGCCGTTGCCGATGATGATGTCGTCGATCTGCACCCCGGCTATACCCTTTTGCTGGGTGTAATGCATGATCGCCTTGCGCGCCGCGAAAAGCCCCTTGGAATCGCTGTAACCCGACGCATTCGGCAGGTTCAGGATCACATCCTGAACAATTTCCTCCGGCGCTTCAAAGCCGAAGGGCGCCGGGTTGCCGATATTCAGTTTGATGATGCGATGGCCTTCTTCCTCCATCTGCCGCGCACGCGCCATCACCGGGCCGCGAATGTCGTAGCACACGTTGTCCAGCTTGGAAGATTTCTGCACGGGACGTAAACTCGGCCGCTTCTCAACTGTCACGATGAATCCCTGTATCCTGCCTGGATTGCAAGGCAAAACAATGCTTTGCGGAAACGCTGGATTCTACCGGAGCCGCTCCTCACGGGCAACGAAAGCTGGATTACCCATGCATCGGCCATTTTCGACGATGCCTCATGGTGTTCCGGCATCCCGCGCATTGCGACGCTTGAAACCTCATCGTGCCGAATCAAGAGACCTGCATGAAACTGCATCTGAACACAGCCCGTGACTTACCGCTCTTTACCGGCTACGGAGAAGATTACGTCCTCATCAACGGAACGCGCCATGATGAAAGCCTGCTGCTGATCGCAAACAACATCGAAACCGCGCCCTGGGCAGGGATCAAATTCGATGCGCTCCTGGTGGAACACTTTCACTGGATAGCTGAACATCCGGTGGAAATCGTACTATTTGGAACCGGTACGCGGCTGCGCTTCCCCCACCCTGCCCTCACCCGGCCGCTGGCCGATGCGCGTATCGGGCTGGAGGTGATGGACATAGGCGCGCTCTGCCGCACCTATAACATTCTGGTAACCGAAGGGCGAAGCGTGGCGGCGGCGGTATTGATCGAGACCCTCGGTTAGGCAGGCATCACCTGGTCAAAACTGCTGATTGCCGAAAACTCGCCGCAATCCTTGTGCGGCAGGCGCGAATCCGGATTGCATACGGCAAGGAGTTGCTCGATGCCATAGTCCTGCGCGCTTTTCAGTACCGGCAGACTGTCATCGACCAATAAGGTTTGGCTGGCCTGGTAGGGCTCCAGCGCCTGCAAACCTTTCCAGAAATCCGGGTGTTCCTTGGGCAGGCCGACCTGGTGCGAGGAAATCAGCGCATCGAAATACGATTCCAGCTTGGTCTCTCGCATCTTAAGGTTGAGACTCTTGGGATGGGCATTGGTGACCATGACCACGCGACGACCGGAGTCTCGCACGGCCTTGAGGAAAGCGGGCACGTCAGGCCGCACGGCGATGAGATGGGCGACTTCTTCTTTCAGTTGCAGGATATCCAGCGCCAGTTCGCTGCTCCAGAAATCGACGCAATACCAGTTGAGCGTGCCTGTATGGCGCGCGTAGTGCCCAAACAAGGCATCACGCGCAAGTTGTTCTTCCAGCCCGTGATATTCCGCATAGCGCCGGGGCACATGCTCCTGCCAGAAATAATTGTCGTAATGCAGATCCAGCAGGGTGCCGTCCATGTCGAGCAATACGGTGCGGATGCGGCTCCAGTCGACCTTCATCGATAATGCATGATCTCATGAAGCGCCTTCATGTGCGCCGCCGCACTCCGCCCCAAAGCGGCGAGATCGTAGCCGCCTTCTCAAGCGCGTACACCACGCGCCCGTCGCCATGGCGATCCGCTACGGCGCAGATTTCAGGGGTAATCCATGCATATCCAGCGTGGCAGCCAGCGCTTCTACCGCAAGCAGGCAATCGAACCAGGCTGCCTCGCGCAATGCCTGATCGATCGCAGCCAGGCGCTTCGGAAATTCGGAATGCCAGGGACCGAGGTCGTGCCGGGCGCAATCGGAATGGGTCAGATGGGCAACACCCTGCGCCATCAAAAAAGCTCATCTCTGCTCACTCCGCGATGCCGCAACATCTGGCGCAGGATGCGCAGGGATTCCATCTGTATTTGCCGCACGCGCTCGCGCGTGACCTTGAGTTCAAGCGCCAGGTCTTCGAGCGTGCAGGATTCCTGCCCGTTGAGGCCAAAACGGCGCTCAATCACCCAGCGCTGCTTGTCGTTGAGTTGTGTCATCCACTCATGGACGTGACGCCCAACCTCTTCGAGCTGCAAGGCGTCTTCCGGCAGGTGGGCATTGTCGTCGGCGATCGCTTCGCCGAGCGACAGACTCGGGTCGATATCGAGCGGCGCATCCAGCGAAGTCACGCGTTCGTTCAGTTGCATGATCCGGCGCACATCATCCACGCTGTGTCCGGTCAGGGCAGCGATGTCATCGGAGGTGGGGTCGGCGACGCCATGCGTTTCCAGGTGCCGCAGGGCGCGCAGGTAGATATTGAGTTCCTTGATTACATGCACCGGCAGGCGGATGGTGCGCGACTGGTTCATGATTGCGCGCTCGATATTCTGGCGTATCCACCAGGTGGCGTAGGTGGAAAAACGGAAGCCGCGTTCAGGATCAAACTTTTCCAGCGCGTGAATCAGACCGAGGTTGCCCTCCTCCACCAGATCGAGCAGGGTCAGGCCGCGGTTGGCATAGTGCTTGGCGATATTCACCACCAGCCGCAAATTGCGCTCGATCATGGTTTGGCGCGCCTCGAAATCACCCAGCCTGGTACGACGTGCCAGCTCGATTTCCTCCTTGGCGGTGAGCAGGGGGGACTGGCCGATCTCATTCAGATAGAGCTGAGTGACATCAACCTGAGGCTCATGAAGGATGGCCGAGGCCAGGTCATCGGCCTCGCTTTCCTGTGCTGCCGCTTCCCCGGATTCTTCTTCCGGATGCAGCTCGTCGTTATCGTCGGCAGGGTCGCGGCTCATTATCGCGGCTCGTTATTGATTGGGCAGGTACTTCAGCGGGTCGAGCGGCCTGCCATATTGGCGGATCTCGAAATGCAGTTTGACACGGTCGGCGTCGCTGTCGCCCATCAGGGCGATTTTTTGTCCCGCACTCACAGCATCTCCCTCCTTCACCAGCATTTCCTGATTGTGGGCATAGGCACTCAGAAACTCTCCCGGATGTTTGATGATGAGCAGACGGCCATAGCCGCGCAAACCGGAACCACTATATACCACCCGACCGGGTGCCACCGCCAGCACCGGCGCGTTGCGCTCGCCGGCAATATCGATGCCCTTGCCGCCCGCCTCACCAAAACGCCCTGTCAGCTCGCCCTTTGCCGGCCAGCGCCAGACTTCAGTCATGCCTGCCTGCGGTACGGGTTGGGCCGGCAGTTGCGCCGGCGTCGGTTCCGGTTCCGGTTCCGGTTTGGCGCTGACCGGCGCCGGCAAGGGCTGTACCGGTTCGACCTTCGCGCTGGCAACCGGAGGGGGTGCCGGGAGTGCCTGCATTGCGGATACCTGGGCCCAGTTGGCATCACTATAAGGCAACAGCACTGCCTGAGGCTCGCGCAGCAGCGGCGGTTCGGCAAGGGGTTTGGCCACTAAAGGCTGCTCAGTCCCGAGCGGCTGCACTTCAACTTTCTTGCTTGCAATCACGGGCGCGACGGGTGGCTTCAACCGCAAGGCCTGACCCTGTCTGATCAAATAGGGCGAGGTCAGATTGTTCCAGATGGCGAGGTCGCGATAATCGAGGTTGTTGGCAAAGGCGATGGCGTAAAGTGTATCGCCCTTCTGCACGGTATGCAGGCCGTTGGTCGAAGCCTCTATCTGGCGGACAGGGGGGCGGGGGGGCGGCGTTTCAGGCTTGGCCTTCACACTCGCAGGTTCACGATCCGACACGGGTGCGGGCCCCGGTGCGGAACAACCCGAAAGCGCCATGAGCAGCAACAGAGGCGCTGCTCTCATACTACTCCGGGCAGCAAAGGCACAAATTTCACGACTTCCAGATGTTGCTCATGGAAGGCGTCGCCCTGCCGCTCGACCACACACAGGGTTTGCGAAGCATTGCCCAGCGGCATGACCAGACGACCACCTTCCGCCAGTTGCTGCTTCAGTGCCTCCGGCACTTCGCCAAACGCCGCCGCAATCACGATGGCGTCGAAGCGTGTCATTTCCTTCAGCCCCGTCATGCCATCCCCATGCTTGGGTTTGACATTGTTGATACGCAATTCCCGCAGACGTTGGCGGGTACGCCCCACCAGCGCGGCGATGCGCTCGAGCGAGATCACCTCACGCGCAATGCGCGCCAGCACCGCGGCCTGATAGCCGCAACCCAGGCCGATTTCAAGCACACGTCCCAATTCGCGGCCGCGTCCCGATTCGCTCTCGCGCGCCAGTTCGCACATACGCGCCACCACATACGGACTGGAAATGGTCTGACCAAATCCGATCGGCAGGGCCGTATCCTCGTATGCGCGGCTCTCCAGCGCCTGATCGACAAACAGATGGCGCGGCACCAGACCCATTGCCGCCAGAACCATTTCGTCGCGTATGCCCTGTTCACGCAGGCGCTCCAGCATCCGGCCGCGCGTACGCGCCGAAGTCATGCCAATGCCGGCGCGCGGGTTCACTGCTTCAGCCACGACTTCACACTATCCATCTGGTTGTATCGGGTAAGGTCAATTTGCAAAGGCGTGATCGATACCTGCTCATTCGCCACCGCATGGAAATCCGTCCCGACCCCCGCATCTTGCGCGGGTCCGGCGGCGCCCACCCAATATACCGTTTGTCCGCGCGGATTGGTCGATTTCACAACCGATTCAGCCTTGTGGCGCTTGCCCAGACGCGTCACCACGACGCCCGCCAGGTGACCGTCAGGGCGATCCGGCACATTGATATTAAGCAGCATGGGCTCGGCCGGCGGTTGTGCCTGAATACGCTGCACCAAGTCCGCCACCACCTGTGCTGCCATATCGAAATGCCCTTCCCTGAAATCGGCAAGCGACACCGCCAGCGACGGAATCCCCAGCAGATAGCCCTCGGTGGCCGCCGCCACCGTGCCGGAATAAATGGTGTCGTCGCCCATGTTCGCGCCGTGGTTGATGCCGGAAATAACCATATCCGGCAAGTGATCGAGCATGCCGGTCACCGCGAGATGCACACAATCGGTTGGCGTGCCGTTGACGTAGTAAAAACCACTCGGTGCCTGCCGCAAAATCAGCGGCCGATCCAGCGTCAGCGAATTGGAAGCCCCGCTGCGGTCACGCTCCGGCGCCACCACGGTAATGTCGGCAAGGGGTTGCAAGGCCTTGGCCAGCGCAGCCAGACCCGGTGCGAAATAGCCATCGTCGTTGGAAAGAAGGATACGCATCAGGAGCCGCCCGGCATGGAACGAGACGCACCGGCAGTCGCGCGATTCCGGCTAAAGATCGGTGTCAGGAAGGGCGATGCATGATGCGCAAACATGCGGCGATTTTAACCCGGATGTTTCCCCGGATGTTTCAAAATTCGCGCGGCCAACGGATCGGTTCGGCATCATTGAACCTGAACCAGGCTCTGGCATTTCGATTTATCGAAAAGCATGCAATGCCTGGCAAATACGGAATCGACAACATTCAACCTCGGTCTGTTATCGAGGCGGCTCAATAATCGCCTGAAACATTGTTCGTGCCGAGAAAAATATGTTGTTTCAAGTTAAAGCGTGCCACCCTGATAACTTGATATCTTTGCGCAACCGATTGCGATGTCCTGGTATAGGGAGAATTGGTCGGGGCGAGAAGATTCGAACTTCCGACCCCCTGCACCCCATGCAGGTGCGCTACCAGGCTGCGCTACGCCCCGACGAAGCCCGCGATTCTACCAGAGGACGGGCACGGCGAGAAAGCTTATTGCGTCAAAATTTTCAGGATCGCGCCGAGTTCTTCGCGCAGTCCGTGCGCACCCGATGCAGGACGGGATGAGGAAGGCGGTATGCCGGATTCTTGCGCATTTTCGAGACGCTGACGCGCGCCGCTGATGGTGAAGCCTTCTTCGTATAGCAATTGGCGGATGTGCCGGATCAGCAGCACTTCGTGATGCTGATAATAACGCCGATTACCGCGCCGCTTGATCGGGCGCAGTTGGGTGAACTCCTGTTCCCAGTAACGCAACACGTGCGCCTTGACCGCACACAACTCGGATACTTCGCCAATGGTGAAGTAGCGCTTTGCCGGAATCGGCGGCAACTCACTCCGGGTCTGGAGTTCCAAGGTTTGCGCCTTCTACCTGAGATTTCAGCTTCTGACTTGCGTGAAAAGTGACGACGCGGCGCGCGGAAATGGGCATTTCTTCGCCGGTTTTCGGATTGCGTCCAGGACGCTGGGGTTTTTCCCGGCACTGGAAGTTGCCAAAGCCGGACAGTTTGACGATGTCGCCCTGCTCCAGAGCATTGCGGATTTCATCGAAAAAGGATTCCACGATGTCCTTGGCTTCGCGTTTGTTGAAACCCACTTTATCAAACAGCATTTCAGCCAGATCAGCTTTGGTCAGGGTTGTCATGATGCTTGTTATGCCCGCGAATTCTTTTGCCCGTTGGGACGCTATGCACGCAGCGTCGCTTTGAATTGACGGATCACCGCGTCGGCCAGTTTGGCCATTGCGTCCTCCACTTCCGCATCCGTCAGGGTGCGTTCAGTATCTTGCATAACTACCCGGAATGCAAGGCTTTTTTGGTTATCGGCGATGCCTTTGCCACGGTATAGATCGAACAAGGCGAGGTCAGAAACA
This sequence comes from uncultured beta proteobacterium, assembly GCA_963726485.1. Classification (GTDB taxonomy): domain Bacteria; phylum Pseudomonadota; class Gammaproteobacteria; order Burkholderiales; family Thiobacillaceae; genus Thiobacillus. Next base: position 59,060 of record CAVSCL010000011.1, on the reverse strand, counting down.
ATGGCCGACGCAGCCTGTTGCAGCGCTGCCATTATATCGCCGACGGGGATACTGGCATCCATCACAAAAGCCAGATCACGCCGCACCAGCGGAAAACGGGAAATCGTAGCGTGGCGCGGCAGCGCCAGGCCGGATATTGCATCAACATCGAGTTCAAACAGCACCGGAGGCGCCGGCAAGTCCAGTTCCTGCACCAGGCGCGGATGCAGCGCCCCCATCCAGCCAATGCACCTGCCATTGCGAACGAGTTGCGCCGACTGCCCCGGATGCAAGCTTGGATGCTCGCCGCGCACGGCGTCGAACTTACCTGCAAACAAGCGCTCAATGTCGCCTTTGACATCAAAGAAATCTGCACGTCGCGCCGTGCTGCCCCATTGCTCGGGAGTCGCGTTGCCAAACGCCAGCCCACCCAGGCGCATGGGTTGATCGAGTTTGCCTGCGTCACTCAAATACACCCGACCCAGTTCGAAAATGCGCACCCGATCCTGCTGGCGATTCAGATTGTGGCGCAGCGTCTCGATCAGTCCACCCCAGAGCGAGGTACGCATCACCGATAACTGGCTGGCGATCGGATTGACCAGTGCCAATGGCGTGGCGTTGCCCAGCAGCGTGGCTTCCCAGGCCGGATCGACAAAACTGTAGGTGATGACTTCCTGATAGTCGAGGTTGACCAGCGCGTGACGCAAGGAGTCGTCAGCAAGCCGCGTTTCAGCCTCCTGCAACATGACAGATGGCGCTGCCGGCGGCTGGGCCGGGATGTTGTCATAGCCAAACAAGCGCACCGCTTCTTCTATCAGGTCTTCTTCGATAGCGAGGTCGAAGCGGAAACTCGGCGGAGTCACGATCAGGCTTTCGCCCTGCCGTTCCACTTTTGCCCCCAGTGCGACCAGATCGCGTGTGACCTTGTCGGCATCCATCTCAATGCCCACCACTCGCTTGAGACGTGCGAGGCGCAAAGCTATCGGATTGCGTTGCGGCAGATTCTCCGCGCACTCGACAATCGGTCCGGCACGGCCGCCGCAGATGTCGGTCAAAAGCTGCGTGGCGCGTTGCATGGCATTTCTGCTTGCGCCAAAGTCCACCCCGCGCTCGAAACGATGCGAGGAATCCGTGGCCAGTCCAAGCCGCCGCGCCCGTCCAGCGATCGCGGCAGGCGCGAAGAAAGCGGCTTCGAGAAACACATCGACGGTGAAGCGCTCCACGCTGCTCGGCTTCCCACCCATGATGCCCGCCAAGGCCACCGGGCCGTTATCGTCTGCAATCACCAGCATGTCGGACGCGAGTTCCGCAGTCTGACCATTCAACAATTCCAGGCGCTCGCCCTCACGAGCCATACGCACGTCGATACCGCCATGCAAACGCGACAAAGCAAACGCGTGCATGGGCTGGCCGAGTTCGAGCATGACATAGTTGGTGATATCGACCGGTGCGCAGATCGGGCGGATGCCGCTGCGCTCCAGACGCTCGGTCATCCAGCGGGGCGTAGCGGCCTGCGCATCGATGCCGCGCACCACCCTACCCACATATAGCGGACAGGCTTCCGGGACGGATACGCGCACGGGCAAGGTATCGCCGATTTCGCTGGCGATCTCCGTGATGCCCGGCAAGCGTGCTTCGGTTGCGGTAATCGCGCCGATCTCGCGTGCCAGTCCCTGAATAGACAGGCAGTCTGCGCGGTTGGGGGTGAGCTTGAGCGTGACCAGCGTGTCATTCAAGTTCAGATAAGTGCGGAAATCCTCGCCCACGGGCGCGTCCGCATCCAACACCATCAGTCCGTCAGCTTCCCCCGCCAGTCCCAGTTCCTTGGTCGAGCACAACATGCCGAACGACTCGATCCCGCGCACTTTCGCCACCTTGATTTCGATGCCCGGCAAATCAGCCCCGGGGCGGGCACACGGCACCTTGAGGCCGCCCTCCGCGTTCGGCGCGCCGCACACGATGGTCACAGGCGATGTTTCACCCACATCGACCCGGCACACGCGCAGGCGGTCTGCATCGGGGTGCTTTTCTACCGAGAGAATTTCCGCCACCACCACATTGTGAAATGGCGGTGCGGCGGGGGTGAGCGCCTCAACTTCCAGTCCCGCCATGGTCAGGATGTGAGCGAGCTGAGACGTGTCAAGCGCGGGATTAACGAGACTGCGCAGCCAGGCTTCAGAAAATTGCATGATTCATCCGCCTTAATTAAATTGTTTGAGAAAGCGCAAGTCATTCTCGAAAAAGAGTCGCAGGTCATCCACGCCATAGCGCAGCATGGCCAGACGTTCGACCCCGAGACCGAAGGCAAAACCGACATAACGCTCGCTGTCGATGTTGACATGCTTGAACACATTCGGATGCACCATGCCGCAGCCCAGCACTTCCAGCCAGCCGGTGCGCGAACACACGCGGCAACCATCGCCGCCGCACATCACGCAGCCTATGTCCATTTCCGCCGAGGGTTCAGTGAACGGGAAGAATGACGGGCGAAACCGCACCGGCAAATCCTCGCGCTCGAAAAAATTGCGCATGAAATCGGCCAGCACGCCTTTCAAACCGGCAAACGACACCGATTCATCCACCCACAGGCCTTCGACCTGATGGAACATTGGCGTGTGCGTCACATCGGAATCGCAGCGATACACCCGCCCCGGCGCAATGATGCGCAGCGGCGGCTGGTGCGCTTGCATATAGCGCACCTGCACCGGCGAGGTATGCGTGCGCAACAGTTCGCCGCCCGACAATTGATCCTGGCGCAAATAGAAAGTATCGTGCATCGCACGTGCCGGATGGTCTTCGGGTATGTTGAGCGCGGTGAAATTGTAGAAATCCGTTTCGATCTCCGGAGCTGTCGCCACTTCAAACCCTATCGAACGGAACAGTCCCTCGATGCGCGACAGCGTACGCGAGACCGGATGCAGACCGCCGCGTCCCAGTCCTCGCCCAGGCAAGGTCACATCAAGCGTTTCCGCTGCAAGCTGGTGTTCCAGTTGGGACTGCTGCAAAGCCTCACGCCGTGCTTTCAGAATCGATTCGACCGCCTGCTTCGCTTCATTGATGCGTGCGCCAGCAGCCTTGCGCTCCTCCGATGGCATCCCACCCAGGCTTTTTAAAAGCTCGGTAAGCGTTCCGCTCTTGCCTAGAAACCCAGCCTTCACATGCTCCAGCATCGGCATGTCCGTGCAGCCGTTGACAGCGGCGATGGCGTCGCTCACGATTTCATTTGGATTGCGCATGGATGAATCCGTCTCTCGAAACCTCAAACAAAAAAAGGCCTTACGGCCTCTTCCTGCACTGGCTGACAGCCCAAGCTGCCGGCTTAAGCCGCCAGCTTAGCCTTGACCTGTCCAACAATTCCGGCAAAAGCTTCCTTATCGAAAATCGCGATGTCGGACAGCACCTTACGGTCAATCTCTATCGCAGCGCGGGCCATTCCGTTCATGAATACGCTATAGGTCAGGCCGTGCTCGCGGGCGGCCGCGTTGATGCGCGCAATCCACAAGCTGCGGAACTGGCGCTTGCGCTGGCGACGGTCGCGATAGGCATATTGCCCCGCTTTCATCACCGCTTCATTGGCAACCCGGAATACGTTCTTGCGGCGGCCGCGATAGCCTTTGGCAGCGTCAAGAACTTTTTTGTGACTGGCTCGGGCGGTTACACCCCGTTTTACGCGTGGCATGTCGTCTCTCCTTTATGCGTAGGGCAACATGCGCGCAACTTCTTTGTGGTTGCTGGCATTGACTGTTTCCATGCCGCGCAACTGACGCTTACGCTTGGTGCTTTTCTTGGTGAGAATATGACGCATGAACGCGTGGGAACGCTTGAACTTCGCCACTGCCCAGCGCACGGAACCGCTTGGCGGCGCCGCTTTTGCTTTTCATCTTGGGCATAACGACTTCCTTTTTTGTCTCATGCAACCCAGGTGATCCCAAGGTACGGAATGCTTTACAAACCCGGCCACACTTATTTGGCGTTCTCGGAGAAACGCCGGTCTCTAAACCTTGGTCTTCTTTTTGGGCGCCAGCATCATCACCAGCTGACGGCCTTCCATCTTGGGAAACTGCTCGACTACCGCATGTTCGGCCAGATCGGCTTCAACCCGCTTCAACTGCGCCATGCCGATTTCCTGGTGGGCCATTTCACGACCCCGGAAACGCAGCGTGATCTTGGTCTTGTCGCCTTCCTCCAGAAACTTGATCAGATTGCGCAGCTTGATCTGGTAATCGCCTTCGTCCGTGCCCGGGCGAAATTTGATTTCCTTGATCTGGACCTGCTTCTGCTTGAGCTTGGCTTCATGCAGCTTTTTGCTCTCCTGGTACTTGAACTTGCCGTAGTCCATGAGACGGCATACGGGCGGTTGAGCTTGGGGAGCAATCTCCACCAGATCCAGATCCGCTTCTTCTGCCATACGCAAAGCATCGTAGACCTTAACGATGCCCAACTGTTCCGAATCCACTCCTACCAAACGCACCTCGGTTCCTGTAATTTCCCCGTTGATACGTGTCTGCTTTATCCGTCGCGATGAGTCGTACTCCAAATAACAGTCCTGGCGCGAAAACGCCAAGACAAAAATAAACGGAGGAGCGGCATCTTCCCGCTCCTCGTTTGGCCGTCCTACTGCCGGTTTTGCACTTCCGCTTTTAACCGGGCAATGAAATCTTCCACGCCGCGCTGCCCTATATCCTGGTTGCCGCGGACACGGACGGCGACCACGCCGGCCTCCATTTCCTTGTCGCCCACCACCACCTGATAAGGCAGCTTTTGCAAGCTATGTTCGCGAATTTTATAGGTAATTTTATTATTACTCAAGTCCGACGCCGCACGGATTCCCGCTTTTCGCAGCGCTTGTGTGACTTTTTCCGCATATTCAGCCTGACGCTCACTGATATTCATCACCATCACCTGCACTGGCGCCAGCCACAGCGGGAAGTTTCCGGCGTGGTGCTCCACAAGAATACCGATGAAGCGTTCCAGTGAACCGAGAATCGCGCGATGCAGCATCACCGGGGTGTGCGGCTGATTATCTTCGCCGACAATATTCCGCGCCCAGAAGCACCGGCAGGTTGAAGTCGAGCTGGATGGTACCGCATTGCCACAGGCGCCCCAGCGAGTCCTTCAGGGTGAATTCGATCTTGGGGCCGTAGAACGCGCCCTCGCCCGGTTGCAGGTCGTAGGCCAGGCTGTTCTGTGTGAGCGCGGCCGCCAGAGCCGCTTCCGCCTTGTCCCAGGTATCATCCGTTCCGACCCGTTTGACTGGCCGCGTGGACAGCTTCACCAGCACTTCATTGAAGCCGAAGTCCGCATAGACTTTCTGAAGCATGACAATGAAGTCCGCCACCTCGGCCTGCACCTGTTCTTCGGTGCAGAAAATATGCGCATCGTCCTGGGTAAAGGCACGTACACGCATCAGACCGTGCAGCGCGCCGGACGGCTCGTTACGGTGACATGAGCCGAACTCGGCCAGACGCAGCGGCAGTTCACGGTAGCTATGCCGCGTGTGATTGAAAATCTGCACATGCCCCGGACAGTTCATCGGCTTCACCGCGTAGTCGCGATTTTCCGACGAAGTGGTGAACATGTTCTCACGGTAGTTTTCCCAGTGGCCGGATTTTTCCCACAGCGAACGATCCATCATCGTTGGCGTTTTCACTTCCTGATACCCGTAATCGGTGAACTTGCCGCGCATGTACTGCTCGACTTCCTGCCACAGAACCCAGCCCTTGGGATGCCAGAACACCATGCCCGGCGATTCGTCCTGCGCGTGGAACAAATCGAGCAGCCGGCCCAGTTTGCGGTGATCGCGCTTCTCCGCTTCTTCCAGCCGGAACAAATAAGCGTCAAGATCCTGTCTCGAAGCCCAGGCCGTCCCGTAAATGCGCTGCAACATTTCGTTTTTTGAGTCGCCACGCCAGTATGCCCCGGCCACCTTCATCAGCTTGAAGACTTTGAGCTTGCCGGTTGAGGGTACGTGCGGCCCGCGGCACAGGTCGATGAAATCGCCTTCGCGGTAGAGCGAAATCTCCTGTCCTGAAGGAATGCCGGCAATGATCTCCGCCTTGTAGTGCTCGCCCATTTCCTTGAAGAACGATACCGCCTCGTCGCGCGGCATCACCATGCGCGTAACTGGAATGTCTTGCTTCGCCAGTTCGGTCATTTTCTTTTCGATGGCTTCGAGGTCTTCCGGCGTAAACGGTCGCTTGTACGAAAAATCGTAATAAAAACCGTCCTCGATCACCGGGCCGATCGTCACCTGTGCCTCTGGGAACAGTTGCTTTACCGCATAGGCCAGCAAATGCGCGGCAGAATGGCGGATCATGTCCAGCCCATCGGCATCCTTGTCGGTGATAATCGCCAGTTGCGCATCTTCCGAAATGACGAACGAAGTATCGACCAGCGCGCCATTCACCCTCCCCGCCAGCGCCGCCCGCGCCAGCCCCGCCCCGATAGACGCGGCGACCTCATGCACGCTAACCGGCCGGTCAAACCGGCGCTGGGATTGATCGGGTAAAGTAATGACAGGCATCGCTATTCTCGCAAACAAAAAATGCGGCTGGAGCCGCATTTTAATTTAGTCTGGAATCGAGACGGCGTGACTGCGCTGCGCGAAGCCAAACAAGCCGTTTCTGGCCGTCATATTCAAACTATATCGTGCAGTCTCAATAGTTAAATCACGGAATCACCGCATCAGCACCGCATCTCCAGTCATCCCGGCCCTGGAAATTGGTAGGCGCGATTGGACTCGAACCAACGACCCCCACCATGTCAAGGTGGTGCTCTAACCAGCTGAGCTACGCGCCTAAGCGGTGCGCATCATAACCGAAACGCCGTGGGTCTGTCGATACAAAGCCGTTTTCTTATGCTTGAAACGGCAATGGGTTGTATTACCAGCTGGTTTCGCGTTCGGCAGTGGCGGAAACTTTGTGAATGCTGAGGTCGGCGCCGTTGAATTCCTCTTCGGGGTCGAGGCGGATGCCGATGATGGCTTTGAGCGTCCCATAAACAACAGCCCCGCCTATCAGGGCAACGGTGATCCCCCCCAAGGTGCCGATCACTTGCGCAGCGAAGTTCACGCCGCCAATACCGCCCAGCGCCCTGGCGCCGAAAATGCCCGCCGCGATGCCGCCCCAGGCGCCGCACAGGCCATGCAGCGGCCAGACACCGAGGACATCGTCGATTTTCCATTTATTCTGGGTGATGGTGAACATCCAGACGAACAAGGCACCTGCGACAATCCCGGTGGCGAGCGCGCCGAGGGGATGCATGAGGTCGGAGCCTGCGCATACGGCCACCAGCCCGGCAAGCGGGCCGTTGTGGATGAAGCCGGGGTCGTTGCGACCTGCTACCAGCGCTGCCAGCGTACCGCCGACCATGGCCATGAGCGAGTTGACGGCGACGAGGCCGGAAACGGCATCGATCAACTGCGCGGACATGACATTGAAACCGAACCAGCCGACGGTGAGTATCCAGGCGCCCAGTGCGAGGAAGGGGATGTTGGAAGGCGGGTGGGCCGAGATCATGCCGTCTTTGGTGTAGCGGCCCCGGCGCGCGCCGAGCAGAATGACCGCAGACAGTGCGGCCCAGCCGCCGACCGCATGAACGACGACCGAACCGGCGAAGTCATGGAATTTGGCGCCGAAGCTGGCCGAAAGCCAGTCCTGAATGCCGTAGTTGCCGTTCCAGGTGATGCCCTCGAAGAAAGGATAGACGAAACCGACCAGTGCAAAGGTGGCAGCGAGTTGCGGATTGAAGCGGGCGCGTTCGGCGATGCCGCCGGAGACGATGGCGGGAATGGCGGCGGCAAAAGTCAGCAGAAAAAAGAACTTGACCAGATCGTAGCCATTTTTTGCGGCGAGCGTCTCGGCACCGGAATAAAAACTGACGCCATAGGCGATGCTGTAGCCGATGAAAAAATAGGCGATGGTGGAAACGCAAAAATCGGTCAGGATTTTAACCAGCGCATTCACCTGGTTTTTCTTGCGCACGGTGCCCAGTTCCAGAAATGCAAACCCTGCATGCATGGCCAGCACCAAGATTGCACCCAGCAATACGAACAGAACATCACTGCCTTGCTTCAAGGTGTCCATACGTTTCCCCACTCATTGATATTGAATCGGGAACACCATACGCAATATTTGTTCCAGTAACACAACTTATTGTTTGCCAAGTAAATAATCGAATACGAAACTGTATCGTGCATTGTCCTAATTTTCGCACCTAATTCGTGCAATTACTTTTTTGTGAGTTGTTCAGATTCGATTCGGTCAAGCTCCGCATCCATTTCATCCCCGGACATGGGCTGAAAGTCTGGAACGGGCTCGGGTCGGGGTTTGATCAGCAGAGCCGAAACCAAGATGCCGGCCTCATAAAGCAACCAGAGGGGAACAGCCAGCATGGTCTGAGAGATAACATCCGGCGGGGTAAAGATGGCGCCGATCACAAAAGCTCCGACAATAACGTAGGGTCGAATCTCGCGTAATTTTTCGACGCTGACTATCCCCATCTTGACCAGCAGGATCACCACAATCGGCACTTCAAAGGTCACGCCAAAGGCGATGAACAGCGTCAACACAAAATCCAAGTATTTGCCGATGTCGGTCATCACCGCCACACCCGCTGGCGCCACTTTCACAATGAAGCCAAAGACCACCGGGAATACCAGGAAGTAGGCAAAGGCCATACCGGTCAGGAACAGAATCACGCTGGCAATCACGAGCGGAATCCCCAAACGCTTTTCATGTTTGTACAAGCCCGGTGCAATAAATGACCAAGCCTGATAAAGGATATAGGGCAGTGCAATCAGGAACGCGGTCATCATCGTCACCTTGATCGGAACGAGGAAGGGCGTAGTGACTTCGGTGGCGATCATCTGCCCGCCCTTGGGCAGAGCTTTCAGCAAGGGCTTGGCCAGCAGTGCGTATAAATCCTGTGACCAGTTAAACAGCGCGATAAACAAGATCACCACCGCCAACACTGCGCGCAACAAGCGGTCGCGCAGTTCAATCAGATGGGAAATAAAAGACTCCTGAGAGGCGTCTTGCTCGCTCATGCAGAAGAATCCGGCTTCGAGTGAACCGGGTTGGCGTATTCAACGACGGTGGCGGGTGGCGCGTCGAGATCAAGGCTTTGCTGTGCATCAGGCACACGTTCTTGCTGAGGCTCGGCTTCACCTGCCAATTGAGTCATTACCCGCTCCGTGACCGGGTTTTCGCCTTCGGTTACGGCCATCGCCGCCAGCACTTTGTTCACATGGCCGGCTTCTGTCTTCAGATAATCATCCACCACCGTTGCCTGGCTCTCGACCCCGCTGGCGGCGGATTCGACAGACTCTCTAAAGCTCTGTCCTGCCTTACGCAACTCGTCCATCTGCATCTCGCGACTGATGTCGTTCTTGACGCTGGAGGCATAACGCTGGAAGCGTCCAAGCAAATGCCCCGCCGTGCGCGCGACCTTGGGCAGTCGCTCTGGACCGATGACGATGAGCGCCACGACACCGATGACAAGGAGTTCGGAGAAACCGATATCAAACATGTTTAGCTGAGGCGCAACGGAGCCTTAAAAAATTCGTCATCGGGCTTGAACTGGCATGGCCAAACTAGGGCTTCCCATAATAGGTAAACCATCAGCGTCATCCATCACCGGAATCAGGAGTGTTGTTTGTCTTTCACTTCTGCGTCGATGGTGCGGCCTTGCTCGGCGCTTTCGTTCAACTTGGGCGAGTCTTCCTTCATGCCTTCCTTGAAGCCTTTCACTGCGCCACCCAAATCGCTGCCGATGTTACGCAGTTTTTTGGTACCGAAAACCAGCAGCACTATGACCAGTACAATCAGCCAATGCCAGATGCTCAAGCTACCCATGATATTTCTCCTCTTGCGTTAGTTGCGCGGCGCGGGATCGCCCCCGCCGAATACATGAATATGAATGTGAAACACTTCCTGACCGCCGCCGCGCCCGGTATTGATAAGGGTGCGGAAACCGCTTTCCAGTCCGTATTCACGTGCAAGCCTGGGGGCCAACAGCAACATCTTGCTCAGGATTTTCTCATGCTCAGGCCCACAATGGGCAAGACTTTCGATATGCAGCCTGGGAATGATGAGCAAATGCACCCGCGCCATTGGGTGAATGTCGTGAAACACCAGTAAATCCTCGTCTTCGTATGCCTTGTCTGCACGGCAACTCGCCGCGCGCGATTTTGCAGAAGATGCAGTCGCTCATTTTCCACCCCCCTCTTTTCGGGTGGCCATTTCCGTGAGCCCCGACAAGCCTTCGCGCCGCGCCAGTTCATCCAGCACATCCTGCGGCTTCAAGCCGGAATGCGCCAGCAGCACCAGGGTATGGAACCACAAATCGGCCACTTCATAGATGATCCTTTCGGACTGGCCATCCTTGGCCGCCATGACGATTTCGGTGGCTTCTTCGCCGATTTTCTTGAGAATGGCATCAGTCCCCTTGGCATAGAGCCTGGCCACATAGGAACTGTCGGGCGACGCCCGTTTGCGCGCCTCCAGAGTATCGGCCAGTCGATCCAGAATGTCGCTCATTTGCGGTAAATCTCATCCGGGTTCTTCAATACCGGGGCAGTCGTCACCCAATCGCCGCCGCCCTGATCATTGATGACCAGTTTCCGGAAGAAGCACGAGCGCCTTCCGGTGTGACAGGCGATACCGCCGATTTGTTCGACCATTAGCAGAATCACATCGTTATCGCAGTCGAGGCGGATTTCGCTCACCCGTTGCACATGACCGGATTCCTCGCCCTTGCGCCACAGCTTGTTGCGCGAACGGGACCAGTAGACGCCGCGCAGGGTGCGCGCCGTTTCTTCCAGCGCTTCGCGGTTCACCCAGGCCACCATCAGGATGTCGCCGGTCGCGACATCCTGTGCAATTGCCGGAACCAGGCCTTGCGCATCCCACTTTACGGCATCGAGCCAGTTCACAGCCGCACCTCGATGCCGTGCTGTTGCATGTAACGCTTGGCCTCATCCACGCCGTATTCGCCAAAGTGGAAAATGCTCGCAGCCAGCACGGCGTCGGCACGGCCTTCTTTTACACCGTCGACCAGATGCTGCAAATTGCCGACCCCGCCGCTGGCGATGATGGGAATATCCACCGTGTCGGAAATCGCACGCGTGAGTTCGAGATCGAATCCGCTCTTGGTGCCATCACGATCCATCGAGGTCAGCAGCAATTCGCCTGCGCCCAGGCTTTCCATCTTCTTCGCCCATTCCACCGCATCCAGGCCGGTCGCTTTGCGACCGCCGTGGGTAAAGACCTCCCAGTGGTTCCCTGCCCGCTTGGCATCGATGGCGACGACAATGCACTGGCAGCCGTAACGATCCGACGCATCCTTGACCAATTGCGGATTCAACACCGCCGAGGTGTTGATGCTGACCTTGTCCGCGCCCGCATTCAGCAAGCGTTGCACATCGCCGACTTCGCGTACGCCGCCGCCGACGGTCAGGGGGATGAACACCTGCGAGGCCACGTCTTCGATGATATGCAGAATCAAATCGCGGTTGTCCGACGAGGCGGTGATATCGAGGAAGGTCAGTTCGTCCGCTCCGGCCTCGTTATAGCGGCGGGCGATTTCAACCGGGTCGCCGGCATCTTGCAGTTCGACGAAGTTGACACCCTTAACGACTCTGCCATCGGTCACGTCCAGGCAGGGAATGATTCTGATTGCCAGCACGTCAGACTCCGAACACGCCGCCCGCCAGTTCATCGGCAAGTTTTTGCGCAAGCGCAAAATCAAGCGTGCCCTGATAGATCGCACGTCCGGTGATGGCGCCGATAATGCCGTCCTTGGCTACGGTCGACAACGCAGTCACGTCATCCAGATTGGTCACGCCGCCGCTGGCGATGACGGGGATGGTCAGTGCCTGCGCCAGGCGCTGCGTGGCTTCGATGTTCACGCCGGTCAACATGCCATCGCGGCCAATGTCCGTGTAGATCACGGCTTCCACGCCATAGCCTTCAAATCGTCTGGCAAGATCGATCACATCGTGTCCGGTCAGTTTGGACCAGCCTTCGACCGCCACCTTGCCGTCTTTCGCATCCAGTCCGACCATGACGTGGCCGGGGAAGGCATCGCAGGCCTCGTGCAGGAAACCGGGATTTTTTACCGCCGCGGTGCCGATGATGACGTAGCGCACACCGTCATCCAGATAGCGTTCGATGGTGGCGAGATCGCGGATGCCGCCGCCGAGTTGCACCGGCATATTGTCACCGACGGCGTCGACAATAGAGCGGATCGCCGCGTCATTGATCGGCTTGCCGGCAAAGGCACCATTCAAGTCCACCAGATGCAGGCGTCGCGCGCCTTGCACCTTCCAGTGTTGCGCAGTGGCGACGGGGTCTTCGGAAAAGACCGTGGCCTTGTCCATTTCGCCCTGCTGCAAGCGCACGCAGTGGCCGTCTTTAAGGTCGATGGCGGGAATAATCAGCATGATGAATTAATGATGCAAATTAATTGATTATGCATTGTCTGAAATGGTCAATGCATTAAGCGCAGGTAGCGCCGGACATTTCGCATGAGGTTTCGGAGGAATCCGGATTCCATGTCACAAAATTACCCAACAGCATCAGCCCGGCATTCTGACTTTTTTCCGGGTGAAACTGCACGGCAAAGAGTTTATCCGACGCGACGGCGCAGGTAAAAGAAAACGGGTAATGCGAGTACCCCGCTATCACCTTCGGGGAGGCCGGCTGCACAAAATAACTGTGCACAAAATAAAAGCGCGCGCCCTCCCCGATGCCTGCCCACAGGGGATGCGCCATCGCCTGATGCACATTGTTCCAGCCCATGTGCGGCACTTTGAGTTTGTTGCCCTGATCGTCGCGCATGAGCTCATGCGGAAAGCGCTGCACCGTACCGGGCAGTACGCCCAGGCAATCGGTATCGCCTTCCTCGCTGTGTTCGAACAGCACCTGCATCCCCATGCAAATGCCGAGAAAAGGTTTGCTGCGTGCGGCATCGACGATCACCTGCCGCAAGCCGCGCGCGTCGATCTCGCACATGCAGTCGGGCGCCGCACCCTGTCCTGGAAACACCACGCGACTGGCGGCGGCGATGACTGCGGGGTCGGAAGTCACCACCACTTTTGCCGCAGGGGCCACATGCTCGATCGCCTTGGACACGGAGCGCAGATTACCCATGCCGTAGTCGATCACGGCTATATCAACGCTCACAATGCAGCCACTCTAATCCGCGATACGCTCATAGCGCACCTTTGGTTGACGGCAGCACATCGCCCATGCGCGCATCAATCTCCACCGCCACGCGCAGCGCGCGTCCAAAGGCCTTGAAAATCGTCTCGGCCTGGTGATGGGCATTGATGCCGCGCAGATTGTCGATATGTAGCGTCACCCCTGCGTGATTGGTAAAACCCCGGAAAAACTCCAGGAACAGATCCACGTCGAACTCGCCGATACGCGCACGAGTGTAATCGACATGGTATTCCAGCCCCGGCCGCCCGGACAGGTCAATCACCACACGCGACAAAGCCTCGTCCAGCGGCACATAAGCATGGCCGTAACGGCGAATGCCTTGCTTGTCGCCCAGGGCCTGGGCAAATGCCTGGCCCAGGGTGATACCCGTATCTTCCACCGTATGGTGCGCGTCGATCTGCAGGTCGCCCGTAGCCGCGATATCGAGATCAATCAGCCCGTGACGGGCAATCTGGTCGAGCATGTGATCGAGGAAAGGCACGCCGGTATCGAGTTTCGATACCCCGGTTCCGTCGAGACTGATTCTTACCGTGATCTGTGTTTCCAGGGTGTTACGGGTGACGCTGGCAGTACGCATGGCGTTTACTGTGTATGGAACAGGGATGCGCAAAATTTGATTCTAACTCAATGAAGCCTATATTTGGCTCAGCCCGAACTGTCGCCTTGCCCTTGCCGTGCCTTCGGTGTGCTCGTGCAAGCCTGCGGCCTTTGCGAGTCGTGCGGCGGCAAAGCTGGCAGCCCGTCGGACTTTCCCACTTTTATCCCTGATAATCCGTCAACCCAGGCGCGCCGCCCCAGAACATGAACCGCTTCCGCCCAATTGACCGCAAGGCCGCCTACCCTTTCCCGCTTCGGTGGAAGACTGGCTACCGCAAGACCACGTGCAGCGCGTCAAGTCCGACGGGCTGCTAGACACCACGAATAAATGACCTCGCCCACGCATACCTTCCCCCTCCACGGCCCAGGATTGCGCGGCGCAAGCCGGCCGCGCGTTGCTATCATCGGCCGCATCGGCAGCGGCAAGCACAGCATCTTCCGCGCTGCCGCCAGCACCTCGACACGCCACGAGCGCCTGGCCGGCATCGGACCCGCGTATGAGGAATGCCTGGTCGAGGTGGGGATCGATCAGATTTCCCTGGTGGCGTTGCCAGCCATCGACGGCTTTCACCATCCGGACGACGACTCGCGCGTGACACTGAAGTATCTGCTGTGGGGCGACCGCTGGCCGGCCATCGCGCGGCACGAGGCGCATCAGCCGGCGGGCGCATTTGCCGCACCCGACGTGCTTCTGATGGTGATGGACGCCACGGCGCTGGAGCGCGATCTCGAACTCGCCCTGGAACTGATGCCGTTGGACAGGCCGATGGTGTTTGCGCTCAACCGCATGGACGAGGCGCGTGCCAGGCGGCGGTTCATCAATGTGCGCGCCCTGTCGGCCAAACTGGGCGCGCCGGTGGTGCCTACCGTGGCGCACATGGGCATCGGTCTGGCCGATCTGTTTACCACCGTGGTGCGCGCCGCGCGCGACGCGAGGTCCGCACACGCGCAGCAATCAGCCCATCCGCCCAGCGCGCACATCGAAGCGCAATTGCGAGCCATTGCCGACATCGCCCGACAGCCGGTAGTGGCGGCGGCGTTCGCGGTGCCCGAAGCTTTGTTGACGCTGCAACTCGCGGAGAATGACGACTACTTCGCGCGGGAATTGCAGGCGCATTTCCCTGACCAGTACGCTGCCCTGCTCACCGCGCGCGCCCGCGCCGACGCGGCCTTGCCGCGCCCGCTGGCGGAGGAAATCCACGCCGACCGGCATCACCGCGCCGCCATGCTGGTCGAGTCGGTGAACCGTCCCGGCCAGCAGGGTGAGCAGCCGCTCTGGCAACGCTGGGCGGACGATCTCTTCCTGCATCCGCGCTGGGGCTTCGCCGGCACGCTGGCGGTCTTTGCGCTGGTGCTGTTCTTCGTATTCGAGGTAAGCGCCTTTCTCGACCGCCTCACGGTCGCGCGCCTGATCGCGTGGGCCGAGCCGTGGCAACCGACCGAACTCACGGGTATCGTCGCCCGCGCCGTGCTGGACGGCCTCATCGGCCTGGCGGGCATCGTCATCCCCTACATGATCCCGCTGGTGTTGCTGCTGGTGTTGCTGGAAGAGTCCGGGATCATGCACCGCGTGGCCTTCGTGGTCGATCGCGGCTTCCATCGCCTGGGACTGCACGGCGGCGTCGCCCTGCCTTTTCTGATGGGGCTGGGCTGCAACGTGCCGGCGCTGGCCGCCACCGCCGCCGTCACCCACGGCCGAGACCGCACGGTGGCCTCGCTGCTGATCACCTTCCTGCCGTGTTCGGCGCGTTCGGCCATCCTGCTGGCGGTGGGCGGCAAGTACCTCGGCGGCTTCGGCGTATTCGCGCTCTTCATGCTCATCCCCATCGTCGTCAGCCTGGTCGGCAAGCTGCTCAAGCGCCGCTATCCCGAGACCACGCCCGGCATGATCCAGGAGATTCCCGCCTACGCCGTGCCCACGCTGCACGCCGTGCTGGCCAATACCTGGGAGCGCAGCCGCGACATCGTCACCATCGTGCTGCCGCTCTTGGTCGCGGGCAGCGTGGTGCTGGCGCTGCTGAGCCATTACGGCGCCGACACCTGGATCAATCTCGGTCTCACTCCGGTAACGGTATGGTGGCTGGGGCTGCCGGTGGCGCTGGGCGTGCCGATCCTGTTCGGCGTGCTGCGCAAGGAGCTGTCCCTGCTCATGGTGTTCCAGGCGCTCGGCACGCAGGAACTGGCCAGCGTGCTCGACACCACGCAGATTGCCACCTTCCTGGCGTTCCTGACCTTTTATGTGCCCTGCGTGTCCACCTTCGCCATGATGCTGAAGCTGCTCGGCCGGCGCGACGCGCTCTATTCAGTCTTGCTCTCCATCGGCGTGGCACTCGCAGTGGCGGCTGCGGTGCGCGGGTCACTGGACCTGGCGGGGTGGGTGTTATAGCGGATTGGCGGCGCGTACCGGTTTCGGCAGCACGCTGAACCCGAGTCCGCCTTGCCATCGTCGAACGGCAGTCCGCCGCCGCAGCCGGCGAAAATTCCGTAATGCCGCGAGAAACCACATTTAGCCAGGATGATTGCTGCAGAGGTGTCAGCCAATCTGCCCGAAGCGGA
Source organism: uncultured beta proteobacterium (assembly GCA_963726485.1). Classification (GTDB taxonomy): domain Bacteria; phylum Pseudomonadota; class Gammaproteobacteria; order Burkholderiales; family Thiobacillaceae; genus Thiobacillus. Next base: position 42,705 of record CAVSCL010000011.1, on the reverse strand, counting down.
TATTGAGCCGCCCCCGGTTTATCGGTGGTGGTCGGAAAGTTCAGCAGTGCGGTGTAGCGCTGCGGGCAGGAAGACCGTCTATCGCCGCGCGCCGAAGAACGCCTCCGCAGCCCTTGTCCCCAGCGCCAGCCAGATCTTGATGACCTCATAGACGATCACCGTGGCGTAGCTTACCGCCATCCAGACCAGGGGTTCCTCGATGGGCAGACCGGACCATGCATCGATGCGCAATCCAATCATGGCCTGCGGCCGGAATCCCCACCAGCCGTACGGCAATGCCAGGGTCACCTCCCAAAGCAGGCTGATGAACAGCATGAGGAAGAAGGTGAAGCTGAATGCGCGCCAGTTCACGAACGGCCTGGCGCTGTGGAAAAATCCGGCAGAAGGAACCAGGGCTACCAGCGTGAGGTAGGTGAAATACCAGGGAAAACCGTCCGCTGAACCTGAGAAGAACCGCTTGTAAATGGCCGCAGCAGCGATCAGCACGACCCCGAACAGAACGGACGGATAGTGAAATCGCACGATGCGCACCATGCCGCGCGTCGCTTCCCGGTAGTCAGGGACATTGTAGGCGCTCATCCAGTATTCGTCCGCCCAGATGTAGCTCATCAGCGCCGCCATGAAGCCGGTAAGGTAGAACACGAACTCCTCGATCGGGACCGTTCCGCCCATGGCCGGGATGCCGAACCCCAGGGTCGCTCCGTGATTGGGGAAGACGAAGAAGGCGTTGCCGAAGGCCAGGTCGAGGAAGAAGCCCAGCGGCACCAGGAGTGCGAGGGTTCGCCAGTATGCTTGGCGCGGGAAGTGCAGCTCCGGGCGGCGGGCAAACCAGCCCCCCAGTACGGCCACCGGCACGATAAACAAAAGCAGGCTCCGTGTGTAGCCGTAGGGAGTGGGGTTGTCCGAAGCGATGCTCAGCACGCCCGGATGCTCGACACTGCTGAGGGTGAGCGCCGTTGGCACGATCAACATGGCGGCGAGGAGGAAAAGTACCCGGAATGCCTGCCTGGACCGCCGTCGCGGGGGGCTGGCGCCTTCCCCGATGCCTTGGGATTCTTCATTCGCCATGTTGCAAAGCTTGCTCCACCTGAAGTAACGATCTTCTGCCACAACCACGGTGCCTTGTTTCGGGTCGGCAATTGAACGTCGGTTGGCTCTGGATTATAAGCTTGAGCCCTTCTCGCCTGAACAGCCGCATAAAGGGTAAAGGGGACGCTGGCCAATGGCGTTGCCGTAAGCGCTCCCCATAAGTGCCTGCCGCCATTTGACGAGTTCGGTTTTGGGGATATGACGGGGTTGCGTCAGTCGTTCGTGTTGCCTGGGTCGTCGCGTGCCCGCGCGAGGTTCGACCCGACCTGGCTGGGGAAATCGCAATTGTGCGATGCCGAGAGGGAGATAAGCCCGGCGCAGCGTCAGCCGCCCTTGCAGCGCATGCCGCAGGTTCTCCTCGAAGGCGCGGATCAGTTGCAGCGCTGCCCTGAACGCGGGCTGCGTCACGGCACCCGAAATCCAGCGTGGGGTGTGCAGGGATATTCTTCCCCGGCGTCGGTCGCGTCAATGTGGTAATGCGGTGGAAATGGTTTTTTGGACTTCCCCGGATTTTTCAGGCACCGATCTGGCCAATTCTCCAAATGGCTCTGTGTCAGGTTTAAATTGTCTATCCTGATGGATCGACCATCCGAAACGTCGACCGCCTTTTTCTATTTAGGAGACAAGCATGCGTGAATCCCTTTTCAGCCGCCGTGATTTCTTAATTGCCGCCAGCGCTTTCACCGCCAGCACCCTGGTCGGCGTGCCCAGTATTGCACGCGCCGCCACGCCGTTTGTTCTGCCGCCGCTTCCTTACGGTGAGGGGGCGCTGGAGCCCGTGATCTCGGCCAGGACGATCGGCTTCCATTACGGCAAACATCACAAGGCTTACGTGGACAATCTGAACAAGCTCATCGCCGGCACGGACATGGCTGATATGAGTCTGGACAGGATCATCCTGGCGAGTGCCGGCAATGCGGACAAAGCAGGCGTGTTCAATAACGCCGCGCAGGTATGGAATCACACCTGCTACTGGTCCAGCATGAAACCCAACGGCGGAGGCAAACCAGCGGGAATCCTGGCCGAGAAGATCGACGCGTCCTTCGGTGGTTTCGATGCACTCAAGAAGGAACTCGCTGGGGCGGCCATGGGCCAGTTCGGTAGCGGTTGGGCCTGGCTGGTGTCGGATGCCGGCAAGCTCAAGGTGGTCAAGACGGGCAATGCCGAGAACCCCATGACCAAGGGTATGAAGCCGCTGCTTACCATCGACGTGTGGGAACACGCCTACTACCTCGACTACCAGAATCGCAGGGCAGATTACGTCAACGCCGTGCTTGAAAAATTGGTCAACTGGGATTTCGCGGCGGAGAATTTGGCGAAAGCCTGAGAACCCGGCCCGGCTTGATACATGCCCGTTCCCTGCCGGAACGGGCATCGGGTCGGCGATCGGGTCAACAACGCACAGCCGGTCTGTAGCCTGCTGTTGGCTGAGAAACCAAGCAGCGTCTCCGCCGCCATCAGGCGCTGTGCGGCACGCGCCAGCGGCAACGGCAGACGGTTCAGTACCGTCTCGGGATCGAGCGCATCGAGCAGGTTCTTGACGGTGAGGCCGAGCTCGGTATCCCCTTCGCTCACCAGGCGGCGGCTGAAGAAAAGCGTGCGGGGTCCTCGCGCCGGGTGAGCAGCAGCAAGGAAATCGCGGGCGGTGGCGCTGATGCTAGTTCCGGTAAGCTCAGAATAGCTTCCCACGCTACCGCCCAGGCTCATCCTTCATGACGAAGCCGGCGTACAACGCGGCGATCAGGTCGGACTGGGTCACCATGCCCGCCAGGCGGCCATCCCCATCCACTACCGGGATATGGTGCAGGCCCTTGTCCGACAACAGGGGCACCAGTTCGACGATGTGCATATCCGTATGTGCTGTTACCGCCGGGGATGCCATGATCTGTCCTACCACCTCGGGTTTCTCGGCGCTGATTCCCGGCGTGCGGCGGATGAACTTGATCAGCTTGTCTTCGAGCGTTTCATAGGTTTTCAGATTGGCGCGCTTGAGGAAGTCCACCAGCGTCACGATGCCGATGACGCGCTGGAAGCGATCCACTACCGGAATCGCCTTGACGCGGTGGAAACGCAGACGGGCCCAGACTTCTTCCAGTTCGGTTCCGTATTCGGCGGTGGCCAGATCGCGGGACATGATGTCGCTGCAAAGGATGTTGCCCATCTTGCGGCGGAAGGCGTGGTTACCCGCTCGATCGTAAACCTGGACAAGATCGTCCTCGCTGATATCCAGATAGATGTCCAGATCGCGCAGGGCGCCGTGCAGGTCCTCACGGTCCAGACCCACACGGCTTAGAGGCATAGGGTCGTCGTGGTGGTGCTTGCGGTCCTTCTGGGGTGCGGCGCGCGCGGGATAGCGACGGCCGGGCAGGAGGTTGTTGACGGCTATTGCCATAACCAGCATAAGCAGCGCATTCAGCCCTACCGGTTCCAGCACAAACCCATAACCCTTGGCACGGATGCTCTCCCCGCCCAGCACCGCCACCAATGCGACCGCGCCGCCGGAGGGATGCAAGCTGTGCGTAAAGAGCATGGCGAGAATGGACAGCGCTACAGCCAAGGCAGACGCGAGCCAGGGATCGGGAATATTGCTGACGCAGGCAACACCGATGAAGGACGAGATAAGGTGCCCACCCACCAGCGGCCAAGGCTGTGCCAGAGGACTGTGCGGGGTGGCGAACAGCACCACCGCCGATGCCCCCATGGATGCCACCAGCACCGCCAACCCTACGCCGTGAACGAACAGGCTGCTGAAGTAGCCCACCGCCAGGATGGCGGCGAAGGCCGCTATGGAGGAGCGGAGTTTCTCACCTGCGCTGAGCGGGGTGGAATCGGAAACCAGGTAGGAACGAAGATTCAGCAGCTTTTGGATGGCAGGGACAGACTGCATGATGCGTGGCGCCTTTGATTTATTTGTCTGGTGCGCCAACCGAATTCGTCAGCTGAGCCACCCCTACTGCAGGAAGCTCCTAGCCCGTACTCCAGGCTCGCGGACGTCTCATGCCGGCAATCCTGCAGGCCTGTTTTACGTAGCCGTAGGGGAACAAATCGAACAGCTTGTTGCGTGCCTCTTTTCCAAAGCGATCGGCCAGATGTTTGATTGCAAACCGGGCGTCCGGGATAACCTGATGCTCCTCGTAATAGTCCCGCATGAAACGGATCACATCCCAATGGTCATCGGTAAGCCTGATGTTTTCCTGGCGGGCAAACTCTTCTGCCAGCGCCTCGCTCCAGTCATGGGGATCCGTCACGTAACCTTCAACATCCAGTTCGGGCATTTTCAATATCACATTCATGTCCATAATCCACCGCCAAAATTAACAAGGGAAGAAGTCAGTCCGACCAAGCAAATTATATATCATGTTGTGATATTATCACAACATGATATTTGTAAGCAGGTAAAGTCTGGCAATGGCCCATGACACACTCGACAAAAGCGGGTTTGAAGCCCTTTCCCACTTGCGCTACCAGTTGCGGCGTTTCTTGCGTTTCAGCGAGGAATTGACCCAGACATTCGGGGTTACCCATCTTCAATATCTGCTTTTACTGCACATAAAGGGCTTTCCGGCGCGGGAGTGGGCGACAATCAGTGAGCTTGCCGAACGGTTGCAGTCCCATCACCATGGGGTGGTTTCTCTTGTGTCACGCTGCGAGAAACTGGGCCTGGTGTTTCGTAAGAAAAGCGCAGAGGACCGGCGTGAAGTGGAAGTGCACCTCACTCCGAAGGGGGATGAAATGGTTGCAAAACTGGCAGGTCTTCACCGGGACGAGCTGTTGAAACTGCAAGGTGTTTTCCAAATTCCCCTGTTCAAGACGGCAAGCGCCAGCTCTTCTGCGCGAAAGCAAAAATGACCCCCGTTTGAGTTCGACTTGAATTCAGGCCTGGCGACGGCTGCGGTCGGCCCACACGGCGGCTTCCACCCGCGAACGCAGATTCAACTTTTTGAGCAGATGCTTGACGTGCACTTTCACCGTGCCTTCGGCTATGTTCAGTTCGCGGGCAATCAGCTTGTTGCTCTTGCCGTCCGCGATATGTTCGAGAATCCTGCTTTCCTGATCAGTCAGCCCGGCCTCGTCCGGGTTTCTTGGGCGGGCCATGTCGCGCAGCGAAACGGCCAGTAGCTGCATCAGGCGGGGGGTGATGGCGATCCTGCCGCGGGCGGCTTCCGTCAGATGCGCCATCAGGTCTTCCGGCTCCATGTCCTTCAGCAGGTACCCATCCGCGCCCGATTGCAGCGCCGCGATCAAATCCTCCGCCTGATCCGAGACGGTCAGCATGATGACTCTTGAATCCAGTCCCGCATCCTTGATTGCTTTCAGTACCTCGACCCCGTTCATGTCACTTCATGTTCAGGTCGAGCAGGATCATGTCGGGTTGCAGGGCGTGAGCGAGCCGGATCCCCTCCCCGCCGCTGGACGCCTCGCCCACGAACCTGAATTCGGGGGCGGCCTGAACAAGCTGAATCACCCCCTTGCGAAACAGGGGATGATCGTCAACGACAAGCAGGGTCTGGATGTCTTCTGGATTCATGTCGCATGTCTTGGGTGGATGGGGATGGCAGCGCCGCGCTGACTGGCTGGCATGAAATGCAGGGTGACACGGGTGCCCGCCGTGGCCGGCCGGTCCACCGTCAGTTTGCCACCCAGGTTTTTCGCCCGCTCTTCCATGATCGTCATGCCGTAATGATGGGCTCCCGCCATTTTACGGATGCCGATGCCATCGTCCTCGATGATGGCGGAAACCGAACCATCGCTGCCGCAATCCACCCTGACCTGCGCCTGCGTGGCCCTGGCGTGGTTGAGTACATTGGACAGGGCTTCGCGCACAATTTGCAGGGTATGGATTTCCTCGTTGGCTGACAGCGGACATCCTGCGAGATGGACTTCCAGAGCAATCGGAATGCCGCCACGGCTGGAAAATTCTGCCACCGTGGATTGCAGGGCGGAGTTCAACCCTTCCCCCTCGATGCGCAGCCGAAACGTAGTCAGCAGTTCACGCAACTGACGATAGGCGCTGTTCAGACCTTCACGTAATTCACGCAGCACCTGGGCGGCTTCCTTTCCACTGCTCTCGGCATAGGGTTTCAGTCTGCTGACCTGGATCTTCATGTAAGCCAGCGACTGCGCCAGCGAATCATGCAGTTCGCGCGCGATGGCCGCGCGCTCTTCCAGCAGCGACAGCCGGCGGCTCTGCTCGGTGCGCCTTGCCGTGCCGATGGCGATGCCGATATGGCGCGACAGGGCTTCCAGCAACTGGGTCTGCCAGGGTTCCAATTTCTTGCCCTGCGGCATCACGAGTTGCAGCACGCCATAGGTGTTCTCGGTGTCCTTGAGCGGCAGCGACAGCACGCGCCGGCCATCATGCAGCGGATGGATGGCCAGCGCCGGGTGGGCCAGGCACTCGGCGCAACTCATCAACCCGCACATATCGACATCGCCGCGGGCAGGCTCAAGTGTGGTGGCGATCACCCGTGCGCGAACTGCTCCGGTTTCGACCAGACACGCCAGCCCGTGTCCGACGCCCAGCACATTTTCCAGGTCCTTGAGCAGGATGGAATAGGTGTCGGGCGCGACGGGGCCGCTGTATAGCCGCGAGATGGAGTGATAAAGCAGTTCCAGCGAACGGTTGGCGATGGTAAGTTCGACTGTCTTTTCCTCCACCCGCGCTTCCAGGTTCTGGTAAAGCTTGGAGAGGTCTTCCGCCATGAGATTGAAGGCCTGTCCCAGCCTTCCAATTTCGTCTTCGCCGGCCAGGTCGGTGCGCACAGCGAGGTTGCCCTGACCAATCTGGTCGGTCAGTTCCAGCAGGTCGCGCAGGGGGTGGACAAGAATGTTGTTGACCAGATAGATCGAAAGGGCCACCACGAGAAGGGTGGCAATGACCGCTGCGCCGAGGATGACGCGCATGACCAGAATTTTCGCTTCGGCGGCATCTTCGATCTGTTTCACCAGATCATTGATGCGGGCGACGAACCCGGGGATTTGATCCAGCACAGCCACGTTGGTGACCGTTGCGGGGGACGCGGCCGGCGGATTGACCAGACCGGGCTTGATTTGCGTACGCCAGTTGCTTACCACTTGCCGGTAAACCTGCTTGAGCGGGGCGGTTTCATCGTCCGGCAGGACTGCCAGGATGGGGCGTGCCTTCAGGTCGATTTCAAACCGGCTGATGGCCTGTTCCAGATTTTCACGGTGTTCGGGTCTTCCGTCCTGCAGGAGACTCTGGTAAATCGAGGCCATCCGCCAGCTTTGCATCCGCAGGCTGCCCGCCAGGTTGATGGCCTTGCCACTGCCCTGGGTGGTTTCCGCCACCATCCATGAGGTGGACATGCTGGCCACGGCCAGCACGGTAATGGCGGCAAACATGCCGCCCATCCGCAGCAGCAGAGAGTTCTGCAGTTTATTCCCCAGCAAACGGCGCACTTGTCTTCTCCATGCAATAAGAAGTGATTCCCAAGCTTCAAACGTAATACACCCGATTTCCGGCATTGCGGATAAAAGGGTATACCTCTTCATTCACTGCCGGCTTTCCCGCCAATCCTGAAAAGAAAAGAAACGCAATAAAAAACAACGCATTATAAAATACCACCCCTACCACCAAAGGGGTACCCAGCCTGGTTTGGCCGCCCCTCACCCTCTGGAAACAAGTATTCCACCCGTGTAAAAAGATACTGAAGTCTTTATTCAGCGGTCGGCGAGGTGGTTTATGGCAACGCAGCAATACAAGGCATGGTCGGTCGTCATCATGAGCACGCTGGCGTTCACGGTATGTTTCATGATCTGGATGATGTTCGCCGTCATCGGCGTTCCCATCAAGCAGCAGCTGGGCCTGAACGAGACCGAGTTCGGCATCCTGATCGCCACGCCGGTGCTGACCGGTTCCCTGATCCGGGTTCCGCTGGGGATGTGGACAGACAAATTCGGCGGACGCATCGTGATGTTCATCCTGATGCTCTCGACGGTCATCCCGATCTGGATGCTCTCGTGGGCAACGGAATTCTGGCATTTCCTGTTGACCGGGCTGTTCGTCGGCATGGCTGGCGGTGCGTTCACCGTCGGCATCGCCTACTGCGCCCGCTGGTTTCCCAGGGAACGGCAGGGTCTGGCAATGGGAATTTTCGGTGCCGGCAACACCGGGGCCGCCCTCACCAAGCTGCTGGCACCCATCATCGTGATCGGTTACGGCTGGACGATGGTCCCCAAGGTGTATGCGGTGCTGATGGGGGTGACCGCCATCGTGTTCTGGTTTTTCACCTACAGCGAACCCGGGCACAAGGTGGGCAAGTCACGTCACCATCCGTGAGCAGCTTGCCGCCTTCAAGGACCCGAAGGTGTGGCGCTACAGTCAGTACTACTCCATCGTGTTCGGCGGCTATGTGGCGCTGGCCCTGTGGATGACGAAATATTACGTCAGCGAATACGGCTTCGATCTCAAGACAGCCGCGTTGCTGGCGGCCGCCTTCAGCATCCCGGGCGGGGTGTTGCGGGCGGTCGGGGGCTTCTTCTCCGACAAGTTCGGGGCACACACCATGACGTGGTGGGTGTTGTGGATTTCGCTGGTATGTCTGTTTTTCCTGTCCTACCCGCAGAGCGACATCACCATCCAGACCGTCAAGGGCCCGTTTACTTTCCATTTCGGCCTGGATGCGACGCTGTTCACCATCGTCATGTTCACCCTGGGCATCGTATTCGCCCTCGGCAAGGCCTCGGTCTTCAAGTACATCTCTGACGATTACCCCGACAACATCGGCGTGATTTCCGGCGTGGTCGGTCTGGCGGGCGGCCTGGGCGGCTTCTTCATGCCGATCATGTTCGGGGCGCTGGTGGACCTGACCGGCATCCGTTCCTCCGCGTTCATGCTGATGTTCGGCGTGGTGTGGGTGTCGTTGATGTGGATGTACTGGACGGAAGTACGCCCGATGGATGCGGCACGGGAACTGAAGCGTGCCCAAACCGCAGACCTGATGGAGTAGTCAAGCACGGGCCGTGCAATGTACGGCTCCGTTGGTCAACTTAGAAGAGGAATACACCATGTCTACTGACATCAAGGAGTGGAATCCGGAAGACCCGAAGTTCTGGGAATCCACCGGCAAATCCATCGCCTACCGCAATCTGTGGATTTCGGTGCCTGCCCTGCTGTGCGGCTTTGCCGTGTGGCTGATGTGGGGAATCATCACGGTGCAGATGTCCAACCTGGGCTTTCCCTTCAGCAAGGATGAACTGTTCACGCTGACCGCGATTTCCGGTCTGGCCGGGGCGACCATGCGGATACCGTCGTCCTTCTTCATCCGCCTGGCGGGCGGGCGCAACGTCATCTTCCTCACCACCGCCATGCTGCTGGCACCCGCCATAGGCACCGGCATTGCCCTGCAGCATCCCCACTGGCCGCTGTGGGCGTTTCAGCTGATGGCACTGTGGTCGGGCGTCGGCGGCGGCAACTTCGCCAGTTCCATGAGCAATATCAGCACCTTCTTCCCCAAGCGTCTGCAGGGCACCGCGCTGGGAATCAATGCCGGCCTCGGCAACTTTGGCGTCACGACCATGCAGATCATCATCCCGCTGGTGATGACGGTCGGTATTTTCGGCGCGATGGGCGGCGACGCCACGACTCTGGTGAAGGACAGCGGCTGGATTTTCGGCAAGATTCTCGCCGGCACCCCCACCTACATCCAGAACGCCGGCTTCGCCTGGATGCTGTCGCTGGTGCCGCTGGCGATCATCGCCTGGTTCGGCATGAACAACCTGTTGCCGGTTTCGCCCGACATCGGCGGCACCCTGGTCGCCTTCATCAAGGTCACCTGGCTCTATACCCTCGCCTTCGTTCCCGCCATTGGCGGCCTCTATCTCTACCTGCCCGCACCCACCGGACTGGGCGTGCTCAACATGTGGCTGGCCATGCCGCTCATCATTGTCAGCACCTTGCTGGTCATGAAACTGGCTGCCTTCGGCGCCATGAAGGAAAACATCAGCAAGCAGTTCGCCATTTTCAATAACAAGCACACCTGGTCGATGACGGCGCTGTATCTCGTCACCTTCGGTTCGTTCATCGGTTTTTCGATGGCGCTGCCGCTGTCGATCACGGTGATCTTCGGCGACACGCACACCCTCGACGCCGCCACCGGTGTCTGGACGCACGCCAAGAATCCCAACGGCCCCTCCGCGCTGACCTATGCCTGGATCGGCCCTTTCGTCGGTGCGCTGATCCGTCCGGTGGGCGGCTGGATTTCCGACAAGGTGGGCGGTTCCATCGTCACCCAGATCATTTCGGCGGTGATGGTCGTGGCCTCGGCCTACGCCGGCTGGATCATGATGCAGGCCTATCAGTCGGCCACGCCTGAAATCTTCTTCACCCAGTTCCTGGTGGTGTTCGTGGTGCTGTTCGCCGCCACCGGCATCGGCAACGGCTCCACCTTCCGCACCGTCGGCGTGATTTTCGACCGCGTTCAGGCGGGTCCGGTGCTGGGCTGGACATCGGCGGTGGCAGCCTACGGTTCCTTTATCGCGCCTGAAGTGATCAAGGGCCAGATCAAGGCCGGCACGTCCCGAAAATGCCATGTACGGCTTCGCCATCTTCTACGCCGTGTGTCTGGTGCTGAACTGGTGGTTCTACCTGCGCAAGAACGCTTACATCAAGAATCCATGATTAGGGACCAGGAGCTTGGAACTCGGGGCTAGGGATTAAGGATGCGCATGCGCACCCAACGATGCTCCCTAACTTCTAGCCCCTAACCCCTAACCCCTAGCGACTGTAAGGAGCAAACAATGAGTCACTTCCTCGACCGACTGACATTCTTCAAGAAGAACCTCGCCGGATTTTCCAACGGCCACGGCGTCGTCAGCAACGAAGACCGTAGCTGGGAAAACGGCTACCGCAACCGCTGGCAGACCGACAAGGTGGTGCGTTCCACCCACGGCGTGAACTGCACCGGGTCATGCAGCTGGAAAATCTTCGTCAAGAACGGGCTCATCACCTGGGAAATCCAGCAGACCGACTATCCGCGCACCCGCCCCGATCTGCCCAACCATGAACCGCGCGGCTGTCCGCGCGGCGCGTCGCTACTCCTGGTATGTGTATTCGGCGCAGCGGGTGAAGTACCCGTTGATCCGCGGCCGTCTGATGGAAATGTGGCGCGAAGCGCGCAAGACCATGGACCCGGTGGAAGCCTGGAAGTCGATCAGCCAGAATCCGGAGAAGGCCAAACGCTACAAGTCGGTGCGCGGCCTGGGCGGCTTTGTGCGCGCCAAGTGGGACGAGGTGACGGAAATGATCGCCGCGGCCAACGTGTTCACCATCAAGGAATTCGGCCCGGACCGCATCTACGGCTTCTCGCCGATCCCGGCCATGTCGATGGTGAGCTACGCGGCGGGTTCGCGTTATATGTCGCTGATCGGCGGCGCCTGCGGCTCCTTTTACGACTGGTACTGCGACCTGCCGCCGTCGAGCCCTCAGGTGTGGGGCGAGCAGACCGACGTGCCGGAATCGGCCGACTGGTACAACTCGACGTATCTGATGGTGTGGGGCTCCAACGTGCCGCAGACCCGCACACCCGACGCCCACTTCTACACCGAGGTGCGTTACAAGGGCACCAAGACGGTGGCGGTGTCGTCGGATTACGGCGAAATGGTGAAGTTCGGCGACATCTGGCTCGCGCCCAAACAGGGCACCGACGCCGCGCTGGCGCTGGCGATGGGCCATGTCATCCTCAGCGAATTCCACAACAAGAACCGCAGCGAATATTTCGACAACTACTGCCGCCAGTACAACGACATGCCGATGCTGGTGATGCTGCGCGAGCATGAAGGCGGGCTGGTCGCCGACCGTTACCTGCGTGCCTCCGACCTCACCGGCAACCTCGGCCAGGATAACAACCCCGAGTGGAAAACGGTGGTCTATGACGAGAACACCGGCTATCTGGTGGTGCCCAATGGCTCGATCGGATTCCGGTGGGGGCAGTCCGGTGCATGGAATCTGGAAATGCGCGACAACTACTCCGGCAAGGAGGTCAAGCCGCAACTCACGCTGCTGGGCAGCCACGACGAAATCGTCGAAGTGGCGTTGCCCTACTTCGGCGGCGACGACCACACCGAACTGCTCGCCCGCAACATGCCGGTGAAAGTCATCAATGTCGGCGGCAAGGATGTGCGCATTGCCACGGTCTACGACCTGACGCTGGCCAACTACGGTGTCGATCGTGGCCTGGGCGGGCGCCAACATCGCCGCCAACTACGATGACGACATGCCCTACACCCCGGCCTGGGCCGAGAAGCATACCGGCGTGCCGCGCGCCGACATCATCACCGTCGCGCGCGAGTTCGCCGACAACGCCGACAAGACCCACGGCAAGTCCATGGTCATCCTCGGCGCCGCGCTCAACCACTGGTACCACAACGACATGATCTACCGCGGCATCATGAACATGCTCATGATGTGCGGCTGCATCGGCCAGTCGGGCGGCGGCTGGGCGCACTACGTGGGACAGGAAAAGCTGCGGCCGCAGACCGGCTGGGCGCCGCTGGCGTTTGGTCTCGACTGGCATCGTCCACCGCGGCAGATGAACTCCACCTCCTTCTTCTACGCCCACACCAGCCAATGGCGCCACGAGAAGCTGGCGGCCTCGGAAATCCTGTCGCCCACCGCCGACAGGAATCTGGGCGACTACCGGCTGATCGATTTCAACGTGCGCGCCGAGCGCATGGGCTGGCTGCCGTCCGCGCCGCAACTGGAAACCAATCCGCTGGAAATTACCCGGGCGGCCGATGCCGCCGGCATCGACCCGGTCAAGTATGCGGTCGAACAAATCAAGAGCGGCGCGCTCAAGTTTTCCTGCGAAGACCCGGACAATCCGAAGAACTTCCCGCGCAATCTGTTCGTCTGGCGCTCGAATCTCCTGGGTTCCTCGGGCAAGGGCCACGAGTATTTCCTCAAGTATCTCCTGGGCACGCAGAATGCGGTGATGGGGCCGGACCTGGGCGAACTGGGCGAAGCCAAGCCCAAGGAAGTGGTGTGGCACGACAAGGGCGCGGAAGGCAAGCTCGATCTGCTGGTGACCCTGGACTTCCGCATGTCCACCACCTGCCTGTATTCGGATATCGTGCTGCCCTCGGCCACCTGGTACGAAAAGGACGACCTCAACACCTCGGACATGCACCCCTTCATCCACCCATTGAGCGAGGCGGTGCAGCCGTTGTGGGAGTCGAAATCCGACTGGGAAATCTACAAGACCATCGCCAAGAAATTCTCGGAGCTGGCGGCCACCCATCTGGGCACACAGAAGGATCTGGTGTTGACGCCGCTGATGCACGACACCCCGTCCGAACTCGGACAGACGCATGGCGGTGCGCGACTGGAACAAGGGCGAAGTCGATCCCATACCCGGCAAGACCATGCCGACCATGACGGTGGTGACGCGCGACTACGGCGACACCTACAAGAAGTTCACCTCGCTGGGCCCGCTGATGACCAAGGTCGGCAACGGCGGCAAGGGCATTTCCTGGAATACGGAATCCGAAGTGAAGCAACTCGGCGGAGCTGAATTACACCGTCACCGAAGACGGCATCAGCCAAGGGCCTGCCGAAGATCGAATCGGCCATCGACGCCTGCGAAGTCATCCTCATGCTGGCGCCGGAAACCAATGGCCAGGTGGCGGTGAAGGCCTGGGAAGCGCTGTCCAAAATCACCGGGCGCGACCATACCCATCTGGCCATTCCGCGCGAGGACGACAAGATCCGCTTCCGCGACGTCGTGGCGCAGCCGAGGAAGATCATCTCCTCGCCCACCTGGTCGGGTCTGGAATCCGAGCATGTGTCCTACAACGCCGGCTACACCAACGTGCACGAGCTGATTCCATGGCGCACCCTCACCGGCCGCCAGCAGTTCTACCAGGATCACAAGTGGATGCTCGATTTCGGCGAGGGCCTGTGCGTATACAAGCCGCCGGTCGACACCAAGACCATCGCGCCGATGCTGGGCAAGAAGCCCAACGGCCACCACGAGCTGGTGCTCAACTGGATCACCCCGCACCAGAAGTGGGGCATCCACAGCACCTACACCGACAACCTGCGCATGCTTACGCTTTCGCGCGGCGGCCCCCACGTCTGGGTGTCGGAACCGGAAGCGAAGCAGGCCGGGCTGGTCGACAACGACTGGGTCGAGGTGTTCAACGTCAACGGTACGCTGACGGCAAGAGTCGTGGTCAGTCAGCGGGTGCCGCGCGGCATGTGCCTGATGTACCACGCGCAGGAAAAGATCATCAACGTGCCGGGCGCGGAAACCAGCGGATTCCGCGGCGGCATTCACAACTCGGTGACGCGCACGATCACCAAGCCCACGCACATGATCGGCGGTTACGCGCAACTGGCCTACGGCTTCAACTACTACGGCACGGTGGGTTCCAACCGCGACGAATACGTGATCGTGCGCAAGATGAAAAAAGTGGACTGGATGGAAGGTCCGCTGGTGGAGCGCTAAGGGTTCCATGGTGGGCGTCTCCCCACCTTTGTCCGCGCCTGTTCCGGGCGGACCTTTTTACAACGCGCTGGCGGCATGAGGTCGCCTGCTGGCAAGGAGAAGAAGATGAAAGTTCGTGCCCAAATAGCAATGGTGCTGAACCTCGACAAGTGCATCGGCTGCCATACCTGCTCGATCACCTGCAAGAACGTGTGGACCTCGCGCGAAGGCATGGAATACGTCTGGTTCAACAACGTCGAGTCCAAGCCGGGTATCGGCTATCCCAAGCAGTGGGAAAACCAGGACGTGTGGAAAGGCGGCTGGAAGCGCAAGCGCTGACGGCAGCATCGAGCCGCGCCAGGGCAGCAAACTGAAAATCCTGGCCAATATCTTCGGCAACCCCAACCTGCCCGAGATCGACGACTACTACGAGCCCTTCACCTACGACTACGAGCACCTGCAGAAGGCGCCGCTGTCGCAGACGCCGCCCACCGCGCGCCCGATCTCCGCCATCACCGGCGAGAAGATGGACAAGATCCACTGGGGTCCGAACTGGGAAGACGATCTGGGCGGCGAATTCTCCTCCCGCAGCCGCGACAAGTGCTTCGACAACGTGCAGAAGGAAATGTACTCGACCTTCGAAAACACCTTCCTGATGTATCTGCCGCGGCTGTGCGAACACTGTCTCAATCCGACCTGCGTCGCGTCCTGCCCCTCCGGCTCCATCTACAAGCGCGAGGAAGACGGCATCGTGCTGGTGGATCAGGACAAATGCCGCGGCTGGCGCATGTGCATCTCCGGCTGCCCGTACAAGAAGATTTACTACAACTGGAAAAGCGGCAAGGCCGAGAAGTGCATTTTCTGCTACCCGCGCATCGAAGCGGGCCAGCCCACCGTGTGTTCCGAATCCTGCGTTGGCCGCATCCGCTATCTTGGCGTGATCCTGTACGACGCCGACCGCATTGAAGAGGCCGCCAGCGTGGCGGACGAGAAGGAACTGTACGAGGCGCAGCTCAAGATATTCCTCGACCCCAATGATCCGAAGGTCATCGCCGCCGCGCGCGCCGAAGGCATCCCGGAAGCCTGGCTGGACGCCGCGACCAAGTCGCCGGTGTACAAGATGGCGATCGACTGGAAGATCGCCTTCCCGCTGCACCCGGAATACCGCACCCTGCCCATGGTGTGGTACGTGCCGCCGCTCTCGCCCGATCCAGGCGGCAGCCGAGTCCGGCAAGATGGGCATGAACGGCATCATTCCGGACACGAAGTCGCTGCGCATTCCCGATCACCTACCTGGCCAACCTGCTCACCGGCGGCAAGGAGCAGCCGGTGATCAGCGCACTCGATCGCCTGCTGGCGATGCGCGCCTACATGCGCGGCAAATCGGTGGATGGCGTGCCCAACACCGCCGCGCTCGATCAGGTGGGTTTGAGTGCCGCGCACGCCGACGAGATGTATCGCTACCTGGCCATCGCCAACTACGAGGATCGTTTCGTCATTCCCAGCACGCATCGCGAGGAGACCATCGACACCTTCGAGGAGAAAGTCGAGCTGCGGCTTCACTTTCGGCAATGGCTGCTCGGATGGCGTATCCAAACCCAGCCTGTTCGGCAACCGAAAAAATGCCGTCCCCGTCGATCTGTCGCAACTGCATTCGAAGAAACTGGCCGGATAACGATCATGACGACTCATACCGTATCGAATCATGATCGTTTCCCTCACCCCACAGAGGGAGAGGGAGCAAACGCTGAGCCCAAACCGGGGCTTCGCCTCCCTCACCCCAACCCTCTCCCGGAGGGAGAGGGGGCAAACGCTGAGCCCAAACCGATTGACGAACGCACCATGAAAACATTCAAGGTTTTTTCCCTGCTGCTGAGCTACCCGGAACCCGAGTGGCTGGAGGCGCTGCCCGAACTGGAAGCCGCGCTTGCCGCCGAGGCGGACTTGAACGGCAAGGCGAGCGAGAAGCTGTTCCCGCTCATATCCGTGCTGCGGCGCCTGAGCCTCATCGAGCTGCAGGAAATGTACGTTGCGACCTTCGACCGCAATCCCTCGCACTCGCTGCATCTGTTCGAGCACATTCACGGCGAGTCGCGTGACCGCGGGTCGGCCATGATCAATCTGCTGGAGGAATACTGGAAGCACGATTTTGACGCGACGGAATCCGAGCTCCCTGACTACGTGCCGCTGTTCCTCGAATTCCTTTCCCTGCTGCCCGCCGGGGAAGCGCTGGCCCTCCTGGGCGATGCCGTGCATGTGCTCGCCACGGTCGGGAGCAAACTCGACAAGAATGGCAGCCCCTACGCCGCCGTGTTTCAGGTGCTCGAAGCCTTGTCGCCGGTCGAGGCCCAGGAACTGACCGAACCGCCGGTGCACGACATGGACGAAGCGATGGAGATGTTCGGCCCCGGTCTGGACGGAATCGAGCCCCTGCTCAAACCCGGCCCGCAAGTGCAAGTGGTGGCGATGCCGGCTTCACGTCGCCAGACCTCATCCGCCGCACAAACTCACTGATTCTAGGAGGATCTGAAAATGTCTGACCTGCACAACTTCCTGTTCGGAATCTACCCTTACATCGCACTGTCGATTTTCCTGCTCGGCAGTCTGATCCGCTTTGACCGCGAGCAGTACACGTGGAAAAGCGACTCCAGCCAGATGCTGCGTAGCGCAGCAACTGCGGCTGGGCAGCAATCTGTTCCACATCGGCATCCTGTTCCTGTTTTTCGGCCATGTGGCAGGACTGCTCACGCCGCACTGGCTGTATGAATCGTTCGGGCTGTCGACCCCCAACAAGCAGATGCTCGCGATCGTTTCCGGCGGCACGGCGGGCCTGCTGTGCTTTGCCGGCGTCGCCATCCTGCTGCACCGGCGCCTGACCGAGCCGCGCATCCGCGCCACCAGCAAGCCCATGGATATTTTCATCATGCTGTGGATACTGGCGACCCTGCTGCTCGGCCTCGTCTCCATCCTGTTCTCGCTGCAGCACACGGAAGGCGGCGTGATGCTGGCGCTGGGCGCCTGGGCACAGCACATCGTGACCTTCCGCGGCGGCGCGGCGGATTACATCGTGGCCGTGCCAGCCATTTACAGGCTCCACCTGTTTTTCGGCATGACGCTATTCGTGCTGTTTCCGTTCTCGCGGCTGGTGCATGTGTGGAGCGGCTTCGCATCAGTGAGCTACGCCGCGCGCGCATGGCAGATTGTTCGTCCCCGTGGATAGGATTCTCAACAATCACACGCTGCTCTAATATTGATTTTATGGCGCAGGATTTGGCAACAAGGGGGTAAGGAAGGACAGGGAGGAAAACCTCCTGTATCTCCCCAACCCGCTCGACCGTTTTGATTATTTACCCGCGCCCTGTTGGGTTGCCATGTTTTGCTAAAAGGAGACTGAAATGACTCATGTTGTCATCCTGGGCGCCGGCATTGCAGGTGTGCCTGCGGCCTACGCGCTGAAAACCCAACTGGCTTCCAGAGACGAAGTAACCGTCATCTCGGACAAGGAATATTTTCACTTCGTACCCTCCAATCCCTGGGTTGCCATGGGATGGCGGAATCGGGCCGAGATCGCCTTCCCCATCGCACCCTATCTCCATGAACGCGGCATCCAGTTCATCGGCAGCGGAGTAAAAAGCATCCAGCCGGACAAGAACCAGATCGACCTGGAGAACGGCGGAATTCTGTTCTATGACTATCTGCTGGTCACCACCGGCGCGGCGGGAGCGTTCGATGAAATACCCGGGTTGGCCGCATACACCCATTCGGTGATGCATATCGACCAGGCCGAGCTGGCGTACAAGGCCTACCGCGAATTTGTAAAAAATCCCGGCCCCATCGTCGTGGGCGCGGTGCAGGGCTCAAACGTTCTGGGGCCGGTCTATGAATATGCCTTCCTTGCCGACGCCGATCTCAAGCGACGCAACATCCGCGATCGCGTATCCATCACCCTGGTGACACCCGAGCCCTGGCCGGGTCACCTCGGACTGGGCGCCGAGGGTGCGAGCCGGGAAGCGGTCGCGGCGGCACTTGCCGACAACAACATCAACGTCATTTGCAACGCACACACCCTCAGCGTGGACGCAAATGCGGTCCATGTGCGCGAACTCGATGCCGCAGGCAAAGAGAAACAGGTTCATGCCTTGCCGTTTGCCTATTCGGTGTATTGGCCCGCCTTCCACGGCGCCCCTGGCGTGCGCAGCACGCCAGGCCTGGTCAACGCCAACGGCCTGGTGGTGGTGGACGAATTCCTGAAAAATCCGGCTCATCCCAATATCTTCGCTTCCGGCGTAGCCGTGGCTCACGAGATCGTGGAAAAAACGCCGGTCCCGGTCGGCGCCCCGGAGTCGGTGTATTCGATCCAGAAAGAGGCGGAGACGGCGGCCGGAAACATTCTCGCCAGCATCCGCGGCGAAGCGCTAACGAGCAGCACGCCCCAGCGCGCCAAGTGGTTGTCCGACATGGGCGATAGCGGCGCCGCCTATCTGTCCGAGCCGCAGGTGCCATTGCGCGACATCAACTGGATGCGTCAGGGGCGCTGGGTCCATCTGGCCAAGGTGGATTTCGAGAAATACTTCGTCAACAAGGTCCGGCTCAAGCCGGCAGGGCCTGCGCCTTCGGCCGCATCCAAAATTGCCGGGGTGATGGCTCAGATCCTTGCTGATAAATCCGAGGGACGGACAGCGCCCTCCGCGCCGTCTTCCCAGGCAGGGGCGAAGCCGCTGGAAGTTCAGCTTGCACGTGATCCCTGCCTCGAACTCAGGGCGCTGGCCAAGTCGGTAGGCCGCGAACCCGGTGTGCTGGCTGCCGAATTACTGTCCGCGGCCTTGTCGGATGCCAAGTCCTATCTGGGCGAAGCAGGAGTCGATGCCCTGGAACGTTCCCGGCGCGAGTTGATGGTGGAAGAGTTGCCGGAACGTCAGCCCGGTGTGGAATTCCACGGCGGGGGTACCTGACATGCCGGCCCACAGCCGATGGGTACGGGTAAACGACAAGCCCGTTCACACCGATGCCGAAGGCTATCTCAAGAACCTCGATGACTGGAGCGAAGACTACGCGATGGCACTGGCCAAGGAGGAAGGCCTGCTCCTCACCGACCAGCACTGGCAGGTCATCCAGTTCCTGCGCGATTACTTCGCCGAGCACAACGTCCAGGCCCAGGTGCGGGTCATGGTCAAACACTTCTCGGAGAAATGGGGTACGGAGATGGGCAGCAACCGGCGCCTGCACGACATGTTCCCCAAAGGCGGCCCGCAGAAACAGGGCAACCGCCTGGCGGGGCTCATGCGCACCCGTGGGGAACACTGAGGCTGGAGGCGCCCGGAAGCCAGCCCGGTAAATACCCGGCTTGATCGGGTCGGGATAAAGGCTATATTTGGATTCGTTTAACCCTTCTCGCGCCCGGATACGGCATTCAATTCAAGGGTTGCTCGACTGTCACATCTGTTTGGTTTAATGATCGAATAGTGTTTTCTGGAAAGATCGCCAGTCCGCTTCAAAAATTTTTAACCTAGTCCATGCATCATCAATTTTTGACGATGCCTTATGTAAAGGGAGCCAAATCATGTTCGCATTACCTGTCCGGAAGTTGCCGCGTTTTTTTTACGCATTCCTGTTTTCTGTCCTGCTGTCCTTTGTTGCCGGACATGCCCGTGCAGAGCCCGAGCCCGATCACCTGAAACCGATCGGCCCATGGATGGTGGTGAAGGCCAAGGATCCCGCAAATGTCGGCCTGGTTTTTTTCTTCTCGCCTGACAACACCTTCGGCCTGATCGATCCCAAGACCCAGGTGGGCGTAGCGGGAATGTACTCGGTGGGCCGGGCCGGTCTCCTGATCAATGTATTCAACATAGGCAAGAGCGCGGAATTCATGAGCGGAGACCTGAACATCACCGGCGACACCCTGACCATCGACGTCAAGCGCAGCGGCTTCATGGACCCGCAGACCGTGGTGCTGCAACGGGTCAAGATCTCCCAGCCTCAGCCCGCCGCCGGGCCGGCCGCGAAATAAAGCCGAAGCGGAAGGAAGCAAACCCGCAGCGCCGGATGCGCCCGTTTTCCATCCGGCGCGATGCGCTTCGGATCACGCGAATCCCCGCACCCGCCTCGAACCGGATCGCCACGATTTAGGAAACCTCTGATGATCGAACCGGTTGCACTCAAGGACTTCTTCCTTGCTTTTTTTTCCGCTGCCATGGTGATCATGACCGGCGCGCTGTATGCCCTGCTGTTCGCCTACGCCCGCGTCAAAAATCGGCCCCGGCTCATACCCCTGGCATATGCCGCCTACGTTGGCCTGTTTGTCTCGGTGCTGGTGCTGGCCTTTGCCGCCAATCTGTTCAACAGCAGTTTCTGGACGGTCATCGTCCTGCTCATGCTAATCGGTTATCTGTTTGCTCCGCATGCCATCTGGCATTTGTGCGTCGGCACCCATGCGCACGACCATGACGATGTGGAGATCAAGGTTTATCAACAACAGTAGTTACTGGGAGGGTTGGCCATGTCACAAGTCCTGTGGTGGGCCTCCGAAACCTTTTGGCGGAAAACCGCCATCTGGGTCACGGCAGGCTCGTTCGTTGTGCTCATCGTGCTCACTTTCGACAGCATGTCGCAGATCACTGCGGGCACCAGGCGAGTGCCGGCTTATTCGGTGATCAATAACCGGATCAGCTATGTGTTCGATGAAAAGCGCAACTTCCAGGTGCCCGTGATCGGCCCCGAGGAGCCGTTGTTCGGCAGGAAGCTGTCTGAGAAGGAAGCCGAAGCCCTGGTCAGCCACGGCAAGCTCACCACCCAGGCAAAGAACTGTATGGACTGCCACACCCTGCTCGGTAACGGCGCCTACTACGCGCCCGACCTGACCAAGGCGTGGCTGGATCCGTCCTGGGGATCGAAACAGGTGCGCGAGCAACAGATGGTGGAGTTCCTCATGAATCCGCAGGATCGCCTGCATAACAGCCTGGGCCGCAGGATGCCCAATCTGGGCATCACCGAGGAAGAGGCACGGGCGACCGTAGCTTTCCTGAAGTGGATGTCGTCCATCGATACCAACGGCTTCCCCGCCAACTTCAAACCCATAGCGCAGGAGAACTGAGATGGCTGCATTGGGAAAAATGGACAGCGCCAACCTGAACGGCGGCCAGAAGCTGGCAGTCAAATACTTCACCGTCGCAGCCGCCCTGTTCGGCGCCCAGATCCTGTTTGGCCTTTTGGCTGGCATCCAGTACCTGAAGCCGGATTTCCTTTACGGCGTGCTGGATTTTTCCATCAACCGCATGGTGCACATCAACGCCATGGTGGTGTGGTTGCTGTTCGGCTTCATCGGCTCCACCTACTGGCTGCTGGAAGATGAATCGGGAATCCCGGTCGTGGGGCTCAAGCTGGGCAACCTGATTTTCTGGATATTCACGCTGGCGGTGGCCGCGGTGGTGGTGGTCTACCTGCTGGTGCAGGTCGGCCCCGGCAAGGAAAGCACCCTGTGGCTCATCACCGAAGGCCGCGAGTACATTGAAGCGCCGCGCTGGGCGGACATCGGTATCGTGGTGTGCGTGCTGAGCTTCTTCTACAACGTCGCCGCCACCTTCGCCAAGGGCCGCTACACCGGCGTCGGCGGCGTGCTCACGCTGGATCTCATCGCCCTGGCGGGCCTGTATCTCGCCGGCATGTTCTACACCCCCAACATCTCCATTGATCAGTACTGGTGGTGGTGGGTGATCCACCTGTGGGTGGAAGCGACCTGGGAGGTGCTGGTGGGCTGCCTGATGGCCTATGCCCTGATGAAGACCCTGGGGGTGCGCCGCAGGATCGTGGAAACCTGGCTGTACATCGAGGTCGCCCTGATGTTCGGCTCCGGCATCCTGGGGCTGGGCCACCACTATTTCTGGATCGGCACCCCGGAATACTGGTTCACCATCGGCGGTTTCTTCTCCGCCCTGGAACCCATCCCGCTGGTGGCCATGGTCGTGCATTCGGTATTCGATTCCGGCGTGCACAAGATGAAAAACAGCAACCACCCGGCGCTCGCCTGGATCATCGCCCACGCCTTCGGCAACTTTCTTCGGCGCCGGCGTGTGGGGCTTCATGCACACCTTGCCGCAGATCAACCTCTACACCCACGGCACCCAGTGGTCCGCCTCGCACGGGCATCTGGCCTTCTTCGGCGCCTACGCCACCCTGGTCATCGCGTTCTTCTACCTGGCGCTTCAGAAATGGCGCGGAAACGTGTGGATGAGCGGGGGTATGGCGGGCGCGTGGAAATGGAAGTGGGCCATGATTCTGCTCAACCTGGGCATGGTCGGCATGGTCATGGCCATGCTGATCTCGGGTTATGAGCAATCGCAGATCGAGCGCGCCATCGAGGGTTCCACCTGGGTCGGCTATTTCGCCGCGCAAGGCCATCCGTGGTTCCTGCAGGGCATGTGGTGGCGCCAGATATTCGGCTGGATGTTCGCCGCCGGCTTCGTGTTGCTCGCCTGGGATTTGCTTACCATAGGCGGCAAAGAAGAGCGGCCTGCGCTTGCGCACGACGAACTGGTCGCGACGGCCTGATCCGGGTTACTCACTCAAGGCCGGGGGTACCCGGCCTTTTTTGTTCTCCAAATAGTGATCCAGGAATTTACAACCCACTTTATGACTTCGTATTCCATCAAAAGCATGCAAAAGCGAGCGGCCCCTAAAGGGTTCGCTCCGTTTGCCCTGGGCTTCCGGCCATTCTTCCTCGCGGCGGGGGTTTTTGCCGTTTTGCTTCTGGGGCTGTGGCTGCTGGTTCTGCGCGGATGGATCGACACCGGCTCCTTGCCCCCTGCCGTCTGGCATGGCCATGAAATGCTGTTCGGATACACCGTGGCGGTGATCGCAGGATTTCTCCTCACCGCCGTTCAGAACTGGACCGGTCTGCGCACCCCATCAGGTACACCCCTTGCCGCACTGTTCCTGCTCTGGCTCGCAGGCAGGGTGGTCTTTCTGGTTCCAGACATTCCGGCCGGGCTTGCGGCAGCGGTAGACATCCTTTTCCTGCCGATACTGGCGGTGGTTCTGGCACGGTCCCTCTTGAAGACGAAGCAACTGCACAATTACCCTTTCCCGCTCTTGCTGCTCGCGCTGACCGCTGCCAATGCGCTCATACACATGGAAGCGCTGGGTTGGACTCGGGATACCGCGACGCTCGGTCTTCATCTTGCCGCCTATGTGGTCGTGGTCATGGTGGTGGTGATGGGTGGCCGGGTGATCCCCAGCTTTACCGACAACAAGCTTCGCACTCGGGCGCGGCGCTGGAAAGCGGTGGAATGGCTGACGCCGGCGGCAACACTGGTTGCGCTGGCCGCCGCGCTGCTTGCGCCGGAGTCACACGTCACCGCGCTGCTCGCTGCCGCCGCCTCCGCCATCCATTTTGTGCGGCTTGCGGGTTGGCACACTCGCAAGCTCTGGTCAGTACCACTGCTCTGGATATTGCACCTGGGCTACGGCTGGATCGTGCTGGGTTTCGCCCTTCTGGCCTTGTCCAGCGCAGGGATGCCCGCAGCAGGGAGCAGCGCACTCCACGCTTTTACCGCAGGCGGCATCGGTGTGCTCACGCTGGGCATGATGGCGCGGGTGTCGCTGGGTCACAGCGGTCGGCTCCTGGAACCGGCGCCCGCAATGACGCTCGCCTTTGTGGCAGTCAATGTCGCCGCGCTGATCCGCGTGGCCCTGCCCCTTCTCTTTCCCGCCGCGTATGCTCAATGGATTGAAGTGGCCGGACTTGCCTGGATACTGGCTTTTGGCATTTTCGTAACGGTATACGCGCCCATCCTCCTGCGGCCCAGAGTGGACGGCAAGCCTGGCTGAAGAATTGGCTTGGCATCGCAATGGCAAACTTCTGAGCCAAAAGAAACAGAACCCTAATTCGTCGTGGCCGACCCGCCCCGGCATGTTTGCCCCGTAACAACCGGGATGAGACCCTGATACCTTGCCGTATAAAGATTTATTTATTCTTTTAAAGAAATTGACAATTTCCCTCATGAAAGTCCTGTATTAGCCTTCGCGTTCACAACCGGTCAATCCAGTCACAACCGGTTAAGCCAGCCCCGGCAGGTATTGATAAACGGTCAATCCGGGATTCAGGCGGTAATACAAAAGCTGCCATTTTCCGATGACGTGATAAGCAAGACGATCACCAGGACAGGAAACCGAGTGGAGATTATGGGAATCGACAAAGAACTGAAATCCGCAGTGAGCATGGGAGACGACCCTGCCTGCAAGCGCTACATGGCAAACATGGCCGACCGGACAACCCGCGTCGTGACGAGGTTTGCTTCTTCATATTCCCTATTGGCAGCCACCGTGATGGCTGTTCCCGCCATTGTGATAACCGCTTCTGCCATGGCGGTCGAATCAGCGCCGCCTGAGCAATCATGTCATCCATTGCTGACGTCGGTGGAATGCCGCGCCTATAAAACAGGCATGGCCAAGGCAGCAAGCCCACGTGATCGAAGTCTGTTGAAAGCCCAGTATGAGCTTATGCTGGCAGAGCGTGAGCAATTATGCCCCTGCCCCTCAGGCAAAGAATGGCCCCGGCTTAATTAAGCTCCGGCATAATTAAATTAATCAGCACAGATTTCTGGCTGCCTCAGTTATCACAGCTTGATCAAGCGCCTGGCCACTCTCGTTCAACCTGTACTGGCAAACAATCCACCCGTGAATTCATCACCTTGGAGTGATCAATGGAACTTAATGAAGGCAACAAGGTGGATATCAGCCTGCAACAAGACGGGCGCGGCAGGAACCAGGTTTTGTTTTCCCTGGATGGTGTCATTAGAATGGAACTGACACCTTACCAGGCCCGGAAATTAGCCACTGAACTGATCGAGGTTGTGAGCCGCGCTGAAGTTCGGGGCAGCCTCAAGAGTGGCCATCCCCTTTCCCGAAAAGACGAGACGCTGGCAGGCGGCCCGTTTCATCTGTCATTTTCCAAATAATCGAGACGCCGCAAAGCTTGTAAGTTCCCTGGACGAAAGCCACCGGCTGGTGGTCCGTTCACACCTTCAGGACAGTTATCGGGCTCCTGCTTGCATTTCTTGGCAAGACACTGTGTCTCCCTGGACAGCGGAGTTTGCAGTCCTGTGAATCTACGCCTCGGATTGCCTGCCCGCCCTGTTTGTACCGGACAAGGACGTGCCCGTGCGGATGGCCCCGTCAAGGGTGTATTCCATATAACATCGTGGCTACCGCCGGGCAGCTTTACTCGGTGCTGCTGTCCTTGAACAAGGTGAGCGTTGTGGAGAATGAGGCCCCTGTAGCCGCAGATTTGCACGATCAGTTTCTGATGACCCTGGACACAGCTGTGGTGTCGGACCCATATACCCGATGCAATCGACAGTTGCTCCATGAGTGGCCGAATGCAATATCCTTTCAGTAAACGCTTATCGAGAAACAGGCCTCTCTTATAGGTCTTTGCCAAGCATTACCGCAACAACCACGCCGCGCTGTATCACCTCGCGTGGCAGCAGCACTCCACTTTGGCGCAAGCTGCCGCGTGTCCTCCTCATGGAACCCTTAGCGATACCGGAATACCGGCAGACCCGGTATTTCAGGAACAGGCTGACGAGCGAACTTTTGCCCGGGCGGTTCGTGTCTCAAGGCGACTAACACGGTTGCCTATTTCACCTTGTTTCCCATGCTGGTAAGCTCCCTACAGAAAGCTTTATTCAGGTTGAAACAAGGCATGGCAAACCGAATCACGTCCGAAATTGCAAAAACCAAAGTGGCCGAGAAAACTGCACCTGAAAAACCACTGCAAAAAAAGGAAGCTGCCAACAATTTCCCCATCGTCGGCATCGGCGCATCGGCGGGCGGGCTCGAAGCCCTGGAACAATTTCTGAGCCACGTACCGGCTGACTGCGGCATCGCCTTCATTGTCATCCAGCATCTCGACCCCACGCGCAAGGCCATCATGTCCGAACTGTTGCAACGGGTGACCGGCATGGAAGTCAAGCAGGCGGGCAACCGGATGAAGGTCAAGCCGAATTGCGTCTACATCATCCCGCCCAACAAGGACATGTCCATCCTGCATGGCAACCTGCACCTGCTCGACCCGGTGGAGCCGCGCGGCCAGCGCCAGCCCATCGACTTCTTTTTTCGCGCCCTGGCCGATGACCGCCGTGAGCTTGCCATCGGCGTCATCCTCTCCGGCATGGGTTCGGACGGCACTTTGGGTCTCAAAGCCATCAAGGAAATGGGTGGGCTGGTGCTGGTGCAGGATCCGGCCTCGGCCAAGTTCGACGGCATGCCCAGGAGCGCAGTCAACACCGGCATGGCAGACATCGTCACCAGCGCCGAGGCCTTGCCCGCGCGCCTCATCACCGCCTGCGGCCATCCCGTGTCACGCCACCCGCCCGGGTTGAAACCGGAAGCGTCGTCGCACGGAGCCCTGGAGAAAATCGTGATCCTGCTGCGCAATCAGACCGGCAACGATTTCTCCCTGTACAAGAAGAGCACGGTGTACCGCCGGATCGAGCGGCGCATGGGCATCCACCAGATCGACCGGATTGGCGCCTACGTCCGCTTCCTGCAGGAGAACCCCGGCGAACTGGATCTCCTGTTCAAGGAATTGCTCATCGGCGTGACCAACTTCTTTCGCGACCCGCCGGCCTGGGCTCATCTTCAGGAACACGCCCTGCCGGCCCTGCTGGCGCGCTACCCGAAAGGCCGGACCCTGCGCGCCTGGGTGCCGGCGTGCTCAACCGGCGAGGAGGCCTATTCCCTGGCCATCCTGTTCCGTGAAGTGATGGAACAGGTCAAGCCCAAATCACGATTCACGCTGCAGATCTTCGCCACCGACCTGGATCAGGACGCCATCGACAAGGCGCGCCAGGGCTTCTATCCGGGCAACATCAGCGCCGATGTCTCGGCGGAGCGCCTGGAGCGTTTCTTTGTCGCGGAACAGGAGGGCTACCGGGTGGCCAACGAGATCCGCGAAATGGTCATCTTCGCGCCCCAGAACATTCTCATGGATCCGCCCTTCACCAGGCTGGATATCCTTTCCTGCCGCAACCTGCTGATCTACCTGAGCACGGACTTGCAGGGCAAGCTGTTGCCGCTGTTTCACTACAGCCTCAACCCCGGCGGCGTCCTGTTTCTGGGCAGCGCCGAAACCATCGGCGGCTTCACCAATTTGTTCGCGCCGCTGGACGGCAAGTCCCGGCTGTACCAACGCAGCGACGGCACCCTGGATACGGCGGTGGACTTTCCCACCCGGGTCTTCCCCGCCCTGGCGGGTGTAGAACAGGGCGAACCGACGCTGCGTGCACTACCCAACCTCCAGACCCAGACCGAGCAGATGATCCTGCACCAGTTCGCACCCGCCACGGTGCTGGTCAACCACAAGGGCGACATCCTCTACATCAGCGGCCGCACCGGCAAATACCTGGAGCCGGCTGCCGGCAAGGCCAACTGGAACATCCACGCCATGGCGCGCGAAGGACTGCGCGGCGAACTGGCGCAAGCCTTGCAGAAGGCCATGCGCCAGCGCGGCATGGTCAGCGTCGATGGGCTGAAGGTGCAAGGCGATGGCGGTCAACAGAGTCTCAAGCTCATCGTGCAGGCGATCGACGAGCCCGAGGCAATGCGTGACATGGCGCTGATCGTGTTCCAGGATGTGGCCAGACCCGCCCCGGAAGAAGCGGACCAAGCCCGCCGTGCCCCATCCCGGAGCGGGCGGGCGGCGGCCCTGGAAGAGACCTTGCGCAGCGCCCGGGAAGAGAACCGCACCCTGCGCGAACAGATGCAGACGACCCAGGAAGAACTCCGCTCCGCCAACGAGGAACTCCAGTCAAACAATGAAGAGCTGCAATCGACCAACGAGGAACTGACCACCTCCAAGGAAGAAATGCAGTCCCTCAACGAGGAGCTGCAAACCGTCAACGCCGAGCTGCAATCCAAGCTGGACGACCTCTCGCACACCAACAACGACATGCG
Source organism: uncultured beta proteobacterium (assembly GCA_963726485.1). Classification (GTDB taxonomy): domain Bacteria; phylum Pseudomonadota; class Gammaproteobacteria; order Burkholderiales; family Thiobacillaceae; genus Thiobacillus. The sequence continues at coordinate 14,221 of CAVSCL010000011.1, read as the reverse complement.
GAACCTGCTCGACAGCACCGACATCGCCACCGTGTTCCTGGACGGACAGTTGCGGGTGCGCCGCTTTACCCTGCCCAGCACCCGCCTGATCAAGCTCATCCCCGGCGATATCGGCCGGCCCCTGTCCGATATCGTCACCGACCTGGACTATCCTGACCTGCAAGCCGATGCCAGGGAAGTCCTGCGCACCCTGGTGTTCAGCGACAAACAGCTCACCACCCAAGACGGGCGCTGGTACCATGTGCGCATCATGCCCTACCGCACCCAGGACAACGTCATCGATGGCGTGGTCATCACGTTTGTCGACATCTCTGCCTCCAAGAGGCTGGAAGCAGAGTTGCGGCAAGGGAGCAAGGCATGACAAAAAAAACCGATCGGGATACCGATTCGTTGCGTCAGCGCGCGGAACGTCTGTTGACTCCGTCGCGATCCACCCTCCCCTACGCGGACACGCAAAAGCTGATTCATGAACTGGAAGTCCACCAGATCGAACTGGAACTGCAAAACGAGGAGTTGCGCAAAACCCGTCTGGAAGCCGAGACCCACCTGGAGCGTTACACCGAACTGTACGATTTCGCCCCGGTTGGCTACGTCACCCTCGGTCGTGACGGCGTCATCCTCCAGGTTAACCTCACCGGCGCAAAGCTGCTGGGTATCGAGCGCGGCAAACTGGCTGGTCAGCGTCTGGGGAGTCTGGTTGCAGACCTGCCTGCCTTCAATGGCTTCCTGGACAAGGTGTTCACGAGCCAGGTCAAGGAATCCTGCGAACTGATGCTGTCAGGCACGGGCGCGCGACGCTTCATCCGTATCGAAGCCTCCCTGGCCGAATCGGGCCAGGTCTGCCGTGCCATGCTGGCGGACATCAGCGAAAACAGGCTGCTGCAGGAGCGGCTCGACCGGTTTGTCAGGTTCAGCATGGATCAAGTCGCCCAGGCGGCCTATCTGATCGGGGCCGACGCGCGCATCCAGGACGTCAACGAAACAGCCAGCCGGATGCTCGGCTATAGCCGCGAAGAGTTGCTCGGCCTACCCTTGTGGAAAGTGGAACCCAGCCTGCAGCCTGAAACCTGGCCGGCTCGTTGGCACGAACTGCAAGAACAAAGGAGCATGGCTTACGAAACCCTGCATCAGGGCAAGGCAGGTCAGGCGTTCCCGGTGGAGATCGACGTGACCGCCCTCGCTTACCAGGGCGTGGACTACTGCTGCGCTCTGGCCCGTGACATCACCCGGCAGAAGAAGGCGGAGGCCGCACTCAAACAGAGCCAGGGACAATTGCGTACCTTCGTCGAACAGGCGCCGATCAGCATCGCCATGTTCGACCGTCAAGATGAACTACATTGCCACCAGCCGTCGCTGGATCGCTGAATATGGCAGGGGACATAGCGAACTGACCGGTCGCAACCACTACGAGATACACCCCGATATTCCGGATTACTGGAAGAAGATTCATCGTGATGCGCTGGCTGGCGCCTTCCTGAAGAATGACGACGATATGTGGGTGCAGGCTGACGGCAGCAAACATTGGCTGCGCTGGGCAGTTTATCCCTGGACCAGTGAGACCGGGGAAATCGGCGGCATCATCATCTCCGCCGAAGACATTACCGAACAAAAACAGGCGGAAGAGGCGCTGCGAGCAAGCGAACAACGCTTTTCGGGCCTGATCAGTTCGGCGATGAATGCCATCATCGCCGTCGACGCCAAGCAGAAGGTCGTGCTGTTCAATCCGGCAGCCGAGCGAATGTTCGGGCTGTCGAGCAGCGACATCATCGGCCAGCCGCTGGATCGGCTCCTGCCCCCGTCGGCCCGCGACGTCCACACCGAACATGTCAACGGGTTTGGGCGCACCGGGGTCACCAGCCGCAGCATGAAATCATTCGACACGCTCCATGGTCTGAGAGCCAACGGTGAAGCGTTTCCCATCGAGGCCTCGATATCGCAGATTGATCTGCCCAGCGGCAAGTTATTCACCGTGATCCTGCGCGACATCACTGAACGCAAGCAGGCTGAAGATGATCTGCGGGCCAGCGAGGCACGCTACCGGACTCTTGTCGAACAGGCGAGTGACGGCATCTTCGTCAGCGACAGCCAGGGCCATTACATCGACGTGAATACCTCCGGATGCCGGATGCTCGGTTACACCCGGGAAGAATTGCTTGCCTTGAGCATTGCCGACGTGATCACCCCGGATGAAATACCTCGCATAGCACCCGAGGTGGCGCGTTTTGCCGGTGGGGCCGTGGTAACCAGCGAGTGGCAGTTTCGCCGCAAGGACGGCTCGACCTTCCCCGGAGAAATCCAGGGCAGGCAACTCCCGGATGGATGCCTGCAAGCCATCCTGCGGGACATTACCGAGCGCAGGATCGCAGAGGCAGCGCTGCGCGACCGCGAGGAGGACTTCAACCGCGCCCAGGCCGTGGGCCACATCGGCAGCTGGCGGCTGGACGTGCGGCGCAACGAGCTGACCTGGTCCGCGGAGAACCACCGCATCTTCGAAGTTCCGGAAGGTACGCCCCTGACCTACGAGTCCTTCCTGTCCACCGTCCACCCGGATGACCGGGCGTACGTGGACCGGGAATGGCAGGCGAGTCTGCGTGGCGAGCCCTACGACATCGAGCACCGGCTGCTGGTGAACGGCAAGGTGAAATGGGTACGGGAAAAGGCCGAACTGGAATTCGACGAGCACGGGGATCTTCTTGGCGGATTCGGCACCACCCAGGACATTACCGACATCAAGCAGGCCCATTTATCCCTGCAGGATGCCGACCGGCGCAAGGACGAATTCCTTGCACTCCTGGCCCACGAACTGCGCAATCCCATGGCGGTCATGACCACCGCCGTCTACCTGCTCGAGAACAAGGGAGTGGAAGACCCCACTATGTGCCGCTGGGCTGCCACCGCCATCTCCAGCCAGACAGAGCAGCTCAAGCACCTGGTGGATGATCTGCTTGACGTCGCGCGGATCGGCCGTGGCAAGATCATTCTGAAAAAAATACCGCTCGACGCAGTCCGGCTCATCACCCAGGCGGAGCAAACCTGCCTGCCCCATCAGGAACAACGCTTGCAGCATTTCACCCTCAAGCTGCCATCGAAGCCCTTATGGATCGAGGCGGATCCGGCACGACTGACCCAGGTCATCACCAACCTTCTGGAAAATTCGGTCAAATTCACGCCCAAGAACGGCAGCATCGAACTGTCGCTTCGACATGAAGAAGGCGATGCCGTGATCCGCGTTCGCGATACCGGGCGGGGCATCACCCCGGATCTGCTGCCGCACGTTTTCGAAACATTTACCCAGGGTGAAGTCTCGCTGGCGCGAGACGCTGGAGGACTGGGGCTCGGTCTGGCCCTGGTCAAGAATCTGGTGGAACTCCATGGCGGACGCGTGGATGTGGCAAGCGAAGGCGCCGGGAAAGGGGCCGAATTTACGCTTCGTTTGCCCGCTCTGGCCGACTTTCATCCTGATACTTCAGCCGAGCGTGCAATCAAGACAGACGGTGGAAATACCGGCAAGCGGCGCATTTTGATTGCCGAGGACAATGTCGCCGCCGCCGAAGGCCTCGCCACGGCACTGCGACTGTCCGGCCATTCGGTACGGGTCACGCTCGACGGTTCCGCGGCCCTGGCTAGCGCCGAAGCCGATTCTCCCGAGATTGCCCTGCTTGACATCGGTTTGCCGGAAATCGATGGCTATGCTCTGGCACGCAACCTGCGCAAGCTGCCGGGTGGAAAGAGGATGCTGCTCATCGCGCTGACAGGATACGGCCAGGACGCCGATCGCGACCGGTCCCAGGCGGCCGGATTCGACTATCATCTGGTCAAGCCCGCAGATGTGGCTCAATTGCTGGGGATGATCGAGGCCTGGGCTCCCGCGGGGCAAGCCGAAGATTCCGGGGAACAGCCATAAGCCATGGATCGAAAAACCAAACCCGGAAGCATGGAAATCCTGCCATTGATCTACGTCGTCGATGACAATCCGGCTATCCGGGAGGTGATCCAGATGTTGATGAATTCGGTGAATCTCGAGGTCCAGACCTTTACCTCGGGTGAGGAATTTCTTTCCCTGGTTGATGACAGCGCCAGCGGCTGCCTGCTGCTTGACGTACGCATGCCGGGCATGAGCGGGCTGGAAGTTCAGGATGCCATGAATCGGCGCGGCATTCATTTGCCCATCATCTTCCTTACCGGCCATGGCGAGGTCCCTGTGGCTGTCCAGGCGATGCGGGGCGGCGCGCTCGATTTCATCGAAAAACCCTTTCAGCCGCAACTGCTGCTTGATCGCGTTCATGCCTGCCTGAAGCTGAATGAACAGACCCGCTCCCAAAAGAGCAGAAAGCTGGCAGCGGAAAATCGGCTTGGCCAGCTGACCCCGCGTGAAGTCGAGATCGCACAAATGATCGTGGCGGGCAAGCCATCCAAAAAAATCGCGGAAGCACTGGACATCAGTGAAAAGACCGTGGACGTGCATCGCTTCAACATCATGAAGAAAGTGGCGGTGCGGTCAGTGGCGGAACTGGTCAAACTGTGGCTGGACGCCACCCAGGAAGTCGCCTGAGCGGATCCCGCGCGCTTCCAATTTTCCTGGTGATGCTGTCCCTCCAGCTGATTGCGGCGGCGCTCCGTGTCACCTTTGCATGCATGGCGGGTGACACCCGCCATGGCCTGGCGATACCGGCTGTCTGACCCTTACATTACACGGCAAAGGAGACCCATGGAGCCCGTCTGGCTGAAGCACTACCCCCAGAATGTTCCGGCCGAGGTCGACGTCCACCGCTTTGCCTCGCTCAAGGACATGCTCGAGCAGTGTTGCGAGCGCTACCGACAGCGTCCCGCCTTCACCAACATGGGCGTCACCCTGAGCTATGGCGAACTCGACCGCCTCTCCCGGGATTTTGGCGCCTACCTGCGGCACGGGATCGGACTGGGCCGCGGCGAGCGCGTGGCCATCATGCTGCCCAACCTGCTGCAATATCCGGTGGCGCTGTTCGGCGCACTGCGCGCCGGCCTGGTGGTGGTCAACGTCAACCCGCTCTACACCGCGCGCGAACTGCAGCACCAGTTGGCCGACTCCGGCGCCGTGGCAGTCGTGGTGCTGGAGAACTTCGCGCACACCTTGCAGGAGGTCGTCGCTACAACCGACGTGCGCCACATCGTCACCACCCGGGCCGGCGACCTGTTCCCGCCGGTTAAGGCCTGCCTGGTGAACTTCGTCATCAAATGGATCAAGCGCATGGTGCCGCGCTGGAAACTGCCGGGCGCCGTGGCCTTCAACACCGCGCTGAAACTCGGCACGCGCCACACGCTCGCCGATGTGCCGCTCACGCACGCGGACATCGCCTTTCTGCAATACACGGGGGGGACGACCGGCGTGGCCAAGGGCGCGATCCTGACGCACGGCAACCTGGTGGCCAACGTGGAACAGACGTCAGCCTGGATCGGCGCCACGCTCAAGGAAGGCGAGGAGGTCGTCATCACGCCGCTGCCGCTCTACCATATCTTCGCGCTTACGGCCAACCTGCTCACCTTCGTGAAGTGGGGCGCGAACAACGTCCTCATCACCAATCCGCGCGACCTTCCCCGCTTCGTGCGGGAGCTGCGCAACAACCGCTTCACCGTCATCACCGGCGTCAACACCCTGTTCAATATGCTGCTCAACGCGCCCGGTTTCGAGAAGGTGAAACAGGCCAACGCCGGCGCGCTCAAACTGTCGGTGGCCGGCGGCATGTCGTTGCTGCGCGCGGTGGCGGAGCGCTGGCAGCAGGTGATGGGCGTGCCGCTGATCGAAGGCTATGGCCTGACCGAGGCCTCCCCCATCGTCTGCGCCAATCCGCTCGACGCCAGGGCGTTCAGCGGCACGATGGGCATGCCGATCCCCTCCACCCAGGTGGAAATTCGCGACGAAGCGGGACGCGATCTGCCCGTGGGCGAGGAGGGCGAGCTCTGTGTGCGGGGGCCGCAAGTCATGCGCGGCTACTGGAACATGCCGGACGAGACCGCCCGCGTTCTTTCCGCCGACGGCTGGCTTTCCACCGGTGACGTGGGCGTGATGGACGAGCATGGCGCGATCCGCTTCATCGACCGGCACAAGGATGTGGTCGTGGTGTCCGGCTTCAAGGTTTACCCCAACGAGATCGAGGAGGTGGTGATGCTGCATCCCGGGGTCAAGGAGGTGGGCGCGGTGGGCGTGCCCGACGAGAAGAGCGGCGAAGCGATCAGGGTTTACGTGGTGAAGAAGGATCCGGAGCTGACCGCCGAAGCCGTGATTGCGCATTGCAAGTCGAACCTGACCGCCTACAAGGTCCCGAAGCAGGTGGAGTTCCGCGACACGCTGCCCAAGTCCCCTATCGGCAAGATCTTGCGCAGAAAACTGAAGGATGAACACGCCGCCCCGGCGACGACTGCCTGAGCGGAGCCGGGGCACGGGGATGCCGCCCCATTTTCCGCGTGTGGCGTATGGCGTGACGGCCGAAGTGATTGCCCGAGTGTTTGCCGCGGTACTCGTCATCCTGCTGGCGGGCTGCACACCGGGACGGCATTACGAAGCGATGCTGGTGTTGCAGGACTTCACGGCCGGCGATGCCCCTTCCCGGCTCAAACAATCCACCGCCGCACCGTTGCGACGGCCCGTATCCTACACGGTGGCCGGGCGCTCGCACCACGCCGATCTTTATCTGCCGGGCCCGCTGGACGGCTGCGCCGCTCCCGCCTCCGCCGAATCACGAAATGCGGTCGAGCGCGGCTGCCCCCGCGCCGCAATCGTGGTGGTGCCCGGCGCGGTGCCGCTGGGCAAGGACGACCCGCGCCTCACGGCCTTTGCCGCCACGCTGGCGCGTGCCGGCTTTGCGGTGCTGGCGCCGGACCTCCGCGGCTTTCGGGAACTGCGCATCCGTCCCTCGGATGCCCGGGAGATCGCCGATGCCTTCGCCTGGCTGGCCAGCCGCCCCGAACTGGCCCCCGGAGGCCGCGCCGGGATATTCGCCTTCAGCTATGCGGTCGGCCCCGCGCTGCTCGCCGCGCTGGAAGACGATATCCGGGAACGGGTGCGCTTCGTTGTCGGGGTTGGGGGTTATCACGACCTGCCGCGTGCGATGCGCTTCTTCACCACCGGCTGGTTCGAGCATGACGGCAGGTGGCGTCAGCTCACCCCCGACGACACCGGCAAAATGGTGCTGCTCTATTCCAGCCTGGATTACCTGGGGGGCGCACGCGATGGCGCGGTGTCCGACCGCAGGATATTTGACCGGATGGTGACGCTGAAGCGCCGTGATCCCCGCGCCGACCTGACACCGCTCGCCGCGGAACTGAGCCGCGATGCCTATGCTGTCTATGCGCTGGCCGCCAACCCGGATCCCGCACGTTTTCCCGAACTGCTGGCCCGGCTGCCCGAGGCCATGCGCGCGGACATCGACCGCCTCGATCTCGCGCGGCACGATCTCAAGAAGTTCAAGGCGCGGTTGATTCTGGTGCACGGCAGGAACGACAACCTCATTCCCTACCCGGAGAGCCTGGCGCTGGCCGCCGCCGTACCGGAGGGCCGGGCCAGCGTCTTTCTCATCCATCGTGTCCTTGGACATGTGGAACTGAACAGGTCCAATCCGCTCTCCTGGCGCTTCTGGAGCGAGGACCTCCCCGACCTGTGGCGGCTGTGGCGGGTGATCGACCTGCTGCTGGCCGAACGCGAGGAGGCGAGGTGAAGGGATTGCGGCACATCCACCCGCGCGTCAAGGCGACCCTGCCGTGGCTGCTGTTTGCGCTGCTGGCCGGGCTTGTCTTCATGCTGCCGCCCATCGCGCAGCGGCCGCAATACCACGATTTCGCCGACCAGCGCGCCTGCCCCGGTTTACCCAACTGCCTCGACACCGCCTCCAACGCCCTGTTCGTGCTGGCGGGCGTGATTGGCCTGCGTTTCCTGCGCAGCGAATCGGCGCGGCGCGCTTTCATCGATCCGCGCGAAGCATGGCCCTACGCGCTGTTCTTTCTCGCCACCATCCTGGTCGGCTTCGGCTCCGGCTACTATCACCTTGCCCCCGACAATGCGCGGCTGGTGTGGGATCGGGCGGCGATGGCGCTGGCGCTCATGTCATGGTTAGCCGCGATCCTGTGCGAGCGCGTCAGCATCAAAGCCGGGCTGCGCTTGCTGCCGCTGCTCACCGCCGCCGGCCTCGGCAGTGTCGCGTACTGGGGCTGGAGCGAGACGCAGGGGCTGGGCGACCTGCGTGCCTACGTCCTGACGCAGCTTTACCCGATGCTGCTGATCCCGCTCCTGCTCTGGCAATATCGGCCGCGCTACAGCGGTGACCGGGATATCCTGGCCGTCATCGGACTTTATTCCCTGGCCTTGCTGTTCGACTTTACCGACCGCCCGGTTTTCGGTCTCACCGGCGGCCTCGTCAGCGGACACACCCTCAAGCATGTCACCGCCGCGCTGGCGGTGTATTGGGTCGTGCTGCGCTTGCGGCGCCGCCGCATCTTGTGACACGGCGGGCAGGCCGATAAGCTGAACCATGCTCCAGCCATTTTCAACGACGCATTATTGAATTGACCGGGTACGAGACCACGCACATGAGCCATCCGCCTCCCCCGCCTTCCCCGGGTGCCCATTCCGACGCGGAACGGCTGCTCGGCATCGTGCGCGGCCTTGCGCGCGAGTTGCGGCCGGGCGCGAACGGCGTGGAACGACTGGGGCTGGACCATGCGCTGGAGCGCGATTTCGGTCTGGACAGCCTGGCGCGCGTGGAACTGCTCGCCCGCATCGAACGCGAACTGAAAATCAGGCTGACCGAGGCAGCGTTCGCCGAGGCGGAAACCCCGCGCGATCTGTTGCGGCAGGTCGGGGGGGCGCCTCATGCCGAGGCGCATGTCCTGGCGCAAACCCCGGCGATGGCGGAAACGGGAGAAGAACACCCGCCGGAAACGCTCGCCACGCTGATCGACTTGCTTGACTGGCATGCCGCGCATCACGGCGAGCGGGTGCACATCACGCTTGAGGGCGAAGGGGAACACAGCGAGGACATCACTTACCGCATGCTGCAGGCCGACGCCCAGGCCCTGGCGGCGGGCCTGCTCGCGCGGGGTTTGGGCGCGGGCGACCGGGTCGCGCCAGGTTCAGGTGCTGGCGACAGGGTCGCGCCGGGTTCAGGTGCTGGCGACAGGGTCGCCATCATGCTGCCCACCGGGCGTGAATTCTTCGCCGCCTTCTACGGCGCGCTCTACGCCGGCTGCGTGCCGGTGCCGCTGTATCCGCCGACGCGCCCTTCGCAGATCGAGGATCACATGCGGCGCATCGCCGGCATCGTCGCCAATGCCGAGGCCGCGCTCTTCATCACCGACAGTCGTGCCAGAGCGCTCGGCCATCTGCTGCGCGCGCAGTGTGCCGCGCTACGCTTCGTGGCAACGGTCGCGGAGCTCTCGCTCCCAGCCACGCCGCCTTCCTTGCCCCGCGCCGGCGCGGAAGATATCGCCTTCCTGCAATACACCTCGGGCAGCACCGGCAACCCCAAGGGCGTGGTGCTGACCCACGCCAACCTGCTCGCCAACCTGCGCGCGATGGAGCAAGCATCGGGCGTCACCTCCAGGGACATCTTCGTGTCCTGGCTGCCGCTCTATCACGACATGGGACTGATCGGCGCCTGCATGGGCAGCCTGGCCCTCGGATTCCGGCTGGTGCTGATGTCGCCGCTCGCCTTCCTCGCCCGGCCGGGGCGCTGGCTGTGGACCATCCACCGTCACCGCGCCACGGTCTCGGCGGCGCCCAATTTCGCCTTTGAACTGTGCGCCAGCAAGCTCGTCGATCCCGATCTCGACGGCCTGGATCTCGCCTGCTGGCGGCTGGCCTACAACGGCGCCGAGCCGGTCAGTCCCGAGACGATTGCGCATTTTGCCGCGCGTCTCGCTCCCTGCGGCTTCCGTTATGCCGCCATGACGCCGGTCTATGGCCTGGCGGAGTCCTCGGTCGGGCTGGCCTTTCCCCCGCTCGGGCGCGGGCCGCTCATCGACCGCGTGGACCGGGAGGCGCTTTCGGCCTCGGGCATCGCCCGTGCCGCGCCGGAGGAGGACGCGCACGCGCTGCGCATCGTGTCCTGCGGCCGGGCGCTACCCGGCCACGCCATCCGCATTGTCGATTCCAACGGACGCGAACTGCCCGAACGCACCCAGGGGCGGGTGCAATTCCGCGGGCCATCCGCGACGAGCGGCTATTTCCGCAACCCCGACGCGACGGCACGCCTTGTCGACGGGGACTGGCTCATCAGCGGCGACCTCGGCTATCTCGCGGCGGGGGAGCTTTATCTCACCGGACGCGAGAAGGACATCATCATCCGCGGCGGGCACAATATTTATCCGCAGGAACTGGAGGAGGCGGTGAGCCAGTTGCCCGGCGTGCGCCGTGGCGGGGTGGCGGTGTTCCCGGCCACCGACGCGCGCACAGGCACGGAGCGGCTGGTGGTGCTGGCCGAAATCCGCGAGCAGGGGACCGCCGGGGAGCGCAGCCGTATCGAGACCGAGATCAACCGCCTCGCCGTCGACCTGATCGGACTGCCCGCCGACGACATCGTGCTGGCGCCGCCGCGCACCGTGTTGAAGACTTCCAGCGGCAAAATCCGCCGCGCCGCCTGCCGCGAACGCTACGAGCGCGGCGAACTGTTCGCCGCGCAGCGTGCGCCGTGGCGGCAGTGGCTGCGCCTGGCCTGCGCCGGCGCCGCGGCGGAGGCCGGGCGGCGGCTCAGACGCGGCGTCGGGTCGGCGTGGAGCGCCTGGGCCTGGACGGTATTCGCCAGCATCGTGCCCTTCGCCTGGCTGCTGATCGTGGCGGCCCCCGGACTCACGCTGCGCCGGCGCATCGCCAGGACGAGCGCACGCCTAGCGCTGACTCTGGCCGGGCTGAAGCCGCGGGTGGAAGGCTTGCAACACCTCGACGGCCGCGCGCCGGTGATCGTCGCGGCCAACCACGCCAGCTACCTGGATGCGCTCATCCTCAGCGCCGTCCTGCCGCCCCGGTTCGCCTACGTGGCCAAGCAGGAGTTGCTGAAAAAGCCGTTCGCCGGCATCCCGCTGCGGCGACTCGGCAGCGCCTTCGTCGAGCGCTTCGACAACGCGCGCGGCGTGGAAGATACGCGCGGCCTGGAAGCGCGGGCACGCGCCGGCGACGCTCTGGTCTTCTTCCCCGAAGGCACCTTCCGGGACCAGCCGGGACTGCTGCCGTTCCGTATGGGGGCGTTCGTCGCCGCCGCACGCTCCGACACGCCGGTGGTGCCGGTCATCCTGACCGGCACCCGCGCCCTGCTGCGCGGTACGTCATTGTGGCCGCATTACAGCGTGCTCCAGGTGCGGGTCGGCGAACCGATCCCGGCGCAAGGGGAAGACTGGCAAGCCGCATTGCAATTGCGCGATAGCGCGCGCCGCCGGATTCTGGCGCAACTGGGGGAGCCCGACGCAGCCGTCTGAGGCCACGGAAGGTACACCATGCCCGTCCACAACGCCGACATCGCCGCCATCTTCGAGGAAATCGCCGACCTGCTGGAAATCCAGGGGGCGAATCCGTTCCGCATCCGCGCCTACCGCAATGCCGCGCGCATTCTGGGCGACCTGCCGCAGGAGGCGCGCATGCTGGTGGAACGCGGCGACGACCTGACCCGGCTGCCCGGCATCGGCGACGACCTCGCCGCCAAGATCCACGAGATCGTCACCACCGGCCATTGCAGCCTGCTCGAGCGCCTGCGCCGCGAACTGCCGCCCGCGGTCACCGAACTGCTGCAGATTCCCGGCCTGGGGCCGAAGCGGGTCAAGGCGCTGTACCACGACCTCGAGGTGCAGACCGTCGAACAACTGTACCGCGCGGCGCACGACGGGCGCATCCGCGCGCTGCCCGGCTTCGGCGAAAAGACCGAACAGAACATCCTGCAGGCGGTGGAAGCCCATGCCAGCCAGAGCCGCCGCTTCAAGCTGGCGCATCGCGGCGCAATATGCCGAAACGCTGCTGCGCCTTTCTGCAAGCCATCCCCGGCGTCAACAGGTGATCGTGGCCGGCAGCTTCCGGCGCATGCGCGAGACGGTCGGCGATCTCGACATCCTGGTCACGGCCGCCGCCGGACAGCCCGGTGATGCAGCGCTTCACGGCCTACGACGAAGTGGCCGAAGTCCTGTCCGCCGGCGACACGCGCGCCAGCGTCCTGCTCAAGTGCGGCCTGCAGGTCGACCTGCGCGTCGTGGCGCAAGAAAGCTACGGCGCGGCGCTGCACTACTTCACCGGCTCCAAGTCGCACAACATCGCGATCCGCCGCATCGCGCAGCAGCTCGGCCTCAAGGTCAACGAATACGGCGTGTTCCGCGGCGACCGAGCGCATCGCCGGCGACAGCGAGGAATCGGTCTACCGCAGCGTCGGCCTGCCCTACATCCCGCCGGAGCTGCGCGAAGACCGCGGCGAGATCGAGGCGGCGCGCGCCGGACGACTGCCCAAGCTGGTCGAACTCTCCGACCTGAGCGGCGACCTGCATGCGCACACCAAGGCCACCGACGGCCACGACAGCCTGCGCGACATGGCGCTGGCGGCCAAGGCGCTGGGGCTGGAGTATCTCGCCATCACCGAGCACTCGCGCCGCCTCACCGTCGCGCACGGCCTCGATCCCGCTGCGACTGGCGCAACAGTGCGACGAGATCGACCGGCTCAACGCGGAACTCGACGGCATCACGCTGCTCAAGGGCATCGAGGTGGACATCCTCGAAGACGGCAGCCTCGACCTGCCGGACGACGGTGCTGGCGCGGCTCGATCTGGTGATCGGCGCGGTGCACAGCCGCTTCGATCTGTCGCGCGCGCAGGCAGACCGAGCGCATCCTGCGCGCGATGGACCATCCCGCACTTCACGCTGCTCGCCCATCCCAGCGGGCGCCTGATCGAGCAGCGCGAGCCCTACGATGTCGACATGCTGCGCATCATTCGCCATGCCGAAGCAGCGCGGCTGCTTCCTCGAACTGAACGCCCACCCGGAACGCCTCGACCTGCTCGACAGCCAGTGCCAGATGGCGAAGGAGGAAGGCGTGCTGGTCAGCATCAATTCCGACGCGCACAGCACGCTTCGATTTCGCCAATCTGAGCTACGGCGTCGGACAGGCGCGGCGCGGCTGGCTGGAAAAAGACGACGTGCTCAACACCCGCTCGCTCGCGGCGCTGCGGCGCCTGCTCAAGCGCACCATGTGAACTCATGTTGACGCTGGCCCTGATCGGAGACGTCATGCTCGGCCGCCTGCGTCAACGACAGGCTCAAGAACATGCAGCCCGCAGGACAGTGTGGGGCGACGTGCTGCCGCATCTGGCGCAGGCCGATCTGCGCATCGTCAATCTGGAATGCGCCTTGACCACGCATCGCCAGCCTGGACGCGCACCTGGAAAATGTTCCATTTCCGCGCCGATCCCGAGGCCGTGCGCGTTCTTGCAGGCCGCGCGCATCGATGCCTGCTCGCTCGCCAACAATCACATCCTGGACTTCGAAGCACGAGGCCTGCGCGACACGTTGCGCGTGCTCGACGCGACCGGCATCCGCCATGCCGGTGCCGGCCTCAATGCCGAACGAGGCCGCCGCACCCGCCATGATCGAGGTGCGCGGTGCATCGCCCTGCCGCGTGGCGCTGCTCTCGTACACCGACAACGAGCCGGACTTCGCCGCCGGCGCAAACATCCCGGCACCAACTATCTGGAAGTCTCGCTACGGGAAGAAACGCTGGCGCGCATCGCGGACGGCATCGCGCAGGCGCGTGCGCAGGGCGCCGATCTGGTGGTGTTCTCCAATCACTGGGGCGCCAATTTCGTCGAGCGTCCTTCTCCGGAATTCCGCAGCTTCGCCCAGACGCGTGATCGAACTCGGCGCCGACATCTACCACGGCCACAGTGCGCATATCTGCCAGGGCATCGAGATCTATCAGGGCAAACCCATCCTCTACGACACCGGCAATTTCATCGACGACTACGCCGTCGATCCGCTGCTGCGCAACGACCGTTCCTGCCTGTTCAAGCTGATGTTCGAGCAAGGAAGGCTGCGCCGCATCGAACTGCTGCCGGTGTCGTTGGAGGTGGCGCATGTCGCACTGGCGCGCGGCGAGGAATTCGAGGCGATTGCCGCGCGCATGGATAAGCTGTGCGCCGAACTGGGTACCACGCTCGTACGCCACGCGGATCGGCTGGTATACGAGGCTCCGACATGAGCGGGAAAATCGCGCCCGCCGAACTGGTA
>CAVSCL010000010.1:0-172926 GCA_963726485.1 uncultured beta proteobacterium | reverse complement strand
TCGCGGGTTTTTAGACTTGTCCGGTTCTGTAGCACATGAATTGTCCGCTTTTTCTGTTGCGGGTGGGAAGCGGCGTAGGGCGTAGCCCGGAGCCGGTTTCCGCCCGCAACGGAGCGCCTGGCGGACGGTTCAGGCGGCCTGTTTCAAGTGGGTGATGGCTTTCCCTTCGTGGTTGTAGTCGGCAAGCCGGCGCGGCCCGTGAAACACGGCCAGTTCGCCGCTGCCATAGCGATGCACCCGTACCTTGGCCTTCACGTAGTGGCAGCGATGTCGATCCGCCGGAATCTGCAGGATCAGTCCATCGAAGCGCACACAGTTGTCGGCACCCACCGTGCGCTCGAACTGCTCGCACAGGATGTCATCCAGACTGCCGCCGATCCAGGGGACGAAAGCCGATCCTTCTTCCATCGCCAGTTGGGCAAACTCGGCGTTGAACGCAGGCAGATAAACCTCGGTGAGATACCGGTTTGCCTCGCTCATGCTCGTGATACTGGCCAGCGCCAATTCCTGTGGTAAGCGCCCCTGGTGTGTGCCAAAGGCACGTTCTGATCGTCCCCGCGCCTCGGGCGAATAGGCGGGGATCATCTCGATACCCAAGCGCTTCATCGCGTTGCCGAACTGGGTGAGGTTGTGCTTGTCGACCTTGCCGCCTGCTTCCGGCGTGTGCCAATAATGGCTGCCCCGGTCGCTGTAGAACGAGCTGAACAGGCCTCGGACAGCAATCACATCCTGCACGCCCAGGAAGCTGCTCACCGTGCCTTCCTCCTCGGCGAAGAACATGGAGTAGTGCTCGCTGGTGGCGTCGTCCAGGGTGACGATCAGGTCCCACTCCTGTCCGGCTACCCATTCGTGGGTGCTGGCGTCCTGGTGGATCATCATGCCCGGCAGGGCGGAACGTTCTCGCCGTTTCCGATGGGTGCCGCGCTGCTTGGCACGGGGCACCAGTTCGACTTCCTGCAGACGCTTTTTGACCCAGGTGTAGCTGCGTCCTCCGCCTTCCCGTTGGTACCAACTATGGAAGTGTTTGACGTTCCAGCCGACATGCCGCGTTCGATACTGTTCGGTCAGCGCCATCACTTCATCCACCGGCGCCCGGCGGTTCGAGACCTGTTCCAGCCGCCGGTCAATCAGACCTTCCAGCCCCTCCGCCTCGTACCTCGACAAATACCGCCGGAAACTGCGCTCACACATCCCCAGTATCTGTGCCGCTTCGGCTTGCGTCAGCCGCCCTGTATTCCATCCTTCGTATGCTTCCTCGAATCTCATCTTCCGTATCTCCTGTAGCAGCTCCGTCGGTCTCATCTCGCACCCCCTTCGGGGCAATATGACAACCGGACAGATTGCGTGCTACAAAACCGGACAGATCATTAACTCGCAACACGTGTTCAGCCCACGTCTTGTTGCAGCGGATGATGTGTGATATAAAAAAGACACTGCAATCCTGTTTCTTATAAAGTCAATGTCCGACCTGATTCATCTGCTGGAGAAATACAGCAAACCGGGTCCGCGTTATACCTCGTATCCGACGGCACCGTATTTTCATCCTGATTTTGGCGAGGCCGACTGGCAGGCCGAGTTGCGGGCATCGCACAATGCGGCGCGCGGGCTGTCGCTGTATGTACATATCCCGTTCTGCGACACCCTGTGTTACTACTGCGGTTGCAACATGGTCGCGACGCAGGACTACAGCAAGACTCAAAGTTACCTCGATAGGCTCGACCGGGAAATGGCGCACACGGCGGCGCTGATCGACCCGGGCCGGGTGGTGCGGCAACTGCACTGGGGCGGCGGTACCCCGACCTACCTGAACCCTGCCGACATCCGCCGCTTGATGGCGATGATCCGTCGCCACTTCGGGAACTTCGCCGCGGACGCCGAGATTGGCTGCGAGGTCGATCCCCGGGAACTGACGCGCGAGCACCTGGTGGCCTTGCGTGAATCGGGCTTCAATCGGCTGTCCTTTGGCGTGCAGGACATGGATCCCGCGGTACAGCAGGCCGTCAATCGGATTCAGCCAGCACAGATGATCGAGCAAGTCTATGGCTGGGCGCGTGAACTGGGTTTTGTCAGCATCAATATGGATTTGATCGTGGGCTTGCCCAAGCAGACCACGGCAAGTTTTGCCGGGACCCTGGATCGCGTGGTGGAATGGGCGCCCGACCGGCTGGCGGTGTTTGGTTATGCGCACGTGCCCTGGATGAAGAAACATCAGAAGCTGATTCAGGAGAATGAACTGCCGAGTTTTTCAACCCGTCTGGAACTGCAGAAGATTGTCCACGACAAGCTCGCGCTGGCGGGCTATCTGAATATCGGCATGGACCACTTTGCGCACCCGGATGACGAGATGGTGCGCGCCCAGCAGAACAAGACCTTATGGCGCAACTTTCAGGGCTACACCACACACAAGAACTGCGACATCATTGCCTTCGGCGTGTCCAGCATCAGCCAGACAAACGATGTGTACATGCAGAACGAAAAGAATCTGAAGCGGTATCAGCAGCGTGTCGCCGCCACCGGCTTTGCCGTCGAGCGCGGGCTGCGGCTGTCACATGATGATCAGATACGCCGCGATGCGATTACCCGCATCATGTGCGATCTGGAATTGTCGTTCCCGGCTTTTGAGGCGCAATGGGGCCTTGCCTTCAAGCCCTATTTTGCCGATGCGCTAAACGATTTGCAGCCGCTGGCTGACGATGGACTGGTGCAATTGCATGGCGACAGGATAACCGTTACCCCCATGGGACGATTGTTCCTGCGCAATATCGCGATGTGTTTTGACGCTTATCTGAAGCAGGAATCAAGCGGGCAGCCCCGCTATTCAAGAACGGCATGACCGCCTCCCTTGTCGGGGAAGGGGTCATGCCGCAATACTGCGGCCATAAGTTCAGCAGTTACTGCAGGTGTCGTCATCCCCGCGCTTGGGGCAGCCTTCCGGCCTTTTAAGTGGAGGCAGCGGGCAGCGATTGATCTCATCCGCACCACGCTGAAAATAGCAGGTCATGGCGCTGGAGCCGATACAGATCAGCCAGAAAAAGAAAAAGCCGATGGTGTAGGCGGCAATCCGGTTTCCAATCAGCGGCTCACCCTGATACAGGATTTCCAGCGGGTCGAACAGGCTGGTGAACAGGATGTCCGCTATACCGGCAATGATGAAGGACGGCCACAGGATATGAATGAGTCGCTGCATCATGGCGAACCCCGATTCACTCTTCCGGCTCGCGCATCTTCTTCTTCATCCAGGCGGACAGGAAGATTCCCATGCCGATGATGAAAAGGATGGTGAACAGACTTAACAGCCCGATGCCACTTTTGAACAACAAATTCAGCACTACATCCATGGTCGTCTCCTTGTGGTTGAAGAATGCTTGCGAATCAGTGCGTAAGCCCGACAGTATCGAGCGTGATCGCCTGGGTGAGTGGCGTATGGATTACGCCGGTCAAACGCCACTTGCCTTGCGGGTCTTCGAGTTGGGCATGCCATTTTCCATCACTCAGGGCAGGCATGGCGGCCTGGTATCGGCCCTCTCCAAGAGGCATCATGCGGAGCGTGTGATCCTGCCCCGCTCGTGTAGGGTGAGTGAGGTGCAGAACCAGCATGGCGGGCAGGGTTTGCAGTTTCCCGTGCAGGGTCAACTGAATCTGTCCATTGGCGACATCCAGGCGAGCCGTCAAACCCAAAAGGTGCGCCTGTTGATCACGCGCCAGCGTCTGGTTGATGGCCAGTCCTTCCTTGTAATAGTCACCCACCACCAGGCCGTCCGAACTGCTCACTGCCAGCCAGAGCGTAATCCCGCCCGCAATCACCGCGGTGGCGGGCAGACTCATCAGGAACCACGGCCAGGGTTCGCGATACCAGGGGTTGGACTGTTTTCCGTTCAGGGCATTGATCATCTTCTTACCTGTTGAAGAACTTGGTTTTGACTGCCTGCCTGATGCGCGGGTCATCAACGGATTGCAGGGTGAATTCGACCTCGGTGGAGCGGCCTTTGAGTTCCTCCGGGTCGGCCACCAGGCTAACGGGAACATCCACGGTTTGCAGCGAGCCCGCCTCGACCTGAGGGTTGGCGATGACGATGCGCAAGCCGGGAATACCTGTAGCGCTGAGGGTGTAACGATGCGCCTGGGCATCCTTGTTGATGATTTGCAGGCGATAGACGTTTTCGATCATGTCATCGTCGGTTTCCTTGGACAGGGCGGCGCGGTCGCGCACGACATCGACGCGCAGGGGCACGCGGGTGGCCAGGCTGTACAGGAATGCACCCGCGATGACGACCAGCAGCGCGGTGTAAATCAGCGTGCGCGGGCGGAAGACGTGCTTGAGAATGTCTTGGTCGGTGTATTTGCCCTTCACCGCATTCTCGGTGGTGTAACGGATGAGCCCGCGCGGGTAACCCATCTTGTCCATGATCTGGTCGCAGCCGTCGATACAGGCCGCACAGCCGATGCATTCGTATTGCAGGCCGTTGCGGATGTCGATCCCGGTGGGGCAGACCTGCACGCACACATTGCAGTCGATACAGGTGCCCAGGCCGGCGGCTTTGTAATCCGTCTTCTTGCTGCGCGGGCCGCGCGGCTCCCCCATCGAGTTATCGTAGGTGACCGTCAGCGTGTCGGAGTCGAACATCACGCTCTGGAAGCGTGCGTAGGGACACATGTATTTGCACACCTGTTCACGCATGAAGCCGGCGTTGCCCCAGGTGGCGAAGGCATAGAAGAAAATCCAGAAGGTTTCCCAGGGTCCCAGTGTGGCGCCGGCAAATTCAAGCGCCAATTCCTTGATGGGTGTGAAATAACCGACAAAAGTGAAACCTGTCCACAAGGCCAGGGCAAACCAGACCAAGTGCTTCAGGCCGCGCTTTCTCAGCTTGATGGCGTTCCACGGCGTCTTGTCGAGTTTCTTGCGCGCGAGGTGGTCGCCTTCCATCCATTCTTCCACCCACATGAAAATTTCCGTGTAAACGGTTTGCGGGCAGGCATAGCCGCACCACAAGCGGCCGGATACGGCAGTAAACAGGAACAGCGAATACGCCGACAGAATCAGGATGCCGGTGAGGTAAACGAAATCCTGCGGCCAGAATACCCAGCCGAAGATATAGAACTTGCGCGCGGCCAGGTCGAACAGTACGGCCTGGCGGTTATCCCATTGCAGCCAGGGCAGTCCATAGTAAACCGCTTGCGTGATCAGAACGAGCGCGATCCGCCAGTTGGCGAATACGCCATGTACCGCGCGCAGCTGGATTTTTTGCCGGATCGCATAGAGCTGCTGCTCGATGGGAGCCTCTGCGGCGGGTTGTACGGACTGAGTGGGTTTGTTATCCGGTGTCATGCTCTATTTCGCCAAGTTTCGCGAGCCGCCTCCTGGACATGCATCGGCCATTTTTGACGATGCATCGTCAAATGAAGGTGGCTCGGGAAACTGACCGGGCATGCGCCCGGTCAGGACTAAACATCAGGGCTGGCTCGGCGCTGACGGGGATGGCGCTCCTGTTTCGGCTGCGGGTGCAGCTTCCGGGGCCGGCGCTTCGCTGACAGGCGCCGCCGGGGGCTGGCCGCCTCCCAGACCATACACATAGGCGGCCAGGAGATGCACTTTGGCATCCTTGTTGGAGGTTGTGCCCATGGTTTGATCCATGGCAGGCATCGCCCCGTTGCGCCCCTTGTTGATGGTCTCAATGATGCTGGCTTCAGAACCGCCGTAGAGCCACACCTTGTCGGTGAGGTTGGGCGCGCCCATCGCGTGCATACCCGTGCCGGCTGGCGTGTGGCAGGCAGCACAGTTGGCCTCGAACTTGGGCTTACCGGCTGCGGCAAGTGCGGCGTCATGATTGCGTCCTGAAAGCGACAGCACATAGTTTGCCACTTCCTTGGCTGCCATTCTCGCCCAGTGCCGCGCCCAGTGCCGGCATCACCCCGGCGCGACCTGATGTGATGGTAGCCTTGATCGTTTCCGGGTCACCGCCATAAAGCCAATCGCTATCGGTGAGGTTGGGGAAACCTTTGGCGCCTGCAGCATCCGACCCGTGGCACTGGGAGCAATAGGTCAGGAACAGGTGTTTGCCTATTGACTTGGCTTCCGGATCAGCCGCAACCGTCATGATGTCCTGCTGCTGGAACTTGGCGTAGAGCGGCTGGAATTGTGCCTCGGCGGCTTTCACCTCGGCCTCGTACTCACCTCTGGATGTCCACCCAAGTATGCCTGCAAAGTTGCCCAGACCAGGCCACAGCGCGAGGTAAGCCAAGGCAAAAATCAGGGTGCCGTAGAACAGACCCAGCCACCAACTCGGAAGCGGGTTATTAAAGTCCTGCAAGTCCCCGTCCCAGGTGTGCTCCATCAGTTCCGCTTTTTCACCCGGAGCCAGCTTGCGCGTGGTCTGGGATTTGAGGAATACCCAGGTGCCAATGATGCTGACCAGGGTAATAACGCTAATGTAGATAGGCCAAAAACCGCTTGTGAAATCACTCATTTCTTGTCTCCCATTCCGGATGTATGGCGATCGTCATCTTCTTCGAAGGGCAGACGGGCTGCCTCTTCAAAACCCTTTTTGTTCCGCTTGCTGTAAGCCCACCAGACGATGCCGATGAATACAACAATGAAGAGGGCCGTCACGATGCCGCTGATCAAACCGCTGTTCATGATTATTTGCCTTAGTTTTTGGGCGCGTGTGTGCCCAAAACTTGCAGATAGGCAATCACCGCGTCAAGTTCGGTCTTGCCTTCCAGCGCTTTTGGCGCATCGGCGATTTCCTGATCGCTGTAGCCATGTCCAACCAGGTTGAGTCTGCGCATCTTGGTCTGAATGGCCGCATCCTGCAGCGGCCGGTCAAGCCAGGTATAGGCGGGCATGTTGGACTCGGGCACGACGTCGCGCGGGTTCAACATATGAGCCTGATGCCAGGCATCCGAGTAACGCCCACCGACACGCTGCAAGTCTGGCCCGGTGCGCTTGGAGCCCCACAGGAAGGGGCGGTCGTAGACATATTCGCCCGCGACCGAGTAGTGGCCGTAACGCTCGGTCTCGGCGCGGAACGGACGGATCATCTGCGAGTGGCAGCCGACGCAGCCTTCACGGATGTAAATGTCGCGTCCCGAGAGTTGCAGCGCCGTGTAGGGTTTCAAACCCTCCACCGCCGTGGTGGTGGAGGTCTGGAAGAACAGTGGCACGATCTGCACCAGGCCGCCGACGCTCACGATGATGATCGTGAGGACGATCAGCAGACCCAGGTTCTTTTCGATGGTTTCATGTTTGATCATGGTGGTATCCCCCTAGGCTCAGGCGTGAACGGCTTGTGGAATGGGCGCGTCGTTGACGACCCGGCCTATCCGCACCGTTTTCCACACGTTGAAGGCCATCAGCAGCATGCCGCTGAAGAACATTGCGCCACCCACCAGACGAATGCCGTAGAACGGATACATCGTGTTCAAAACCTGGGCAAAGCTGTAGGTGAGCGTGCCGTCCGGGTTGGATGCGCGCCACATCAGACCCTGCGCCACCCCGGCAATCCACAATGCGGCGATGTACAGGACCACGCCGATGGTGGAGAGCCAGAAGTGCCACTCGATGAGTTTGGTGCTGAACATCGATTCGCGGCCAAACAGACGCGGAATCAGGTAGTACATGGAGCCCACGGTGATCATCGCCACCCAGCCCAAGGCGCCGGAATGCACGTGACCAATGGTCCACTCGGTGTAGTGCGACAGCGCGTTGACGGTCTTGATCGACATCATCGGGCCTTCAAAGGTGGACATGCCGTAGAACGATAGCGCGGTCACCATGAACTTCAGGATCGGGTCGGTGCGCAGTTTGTGCCAGGCGCCGGACAGGGTCATGATGCCGTTCATCATGCCGCCCCAGGAAGGCGCCAGCAGCATCAGCGAGAACACCATGCCGAGGGATTGTGCCCAGTCAGGCAGCGCGGTGTATTGCAGATGGTGCGGTCCCGCCCACATGTAGATGAAGTTGAGCGACCAGAAGTGCACAACAGAAAGGCGGTAGGAATAGATCGGGCGACCGGCCTGCTTGGGAATGAAGTAGTACATCATGCCGAGGAAAGCCGTGGTCAGGAAGAAGCCCACTGCGTTATGGCCGTACCACCACTGCACCATCGCATCCTGCACCCCGGCGTAAGCCGAGTAGGACTTGGTGAATGTCACCGGAATTTCTGCACTGTTGACGATATGCAGAATTGCAATCACCAGAATGTACGCGCCGAAAAACCAGTTGGAGACGTAGATGTGCTGCGTCTTGCGCTTGATCACCGTGCCAAAGAACACCAGTGCATAAGACACCCACACCACGGCAATCAACAGGTCGATCGGCCATTCCAGCTCGGCATATTCCTTGGAGGTGGTGATCCCGAGCGGTAGCGTGACGGCCGCGAGCACGATGATGGTTTGCCAGCCCCAGAAGGTGAAACTCGCCAGCTTTTCAGCCCACAGCCGCACCTGGCAGGTTCGCTGCACGATGAAGTACGACACCGCGAACATGGCCGAACCGCCGAAGGCGAAGATCACCGCATTGGTGTGCAGCGGTCTAAGTCGACCGTAGGACAGCCATTCCAGACCGAACGTAATATCCGGCCAGATTAGCTGTGCTGCCAGAATTACCCCAACCAGCATGCCGACGATCCCCCATACGACCGTCATGATGGCGAACTGGCGGACAACTTTGTAGTTATACGTTGTCGCTTCCATACACGTCTCCCCTCACAAAAAACAAAAAATTAAATAATTAAATGCGAATATGATTATTTTTATAAAATATAAGGATAAATATATCCTGATTCAAGCATGTGTCAATACGTCAGGTTAATTAAAAAATACTAATTCATTTTTTCCGGTGTGTCATGCGGCGTGTCGTCATCCATGATCACGCTCTGGGCGGGACCCTCCAGATCTTCAAACTGACCAGAGCGGACTGCCCACAACAATATCCAGGCAATGAGACCCACGAGAAGCAGGCTGATGGGGATGAGTAGATAGAGAATGTCCATTAGCCCGGATATTTCATGAGTCGCCCCTCATCGGGCAGTTATGTGGCATGAACAGGCATCCTCTTGGTCACGGTTTTGTTCTCCAAATGGGTTCTGGGCTGCGCTCGCCATCATCCCGCGCCCTCATGCAAATATCAGGGCTAGCGCGTTGCCATATTGGCGGTCGCAGCTTGTTTTGCAGAAACAGCGGGTTCGGAGGCATGAAAATCGGATAGGCGCAGCGCATTCAACACCACCAGCAACGAACTGGCGGACATGCCAATCCCGGCGGCCCAGGGTGTAACGTAGCCCAGCGCGGCAGCGGGAATGGCAATGAGATTGTAACCGAGCGCCCAGGCGAGGTTCTGACGGATGATGCGATGTGTTTTGCGGGCGACGCGCACCCCGTCCGCAAGCGTGACCAGACGCGAGCCCAGCATCACCATGTCTGCCGCGGCTTGCGCGACCTCGGCGCCTTCACCCATGGCGATGGATACCTGGGCGGCGGCCAGCACCGGCGCATCGTTGATGCCGTCGCCGACCATGGTCACGATGCGGCCCTGGTTCTGCAGTGATTTCACATAAGCCAGCTTGTCTTCGGGCAGGGCCTGGGCGCGCCAGGTTCCGATGCCTAGCTGGCGCGCGGTGGTGGATACCGCTGCTTCGCCATCGCCGGACAGAAGATGAATCCGTATGCCCAGCGCCTGCAATTCCTGCAGGGCGGAGGCGGCATCGTTACGCGGGCTGTCGGCGAGGCCAAACCACGCCATCAGGCCGGATTCGCCGGCAAGCGCGACCCAGCTTTCCCCGCCGGGGCTCACGGGTGGCGCAAGCTCTTGCCTGCAGATGGCCGCAACGAATGATGGCGACCCGAGGCGATAGCGCATGCCGTCGATCTCGGCTTCAACGCCCAGGCCGGGATGGTTTCGGATGTTACGTGCGCTAAGCAGCCCATCGCCCGCTTCGCGCAACACGCGTGCGATAGGATGCTCCGAACCCGCTTCCAGCGCGGCTGCGATGGCGCGAGCAGCTTGCTCTGTTTGTCCGGGCGGCACTTCCACACGGCGCAGGCTCAGCTTGCCGACAGTCAGCGTGCCGGTTTTGTCGAATACCAGGTCGGTGGCGCGGGCCAGGGTTTCCAGTGCGTGTCCGCGTGTGGTGAGCAGCCCTAAGCGGGTGAGCCGTCCGGTGGCGGCGGTGAGGGCTGCGGGAGTCGCCAGTCCCAATGCGCAAGGGCAGGTGACAACGAGGATGGAAACGGTGATCCACAACACCTGCGTCGGGTCGATGACATACCAGACCGCGGCCACCCCCGCTGTGATCACCAGCAATGCTCCGACAAACCACGCGGCGGCACGATCGGCGAGTTGGCCGATGCGCGGCTTCTCGCTCTGTGCGCGGTCGAGTAGACGCACGATCGCCGCGAGCCGCGTATCCGCACCGATCTTTTCCACCTTGATCAGCAATGGGCTTGCCTGGTTGAGACTGCCGCCGACGACTGCGCTGTTCGCTGACTTGGCAACGGGCTGCGACTCGCCCGTCAGCATGGCCTCGCTCACCGTGCTATGGCCCTCTACCACCACCCCGTCGGCAGGCACGGTTTCGCCCGGACGAACCAGAATATGATCGCCCGCAATCAGACGCACCACCGGAACCTGCTCTTCATCGCGCTGCGGAAACCTGGGCAGGCGCGTCGTTGCCGCCGGAATCAGCTTGACCAGTTCCTCGGCGGCAGCGCCCGCACGGCGACGAGCATTCATTTCCAGAAAACGCCCGGTGAGCAGGAGGAAGATGAACATCGTCACCGAGTCGTAATACACTTCACCCCGCCCGCTGAAAGTGGCAAAGACACTGGCGATGAAGGCCGAGCCGACACCCAGCGCCACCGGCACATCCATGCCCAGGGTGCGGCGCTTGAGATCCCGCCATGCGCCCAGAAAAAACGGCCAGGCCGAATACAGAATCACCGGGATGGTCAGCACCAGGCTGGCCCAGCGCATGAGCAGGCGGATATCGGCGGTCATGTCGGTGGCGGTGTAGCCGGGCAGCGCATACATCATCACCTGCATCATGCCCAGCCCGGCAATGGCCAGGCGCTTGATCGCCGTGTTGCGTTCTTTCCTGAACAACGCTTCCTGGCGGCCCGGATCGAATGGATGCGCGATATAGCCAATGTCCTGCACTGCCTTGAGGATGGCCGAGAGCTGGGTGCGGCTCGCGTCCCAGCGCACGCGCGCACGGCGCGTGGCGTAATTGATTTCCACCGACAGCACACCCGGCTGCTGCGCGATATGGCGTTCGTTCAGCCAGATGCAGGCAGCACACACGATGTTTTCCAGAATCAGCGCGGCCTCGCGGATATTGTCCTTTTCCACCCGCACAAAGCTTTCCTGAATTTCCGGCAGGTCATACAGCCCCAGTTGCTTCAACTCGTCAACCGCAACCTGGGGTGTGGCGGGCAGCGCCGTACGATGTTTGTAGTAGGCGCCCTGACCACTATCGATGATGATTTGCGCAACAGTCTGACAGCCCCGGCAGCACGCCGATTGCGGGTTGTTTTCAAACTGGATGGGGTAATGGGCGCCCTCGGGAACGGGCAATCCGCAATGAAAGCAGGAAAAAGAGGGGGCGCCCGTAAGCCCAGGAGAGTCGCTCATGGGGCGCCCCAAAGGAGGAAGATAAAACCCGTCTTTAAAGAAGACATTTTCATCGTAATAGCCAGGTTGTCCAATGTCAAGGGGGGCGCGGAGTAAAATTCCCGGCATGTCCGAGTATCCGCATGATGCCTCATTCTTTCCTCCGGTTGACCAGGCCATGCGCGAGCCCAATGGCTTGCTGGCCATGGGCGGGGACCTGTCCATGGCAACCCTGCTGGACGCGTATCGCCACGGCATATTTCCATGGTTCAACCCGGGAGAGCCGGTTTTATGGTGGTGCCCCGACCCGCGCATGGTGCTGCTCCCGTCCGCAATCAAGGTGTCGCGCTCACTCGCAAAACGCATACGCAACGGCGGTTTCGAACTGCGGTTCGATACGGCATTCACAGAGGTGATGCATGCCTGTGCCGCGCCACGCCGGGGGATATCCGGCACCTGGATTTCACCCGGGATGGTGACGGCCTACACGCGCTTGCACCACGCCGGCTACGCGCACTCGATAGAAACCTGGAAACACGGCAAACTGGTCGGCGGTCTGTATGGCGTGGCGATCGGCCGGGCATTTTACGGCGAATCCATGTTCAGCCGGATGCCGGACGCATCCAAGATTGCGTTGGTGGCGCTGGCGCGTCAACTGGAACGCTGGGGATTCGGGCTGATCGATTGTCAGATGGAAACCGGGCACCTGGCGAGTCTGGGAGCGCACCCCATTCCGCGCGCAGAGTTCTGCACGCGGCTGATGGAATTGGTAAACTTGCCACATCTCCCCGGCCCCTGGTGTTTTGACAATGCACCCGACTGAACCGCCGTTTCAGCGCATCCAGTTTTATCTGACCGCACATTACGATTGCAGTTATCTGCCAGGCAGGCAGGCTCGCTCGCAGGTGGTCACGCCGGCGCATCTCATAGACAGCGTGGCCTACAGCCAGTTGATCCGGGCCGGTTTCCGTCGCAGTGGACAATTCACCTACCGGCCGCAATGCGAAAACTGCCGCGATTGCGTGCCAGTGCGTGTGCGTGCCGGTGAGTTTGTTTCCAGTCGCAGCCAGCGTCGCTGCCTGCGACGCAATTTTCACTTGTCCGCCCGCTTCCTGCCGCTCAATTTCAATGACGCGCACTACGCGCTCTATCGCAAATACCAGTCCGGTCGTCATGCCGGTGGCGGCATGGACAAGGACGGGCTCGATCAGTACACACAATTTCTGCTGTCCTCCAATGTCGACAGCATGATGGTCGAATTCCACGATGGCGCCCAACTGGTCATGGTCAGCGTCATCGACCAGATAGAAGATGGCCTGTCTGCGGTCTACACTTTTTTTGATCCGGATCGCGAGCAGGACAGTCTCGGCACTTACGGTGTGCTGTGGCAGATTGAACTGGCCCGCCGGCTGGAGTTGCCCTATGTCTATCTCGGCTACTGGATCGAGGACACCCGCAAAATGGCCTACAAGAAACAGTACCAGCCACTGGAAGGACTGGTGGATGGCAAATGGCAGCGCCTGTGACTGATCCATGCAGTCTGGCCCCATCCTGCTGCTCGTCGGCGTCCTGATGCTGCCCGGCTGTGCGCTGACAGTCAGCCACCCCAGGGCGCTGCTGCCGGTAGAAGGCTTCGTCAGTCTGACTTCAGACCCGCGCATCCAGGTCGAACCCGGTTTCGAGGAATACGGCGAACGTGTAGCCGGGGTGTTGCCGCAAGCCATCGCCCGGGTCGAAGCGGCGCATTATCTGCCGTTCGCACAAGCGCCGCGTGTTTACGTCTGTGGCAGCGAGGCCTGCTTCAAGCGCTATGTGCAAACGCCGAAGCTATCCGCCGCCGTGGTGCCGGATAACCGCCTGATACTTTCCCCCAATCTGGACGGCAGGGAAAAATACCGGCTCGATCCACTATTGACCCACGAACTGGCGCACCTGCATCTGGGTCAGCGCATCGGTCACTATCACACCACGCTGCCGGTCTGGTTCCACGAAGGCTGGGCTTCGTTGACGGCAGAAGGCGGCGGGGCGGAATACGCGACCGATGCCCAGGCGTTTGCGGCCATACGCGACGGTCGCCGCGTGGACCTCGATCTGCGTGACACGCCGGACCAACGCCATCGTGCTCAGGCGTTCAATCTGACTATCCATGAGTTCTACCGCCAGTCCATGCTGCTGGTCGGCTGGCTCAGGCAACAGGACGAAGGCCGCTTCCGCGAACTGGCGCTGGCGGTGCAGGACAACCGCGATTTCTGGATTGCCTTCTGGGATGTGTACGGCGGCTCGCCGGCGGCGGTGTTGCTGCCGTTCTATCAGGCCGTTCTAAGCGATAATCTGCCGGTTCAGGCAGCACTTTCACCTCCATGAAACCCTATCTCGATCTCATGCGCCACGTGCTGGAACACGGCACCCGCAAGGATGACCGCACTGGCACCGGCACACTGTCGGTATTCGGCTGGCAGATGCGATACGACCTCGCGGTGGGCTTTCCGCTCGTCACCACCAAGAAGTGCCACCTGCGCTCCATCATTCACGAACTGCTGTGGTTTCTGCAGGGCGACACCAACATTAAATACCTCAAGCAAAACGGCGTCTCGATCTGGGACGAATGGGCCGACCAGAACGGCAACCTCGGCCCGGTATACGGCCACCAGTGGCGCAACTGGCCGAAGCCGGACGGCGGCACGATCGATCAGATCAGCGAAGCGGTGAAGACGCTCAAGACCAACCCCGATTCGCGCCGCATCATCGTCTCGGCGTGGAACGTCGCCGACCTGCCCAAGATGGCGCTGGCGCCGTGCCACGCCTTCTTCCAGTTCTACGTCGCCGACGGCAAGTTGAGCTGCCAGATTTATCAGCGCAGCGCCGACATCTTCCTTGGCGTGCCGTTCAACATTGCCTCCTATGCGTTGCTGACGCTGATGATGGCGCAGGTCACCGGCTTGAAACCGGGTGATCTTGTGCATACCCTGGGCGATGCCCACCTGTATCTCAACCACCTCGACCAGGCGCGCGAGCAATTGAGCCGCGACCCACGCCCGCTGCCGGCGATGGTGTTGAACCCGGATGTGAAGGACATCTTGATGTTCCGCTTCGAGGACTTCACGCTGACCGGCTACGACCCGCATCCAGCGATCAGGGCGCCGGTGGCGGTATGAGCGTGCCGAACAAACCGCGCGTGAGCGTGATCGCCGCGCTCGCCAGAAACCGCGTCATCGGCATCGGTAACCGCCTGCCCTGGAAGCTGCCCGAAGACCTCGCCCACTTCAAGGCGTTGACGCTCAACCACCCCATCCTCATGGGCCGCAAAACCTTCGAATCGCTCGGCCGCCCGCTGCCCGGGCGAACCAACATCGTCATCACCCGCAACCCCGACTATCGCCCTGACGGCTGCCGGGTCGCCGACTCCATTCCTGCCGCGCTGGCTCTGTGTGCCGAGGCCGACGAGGTCTTCTTCATCGGTGGCGCCGATCTCTACGCCCAGGCCATCCCGCTGGCCGACCGTTTGTATCTCACCGAAGTGGACATCGAAGCCGTGGGCGACGCCTGGTTTCCCGATTACGACCGCAGCGCGTTCAGGGAAGTGTCACGTGAATCGCACACGGGTGAGAAGGGCGATGCGCTGGGGTTTGATTTTGTGGTGTATGAGCGGGGGTGAATAGGTAGTGTCTATCTGCCGCATTCTGTTCCCATACTGTGCGGACATTGTCAGATAATGCGAACACATGTCTCTACGTGAGCCGGTAATTGGGATCATCGGCAGGGTTATATGCTTCGATCCTGGTGATCAGTCTCCTACAGCCAATACTCGGAATCGACCTCGTGGAACCTACTTCTCGCGGTCGTGGTCAGCAATCCGTACTGGGAGTCAGTCGCGTTGGCAGTTGTGCTATGATCGCAAATTATTCGCTGAATGTCTCGCGATTGGACGACCAGCGATCTAGGCGGCATCCCTGCCACCTCGTGCTTGTCGTTGCCGGCCTCGTGAGCCTGACTCACGGCGTTTCTTGGGCAATATCGCCGATCGTTCTGAGCGCGCCATGATCTCGCGCAAGTTTCTTACTGGATGTCTAACTTCAGTCCTCGGTCATGGGGGTGAGGCAGCTTGGTTTTGGCCTCTTGTCGTCGCTCAACTTCCTCTGCTGTCCGGCACTGACGCAGTGGGTGCACCCGCCCTTTACTTTCATGCGCCGCGGTCGGTGGTAATGTCTCACCGAGCGCAGGCGCGTGGGTAATAGCTGCTGCAGCTGCCAGGTAACTTACCGGAATCGGCTTCGCGTGGGCGCTCGGTCTATGGTGTTGATGTAGTCACTGCGGGCCGTCCAACAACCACATGGGGGAGGATATCAACAACGGGGTCAGCCCGACGTAGGTTCGGCGATGTAGATGCAATGAAGCCGACGCTATTCCCACGTCAGACAATTGCATAGATACAGCCAGGTCGAGACGGGTTGGGAGAAGTCTTACTCAAACTGACTGTTTCTGTTTCTTACGGTTTTTGTGGCGCCCCGAAGACGAATCGAACGTCCGACCTACCCCTTAGGAGGGGGTTGCTCTATCCACTGAGCTACCGGGGCTTTTTTCAATATGGCAAAAATCATAAGGCAACCGCAACCAGATCCGCGCTTCCCAATCTGAAAGAACTCGCGTTTTGGACGATCTCGCTGAACCTGCGAGGCGGCCATTTTACTCGACTCGCATCAGGACACGCTCATTCCGGTAAGCAAAAATCAGCGATGGGTGGGTTCTTAATGGAAGTTACCGCTCAGGTGATGGTTAAGCTGGTCTCCTCTTTCACCGGAAAGTTTCTTGCGCCCGTGTTCATGGGGAATTGGCACGCAGCCACATTGCGCGAAGTTCATAAAATCATGCTTCTGAAGCGGGGAAGCCTATGCCCAGGCGGGGGGCAAAGCGATGGCCGGCGCAGGCTGTCAAGGGAGATCGGCTTTTTTTCCTATCCTGGCGATTGCAGGTAGGGTTCTTTATTATCCTGAAAACGACAGTTGGACGCACACGCGTGGGCTGTGATGCACTTCATGTAGCCCTGCTCCGTCCCCTTACGTCTTACCTGACTGAATTCAGTCAGGCTGTTTTAAACAATGAGGATTGCCCCATGAAACGCATCGTACTGTTCCTGATCACCAACCTGGCAATCGTTCTGGTGCTCAGCATCGTGCTGCGATTGCTGGGGGTGGAACGCATTCTGGATGAGCAGGGCTCGGGCCTGAATATCAATGCGCTGCTGGTGTATTCTGCCGTGATCGGTTTTGGCGGCGCGCTGATTTCGCTGGCCATGTCGAAGTGGTCAGCGAAACACATGACGGGTGCGCAGGTGATCGAACAGCCTTCCAACCCCACCGAAATCTGGCTGGTGAACACCGTGCGTCGTCAGGCGCAGCAGGCCGGAATCGGCATGCCCGAGGTGGCGATTTACAGCGCGCCCGATGTGAATGCCTTCGCCACCGGCATGAACCGGAACAGCGCACTGGTAGCAGTGAGCAGCGGCCTGTTGCAAAGCATGACGCAGGCAGAGGCAGAAGCCGTGCTGGCGCACGAAGTGAGTCATGTGGCCAATGGCGACATGGTGACCCTGGCGCTGATCCAGGGCGTAGTGAATACCTTCGTGATTTTCCTGTCGCGCATCATCGGCCATCTGGTCGATCGCGTGGTGTTCAAGACCGAACGCGGCCACGGCCCGGCGTTCATGATCACCAGCATCGTCGCGCAACTGCTGCTGGGCGTGCTCGCCAGCCTGATCGTGATGTGGTTCTCGCGTCAGCGAGAATTCCGCGCCGATGCCGGCGGGGCGAAACTCGCCGGGCGGGAGAACATGATCTCTGCCCTGCAGCGACTGGGCAACCTGCATCCGCAACCACTGCCGGATCAGTTGGCCGCTTTCGGCATCGCAGGCGGACTGGGACATGGACTGAAGAAACTCTTCACCACCCATCCGCCGCTGGAAGAACGCATTGCGGCACTGCGGGCGGGGGACCAGGTTTAAGTCGGAGTCCCTCAAGGGGCATCGCGATCCCATTGTGGGGCAATCCAGTGCACTGATTGATCGGAAATTTCTGGATTGAGCTTCCCGCTGTTTTTCATCTTCCAGCCCATCGGGATTATGCCGCCAATCTCTGCCTATTCTGAGCGCGGATCCGGTCTTCCAGGCATTTTCTTGGCGAGGTGTGGCCAGACGCCTTGCGCAGCAAGACGCTGGAATGGGTCCGCCGGTGGCTGGGCGTTACGTGTTGATCTTGATTGAAGATTGCGTGGCATATGGCGAAGCAGGAGGGGCTCGAACCCCCGACCTGCGGCTTAGAAGGCCGCTGCTCTATCCAACTGAGCTACTGCCTCGGAATGTCCGGGCTAATATTAGTATGAAACCACCATGCCCCCGCAATATGAACCTCTAACCTCCATCTCAGAAAGCGGTGCTCTGGCTGAGCGACGGGCAGAAATTCTTCGAGCAAACGATTCCGTATGGGCTTCAAGGCGTAGCGGATCGGAGTCGCCTTCGAGGGGCAAGCGGGGGAAGCTGGTCGGGGTGAGAGGATTCGAACCTCCGACATCCTGGTCCCAAACCAGGCGCGCTACCGGGCTGCGCTACACCCCGAATCCAAACGTCCAGACATGCACGTTTCGGAGAGGCGAAACTATACCTTGGCACACATTTCCGGTCAATTTTATCCGGCATGACGAATTTTTAGCGCTTCCCTTGAATGAAATGGCTTGTTTCACTGAAAATGGTGCATTTGCACAGGTCGGGCAGCATGAGCGCGCAAATTCTAGACGGCAAAGCGATGGCCGATACCATTCTCGCGGTAATCCACGACAAGGTGGCGGAACGCGAGGTGCAGGGCAAGCGCCGTCCCGGCCTTGCAGTGATTTTGGTGGGCGACGACGCGGCATCGGCCGTTTACGTGCGTAACAAGAAGCGAGCGTGCGAGCGCGCCGGGGTAACCAGTGTTTCACATGATCTGCCTGCTGCGACGACGCAGTCGGAGGTGCTGGCTTTGATCGACACACTGAATGCCGATGCTCGGATCGACGGCATTCTGGTGCAACTGCCGTTGCCTGCGCATATCGATACGGAAATCGTGATCGAGCGCATTCGTCCTGACAAGGATGTCGACGGCTTCCACCCCTACAATATCGGTCGTCTGGCTGTACGGATGCCGACGCTGCGGCCTTCCACGCCACGCGGCATCATGACGCTTCTGCGCGCCACGGGTGAGGAGTTGCGCGGCAAGAATGCGGTGATGGTGGGCGCATCCAATATTGTCGGTCGCCCGATGAGCCTGGAATTACTGCTGGCCGGTTGCACGGTGACGATCTGTCATAGCGCGACGCGCGATCTGGAACGCTTTGTGCGCTCGGCGGAAGTGCTGGTCGTGGGCGTGGGCCGCCCGCACATGATCCCCGGAGATTGGGTGCGTGAAGGTGCGGTGGTGATTGATGTGGGCATTAACCGGCTGCCTGATGGCAAACTGGTGGGTGATGTCGATTTTGAATCTGCTGCGGCACGTGCCGGCTGGATTACGCCAGTGCCAGGCGGGGTGGGGCCGATGACTGTGGCGACCTTGCTGGAAAACACCCTTGAAGCAGCACTGATGCACAATCCCTAGAAGTTCAGGACCTTAATCCTGATGCAGTGCCCGCAGGTACGCCACATCCACAAACGGCTGGCCCAGGTCAGCGCCTGCCAGCCGGCGGCAGGGCGCGCCGGGGTCGCCCAGGCCAGACAATACGACGGCCGCCCCCGAGAAGTCTTGATCGAGTGTGTAGTCGTTGACGGTGACCAGGGTTTTAAGACCTGCGCCGAGACTGGCGCGCAGCCCGTTTTCCGAGTCCTCGAACGCCAGACATTCGCTCGCGCCCAAGCCCAGCTTTTCGAGCGCATAGTGGTAAATGTCCGGAGCGGGCTTTTTGGCTGCGACAATGTCGCCCGCGGCAATCACTTCGAACCAGTCTTGTGTGCCCGCCCCCAGGCTGTGCTCCAGGAGAACGGTGACATTGTCCGGCGTGGTCGTGGTAGCGATGGCCAGCCGCAAACCCGCAGAGCGCGCTTCATGCAGCAGGCGTTTCACGCCAACCCGCATCGGGATGCTGCCACGGGCGGCCAGGGCAGCGTAATGGCGGGTCTTGGACTGGTGGAGTTCCGCCACCCTCGTGTCAAAATCGGCGGGCTTGCTGTAGTCCGGGCGATATTGGTCGATATAGTGTTTTATCCTTTCCTTGCCGCCGGTGACGGCGAGGAGTCTGCCGTACAGGGCGACATCCCAGCGCCAGTCGAGACCGGCATCGATAAAAGCCTGGTTGAAGGCAGGACGGTGGCCGTCGCGCTCGGTATCGGCAAGCGTGCCGTCGACGTCGAATATCAGGGCTTGTAACGTCATTTTGGTTGCGGTCAATGCCGGATTCTGTTACTTTTTCGTGTTGGGCTTTGCCCGGAAAAATGAACTTGTCCAAAGAGATTTGCTTTTTGATCAAAGAGAAACGAGATGGCTGAAACTCTAAAGCGCTTTGAGCCTTACAAGGCCAAAAAAAACGAAGAATACATGAACGCAAAACAGCTCGATCATTTTCGCAAAATGCTCGGTGCATGGAAAGCTGAATTGTCACAGGACATCGACACCACACTGCATAGCATGCAGGATGAACAGACCGTGTTTGCCGACCCCAATGATCGCGCCACGCAGGAATCCGACATGGCGCTGGAACTTCGCAACCGCGATCGCGAGCGCAAGCTGATCAAGAAGATCAACGAAACCATCGCCAAGATAGACAGCGGCGACTACGGCTATTGCGATGCGTGCGGCGTGGAAATTGGCCTGGAGCGTTTGCAGGCGCGCCCGACCGCCAGCCTGTGCATCGACTGCAAGACGCTGGAAGAGATTCGCGAGCGCCAGGTCGCCAAGTAAACCCGGCGTCAGTTTGCATTGCCTCATGACCGATACCAGCGAATTCGACCGG
Source organism: uncultured beta proteobacterium (assembly GCA_963726485.1). GTDB lineage: Bacteria > Pseudomonadota > Gammaproteobacteria > Burkholderiales > Thiobacillaceae > Thiobacillus. The sequence goes on along the minus strand of CAVSCL010000010.1, from coordinate 152,354 downwards.
CTGTATAACGGTCTGCTCTATAGCGTCATGCGCTGGGATCAGTTGACGGCCTTTTGGGAACGCGTTGATACGAATGCGCGTTGGTATCTGTATGCGGTAGGACATGAAGTCCCGGAAGTTCCGTCATCCGCAGAAAAAGTCCGGCAGTTCATGAGCGAGATTGACGTGTTGTTACACCGCGAACACCACGAGGATTTCTGTGCCATCGTGTATGCCGATAATCTCGATCAGCCTGGTTTCATCAAGATTTACGACCCCAATCATCTGGGAAGCTCCTGTGGTTCGGTCTCAACCAAGTCCTCGGTGTTGCCGGGTTGGGTGATGAGTCAGATCCCGCCACACGAGTTGCAGGTTCATGGCGTGGTGCCTGCACAAAGAAAGCGCTGGTGGCAGGCATTCCTCGGAACATCATCATAAAAAAACCGCGCCCGAGAGCGCGGTTTTTTGTGAGCCCGAAACAATTACTTCTTGGCGGGTTCAGTCTTGGCGGGCTCAGCAGCCATATCAGACTTGGGCTTGGGAGCAGCTTTCTTGTGCTTTTTGTGGGCTTTCTTGGGCGCAGCAGCGGGTTTCTCAGCGGCGCCGGCAGAAGCGGCAGTGGCACCGGCAGATGCGTCAGCGGCAGGAGCGGCCTTGGGGGCAGCAGCCATCACGGAACCGGCGAAAGCGGTGGCGATCAGGGCAACGATCAGTTTGTTCATGTATTTCTCCATAGGTAGTGATTGGTTAAGTATGCAATCGCTGATTGCAACTGCATGGCATGCACTATGCAACCATTAACTTACACGAACCTTACATCCCGCGTATTGATCTGGATAGTCACGGGTGATGCTTTTCGGGGTACGCTCATGCAAGTTTTTGGAAGATTCAAAGCATGAAGATTCTGCTTGTGGAAGATGATCCGACACTGGGCGAGGCAGTCATGTTGGCGACGCGTCAGGCGGGGTTTGCCGTCGACTGGGCGCGCGATGGCGTGCAGGCCGAAAATGCGCTGGCCGGGTACGCTTACGATGCCATGCTGCTGGATTTGGGGCTGCCCAGACGCGCGGGGTTGGAGATATTGCGCAGCTTGAGAATACGTGGTGCAACGCTGCCGGTGATGATATTGACTGCGCGCGATACGGTTGGAGACCGGGTGCGAGGGCTCGATGCCGGTGCGGATGATTATCTGCTGAAGCCGTTTTCACTGGACGAATTGCTGGCGCGATTGCGTGCTTTGCTGCGTCGGGCGCATGGCAAGGCCGATACGCAGATATGCATAGGGCGATTGAGTTTTGACAGCGTCAAGCGGAACGTCTGTATTGGCGAGACACCGCTGGTATTGTCCGCGCGCGAGCTGGAGGTTCTGGAAATACTGCTCAGTCACGCCGGGCGTGTTACGGCCAAGGAAGCGATAGCGGATCGCCTGACAGGTTGGGATGAGGGCGTGGGAGAGAATGCGGTGGAGGTTTATATCCACCGCCTGCGCCGCAAGCTGAATAACTCCGGGGTGACGATCCGCACATTGCGCGGTCTGGGCTATCTGCTGGAAGCTGGGTATGAATGAGGAAAGTCAGAGCCTGCGGCGGAAACTGATTGTCAGCATGCTGTCTATGATGTTGCCGCTGTTCTTCCTGCTGTGGGGCGTCGCCTATTTTTCCAGCCTGTATTTTATCGATGCCGCTTTTGACCGCTCACTGGTGCGTAGGGTTTATGCGCTGGCGGACAGGGTTGAAGTGTTACACGGGCAGGTGCGGGTCGATCTGCCGGTAGCGGCGCGTGAGATGCTGGTGTTTGACCAAGAAGATTTGTTGTTCCACAGCATGACCGACCCGCACGGGCGGGTGATCGAAGGCGAGTTGGTCATGCCGCCGCTTCCCGGTAAAAAGCCGCTCAGCCCAGGCCAGCTGATCGTCTATGACGGTGTCAAGGATGGTGAGCCAGTGCGTGTGGCGGCATTTTCACTTTCACTTAAAGGTACCAGCGCGAGCGGGACTGTCCTGATACAGGTGGGTGAAACCCTGACGCGCCGTTCGGCCCTGGCTGAACGTGCCACGCTGGCTATCGTGATTCCGATGCTGCTGATGACATTGACGGCAGCCGCCGCCATCGCCTACGGCATCGGGAAGGGGCTTGAGCCGATGCGGCTTCTGCGTGACCGGCTGGCAGCACGGCCTGCCCTTGATCCAAGCCCGGTTCCACTGGAGGGTACGCCTGCTGAATTGCGGCCCTTTCTGAATGAAATCAACTCGCTGCTGCAACGTCTGTCCGAGGCGGTTGAAGCGCAGTCACGCTTTGTGGCGGATGCCGCACATCAACTCCGCACCCCCATTGCCGGTATACGGGCACAGGCCGAAGCCGCCATGGCGGCAGCGCAGCCTGATGACGTGCATCTTGCATTGCAGCGTATTGTGGGCTCTGCGCAGAATATGGGCCAACTGGTGCAGAAGCTTCTTGTTCTGGCGCGCGTTGATGCGGCAGAAAATACCCTGCATTTGGTCCGGCTGGACGGTATTGTTCTGGCGCGTGAAATTGCACGTGACTGGGCACCACAGGTGTTGGCGAAGGGTGTGGAAATCGGCTTTGAGGCCACGGGAGGCGAAGCGCAGGTCATGGGTGATGCGCAGTTGTTGCGTGAGATGCTTGGCAATCTGATTGACAACGCCCTGCGCTATGGCGGGACGCGTATCACGCTGACGGTAGACAGTATGGGGCAGGAGGGGGTGGTGTGGTCGGTGTCCGATAATGGCCCAGGCATCCCGGAATCCCAGTATGCAGCAGTTTTCGCGCCGTTCCATCGGTTGTCGGAAGGCGTCGATGGCGCCGGGCTCGGCTTGACCATCGTGCAGCGTATTGCATCGCTGCATGGTGCGAAAGTCAGCCTTGGGCCCAGCAATATGGGCTCGGGTTTGACAGTCAGTGTGAAATTCCCGCCGATTCCTGGCGGGAGTCAGGCATAAGAACCGCGCCTATGGACGCGGTTCTTGTTGTGACAAGCCGGGTCAGTTCGCTGTTTCCGGCGCTTCGCTGCTGGTAGCGCTAGGTGCGGGCGGATCCAGCAGCGCCTTCATCGACAGACGCAGACGGCCTTTTTCATCGGCTTCCAGTATCTTGACCTTCACCACCTGACCTTCTTTCAGGTAATCGCCGATGGTGTTGACGCGCTCGTGTGCAATCTGGGAAATATGCAGCAGGCCGTCGCGGCCCGGCAGCACGTTCACTATCGCGCCGAAGTCGAGCAGTTTGATGACCGGACCTTCATAAACCTTGCCGACCTCGACTTCGGCGGTGATTTCCTCGATGCGTTTCTTCGCCAGTTGGCCGGCCTCCTGGCTGGTGCAGGCGATATTGACGGTGCCATCTTCCTGTATGTCGATTTGGGTGCCGGTTTCCTCGGTCAGCGCCCGAATCACCGCGCCTCCTTTGCCGATCACGTCGCGGATTTTCTCCGGATTGATCTTAATGGAAATGATGCGCGGGGCGTAGGCGGACATCTCCTCGCGAGCACCCCCTACCGACTGCTTCATGATCCCGAGAATGTGCATGCGGCCTTCTTTAGCTTGCGACAGCGCGGCCTGCATGATTTCCTTGGTGATGCCCTTGATCTTGATGTCCATCTGCAACGCGGTCACGCCCTTGTCGGTGCCGGCCACCTTGAAGTCCATGTCGCCGAGGTGATCTTCGTCGCCGAGGATGTCGGTCAGCACGGCGAAGCGGCCTCCTTCCTTAATCAGCCCCATGGCGATTCCGGCGACATGCGCTTTCAGCGGCGCACCGGCGTCCATCAGCGACAGGCAGCCGCCGCAGACAGAGGCCATGGAGGACGAACCATTGGATTCGGTAATCTCGGAGACCACGCGCATGGTGTAGCCGAATTCTTCCTTGCTCGGCAACACCGCCAGCAGAGCGCGCTTGGCGAGCCGGCCATGACCGATTTCACGACGTTTGGGGCTGCCCACGCGGCCCGTTTCGCCTGTGGCGTAGGGGGGCATGTTGTAGTGCAGCATGAAGCGTTCGGAGTAAGCGCCTTCCAGAGCGTCGATGGTTTGTTCGTCGCGACCGGTGCCGAGTGTGGTGACCACCAGCGCCTGGGTTTCGCCACGGGTGAACAGGGCGGAACCGTGGGTGCGTGGCAGCACGCCGGTGCGGATGGTGATGGGGCGGACGGTGCGGGTATCGCGGCCATCGATACGCGGCTGACCGGACAGGATACGGTTACGCACCACGCCGGCTTCCAGACTGTGGAAAGCATCCTTCACATGATTGGCGGCGACGGTGTCCATGTCGGCGCTAATCAGTTCAGCGAAAGCCTTGCTGCGGACTTCGTCCACAGCGGTCATGCGCGCCTGTTTCTGCTTGATGTTGTAAGCCCGTTGCAAACCGTCTTCGGCCAGCGCTTTCATGCGCTCGATCATTGCGGTGTCTTCTGCGACCGGCTGCCAGTCCCAAACATCCGCGCCCGCTTCGTCGGTGAGTTCGTTGATCGCATTGATCGCAGCCTGCATCTGCTGGTGGCCGAACACGACTGCACCAAGCATGATGTCTTCAGGCAATTCCATCGCCTCGGATTCCACCATCAATACCGCGGTATCCGTACCGGCCACGATCAGATCCATCGCCGAGTCTTTCAGTTCCGAGGCGGTCGGGTTCAGCACATATTCGCCATTGATGAAACCGACGCGTGCAGCGCCCACGGGGCCGTCAAACGGCAGACCGGACAAAGACAGGGCAGCGGAAGCGCCAATCAGGGCGGGAATGTCGGCATTGACTTCCGGGTTGGACGACATCACCGTGGCAATGACCTGTACTTCGTTGAAGAAGCCTTCCGGGAACAACGGGCGGATCGGGCGATCGATCAGACGCGAGACAAGTGTTTCGTTCTCGGACGGGCGGCTTTCACGCTTGAGGAAGCCGCCGGGAATGCGTCCTGCCGCGTAGGTTTTTTCCTGATAGTCCACCGTCAGCGGGAAGAAATCCTGGCCCGGTTTGACTTCATTCTTGGCAACTACGGTGACCAGCACCACAGTGTCGTCCATATTGACCATAACCGCGCCACCCGCCTGGCGGGCGATTTCGCCGGTTTCCAACGTGACTTGATGTTGGCCGTACTGGAAGGTTTTTGTCGTCTTCACTTGGGGTTCCTCATTTTCAAAATGCAGCCGCCCCGCGTGTAGCGGGGCGGCTGTCTCTTACAATTGGGCCATCACCTGAATGGTCATCACCTGGGTACGATCCGCTTTACTTGCGCAGGCTCAGACGTTCGATCAGGGTCTTGTAGCTGGCAAGATTGGTGCGTTTCAGGTAATCAAGCAACTTGCGACGACGGCTGACCATTTTCAGCAGACCGCGACGCGAGTGGTGATCTTTTATGTTGGCCTTGAAGTGGCCGGTCAAGTCGTTGATGCGTGCAGTCAGCAAAGCAACCTGCACTTCGGGGGAGCCGGTATCTGCAGCGGCGCGCTGATAGTCCTGTACGATCTGCGCCTTTTGAGCGGTATTAACAGCCATGGTGTACTCCTTGTAACAATCGCGTGGCCTGCGGCTGAGCGGGACACGTTCTAAAAGTAAAATTATAAGCCAGAAATCATAGAGTCATCAAGCAGTTGTCATTGGCGGGACAGGCCGAATGTCCAGTCCGTGCTGGCGGGTGGCGTCACCCAAATCAATGGTGGCCGCCGCTGGGCTTGCCTTTAAGCCGGTACAGTGTGCCGCAATAGGGGCAGAGCGCATCGCCCTTCGATTCAATAGGCAGATAAACCCGCGGATGGCCATCCCAGTCGGCATGTTGCGGCATCGGGCAATGCAATGGCAGGTCGTCTTCACTGACTTCGATGATGCGCTGGGTGTTGTCACGCTGTCCGTTCATGTGATCCTCGCTGGATTCTTTCAGACAGGGGCCAGCCAGTCTGTATGGCGTGGAGCGCGACCGTGTACGCAGTCGAAATACATCGCTTGCAGTTTCTCGGTGATCGGGCCGCGTTTGGCCTCGCCGATGGCGCGATTGTCCAATTCCCTGATCGGTGTGACTTCGGCTGCGGTGCCGGTAAAGAAGGCCTCGTCAGCACTGTATACCTCATCCCGGGTGATGCGTTTTTCGATCACCGGAATACCCAGTTCCATCGCCAGTTGAACGATCGTGTCGCGGGTAATGCCCTCCAGCGCGCTGGTAAGGTCGGGCGTGTAGAGTTTGCCCTTGCGGATGATGAAAATGTTTTCACCCGATCCCTCGGTGACAAAGCCGTCCACATCCAGCAGCAGGGCTTCGTCGTAGCCGTCCGTCTCGGCTTCCTTGTGCGCCAGGATGGAGTTCATGTAATTGCCGTTGGCCTTGGCCTTGCACATCGTGATGTTGACGTGGTGGCGCGCGAACGATGAAGTCTTGACGCGGATGCCTCGCTCCAGGGCTTCCTGCCCCAGATAAGCGCCCCACGGCCAGGCGGCCACGATGACGTGAACCGACAGATTTTTCGCCGAAATGCCCATTGCTTCCGAACCAAAGAAAGCCATCGGCCGCAGATAACCGGATTCGAGCTTGTTCTCGCGCACTACGGTGCGCTGGGCTTGGGAGATGACCTCCTTGGAATAGGGCATTTTCATGCCGAGTATATGAGCCGAACGGAACAGTCGGTCAGTGTGTTCCTGCAAGCGGAAAATCGCTGTTCCCTGCTCGGCCTTGTAAGCGCGCACCCCCTCGAATACGCCCATACCATAATGCAGCGTGTGGGTGAGAACGTGGGTGGTGGCCTCTCTCCAGGGGACGAGCTTGCCGTCGTACCAGATCAGGCCATCGCGATCAGCCATGGACATGTTTCAATACTCCTCAAAAGCAATCCGGAATTTTACCGGAATCCTCTCAGGCTTGTCTGATCGGAATGGATTTGGCAGCATTGCTGCTTATGAAAAAAGGAATGCTGGCGTGGAAACGGATTGCGGCCGGCTTGCTGCTGTTTCCACAACTGACCTTTGCTGCGAGTTCCGACGAATGCCACGAAGCGCTTGCGGCGTTTAATTATCCACTTGCCGCAGATATTGCGCAGGCACGGCTTGCCGCTGCTCCGGCTGATGCATGGGCTGGCGTGTGCGCCGCGCGCGCGGCTTACGAAACCGGTCATTATGCTGCCGCACTCGATCATTTGCGTGCGGTAGAAATGCAGCGTCCGCAAGGCGAGTTGCGTACTTATGTCAGCAACTGGCTGACTGTTACGCTGCGCAAACTGGGGCGGGAAACCGAGGCGATGCGATACGGTCAGGCGGCACTGGTGTCGGCGCGGCGCGAGACCAGCCAGCAGAATCTCGCAACCGCCCTGCATAATATGGCCGGGCTTGCCTGGGCGGGAGGCGATGCCGCCGGCGCCATCGCGCTGTATCGTGAGTCGATCCTGATCAACCCGGACCTGTCCGAGCGTTCCGCCAGCCTCAACAATATCGGTCTGATCCGCCAGGCCCAGGGACAGCAGGCCGAGGCCGAGAACTGGCTCAAGCAGGCGATTGCCTTGAATCGCGAGCACGATCATTTCCACCACCTTGGCAAGCATCTGATGAATCTCGGCAATCTGTATCGCGAGCAGAAACGGTATTCCGAAGCGGCATCCCTGCTTGACGAGGGGGCTGCGTTGATTGATCGCGCAGGAGACATATACTGGCAGGCCGTGGCGGCGCGCTACCGTGGCTGGCTGGCACGTGACCAAGGCGATGGACCCGCGGCGGCGCACTGGCTGGCGCGAGCCGCACGCGGTTACGATGCGGCTGGGGCAGGGCCGGATGCTGAAGCGGCGCGCGAGGAGTTAGCGCGGCTTTGACTCAGGGTGTATTGATCCGCACGAACTCGGGAAAATAATCCGCGCGCACGATATAGGTTCCGTCACAGTTGTAGGAAGCGCGGACAATGCCTTCGGACAGCGAAATGGCGGCGTTGCGCAAGTAATAGCCTTCGATGCTGCGCAGGATGTCGAAACTCTGCATGATCTCGCCGATACGATCCTGCTCCAGCGGTTGCCAACGGGTGCGCTCTTCGTCCATCAGACTTAGCCAGTGAGAGGGCAGATAGCGGCGCAAGGGTCCCGTCTGGACCATCACGCGTATCCAGGCGATGGTTCGCATTTTTTCATCGTAGGGCACGGGCACAAAATGCCGTTTCACGTAGCCCGGCTTGATCATATCTTCGGCATCATGGATTTCGTAGGCGAAGGGGTTGAAAATGGACTCGGTACGCACTTCCGAGCTATTGAAACCGACGTAAATCGCATACACGCCGGTTTCCCGCAACAATGCGGCACAGGTTTCCAGTACCTGTCCTGCGATCTTGTCGAGCCGGGACGGCTGGCGCGGTCGCATGGCCACGGTTTCACGCAGACTGGGGTCGCCCTTGATGCTGACGAATGGTTTGTCGGCGGGCAAACCAAAAGCGCCGACGATGGCTTCGTGCAATACGCAGTGATCGGCGGTGTCGTCAGTATCGGGCAGGCGAGCGAATGCATCGTTCATGTTGTTATTGTCCCACATGGAACTCCGGCATTCTATGTACTAAAGCCCCAAACTCCGGTCCGCATACGATCTTTCACGGGTTACGACTCCGCTAAGCGCTTCAGCCTGTAGAGAGAAAGGGTAACGGCGCAATCGTTGGGCACTCGTCGGCCTCGCCATTGCGGGGAGAAAGAAAGTCGGAATCCTTTAGGACTTCGAGCGACGATATCGGCCGGTGCGGAATCGTATTCCCCACAAGGGAACCCCATCCGCTACACGCTGAAGCATGTGCGTGAGTCGGATGCGCGTGCAAGAACGAATGCCTCACCGCTTCGCGCAATCCAATAACACGCCACACCGCTACATATAAGACTTGGCCTCTTCGCCCGGATTGGGCAGCCCGGCGATACGCCAGGCTTCTCTCGGGTTGGGGAACAGACGTTGCATACAGTCCGCGCTTTGGCCGGTGAGGTGGCAGACGTGGCTTAACGCCGTCACCGTGCCATACTTCTCGAATTCACGCCGCAGGGCGCGCAATAGCCCCAACTGCAAGTCACTCAACTGCCCTAGACCATCGGCCTGGGCAATACGGTCGGCCAAGCTTTCACTCCATAAACCTGGGTCGTTGAAAAAACCATCCGCATCGAAAACATGATCCGCGACAGGCTTCAGGCGTCCTCCCATTATGTGCTCCTAAACATATCCTCTGTTATTTTATAGCACGGGACATACGAACTTTCACGGATTTCAGTCCGTAGAAAGTCGGAGTCCCCTTGCGGGGAAACGCGATGGCCATTTCATTGCCGTAATGTTGCGGGCTGACTGAGCAGCCAGCGTACAGGAGCGGGTAGGGCGGCGCCCAGCGCATCCTGCCGGGAAAGCCAGAGGCACTCAGGTGTTTCGACTTTGAGCGGGCGGGGGGCAATATGCATGACCGCCGGATGAATGTGCAGCCGAAAATGCGTGAAGTTGTGCCTAAGACCAGGTAGCAGAATGGTTTCGCTGACAGCAAGACCGAGTCGCTCATGGCAATGCGCGGTGGCATCGGCTTCCGGTGGGATTTCCGGAAGACTCCACAGCCCGCCCCAGATGCCTCTGGGAGGGCGTTTCTCCAGCAGGACTTCACCGCGATCCATGAGCAGCAGCATTTGCACACATTTTTCGGGAAGGGTTTTTCTGGGTCTGGGGGCGGGGAGTTCGGTAATACTCCCCTGGTTGAACGCCATGCAGTCCGCGCTCACGGGACAAGCATGACACGCAGGGCGGATGCGCGTACACAGGCTTGCACCCAAGTCCATCATGCCCTGGGTGTAGGCTTCAATGTCAGTCCGGGACACCCCGGGTTCCGGCAGCAGCGCTTCGGCAAGCTTCCATAAACGCTTTTCCACAGTCTTCTCGCCCGGCCAGCCATCTATTTTTCCGTGTCGCGCCAGTACCCGCTTTACGTTGCCATCGAGAATGGCGTGACGTTGACCGAAAGCGAGCGCCATGATCGCTGCTGCGGTGGAACGACCAATTCCTGGCAGGCTTGCGATCGCTTCCAGCGTCTCCGGGAACCCGCCTGCATACTCATGCACGATGCGCCGTGCTGCCACATGCAGATTACGCGCGCGGCTGTAATAGCCCAGCCCGCTCCACAGAGCGAGTACTTCGTCCTCATGGGCGGATGCCAGAGCTTGCATGTCCGGAAAGCGTTCAACGAAGCGCAGAAAGTAAGGGATGACGGTGGCCACCTGGGTCTGCTGCAACATGATTTCGGAAAGCCAGATACGATATGGATCGTGGGTCGCCTGCCAGGGCAAGGTGTGACGGCCATGGCTGCGCTGCCAGGCGATGATGCGGGTAGAGAAATTTTTCACCCTGGCAGGGTAGCCGGGGTGGAGCGGCTAAATCAAGTTAAATAGCATCAGATTTGCTCGTGTCTCCGTGGTGAACCGCACAATCAGGCCAGCCCAAGCTTCAGACGAAACGTGCTGAGCAACTTGCCAAAGGCTGAATCGGTAATGGACTTGCGTTCCACAATGACCGCCTGACCATTGCGCAGCATGTCGGCGAGGCGATACAAACTGATGGAGAAGCTGTTGAGACCATCCTGGTCGGAAAAAAGATAGGTATTCCTGATTCCACTCACCCAGCCTAAACGAGCCCAGCGGAAGGTGCCATCCTCGTAGTGGATTTCTATCCAGTCGCCCTTGTTCAACGCCCGGGCACGGAGGCTGAAATCATCGTCATGCTCCAGGGTCTCCACCACAGGAGTCGACTCGACCGGGGCCATGTGATCGGGTTCCCTTGCTGCTGTGGAAGACTCTGCGACCTCATCCATGGTTCCATCAACCGGAACGGCTTCAGGTAACGGCACCGGCTGGGCGCTGGGGCGCACGGCATTGGCGTGCAGCACGACCAGATTGGCGAAGAATTTCTCTGTGCTTGTGGCATCGATGCCAACCTCCAGGATGCCATCACGCAGGCGTTTTAGAAGACCGGGCAGTATGCGCACCAGCATCAGGCGTGCATCCATGTCGGCCTTGGGCTGTACGCTCCACGCCAGCTCGCGCATGGTTTCCACATGGCTGTTGAAATGTGCGCCGCTTTCGCCATCACGGATAAAGTTGGCAGTCAGCAAATTGGACCAGGTCGTCCGAAGAAAATGGCTGATGGGCTGGGGCGCGGCCAGCTCGCCCAGACAACGGTTGATGACGTCATGCACTACGATCGGCGCGATTTCCGCCCGCTCAGCCTGCTGCAATTGGGCGATATCCACCTGTAGTTCCTGATCGAGCGTCGTGTCAAGCAACTGCTCCATTGTTTCAAGTTCAGCGGCAGCCGATTCGAACACGGACACATCCCGATCGAAATCGTGCAGCACCCGGTTTACCACTCCGGAAATGGCCTGCAATCTTGCATTACCCGTATCGCCGGTCGGGATACGCACAGCCAGCGCAGCAATAGCGTCGAGCATGCGCCTGGCGGGATGGCCTCTGTGCGAGAAGAAGCCACGATCCAGCATCGCTGCCTTGAGTACCGGAATTTGCAGGCGGGCGATCTGGGCCTTGAGATGATCGGGAATCGAGTCCTCGTTAAACACCACATCGAACAATATTGCCACGGCGTCGACCATGACCGCGTCGAGCGGGCTGGCCGACTGCATGACCGGGCTCTGCTGCAGATTGCGCAGAATATTCTGCAGCGGGGCCGATTCCTGCGAGGGCAGTTCGTATGCGGCTCCGCCGGGAAGAGTCAGGGAACCCGTCTGCAGTCGGCTCAGCGCTTCCAGCAGGCTTAATCCGGCGGGAACAAACGATGCATTACCCATCATCTCCGGCATGCTGGCTGACTGGCGCCCTGTATGCGACGCGAAGGACATGCTGCCCGATGATGCGGCACCCGGGGTGCCCCGAGCCAGCTGCTCGAACAGCCCCAGAATATCTGGCGCCCCTTCTTCCTGTCGTCCTCCCGAAGAAGAGGAGCCAGCGCTGGGGCGGTTTCTCATGCCCACCTTGATGTCGGGCAACACGCCTTGATCGACCAGGTAATGGTTTACGGACTGATATATCCGTGCCAGTTCGGTAGTCAGCATTAAATCGAACTGGTTCAGCAGCACAATTTGTACATTCTGCGCCATGCCCATGCTGGCGATCCCGTCGAACAAGCTCTGGCAGAGTGTTTTGGGCCCCAGCGGATTGTCGTTTTCCATAAGCTTGGGGCGGTTGAGCAGTGCAGCCAGTCGTGCGTCCAGTGCCACCAGTTCCTCGGCGCAGTTATAGCGCAGGCGTGAGGTCGCTTTATTGACGGCCAGCGTGGCTTCGAAATCCTGGTCGCCCAGCAGCGACAATTCAGTCGAAGTGGAGTTGGGATTACGCTCGCGGATGTTGAGCAGGCCGGTAAACGCGGTCAGATAGACATCCTTGCAAGCCTTGAGTAATTCATTTGCCCGTTTATTGAGGATGCTTTGTCCCCCATAATAGGCGTTGCGAGTTTCCAGCAAGGGCGAGCGGTCCGCCATGGACAACAAGCTGTTTTCCATCGCCTCAAGCTGTCGGCCGAGTACCCTGATAACACCGTCGATGAGAAGATCCCGGCATTCATGCAGCAGCGGCAGGGTTTCGGAGGGCGCAAATGGACGGCGCGACTTGCCGTATTCCTTGAGGTTCACCACTACTGAATTGTCCGTCATGTCGCGCTCCATTTTGATATCCTGCTTCGTTAGAGGGCGGCTGCGCCGACTGCGAATGCAGAACTTCGGCCTGGAGGCTTGCAACCTTCCGGCAGTCCCGCTATCTCGGCATGTCGAGACCGGAGGCTTTGCGTCCCCACCTCGCGATGGGTTTGCCCTGATCGGTAGTCGGTCGGCTTGGTCCGAACATCCGGACACATAACCGCACAACTGTTTAATCGGCGGAGGAAAATGATACTTTAGGGCCGGAGGAGATTTATTGCGCTGCGCCCATCAATCTCCATCAGGAGACCCGTGATTGAGCGGAAGGCGGATGGTTTTGCCATGTATTTGTGAATAACGGGCAACTGGCCGAAATTCAAGATCTGCGGCAAAGAGCAGGCCCGCAACGCAAGATTACCTGGGAAACTGGAGCGGGCGAAGGGAATCGAACCCTCCTCATGAGCATGGGAAGCTCAGGTAATGCCACTATACGACGCCCGCGCGGGTCAGAGTACAATTGCGCATTCTACTGAATAGTTTCCCCGGATTGAAGTCTTGATCGATCTTGTCATCAATGGCGAACCTCGCCAGTTTCCTTTTCCGCTCTCGTTGGCTCAACTGATGGACTGTTTGTCCATGGCCGGCAAGCGCATTGCCATCGAAAAAAACGGCGAGATCGTGCCGCGCAGTCAGTATGGCGAAACTCAGCTTCGGGATGGCGACCGCCTGGAAATCGTGGTCGCGGTCGGCGGCGGTTAATTCCCGTACCCCAAGTCCCTGCACCTCAACCAACATGGAACCCCTTATCATTGCCGGCCGCGCCTATTCTTCGCGCTTGCTGGTTGGCACAGGCAAATACAAGGATTTTGAGCAAACCCGCCAGGCAGTTGAAACCTCAGGCGCGGAAATCGTCACCGTCGCCATCCGCCGCACCAACATCGGCCAGGATGCGAGCCAGCCCAGCCTGCTCGATGCCCTGCCGCCGTCGAAATACACTTACCTGCCCAACACGGCAGGCTGTTACAGCGCGGACGACGCCATTCGCACCCTGCGTCTTGCGCGCGAATTGCTGGACGGCCATGCGCTGGTCAAGCTCGAAGTGCTGGGCGATGCCGAGTCGCTCTATCCCAACGTTGCCGAAACACTGAAAGCCGCTGAAGTGCTGGTGAAGGACGGTTTCCAGGTCATGGTTTATACCTCCGACGATCCCATCGTCGCGAAGGCCCTGCAGGACATCGGCTGTGTCGCCGTCATGCCGCTGGCCAGCCTGATTGGTTCCGGCATGGGCATCCTCAACCCGTGGAATCTGCAGATCATCATCGACCGACTGAGCGTGCCGGTGATTGTCGATGCCGGTGTCGGCACGGCCAGCGATGCCGCCATCGCCATGGAACTCGGCTGCGATGCGGTGCTGATGAACACCGCGATTGCCGGCGCAGGCAACCCGGTACTGATGGCTTCGGCGATGAAAAAAGCCGTCGAGGCCGGTCGCGAAGCCTACCTCGCCGGGCGCATGCCGAAAAAGGTCTATCAGGCCAGCCCCAGTTCGCCGACGGCGGGCATGATTGCCGGCAACAAATAGGCATGGTGCAGGCTGAAGGCGGGCATCCGCGTATCCGCTCCTTTGTGCTGCGCGCGGGCCGCGTCGGTTCGGGGCAGGCCCGCGCCCTGGCTGAATTTGGCCCGCGGTTCATGCTGCCGTATCAGCCGCAACTGCTCGACCTGGACGCGGTCTATGGCCGCGTCGCGCCGAAGTTGCTCGAAATCGGTTTCGGCATGGGCGAAGGCATGGCGGACATCGCCAGCGCACATCCGGAGAACGATTATCTCGGCGTTGAAGTCCACACGCCCGGTGTCGGCGCGCTCCTGAAACAGATCGGTGAGCGCAAACTTGGCAATGTCCGCGTCATCCAGCACGATGCAGTGGACGTGCTCACCCGCATGATCGTGCCGGGCAGCCTGTCCGGAGTGCACATCTTTTTCCCCGACCCCTGGCACAAGAAACGCCACAACAAACGGCGTCTCATCCAGCCTCCGTTTGTGCGGCTGCTTGCCGAACATCTTCAGCCCGGCGGCTATCTGCATCTGGCCACCGACTGGGAAGACTACGCGGTGCAGATGCTGGAAGTTCTGTCGGCCGAGCCCACGCTCGCCAATACCGCTTCGGATTACGCGCAGCGCCCCGATACCCGGCCGCTCACCAAGTTCGAGCAGCGTGGTTTGAGACTCGGGCACGGCGTGTGGGATCTGCTGTTTCGCAAGCGCTGAGTTCTAACAGGCTATGATGGCGCCATGGATGCCGTCGAACTTTCCAAAGCCGCATTTGCCCTGTTCGCCATTGTCGATCCGGTCGGCGTCATTCCCATATTCCTGTCCGCAACGCACGGCTTCAGCAACGCGCAACGCAAACTTGCAGCGCGTGTCGCGGCGATCACGGTTATCGGCGTGCTGGCGGCGTTCAATTTTGTGGGCGAACCCTTGCTCGCCTTTTTCGGCATACGCATTGCCGCGTTCTCCGTGGCTGGCGGCTTGCTGATCCTGCTGCTTGCACTGTCCATGGTGCAGGCGCATGTCAGTCCCCAGCGTCAAACCCGCGAAGAGGCGGCAGAAGTGGCCGAAAAGGACGCAGTCGGCGCCGTGCCGCTGGGCGTGCCGCTGCTCGCGGGCCCCGGCGCGATTACGCACGTGATCGTGGCGGCGAATGCTGCCTCAGGTAATCTTGTGTATCAGGCTGCGCTGCTCATTCCCATTGTGCTGGTCGGCTTATCCGTCTGGCTATCCTTCCGACTCGCGCCTGTCATTGCGCGCAAGCTGGGCGCGACCGGCATCCACGTCATCACCCGCCTGATGGGGCTGATCATCGCTGCGATTTCCATCGAGATGATTGCGAGCGGGCTGGGTAAATTGTTTCCGGGACTGTTAGGGGCATGAGTATGGAATTCGGCATTTGCAGATTCGTGCGTCATCGGGTATGGCAGGGCAAACATGTCCAGGCCGCGAAAGCGCTGTCCGGGACGCGCCGGGGCATCAGCGGCCAGGCGCTGAAGGAGGGCAAGCCATGAGCCCCGAGTCGCTGCCCTGTACCTTCGTCATCTTTGGTGCCACCGGCAATCTGGCGACCAACAAGCTCTTGCCTGCGCTTTATCACCTCGAGGTCGCCGGGCGCCTGCCCGAGTCGCTCAACATCGCGGCGTTTTCCCGCCGTCCCTGGGACGACGATGCTTGGCGTGCCCACATGCGGGAGACCATGACCGAGAGACTGGGTGACCGACTCAAGGCGGACGTATTCGAGCGCTTTGTCGCGCGCTTCGAATATCAGGCGGGCGATCTGAATGACACGGCGGCGTATCATGCCTTGGTGGAGCGCCTGTCCAGACCGCGCGAGGGCTGCTGCTCCAGCATCGTGTTTTATCTCGCCATCAAGCCGGCGGAGTTCCCGGCGGTGATCCGCAATCTCGAAGCCGTCGGCCTCAACAAGCCGCGCGGCATGAACCGGGTGGTGCTGGAAAAACCCTTCGGCGAAGACATCGAATCCGCCCGCACGCTCAATCAGCTTTTGCACCAGCACTTCAACGAAGAGCAGATTTTCCGCATCGACCATTTTCTGGGCAAGGAAACGGTGCAGAACCTTCTGGTATTCCGTTTCGCCAACACACTCATAGAACCCCTGTGGAACCGCAACTTCATCGACCATGTGCAGATCACCGTGGCCGAGTCCAACGGTATCGAAAAGCGCGCGGACTATTACGATCATGCCGGCGCCCTGCGCGACATGCTGCAGAACCATCTGATGCAATTGCTGACGGTCGTGGCGATGGAACCCCCGGCCGCGCTGGAAGCGGATACCCTGCGCGACGAGAAGGTGAAAGTGCTGCGTTCGATTCGGCCCATCGCCAAGCGCGCGGTACATGCCCATGCCATTCGCGCCCAGTACGCGCGGGGAACGATAGATGGCAGGCAGGTGCCAGGCTATCAACAGGAAGCCGATGTGGAGCAGAACTCCATCACTGAAACCTTCGTCGCCGCCAAGTTCTACATCGACAACTGGCGCTGGCGCGGCGTGCCGTTCTACCTGCGCACCGGCAAGCGGCTTCCCCGGCAGACCTCCCTGATCGCCATCCGCTTCCGTCATCCTCCGCAGCAACTGTTTCGTGAAACCCCGCTGGAATCGATCGATCCCAACTGGATCCTGCTCAGTATTCAGCCGGAGGAATCCATGCACATGGAAATCCACGTCAAACAGCCCGGCCTCGATATGAACACACGCGTCATGCAGTTGAATGCCAGCTATCACGAGATTGGCGAGGCGACGCTGGATGCCTACGAAACCCTGTTGCTGGACGTAATCGAAGGCGACCGCTCGCTGTTCCTGCGCTTCGACGAAGTGGAATGGGCCTGGCTGGTGGTCGATCCCATCCTCAAGCACTGGGCCGTCGAGCGCGAATTCATCCCCACCTATGCCGCCGGCACCTGGGGCCCGCCAGATGCCAACCGCCTGTTCGACAGCGACGACCAGACCTGGCGCAACGAACTGTGAAGCCACCGGTGTGGCGCGTCGAACATGGCAAACTTAGGCGTTGTCGTAGTGGGAGATGCTCGCTGCACGCTACGTTCTAAGCTTCATCCTCCGGTTCTTGCTGATGGGTCATCCCGGTTTCAAGCATCGTTTTGCGCGTGACCGGCGTTTCCAGACTGATCCGGCCCAGTGGTCCGGTGCGGTAATCAGTCAGCAGCAACATTGCGGCTTTTTCCAGATCCAGTTCGCCGCCGCGTCCCTTGAGCAGACAGCCGCGCCGTTTGGCAACGGCCTCCACTACCCCTGTCGCGTCCATGCCTTGCACAGAAAAGCCGTAACGCGCGGTCAGCAACGCGGGGTAACGTGCCAGCAAAATACCCGCCAGAAAGATCGCCACCTCTTCATCGATTACGGCATTGCGGCCTATAGCGTGGCTGGCGGCCAACATGAAGCCATCCGAGTCGTGCTCGATCTTTGGCCACATCAGGCCGGGCGTATCGACGAAGGACAAACGTGGACTCAGATTGATGCGCTGCTGCGATTTGGTCACCGCCGGCTCATCTCCCACAGCCGCCACCTTGCGCTTCACCAGGGCATTCATCAGCGTGGATTTTCCGACGTTCGGAATCCCCATGATCATGATGCGCAGCGGCTTGAAGTTGTCGTCGCGATGCGGCGCAAGGCTCTGACACAGACCAGGCAACCGGGCAACATCGGCAGGCTTCTTGGCCGAAATCGCCACCGCCTTTACGTCCTTCCGCCGGTTGTAATAATCGAGCCACGCCTTGGTCACGTCCGGGTCAGCGAGATCCGCCTTGTTCAGCAACTTCAGGCAGGGCCGCTGACGAAACAGGCGCAGCTCGTGGATCAGCGGATTACTGCTGGCCTCGGGCAGGCGAGCGTCGAGCACCTCGATCACCACGTCGATTTGTGCCATCGTCTCCGCGGCTTTCTTGCGCGCGGAAGTCATGTGACCGGGGAACCACTGGATAGGCATGGGGTGGGGGTCGGGTAACGGGGCGGGGGCTGGATTATCCTACTTGCTGCGCTGCTCAAAGCCAGGCAAGCCATTTCTGGCCGTCATATTCAAACGCCCTGGGCCATCTCGATAATCAGATTTTCTGATACCGCACTTCGATGATTTCCACTTCGCGCCGCCCGCCGGGGGTTTGCACGCTCACGGTGTCGCCTTCGCGGGCTTGCAGCAGGGCGCGCGCCATGGGCGAGGTCCAGGCGAGGTGGCCGCGTCCGGCGTCGGCTTCGTCGAGGCCGACAATGGCGTAAGTGGCTGCGACGCCCTCTTGGTCGGCGACGGTGACGGTGGCGCCGAAGAATATCTGGTCGGTGGCGTCCCGGGTGGCGGGGTCGACGACTTCGGAATTTTCAAGGCGCTTGGTCAGGAAACGGATGCGGCGGTCGATTTCGCGCAGGCGCTTCTTGCCGTAGATGTAGTCGCCGTTTTCCGAGCGGTCGCCGTTGCTGGCGGCCCAGAATATGGTTTCTACCAGTTTGGGGCGCTCGACTTTCCAGAGTTCGTCCAATTCGGCGGCAAGGTGCGCATAGCCTGCGGGGGTCATGTAGTTCTTGCTGCCTGCGGGCAGCGGCGGGGCGCTGGCGTCCTCGTCGTCCTCGTCGGGCGGGTCAGCCTCCTTGGTGAATGCCTTGCTCATCGTCCGAACAGATGCAGGATTAAGGTCAGCGCCAGCGACAGCAGGATCACGCTGGTGAAGGGGAAGTAGAATACGCCGCGCGCATGCTTGAACCGGACGTCGCCCGGCAGCCGGCCAAAACCGGAGCGGCTGAGCCAGGGCGTGAGCAGCCCCAGTAGGACGAGCGCGAGAACCAAAGTGATAAGCCATTTGATCATAAGAGGATTTTAACCGATGGATGCAGGAGCATCGCCGCAATTCGAGCGCACGCGGATATTGCTGGCTGACACGGAGCTGGCGCGGTTGTCGCAGGCGCATGTGCTGGTTGCGGGCCTGGGCGGCGTGGGTTCGTATTGCGCCGAGGCGCTGGCGCGCGCGGGGGTGGGGCGGCTGACGATCATCGACCACGATGTGGTGGCGGCTTCGAACATCAACCGCCAGTTGCCCGCGCTCTTGTCCACGGTGGGCCAGCCCAAGGCGGAATTGATGGCGGCGCGCATTCGCGACATCAATCCGGCATGCGGTCTCACCGTGGTGCGCGAATTCCTCACGCCCGAAAATGTGGTCGATCTGGTGCCGGACGATGTGGACTATGTGATCGACTGCATCGACTCGCTCAACTGCAAGGTGGAACTGGTGGCGACGAGCATTGAGCGCGGCTTGAAGGTGGCGTCGAGCATGGGCGCGGGCAACAAGCTCGATCCGGCACGCATTCGCCTCGCGGATATTGCGACGACCTGCCAATGCCCGCTGGCAGCCGTGATGCGCAAGCGCCTGAGAAAACGCGGCATTGCCAAGGGCGTGTTGACGGTGTTTAGCGACGAGCCGGGACGCGCCCCCCTGCCGCCGCAGCCGGTGGAAGGGCGCGGCCGCGCCCGTGCGGTGAACGGGACGATCAGCTATATGCCGCCCCTGTTCGGGTTGATGCTGGCAGGGGCGGTGGTGCAGCGATTATTGAAACTTGAAACTGCAATTGACCCGCAATTGATCGCGGCGAAAGCCGCTCCCACAGGCGAATGAGCAGTTTATTGTGCCGCCTGGTTTATTTGCTGGCGCTGGGCTTCAGCTGCATCCATCACCTGCCCTTCGACTGCCTGGGCTTTTTTCATCGCCTGAATCTGGGTCTCGAACACCGGGCTGGGTGCGCGCTCGGCGCTGCCGGTCTGCGGTGGCGGTGCGGATTGGCCGCAGGCGGTAAGCAGAAGCACGAGTGGAAGCAGCAGATTCTTCATGGTATGTCCTCCAGCAGTCCAGTAGGGAGTCCGTCGATGCTGACGCGATTTTTTTCGCGCCAGTAGTCGAGCAGGCCGATGGGGCCTTTTTTCTCGGCCCAGCGCATCAGGGTATCGCGTTCGCCGCGGTAATCATACAGCGGCACGGCGTAGCCGCATGAAGTTTGCACGGATTCGATATTCAGCAGGATGATCTGGCGCTCGCCGGGCAGTGCGGGAAAGTGGCTGTGTAAATCCGTCCACGCCGCATCCTGCCGCCGCACCGCTCTCCCCCGTCCGTACAGCCGCAGAATCAGCGGCTCGGCATCAAAGCTGCAAAACAGGATCGTCATGCGCCCGTCATGTGTCAGGTGTGCGCCGGTTTCGTTGCCGCTGCCGGTAAGGTCGAGATAGGCGACACGTTTGTCGTCCAGAACCCGCAGGCTGTCCATGCCTTTGGGCGAGACGTTGATGCGGCCGCTGGCCGGCGCGGTGGCAGTGAAAAATATCTTCTGTGCGCCGATGAAGGCGAGGTGTTGGGCACCGAGGTGCGGGTAGAAGCGCGCCATTTTAATGATGCATCGTCAAGAATGACCGATGCATGGTTAGTTGATTTGCTTGCGCAGGAATTCCGTCAATATTTGCAGCCGGGTGAGGCTGTCATTCATTTCCAGCAGATCCTGCTTTACCTTGAGTTTGAGGGGTAGTACCTCGGACAGGCGGTATCCAACCCAAACTGCGTTATCAAGATCATGCTGCGGCGGAAAGTTTTCGGCGCCGACTTCATCGATTATATGGCGCAGAATCTCGGTGGCGAGAGCAAGTTCATCCGGTACGGCCCGAGCGGGCTCCGGGCTGACTTCGTCCACTTTTCCCATGAGCAAACCGCTGGCTTCGCTGCGGGTGGAGCGAATGACGAAACGCTCGAGCGCCTCGGTTTGAATGTGAAGAATACCGGTTTGCGGCATGTCCCAGTCGGTGACGCGAACCAGGGTACCGACCTCGAAGGGAATGGCGAGTGCGCGGGTTTTGTCGCCTTCACGGATGGCGCAGATTCCAAAAGTGGATTTGTCAGCGATGGCCCGTTTCACCATGTCCAGGTAGCGCTGTTCGAAGATTCTCAGCGGCAATCGCCCACCGGGGAAGATCACGGTTTGTAGCGGAAACAGCGGAACCCGTACAGTCACTTTGCATCGCCCCAGCGCGCCATCAGATCATGTTGCACGCCGAGCTGGTCAAGGATGCGCGCGACGATGAAATCAATCACGCCCTCGATGGATGGCGGGCGATGATAGAAACCGGGATTGGCCGGAAGGATCACTGCGTTCATGCGAGCGAGTTTGAGCATGTTTTCCAGATGCAGCGCGGAGAAAGGGGTTTCGCGCGGAACCAGGATGAGCTTGCGGTTTTCCTTCAACGTCACATCAGCGGCGCGTTCGATCAGGTTGTCGGACATGCCGTGAGCAATGGCGGCGAGTGTGCCCATGGAGCAGGGGCAGACGACCATCGCAGCGGCAGCATTGGAGCCGGAGGCAACCGGTGCGTTCCAGTCATCGCGGCCAAATACGCGTAGCTGGCCATCACCGGCCCCCATGCGGGCGCTGAGCTGTTTTTCGAGATCCCCGGCGCGCGCAGGCAGGGTGACGCCGAGTTCCTGCTTGGCGACGAGGTGGGCGGCTTGCGACACCAGCAGGGTGACGCGCAGCTCGGCATGCAGCAGGCATTCGAGCAGACGCAGGCCGTAGGCCATGCCGGATGCGCCTGAAAGCGCGACGGTAACGGTGTTCAGGGGGGGGTGCATGGAACGGATTGTCGCTTGTCTTGAGAGTCTGCGGCAAGCAGGCGCGCGACAATCAGGCCGTTGACCGCGCCGAAGACGAGTGCCGCGGCAGCAAAGACCGGCAGTAAATAAGCAATGCCGGCCGAGGGCAGCAGCCACAGCCCTGCCAGGCCCAATTGCCCGCCGATGTGTCCGAATGCCGCCAATATCGACAGGCTGACCGGGCCAAACCAGCGTGCGGGCAGAAAACGTGCGATCGACAGAACGACGAGGCTGGCGCATGCGCCGGTGGCGGAGAGCCAGAAACCGGGAGTGAGAAAACTTCCCAGCAATAAACTCCCGGCCAGCACGCGCAGGCTGGAGACCCAGGCTGCGGTTCGCAGGCCGTGTTGCTGCAGAACCAGGAGAATGACAATGTTGGCGAGCCCGGGTTTGACGCCAGGCAGGGGGCTGGGGATCGTGGCCTCGGCCAGGGTGAGACCGATGGCGATAGCGGCGAGATGCGCAATGCGGCGGTCGTCGGCGGTAACAGGCAGATCAATAGCCGAGGGAGTCATAAGTCTTGTTTCCGCCGCTGATTTCGACGCTGACCTGATTGGGCAGGCAGAGCGCGGTTTCTCCTGCAAGAGTCAGCCAGCCTTGCTTCACGCAGAGTTGGCGCGGCGAAGGATCGCGCGCGATGCGTGCACGGCCAGGCTGGATTTCGACCAGCGTCGGACCAAGCGGGCCGGGAACGCTAATGGTTTGTGCACGGTGCAGGCTGGCCTCCTCAAACAGCTTTCCCTGGGCGCGGATGACGAGCGTGTCGCCGGCATTTCCGCCCCAGAATGTCGCGGCCAGACTCGCGACCAGCACACCGCCAAAGATCACGGTGAACCAGTCGCCGGGTCGCAGCAGGCGCAGAGTGGTAGCCCACATCAGCTGAGTTCGCGGTGCCGTACCAATACCTGCTCGCGTTCGCGAAAAGCGGCGGCGAGGGTTTCGGCAAAGTACACGCTGCGATGCTGCCCGCCGGTGCAGCCAATGGCGACAGTCAGATAAGTGCGATGATCGCGAATGAAACACGGCAGCCAGTTCTCGACAAAACCGCGAATGTCTGCGAGCAGCGCCATGGCGTTGGGGCTCGCTTCAAGATAGTCGATTACGGCCTGATCGCGTCCGGTGAGCGGGCGCAAGTCGGTGACGTAGTGCGGGTTGGGCAGGCAGCGTACATCGAAGACCAGATCGGCATCCAGTGGAATGCCGTGTTTGAATCCAAACGATTCGAACAGCAGGGTGATGCGCGAACGGTCTTGCAGGATCAGATCCTTGATCCACAGGCGCAGGGCGGAAGCGGACAGGTCGCTGGTGTCGATGCGGTGCCCCAGCGGAGCGATTACGGCGAGCAGTTCACGTTCGTGCTGGATGGCTTCGGGCAGGGAAACCGTGTCGCTGGACAGGGGATGGCGGCGGCGCGTTTCGGAAAAGCGCTTGACCAGGGAGAGCGTCTTGGCTTCCAGAAAAATGACGCGCAGGTCGGCCCCCAAGCTGCGCAATGTTTCGATGATGGCAGGGAGTTGCGCAAAGCTTGCTCCGCTGCGCGCATCCACTGCGACGGCGATGCGCGTATGTCCTTCGCGGCCGAGGTAGCCGACCAGTTCCTCAAGCATGGCCAGAGGCAGGTTGTCCACACAGTAGTAACCGGCATCTTCCAGTACGGCAATGGCAATACTTTTGCCTGAGCCCGACAGGCCGGAGACCAGAACGATCTGCAACTCAGCCTCCCTTATCGATGGCCGCCTGCTGGCGGATCATGAACTGCTCAACCGGGTTGATGCCCCGGCTTTTCAGGATATGGTTGCGTACAGCGACTTCCACCAATACGGCGAGGTTGCGACCGGCGGCGACCGGGATCCGTACTTTTGGAATGGCTACATCGAGGATGGATTCAGTCGATGCCACCATGTCCAGACGGTTGAGTCCGACCTCGCCAATTTCTTGCGGGTGGACAAGCTCGACGATGAGTTTGAGGTTTTTCTTCAGTTTCACCGCTGTTTCGCCAAACAGATAGCGAATGTTCAGGATGCCCAAACCGCGCACTTCCAGAAAGTCGCGGATGAGCGGAGGGCAACTGCCTTCCAGCGTTTCCGGGGCGACGTGCCGAAGTTCCACGGCATCATCAGCCACCAGGCGGTGGCCGCGGGTGATAAGTTCGAGTGCCAGTTCGCTTTTCCCCACACCGGCGTCGCCCTTGATCAGGACGCCGGTGCCCAGCACCTCCAGAAAAACACCGTGCAGCGTAGCGGCGTTGGCCAGGCGCTGCGTCAGATAATGCCCGAGATGAACCATCAGGATGGGGCTGGCCTGGGGGGAGGTGAGCAGCGGAGTTTCGGTGCGATTGGCTGCATCCATCAATTCGGCGGGTACCGCCTCGCCATTGGCGACGACAATGGCGGCGAGTTCGGTGGAAAACAGGTGACCGATAGCCTCGGCCTGGGCTCTCGCCGAAAGACCGCGCAGGAAATCCATTTCCGCACAGCCCAGAACCTGGACGCGATTGGGGTGCACAAAGTTCATATGGCCGATCAGGGCCAAGGTCGGTCTTTGTATGGTTTCAGAGGAGAGCTTGCGCTGGCCGCCATTACGTCCGGCGACCCACTGTAGATCCAGCTGCCTTGCCGCGTCGCGGACCAGTTCATCAACGGTAACGGTATTTGTGGATTCGGCCATTGATTGATTATTGAGGCGGCCAGCAAATAGTTCAAGCTTTTCTGTATCCATGCAATCCAGCAGAAATTGCCGAATCGATGCCGCCTCAATGTCATGCTGTCTTGTGCTATTGCTGCGCCAAGACCGCCCTAAGGGCGAGCGTCTGGCGGCGTACCCCTTGCGGGCGCTGCGGCCATCGCTGCCAGAAGATCCTTACCCACCCACCGTGCAGTATGGCCGGATCAATATATGGCTATGCCCCATGAGCGAGCCTCGATCCGCGATATTCAAACTGGCCGCCTCAATAGGCTGTCCATGCGCTGATCATTGCGTGCAATGCTGCCGGTGTCGGGGCGTGCAACATGTTCGTGCGCATCTCCTCATCGCCAAACAACTGCGCCAGTTCCCCCAGAATTTGCAGGTGTTGTTCGTTGGCATCCCAGGGAACCAGCAGAATGAAGCAGAGGCTGACGGGTTGATTGTCCGGGGCGTCGAATTCGAGCGGAGTCAGCAGCCGGTAGAGTGCGCCGGCGGCCTCGTCCAGGCCTTTGATTCGTCCGTGAGGAATGGCAACGCCATAGCCCAGCGCCGTGGAACCCAGGCGTTCGCGTTCGAACAAGCTGCTGAATACGTCGGCCGACTTGAGCCCATGTTTCTGAGCGAAGATATCCCCCGCGTGTTCGAACAGCATTTTCTTGCTGGAAAAGCTCAAATCCAGCAAGGTGGTATCAGGGATAAGGAGTGGGGCTATATGGTTCATTCCGGGTCGCGCAGCCAGGACAATTCGGCGCGGGCGGGATTACAGGCCCGGAGGCGGGAAATCCCCCGGGAACGGGCTGGAATCAAGCGGCGCCTTCAGCCGAGGCCTGGTGTTTCAGACCGCCGTCTCCCTGATGGACATCTCCTGCTTTCTCCTTGTGCCGGACCACCTGACGATCCAGTTTATCGGCCAGCAGGTCAATCGCGGCGTACATGTTGGCATCTTCGGAATGGGCGTGAAAGTCGTGGCCCTTCACGTGAAGCGTGGCCTCGACCTTGTGCACCAGCTTCTCCACCTGCATGATGACGGAAAGATTGATGACATGGTCAAAATGGCGTTTTACCCGGTCAAGTTTGGTGGAAATATAGTCGCGTATAGCCGGTGTTACTTCCAGGTGATGACCGGAAATCGTCAGGTTCATAAAGCCTCCTAGGTTTGCGTCGGATTAAGCGGGATCAGGATTTGCTAGGATCGACATCCCGGCGCTCCAGGGCTATTCCCTGCAAGCACAATTTCATTGTGTGTCGAAATTGCTGCACATACAAGCAGTTCAGTGACGCTAAATACCAGCTCAAAGCGCCCGGCGCATGTTGGCCGTTGAAATTTGCAGGGATTCCCGGTACTTGGCAACAGTGCGCCTGGCCACGACGATGCCCTGTTGTCCCAGAACTTCCGCCAGTTGGCCGTCAGACAGGGGTTTCTTGCTGTTCTCCGCCGCCACCAACTGCTTGATCAGCGCCCGGATTGCAGTCGAGGAACAGGAACCCCCGGACTCGGTGGCGACATGGCTGCCAAAGAAATATTTCAGTTCATACAGGCCGCGCGGCGTCATCATGAATTTCTGCGTGGTGACGCGCGAGATGGTTGACTCGTGCAGATCCACGGCTTCGGCGATTTCGCGCAGCACCAGCGGGCGCATGGCAACTTCACCATGTTCGAAAAAATGCTTTTGCCGGTCGACGATGGCTTGCGAAACGCGCAGGATGGTGTCAAAGCGCTGTTGCATGTTCTTGATCAGCCAGCGCGCTTCCTGCAACTGGCTGGCAAGCTGGTTGCCGCCGCTTTCGCGGTGGCGCGCCAGAATGTCGGCATAGACCCGGTTGATGCGCAGTTTGGGCATGGCATCCACGTTGAGACTGGCCTGCCACATGCCTTTGACTTTCTTGATGAAAACGTCGGGAATGACATAATGCGTTTCGTCCTGGCCATAGGCGGAACCGGGGCGCGGGCTCAGGCTCAGGATCAGGGCGCGTGCGGTACGCAAACCGGAATCGTCGATATTCAGCGCCTTCTTGAGCTTGCCGACATCACGCGCCGCCAGCAGATCGAGATGATGGCCGACCAGTTGCAGGGCTGTTTCACGCCCCGGCGTGTCATCCGGCAAGGCGCGCAATTGCAGACTCAAACACTCGCCCAGATTGCGCGCCCCAACCCCGGTCGGATCCATGTTCTGCAGATGCTTGAGCGCGATTTCAAGTTCTTCTGTTTCAAGGTCTTCGAGTTCGCTGCGTAGCGCTTCGGCGATGTCCTCCAGTTTTTGCGTGAGGTAACCATCTTGGTCGAGGTCATCAATCAGCGCAGCGGTCAGGCTGCGGTCACGCAGCGAAAGCGGGGTCAGGATCAACTGGCCGAGCAAATGCTCGCGCAGGCTCAAATTGCTCGCGGGTGCCTGAAAAAAATCATTTTCCTCGTCATCGGCGCTGCCGCCGCTGTAGTCATTCCAGTCGGTCTCGTCCAGACCGGCGGTACGCTCCTGGGGGTCGGAGGTGTCACTGGATGCGCCGGCGGCGGACTCGGTCGCGTCGCTGCCGTGCGCAGTGGCCACGTCATTCGGGGCGAAATCCTGGCTTCCCTCCTCTTCGCGTTCCAGCAGCGGATTGTCCTGAAGCATTTGTTCCAGTTCCTGGTTGAGTTCCAGGGTGGACAGTTGCAGCAGCCGGATGGATTGCTGCAACTGTGGCGTCAGTGTCAGGTGTTGACCAAGCTTGAGTTGGAGACCGTACTTCATGTAGTTGTTTGCGGAAAAAAACATGCCGACTTGAGCCAAGTCTAGCGCGTTTTCTCATTCGCGCCTGATTAAAGTGAATATTGGGCCAGCGACGCCTTGTCCCCCTCGCCCGCCTGCGGGACATACGATCTTACACGCGCTTTAGCGCGTAGAAAGTCGGAGTCCCCTTGTGGGATAACCAGCGACTCGGCTGGCGTCTTTTGCCTGCCTGGTCGAATCGCTAGGAGTTCCAATAGAGAGCAGGGATGAGGGAACGGACACGGCGGCCGTGACATTCATCATTGGCGGTTACGCGGCCGCCGTGTCGCTTAGAGCCGGAAATTCTCGCCCAGATATACCTTGCGGGCGTTCTCATCCCGAATGATGGCATCGGGCGTCCCGACAGTCAGAACGCGACCATCGTTGATGATGTAGGCGCGGTCGCAGATCCCCAACGTTTCACGCACATTATGGTCGGTGATGAGCACGCCGATGTCGCGTTCGACCAGAAAGTGGACCAGCTTCTGTATATCGAGCACGGCGATCGGGTCCACCCCGGCAAAAGGCTCGTCAAGCAGGATAAACCGCGGGTTGATGGCGAGTGCTCGGGCAATTTCCACGCGCCGCCGTTCACCGCCCGACAGGCTGATGGCAGGAGCGTTGCGCAGGTGGCCGACATGAAGATCTTCGAGCAGATTGCCGAGGTGGTCTTCCCGTTCCTCGGGCGGGTATCCCTTGAGTTCCAGAATCGCACGCACGTTTTCCTCGACCGTGAGTTTGCGGAAAATCGAAGGCTCCTGCGGCAGATACGAGAGTCCCAGGCGCGCGCGCTGGTGAATCGCCATGTGGGTGAGATCGTGCTGATCCATGTGCACGTTGCCATTGTCGGCCGCGATCAATCCGACGATCATGTAAAAACAGGTGGTTTTGCCGGCCCCGTTGGGGCCGAGCAGTCCGACCACTTCGCCGCTCATGACTTCGAGCGAAACATCATGAACAACGGTGCGCTTGCCATAGGTCTTGCTCAGGGAGTAGGCAGATAGCTGGCTCATGGCGCGGGTTTTTTAGTTGCCGGCTTGCCGGTCTCAGGTTTGGGACGGATGACTCCGTGGACGCGCCCCGCCGGCGTTTGCGCGTTGGGCTGGCCGATGACCCGGTAGAATTCTGTGCCGGCGTTGTAGGAAATCTGTGCGCCGTGCAATTCATCCTGGCCGCGCCGCAATTTGGCTTGACCGATCAGTTCAAGCTGACTGGTCACGCCGTTGTATTCCATGCGGTCGGAAAAACCCTCGACGAAGTCATCGCTGCCGTCGAGTTTCTGGCGGAAAGCCACGGGCCTGCCGACGGCGCTGACAGATTGCAGTCCCTGATCGTTTTGCACAACCTGGACGCGATCGGCGCGCAGCATCATCGTGCCCTGAGTCACGATGACATTGCCCTCATAAATGCTGAGTTTCTTGATGTCGTCCAGTGTCACGGTATCGGCTTCGAGATTGATCGGCTTGTTGCGATCAGCCTTTTCGGCATGAACGGTGAAGCTCAGCAACAGGGCACAAAGTCCTGCAACGATGCGGAATTTAAGGTTTGGCATTTTGATATTGGGCTTTGACCCGGCCGGCAAGTTTGATCACACGTCGTTTGGCGTCCAGTTCCATGGCGCTGCCCCATGCATTCATTCCGCTGCCACGAATTTCTACCGGACCGGGAGCGCGCAGGGTTTCGCTCTCGGTAAATACCAGCAGGCGCGCGGTGTCGAGGGTGAGGGCCGGTTGCCTTGGCGTGGCGACGCGGAGAATGTTGACCCGGCCAAGTAAAGTGACTTCCTTGCCATCGTTTGAAACGGTTGCGCGACGCGAAGTTGCGATCATATCGCCGGACTCCTGAACAATTTGAACAAAACGGGGGCTCTCCAGTTCAGCGGGCCGGTTGCTGGAAAAATGCCACAGCTTGCGCGCCGACAGCCGGTATTGCAGGCGACCCAGCTTGTCGGTGCGTACGGCTTCAAAATTTTCAACGATGCTCTCCGGCTCGGTATTGTTGGTTACTGATCCATTCTCCGGGCCCTGTACGGTGCGTTCGAGCCAGAAGCTCAGGCCGGCCAGAAGCAGGAGCAGGGTGAACGGGAGCCATAATGAACCGCGGCCGATCATCCTAGAAACCGCAGTTGGACGCGCCCGATGGTGCGTCTGGGCGCGTGACTGGCGCGAAGCGAGGAGGCGGCAGGCCGGGGCCTGCAACGACGAGCGACAAAGGCAGGCGCGTGATCAGGCGTACCAGCGGGTGCGTAGCGGACTCACCCTGCCAGTGAACTCGCCCGAAGGCGAAAGAACCAGTATTCATGCGGAATTCCATTAGCTTATGAGCGGTCAACTGCGGTTTCTAGGATCACTTCAGATAAGGCGCCAGTGCAGTCTCCAGAGTACCCTGCGCCCGCATCAGAAATTCGCAGGCCTCGCGCACTGCGCCATGTCCCGCTTCACGGCCGGTAATGTAATGGCTGTGGGCTTTCACCAGTTCCGGAGCGGCCGGTACGGTTATGGCCAGCCCAGCGCGGCGCATCACGGGCAGATCGACCACATCGTCGCCCATGTAGGCGGTTTCATCGCATTGCAGGGCAAGCTTGCGGCACAGGGCTTCATAGACCGCGAGCTTGTCGTGCGCTCCCTGATGCACGATATCGATACCGAGGTTGAGGGCGCGGTTCTCAACCACCCGGGAGGAGCGCCCGGTGATGATGGCGAGTTCAACCCCGCTGCCTTTAAGCATTTTAAGACCATGGCCATCGAGCGAGTTGAAACCCTTGTACTCCTGTCCATCGTCGCCCAGAAAAAGCGTGCCATCGGTCATCACCCCGTCGATGTCGAAGGCGACAAGCCTGATCCTGCGTGCACGGCTGATTGCGTCTTCGGTCATTACACCACCCCCGCCTTGAGCAGGTCGTGCATGTTGAGTGCGCCGATCAAAGTGTTGTTATTGTCCACGACAAGGAGGCCGTTGATTTTGAGTGTTTCCATTTTCTCGACTGCGGACACGGCAAGTTCGTCCTGAGCGATGGTTTTTGGATTCCGGCTCATCAATTCGCTTACCTGCGCCTGGTGAAGATCGAGCGCTTGCTCCAGAGCGCGCCGCAAATCGCCATCGGTGAACACACCGACCACTTTTTCCTGGCGGTCGACGACGGCGGTCATACCCAGACTCTTGGCGGTCATTTCCAGCAAGGCCGTCTTCAGCGGGGCGTCAACAAGTACAACCGGCAGCGCGTCGCCGGTATGCATGACATCGCGCACATGGATTAGCAGGCGTCGTCCCAGGCTTCCGCCCGGGTGAGTGCGGGCAAAGTCGTCTGCGGAAAATCCGCGCACATCCAGCAGTGCGACCGCGAGCGCATCACCCAGCGCCAAAGCCGCCGTGGTGCTGGCAGTGGGGGCGAGGTTGAGTGGGCAGGCTTCCTTGTCAACCGAAGCGTCCAGGTGCGCGTCGGCTTGGTGCGCCAGGGTTGAGCCTGGATTGCCGGTCATGGCAATGAGCTTGGCGCCGCGCCGCTTGATCAGGGGAATGATGCTGACGATCTCGGCGCTCTCGCCGGAATTGGACAGCGCCAGCACGACGTCGTCGTGCGCGATCATGCCGAGGTCGCCGTGGCTGGCCTCGCCAGGGTGGACGAAGAAGGCAGGAGTTCCGGTTGAGGCGAGCGTGGCGGCGATCTTTCCGCCGATGTGGCCGGACTTTCCCATGCCGGTGACGACCACGCGACCATGGCATTCGAGCATCAGGCGGACGGCGCGGGCAAAATTCGCGTCGAGGCGCGAAGACAGATTGCGCACCGCGTCGGCTTCGATATCGAATACCTGGCGCGCAAGTTGCAGCAGATGTTCAGTTTGGGACGGGTTTGATGTCATGGGCTGCAAGTATACTATTGAGGCGGTCAGCAAATAGTTCAGGCGTTTCTGTATCGATGCAGTCCGGTAGAAATTGCAGTGTCGATGCCGCCCCATAGCATGCTGAATTGATTATTTATTGCTCCGGCCAT
The DNA here is from genome assembly GCA_963726485.1 of uncultured beta proteobacterium. GTDB lineage: Bacteria > Pseudomonadota > Gammaproteobacteria > Burkholderiales > Thiobacillaceae > Thiobacillus. Next base: position 121,135 of record CAVSCL010000010.1, on the reverse strand, counting down.
CGCTGCCCGAAGATCCTTATTCGCTCTCCGTGCAGCGTGGACGCTTTTCAACTTTTCAATGGCCGGATCAATAAAGCTCATACGCTCGCACCCTCTTTTTGCCCATGTTCCACTACAAGGGGACTCCGATCTTCTCCCTGCAAGGAGGAGGCCGATGGGTGACCGACGGCTGCGCCGTTACCCTTTCGCTCTACGCGCTGAGATACTGAAGGACTCCGATCCACCATGGGCTGAAGCCCATGTGGAGTCGTATGACCCACAAGGGGACTTCGACTTTCTACGGGCTGAAGCCCGTGAAAGATCACATGCATAGCAGCCTGCAACTGGCTTTGATCCTGCTGGCGGTTGCCGTTCTGGTGGCGGCCGTGGCGCGCGCATTCCGGTTGCCGACCCTGCTGGGATATCTGGTTACGGGCGTGGCCATCGGCCCGCATGCCCTCGGCTGGATTCCGGATAGCATGGAGGCGCGCTACCTGGCCGAATTCGGGGTTGTGTTTCTGATGTTCTCCATCGGGCTGGAGTTCAGTTTGCCGCGACTGAAAACCATGCGGCTCACCGTGTTCGGATTCGGCGGCGCGCAGGTGATCGTCACCCTGCTGGCGACCGCACTGCTTGCGCTTGTGCTGGGTTTGTCGCCGTTGGCGGGTATCGCGCTGGGTGGGATGCTGGCCATGTCATCGACCGCCATTGTTTCCAAGCTGCTGGCCGAGCGTCTGGAGTTGCAGGCCCCGCACGGGCGGCAGATTTTCGGCGCGCTGTTGTTTCAGGATCTGGCCGTGGTGCCGCTGCTGATCCTGATTCCGGCTTTTGCCAAGGCATCCGATTCGATGGCCGATGAACTGGGCATCGCGGCGATCAAGGCCATCGTCGTGTTGGGCTTCCTGCTGTTTGTCGGGCAGCGCATTATGCGCCCCTGGTTCCAGTGGGTGGCGGGGCGCAAGTCTCCCGAGTTATTCACCCTCAATCTCCTGCTGTTCACGCTGGGCCTGGCTTACCTGACCGAAAGCGCCGGTCTCTCGCTGGCGCTGGGTGCGTTTCTGGCGGGTATGCTGATTTCGGAAACCGAATATCGCTATCAGGTGGAAGACGATATCAAGCCTTTCCGCGATGTTCTTCTGGGATTGTTCTTTGTCACCATCGGCATGCGTCTGGATTTGATGCAGGTCGCCCTGAACTGGCCGCAGGTGCTGGTCCTGCTGGGCGCTATCGTGATTGGCAAGGGCCTTATCGTGGCAGGGCTGGCCATGATATTCGGCAGCGCGCGTCCCGCCGCCGTGCGCACGGCGCTGGGCCTGGCGCAGGCGGGCGAGTTCGGGTTTGTGCTGCTGGCGCAAGCGACGGATTTGCAACTTCTAAGCGCGGGCGTGATGCAACCCGTGCTGGCAGCCATGGTGCTGTCGATGCTGCTGGCGCCCCTGCTGATTCACCGCATGGGTAGCCTGAGCCGCTTGCTGGGCGGCAATGAATGGGCGGGACGCGCCAAGGAAGTGCACGATATTGCCGTCCGGACTTTTGGCAAGAGCCGGCATGTCATCGTCTGCGGCTATGGCCGCAGCGGGCAGAATCTGGCGCGACTGCTGGATGCGGAAAACATTACCTATATCGCGCTGGATATGGACCCGGAGCGTATTCGCGCCGTGGCCGCCGCGGGAGTGAGTGTGGTCTACGGCGACGCCAGCCGGCGCGAGGTGCTGGTGGCGGCAGGCCTCTCCCGTGCCCAGGCCATCGTGGTGACGTATTCCGACCTGCCATCGAGCATGGCCATCCTGCGCCATGTGCGCGAGCTTCGTCCGGAACTGCCGGTGGTGGTGCGCACCATGGACGATGCCTCCATCGACCGGCTGAAGGAAGCGGGCGCAACCGAAGTGGTGTCCGAGGTGATGGAAGGCTCGCTCATGCTCGCATCGCACGCCATGATGCTGCTGGGCGTGCCCCTGTCCCAGGTCTTGCGGCGCATCCGTGACGTGCGCGAAACACGCTATGCCCTGATGCGCGGTTTTTTCCGGGGTGCGAGCGATGCGGATGACGCACTCGATGAGGAATCCCAGCCTCGGCTGAATACCCTGCTGATTCCGCAGGGCGCGGTCACGGTGGGACGCAGCCTTGCGGAGCTGGCGCTGGATGATCTCCTGGTCGAGGTCGTGGCGATTCGCCGTCAGGGCATCAAGGGACTGGACCCCCTGCCCGAGACGCGGATTCAGGCAGGGGATGTGCTGGTGTTGCGCGGCGCCGCCGACGGACTGGCGGCGGCCGAGATCAGGCTGTTACAGGGCTAGAACAGGATGGCGGCGCCGCAATTGGCCTCGCCCGTGCCAGCCTTCCACAGACCGGGTGGGGTACTGGTGGCATCGAAGCAATTGGCTGCCGTGGGCGCGGTTCCGCCAGTAGGCGTGTAAGCGGAAAATCGCATGCTGCCCGTCATGGCATTGCCATCGTCAATCTTGCGGTCGATTTCGGCCAGGATGTCCACCGGAACGCGGGGACCGGTTTTCAGATTGTGGCGCGAAGGAGGAGGGGTGGCGATGTCTGCGTAGACATTGTCGTAAATCAGCTGCATGAATGCGCCATAGGGGTTGCTGGGGGTCGTCGCGGAACTTTCCGTCGCGTTGTAGACGTAAGTACCGTTGATGAAACCGGCATGTGACAAATGATCCCATACCGCGATGGATTCGGTGCCCACTATCTGGCCATCGCCGTTGCCGTTTTGGGTTGCGCCGGGAACCTGCGTGGTGGCCAGAGTAAAGTCGCCGGGCAGGGCTCGGTAGCGATCCTGAAATCCGAAGAATGCCGCCTTGGTCCCGTCCAGTTGGGCGATCAGGTTACGTACACGCGCACTCGTGATCAGTTCCTGCCCTTTCAGAATACCCCCCAGGAGCAGCCCGATGATGACCAATACAATGGCAATTTCAATCAGGGTGAAACCGGATTGGTGGCGGCGCATGATGTTTTCTCCGAAGAAAAGAGTGCAAAATGAATTCGCAAAATGCATGCCAGACAGGTTTTCCGTCTTTTTAATCAGCAACGTATTGAAAATAAATAGTATTTATTTTCACCGCAGGCGGGGACACGCCTGAAAGTGATGAAAATGTAACGCAATCGCCAGAATTCCGGCAAAAGACCGCCGCGATGAGCGCGATGAACATGAAAACGGCAATTCATTTACCACAGGGATATATGAGGCACAGAGAAATCAGGGCAGATCCAATAATCCGTCACACCGGCCGAGCGAGGTTGTTGCCGCTTAAGCGGCATTTCAGCCACGGCCTACCCCTTGCGGGTGAAGGCCGGTGTCCCGGGTGTTGATTTTTCTGGATTCCGGCTGCCGAATGACGAACGTGGTTCAACTGCTTTTTTAGGATAAATAGCCTGACAACTCCATCTTGGCCCTGCTTGGCCGATAGCAATACATCGTTCAGCCTTGCTCCTTCGTTCACCTCATGACCGAGCTTTCCCCTCCCGTTCCCGGATTCAGACCAAGCTGGCTGGGCAGACTCAATGCCGCGATGACGCGTGTGGCGCCCAGCCGCTGGCTGGCGCTCATGTTGCTGGCCTTGCACATGGCCGTCGCGTTTGATACCGATGCCACGCTCACTCGCGCCTTCCTGCTCGCGCATTACGGCCTGTTTCTGCTGTGGCAACCGCTGGTGAGCAGCGAAGCGCGGATCGAGCCGCGTCTGGCCTTGCCGGTATTTGCCATGGCGGCGCTGCTGGTGCTGGTGGACAGCCCCTGGGTGATGGCGCTGTGGCTGTCCATTCTTGCCGGCCTGGTGGGCGCGGCCGCGGCATCGCAGTCGGAAGGAAGTCAGCGTCTGTCGTATCTGTTCGCCCTGACCTATGTGCTGGCCTTGCTGCTGGCCTGGGTGCTGCCGCAAAGCCTGGCAACGGCACGGCTTCCCGATGAGGTTCGTCTTGCTGTCCGCTACGGGTTGCCCTTGCTGCCACTGGCGATTCTGTTTCTGCCCGTGACGCGGCGGCGGGGCAAGTCTTCGGTGCTGGATTTCATTTATGGCGTGATGCTGTCGCTGCTGGTGATCGTGGTGGCCCTGGGCGCGTTTGCCGTGATGGCGATAGGCAAAGCCAGCTATGCATGGGCGCTGGTGCAAACCCTGCTGGGCATGGCGGCGCTGCTGCTGGCGCTTTCCTGGCTGTGGAATCCGCGTGCCGGATTCGCGGGTCTAGGGCAGGCGACTTCGCGTTATCTGCTCTCCGTCGGCCTGCCGTTCGAAGGCTGGGCGCGGCGGCTCGCCACCCTGGCGGAACGTGAGCGTGATCCTGCTTCCTTTGTGAGAGATGCGCTGGCCAATTTGCAGGAACTGACCTGGATACGGGGTGTGACGTGGAAGGCCGCGCGGGACGAGGGGAGATTCGGGCTAAGCTCCGGCCATGCGCTGACCCACACATTTCACGGTCTGGCCCTGACCTGGCATTCGCCCCGCTCCTTGACCCCGGCATTGGCCCTGCATATACGGCTGCTGTCACAGTTGCTGGGATACTTTTATGCCGCCAAAGTGCGCGAGCAGACCCTGCGCGAACACGCCTACAGCCAGGCCATACACGACACGGGCGCGCGCCTCACCCACGATGTGAAGAACATCCTGCAATCCATGAAAACCCTGCTGGCGGCGGCAGAGGCATCCACCCCCGAAGACAGCGAACGGCTGCTGGCCTTGATGAAGCGCCAGTTGCCGCAACTCGTCACCAGGCTTTCGCAGACCGTGGACAAGCTCAAACAGCCTGCCGAACTGGATGAAAGCCGGGTTAACGCAGGCGAATGGTGGCAGGCGCTGCAATCACGCTATGCGCATGACGGGGTGAGCTTCGCCCCCGAAAAAATGGCCACCGATACCACGATCCCGCAAGACCTGTTCGATAGCGTCGCCGACAACCTGCTGACCAATGCCCTGAGAAAACGTCAGACTGAACCGGGATTGACGGTGGAGGCGCGTCTGGAACTGGTGCCGAACATCGCCCTGAGCGTGACCGACAGCGGCAGCCCCGCCCCGGAGCACATCGCGCGCAACCTGTTTCAATGCCCGGTCACATCGGATTTTGGGTTGGGGGTGGGACTGTATCAGGCGGCGCGCCAGGCGGCGCGTTCGGGTTTCCGACTGGGGCTGGCCGAGAACCAGCCGGGCCGGGTGAAGCTATGCCTGGCCGCTACGGACAGCCGCCCGCAGGACATACCCGGCCCCTGAGCAGGCCGTCCGAAATCCACACTACCAGGTCGTCGAATTCACCACTGGTGCTATTGGCATTGGTCGGGGTGCGGCTGACGAAGTTGGGGTCGGCGTTGGTGTTTTCCAGTTCGTCCGCGCTGGTCGGAGCGGCCAGCTTGCTGCCGTTGACATTGTGCGCTCCCCAGCCGTTCGGCCCGTAGGAAACCAGCACCACCGGCACATTGCTCGCCAAGGTGCCGGTGCTGCAGCCTCCCGCACTGGTGGTGCAAACCTGGTTATTTCCCGTGCTGGTAATGGAAAATCCGGTTGATGAATCTCCATATGCAGCTGTCAGGCTGTAATGCAAGCGGTTGCCCCAGGCATCCTGCGCGGCTGTCCCTAAAGTCACCCAGGGCAGGTTACCGTATGATTTGGCACACGATGGAGATGCGTGGAGCCGGTCTTCCACGCCATTGTCGAGATCGGTTAGACCATCCACTCCGTCATTGTCCTGATTGGGTTCCGGGTCGGTGTCACCCAAATCAGGACAGGGTAAATAATGGCGCGTAATGGGTTGGGTGAGGGCTGCGGTACCTGTAGCCGGGCATAGCGATGGCGAACAGCTTGATGCAACCGGGTCAAGTGTGGTATCCGCCTTGTATGAACAAGTACATGAGCCCGCAATGGTGTGGCTCATGGCATAACCGATAATAGCCTCGCGTGCCTCTGCCAGCGTTTTCTGCGTTTCTGCAATCCGCCGCGCCTGTATCTGTGCCGACAGCGGCACTGCCAGCCCGCCGATCAGGATGGTGACGATGACCAGTACGATGGCGAGTTCGAGGAGGGTGAAACCGTATTGGGGTTTCATGGCGTGCTCCCGCTTTCTTGCGCACGGGTGGGCGGCTTGTCCGCCGTCGTGCTGCGTGTCTGGGGTGCTTCAACGGGACGCAGCAGTTGATAGGGTTCGTACACTTTGTTGTTGGCGCGGATTTGCCCGGGTTTGAGACCGCGGATGCCGGCTGATGGCGCGCCCGCGTAAGGGCGGCCATCGACCCAGTGGGTGATGCTGCCGTCGGAACGGGTGATCACGCCGTCGAAACTCAGGGGGGCGGAATGTGCGGGAGTATTGCCCTGTGGAATCGGACTGGCGGCTCCGGGTGATTTTGTGCGTGCGCGCATTGCCGAGCATGGCGCGTTGCTGGGGGGTGTAGAACAGCCTGCCGGGGATGGCATCAGCAGCTTGTTGAACGGCAACGGCTGAACCACAAAAGACACATGGACACAGAAAGAATCCATGCTGCGCAGTATCTGTGCAATTTGCCGGTCTGGTTAACGGGAACGTCGCGAGCGACACGATGTCCCCCTCTCCGACCGGGACCTCGGTGCCCCGGAGGGGCAGCAGGGCGGGGTGAGGGAGCGGACACGGCGGTCGTGACATTCATCATTCGGGGTTGCGCGGCCGCCCTGTCCGCTGGGCGAAGCCGCATCCCGACCTCCGGGCGCTTCACCGCAATAGCAGAGGCACAAAGAGAAAAGCCATGCGCGGAATTTCATGGGGTGCTTGCTCCTTTTCCGGCCACGGTAAACCACAGCAGTTCGCACTCGACTTGCAGTCCCGGCCGACTCGAAGCTTCCGGGGCGATATCCGTGCTGCGGCTCATCTGGCATGAACTCACCCGGAATACGCCGGTCGTACGCTGCCGCAAGGCAGCCAGAAAACGCGGCAAGTCGTCTTCCACCAGCATGGGCATACGCAGCTTCATTGCGGTTTGTCCCAGGGGCAACCCGCCGGCGAGCGGCGCGGGAGAGGCGGTGCGGGGTTCCAGACTGTAATCCAGGCCATACAGGTGCGCATCGCGATTGGCCTGCTGCACCGCTTCGATCCAGGCGAGGCGATTTTCCTCGCCGATAAAGCCGCGTGCGGCCAGCGCCTGGTAGCCGCCAAGATGCTGCTGGATCAAGCCCTTTTCCAGATTCGAGCGTTGCAGTTTTTGCCTGGCGGACTGACTGGCCAGCGCCTGTTGTTGCATCTGGTTGCGGGCGTCAAGCAGCACGCCCGAACTCCACCGTGCGCCCGCACCGGCCAGCAACAGCACGGCCAGTAATAGCAGGAGCGGAATTTTAATGGCATGCCAGGGCGGACGGGGGATCATGGCCACTCCCGGTATCGCAACTTGAGCGTGAAGCGTGCCTGGGGTGGCGCGTTGCCAGGCAGGGTGTTGCCGCTTAATGCGACAGCCGAGTCGGTATTGACCGGGCTGCGTGTGAGCGTCACGTCGAGTACGCCAGGCTGTGCGCGCAGTTGCGCCTTGAAGCTTTCGATGCGTTGCATGGCGGCGCGGTAGTTGCCGTCAAACGGACTCAGCTCGGCATCGGTTTCGATTTGCTGTTCACCCGGGCTTGATGGGGTGGAAAATTCCCTGTCACGCCAGGTCACCTTTTGCAGCACGATGTCGCTCTGATTGTCCAGCGCGCGGCTGATTAGCGCCAGTGCGGGTGTCGGACCCGGGCGCTGATTTTCAATGCGCGCAGCCAATGCGATGGTCTGGCCAAGCTGTTCCGCGCCCACGGCGGAAGGCGGAAACTCGCGTGCGATGTCGTGGTAGCGGGTTTCAATCTGTTGCTGTTCAAACTGCATCTCCCGGGTCTGGTCGCGTTGATCGAGCGTCCGCAGCCACTGGATTCCGCTTGTCGCCACGCCCATCACGCCCACGGTCAATGCCGCCAGATGGATGCCGCGTCGCCAGCGGTATTCGGTATGGCGCTGGGTGAGTGCTGCCGGCGCCAGATCGAGCTGCAATGTATCCCCCGCAATCGCCGCCAGTGGCGCGATTCCCGGCGCGCTGCTCAGGAATTCGACCGGCACGCGCAGCGCGCGGGCAAGGGCTGAGGTGTCCAGGCTGCGTGCATGGAATGCGGGATCGGCATTCAAGGGCGCCTGAGCGACGGCAAGACTGCCGGTGGGATCGAGCAACAGCACATGCAGGTGGGCTTCGCGCGGCAGAATCCGCTGCCCCATCAAATAGAGCTGGGTCTTGGAAATTTCCTCCGCAGCCCAGCCGGGCGCCTGGGTGGGGGCGGAATCCGAGACCGGCCGGTCACCCGTAATGAGCCGGGAGAAACGCAGCAGGCCATCTCTGATAGTAAGACAGGCGCAAGCCGCTATCCAGTTGATAAGCCAGCAGGGTGTGGGGTTCCCGGATGCGTAACTGCTTGAGCAGACTTTGGCAGGCCAGTCGACAACAGCGTGATACCGGAAAGCGGCGCCCGCGCGATTTCGATGGCGGCAAGCCAGGGTTTCAGCCAGTCGGATTCGGTCAGCGCCGCAAGCAGATAGCGATCATCGCGGCGTCCCTCGGTCTCGCGATTCTGACGCCAGGCCCCGGTAAAAGCGGCGTTGCGGAAAAGCTGCCTCAATTTGCGCGCGAGCATTTCCGTGCGCGCCGCGCCCTGAACATGCGGCAGCACTTCCAGCCGGTAATCCTCGTCCACCGAGTCCAGCACCAGCAGGACGGGATGTCCTGAGTGCCGCACCAGCAAACGCTGGAAGGCGGCCAAACCGGTTTCGGTGGTGGGGAACTCTCCCAGCCAATGCATATTTCCGGGGCGCCAGTCCAGCACACCGGCCTGGCGGGCGTTCAGCAGAACGATCAGGCGGCGGCCGGGAATCACAGCGGCAGATTTCCGATCAGGTTATAAATCGGCAGCAACACCGAGACCAGAATGCCGCCCAACAAGATTCCCAGGAACGCGGTGAGCGCGGGTTCCAGAATCTTCAGGCCGTTCTCGATGGAGTCGAGTACATCGCGGTTGTAAAAATAGGTGACATTGTCGAGTGCTTCATCGAGCGCGCCGGTCGACTCGCCCACGCGCAGCATGCGGATGACCAGGGGCGGGAACAGTCCCAGTGAATGGAAACTTTCCGACAGGCCACGTCCATCGGCAATCTGCTGGCTGGCGCGCCGGATTCCGCCGGCGATGACACGGTTGCCGGCCACCATCTCACCCGCGCGCAGCGCATCCAATACCGTGACGCCGGAGCGGTACATCATGGCGAGTGTATTGGCGAAGCGCGACAGCACGACTTTTGTCAGGATGGGACCCAGAACCGGCAGCCGCAACTGGGTGCGATCCCACCACCACTGTCCCGCTTCGGTGCGGCGTATCCAGAAAGGCAGACCCACCACAGCGACAATCAGCAAAAGCAGTCCGGGTAGCCAATAGCGCTGCATGATCTCGGATACCGCCATCAGGATGAGGGTGGGCAGAGGCAGCGCCACGCCCATGGTCTTGACCAGACCCAGTACCTGCGGCACCAGATACAGCAGCAGAAACAGAATGGCGACGCCGACCACACACAGCACCAGCGCCGGATAAATCATCAGACGTTTGGCCTTGGTCGCCACTTCTTCCTGCCACTTCAACGACTCACTCAGGCGATCGAACACCTCGTCCAGCCGGCCGGTCTGTTCACCGGCCTTCACACTGTGCACAAATACCGCACCGAATACCGCGGGGTGCGACGCCAGCGCCTGCGACAACACCTTGCCGCCCTCCAGGTCTTCCAGCAGGGCGGTGAGGACATCGCGAAAACCGCGCTTTTCCATGCTGTCGCGCAGATCGCGCAGGCCTTCCAGCAACGGAATGCCGGCACGGGTGATATAGCGCATGTGGATGCAGAACGTGATGAGATCGCGTCGGGTGATGCGCTCGCGGCCTTGTGGTGCGTACTGGCGCGAGAGTTCGGAGAGCGTGACCAGATCCAGCCCCATGCGTTTGAGGCGCAATTCGAGGTCGATGTCGTTGACCGCGGACAGCGTGCCTTTTACGGTGCGTCCGGTTTGATCGATGGCTCGGTAGTCGAAGAAGGGCATGCCTCACACCCGCCCCGTCAAATCCACCACCCGCGCCACTTCCACCAGCGAGGTGATGCCGTCAGCACCCGCTTGATGCCGTCTTCGGCCAGCGGGTGATAGCCATGCGCTAGCGCGACCCGCTGTATTTCGTGCAGGGGTGCCTTGTTCGCCACCAGTTCATCCAGCGCAGGGTGGATCCGCAATAATTCGATCAGCGCCAGGCGGCCCTTGTAGCCTTTGTGGTCGCAGGCAGGACATCCCGCCGGACGGTAAAGGGTGGGCTTGCCCGCTTCCTCCCAGCCGAGGATGCGGATTTCGTGCTCATCCGGCGTGTAGGCTTCCTTGCAGCGAGGACACAGTTTCCGCACCAGGCGCTGGGCGATGACGCCGATGATGTTGCCGGACAGAATGCCGGGCTGGATGCCGATGTCCATCAGGCGCGGGAACACGCCAAGCGCCGAATTGGTGTGCAGGGTGGTGAACACCTGGTGGCCGGTCATGGCGGCACGGAAGGCCATTTCCGCGGTTTCCTTGTCGCGGACTTCGCCGACCAGAATGATGTCCGGATCCTGCCGCATGATAGAGCGGATGCCGTTGGCGAAATCGAGCTTGAGGGTTTCGTTGACCGACGACTGGCGCATCAGCGTGACCGGGTATTCCACCGGGTCTTCCAGGGTCATGATGTTGACCGTCTCGTTGTTGAGATGCGACAGCATCGAATACAGCGTGGTGGTCTTCCCTGATCCGGTTGGCCCGGTGACGACCAGGATGCCCTCCGGCCGCGCCATCATCAGTTGCAGTTCGCGCAGCGCGTCCGGGGTAAAGCCCATCTGCTCCAGCGGCATGATGGATTTTTCGCGATCGAGAATGCGCAGCACCAGGTTCTCGCCGTGGATGCCGGGCTGGCTGGAGACGCGAAAATCGATCGGACGGCCGTTCAGAGTGAGCGACATGCGGCCATCCTGCGGCGCGCGCGTCTCGGCGATGTTCATGCCGGACAGGACTTTCAGCCGCACCAGAATGCCCGGCCAGTAGGTCTTGTGCAGACTGCGGATCTGCTCCAGCACGCCGTCGATGCGGTAGCGGATGCGCAGGAAGGCATGTTCCGGTTCGAAGTGGATGTCGGACGATCTGCGCTTGACCGCGTCGGTGAGCAGCGCACCGACCAGACGCACCACCGGTTGGGTGTATTCCTCGGTCTCCGGGTTGAGGCTGGCGTAATCGACTTCGCCGGTTTCGATCTCGCGCAGGATGCCGTCGAGCGACAGATCGAAACCGTAGAAGTTGTCGATGCATTCGAGCAACTGGGCTTCACCCGCCAGCAGGGTGTCGATTTCAACGTGTCCACCGAGCCCGGCTTTCAACTGATCCAGCGCGACCACGTTGAACATGTCGGTGGTGGCCAGCGTCAGCACATCGCGCTCGTTGTCCCAGGCGATCGGCAACAGATGGTGGCGGCGCGCGAATTCCTCCGGCACCAGTTGCAGCGCTTCGGGATCGGCCACCACCTGCGTCAGATCAATGCCCTGGCTGCCCAGGGCATTGGCCAGTTGGTCGCGCAATACGGCTTCGGTCATGAAACCCAGCGCCACCAGTTGGCGGCCGATGGGCAGACCGGTGATCTTTTGTTCCTTCAGTCCGATGCGCAACTGGTCGACGGTGATGAGCCCATGGGAAACCAGGGTGTCACCCATGCGGAGTTTTTTGCGGCGCTCCATTGTTGGCCGCCTATTGGGCTTCTTTGATTTGCCGGATGCGGGCTTCGGCCAGGGCGCGATCGAAGCGGTGGGCGCCTTCCAGACTCAGCGCTTTCTCGTAGTAAGTCAGCGCGGCATCGCGCTGGTGCAGGCGGTCGAGGCTGACTGCAAGGTTAAAGGCGTAATCGGCATTGCCCGGCGCTGCGCGATAGGCTTCGAAATAAGCGGCTTGTGCGTCAACCCAGCGCTTCTGCTCGGCATACAGGTTGCCGAGCGTTTGATAAAGTTGCGGGCCGGGGTCGCGATCAATCAGAGTTTTCAGGCGGCTTTCCGCAGCCTGCCGGTCGGTGTTGCCCAGCAGATCGAGCAGGGCGGCCTGCGCGGCGGCATTGCGCGGATCAGCTTCCAGAACTTCGCGATACAGCCGGGCCGCGTCGTCATCCCGGCCAAGCGTCGCGGCAATCGCCGCGAGCCCCAGCAGCGCATCGGCGCTGCGCTCGTGTGCGGCCGCCTGAGTGTAGAGCCGCTCGGCGTCGCCGATCTGGCCGCTCTGGTAAGCGGCGTAAGCATTGTTCAACAACGCGAATCGCGTGCGTCCGCCTGAAATGAGAGCGCGGCGGGCGCTGCGACGTGCGCAACGGGGGGTGCCGCAGGCTTTGAGCGCTGCCGGGATGGAGAAAACGGGGGTGGGGCGCGTTTCGCGGGAGCCGCAATCACCGGAGCTGAGGCAGCCGCGGGGGCCGGGACAGCCACCGATTCAGGTATGGTCGCTACGGGTGCGGGTGAAGCGGGTGGAATCGGAGCGACAGTCTGCGGCATGGGCGCGGCCTGGTGTGGAGGCAGGGACGCGATGGGTGGGGGAGGCGGTGGCGGCTGCAAGGCAAAATACAGATAAGCGCCATAGCCGACGGCCACGATGGCTGCCAGCAAAGCCGTGAGGGGCACCAATGACAAATGCGGCAACCGGATGCGGCGTGAAGCGACCGGCGCCGACGCCAGCCCGGTGCTGCCGAACAACAGCGCAGATGGCTCCACCCATTCGCGCTGCCGCGCAGTCAGAGGCGGAGGATCGGGTTCGAGTTCAAGATCGGCGGCGGGTGTTGCGGCCTTTTCCGCGTTGGCGGTTTGGGCCTGCTTCAGCGCTTTCAGCAGCAGGCTCACTGCACGCTCCGAACGTCGGGAAGCAGATGCTGGAACTGGCTCAGTTCGCTGGTCTCCAGGCTGGGGTCGGAGACGACCACGGGACGCAAGAAAATCACCAGTTCGGACTGGCTGTTCTTGCGCTCCTGCTGACCGAACAGCGCGCCGAAGCCTTCGGGGCGCGACAACACCGGCAGGCCGTCGCGGGCATTGCTGCGGTCGTCCTGGATGAGGCCACCGAGGATGACGGTCTGGCCGCTTCTGACCTGCAACAAGGATTCCATTTCGCGTACCTGAATTTCAGGCACCAGGTTCTGGATGTTGTTAGTGCCTTGCTTGAGCGCCGGGTTGGGGTCTTCCTTGAACCCCACCACACGCGAAATGGTCGGCCGAACGGTGAGGGAGACCAGACCGTTTTCGCCAATTTGCGGGGTGACGCTCATGACGATGCCAACCGGGATGGTGTTGGGGGTGGTGGTGTAGGTGGGCAGCGTGAGCAGACCGCCGGTTTGGTTGAGGGTGCCCTGCTGCACTTCGATGGAGAAATACACCAGGTTGTCCACCACCTTGAGCAGCGCGGTCTGGTTGTTCAGCGCCATCAGCTTGGGACTGGAGAGCACCTTGGTGTTGCCATAGGATTCCAGCAGATCGATGGTGGCCTTGAAATTCGATTGCGGCGTGCTGGTGTAGGAAATGGAATAGAACGGTCGCAGGGTGTTGGCGAGATTGGTCAGGACGCCGCCGGTATTGATGGTCCAACCGGTCATGCCCTGCGCCAGCTCATTCCAGTTGACGCCTGCCCGGAACTGATCCTTCAGCTGGACTTCGACGATGGTCGCCTCGATCATCACCTGGCGCTGCGACGTCTGCGAGACGCTGTCCAGATATTGCTGCACGACTTCGTGCTGACGTGCGGTGCCGAGTACCGATACGGTGCCGGTCATCGGGTTGACGGCGACATCGTTCTTGCTGTCGGTGGGCATATTGCCAAACGCCGCGGTGAACAGGGTGGCGGCGCCGCCGCCGGCCTTGCTGGCGGCTTCGGTTTGCGAGACCCGCTCGGCGCGCGCGTCTTTTTCGGCCTGCAGACGGGCGGCTTTTTCGTCGCCGCTCTGTTTCACGGCGCGGGTGCCTGCCAGCAGCGAACGCAGATTGTCCGCCAGCACGTTCCAGAAGTCGTTGTTGGTCAGGCTGGACACGGTGGTGGCGGATGAGTTGCCGCTGACGACGCCGGTATTGCCGGTTTGCCCGGCGCCGCCGCCGGTGCTGGCGATCTGCGCCGCCACGCCGACGCTGGAGGTGGTGTTGCGCGCCACGTTCACGTAATTGACGCGATAGGTTTTGGGGTAGGGCGTGTCCGGCATGACCGAAATGGTCTTGCCATGAGTTTCATAGCGCAGATCAGCTTGCCGTGCGATGCGGTCGAGAATCGAGAGCAGCGGCTCGTTCACCGCGTTGAGCGAGACGCGGCCGGTGATTCCGGGGTGCAGGTCGATGTTGTATTGGGTGTCGCGCGCGATGGAAAACAGCAGGTCCTTTACCGGCACATCGTTGACCACCACAGTGTAGGTGGGCGCGGGCGGGGCGAGCCGGGGCGGGGAAAGCGCGGGCGCCGCCTTGACCGGAGCAGGCAGCGTTTCCGGCATGGCGGGGGCGGGAGTCTGCTGGATATGGCCGGGCGAGGTTTCAAAGCTATTGGGCGACACACAGCCGCCTGCGAGGCCAAGACCCGTCAAGAGAACGAGGCGGCCAGTCAAACCAGCGAAGCGGAATTGCCCAGATTTCATAATCATCCTGATGGTAAAACTACAGTACGCATCTCCCTTACCGTGAGCAAAGACCGTGAGCCGGAGTTCTGCTCCGGCAGTCTTTGCAATGCGGCCATGGCTTCATTTCTGCCGGGGAACTCGCCTGCCAGGATCATCCAGGCGGCTCGCCCCTGGCTCAGTCCATACAGCACCCGCAAGGGCTTTGGGGTGGATAGTGTACTCAATGCCTGTAATAGAACGGCTGCTTCCGCCGCATCTTTAGCCGAAGCCAGTTGAATCACGAAGGTTTCGGGCGCGGCCTGCGCCAGCCAGCGTCCGGTTTGGCGGGCAAGCGTCATGACATCAGGCGCTTGCGGGGCATACGACTCCACATGGGCTTTAGCCCATAGTGGATCGGAGTCCCCTTGTGGGGCATACGATCTTTCACGAGCTTCAACTCGTAGCAAGTCGGAGTCCGCGTGTGGGCGACGATTCCGCACGCGCGTCAGCGCGTAGCGGATCGGAGTCCTTTAGGGTTTCAGCCCGCAGCAAGTCGAAGTCCCCTTGTTTGCGGGGAGGCATGTACGGCCTGGGCGCAGCAGTATTGTTTATCGGGGCAAGCGTTGGCCGGACGGCGAGCTTCCCGGAAAATGCACCGTCTGAAAATGCCTCGTCGAAGACGGCCGATGCATGTAGTTGTGTCTGCCAGGCGACAAAGGCCAGCAGCCCCAATCCGGCTGCCAGACCCGTAAGCAACCACCCCCAAGCGAGCCGTTTGCGGCTTTCCGGAGTGAGCGAGGGGGAGGATTCAGCGTCGCGCGCCGCTGCGGCCAGATGGCGTGGCCGCAGGTTGCGGGTCTGGTCGGCATAGGCCGCGAGCAGGGTTTTGTCCGCCAGCACGTTGATGCGTCGCGACAAGCCGCGGGAGAGCCGGGCCATGCGGGCAACGAGTTTGGGCGGAAACAGGTCCGGTCCGCGGTAGCCCGCAACCGCCAGCCGGGCGCGCAGGTAATCGGCGACTTCGCTTTCATTGAGCGGCGACAGCTTGAGACTCTGGGTGATGCGATCCTTCAGCTGGCGGATACGGGGATCGGCCAGCATCGCGTCGAGTTCGGGCTGGCCGAACAGCACGATTTGCAGCAGTTTGTCGGTGGCGGTTTCGAGATTGGTCAGGAGACGCAAGAATTCGAGATTGTCGAGCGATATACCCTGCGCCTCTTCGGCGAAAACCACCACCCGACGCCCCGATTCGTGGCGTGCGAGCAGGACCTGATTGAGTTGGGTCAGGCGCGCATGCCGGCCTGCTTCGGGCGCCGCCACACCCAGATCGGACAGGATGGCGGCGAGCATCTCGTCCGGAGCCAGGGCGGGGTTGCCTAGATAGACGCTGTCGGTATTGTCAGGCAGTTTGGCGGCCAGCATGCGGCACAGCATGGTTTTGCCGCTGCCGACTTCTCCCACCACCTTGATGATGCCTTCGCCCTGGCCGATTGCGTAAACCAGCGCCGCCAGCATTTCCCCGCGCTGCCCGCCGGCATACCAGTACTCGGTATTGGGCGTGATGCGGAAGGGCGCTTCCCTTAAACCAAAATATTCAAGATACACGGGGTGTACGGGCTATTCTGCTCCGTAAGTCTGCATGCGGCTGTACAGGGTGGTGCGATTGATTCCCAGCAGTTTGGCGGCCTGCGACAGGTTGCCGTGGGTCATGTTGAGCGCAGCCTCGACATAGGCCTTTTCCCACTGGCGGAGGGTGGCGTCGAGATTGAAATTGGCCATGGTTTGCAATTGCTTGCGCGCCATTTCAATCAAGGCTTTGGTGTCGCCAGCCAGCATGATTTCCTGGGGATAGGCCTGGTCGGTGTCGAGTTCGGTTTCCAGTTGTTCGGCGCTGACCTCCATACCCGGATATTTGGTCGTCAGGCGGATGGCAATATTGCGCAATTCGCGCACGTTACCGGGGAAGTGGTAGTCCTCCCATATCCGCTTGGCGTGCGCACCGAGCAGGAACGGCGGGTTGCGTGCTTCGCGGGCGTAAAAGTCGCGAAAGTGTTCGAGCAGAGTGAGCTTGTCCTGACCCATTTCGCGCAAGGGCGGCACCGCGATGGAAAATACCGAGAGGCGATGGTAGAGGTCGGCACGGAAACGCCCGGCCTTGATTTCGGCGCGCAAATCGCGGTTGGTAGCGGTGACTACACGGGCATTGGAAAATCGCGGCTGGGTTTCGCCGACGCGCTGATATTCGCCGTTTTCCAGCACACGCAGGAGCTTGGCCTGTAATTCCAGCGGCAATTCGCCAATCTCGTCGAGGAACAGCGACCCGTTTTCAGCCTCCTCAAAATAACCGGCGCGGGCGCTGGTGGCGCCGGTGAACGCCCCTTTTGCGTAACCGAACAGGGTGGGCTCGACCAGGGTGGGCGAAATCGCCGCGCAATTGAGCGCCAGATAGGGCCTGCTGGCGCGGGGCGAGAGTTGATGCAGGCTGGAGGCGACGCGTTCCTTGCCGCTGCCGGATTCGCCTTCGATCAGCACCGGGAACGGAGCGGCAGCGTATTGTTTGATTTGCTGCCGAAGTTTGTCCATCGCCGGGCTGGTGCCCACGATGCCCGAGTCCTTGGCGGGAGCGGGCGCTTTTTCGGCGCTGCGTTCGGCATCCTGCACCAGCAGGGCGTTGAAGAGCAGGGACTTCAGCCGATCCGGTTCGCAGGGTTTGGCGACAAAGTCGATTGCGCCGAGCGCGCGCGCATGGCGTGCATTGGCTTCATCGCTTTGGCCCGAGAGCACCAGAATCTTGATGCTGGGGGATATGCTCAGTAGATCGGATATCAGCGCAAAACCCTCATCCGGTTTATGCGGCTGCGGCGGCAGGCCGAGATCGACCAGGGCAAGCTTGGGCGGCTCGCCCAGTTGCATCAGCAGGCTTTTGACCTGCGCCCGCGATTCGGCGGCAGAAATCTCGAAATCCTTGCCCAGCACATAGCTGAGCGTGTCGGAAATAAGCGGATCGTCGTCGACGATCAGCAAAGAAGGTTTTTCAGCTATGGCCACCTGTCCTCCAGTCGAATTGTTCTGTTACGGCACCAGCTCGCCCTCCAGGGTGAACGTGCATGCGCGTCATTCAGGGAGCGCTGAATCATTCCCGCCGTTCGCCCCGAGCCTATCGAGAGCCCGCTTAATTACTTGATAACTTGATAACACGGCGCCTTGTTCCATTCATGGAACGACGGGCTTACCACGAAAGGAACAAATCAGCGCTGCCGTGGGGACGCAGCATTGCCGGATTCCCTGCGATTGTGCCAGAGGTGCGGAAAAAGTTAAACCGCATAAAGCACATAGGGAAGATATTCAGAATGATTTACAACAACTAACGCATTGGTCATGTTTGACAATGCATATAAACAAGAACCGTCATCCCTGTCCGGTTCGGGATGACGGGGCAGGTTCGGAATAGCGGGATTCAGCTATTGACCGATTCAGCTTTTATTCGCATCCAGCCTTCGCTGCGCTCGATGGGGTAGCCCAGGGAGACAAACTGTTTTTTTGCCAGGCCCTGGACTTCGAATACCTTACCGGGCTGGAAATGGGCCGAGTCAATGATCAGGGTGGCCGCCCCGTCGTCACCTTCAAGCCAAAGGCTGACGAGCGGAAGTTTTGCGCCGCTGTTGTCAAAACCATCGACGGTATAAGCGGAAGAGGAAGCCGTTTGGTGGAGCATGACTATTCGGGCTGTGGACGACAGGGCTTCAATCCCTACCGAGCTTGACTCGTCACTTATACGCGACAACCGGCGAATGACGCCCAAACGCCAGTTTCGCGCAGCGTGAGGTTTTGTCGCCACCAGGGTTCCGACACGCAGCCAGTCCTTGTCACGAGTTTCCACGACCGCGCCATAGCCGCTTTGACTCTCGTCATGCATCACCCAGCTCTCGACATCGGGCGAATTGGCGCTGGGCATGGCGTTCTTCGACTCCGTGCGCTTCAGTGTGCGTTCGGTGATAAAGCCGTAAACCGAAACATCGTCTTCTTCCGCGTAAGGCATGCTGATGCAGTAAGGGTTGTCGAGCTTGGCGCCGGAAGTCACGGATTTGATCTGGCTGATAATGTTGCCCAATCCGTGAGTCAGATCCATTATTTGTTTGGTGGGTTCACGGGGATGCCGGCGCTGTTCGCGGGTCGAGAGGGCCGACCACTGGCGTTGCAGATGTTCCAGCAGTTCGATGCTTTCCGCGGTGCGGACGTTATCGGTCAACCCCAGTTGGGCAGTCGATGTGCCCTCGCGAATGGCGATCTGGATGTTCTTCAGTTGTTCCAGGAGCGCAGCCGTACTCCAGAAACGCATCGGTTTTTCATCCGCGGCATTGCGCACTCGGCGCGGCCCATGATCAGCGGAAAGGTCGATGGCAAAGTTGTGGATTGAAGAGTTCACTTGCCGTTCAAGCGTCATGGTCTCATGCCAGTTTTCCAGCCAGCTATCGACAAGATCAATCTGCCGCGGATAAAGCGTGCCCGAGTTGGCCAGATTCAGCATCAGGATCCGCAGGTAGGCGGATTCGCAACTGGATTCGAAATTGTCATCGGGATAGGCTTTCTGTTTGCGCTGATGGAAACCTTCGTTTTCAGCGATGCGGTAGAGGTTATGCAGGCGCAGCCAGATTCTTTCTCCGGATTGCAGGTAGCGGATCGCCCGCCATTTAAGCAGCAACCCAAAGATATGAATAGCACGCAGAGTAATGAGCGGTATCAGACTCTCATTGGGACTTTTCCCGGCGGAATAGGCAAAGTCCAGGATAAAGGCGTGATAGGCGCGCGCGAGCTCCCAGTACAAGGCATAAATGTTATGCCATGACTGGCTCTCGACGGCACGTGACATGCGCGGGTTACGCAGATATTGCCGCACCATCGTGTCCTGCAGTGTCGCGGACTTCTCGTCCATCAGCATCAAAACCGACAGTCGATTTTTCGTTAGTTCCGTCAGATTCTCGTTGAAGCGCTTGACTTCCGTCAGGACTGCATGCTGCGATTTCAGTGTATCGCCGGTAGGCAGATTGTCGGCCCAGCGGGTCGCGGATTTGAGGGTGCTCAATGGATCGTCCGCCCCTTTGCCGAAGGGCTTGAAACGGAACAAATGCGCCGCGAATTTATCTGCCAGTATGTTCATGTCTGTAGCGGATTATAAAGTAAGGCACTACTGTCTGAGCAATATTTGTGCCTGAGGCCGACTCCCCTTTCTTGTGATGCCAATAATAAGACATTCGAGTCAGGTTGCCAGCTTTTCGGAAACCCATTTCTGTACCGAAGCGAGCGCCGCCGGCAGTTTCTCCGGTTGGCTGCCGCCGGCCTGCGCCAGATCCGGCTTGCCGCCACCCTTGCCCCCAACCTGGCCGGCGACGAAATTGACCAGATCTCCAGCCTTGACCTTGGCGATCAAGTCCGGGGTCACTGCGGCGATCAGGCTGACTTTGCCGTCCTGAGACGTTCCGAGCACGAGTGCGCAGGATTTGAGCTTGTCACGTAGCTTGTCGGCTGTTTCGCGCAGGCCTTTAGCGTCCACGCCGTCGAGTTGCGCGGCCAGGATGCGGGTACCGCCGATTTCCACGGCCTGCCGCACCAGGTCGTCGCCCTGACTGGCGGCGAGTCTGGATTTCAGGCGGTCGAGTTCTTTTTCCAATGCGCGGGTGTGGTCCAGCATCAGCGCCAGTTTGGCGCTGAACTCACCCGGCTGCGCCTTGAGTGCGGCGGCAGCCTGCTGGATTTCGCGCTCACTATTCTGCACGTATTCCAGCGCGCCGCTGCCGGTAACAGCCTCGACCCGCCGCACACCTGCGGCCACGCCGGTCTCGTGCAGAATCTTGAAAAAGCCGATGTCGCCGGTGCGGGTAACGTGGGTGCCGCCGCAGAGTTCGCGCGATGTTCCGATATCCAGCACCCGCACTTCGTCGCCGTATTTCTCGCCGAACAGCATCATCGCGCCGGTTTTCTGTGCCTCCTCGATCGGCATCACCCGCGCCCGGGTCGCGGCGTTGGCCAGAATTTCGGCATTGACCCGCGCCTCCACGCGACGGATTTGCTCATCCGTCATCGGGCTGGGCTGCGCGAAGTCGAAGCGGGTCTTGTCGGCATCCACCAGCGAGCCCTTTTGCTGCACGTGATCGCCCAGTACCTCGCGCAGCGCCTTGTGCATGAGATGGGTGGCGGAGTGGTTGCGTACCGTGCGGGCGCGGGCATCCACGTCCACTTTGGCCACCACCGCATCGCCCACTCCCAGCGTGCCGGTCTTGACCACGCCATGATGGCCGAACACCTGCGTCTGGATTTTTTGCGTGTCTTCCACGGAAAACAGGCCACTTGCCGCCTGCAATACCCCGCGATCCCCGGCCTGGCCGCCGGACTCGGCGTAGAAGGGCGTGTGATCGAGCACCACCACGCCGAGTTCGCCTTCCTTCAGTTCCTGCACCGCTACGCCGTCACGGTACAGCGCGAGCACGGTGCCGCCGAACTCCAGCGTGTCGTAGCCGTGGAAGGTGGTTGCCGCACCCACATACTCCAGTCCGCCGCCAAGCTTGAACTTGCCGGCGGCGCGCGCCTGATCCTTCTGCCGCTGCATGGCGGTATCGAAGGCTGCGGTGTCGACGCTGACATTGGCCTCGCGGCAAATGTCGGCGGTGAGGTCGAGCGGGAAGCCGTAGGTGTCGTGCAGCTTGAAGGCCAGCTCGCCGTCGAATATGCTGCCTGCGGGCAGCGTATTGAGCGTGGTTTCGAGGATGCCCATGCCGTGTTCGATCGTCTCGAAGAAACGTTCCTCTTCCTGCCGCAGGATGTCCATGACGCGTGTCTGCGCCGCCACCAGTTCCGGGTAGGCCTCGCCCATCACCGCCGCCAGATCGGGCACGATGCGGTAGAAGAATGCGCCGCGCACGCCGAGCTTGTAGCCATGGCGAATCGCACGGCGGATGATGCGGCGCAGCACGTAGCCGCGTCCTTCGTTGCCGGGAATCACGCCATCGACAATCAGAAACGAACAGGCGCGGATGTGGTCGGCAATGACCTTGAGCGAGTTGTTGGCGAGATCGGCCGTCTGCGTCTCGCGCGCGGCGGCCTTGATCAGCGCCTGGAACAGGTCGATTTCATAGTTGGAATGTACATGCTGCATGACTGCGGAAATGCGTTCCAGCCCCATGCCGGTGTCGACCGAAGGCTTGGGCAAGGGGTGCATCACGCCCGCTTCATCGCGGTTGAACTGCATGAACACGTTGTTCCATATTTCGATGTAGCGGTCACCGTCTTCATCGGGCGAACCGGGCGGCCCGCCCGCAATCTCCGCGCCGTGGTCGTAGAAAATCTCGGTGCAGGGGCCGCAGGGGCCGGTGTCGCCCATCGCCCAGAAATTGTCCGAGGCGTATTGCGCGCCCTTGTTGTCGCCGATGCGCACGATGCGCTCGCGGGGTACGCCGATGTCATTGGCCCAGATGTCGTAGGCTTCGTTGTCATCGGCGTAGACGGTCACCCATAACTTCCCGGTGGGCAGTTTCAGTACGTCGGTGAGAAATTCCCAGGCATATTCGATGGCGTTCTGCTTGAAATAGTCGCCGAAGCTGAAATTGCCCAGCATTTCGAAGAAGGTGTGATGACGCGCCGTGTAGCCGACGTTTTCCAGATCGTTGTGCTTGCCGCCCGCGCGCACGCAGCGCTGGCTGGAGGCCGCACGCACATAGGGCCGCTTGTCCTGTCCGGTAAAAACGTCCTTGAACTGCACCATGCCCGCGTTGGTAAACAGCAAGGTCGGGTCGTTGCCGGGTACCAGCGGGCTGCTGGCTACAATGGTGTGCCCTTTGGAGGCGAAGAAATCGAGGAAACTCTGGCGTATGGCGCTACTTTTCATGGTGAATATCGTGTGGAGCGTGCGTGAACGTCGGACAGTAAGGCATTGTATCCGTTAAAGTTCCGCGCTACATGACCAGACTGGCGGCAAGGAAGGGGACGATGAACGATGACGCAGTAGTCGCAGCGACCCGGCAATGGCTGGAAAAAGCGGTAATCGGGTTGAATCTGTGCCCCTTTGCCAAGGCGGTTTACGTGAAAAACCAGGTGCGCTTTGTGGTGAGCCATGCGCCGCATCTCGACGGGCTGCTGGAAGACCTCGATCGCGAGCTGGATTTTCTCGCCGCCGCCGACCCCGAGGCCATCGACACGACATTGCTGATTCACCCCGAACTGTTGCCGGATTTTCTCGATTTCAACGATTTCATGCAGCTGGCCGAAGCGGCCGTAGGCGAGCACGACTTGGACGGCGTGATCCAGATCGCCAGTTTTCACCCGCAGTTTCAATTCGAAGGGACAGCGCCCGACGACATCGGCAACTTCACCAACCGTGCGCCGTTCCCCATCCTGCATCTGCTGCGCGAGGCGAGCATCGCGCAGGCGGTGGCGGCGTTTCCCGAAGCCGAAACGATCTATGAACGCAACATCGAAACGCTGAAAGCGCTGGGACACGCAGGGTGGCAGGCCTTGTGGCGAAAGTCATGAATAATTAGGTGCAAAGGGTCAAGACTGACCTGACAGACAGCGCAACATCAAGTCTTATTACCTGTAGGTCTGCGGGGCGGAAGATCCGGCACAACGGGTTGCGGCGGTCCGGAAATTTTCCTTGCGGCCCGGTCATACGGCCGCGGAGACCCTGGGTGCCTGGCTTGAACGCATTCAGACAGGAGACTCTGTGCTGATCTCTCCGCAGCCATCCAGAGCCTGCAGACCCTGCGTTATGGCCATGGCGGCGATGCGCTGCAGGCATGCAAGGCACGGTTGTCCGGCATGCCGCGCCGCGCATCACCCGCCGGTCGGCGTCCGCAAAAAAAGGGGCGCCAACTTTCGGCGCCCCCTTCAGGATGAGAACAGCAGCCTCAGACAAGCACGCCGTCGTAATTCTCGATACCGGGGTTGTTTTTGCCTATTCCGACAATCTTCGGTGTGTTCAGTTTGACGCCCTTGATGACTTTCTTATCGCGCAGATATTCGGCCACCACATCCCACACGGGTGTGCCGGTCACGCCTTCGCCTACCGGCGCCCAGCCGGCCACCTTGTAGACCGTGTTGGCATCCACCGGCTTGCCCTTCAGCGTCATGTTGCTGATGCGGTGGCCGATGGTCTTGGTCGGATCGACGGTGTATTCGATGCCACCGACGCGCACCATGTCGCCGCCCTGCTGGTAGTAGGGGTCGGGATTGAACAGGTTGTCACACACGTCTTCCATGATGATCTTGATGGTCTCGCCCGTCATGTCGTTGAGCGTGGTGTAGGGATAGGTGATCGCGGTCTGGTCCATCAGGCGTTCCATGGTGATGGGCTCACCCGGCAGCAGGGTGGTGCCCCAGCGGAAGCCGGGAGAGAAGGCCGCATCCGCGCCCTTGACGGCCATCAGTGCATCGACCAGCACCTGGTCCCAGGTGCCGTTGAAGTTGCCGCGACGGTACAGGAAGTCGTCAGAAACGGCGAGTTTCTCGTTCAGCTTGTCCTCGTAAGGCGCGCGCACATTCTTGATGAAGGCGTCCATCTTCGCGTCGGCGGGCAGCAGGTTGGAGAACACCGGCAGCAGCCGGTATTTGTAGCTGGCCACCTGGTTGCCCTTGACCTCGAAGTCCATCACGCCGAGGAACTTGCCATTGGAGCCGGCGTTGGTGACCAGGGTGATGCCCTTGGCGTTCTTCACCTGCACCGGTTGCGGCACGCCATCGTGGGTATGGCCGCCGAAGATGGCGTCGACACCGGTGACGCGTGACGCCATCTTGAGGTCGACATCCATGCCGTTGTGTGACAGCACGACGACGACTTTGGCGCCCTTGGCGCGCGCATCGTCGACCCATTTCTGCATATTGTCGTCGCGGATGCCGAAGCTCCAGTCCGGCACCAGGTAGCGCGGGTTGGCGACGGGGGTGTAGGGGAAGGCCTGACCGATCACGGCAACCTTAACCCCGTTCATTTCCTTCATCACGTAGGGCTTGAAGACCTGGTCGCCGAAATCATTGGTGACGATGTTCTGCGCGACGAAATCAACCCCGGCTTTCTTGAAATCATTGTTGACGATTTCCATGACGCGCTTGGCGCCGAAGGTCGATTCCCAGTGGGGGGTCATGACGTCCACGCCGAGCGCAATGCAGGCGTCGACCATGTCCTGCGCATCGGTCCACAGGGAGGTGGCGGAACCCTGCCAGGTGTCGCCGCCATCGAGCAGCAATGCGCCGGGGCGCTGCGCACGCATTTTGTCGACCAGGGTTTTCAGGTGAGCAAAGCCTCCCACCTTGCCGTACACGTGCGCGGCTTCCTGGAAATTCAGGTAGGAGAACGCATAGGCTTCCGCGGTCCCGGCCTTGACACCGTAATGCTTGAGCAGGTAGTCCCCCACCAGATGGGGCACCTTGCCGCGCGCTCCGGCTATGCCCAGGTTGACGTTGGGCTCCCGGAACCAGATGGGCAGCAACTGTGCGTGGCAGTCGGTAAAGTGCAGGAGGGAAACGTTGCCGTGACGCGGCACGTCGTAGAAATTGGCCGGTGCTGTGCCGGCCAGGGCGGACTTGCTGTCCAGCGTCATGCCGGAAGCGGCGGCCACGGCCAGGATTTGCAGAAACTCGCGGCGGTTCATGTGCATGGGGGGCTCCTTTTGAATTGAATCTATCGGGTTGTCATAAACTGCGCATTTTCAGCGCTGAGCGCGAGCGGGTAAATAGTAGCTCTGGCTCATTTCCGTAAACAAAAAGCCCGGTTGCCCGGGCTTTTCATCAAGCGTGGCACCCGGTTGCCCGGGACCTGCTGTTTGCGGCAATGATTACTTGCGGAACACCGAGGCTTTCAGCGGCAGACCGTTTGACAGCGAGGAGTGGAAATACTCCAGGTTGTTCATGGTCTCGCCACCCTGCGGGGGCGGCACCGCGCGCACCTGCTTGAAGCAGCCGTCATAGCGCTGTTGCAGGGTAACCAGGCTGTCGCCGCCACGGAATACCGGCCAGTGCACAGCTTGGCCGACCGCTGGGGAGAGCAGTTCGGAGCGCAGACGGTTGCCCGCGTTCTGCACGTGGCAGGTGGCGCAGGCAAAGTTCAATTGGCCTTTGCGCGAAAAATAGGTCTTCTTGCCGTCCTCATAGGCAGCCATGGCTTTGGGGCCTTCGACCTTGATGTTCATCAGCATGCCGTCCGACAGGGTGCGCATGTAGGCCGTCAGCGTGCCCATGGTCTTCATGTCGCTGTGCTTGAAGGCCTCTTCGCCGTTGGCGGTGCGGCAGGCGTTGATTGCGTCCTGCAGGGTCACCACCTTGCCCTTCGCATCATCAAACATTGGGTAGTTGCCCGCAATCTGTTTGCCGCCGTTGGGGAAGCAATCCGCGTATTTCTTGCCGCTCTTGAGCGGGGTTTCCCACATCTTGCGGCCCTTATCAACGTCGGACTCGAATGGAGGGAACTCCATGATGGCGTTGTACTGCGCCATGCTGTCGGCATCGAATGCCAGGGCGCCATACACATAGTCGTCGAGTTTGACGCTGGGGTATTTCTCGGCGTAATACTTGATGAATTCCTGTTGAACCTGCGCGGGCGAGGCCTGATCCGCCGCGGCGCCCAGGGCAATCCCCAGACCTGCCATGCCCGCGATCAGTTTCGCAATGGTTTGTTTTCTCATGCCGTCCTCCGGGTGTGTACTTTATGCAATCAGTAACAGGGCTGATGCGCCCCGTTACTGATTATTGTCGGAATTAGCTGACTGCGGCTTCGGTGGTGTTCTTGTCGCCGGTATTGTCCACCCAGCTCACCACAACCTTGTCGCCCGCCTTCGCGCCCTTGACCTTGAAGCCCAGGTAGGGGTTCTTGGAGATGCCGGTGCCGAAGTTGGCGGTCAGTACGGTAGCACCGTTGAGGGTGGCGGTCACGTCCTGGATGTACAGGGCGGGCACGAGTTGGCCGGTCTTGGCATCCTTGCGCGCGCCGGTTTCCATCGGGTGGTTCATCAACACTTTAATGTCAGCTACGTCGCCGGCCATGGTGGCGCGGATCTTCATCGGTTCAGCCATTTGGATTTCCTTTCATGGATATTTGTTAAACGGTGTCTTGAGGGAGAAGAGGCGGATTAGCCGCCGCAACCGCCAATGGTGACTTTCACTTCCTTGGCGGCCGTGTAATTCTTGCCACCAGCCGTCACGACCGCGCGAACCAGCGCTGTGCTGGCCATCTTGATGCGGGTGGAAATGTAAGGCTGGGCGCCGCCAGACAAAGCATAGTTACCGACCAGCGGGGTGATGTTCTTCTCGGCGAAGAGCGCGATGGAGGTAGTGCCTGGGATATTGCTGGTGACTTCCACCGGCACCACGGCACCGTTTTCAGCGATGTCCGGCGCCTTGACGGAGATGTCCTTGCTGTCGGCCGGGCTGGATACGCCCAGGCCATTCATGGCGTCGGCCAGGTTCTTGGCTTCAAAAGCAGCCTTGTTGTAGGCGGCGAGCGCCTGCGTGGGTTTGAGCAGGCCGGCGGCCACGGCCACGGCAACTGCACCGGCGCTTGTGGCGCCTTTCAGTATATTTCTGCGAAGAGCATTCATTTTGGGTATATCTCCTAGTGATTACAAACCATAAATATAGTCTACGACCTTATCGAGTTCCTGTTCCGTCAGCACCATGTTTTTACCGAAGGGGATCATGGAACTCGATGGGTTGGCCACCGTTGCGTCCCATATCTGGGCGCGCATCTTGGCTTTATCCGGGTAGCGGGCGCTCATGGCAATGAGCGGCGGGCCGATCGTGCCGGCGGCTTCCGCATCCGGCACCGTAGGCATGGCGTGACAGGCTAGGCAATTGCCTTTGGTTTTGTCGAACGCGAGCATCTTGCCGGTGACGTCCTTGGGGGGGTCAGCAGCCGATGCCCCGGCTGATAGCGTGATGGCGCAGACTGCGCATGCAGTGAGTACCTGATGCAACTTCCGCATAAGTCATCCTCCGTGGTTAACGTGGTATCAAGCGTCGGACAGGGCAGAACCTGGGTTCCTGCAAACGCTATCCATATATTGGACAGGGCGTAGCATAGTTGAATAAGTTTTTTTAATGCAAGACCATGGGTGCATTTTTCCGCCCAGTTATTGGGGTAATTTCCTACTATCGAGTACGGGCGTGGGTTTGCGGCAGCTTATTGATCCGCCACGAAACAGCTTGAAATTACCTTAATTGGCCGCGTAACCACGATTGCCCGAAAGCTGCGCGGTGTGCCTCGTCTATAAGTATCCAAACTTGGCTGTTATTGCTTGCGCTGGGCCTTTTCGAGTTCCTGCCAATCGCGGCGACGTGCTTCCGCCGCGGACAGGTCATAAAAACTGCCGTCCCCGGCCTTGAGTCCCAGATTGATTTGCTGAATTGCTGCGTCCAGGTTGCCGGAAAGCGCCAGAGCCTCGGCCTGGGCTCGGTGGCTTTGCAGGCGCTGGCCCAGCCGCGCATATGCCTGGGAAGCCAGATGCCAGAACCGGATATCCTGAGGCCACAGATTGTTTTGCGTGTTGACGAATGCGAGACTGTCATTTACCTGGCCGGCATCGAGCAGCGCTTCGGCGTAGCCATACAGTAGCGGACGATAATTGGGATAGCTCGCAATGCCAGACCGGTAGCGCTCAAGCGATTTTTTGGTCTGCCCTGCTTCCCTGGCGCTGCGCGCCGCCAGCAGCGCGATCATTGGACTGGTGGCGTGATCGAGGGACGCAATTTTCCGGACCTCGGCTTCGGCGTCCGGATAGTTGCGTGCGCGCAGTTGCGCCAGAGCGAGGCCATAACGGGCGACCGCTTCGTTGCTGTAGCGTTTGTCGTGCAGTTCGGTCTGCATCACGTGGACCGCGTCAGAGGGGGTGCCTTCGTTGGCGCGCAGGCGTTCGCGAACCAGCTGGAAATCGAGACTGTCCTGAATTTGCCTGTACGGTGTGGAATCCGCCCGCGCCTCCATGTCGGCGATACGCTCAGAAGTGAGGGGGTGGGTACGCAGGTAGGCCGGGGCGCTACTGTCGTAGAACCGGTTTGCGCGCTGCAGGCGGTCGAAAAACGCGCTCATGCCATGGGGGTCGAAATCCGCCCGGATCAGCATTTCATATCCCAGGCGATCGGCTTCTCGCTCGTAGTCCCGGGTGTAATTCAGCTGGTTCTGTACCGACAGCGCTTGGGTGGACGCGATCGCGGCACTCGCCAGATTGGGGTTGGAGCGCGAAGCCAGCAGGGCGAGCGCCAGTGCCGCAAGGGAGGGCCACGTGCTCTGGGTTTGGGCGGCCACCATGCGCGCCAGGTGATCCTGGGTGACGTGCGCGATCTCGTGCCCCAGCACGCTTGCCAATTCGGATTCGCTCCGGGCGGCGAGCAAGAGTCCGGTATGAACGCCGATATTGCCGCCGGGCAAGGCAAAGGCGTTGATACTGGGATCCTGAATGACGAAAAAATTGAAACTGTGCTGGTTGCGGGAACTGACCGATACCAGACGGTACCCCAGGGTTTCCAGATAGGCCTCGATCTCGGGGTCGTCCAGATAAAGCGGGTCTGCGTAGATGCTGCGCATGATGGTGCGCGCCAGGCCTTGTTCCTCCTGGCTGGAAAAATATTGCCGGGAAACCTCGCCAAGATCGGGCAGATCGGCGGCTGCAAGCGGATTGCAGAAGAGGCAGAGGGCGAGCAGGGTTCGTTTCAGCACGGTGCTAAGATGATCGAGTTGCAAACTGGTTCAAAAACTCATGAGCGATTTTACCCATTTCGACCAGGAGGGCCGCGCCGTGATGGTGGATGTCGCGGACAAGGCCGACACCCTACGCATTGCCGTCGCATCGGGCCGTATCCGCATGTTGCCCGATACCCTGTCCCGCATCCTGGGCGGACAAGCGGCAAAAGGTGATGTTTTGGGCGTGGCGCGAATTGCGGCAATACAGGCTGCCAAACGGACTTCCGATCTGATTCCGCTGTGTCATCCGCTGGCGCTGACCAGGGTGGCAGTCGAATTCAGTCATGACCTTGCCAACTCCTGGGTCGAGTGTCAGGTGACAGCCGAGACGGTCGGCAAAACCGGGGTCGAAATGGAAGCCTTGGCCGGAGTCAGCGTAGGGCTTCTGACCATTTACGACATGTGCAAGGCCGTGGATCGCAGCATGCGGATTGAGGGCGTGCGGCTGCTGGAAAAGCAGGGTGGGCGTTCGGGGCGCTGGATAGCTCAGGGCTCCCAGGATTATTGACGCATGTTTTTATATCGTCTGCTTCTGACTATTTTGTTCCTGTCCGAAACGCTTTTGAACGGGTCGCTTGCCTACGCGGAATCCTTAAGCCTGCCAGATTCCGGCGGTCTGACCTACGACCGGTACGCCGCATCCGGCCCCGATTTGCTGCTGTGGGTGGCGTCCGAGCGCGGCTTGTCTGAAGCGGAAATCCATGCGGCCAAGAGGCTTGCGCAAGGGGGCACGGAAGTGTGGCAAGTGGATCTCGCCTCCAGTTATTTTCTGCCCTTGTTGCCCAGCAGTATGGATGCCGTGCCGACTCAGGATGCTCGCCGGTGGTTGAAGGCGGCCATGAGCACGGGGAAACAGGTTAGAGTTCTGGCGATCTCGCGTGCGGTCAGGCCTGTACTGCGTGCCATGAGCGAACTGACTGCCAGTGAGCGTTCGCAGCTTTGTGTAGCACTGCTCTATCCCAACTTGTATGCAAGCGCTGACCCGTTGGATGAGCCGGCTTATCTGGAGCTGGGCAAGTTGGAAGGTGGACAGATATTGTTGCTGCAACCGCGAAGATCGGCCGCAACGCCCTGGTTGCCGGCATTGATGCAAGTGCTGCAAAATTCCGGGGTACGCCTACAAAGCGTAATGCTCGAAAAGTTGCGCGAGGGCTATTGGGTGCGTGACGACGCCACAGCTTTTGAGATCGAAGAGGGCAAGCGTCTGGATGCCATGTTGCAGAATCAGTTTCAGTCATGGGCATGTGGAAAATGAAACACCTTGGTTTGATTGTGGGCGCGATGCTGTTGGTGCCAGGTGCGCAGGGCTTCGCGGCGGGCTTCCAGGCGCGCGAACCGGTGGCTGCGCCGGCGCTGGTGGCGCGTGATCTGTCCAATGTCGAGAAATCCTTGTCGGATTACCGTGGTCGCGTCTTACTGGTCAATTTCTGGGCAACCTGGTGCCCGCCTTGCCGGCAGGAAATGCCTTCGATGGAAAAGTTGCGACAGAAAATGGCAGGCCAGCCTTTGGTGATTCTGGGTGTGGCTAGCGGGGAAACCCTTGCGGATGTAAACGCGTTTCTGCCCAGCATGAAACTGGAATTTCCCATCCTGCTGGATCCCGAAAGCCTGAATACGCGCCGCTGGAAAGTGTTTGCGCTGCCCACCAGCTTCTTGCTGGATGCCGAAGGGCGGGTGCGTTACTCGCTGAGCGGTGCGATTGAGTGGGATACGGGCGAGGTACAGACCTTGATCGAGAAGTTACTGAACGACGTACCCCATTTCGCCCGATAGATCTACCAGACTGCATTTGAGTGGCCGTGCCTATGAGTTGATCAAGTATCCCGCGTGCAATTTTCGACGCCGATCATTCATTCCATGCTCGGGCAGCGCGGTCCAGTACCCTGATCGGGGGGCTTTGGTGAAGCGCGATCGTAGGCCCAGTCAAATCAGGCAAAGGGATGCCGGATCAAGTCCGACACGACAAGGTTTTTCGCGCTTGCCTTTGTTGCTTAGGCCATCGAAGCTTTTAGCGATTCACCCTCTCGTTTATCCGGACAGCAGCGAGCTTGGTTACAAGTTGGCTCGCCGAAAACCGGCGTTCTCAAACTGGCCGTGTTCGGGATGGGCTTTACGCGACCCGGATTGATGTTGATCTGGATTTTCAACCAGCACGGCGGCCAAGCCGCCCATGGTGGCGGCCTTTTCCGGTCTGCTGGGTGCCATCATCGAGCGCTGGCTGTTTTTTTGCCGAAGCGCGCCATGTGGGAAATCTGTACCACGGTGCACAGCGCTGCTAATCGCTTGGCAAATTGATAAAATATGTGCTCCATAGTATATTATTAAATTCTGATTTAATTACAGGAGTCGGTGACGATGTTTGGAATGTCCGGTTTCAAGGAAGTCGATCCTGGTTTTGTGGCCGGGGTAGAAGATGTGCATTTGATTGACGTGCGGTCCGAAGCCGAAGTGGCACAGGGCGTTATCGACGGGGCGATTCATATCCCGCTGCATCTGCTGCCGCTGCGTGCGATGGATATTCCGCAGAACAAGCCGGTTGTGATCTATTGTCGCTCGGGCGCGCGCTCGGCGCAGGCCTGCGCTTTCATGGCCGCAAAGGGTTATGGAAATATGCATAATCTGGCGGGCGGCATCATGGCTTGGGCGCGTTCCGGCAATCAACTCAGCCAGCCAGGAAAAACGCAATCCCGCACCACGATAAATTGAGCTTTTCAAGTTGCAAACAAACTGTAACTGGTTTAATGTAGCCCAACTTTTTTCAGTATATTCCGATTGATTGTGAGGAGAACTCAATGAATTTCGATAAAGAACTCGATGCCCGCGGCCTGAACTGTCCCCTGCCCATTCTGCGTGCCAAGAAGGCCCTGGCTGAAGTGGCGAGCGGCCAGGTTCTGAAAATCCTGTCCACCGACCCGGGTTCGGTCAAGGATTTCGCTGCGTTCGCCAAGCAGACCGGTAACGAATTGTTGTCAACCGCCGAAGCCGGCGGCGAGTTCGTCTTCTTTATGAAGAAGAAATAGCACCATGCATCGGCCATTTTTGTCGAGGCGTCGAGGCATTAATGAATTAATTGCCAAAAAGAAATAAAGACCAGGCGCCGCTACCCCGGATACAACGCAGACGGCGCTATTTTTATTAACCGGAGCAGGAGATAGACACCGTGGATACCAAAAAACTTGCCATTATCGCCACCAAGGGCACGCTGGACTGGGCTTATCCCCCGTTTATTCTGGCATCGACCGCTGCGGCACTGGGTTATGAAGTTGAGATTTTCTTTACTTTCTATGGTCTGCAACTGGTGCGCAAGGACCTGTCCGGTCTCAGGATCAGCCCCCTGGGTAACCCTGGCATGCCCATGAAAATGCCTTTTGGTCCCAAATGGTTCAAGAGCATCAACTGGAATATGCCCAATGCAATCCAGTCGCTCATACCCGGTTACGAGAATGTGGCCACCAGCCTGATGAAAATGACCATCGCCAACACTGGTGTGGCCACCATCCCGGAGTTGCGCGAGTTGTGTCGGGAGGCGGAAGTCAAATTTCTCGCCTGCCAGATGACCGTCGAACTGTTCGGTTTCGAGCACAGTGATTTCATGGACGGGCTCGAATACGTCGGAGCAGCTTCCTTCTTCGAATTTGCCGGCGAATCCGACATCTGCCTCTTTATCTGAAGAACATCCGAACGGCAGCAGGCAGGAGACCTGCAAAAACCGGCGAGTTGATCGCCGGTTTTTTTTGTGATTATCCGATCCGGTGCTGACGTCGATTGTGGCGTTTTTTCCACAAAAAAGAGAGTGTTTCGGCATAACCAGGGCAAACAGCTTGTCATAAAGAAACAGGCAAACCTATCATGCCCAAGCATTATTAATTAGATGAATGCATCATTTCATCGGTAATGCGTTGCCAAGAAAAAATGGTCAACCTAAAAAATGGCCGATGCCTGATGTTAACAAAGATTTAAATTGCCCAAGTGAGGACACTCCAAGATGAAACTTAATCGCATATTCGCATTCATGGTGCTGGCCGGTCTGACCACCAGCGCTTTCGCCACCAATGGCTATTTCTCCCACGGCTACGGCATGAAGGCCAAGGGCCGGGCTGGTGCTTCGATCGCCTTCAACGACGACACCTTCGGCGGCGCCAATAACCCGGCGGCCATGGGGTTCGCGGGCGACCGCTGGGATGTCGGTGTGGATCTGTTCAGCCCGCATCGCTCGGCGAAGCGCACCGACACGTCGGCCCCCTTCGACGCGGTGTATGACTTCTCGGTCGACAGCGACAGCGATTACTTCCTGATTCCCGAGTTCGGTTTCAACAAGATGCTGAATCCCGACTTGGCCCTGGGCGTGACCGTGTACGGCAATGGTGGGATGAACACCGATTACCCCGGCGGCCAGATTCCGGCGGGGGCTTGCGCCGGCTTCGGCAACCCCGGTACAGGCAACCTGCTGTGCGGATCGGGCAAGCTGGGGGTGGATCTGATGCAGTTGGTCATTGCCCCCACGCTGGCCTACAAGCTGGCGCCCAACCATTCTATCGGCATCGCACCGCTGATCGGCTACCAGCGCTTCAAGGCCGAGGGCATCCAGCCCTTCGCCGGGTTTTCTACTTCTCCCGCCAATGTTTCCAATAAAGACTATGACGACTCCTTGGGGTTACGGGGTGCGCATCGGCTACCAGGGCAAGATCACGCCGACGGTCACCATCGGCGCGGTCTACGCCAGCAAAATGAACTTCGATGAACTCTCAAAGTACAAGGGCCTGTTCGCCCAACAGGGGGACTTCGACATTCCCGAGAACTTCGGCGCGGGTGTGGCCTGGCAGGCAACCCCGCAACTGTTGTTGGCACTGGATTACGTGCGCATCAACTACAGCGGGGTGGATTCCATCAGCAATCCTCAGGACAACCTGCTGGCTTGCATGGGGGGAGATTTTTCGCAGTGTCTGGGCGGCAACAAGGGCGCCGGCTTCGGCTGGTCCGACATCAACGTCTGGAAACTGGGCGCCGAGTACCGGGTCAACCAGCAGTGGCTGGTTCGCGGCGGCTGGAACCATGGCGACAACCCCATCAGCGGCAGCGACGTCACCTTCAACATCCTGGCGCCGGGCGTGGTCCAGGACAACATTACCCTGGGCTTCACCTACACCACCGCGGGCGGCGGGGAACTGACCGTGGCCGGCATGTATGCCCTCGAGAACTCGGTGAGCGGGTCTTCCTTCCTTTCAAACTTCGGGCCACCTTTCACAACGAGTCAGGAAGAAATCAAGATGTACCAGTATTCCATCGGCGTGGCCTACGGCGCGAAGTTCTGATTGCCCGCGCGCTTGGTATAATAACGACCGGGGTTGCGACCCCGGTTTTTTTATTTCCCTAAGGGCAATCATGTTGCGACGTTTTGTACTTGCTATTTTTCTCAGTGTTTATTCGTTCGCGGCGTTTGCCGTGGCGCCTTATATTTCGGCCGACAAGGTGCGTCCAGGGAAGTTGAACGAGGTGGTGGACGCGGTGGAGGCCAAGCTCAGTGGCGCGGGTTTCCAGGTGCTGGCGAGTTATCAGCCCAAAGGTTTGTCCGGTCATGGCGTGGTCGTGGTGACGGATGAGGCGATGCTGGCGAAAGTGCGCGAACTGGGAGGGGCGAATATCATTGCCGCGCCGATCCGGGTCGGGGTGGCCGCGGATGGTTCGGTGTCCTACATGAATCCGGATTACTGGTATCGCGCCTATTTCCGCAACCGCTACCCGCAGGCCGAGACTGCGGTGCGTGCCCTGCAAACCCGATTGGCCAAGGCATTGGGCGCCGGCCACGGGTTTGGCGGCGACGAAGAGGCGGATTTTCTTCCCAAGTATCAATACATGGCGGGAATGGAGCGTTTCGACAACAGCAAGAACCTGCTGGCGGTACACGACAGTTTTGATGATGCCGTGAGAACCGTGCGCGACAATCTGGCCCGGGAAAAGGCGGAAGTCAGCAAGGTGTATGAGATTGTCATGCCGGAGCAGAAAATAGCGGTATTCGGGGTGGGCTTGAACAATGAGAAGACTGGCGATGCCGCCTGGATGTCAAAAATCGGCGTGCAGGATCGAATCGCTGCGCTGCCTTATGAAATGTTTGTGGTGAACGACGAAGTCTATGCGCTGTTTGGCCGTTATCGGCTTGCCCTGGCGCTTCCCGACCTGAGCATGGGACATTTCCTGCGCATCGTTTATGCCCCGGAGGACATTCGCGACATGCTGATCGCGGTTGCGAACGGGCCGAAGAAGGATTAGGCGGAACGGCTCCCTGGAAAAATGCCCGCATCCCGCGGGCATTTTTTACTCTGACAGGCTATTGTGCTGCGCTTCCAGCTTTGCCAGCGTGGCGCTGAAATCAGCCAGGCGCGTCGTTTCCTGCGCCACGACCGCTGCCGGAGCCTTGTCGACAAAGCTCGGGGTTCCCAACTTGCCTTGGGCTTTGCCGATCTCGTGGCGGATCCGGGCAATTTCCTTGGCCAGACGCGTTCGTTCTTCCTCCCTGTTGATCTCGACCTTGAGCATGATGCGGATGTCACCGACGATGGCGACCGGCGCATCGGCTTCGGGAAGCCGGGCCACGGCCGCTACTTCGCTCAGCCTGGCCAAAGCGCTCATATAGGGTGCGAGGCCGTTGACGAGTTCGGCGTCGCCTTCCGCGATGAGCGGGATACGCTGCGCGGGGGAGAGATTCATTTCACCGCGCAGGGTGCGGCAGGCGCTGACCAGTTCCTTCAGCAATTGAATGCGCGCCGTGCTGTCGGGGTAATGGCGTGACGCATCCGGCACGGGCCAGGCGGCAAGCATGATGCTGTCGCCGGATGCGCCTGCGAGCGGGGCGACCTTCTGCCAGAGCTCTTCGGTAATGAAGGGGATGATGGGGTGAGCCAGTCGCAGCGTGGTCTCCAGCACTTTGGCGAGTGTGCGGCGCGTGGCGCGCTGCCGGGCCGCATCGCCGGTACTTAACTGCACCTTGGCGAGTTCCAGATACCAGTCGCAGTATTCGTCCCAGACGAATTCGTAAATTGCCCGCGCCGCCTGGTCGAAACGGTAGGCGGCAAAGCCTTCGCCTACGTCTCGCTCTGCCTGATGCAGACGTGCCGTTATCCAGTGGTCGGCATCGGAATACGCGAGCGGCTGTGCTTCATCCAGACCGCAATCGTGGCCTTTCAGATTCATCAGCACGAAGCGGGTGGCGTTCCACAGTTTGTTGCAGAAATTGCGATAGCCCTCAGCGCGTTGCAGATCGAACTTGATATCGCGGCCATGCGTGGCCAGGCTGGCGAAGGTGAAGCGCAGCGCATCACTGCCAAAGGCGGCGATGCCATTGGGGAATTCGCGGCGCGTGCGTTTTTCGATGCTCTCGGCCTGTTTCGGATTCATCAGTCCCAGGGTGCGCTTCCTCACCAGATCGTCTACGGTAACGCCATCGATGAGATCAATCGGGTCGAGCACATTGCCCTTGGATTTGCTCATTTTCTGGCCTTCGCTGTCGCGCACCAGTCCGGTGACATAGACTTCGCGGAACGGCACCTTCCCCGTGAAATGCAGCGACATCATCACCATCCGCGCAACCCAGAAAAAAATGATGTCGAAGCCGGTGACCAGTACCGAGGTCGGCAGATAGCGTTCGAGCTCAGGTGTGTCGTCGGGCCAGCCGAGCGTGGAGAAGGGCCACAACGCGGACGAGAACCAGGTGTCGAGCACGTCCTTGTCCTGCGTGAGTTCGCGGCCGCCCGCCAGTTTTCTGGCCGCGGCTTCGTTGTGCGCGACGTAAAAATTGCCGTCCGCGTCATACCACGCCGGGATGCGATGCCCCCACCACAGTTGCCGCGATACGCACCAGTCCTGGATGTTCTCCAGCCACTGGCGATAGGTGGTGCTCCAGTTTTCCGGCACAAACTTCAGTTCGCCACTGTCCACCACCTCCAGTCCTCGCCGGGCAAGGTTTTCCATGCTCATGAACCACTGGTCGGTGAGCATGGGCTCGATCACCGCATGGCTGCGGTCGCCGCGCGGGATCATGAGCTTGTGTGGCCTGGCGGAGAGCAGCTGGCCGCGGGCTCTTAATTCATCAAGGATTTTCTGGCGCGCAACGTAACGAT
This sequence comes from uncultured beta proteobacterium, assembly GCA_963726485.1. GTDB lineage: Bacteria > Pseudomonadota > Gammaproteobacteria > Burkholderiales > Thiobacillaceae > Thiobacillus. The sequence continues at coordinate 83,711 of CAVSCL010000010.1, read as the reverse complement.
CCAGCCCCTGATATTCTGCGGGTCCGAATTCATTGATTTTCGCGTCAAGCGTGAACACGCTGATGGCGACCAACTGGTGGCGCTGGCCGACCTGCCAGTCGTTGAAGTCGTGCGCCGGCGTGATCTTGACGACGCCGGTACCGAATTCACGATCGACATACTCGTCCGCAATGATGGGGATGCTGCGCTCGGCAACCGGCAGGCGCACCCGCTTGCCGACAAGATGCCGGTAGCGTTCGTCATCCGGGTGTACGGCCACTGCGGTGTCGCCCAGCAGGGTTTCCGGACGGGTCGTGGCGACCGTCAGAAAACCCGTGCCGTCTTCCAGCGGGTAATGAATTTCCCAGATGAAACCGTCTTCCTCGGTGTTCACCACTTCCAGATCCGAGACGGCCGTAGCGAGCACAGGATCCCAGTTCACAAGCCGCTTGCCGCGGTAGATCAGTCCCTCGTTGTAAAGACGGACGAAGACTTCGGTGACGGCGCGTGAGAGTCCGTCGTCCATGGTGAAGCGTTCGCGGCTCCAGTCAGGTGAGGCGCCCATGCGCCGCATTTGCCGGGTAATGGTCGAGCCTGAATGTTCCTTCCACTCCCAGACCTTTTCGAGGAATTTGTCGCGGCCCAGGTCGTGGCGGGAAATCTTTTGCGCGTCGAGTTGGCGTTCCACCACAATCTGTGTGGCGATGCCGGCATGGTCGGTGCCCGGTTGCCACAGGGTGTTGTCGCCGCACATGCGGTGATAGCGTGTCAGCGCGTCCATCAGGGTATGCTGGAAAGCATGGCCCATGTGCAGCGTGCCGGTGACGTTGGGCGGCGGCAGCATGATGCAGTAAGCCGGCTTGCCGGAGCGATCACCGGGTTTGAAATAACCCGCGGATTCCCAGTGAGCGTACCAGCGGTTTTCGATATCACCGGGTTCGAAGGATTTGGCGAGTTCCATGGGGACAGCGTAAAAGCTGTAATTATCCTATAGGAAGCGCTAATAATTTTGATTTCGCCATTCCGCGGAGCGTGGTTGTTGCTACATTTGCGGCTATGCGACCACGGCCTATTCCTTGCGAGTGAAGGCCCGAACCCCATAAGGGGACGCCGGCTTTCCATGGGCTAAAGCCTGTGAACGATCGTATGTCCAGTCAAAAAAAGCAAAGGATGCCGGATCAAGCAAGTCCCACTGGCTCCCCGTTGCGTGAATGCCGTAAAAAATTCAGTCAGTCTTTTCGGGCTTGTTGCTCAGTTTTTCGGCGACGGCCTCACGCACGATTTCGCGCATATTGACATCAAATTGCGACAGCAGGCCCGACAAGCTCTCGTCAAGTTTCTTGCGCAACTCGCCGGCAAGCTGCTTTTCCATCGCGGCGGAAAGTTTGGGCACAAGCTCGCTCATGAGTTGCTGCGCGACTGTATCGGAAAGGACAGCCTTGTCCGTTGCCGGAGATTGGATGACGGCTGCGGGCGCCGGCTCGACCTGCGAAGCGGGGGAGAGCGAAGCAGGCCGGGTCGGATTTCCGGGCCGGGCGTCTGTCCCGCCGAGGCCGTGCGCCGTGCCGCGTTTGACTACATCCGTGAGTACCGGCAGCCAGGCGCCGGGAGCCGGTTTGTTTAAAGTTGGGGGCAAGCCGGCGCCACCCCGATGTTTCTTCATCAGCGCTTCCATCTTGTCCAGCAGCGGGTTGTCACTCATGGCAGTCTCCCAATCAGTCAGGCTGCATTCCGCAAATCAATGGGCGTGATGGCGTAGCCGCGCTCCTGGTAGAAGCGGTAGCGTACCCGGCCTTGCTCGCGGTCGGTCTTGTCCTGACCGACTATTTCCAGCAGGCGCTCGAAGCGGGCAAACGCGGGCGGCCAGTCATGGTGCAGGTTGATCATGACATCTGCCTGAGCCAGCGCGGCGGCGTTGGCGCCGATCAGCACGGGGGTATCTGCCGAAACGGCGTCGCTGTCGCGGCAATGCGGCAGAAAGCCCAGCGCAGGGGTGGTCCACAACAAACGGTCAATGGCGTCGGCAACCTCGGGCTCGGGTGCGTATATCATCACCTGCTTGCCTTGCGAATACGCCTTGGCAGCGAGTTTGCGCGCCACGTCCAGTTTGTTGTCGGCGAAGGTGTAAAAGCTGATCTCGGTCACTTGACTTCGCGGTTCAGCAGAAAGTGTACGAGCAGCGGTAGCGGGCGGCCGGTGGAGGCTTTGTCGCGCCCGCCTTTATACGCGGTGCCTGCAATGTCGAGGTGTGCCCAGTGGTACTTCTTGGCAAAGCGCCAGAGAAAGCAGGCGGCGGTGATCGAACCGCCGGGACGTCCGCCTATGTTGGCCATGTCGGCGAGGCTGCTCTTGAGTTGCTCCTGATAGTCTTCCCACAGCGGCATGCGCCAGACCCGATCCCAGGCATCGTCGGCGGCGTGTTCAATTTCACGCGCAAGACTCTCATTATTACTGTAGAGCGCGCTCGGGTGATGTCCCAGCGCGATGACGCAGGCGCCGGTCAGTGTTGCCAGATCGATCACGGCATCCGGCTCGAAACGCTCGGCGTAGGTCAGTGCATCGCACAGGATGAGGCGGCCTTCGGCATCGGTATTGAGAATCTCGATGGTCTGGCCGGACATGCTGGTGACGATGTCGCCCGGCTTGTTGGCTTTGGCATCCGGCATGTTTTCGCAGGAAGGCACCAGGCCGATGACGTTGAGTTTCAGCTCCAGTTCGCCAATGGCGCGGAAGGCGCCGATTACCGCGCCGCCGCCGCTCATGTCGTAGTTCATCTCGTCCATCTCGGCGGCGGGTTTGAGCGAAATGCCGCCGGCATCGAAGGTGATGGCCTTGCCCACGAGCACCACCGGTTTGTCGCCTTTCTTGCCACCTTCGTGTTTCAGCACGATGAAACGCGGGGGTTTGTCGCTGCCCTTGCCGACAGACAGGAAGGAACCCATGCCAAGTTTCTCGCAAGCGGCCTGATCGAGTATGTCGCACTGAAATCCGTAGCTATTGGCCAGTGTGCGGGCCTGTTCCGCCAGGTACTCGGGGGTGCAGATGTTGGAGGGCAGATTGCCCAGATCTTTCGCCAGCCCCATGCCATGCGCAATCGCCAGGCCACGCCTGAGACCGGTTTCGCCGGCTTTCAATTCGCCCCGGCCTGCGACAGAAAAGCTCAGATGCTTGAGCGGGCGGCGTGGCTCCGGTTTGCTTTTCATCCGGTCAAAGCGGTACAGGGCTTTGTGCGCGTAGCGCACGGCCTGTTCGACATTCCACATCACATCCCGTTTTTTGACGGGCAGTTCGGTCAGGGTGATGACGGCCTCGGTCGAACCCGTGTCGCGCAGGGTTTTGACCGCCGTAGCGATGCTTTCACGATACGCCTTCTCGTGAAAATCGCGTTCCGGGCCCAGGCCGACCAGCAGAATACGATCCGCCAGGATGTTGGGCGCCTTGTGCAGCAACAGGGTGGCGCCCGCCTTGCCATCCAGATCACCGCCGCGCAGGATTTCCGAGAGATAGCCATCACTCGCGCGGTCGATCTCGAGGGCCGGTGCAGAGAGCTTGCGCTTTTCAAACACCCCGACGACGATGCAGGCGCTGCGCTGCTTCGCGGGCGCACCGCTTTTTATGCTAAATTCGACTTCAATTTCCCTGTTTTCCATGTGTGTGCTCAAAAAAACCAATCAGGCTCTTGGATGATTATTGGCGCAGGCCTGGCTGATTGTCAAAAGCACGCCTGTTCCAGTTTCAATTCCCCTCGCCCGGATTCCTGATTCATGCTCTATCACCGCTCCCTGATTCGCGAGATCGCTTTAACGACGGCCGCCGTGCTGGTCGTGCTGATTGCCATTGCGCTGGTCACCCTGTTTATCCGCCTGCTGGGGGACGTGGCGCGCGGCCAACTGCCAAACGAAGCGCTGTTGGCCTACCTGGGATTTTCCCTGCTGTATTTTTTGCCGGTACTGCTGTCGATAGCGCTGTTTTCAGGCGTGCTGCTTGTTTTCTCCAGATTATGGCGCGATAGCGAAATGATCATCTGGTTCAACTCCGGATTGTCGCTCACTCAGTGGATTCGTCCGGTGCTCGGCTTTGCCCTGCCCATCACTCTCGTGATCACCTTGTTGACTGTGGTGCTGATACCCTGGTCGCTCGCCAAGAAAGACGAATACAAACAGGAACTGCAAAGCCGCAGCGAATCCGCGGCGATCGCCCCCGGTCTGTTTGCCGAAACCAATCAAGGAAAACGGGTGTATTTCGTCGAATCGCTGAATCCCCTGACAGGCATCGTACGCAACATTTTCATGCAGTCGCTGGAAGATGGCGAACTGGGCCTGGTGGTGGCAAATGAAGGCAACTACTCGGTACAGCCCGATGGATCGCGTTATCTGGTACTCAAGCATGGACGCCGCTATGAAGGGCGGCCCGGGCAGCTGAATTACCAAATTATCAATTTCGAGCGTTACTGGATGCGTCTCGATCCGGTCGTTGTGAACAAGGATGCGAAATCCCTCAGGCAGGCAAGAATTTCGCGACTGCTGCGACTCTCCACGCCCGAATCACGGGCTGAACTACTGTGGCGGTCGGGATTGCCGCTGAGCTCGCCGATTCTGGCGCTGCTGGCCATTCCGCTGGGTTTCGTCAATGCCCGGGCGCGACGCTCCTACGGGCTGGCCATCGCACTCCTGCTTTATTTCATCTACAACAATCTGCTGTCGCTGAGTCAGGCCTGGGTGGCGCAGGATAAGCTCAATCCCTGGCTCGGAGTGTTTGCCGTTCATATGCTGATGGCGGCAGCCACGGCGCTGCTGTTTTATCAGCGCATGCGGGTTCAACCCTGGTCGCGGAGGAAGACGTGAGCACGCTGGCGCGTTACCTGTCCAGCCAGGCGCTGGCGGCGATCGGGTTTGTCATGGCGTCGCTACTGGTGCTTTTTGCCTTCTTCGACGTGATCAAGGAACTCGAGCAACTTGGGCGCAACAGTTATGGACTGGGCAGGCTGGCCTTGGTCGTTGCATTGAGCATGCCGGGTCATGTCTACGAGATTCTGCCCGTAGCGGCGCTGATCGGCACACTGTTTGCGTTGTCGCGCCTGGCCGGCAATTCAGAATTTGCGGTCATGCAGGTGTCTGGTCTGTCGCACTGGCGGGTAGCGGGTTATTTTGGAGCCATCGGCGTTGCACTGTCCTTGTTCATTCTATTTCTGGGTGAATATGTTGCGCCCTGGTCGGAACAAAGCGCGCAGCGGCTCAAGCTATCCCCCACCCAATCCGTGGTGAGCCAGCAATTCCGGTCCGGACTATGGCTCAAGGATGGGAACGCATTTGTCAATGTGCGCGAAGTCATGCCCGACAGCACTCTGCGCGACGTGAACATTTACGGGTTTGATGACGACAGACAACTCAAATACATCAGCACCGCCGAACAGGCCGTCTGGCGCGGCCACAAGATGTGGGACTTGCAGCGGGTGATCGAGACCCGTTTCGATGCCGCCGGGGTCCATGCCGGGACCAGTTTGAGCCAGCCATGGCGCTCGGTACTGTCACCGGATATCCTGAGCGTACTTTTGATCGCGCCGGAAAAAATGTCTGCGCGCACCCTGATGCATTATGTGGGGCATTTGAAGAAGAACCAGCAAAAGGCTGCGCGCTACGAAATTGCCCTCTGGTCGAAATTCATCAATCCTTTCATTATTCCCGTGATGATGTTGCTGGCCATGCCCTTTGCCCTGCAGGGCCCGCGCGCGCGCGGCACGAATGTAAAGATATTCATTGGCATTCTGGCCGGGCTGGCTTTCCATATGTTCAGTCGTCTGTTCGGCTATATGGGCCTGCTCAACGACTGGCCGGTATGGGTTGTCGCGGCATTGCCGCTGACGGTATTTCTGGCCATCGCACTCGGCGCAATCAGATGGCTGGACCGCCGTTAATTGGGTTATACATCTTTAGAAATGGACTATGCATTAAGAAGCTCCCTGCCGGAACGCCTGACGCAGTGCCTGCTTGCCCGCGAGCCCAGCCGGAAAGTTACGCTCACCCGGGTGCTGTGGGCTGACTGGCAGCTCGGCCTGGTTGCGGCCTGCGAGAATGAGCCGCGCGGGGCGATCGCCCTGCCTGGTTGCCCCGCCCGACCCGAACTGGTTTCTCCTTTGAGGGTCCCGCGTCGCCGGGTCGATACCCTTGAGGGACGTGCCGCACTCATTCATGCGCTTGCCCATATCGAATTCAACGCCATCAACCTCGCTCTCGATGCGGCCCTGCGCTTTGCCGGAATGCCCACAGACTTTTATCGCGACTGGGTGAGTGTGGCGGCGGAGGAGGCCCGCCACTTCGACCTGCTGAGCCAGCACCTGGCATCGCTGGATCATGCCTACGGCGACTTCGCCGCGCACGCCGGCTTGTGGGAAATGGCGCTCAAGACTGCGCATGACCCGCTTGTGCGCATGGCGCTGGTCCCGCGCGTGCTCGAAGCGCGCGGGCTGGATGTCACTCCGGGCATCGCGCAGAAATTGCGCCAGGCGGGGGATGCGCGCGCCGTTGAAATCCTGGCCGTGATCGAGCGTGACGAAATCGGTCATGTCGCCATCGGCAGCCGCTGGTTCGCCTGGCTGTGCGAGCAACGCGGACTGGAAGCTGAAGCCAGCTACCGGCAACTGCTGAAGGAATATAACGCGCCACAGTTCAAGCCGCCGTTCAATATCGAAGCGCGCAGGCAGGCCGGTTTCAGTATCGGGGAACTGGAGTGGCTGTCAGCCCAGGCCTAGCGTTGTTGCCGGAACAACCACCGGCGCACGCTCCCACAATCTTTCGAACAGATCGTGTAACAGCACGGCATCGTGCACATTGTCCAGATCGAGGCTGCCGCGCAAGTCATCCTTGTCATGCCGCCTGAGGACGGCGTGACGGTCGGCGAGTGCGAATCCGTGTTCGGGACGTTCGGAGCCGGGTTCGGTCTGGCGGATTTCGATGACGTGACCAAAGTCCCGCAACAGTTGCATGAGGCGCGGGCAATGGTATTGCACGGTGTCGGTTTCATCCAGCAGGATTTCGATCCGTCGTCCGGCTCCTGCCACGCAAAAGCTACGCAGGCTGTCATGGCGTACCACAGTGTTGAAGTCGCCATCGGCAAGATTGCGATCGTGGATGCGGATTCGGTGCTGTGCCGCGGCAATGAGTCGATCAAGTGCGGCTTGATATTCGTTTATGGTGGCGAAGGATAGGGAGTTCATTGCTTGGGACCTGTCGGACTTGAAGAATGGTGGCGATTGTCGGCTGGGCGAGAGTGGATTTTGCCGGTTTTGCAGGTCAATAGTCTATTGACCAGGAAAACGGCGAAATAGCAACCGGCCAGGCGGATTCGCGGCCGGTTTCCCTTAAGTCCGACAGGCCCCTAGTCGTTGTCGATAACGAGCCAGCCGGCGCCATGCCAGCTCTGCAGGCGGGGAAGCAGGGTGGAGGGAATGGGCGGGACCAGCCGACGGTTGTCTGCCAGGGTCTTGAGTGCGACGAGTTCACTGACTGCCGGAGTAAAGGCTTCGCCATTGATGAAGAAGCGGTTCTCCACAAACAGCATGCGGGTTTTGAGGTGCAGTGCAACGCCATGCTTGTCGGCCTGTCTGGAAAATGCCGCGCGTGTGAGTTCACGTCCGGGCGCATTGAAGAATACATGCGGCTTGGGTTCAGAAAGATAGCATCCGGCGAATTCGGCGATATCGCTTTTCTTCCATCGTATGCGGGCGATCATGGCTTCGATCTGGTCCAGCATGGCGCGGCCGATTTCCGCCGGGTGTTTTTGCGGGCGCAAACCGGGATCGGTATACATGCCTTCAAGTTGCAGCGTATCTTGCAGGTGAGAGAGAAATTCGTGCGCCAGTTCCGGCACGGCGGGAGCGCGAAAACCGATGGAATAGGTCATGCAGACATCTTCCGCCACGCCATAATGGGCGTAGTGTGGCGGCAGATAAAGCATGTCGCCGGGGCCAAGCACCCATTCTTCCTCGGGCTGGAACTGGCGCAGGATTTTCAGCGGCGCCTCATCGAGCAGGCGCAAATCCGACTGAGCGCCAATTTGCCAGCGGCGGCGTCCCTGGCCCTGCAACAGAAACACGTCGTACGAATCAAAATGCGGCCCGACGCTGCCACCGGACACGGCATAGCTCACCATCAAATCATCCAGCCGCGCGTGCGGGACGAAGTTGAAGCGCGCAAGCAGGGCGTCCGCTTCAGGCAGGAAGTGGTTGAGTGACTGCACCAGCAAGGTCCATTCGGTTTTGGGCAGGCGCTTGAAATCATTCTTGTGAAAGGGGCCGTGATCGAGTTGCCAGTCGGCGCCGCTGCCGCATATCAGGCGGGATTCCACATCGTCGCGACCAGCCAGCGCGAACATCTCCCCGGGCGTAAGCAAACCGGCAAAGCCGGGCACGGCGTTGCGGATGAGAAGAGGGCGTTTGTGCCAGTGATTGCGCAGGAATCGGGCGGGCGTGAGGCCACCGAGCAGCTTGGTCATTTGGCGATTATAGCCATGCGTTTTACCCGGCCCCTGATAGAATGTCGCCAAAAAATGATTTGCGGAGGAACCCCATGTTGAAATCAGGAGATCGTGCGCCGGACTTTTCCAACCCGGATGCGGATATGCATGTCGTCGGCTTGGCCGACTATCTCGGAAAGAAGCAGGTCGTGCTCTACTTCTATGTGCGCGACGATACGCCGGGCTGTACAACAGAGGCCATCGAGTTTTCCGAACTGGAGAGCGATTTCGCCAAGTTTGATACGGTGGTGCTGGGTGTGTCGCGCGATGACTGCATCAAGCACGGCGAATTTCGTGACAAGCACGGCATCAGCGTGCTCCTGCTGGCCGACAAGGAAGACACGACCTGCTTAGCCTATGGCGTGCTGCAGGACAGGGAAGTGGACGGAATAACAAGAAAAGGCGTGGTGCGTTCCACATTCGTCATCGACAAGCAGGGCGTCATTCGACACGCACTGTATGGCGTCGCCAGCAGGGGACACGCGGCCGAGGTGCTGCAATTGGTAAAGGAACTCAAATGAATATCGCCAAGGATACGGTTGTCACCCTTACCTATATCGTCAACGATCTGGAAGGCAAGCTGCTGGAGCAAAGCGAGGAGCCGATCAGCTATCTGCACGGCGGCTATGACAATATTTTCCCGCTGGTCGAGCAGGCGCTGGAAGGCAAACAGGTCGGCGACAAAGTGAACATCAAACTTCAGCCGGCCGATGCTTTCGGTGAATACGAAGAAGACCTGGTGCGCATAGAACCGCGCGAAGTATTTCCCGATACCATAGAAATCGGCATGCAGTTTGTCGGCTCGCCCATGGACGGGGATGAGGAAATGCTCTACACCGTGACCGACATCGCTGAAGAAAAGGTGGTGGTGGATGGCAACCATCCTTATGCCGGGCAGTCCGTGCATTTCCAGTGTGAGGTCACCGAAGTGCGTGCGGCCAGCGCGGATGAGGTCTCGCATGGACACGCGCACGGCGCACATGGGCATCATCATTGATGCAATGCGCGCCTGCTTTACGGCCTGAGTTATGAAGACCACTTTCCTCGATTTCGAGCAGCCGATTGCGGAGCTTGAATCCAAGATCGAAGAACTGCGCTTTGTGCAGGACGATTCCGCCCTCGACATTTCGGAGGAAATTCGCCGCCTGCAAAAGAAAAACCAGACGCTCACCAAGGACATCTACACCAAGCTTAATGCCTGGCAGGTGTCCCAGGTGGCGCGGCATCCGCAACGGCCTTACACGCTGGATTATGTGATGGGTCTGTTCACCGAATTTTTCGAGCTACACGGCGATCGTGCCTTTGCCGATGATGCGGCGATTGTCGGAGGCATCGCGCGCTTCAACGGCGAACCGGTGATGGTCATCGGTCACCAGAAAGGCCGTGATACCAAGGAAAAGATTTACCGCAACTTCGGGATGCCACGTCCCGAGGGCTACCGCAAGGCGCTGCGCCTGATGCGTCTGGCCGAAAAATTCCGCCTGCCGATTTTGACCTTCATCGACACGCCCGGCGCCTATCCCGGCATCGGGGCGGAAGAGCGCGGCCAGTCCGAAGCCATCGCGCGCAATCTCTACGTGATGGCGGAATTGCAAACCCCTATCATCTGCACCATCGTCGGCGAGGGTGGCTCGGGCGGCGCATTGGCGATTGGCGTCGGCGATCGCATGTTGATTCTTCAATACTCGACGTACTCGGTGATCTCGCCCGAAGGCTGCGCGTCGATTTTGTGGAAGAGCGCCGACAAGGCCTCGGTGGCGGCCGAAACCCTGGGAATCACCGCCGAGCGGCTGAAATCCCATGGGCTGGTCGATCAAATCATCGAAGAGCCGCTGGGCGGCGCGCATCGTGACTGGGACGGCATGTTCCAGTTCATGCGCCGCGCACTGGCTGACAACCTCGCCGATTTGCGCAAGCACTCGCTCGATACCCTGCTTGCCATGCGTTACCAGCGCTTGCGGGCATATGGCAGCTTCAGGACAGAGCCTGCCAAATAGCGTGGGCTGATTCATTCGTCATTGCGAGGAACAAGGTGACGATGCAGTCCGGCAAGATTCTGGCTGCCACGGCGGCGGCGCTGCAACGTCACGTGCCGCCCGGCGCCCGACTTGCGCTGGGCCTCTCCGGCGGCAGCGACTCGGTCGTCCTGCTGCACGTTTTGCTGGAACTGCAAGCCAGCTACTCGTTTCATCTCGCGTGCGCGCATGTGCATCACGGCCTGTCCCCAAATGCAGACGCCTGGGCGGATTTCTGCCGCAATCTGTGCGCAATGCACCGCATTCCGCTCACCGTCCATCGCGTGCCCATCGCGCGTGACGACCCGGCAGGAATCGAAGCGGCTGCGCGAACCGTTCGTCACCGCATTTTTGCTGCGACCGAGTCCGACTTCGTCCTCACCGCCCATCATCAGGACGACCAGGCCGAAACCTTAATGCTGCAATTGCTGCGCGGTGCCGGCCCCAGAGGGGCTCGCTGCCATGGCTGAAATGCAGCATCGTTCCGGCTGGAAGGCGGCGCTGTTGCGCCCGCTGCTGGGCGTCGCGCGCTCAGATATTAGAGCCTATGCCGATGTGCATGACCTTGAATGGGTGGAGGACGAAAGCAATCTTGACCGCAACTACCGCCGCAATGACCTGCGCCACACCATCATGCCGCGCGTCGCCGAGCGTTTTCCCGGTTATGCGGCCACCCTCGCGCGCGCCGCCGCCCTGCAGGCGGACGCGGCCGAACTGCTGGATGACCTGGCGAAGCTCGACGCCGCAGAGGCAGTGACCGGCGAGCGTCTCGATTGTGCCGTCCTGGCGCGTCTGTCGCAGCCGCGTGCACGCAACCTGCTGCGCCACTTTATCGGTCGACACGCCCCCATCCTGTCGCACGAGCAGATCGCGATGCCCCTTGACGTTACTGCGGTCTTCTCCCCGCAAGCGGGGGGCCATGACCTTATAGCGGCTGAAGAGGCAACACGTTTGCACTCTCCGCAGGTTGAAGCCCGTGGTGGCAGCGCCGATGTCTCAGGGGGTACCCGTCCGGATATATCGGCAACAACCCCGCGCTATGGGCTAAATCTCATGAAAGTTCGTATGCCCAGCGAGCGGCAGCTCAACCAGGCCCTGCACCAGCTCATCACGGCCCGGCAGGACGCGCGCGTCTGCGTCAACCTGGGTAGCGTCGAACTGCGCCGTTTTCGTGGCGGCGCCTACCTTGCCCCAACCCAGGCACGGGCATTGCAAGCATCGGTGGCATGGCATGGCGAAGCCGTTTTGCACCTTGAAGCGCTGCGCGTCAAGGTCGAGTTCAGGTCAACGCGGGGATCCGGCTTGAAGCGCGCGGTGCTGGAAGCAGGGGGGGTCGTGCTGGGCGTGCGGCAAGGCGGCGAACACATGCGGCTGATTGCAGGTGGCCCGCGGCGCAGCCTCAAAAATCTGTTACAGGAATACGCTTTCCCGCCCTGGCAGCGCGACTGTTTGCCGCTGCTGTGGTGTGACGGACGGCTGGTGTGGGCGGCGGGAATCGGATTTGACGCAGATTACCTCACCCAAGCCGAAGAACCCGGAATTGTCCCGGTTTGCTTCATGCAGGGATGAGCCTGCATGGCAAAGCAGCAATTCGCAATTCGCCCCCCGTTTAGAGAAGATCGGCGCCAAATCCAGCTCCTCAAAGGCAATTTCACAGTCTTCTTGGCCAACAGAACGAAAATCGACCTGCAAAATCGTCAAGACACACCTCTTCCCGCCGCCAATCGTTGCGATTCTTCAAGTCCGATAGGCCGCAACCATGTCCTGACCCGCTATCCATAGGCCATTTTCCACGATGCTTCTTTGTATGTATTAGGCGACGCTGCCGAAACTGCGGTCGGTGGCGAGGAAGGGCGCCTTCAGTCCGGCAATGCGGCAACTCTGTGCGATGGGCCCGCCGGGAAACAGGGCGTACAGGTATTTCAGGCCGCCTTTCTGGTGGAAGCATTCGTCCAACGCGTCGTGCAGGTCTCGCAGGTTGATGACGGCGTCGTCTTCATGATGGGCGTAGTAACTTTGCAGGGCGCGCACGGCTTCCCAGTGATCTTCGGTGAGTTCGATCCCCTCCTTGCGTGCAATTTCCCGCGCCTCATCCCGAGTCCAGTCCAGCGGGGCGTGAGGAAAATCGGGGTCGGTAAACGATTCCCTGGTCAGCCGGTTGATGTCGGATGAAATGTTCATCATGATCTCTCTCCTTGAGTGCTTTTGGATATCTTCAAACTAGGTCAAGGTGCGCACGGATACAAGGCCTGTAGTCCGTGAATAGGGTATGCCCACAAGAGGGACTGCGATCCGTTACGAACTAAAGCCCTTGAGGCGTATGTCCCACACGGGAACTCCGATTTTCTCCCCGCAATGGGGCGGCCGACGGGAGCCCAACGGCTGTGCTGTTACCGTTGCGCTCCATGGGCTAAAGACCATGAAAAATAGTATTTGGCATCAGCTACGCCCCACTCATTGCCAATGCGCCGCTTTTCAGGCCGCCCGTGTGCGTCAAACTGCCGTTTACAGCTTGAAGCCGCCTCCCCAAAACGGCTATAATTGCGGCATTCAAGTTCAGGCGGGTCTGCGCAAGCGACCCGCCTGAATTTTGTCACCTGCTTCCGGAGTATTCCTTGTCTGTGCCTAGATCCGCCATCCTAGTTCTTGCTGACGGTTCGGTGTTTCGCGGCCAATCTATCGGTGTTGACGGCGCAACGGTCGGCGAGGTGGTTTTCAATACGGCCTTGACCGGCTATCAGGAAATCTTGACCGACCCCTCGTATTCGCGCCAGATCGTGACGCTGACCTACCCCCATATCGGCAATTACGGGGTGAATGCCGAGGACGTGGAAGCCGATCGTATACACGCGGCCGGCTTGGTGGTGCGCGATGTGCCGCGCCTGCACTCGAATTTCCGCGCGAATTCCTCGTTGCCTGATTATCTGAGAGCGCAGGACGTGGTGGCAATTGCCGACATCGACACGCGGCGACTGACGCGCCTACTGCGCGAGCAGGGCGCGCAGAGCGGTTGCATCATGGCGGGCGAGGCGGACGAGAAGAGGGCGCTTGCGGCTGCGCGCGCTTTCCCCGGTCTGGCCGGGATGGATCTGGCCAGAGTGGTGACCTCGCCGACTGCCTATGAATGGAACGAGGCCGAGTGGAAACTGGGGCGCGGCTACGGCCAGCGGGTGGATACGCGCTTCCATGTGGTGGCCTTCGACTATGGTGTGAAACTGAACATCCTGCGCATGCTGGCCGAGCGTGGCTGCCGTCTTACGGTATTGCCGGCAACGGCTACTTCATTCGAGGCACTGGCCCTGAAGCCGGACGGGATTTTCCTGTCCAACGGACCGGGCGATCCGGAACCCTGCGATTACGCGATCCGCGCCATCTCCGAACTGATTGCGACCGGGTTGCCGACCTTCGGCATTTGTCTGGGCCACCAGTTGCTGGCGCTGGCATCGGGCGCCAAGACGGTCAAAATGAAGTTTGGCCACCACGGCGCCAACCATCCGGTCAAAGACCTGGACAGCGGGCGCGTGGCGATTACCAGCCAGAACCATGGCTTCGCGGTGGATAGCGACAGCTTGCCGGCGAATGTTCGCGTCACTCATGTCTCGCTGTTCGACGGTTCGTTGCAAGGCTTCGCGCGTACCGATGTGCCCGCCTTCAGTTTCCAGGGCCATCCGGAAGCCAGCCCCGGCCCGCACGACGTCAGTTATCTGTTTGACCGCTTCGTGAAACTCATGGCAGATTGCGCGCCCCAGCACAAATAAACCATGCCCAAGCGTACAGACCTCAACAGCATCCTCATCATCGGCGCCGGCCCGATCGTCATCGGGCAGGCCTGCGAGTTCGACTACTCCGGTGCGCAGGCGTGCAAGGCGCTACGCGAGGAAGGCTACAAGGTCATTCTGGTCAACAGCAATCCGGCCACGATCATGACCGACCCGGAAATGGCGGACGCAACGTATATCGAGCCGATTACCTGGCAGGTGGTCGAGAAGATCATCGAAAAAGAGCGCCCGGACGCGCTGTTGCCGACCATGGGCGGGCAGACGGCGCTGAATTGTGCGCTCGATCTGGCCAAGCATGGCGTGCTGGAAAAATACGGCGTCGAGATGATTGGAGCCTCGAAAGAGGCGATCGACAAGGCGGAAGACCGCGAAAAATTCAAGGCTGCGATGACCAGGATCGGCCTCGCTTCGGCGCGTTCGTCTATCGCGCACAGCATGGAAGAGGCTTTGCAGGTGCAGGCCGCGCTGGGTTTTCCGGCCATCATCCGGCCTTCGTTCACCATGGGCGGCAGTGGCGGCGGTATTGCGTACAACCGCGATGAATTCATCGCCATCTGCGAGCGCGGACTGGAAGCTTCGCCGACGCACGAGTTGCTGATCGAGGAATCGCTGCTCGGCTGGAAAGAGTACGAGATGGAGGTGGTGCGCGACCGCAAGGACAACTGCATCATCGTCTGCTCCATCGAGAACTTCGATCCGATGGGCGTGCATACGGGCGATTCGATCACCGTCGCGCCCGCGCAGACGCTGACCGACAAGGAATACCAGATCATGCGTAACGCGAGCCTTGCGGTGCTGCGCGAGATCGGTGTGGATACCGGCGGTTCGAACGTGCAGTTCTCCATCAACCCGGAAGACGGGCGCATGGTGGTGATCGAGATGAACCCGCGGGTATCGCGCTCGTCGGCGCTGGCGTCCAAAGCGACAGGTTTTCCGATTGCCAAGGTGGCGGCCAAGCTGGCCGTCGGGTACACGCTGGATGAATTGCAGAACGACATTACCGGCGGCGCGACACCGGCGTCGTTCGAGCCGTCGATTGACTATGTCGTTACCAAGATTCCGCGCTTTGCCTTCGAGAAATTCCCGCAGGCGGATGACCGCCTGACCACGCAGATGAAATCGGTGGGCGAGGTCATGGCGATGGGCCGCACCTTCCAGGAGTCCTGCAGAAAGCCCTGCGCGGGCTGGAAGTCGGCGCGGACGGGCTTGACCCCAAGACCACCGACCGGGATGAAATCGAGGCCGAGTTGATGTCGCCCGGTCCCGAGCGTATCTGGTATGTAGGCGATGCCTTCCGCATCGGCATGAGTCTAGCGGAGATTTACGCAGTATCCAGAATTGACCCGTGGTTCCTCGATCAGATTCAAGGCCTGATCGAAATGGAAGCGGTTGCTGGCCGGACGCAGTCTTGCCGATCTGGCGCGGGACGAACTTTGGCGCCTGAAGCGCGCCGGATTTTCCGACCGGCGCCTGGCCAAGCTCACTGAATACCGACCAGCACGCGGTGCGCGCGCGCCGCAATGAACTGGCGATATCCACCCCGTATACAAGCGCGTGGATACCTGCGCGGCGGAGTTCGCCACGCAAACGGCCTATATGTATTCCACCTACGAGGAAGAGTGCGAGGCGCGGCCGACCAACCGCAAGAAGATCATGGTGCTGGGCGGCGGGCCGAACCGGATCGGACAAGGCATCGAGTTCGATTACTGCTGCGTGCATGCCGCGCTGGCGTTGCGTGACGACGGTTTCGAGACCATCATGGTCAACTGCAACCCGGAAACCGTTTCCACCGATTACGACACCTCCGACCGTCTGTATTTCGAGCCGCTGACGCTGGAAGACGTGCTGGAAATCGTGCGCATCGAAAAGCCCGTCGGCGTGATCGTGCAATACGGCGGGCAGACCCCGCTGAAACTGGCGCGCGATCTGGAAGCCAACGGCGTGCCCATCATCGGCACCAGTCCCGACATGATCGATGCCGCGGAAGACCGCGAGCGTTTCCAGCAGATGCTGCATGATCTGGGCTTGAAACAGCCGCCCAACCGTACCGCGCGCACGCCGGAAGCGGCGCTGGAAGCAGCCAACGAAATTGGCTACCCGCTGGTGGTGAGGCCAAGTTACGTATTGGGTGGCCGTGCCATGGAAATCGTACGCGAGGAAGCCGACCTGCTCCGCTACATGACCGAGGCGGTCAAGGTGTCGAACAAATCGCCGGTGCTGCTCGATCGTTTTTTGAATGACGCAATCGAAGTCGATGTGGACGCGCTGTCCGACGGCGAGCAGGTCGTGATCGGCGGTATCATGCAGCACATCGAACAGGCCGGCGTGCATTCCGGAGACTCAGCGTGTTCCTTGCCGCCGTACAGCCTGTCTGCCGGGGTGCAGGACGAACTGCGACGCCAGACCGTGGCAATGGCGAAAGCGCTGAAAGTCGTCGGCCTGATGAATGTGCAGTTCGCCATTCAGGGCGGCACCGTGTATGTTCTGGAGGTGAACCCGCGCGCGTCGCGTACCGTGCCTTTTGTGTCCAAGGCCATCGGCGCACCGCTGGCGAAAATCGCCGCGCGTTGCATGGCGGGCATTTCACTTAAGACCCAGCAGTTCGAAAATGAAGTCATTCCGCCTTATTACTCGGTGAAGGAAGCCGTATTCCCCTTCCGCAAATTCCCCGGCGTGGATACCATACTCGGTCCAGAAATGAAATCCACCGGCGAAGTCATGGGCGTAGGTGCGAGCTTTGGAGAGGCTTTCGTCAAGTCGCAACTGGCGGCCAGCTCCGAACTGCCGAAAAAGGGCGGGCGTGCCTTTGTCAGTGTGCGTGCAGGTGACCGTTCGGCCGTGATTGAAGTGGCGCAGGCGTTGCGTGATCTCGGCTTCAATCTGGTTGCCACGCGCGGTACCGCGCAGGCGATCGAGACGGCTGGCATTCCGGTAGCAGTGGTGAACAAGGTCAAAGAAGGTCGCCCGCATATTGTCGATATGATCAAGAACGGCGATATTGATTTCATCGTCAACGTAGTGGATGACAAGAAGGCAGTAAAAGACTCCTATGCGATCAGAGCCGAGGCTTTGTCGCGTCGGGTTGTCTATTTCACCACGCTCGCCGGAGCGCGTGCTGCCTGTATGGGCATGCAGCACGACCAGGAACTGGCGGTGTGTTCACTTCAGGAATTACACGCAAAATTAAATTTAAGAGGTTGACGCAGTGAGCAAATTTCCCCTGACCGTGAAAGGCGCCGAGAAGCTTCGCGCCGAATTGCACAAACTCAAAACCATAGAACGCCCCGCTGTGATTCAGGCGATTGCCGAGGCGCGCGCGCAAGGCGATTTGTCGGAAAACGCGGAGTACGACGCCGCCAAGGAAAAGCAGGGCTTTATCGAGGGCCGCATCGCCGATCTGGAAGGCAAACTATCCCACGCACAGCTCATTGACCCGGCCTTGCTCGACGCGGACGGGCGCGTGGTCTTTGGTGCAACCGTGGAACTGGAGGATATGGATTCGGGCGATAGCGTGACCTATCAGGTAGTGGGTGACGATGAAGCCGACATCAAACTGAATCAGATTTCCGTATCGTCCCCCATCGCGCGTGCCCTGATCGGGAAATGCGCGGGAGATACGGTGGATGTGCAAGCGCCAGGGGGGGTGCGTCAGTACGAAATTCTTGACGTGCTCTACAAGTAGAGATGACGCGCTTTTGGGACGGACTTGCCGGAACCTTGCTGGTGTTGTGGGTGGGCAGTCTACTTGCGCTGGGCGCGATTGCGGCGCCGGTTTTGTTCGCCAACCTTGCCGACAAACAAATCGCCGGTATGTTGGCCGGAAAAATGTTTGTGGTTGGCGCGTGGGTGGGTATGGCGGCCGGGTTCTTTCTGCTGGTTTATCGTCTTGCCCGTGAGGGTGCGGCTGCGCTCAAGACGCTGTTTTTCTGGGTGGTGCTATTGATGCTGCTACTGACCATAACGGGGCATTTTGGGGTGCAACCGATCCTGGAAAACCTTAAATACCAGGCACTGCCCCTTGCCGTCATGCAAAGCGTGTTTGCTGACCGTTTTTCGCAGTGGCATGGCATTTCACGAATTCTTTGGCTTATTCAAAGCGCGCTGGGGTTGCTGCTGGTTTGGCGCTCCGGGCTGGCTCGATAATTCAACAAAGCATTTCACTTAGAGCGAATATCGCGCAGCGGCACGATCCCTGAATTATTTCGGCAGCGTAATGACCGCTTCCTTGGTTCGGCGATAAATTACCAGGATCTTGCCTATCTGCTGCACCGGCGCAGCCTTGGTGGATGCGCAAATTTCTTCCATCCAGGCGCGGCGCGTGTCCGGCTCATCGCTAGCCGCCTTGATTTTGATCAGTTCATGCGCGGACAGCGCGTGTTCGATTTCCATCTTCACCGCTGCGGTCAGCCCCTGGTTGCCGATCATGACAACCGGCTGGAGCTTGTGTGCCAGGCCTTTGAGAAATTGACGCTGGGCGGAGGTGAGCGGCTTCATCATTGATATGGATGACCTAGGATACAGCGCATTTTAGCCGATATATGAAACGCACGAAGTCAGGCAGCGCCTGGATGCACGAACATGTGACCGACCCCTTCGTGAAACGGGCGCAACAGGATGGCTATCGTTCGCGCGCGGCCTATAAACTGCTGGAAATGGATAAGCGGGATCGCCTTTTCAAGCCCGGTATGACGGTAGTGGATTTGGGTGCGGCGCCGGGAAGCTGGTGTCAGGTAGCCGTGCAGAAGCTGAAAGGGCAGGGGCGCGTCGTCGCGATTGATTTGCTGCCTGTGGCGCCCTTGCCCGGTGTGGACGTGTTTCAGGGCGACTTTGCCAGCGACGCGGGGCGGGCATGGCTGGAAGAAAGCCTGCAGGGCAAGCAGGCAGACCTTGTATTAAGCGATATGGCGCCCAATATTAGTGGAGTGATCCTGCGCGATCAGGCTCAACACTACGAATTGTGCGATATGGCGCTGGAATTTGCCATGAAGTGGCTGAAACCTGACGGCGTTTTTCTCGTCAAAGCATTTCATGGCATCGGCTTTGAGACTTACAGACGGCATATGCGCGCGGCGTTTGAGTCAGTGCATATTCGCAAGCCCGAAGCCTCTCGTGACAGAAGCACCGAGATTTACTTGTTGGGGCGCAAGCCTGTTTATCGTTTATTGAGACGGCCCGAATAGAGTTCAGTATGAAGGCAAGCAATAGCCGATGCATGGAGAGTAGGAAGCCCGTGTAGGAAACCCGTGGAATCGGGTTTAGAATCGGTCTAACAGTCGCGGTTTACGCGTGAAGGAGCAGTATGAACAACCTGGGCAAGAACATCGCCATCTGGCTGATTATCGCCGTCGTATTGATGACGGTTTTCAACCAGTTTGGCGCACAGCGGGCGACACAGACGCAGATGCCTTATTCGCAGTTTATCGAGGGCGTGCGCTCGCAACAGGTCACCAAGGTGGTTATTGAGGGCAATGTGCTGCGCGGCGAAGGCGCCGACGGCAAGCGTTTCACTTCGTATGCGCCGAATGACCCCTGGCTGGTGTCTGATCTGCTGAAGAATGGCGTATCGATCGAGGCCAAGCCTGAAGAACAGCCGTCTTTTCTCATGAGCCTGTTGATTTCCTGGTTCCCCATGCTGCTGCTGATCGGCGTGTGGGTGTTCTTCATGCGGCAAATGCAAGGTGGCGGCAAGGGCGGCGCATTTTCGTTCGGCAAGAGCCGTGCGCGCTTGCTGGACGAAAATGTCAAACCCGGTGACCTTTGCCGATGTGGCAGGCTGCGACGAAGCCAAGGAAGAGGTCTCCGAACTCGTGGACTTCCTGAAAGACCCGTCCAAATTCCAGAAACTGGGTGGCCGTATTCCGCGCGGCGTGCTCCTGGTCGGCTCGCCCGGCACGGGTAAAACGCTGCTGGCGCGAGCGATTTCTGGCGAGGCCAAGGTGCCGTTCTACAGTATTTCCGGCTCCGACTTCGTGGAGATGTTTGTCGGCGTGGGTGCGTCGCGTGTGCGTGACATGTTCGAGCAGGCCAAGAAAAGTGCGCCCTGCATCATTTTCATCGACGAGATTGATGCCGTGGGTCGCCAGCGCGGTGCGGGTCTGGGCGGCGGCAACGACGAACGCGAACAGACGTTGAACCAGTTATTGGTCGAAATGGACGGCTTTGAAGGCACCAGTCGGCGTGATCGTGATTGCCGCGACCAACCGCCCGGACGTGCTTGACCCGGCTTTGCTGCGGCCCGGCCGTTTCGACCGGCAGGTGGTGGTTGGCTTGCCCGATATTCGCGGCCGCGAACAGATTTTGCTCGTGCACATGCGCAAGGTTCCGATGGCGCCCGATGTGCGCGCCGATATTCTGGCGCGCGGCACGCCGGGTATGTCAGGGGCGGATCTGGCCAATTTGGTCAACGAGGCCGCCTTGTTTGCCGCGCGCTGCGAACAAGCGGCTGGTGGACATGGACGACTTTGAGCGCGCCAAGGACAAGATTTTCATGGGCGCGGAGCGCAAGTCCATGGTCATCTCGGCAGAGGACAAGAAGAAAACCGCGTATCACGAATCCGGTCACGCCATTATCGGCATGACACTGCCGGGCTGCGACCCGGTACACAAGGTTTCGGTGATTCCGCGTGGCCGCGCGCTTGGCGTGACCTGGTCGCTGCCGGAGGAAGATCGCTTCAGCCTCTATCGCGACCAGATGTTGTCGCAAATCAGCATGTTGTTCGGCGGACGTGTGGCCGAAGAAATCTTCGTCGGCAATATTTCCACCGGTGCTTCCAACGACTTTGAGCGCGCCACCCAGATTGCCCGTGAAATGGTCACCCGCTACGGGATGTCCGAGGCGCTGGGACCGATGGTGTATGGCGAGAATGAGGGCGAAGTGTTCCTGGGGCGCTCGGTTACCACGCACAAGAATGTGTCCGAGGCCACCATGCAAAAAGTCGATGCTGAAATCC
Organism: uncultured beta proteobacterium; assembly: GCA_963726485.1. Classification (GTDB taxonomy): domain Bacteria; phylum Pseudomonadota; class Gammaproteobacteria; order Burkholderiales; family Thiobacillaceae; genus Thiobacillus. The sequence continues at coordinate 62,477 of CAVSCL010000010.1, read as the reverse complement.
GCCGCATCCTCGATGAACAATATGCACTGGCAACCAAAATTCTGACCGAAAGTCGCGACAAGGTTGAGGCCATGGCGGCAGCGTTATTGGAATGGGAAACCATCGATGCCGAACAGATTGCAGACATCATGGCCGGCCGCACCGTGCGTCCACCCAAGCCAAGTGTGACACCACTACCGCCTGCCGGAGGCGACAAACCCAGCGCCCCTGCTCCGACAGCACAACCCGCACAGGAAGTCTGAATCATTTCGTCATGTGACCAATCGGAGGGGCAGATGCCCCTCTTTGTTTATGCTTACCCTGCACGCCGGAAGTTTCCGGCTTTCCCTGGATTTCCCGCTCATCATGGGTATCGTCAACACCACGCCGGATTCGTTTTCGGACGGCGGGCGGCTGATGTCGGCGCAGGCGGCGATCGATCATGCGCTCAAGCTGGCAGACCTGGGCGCCGATATTCTCGATGTCGGTGGCGAGTCCACCCGGCCGGGAGCAGCATTTGTACCCGCTGAAGAGGAGATGCGGCGCGTATTGCCTGTAATCGAGGCGCTGGCAGGCAGGGGACGGGTGGTCTCGGTGGACACCCGCAAGCCCGAGGTGATGCGAACTGCGCTGGATGCAGGGGCGGTCATGGTCAACGACGTGATGGCCCTGCGTGCACCGGGCGCGCTGGAGACCGTGGCGGCCACTGATGCCGCAGTGTGCCTGATGCATATGCAGGGTGAACCGCAGACCATGCAGCAGGCGCCGCATTATGGGGATGTGGTCGGCGAGGTCAGGCAATTTCTGCATGACCGGATGACTGCCTGCATCTCGGCAGGGGTTATTCGCGAGCGCATCGTGATCGATCCCGGGTTCGGTTTTGGCAAAGCCCTGGATCACAATCTGGAGCTGTTGAAACAGCTTGAATTGTTGAGTGCTCTGGGTGTGCCCGTGTTGGTGGGCATGTCGCGCAAATCCATGCTGGGTGAGCTGACCGGACGCACCGTGGATCAGCGTGAATTTGCGGGCGTGGCCGCGCATCTGATTGGCCGTTGCCAATGGCGCGCGCCTGGTGCGGGTACACGATGTGGCGGCCATGCGCGATGCGCTGGCGATCTGGAATGCTATTGGGGAAAATGAACGATGGCACGTAAGTATTTTGGCACCGATGGCGTGCGCGGCAGGGTAGGGGAAGCCCCCATCACGCCGGAGTTTGTCATGCATTTGGGTTATGCGGCGGGCCAGGTTCTAGTCGCCGATCGCGGCAGCTTGCCTGCGGGGCAGCACCCGACCATTCTCATCGGCAAGGACACCCGAATCTCGGGATACATGCTGGAAGCCGCGCTGGAAGCGGGATTTACGGCTGCCGGGGTGAATGTGCTGATGACCGGGCCGATGCCCACGCCCGCGGTGGCTTATCTCACGCGCGCCTTGCGCCTGCAGGCAGGCGTGGTGATTTCGGCTTCGCATAATCCCTTTGAGGACAATGGCATCAAGTTCTTCTCCGCCAGCGGGCAGAAGCTGCCGGACAGTATGGAAGAGGCCATCGAGGCCCGGCTCGATTACCCGATCAATACCGTTGCCGCGCGCCTATTGGGTCGGGCAAGGCGTATCGAGGATGCGGCAGCCCGCTACATCGAATTTTGCAAGAGCACTTTTCCCAACCATCTCGATTTGCGCGGTTTGCGTATCGTGGTCGATTGCGCGCATGGTGCGACCTATCATGTCGCTCCGCATGTGCTGCATGAGCTGGGGGCTGAAGTGGTTGCCATCGGCAACGAACCTGACGGCTTCAACATCAACGACGAATGCGGCGCCACCCACACGCCAGCGCTTGCGGCGGCGGTACGCAAGCATCGAGCCGATGTGGGCATAGCGCTCGACGGTGACGGCGACCGTCTGATGATGGCCGACGCGAAGGGGCGGATTTACGACGGCGACCAGCTGGTCTACGTCATCGCACGTCACCGCATTCAGACCGGCTACATGAAGGGTGGCGTGGTCGGCACGCTGATGACCAATCTGGGCACCGAGCATGCGTTGGCTCGACTCAAGGTTCCATTCGAGCGTGCCAGGGTCGGTGACCGCTATGTGCTGGAACGCATGCAGGCGAATGGCTGGACCTTGGGCGGCGAGACCTCCGGGCATATTCTGTGTCTTGACAAGCACACCACCGGCGACGGCATTGTCTCCGCCCTGCAGGTGTTGCGTGCGTTGCGCGAAACCGGGGAGACGCTGGATGCCATTTACCGCCGATCTGGAAACCTATCCGCAGGTGATGATCAATGTGCCGGTTGCAAAAGGTTTCAAACTGGAGGCCGCACCCGCAGTCAATGCGTCGATCGCCGATGCTGAATCTGCACTGAACGGCACGGGCCGGGTCGTCCTGCGTGCGTCGGGCACCGAGCCGCTGATCCGTGTGATGGTGGAAGGACGGGATGCCGATCAGGTCCGAAACACGGCTGAAACAATTGCCGGGGCCGTGAGGCAGGCTGCTGCGGGCGGGTGATTCCCCGTCCTGAAATATATCTGTAATATTCGTCCGTTAGTATGGCGGCGTCGCCCGTGCGGCAACGTCAACTACTACCGGAGATTTCAAATGCGTACTCTCAATAAACTGGCTCAAGGCACTCTGGCTGCGGCCATGGGTCTGGCTTTCTCGGTCAGCGCGCTGGCCGCTGACATCACCGGCGCGGGCGCAACCTTCCCCTACGCCGTTTACACCAAGTGGGCCGAAGCCTACCAAACCGCCACCGGCAACAAGGTCAACTACCAGGGCATCGGATCTTCGGGCGGCGTCAAGCAGATCAAGGCCAAGACGGTCGATTTCGGCGGCACCGACGCGCCGGTTCCGGAAGCGGATCTGGATGCTCGCAGCTGGTTCAGGTGCCGACCGTGATGGGTGGCGTGACCATCGTCATGAATGTGCCGGGTGTCGAGTCCGGCAAGCTGAAGCTGGACGGCCCGACCGCCGCCGACATCTTCCGCGGCGCCATCACCAAGTGGAACGACCCCGCCATTGCCAGGCTGAACCCTGGCCTCAGCCTGCCGGATCTGGCCATTACCGTGGCGCACCGTTCCGACGGTTCCGGCACCACCTACGCTTTCACCAACTATCTGGCCAAGCAGAGGATGGCCTTCATGCGAACCGTCGGCGCGGGCAACACCGGTGAACTGGCCCTCGAATGCGGTGGGCGGCAAAGGCAACCCGGGTGTCGCAGCCAACGTGCAGAAGATCAAGGGCGCGATCGGCTATGTCGATATCGCCGACGCGATGAAGAACAACATGGACTTCGTGGCGCTGAAGAACAAGGCCGGCAACTATATCGTGCCGAACCAGGATCGCCGTTGCCGATGCGGCGGCCGGTGCCAATTTCAAGGTCAAGGGCATGGCGCCCGATCTGCTGGATCAGGCGCACAAGAATGCCTGGCCCATCACCACGGCCACTTACATGCTGGCGTATGAAAAAGGCTCGGATGCCGCCAGGCAAAAGGGTGTGGTCGACTTCTTCACCTGGTCCTTGAACAACGGCCAGAAAATGGCTGAAGAACTGGGTTTCGTGCCACTGCCGCCCAACGTCGTGAAGATGGTCGAAGCGGAAATGAAGAACATCAAGTAAGCCGTCTGGATGACCTGAAAGACCGGCCGGGTGCCGTGTTGCACCCGGCGCTCTACGAAAGCCACTGACCATCGCGGCGGCTGCTTTCGTAGATAATAACGAACCGATAGGCATTCCCATCGTGAGCGAGCCCAGCGTACCCGCCGAAATCGATCTGCATGCCCGGCAGGTCCGAAAATTCCGCTTGCAGGACATGTTTTTCCATCACACCACCCAGGTGTTTGCATTTGTCGTTCTGGCGACGCTGGTGGGAATTCTGGTGTCGCTCACGATCGAGGCCTGGCCCAGCCTCAAGGAATTCGGCCCGGCCTTCCTGTGGACCAACATCTGGAGCGTGCCGGGCGATAAATTCGGCGCGCTGGCCGCCATCTATGGCACGGTGGTGACATCCGTGCTGGCGCTGCTGATCGCGGTGCCGATCAGCTTCGGCATCGCCCTGTTCCTGACCGAGACGTGTCCGGTGTGGCTGCGCCGCCCGCTGGGCACCGCGATCGAATTGCTGGCGGGGGTTCCCTCCATTGTCTACGGCATCTGGGGCCTGTTCGTTTTCGCGCCCCTGTTTGCCGATCATATTCAACCGCCTTTGCAGGCCTTGCTGGGTGACGTGCCGATCATCGGCGGCTGGTTCTCCGGTCCGCCCATCGGTGTCGGCATTCTCACCGCCAGCATCGTGCTGTCGCTGATGGTCATACCCTTTATCGCCTCGGTCATGCGCGATGTGTTCGAGACGGTGCCGGACGTGCTGAGGGAGTCGGCTTATGCCGTCGGCTGCACGACCTGGGAAGTCGTGCGCAACATCGTGCTGCCCTACACGCGCGTCGGCGTCATCGGCGGCATCATGCTGGGGCTGGGGCGCGCGCTGGGCGAAACCATGGCTGTAACTTTCGTGATCGGCAACGCCAACCGTATCAACGGCAGCCTGTTCGCGCCCGGCACCTCGATCGCATCCACGCTGGCCAATGAATTCGGTGAAGCGAGTCCCGGTCTGCACATTGCTTCGCTGTTCGAGCTGGGTCTGGTGCTGTTCATCCTCACCTTTATCGTGCTGGCGATTTCGCGCTGGCTGATCAGCCGCAGCATGGGCTCCGAAGGCCTGTAAGGAGCACATGATGAATCTATATACCCGTCGTGTCTGGATCAATCGCATCGGCATCACCCTGTCCATGCTGGCGATGAGCTTTGGCCTCGTCGCCCTCATGTGGATTCTGTGGACGCTTTTTTCCAAGGGCTTTGCCGCGCTGAGCTGGGATTTGTTCACCCAGGACACCCCGGCGCCGGGCACCGAGGGCGGCGGCCTGCGCAATGCCATCGTCGGCAGCGGCCTCATCCTGCTGTTTTCCATGCTGATCTCCACGCCGATCGGCATTCTGGCCGGTATCTATCTGGCCGAATTCGGGCGCATTTCCAGGTTTGCCTCGTTCACCCGCTTCATGACCGACATCATGCTGTCGGCGCCTTCCATCGTGATCGGTCTGTTCGTATATGCTCTGTTTGTCGCGACCACCGGGCGGATTTTCGGGCTGGGCAGGGTCGCTGGCGCTGGCGCTGATCGCCATCCCGGTCGTGGTGCGCACCACCGAAAACATGCTGAAACTGGTGCAGTCCAGCCTGCGCGAAGCGGCGTTCGCGGTCGGTGCGCCGCGCTGGCAGGTGTCGCTCAAGGTCACGCTGCGTGCCGTCAAGTCGGGCGTGGTGACCGGCGTATTGCTGGCGATGGCGCGCATCACCGGCGAAACCGCGCCGCTGCTGTTTACCGCGCTGAACAACCAGTTCTTCAGCACCAATATGGCGCAACCGATGGGCAACCTGCCGGTGGTGATTTACCAGTTCGCGCTCAGCCCGTACGACAACTGGGTCAACCTGGCCTGGGCTGGCGCACTGTTGATTGCCTTCCTGGTGCTGGCGGTCAACATCGGTGTGCGCGTCATTTTCCGCAACAAAGACAAACGTTAATTTCTCCGGAGCTTTCCGATGCCCGATCAAGCCAAGCCTAACGGCGAAAATGCTGCCTTGCAGATCCGCAATCTGGATTTTTTCTACGGCGATTTCAAAGGTCTCATCAATGTCAATATGGACATTGCCAACAAGAAGGTGACGGCCTTCATCGGCCCGTCCGGTTGTGGCAAATCCACTTTGCTGCGCACCTTCAATCGCATGTATGACCTCTATCCGGGGCATCGTGCCGAAGGCCAGATCCTGTTCCATGGCAAGAACCTGCTCGACAAACACCAGGACGTCAACGTGGTGCGCGCCAAAATCGGCATGGTGTTCCAGAAGCCGACGCCGTTTCCCATGACCATCTACGAAAACATCGCTTTCGGCGCGCGTCTGTATGAGCGCATGTCGAAAAGCGAAATGGATGATCGCGTGGAATGGGCGCTGAACAAGGCAGCGCTGTGGGGCGAGGTGAAGGACAAGCTGCAGCAGAATGGCCTGTCACTGTCTGGCGGCCAACAACAGCGGCTGTGCATTGCCCGCACGGTAGCGGTCAAGCCTGAAATTGTGCTGCTGGACGAACCGACCTCGGCGCTGGACCCCATCTCCACGGCCAAGATCGAGGAACTGATTGCTGAACTTAAGCAGGAGTACACGATCGCGATCGTGACCCACAACATGCAACAAGCGGCGCGCATATCGGACTACACCGCTTTCATGTATCTGGGCGAACTCATCGAATTCAACGTAACCGACACCATCTTCATCAAACCCGCCAAGAAACAGACCGAAGACTACATTACCGGCCGCTTCGGTTGACCTGACCGGTTGACCTGGCGCCCGCCCGCCATTACCATCGCGCACTTTTGTTGAGGTGCGTCCCATGCGCAAGAATCTGGTTGCGGGTAACTGGAAGATGAACGGCAGCCTGGTCGAGAATGCCGCCCTGCTGGCTGGTGTGAAGACGGCGCTGGCGGGCATCGAGGCTGTGGTCTGCGTGCCCTTCCCCTATCTGGCGCAAGCGCAGTCCGCGCTCGCGGGTTCCTCCATCGCCTGGGGTGCACAAAATCTGTCCGAACAGGCACGTGGCGCCTACACCGGAGAGGTGTCGGCTTCCATGCTGCTGGATTTCGGTTGCCGTTATGTGATCGTCGGCCACTCTGAACGCCGCAGTCTGTATGGCGAGTCCGATGAGATGGTGGCGAGGAAATACATGGCTGCTCAGGCTGCGGGCTTGATCCCCATTCTGTGCGTAGGTGAATTGCTGGACGAGCGCGAATCGGGCATTACCGAACAGGTTGTCGCACGTCAACTGGACGCGGTGATTGCGGCGGCAGGCGTGGCATCGCTTGCCAAAGCCGTGGTGGCGTATGAACCCGTCTGGGCTATAGGCACGGGCAAGACTGCATCGCCCGGACAGGCACAAGCAGTCCATGCTTTCATCCGTGGCAAGATTGCGGCGCTGGATTCCGACGTGGCGAATCGGCTCGTCATTCAATACGGGGGTAGCGTAAAAGCTTCAAATGCGGCAGAATTATTAGTTCAGCCTGATATCGACGGCGGTCTGATCGGCGGCTCCTCTTTAATTCTGGAAGAGTTTGTCGCCATCTGCAGGGCCGCTGCAAAGTAACTTAAAAACTATGGAAACGCTGGTCTGGATTGTTCACATAATTGTTGCCGCCGCTTTGATCGGTTTGGTGCTCATGCAGCATGGCAAGGGCGCTGACATGGGCGCAGCCTTTGGCAGCGGCTCGTCGGGAAGTTTGTTCGGTTCCACGGGTTCGGCAAATTTCCTCAGTCGCACCACGGCCGTACTGGCGACGCTGTTCTTTCTGACAAGCATGGGGCTGGGATATTTTGCGCTGCAAAATAACAAACCTGCTGCTGGCGTGTTAGTCAAACCGGTCACGCCGGTTAACCATCAGCCAGCCAGCGCGCCCGCACCTGTACCCTCACAGGATGCCGGTTCGAAAGCTGGGGAAATTCCGAAGTAAGCAAAGCAGTTTTCCTGGGCGTCAGCCCGGATGCCGACGTGGTGGAATTGGTAGACACGCTATCTTGAGGGGGTAGTGACTTCGGTCGTGCGAGTTCGAGTCTCGCCGTCGGCACCATCAAATTTCCTGATTTGCGCATTAGCCTCGGCTATAGAATAACTTATTGATTATTCGATGGAAAGTACGCGTTTTTTTGCCTTGACAGCGATTGCCGCGCAACACTACACTCCATCGATAATTACTTACTGTCCTACAAACAGGGCGCAGGCGGAGGGCCGAGGTGCTGGAGAACTATCTCCCGATTCTGTTGTTCATTCTGGTCGGCCTTGCCTTTGGTATCGGGCCCATTGTTGCGGGCGGGCTACTGGCCCCCAATCGTCCCGATAGTGAAAAGCTCTCGCCCTATGAATGCGGTTTCGAGGCGTTTGAAGACGCGCGCATGAAATTCGACGTGCGCTATTACCTCGTTGCCATCCTGTTCATCCTGTTCGATCTGGAAATCGCGTTCCTGTTTCCATGGGCGATCGTGCTCGAGGAAATCGGCCTGTTCGGCTTTGTTGCCATGATGGTGTTTCTCGGCATTCTCGTCGTGGGCTTCATCTATGAATGGATGAAGGGAGCACTGGAATGGGAGTAAGGTTTTCGGGGCGTTGGGCGTGGGGCTCCATGCCGTGGATGGTATCGATCCGGCGTGAAAGTGTGCCCGTGACGCGGTGGCAGGCCTTTTTTGCGCCAGGATTTCGGATCGGATGCAAGAATGGGCATTGAGGGCGTTCTCGAACAGGGTTTCGTCACCACCACGGCTGACAAACTCATCAATTACATGCGCACAGGCTCGATGTGGCCGATGACCTTCGGTCTGGCCTGCTGTGCGATCGAGATGATGCATGCGGGCGCCTCCCGTTACGACCTCGACCGTTTCGGCATTGTGTTCCGCCCCAGCCCGCGTCAGTCCGACGTAATGATTGTTGCCGGTACCCTCTGCAACAAGATGGCGCCTGCGCTGCGCAAGGTATATGACCAGATGGCGGAACCGCGCTGGGTGATTTCAATGGGTTCCTGTGCCAATGGGGGCGGCTATTATCACTATTCGTATTCGGTCGTGCGCGGCTGCGACCGCATCGTGCCGGTCGATATCTATGTGCCGGGCTGCCCACCCACTGCGGAAGCGCTGATGTTCGGCATCATCCAGTTGCAGAACAAGATCAAGCGCACCAATACCATCGCCCGCTAAGAAAAAGCCATGCCCCAGTCTCTGGAGTCACTCTCTGTTTGCCTGAAAAATGCCTTGGGTGATGCGCTCGAAGCGGCCATAGAGCGTCTGGGTGAGTTGACCCTGGTGGTCAAGGAACAAGCATTGAGTGACGCGATGCGCCTGTTGCGTGATCATCCCGAGTGCCGCTTCGAACAGTTGATCGATCTGTGCGGCCTGGATTATTCGGGCTATGGCGACGGCGCATGGGAAGGTTCGCGATTTGCCGTTGCCTACCATCTGCTGTCGGTGTCGCTGAATCAACGCGTGCGGGTGCGGGTGTTTTGTCCGGACGACGATCTGCCGCAGGTCGATTCCGTCGTAGACATCTGGCCCTCGGCCAACTGGTACGAACGCGAGGCTTTCGACCTCTATGGCATCGTGTTTGAAGGCCATCCCGATCTGCGCCGCATCCTCACCGATTACGGCTTTATCGGGCACCCGTTCCGTAAGGATTTCCCTTTGTCGGGCAATGTTGAAATGCGTTACGACCCGACCCAGCAGCGCGTGATCTACCAGCCGGTTTCGATCGAGCCGCGTGAAATCACCCCGCGCATCGTGCGTGACGAAAGCTACGGGGAAGGGCGCTGACATGGCGGAAATTCGCAACTACACCATCAACTTCGGCCCTCAGCACCCGGCGGCGCACGGGGTGATGCGCCTGGTGCTGGAACTCGACGGCGAGGTGATCCAGCGCGCCGACCCGCACATCGGCCTGCTGCACCGTGCCACCGAAAAGCTCGCCGAGAACAAGACCTTCCTGCAGTCCGTGCCCTACATGGACCGTCTGGACTACATGTCCATGATGGTAAACGAGCATGCCTACGTCATGGCCATCGAACGCCTGCTCGGCGTCGAGGTGCCACTCCGCGCGCAATACATCCGGGTGATGTTCGACGAGATCACCCGCATCCTGAATCATCTGCTCTGGCTCGGCACCCATGCGCTCGACGTGGGCGCCATGACGGTCTTCCTCTATGCCTTCCGCGAGCGCGAGGACTTGCTGGATTGCTATGAGGCGGTGTCGGGGGCGCGCATGCACGCCGCCTACTATCGTCCAGGCGGGGTATACCGCGACCTGCCGGACACCATGCCGCAATACCAGGTTTCGCAATACAAGAATGCCGACGCGATCAAGCCGCTGAATGAAAACCGCCGGGGCTCCCTCCTGGACTTCATTGAGGATTTCACACGTCGCTTCCCGGTCTATGTCGATGAATATGAGACGCTGCTGACGGATAACCGTATCTGGAAACAGCGCACCGTTGGCATCGGCGTCGTATCGCCCGAGCGCGCCGAGGCGCTGGGTTTTACCGGCCCCATGCTGCGCGGCTCCGGTGTCGAATGGGACCTGCGCAAGAAGCAGCCTTATGAAGTCTATGGCCTCATGGACTTTGATATTCCGGTAGGCACGAATGGCGATTGCTACGACCGCTATCTGGTGCGTATTGAAGAATTCAGGCAGTCCAACCGCATCATCAAACAGTGCGTCGACTGGCTGCGCCAGCATCCCGGTCCGGTGATCGTGGAGAATCACAAAATCGCGCCGCCCTCGCGGCTCGACATGAAACAAAACATGGAAGAGCTGATTCACCACTTCAAGCTCTATACCGAGGGCATGCACGTCCCGGAGGGCGAGGTCTACGCCGCCGTCGAGCATCCCAAGGGCGAGTTCGGCGTGTACCTGATCTCGGACGGCGCCAACAAGCCCTATCGCCTCAAGCTGCGGGCTCCCAGTTTTCCGCACCTCGCCGCCATGGACCAGATGTCCCGCGGCCACATGATCGCCGACGTGGTGGCCATCATCGGCACCAGGACATCGTTTTCGGGGATATCGACCGCTGATGCTTTCCGCCGACGCCCTGATCCAGATCGACCGCGAGATCGTCAAGTACCCGCCGGAGCAGAAACAGTCGGCGGTGATGAGCGCGCTGCGCATCGCCCAGATGGAAAAGGGCTGGCTGTCCAGCGAACTCATCGAGTTCGTCGCCAATTACCTGGAGATGCCGGCGATTGCCGCTTATGAGGTGGCGACGTTCTACAACATGTACGACATCCAGCCGGTGGGCCGTCACAAGATCACGCTTTGCACCAATCTGCCCTGTGCGCTGATGGGGGCGAGCGAATTGGGTGAGCATCTGAAAAAGAAACTGGGCATCGGCTTTGGCGAAACGACCGAAGACGGGCGTTACACCCTGAAGGAAGGCGAATGCATGGGGGCATGCGGCGATGCGCCGATGTGCCTGCACAATAACCACACCATGCATACGCATCTCACGCCCGAAAAGGTGGATGAGTTGCTGGATAAATTGAAATGAGTCTTGCTGTTCCGACCCACAAAGTCTGTAGCTGGACGCTGGAGCACCCGGAGCCTGCGTCCCTGAAGACCTATGTCGCGAATGGCGGCTATCAGGCCCTGCGTCGTGTCATCAAGGAAAAAGTTCCGGGTGACGACATCATCGCCGAACTCAAGACCAGCGCCCTGCGCGGACGGGGTGGCGCGGGCTTTCCCACGGGGCTCAAGTGGAGCTTCATGCCGCGCGCCTTCCCGGGCGACAAATACATCGTCTGCAACAGCGACGAAGGCGAGCCGGGGACGTTCAAGGATCGCGACATCCTGCGTTCAATCCGCACCAGTTGATCGAGGGCATGGCGATTGCAGGCTATGTGCTGGGCGCGCGCGTGGGCTACAACTATATTCACGGCGAGATTTTCGAAGCCTACGACGTCTTCGAGCGTGCGCTGAACGAGGCGCGCGAAGCGGGTTATCTCGGCGACAAGCTGTTCGGCACCGATTTCTGTTTCCAGCTTCATGCGCATCATGGTTACGGCGCGTATATCTGCGGCGAAGAAACCGCGCTGCTTGAATCCATCGAGGGCAAGAAAGGCCAGCCGCGCTTCAAGCCGCCTTTCCCGGCGAGTTTCGGTCTGTACGGCAAGCCCACCACGATCAACAACACCGAGACGCTGGCCTCGGTGCCGTGGATCATGCAGCACGGCGGGCAGGCCTTCCTGGAGTTGGGCAAGCCCAACAATGGCGGTTCCAAGCTGTTTTCCGTATCGGGCCACGTCAACAAGCCGGGCAACTATGAAGTATCGCTGGGCACGCCGTTCTCCGAACTGCTGGCAATGGCGGGCGGGATACGCACGGGCCACAAACTGAAAGCGGTCATTCCCGGCGGGTCTTCCGCGCCGGTATTGCCGGCCGACATCATGATGGACTGCACCCTGGATTATGACTGCATCGCCAAGGCGGGATCCATGCTGGGTTCGGGTGCGGTGATCGTGATGGATGAAACCGTCTGCATGGTGCGTGCGCTTGAGCGGCTGTCCTATTTCTATTTCGAGGAATCCTGCGGCCAGTGCACCCCCTGTCGCGAAGGCACCGGCTGGATGTACCGCGTGATTCATCGCATCGAGCACGGACTAGGGCCGGCCCGAGGACATGGAACTGCTCGACAGCGTGGCGGAACGCATTGGCGGGCATACCATCTGTGCGCTGGGCGATGCCGCCGCCATGCCGGTGCAAAGCTTCCTCAAACATTTTGGCGAGCGAGTTCGAGTATCACATCGAACACAAGCGCTGCATGGTTTGAATGAGAGTATGGCGACGCTGAAAATTGAAATCGACGGACGCGCGCTCGAAGTCGAGAGCGGCGAAACCATCATGGATGCGGCGAATCAGGCCGGCATCGTCATTCCCCATTTCTGCTATCACAAGAAGCTCTCCATTGCCGCCAACTGCCGCATGTGTCTGGTGCAGGTCGAAAAAGCGCCCAAGCCGCTGCCCGCCTGCGCCACGCCCGGTGACCGATGGCATGAAAGTGCTGACGCGTTCCGAATACGCCATCAATGCGCAGAAGAGCGTGATGGAATTCCTGCTCATCAACCATCCGCTCGACTGCCCGATCTGCGATCAGGGCGGCGAATGCACCCTGCAGGATCTGGCGGTGGGGTATGGCGGTTCGTCCTCGCGCTATCAGGAAGTCAAGCGCGTGGTGCGGGAAAAAAACCTCGGGCCCCTGATCGCCACCGACATGACGCGCTGCATCCATTGCAGCCGTTGCGTGCGCTTCGGCCAGGAAATCGCCGGCATCATGGAACTCGGCATGCCGGGCCGCGGCGAGCACACCGAAGTCATGCCCTTCCTCGAAACCCAGGTCGCCTCCGAATTGTCCGGCAATGTCATCGATCTGTGTCCGGTCGGCGCCCTGACCAGCAAGCCGTTCCGCTACACAGCCCGCACCTGGGAGTTATCGCGCCGGCCCTCCATCAGTCCGCACGACAGCCTGGGCTCGAACCTTGAAGTTCACGTCAAGGACAACAAGGTGATGCGCGTGCTGCCGCGCGACAACGAGGACGTCAACGAATGCTGGCTGGCCGACCGCGACCGTTTTTCCTACGAAGGGCTCAACACGCCGGAGCGCCTGACCCGGCCGATGATCAGGCAGGACGGACACTGGATCGAGACCGACTGGCAGGAGGCGCTGGAATTCGTGGCGCAACGTTTGAAGGCGATCGAGCCCGAGCGGATCGGCGCGTTGTCCACGCCCTATCGCCCGGCGGAAGAACTCTACCTGCTGCAAAAGCTTATGCGCGGCATGGGCAGCGGCAACGTCGATCATCGCCTGCGGCAGTCGGATTTCTCGCTCGACAGCAAGGCCCATGGCGGCTTCTGGCTGGGCATGCCGGTGACTTACATGTCACGTCTTAACCGTATGCTGGTGGTGGGTTCCAACCTGCGCAAGGATCATCCGCTGATGGCGCACCGCATCCGTGAATCGGTGCGCTGGGGTGGCGAACTGAACCTGATCAACGCCGCCGAAGACGAGTTTCTGGGCAAGGTGCATGCGAAGCGCATCGTGGCACCCTCGCAACTGGCCGCTGCCCTCGCGGGTGTGTGCCGCGCACTGGCTGAGTTGAAAGGCGTGAAGGCGCCTAAGAGCGCAGCCCACGGTGTGGTGGATGAGACCGCGCGCGCCATGGCGAAAAGTCTGGCCGGGGGAGACACCCGTGCGGTGTTTCTCGGCAACATGGCGCAGCATCATCCGGGCTATGCACAGATTCATGCTCTTGCGCAGGAAGCGGCGAAGCTGGCGGGTGCAAGTTTCGGCGTGCTGGGCGAAGCCGCCAACAGCGTCGGCGCTGTGGCCGTGGGCGCGATCCCCGGCCGGGGCGCGTTGGGCAAAGCCGCGGTCAAGGGATTGAACGCACAACAAATGCTCGCCCAGCCGCTGCGTGCCTATCTGCTGCTGGGTGTGGAAACGGAGCTTGATACGCACGATCCGGTGACCGCGATGCGGAGCATCGAAGCAGCCGAATTTGTCGTGGTGATGGCGCCGTACAAGGGCAAATCGCTGGAATACGCTGACGTGCTGCTGCCCATTGCTCCCTTTACCGAAACCTCCGGCACCTTTATCAATACCGAAGGCCGGGTGCAAAGTTTCAATGCCGTGGTCAAACCGATGGGTGAAACCCGCCCGGCATGGAAAGTCCTGCGTGTGCTGGGCAATATGCTGGGGTTGGCCGGGTTTGACCAGAACAGCTCGCAGGACGTGCTGCGCGAAGCGCTCGGCGATACGCCGACTGGCTCGGTGCAGGCCTTCCTCAACAATGAAGTGAGCGGTGTCCCGGTGACGTCCCCTGCCGCAAGCGAAGGCCTGGAGCGCGTGGCTGAAGTGCCGATCTACCAGACCGATGCCGTGGTACGCCGCTCGCCCTCGCTGCAAATGACGCTGGATGCCGCGCTGCCGGTGGCGCGCATGCACAGCCGCCTGATTGCCAGGCTGGGGCTGGAGGACAATGGCCGCGTATCGGTGCGGCAGACGGCCAGCGCACTGATTCTGAAGGTGCGGCGCGATGACTTGCTGCCGGACAACTGCGTGCGCGTGCCCAGCGGCCACCCGTTGACGGCGGGTCTTGGGCCGATGTTCGGCCCCATTACCGCGGAGCGGGCGTGATGGACTGGCCAGCCATTCAAACCGTAATCTGGACGCTGATCAAGATTTTTGCACTGGTGATTCCGCTGATGCTGGCGGTGGCCTACCTCACCTACGCCGAGCGCAAGATCATCGGCTGGATGCAGGTGCGCATCGGTCCCAACCGCGTCGGTTATCAGGGCCTGCTGCAGCCGATCGCCGATGCGGTGAAGCTGCTGATGAAGGAAATCATCATCCCGAGCGGCGCGAACCGCGGATTGTTCATACTTGGCCCGATTCTGGTCATTGCCCCGGCGCTGGCGGCGTGGGCGGTCATACCCTTCACCGATTCCCTGGTGTTGGCCAACATCAACGCCGGGCTGTTGTATGTGATGGCGATTACCTCGATGGGTGTGTACGGCGTCATCATCGCGGGCTGGTCATCCAATTCCAAATATGCGTTCCTGGGCGCCATGCGCTCGGCGGCGCAAATCGTGTCCTACGAAATTGCCATGGGCTTCGCCCTGGTCGGCGTGCTGATGTGCGCGCAAAGCCTGAACCTGACCGAGATCGTGCAAGGCCAGGCCGGCGCGCAGGGGCTGCTCAACTGGTACTTCATCCCCCTGTTCCCGCTGTTCGTCGTGTACTTCATCGCCGGCCTGGCCGAGACCAACCGCTCGCCATTCGACGTGGCCGAGGGCGAATCGGAAATCGTCGCCGGCTTCCACGTCGAATATTCCGGCATGGCCTTTGCCGTGTTCTTTCTCGCCGAATACGCGAACATGATCCTGATTTCCACCCTGGCTTCGATCATGTTCCTGGGCGGCTGGCTGTCGCCCCTCCCTTTCCTGCCCGACGGATTCCCGTGGCTGGCGCTCAAGGTTTGCTTCCTGCTGTTCCTGTTCCTGTGGTTCCGGGCCACCTTCCCGCGTTACCGTTACGACCAGATCATGCGTCTGGGCTGGAAAGTGTTCATTCCCATTACCATCGTCTGGATCGTCGTTGCCGGCGGCATGATGCAGACCCGGTATGCTTACTTGTTCCATTGAGACGGCCATGAATCGAATCGCCAACTTCTTCGGCAGCTTTCTACTGGTTGAATTGCTCAAGGGCATGATGGTCACCGGGCGCCATTTGTTCGCGCGCAAGATCACCGTGCTGTTCCCCGAGGAAAAAACGCCGCAAAGCGGCCGCTTCCGCGGCCTGCATGCCTTGCGCCGTTATCCGAATGGCGAAGAGCGATGCATCGCCTGCAAGCTGTGCGAAGCGGTGTGCCCGGCTCTCGCCATAACCATTGAATCGGAACAGCGTGCCGACGGCACGCGCCGCACCACCCGCTACGACATCGACCTTACCAAGTGCATTTTCTGCGGCTTCTGCGAAGAATCCTGCCCGGTCGATTCCATCGTCGAAACCCGCATTCTGGAATATCACGGCGAAAAGCGAGGCGACCTCATCTATACCAAGTCCATGCTGCTGGCGATAGGTGACCAGTACGAGGCGCAGATCGCCAAAGACCGGGCACAAGATGCGAAGTACCGGTGAGGCAGGGGCTAGGAATTAGGAATTAGGGGTGGTGTGCGATTGCGCGCCGATTGCTTAACAACATGACGTACGAAAAAACGGGAGGCAGGCAAACGGAAATCTGGCATGAGGCACTGCGGTTGGTTGGCCATCCCTAGCTCCTAACCCTGACTCCTAGCCCCTAAGAATGACTTACACGACCGCGATTTTCTATTTCTTCGCTGCCATTCTGGTGTTTGCCGGGCTGCGCGTCATCACCGCGCGCAACCCGGTGCACGCGGCGCTCAATCTGGTGCTCGCCTTCTTCACCGCCGCCGGCTTGTGGATGCAGCTCGAAGCCGAGTTTCTTGCCATCACGCTGGTGCTGGTCTACGTCGGCGCGGTCATGGTGCTGTTCCTGTTCGTCGTGATGATGCTCGACATCAACCTCGACAAATTGCGCGAAGGTTTCTGGGACTACCTGCCCATGGCCGGGTTTGTGGCGGTGCTGTTGATGATCGAAATGACGCTGATTCTGGGCAGCCGCCACTTCGGAGTGGATGTGATCGACAATCCGGCGCCCCATGCGGCGGATTACAGCAACACCAAGGAACTGGGCCGGCTGCTCTACACCGATTACGTTTATCCGTTCGAGCTCGCCGCCGTCATCCTGCTCGTCGCCATCGTTGCCGCCATTGCCCTGACCCTGCGCCGTCGCAAGGACAGCAAATACCTCGACCCGGCCGAGCAGGTGAAGGTCAAGCGCAATGATCGCCTGCGCATCGTGAAAATGGCCTCGGAAAAGGGATCAGGATTCAGGGGCCAGGATTCAGGGGGAGAGGGCGCATGATCTCCCTGTCGCATTACCTGGTGCTGGGCGGCATCCTTTTCGCCATCAGCGTGCTGGGCATCTTCCTCAACCGCAAGAATGTCATCATCCTGTTGATGGCGATTGAACTCATGCTGCTCGCGGTGAACATGAACTTCATCGCCTTCTCGCATTATCTCGGCGATATCAACGGCCAGATTTTCGTCTTCTTCATCCTCACCGTTGCCGCCGCCGAATCGGCGATTGGCCTGGCGATCCTGGTGGTGCTGTTCCGCAACCTGCACACGATCAACGTCGATGACCTCGACCACCTGAAGGGTTAAGCCATGAATATGCAAACCCTTTATCTCATCGTGCCGCTGGCGCCCCTGCTGGGCGCGGCCCTTGCCGGTCTATTGGGCTGGGCGATCGGCCGCACCCTGTCGCATATCGTCACCATCGCCGGTGTCGCCGTGTCGCTGGTAGCTTCGTGGATCATCTTCCAGGACGTGCTCGCGGGGCATACCTTCAACGGCAGCGTCTACACCTGGATGACATCGGGTGAGCTCCGTTTCGAAGTCGGATTTCTGATCGACCCGCTGTCGGCATTGATGATGCTGGTGGTGAGTTTCGTCTCGCTCATGGTGCATGTCTACACCATCGGCTACATGCACGACGATCCGGGTTATCAGCGCTTCTTCAGCTACATTTCCCTGTTCACCTTCTCCATGCTCATGCTGGTGATGAGCAACAACTTTCTTCAGCTCTTCTTTGGCTGGGAGGCGGTGGGCCTGATGTCGTATCTCCTGATCGGTTTCTGGTACACCAGGGAGACGGCGATCTACGCCAACCTCAAGGCCTTCCTGGTCAACCGTGTCGGCGACTTCGGCTTCATCCTCGGGATTGGTCTGGTGCTGGCCTACTTCGGTTCACTGGATTACGCCACGGTGTTTGCCAAGGCGCCCGATCTGGCGCATCAAACCATCATGCTGATTCCCGGCAAGCCCTGGATGTTGATGGCCGTGATCGGCATCCTGCTGTTCATCGGCGCCATGGGCAAGTCGGCGCAGTTTCCATTGCATGTCTGGCTGCCCGATTCGATGGAAGGCCCGACGCCCATCTCCGCGCTGATCCATGCCGCCACCATGGTCACGGCGGGCATTTTCATGGTGGCGCGCATGTCGCCCCTGTATGAACTGTCCGACACGGCCTTGAGCTTCGTCATGGTTATCGGCGCGATCACCGCGCTGTTCATGGGCTTCCTCGGCGTGGTGCAGAACGACATCAAACGCGTCATCGCCTATTCCACCCTGTCCCAGCTCGGCTACATGACCGTGGCGCTCGGCGCATCGGCCTACTCGGTTGCGATATTCCATCTGATGACCCATGCCTTCTTCAAGGCGCTGCTGTTCCTGGCCGCCGGCTCGGTCATCATCGCCCTGCACCACAATCAGGACATTCGCTACATGGGCGGCTTGCGCAAATACATGCCGATCACCTGGATCACCTCGCTGATCGGTTCGCTGGCGCTGATCGGCACCCCGTTCCTGTCCGGTTTCTATTCCAAGGACAGCATCATCGAGGCGGTGAAGTTCTCGCACCTGCCGGGTTCCGGATTCGCCTATTTCGCCGTGACGCTGGGCGTATTCGTGACGGCCTTCTATTCGTTTCGCATGTACTTCCTGGTGTTTCACGGCAAGGAGCGATTCCATCAGGGACACGCGCACGGCATAGAGCCGGACCCGCATCATGCCGGCCATCATGGTGCAACGCCCCACGAAACACCGTGGGTGGTGACCGGCCCCCTGCTTGCCCTGGCGCTGCCTTCACTGGTGATCGGCTACATGACCATCGATCCGCTGCTGTTTGGCGATTACTTCGGTAACGCCATTTACGTTGCGGACCAACATCCGGCCATGCATGAACTGAATCATCATTTCCATGGCGCGGTCACGATGGCGCTGCACGCCGTGACCACGTTGCCGTTCTGGCTGGCGGCGGCGGGAGTGGGGCTGTCGTGGTTCTTCTACCTGAAGCGCCCGGATATCCCGGCCATGCTCATGCAGCCGTTTCAGTTTCATCCACGGCATGCTGGTCAACAAATACTGGCTTGACGAACTCTACAGCTGGCTGTTTGCGGGCGGTGCGCGCTTGCTGGGCCGCGGCTTGTGGCAGCGCGGCGATCGTGGCCTTCATCGACGGCATCATCATCAATGGCTCGGCGCAACTGATTGCAGCGCTTCGCCCGCCTGGTCGCGGCTTTCCAGTCCGGCTACATCTACCACTACGCCTTTGCCATGATCATCGGCGTGTTCGCCCTGGTAACGTGGTTTGCGCGGCTCAACTGAGTGACCTGAGCATGTTCGGATTCCCGCCAATTCTCTCTTGTCATCTGGGTGCCCATACTTGCCGGGCTGCTGGTTCTGGCGACCGGTTCCGACCGCAACGCAGCCGCTGGCGCGCTGGATCGCGCTGGCCGGGGCGGTGCTGGGACTGGTCGTGGCGATTCCGCTGTACACGGGCTTCGACACGGCCACATCCGGCGATGCAGTTCGTCGAGAATGCTGCCCTGGATACCTGCATTCAACATCCACTATCACCTCGGCGTGGACGGCATTTCCATGCCGCTCATCCTGCTCAACAGTTTCATTACCGCTACTGGTGGTCATCGCCGGCTGGGAAGTGATCCAGGACAAGGTCGCGCAGTACATGGCCGCCTTCCTCATCATGTCCGGTCTCATCAACGGGGTGTTCGCTGCGCTCGACGGCATCCTGTTCTACGTCTTCTTCGAAGGCATGCTGATTCCGCTGTACCTCATCATCGGCGTGTGGGGCGGGCCGAACCGCGTGTATGCCGCGTTCAAGTTCTTCCTCTACACCCTGATCGGCTCCCTGCTGATGCTGGTGTCGATGATCTACCTCTACTTCCAGTCCGGCGGCAGCTTCGACATCCTGACCTGGCATGCGCAGCCGCTTGGCCATGACCGCGCAGACGCTGATGTTCTTCGCCTTCCTCCTGGCCTTCGGCGTAAAAGTGCCGATGTGGCCGGTGCACACCTGGCTGCCCGACGCCCACGTCGAAGCGCCCACCGGCGGCTCGGTGGTGCTGGCGGCGATCACGCTCAAAGTCGGCGCCTACGGCTTCCTGCGCTTCATCCTGCCGATCCTGCCCGATGCCAGCCATGAACTCGCCTGGTTCGTCATCGCCTGTCGCTGATTGCCGTGACCTATATCGGCCTGGTCGCGCTGGTGCAGGCCGACATGAAAAAGCTCATCGCCTATTCGTCGATCGCGCACATGGGTTTCGTCACCCTCGGTTTCTTCATGTTCAACGCGCTGGGCATGGAAGGCGGACTGGTGCAGATGATTTCGCACGGCTTCGTTTCCGGCGCGCTGTTCCTCTGCATCGGCGTGATGTACGACCGCATGCATTCGCGCCAGATCAAGGACTACGGCGGCCTGGTCAACAGGATGCCGGTCTTCGCCGCCTTCTTCATGCTGTTTGCCATGGCCAACTCCGGCCTGCCCGCCACCAGCGGCTTCGTCGGCGAGTTCATGGTCATCATGGCGGCGACCAAGGTCAATTTCTGGTATCGCCTTCGTCGCCGCCACCACCCTGATCTTTGGCGCGGCCTACACGCTGTGGATGTACAAGCGCGTGGTGTTCGGCGCGGTCACCAACCCGCAGGTCGAGGAAATGAAGGACATCGATCCGCGCGAGTTCCTGTTCCTCGGCGCTCCTCGCCGTGAGCGTGCTGGTCATGGGCCTGTATCCCAAGCCGTTCACCGATGTCATGCACGCGTCCGTGGCCGACCTGCTGACGCATGTCGCGCAGAGCAAACTGCCTTAAGGCCACTCATGAACACCAGCCTTCCATCAATTCACCCCGCTGTTGCCGGAAATTTTCCTGCTGGCGATGCTGTCGGTCATCCTCGTCATCGATGCGATGGTGGGCGACGACAGCAAGCGCTACCTGGCCTATATGCTGTCGCTTGCTCACCCTGGCGGGCGCAGCTTTCCTCACCGTGCGTGATTTCTCCACCATGCCGGTGCTGACCATGAACGGCCTGTTCATCGACGACCCGCTGTCGGACGTGCTGAAGCTGTTTCTTTATCTGACCGTCGCGGTGGTGCTGGTGTATTCGCGCGACTACCTGCGCGAGCGCGGGCCTCTACAAGGGCGAGTTCTTCGTGCTGGCGCTGTTTGCCACGCTGGGCATGATGGTGATGGTCTCCGCCAGCCATTTCCTCACGCTGTATCTCGGTCTCGAACTGCTGTCGCTGTCCCTGTATGCGATGGTCGCGCTGCAGCGCGATTCCAGCGTGGCGACCGAAGCCGCGATGAAATATTTCGTACTGGGCGCGCTGGCATCCGGCATGCTGCTCTACGGCATGTCCATGGTGTACGGCGTGACCGGCTCGCTGGCGCTGGGCGACATCGCGCATGGCGCTGCACCACGGCACCGACCTGCAGCATCCCGCTGGTCTTCGGCATCGTTTTCATCGTCGCCGGGCTGGCCTTCAAGCTTGGCGCCGTGCCGTTCCACATGTGGGTGCCGGACGTGTACCACGGCGCGCCTACCGCCATGACACTGTTCATCGGCTCCGCGCCCAAGCTGGCCGCGTTTGCCTTCGTCGTGCGCATCCTGGGGCAGGGGCTGGAGTCGCAGGTCGGCCGAGTGGCGCGACATGCTGGTGATCCTGGCCGTGCTGTCCATGGCCGTCGGCAATATCGCCGCCATCGCGCAAACCAACCTGAAGCGCATGCTGGCGTATTCCACCATCTCGCACATGGGCTTCATGCTGCTCGGCATTCTGGCGGGTTCGCAGAACGGCTACAGCAGCGCCATGTTCTACGTGCATGGTCTATGCGCTGATGAGCCTGGGCGGCTTCGGCATGATTCTGCTGCTGTCGCGCGCCGGCTTCGAGGCCGACAAGCTCGACGACTTCAAGGGCCTCAATCGCCGCAGCCCGTGGTTCGCCTTCCTCATGCTGCTGCTGATGTTTTCCATGGCCGGCGTGCCGCCCACCGTCGGCTTCTACGCCAAGCTTTCCGTGCTGCAGGCCGTGGTGCAGATTCGACTACGTCTGGCTCGCCGTCGCCGCCGTGCTGTTCTCCCTGATCGGCGCGTTCTACTACCTGCGCATCGTCAAGCTGATGTACTTCGACACCCCGCACGACACCACGCCGATCGCCGCCAGCGGCGACACCCGCCTGCTGATGTCCGCCAACGGCATCGCCGTGCTCGCCCTGGGCATCCTGCCGCAGCCGCTCATGGCCGTGTGCGTCAATGCCATCCACGCCTCCTTCTGAGGAAGCGCTGAACAAAGATAACATCCGCCATTGCGAACCGAGTGAAGCAATCCGGAATGCATGCGGAATCAGCGGCCTATGGATTGCCCTAAAGGACTCCATTCCACTCCGTGCTGAAGCGTCTGGAGTAGCATGCTGCGGCGCTCCGGTCATCGCAATGATGGAATAGATCAGCACTCGCCCAGATGTCCGTGTTGGCTTGGTCCAGCTCAGTTCGAGCAGTGCTTGATGGGCCAATTTGATCGTGGGAAAATTAGCTCAAGAGCAATCGGCCGCTGGATTTCGAGCCGTACCTCGTCACGGCGCTGGACATTCCATTGAATGGTATCTCGTAAATAGGCGCTCGATGAATACCTTGTGGATATCACCCATGCTTGCGTTAGCCACGGCAATGTTGGCAACGGGAGTGGCGGCGGCGGAACCGGACGTGGACAAGGCCATGGAAATGGCCAGGGCGGCCCTTGACAAGGTGGTCGCCACTTACCAGGTAGATCGGGGCAAGATCAGGGATCTGGTAAAAGGCAGCCAGGGATTCGCAGTGTTCCAGGATCTGGTGAAGCAGGGCTTTATCTTCGCCACTATTCACGGCCATGGTTTTCTGGTTTACCGCGAGGCCGATGGCCGCTGGGGACCACCGCTGTTGCTGGAGCTATCCGGAATCAGTTTTGGCCCGCAGTTCGGCGTGCGGGTAAGCGATGTGCTGGTGGTATTCAAGACCGCCGAAAGCATCCAGAAACTCCTGACGGGACAAATGCCGCATGGTCTGGCGACCCCAGGCGGATCGGTTCTATACGGAAGCGCCGATACCGCCAGCCTGCCTTCCGGCATCGTCACCTACAGCCTGCACCGGGGATTCATGCTGGGCCAGTCGGTGGATGAGTACCACATCCGTCTGTTGGACCAGGCCAACCTGACCCTCTACGGAGAACCGTTGAAAAGCGGAGAGATTGTCGACATCACGCGAGTCGGTCCGCGTCTGCCACTGCCGGTTCAGAAGTTCGTCGAACACGTCAACGGGCTGCTCGGCGAGCCAGCACATAAGGTGGACTGGAATGTGGGGGGTCCGACGCCCGAACGCTGATGGTGCTTTACACGTACGAGCCCATGCAGCCAGTTCCCGCCTCCGCCCGGCGAATCAGACACAGTCTTGTGATGGACTTGGTTTTTACTGCCGCTATTGAGCTCTCCATAACGCATGAAAAAGCACCCGTTCGCCCCGAGCTTGCCGAAGGGCTGTCTGGATAAGAGCGGGGCTTCGACAGGCTCAGCCCGAACGGTCGTTGAGAACTGTCACGATTATCGGAAACATCAATAATTCAAATCGCTGATTTCCCGCTTTTCGCCCACGAATCCTTGAGTGTGACGGTGCGGTTGAATACCGGCGCGCCGGGCTGGCTGTCGCGGCGGTCGGCGACGAAGTAGCCGTGACGTTCGAACTGGAAGCGGGCGTCGGGCCGGGCGTCGCGTAGTGCGGGTTCGAGTTGGGCGGTGAGGGTACGCACGGAATCCGGATTCAGATCATCGAGGAAATTGCCGCTGCCCGAACCGGGTTGCGCGGTGGCGAACAGGCGGTCGTAGAGCCGCACCTCGGCCGCGCAGGAGTGCGCCGCGCTCACCCAGTGGATGTTGCCCTTGACCTTGACGCTGTCGGAACCGGGCGTGCCGGATTGGGTGCCGGGCAGGTAATCGCAGTGCACGGCGATGACCTTGCCATCCGCATCCTTGTCGCAACCGGTGCAGGTGACGACGAAGCCGTAGCGCAGCCGCACGGCGTTGCCGGGGAACAGGCGGAAGTAGCCTTTGGGCGGAGTTTCGGCGAAGTCTTCACGCTCGATCCACAACTCTTTTGAAAACGGCACGGCGCGTTTTCCGAGTTCGGGCCGCTGCGGATGGTTGGGCGCGAAGCAGTCTTCTGACTGGCCTTCGGAATAATTGTCGATGATGAGCTTGACCGGGTCGAGCACGGCGATGCGGCGCGGCGCGGATTCGTTCAGCACTTCGCGCTGGCAGTCTTCGAACACGCTGTAGTCGATCCAGCCGTCGGACTTGGACACCCCGATGCGGTCGGTGAAGAGTCTGAATCCTTCGGGCGCATAACCCCGGCGGCGCGCGCCGGCCAGCGTGGGCAGGCGCGGGTCATCCCAGCCACCGACGTGTTTTTCATCCACCAGTTGGATGAGTTTGCGCTTGGACAGCACCACATAGGTGAGGTTGAGCCGGGCAAACTCGATCTGCTGCGGCAGCGGCCGGGCGAACAGGCCGTTATCGGCAAGCCGGTTCAACAGCCAGTCGTAAAACGGACGCTGGTCTTCGAACTCCAGCGTGCAGATGGAGTGCGTGATGTTTTCCAGCGCATCCTCGATGGGGTGGGCGAAGGTATACAGCGGATACATGCACCAGGTGTCGCCCGCGCGGTGGTGCGCGGCATGGCGGATGCGATAGATCACCGGGTCGCGCAGGTTGATGTTGGGCGAGGCCATGTCGATCTTGGCGCGCAACACGTGCGCGCCGTCAGGGAATTCGCCGGCTTTCATCCGGCGCAAACAGGTCGAGGTTTTCCTCGATGCCGCGGCTGCGGTATGGGCTGTCTCTGTCCCGGCTCCGTCAGCGTGCCGCGCAGGGCACGGATTTCGTCTGCGGATTGCGAATCGACGTAGGCGTGGCCGGAACGAATCAGCGATTCGGCGCACTGGCCATCCAGTGGAAATAATCCGAGGCGTAGTAAAGATTGTCGTTCCAGTCGAAGCCCAGCCAGCGTCACCGCCTCCAGAATCGAATCGACGTATTCCTGTTCTTCCTTTTCCGGGTTGGTGTCGTCGAAGCGCAGGTGGCACGCGCCTTCGTAATCGCGCGCCAGGCCGAAATTCAGGAAAATGGATTTGGCGTGACCAAGATGCAGATAGCCGTTGGGCTCGGGCGGGAAGCGGGTACGGATTTTTTCAGTGTCGGGTGAGCCGGCCGACTGGACTGAAGCGGGCCCCGGCTGCCCCGCCCAGCGGCGTTGCGCATGTTTGCCGACGGCCAGGTCGGCATCGATAATCTGGCGGATGAAATTGCTGGCGGGAATGGCTTTGTTGTCGTCGGACATGAGGCGGTGCGGATTGCGTCAAAGGCTGAATTGTAACGGCGTAGGGTGCGCTCCGCTCGCTCTACGGATGTCCCGTGATGATGCCGCCGCCCAGGCAAACATCGCCGTCATACAGCACCACCGATTGTCCCGGAGTGACGGCCCATTGCGGGGCGTCGAATTCCAATACCAGCGTGTCGTCGTATAGCGTCAGCACGCGGCAGGGCGCGTCGTTCTGGCGGTAGCGCGTTTTGGCGGCGTAAGCGCGTTCGGGGTCCGGCGCCGCGCCGCTGATCCAGTTGAGTTGGCAGGCGTTGAGGATTTTGTTCAAGAGCAGGGGGTGGTCGTGCCCCTGCACCACGACCAGCGTGTTGGCGGATAAATCCTTGGCCGCCACAAACCAGGGTTCGTCGCGGCCGTCCTTCTGCCCGCCGATGCCCAGACCTTGACGCTGACCGAGGGTGTAATACATCAATCCCTGATGTTCGCCCACGACGTGACCCTCGGGGGTTTGCATCAAGCCCGGTTGTTTCGGCAAATACTGTTCGAGAAAAGCGCGGAAAGTGCCGCTCGCCGATAAAGCAGATTCCGGTCGAGTCCTTCTTGGCTGCATTGGGCAGGCCGATTTCATGGGCGATGCGGCGCACCTCGGTCTTGAGCATGTCACCCAGGGGAAACAGCGCGCGCGACACCTGTTGCTGCGTGAGCCGGTACAGGAAATAGCTCTGGTCCTTGGCCGGATCGGCCGCTTTCAACATTCGTGTCAGCTCGCCGCGCTGGTCGAGCCGCGCGTAGTGCCCGGTGGCGATGTTTTCGGCGCCCGCGCGATGTGCAAAGTCGAGAAAGGCCTTGAACTTGATTTCAGCGTTGCACAGCACATCGGGGTTGGGCGTGCGTCCGGCCTGCAATTCGGCAAGGAAATAGGCGAAGACGCGGTCGCGGTATTCCGCGCTGAAGTTCACCGCATCGACTTCCAGCCCGATGACGTCGGCCACCGCCAGCACGTCAAGAAAATCCTGCCGCGCCGGGCAATGCCCGTCGTTGTCCTCTTCCCAGTTCCGCATGAACACGCCAAGCAGGTCGTATCCCTGCTGTTTCAGCAGATACGCGGCGACCGAGGAATCGACGCCGCCGGACATGCCGACGACGATGCGCCTAGTCATGGCCGCGCTCAATCCACATAGTGCGTCAGCAAATCCAGCGGATAGCGCCGTCCGGACCGGTAATCGGCGATACATCGGGAAATCAGCGGCGAGCGATGCTGCGTCTTGATGGCTTCGATTTCCTCGGGGGTCATCCAGGCGGCGCGCAGAATGCCATCGTCCAAAGCCCGCGACGGATCGACGCCCGCAATGCGCCCGGTAAAGGCAAAGCGCAGATACACGCGGTCGCGATGCGGCGCGCGCCAGCGATAAATGCCGAGCAGCGCCTCGGGCACAAAATGATGCGCGGTTTCTTCCAGCGCTTCGCGCACCACCGCATCGATCAGTGATTCATTCGCTTCCAGATGTCCGGCGGGCTGGTTGAACCGGATGCCGTCTTCGGTTTCTTCCTCGACCATCAGAAAGCGGCCGTCCTGCTCGACGATGGCGGCGACAACGACATGGGGTTTCCAGAGCGTGCTCATGTATTCATTTCCAGTTCCCGCCATTCGCCGGGTTGCAGCCTGTCCAGGCGCCAGTCGCCAATTGCAGCCCGCACCAGTCGCAGCGTCGGGTAGCCCACGCTGGCCGTCATGCGCCGTACTTGCCGGTTCTTGCCTTCGCGGATGACGATTTCCACCCAGCTCGTCGGGATGTCGCGACGGGTACGAATCGGCGGGTGGCGTGGCCAGAGCGCCGGGCTCGCCTATCAGGTGCGCCTCGGCGGGCAGGGTGACAAAGTCTTTCAGGTCGACCCCATGCCGCAAGGCTGCGAGTGCGGTTTCATCCGCCACGCCCTCGACCTGCGCCCAATAGGTCTTGGGCAATTTGGCGCCGGGGTGGGCAATCTGGTGCTGGAGGGTACCGTCATCGGTTAAAATCAGCAGACCCTCGCTGTCTGCGTCCAGCCGTCCGGCCGCATACACGCCCGGGGGAATTCCAAACCCTGCAAGTCCTTCAAAGCGGCCTTCAGACGTGAACTGGCTGAGAATGCCGTAGGGTTTGTTGAACAGAATAAGACGCGCCACTTCGGTCGGGACAAAAATTGCATTTTAACGTTTATTGCGAGCAAGCATGAGCTATCAACACGCTGTGTATCAACACATCCGGATTCCCGCCGGCGACAGAAGATTACCGTCAACGCCGACAATACCCTGAACGTGCCCGCGCATCCGATCATTCCCTTCATCGAGGGCGACGGCACCGGGGTGGACATTACCCCGGCCATGCGCCATGTGGTCGATGCAGCCGTGGCCAAAGCCTATGGCGGCCGTCGCCAGATCGCCTGGATGGAAGTGTATGCGGGCGAGAAAGCGACCCGGGTTTATGGTGCGGATAGCTGGATGCCGGACGAAACCGTTCAGGCGGTGAAGGACTACGTCATATCCATCAAGGGCCCGCTCACCACGCCGACTTCCGGCGGCATCCGCTCGCTCAACGTCGCCTTGCGCCAGATGCTGGATTTGTATGTGTGCCTGCGCCCGGTGCGCTATTTCAGCGGCGTGCCCAGCCCGGTGAAAGCGCCGGAAAAAGTGGACATGGTGATCTTCCGCGAGAACACCGAAGACATCTACGCCGGAGTCGAGTGGGAAGCCAACACCGAAGCAGTGAAGAAAGTCGTCGCCTTCCTGCAGCAGGAAATGGGCGTGACCAAAATCCGTTTCCCGGAGAGCTCCGCCATCGGCATCAAGCCGGTGTCGATCGAAGGTTCCGAACGCCTGATCCGCCGCGCCATCCAGTACGCCATCGACAACAAGCGCCAATCGGTGACGCTGGTGCACAAGGGCAACATCATGAAGTTCACCGAGGGCGGCTTCAAGAAATGGGGCTACGAACTCGCCGCGCGCGAATTCGGCGCCACGCTGATCGACGAAGGACCGTGGATGAAATTGCCCAATGGCATCGTGATCAAGGACGTAATCGCCGACGCTTTCCTGCAGCAGATCCTGCTGCGTCCGGATGAATACGATGTGATTGCCACGCTGAATCTCAACGGCGACTACATCTCCGACGCGCTGGCAGCGGAAGTCGGCGGCATCGGCATCGCGCCGGGTGCGAACCTGTCCGACACCGTGGCCATGTTCGAGGCCACCCACGGCACCGCGCCAAAGTATGCGGGCAAGGATTACGTCAATCCCGGTTCGCTGATCCTGTCTGCGGAAATGATGCTGCGCCACATGGGCTGGACGGAAGCCGCCGACCTGATTCTGCAGGGCATGGAGAAAGCCATTGCGGCGAAGCAGGTGACGTACGACTTTGCCCGATTGATGGACGGCGCGACGCAGATATCGTGTTCGGCATTTGGCCGTGCGGTGGCCGCGCAGATGTAATGCGAGGTACAGGCTAAATCCCGCCGAGGCGGCAGGCTGGCGCAATAAAAAACCCCGCCGAGGCGGGGTTTTCTAATGCAGCAGAACCAACAGCCTTATTGGGGCTGGATGTTGGAAGCCTGCTTGCCTTTCGGGCCTTGGGTCATTTCGAAAGAGACCTTCTGGCCTTCCTTCAAAGTTTTGAAACCACCGGCCTGAATCGCGGAGAAGTGTGCAAACACATCCTCACCACCATCATCGGGGGTAATAAAACCGAAACCCTTGGCGTCACTGAACCACTTAACAATACCTGTTGCCATTGAAACTTCCTCCCTTGGCGTACTACACAACATAACCGCAAACGCGGACGACATGACGGAAAAACCGTCGGTCTGAATTCAAGCGCGCTACACGGTAATGCCGGTACTGCACGGTTCTTGAAACCAAACTTTGGGCTTTGTACTCCTGACGGCACATTTTTACAAGAAAAACTTGAAATTAGTCGGCAAGGGTCACACACTGTGGCTCCCAACCAACAATCCACGAGGAGACAAGCATGAAAAAAGGCGTTCTGATCGGTTTGATGATGGCGACATTTGCGACCACAGGCGCATGGGCAGAAACCGCCCAGCAGGACCGCATGAAGTCATGTAATGAAGAGGCGGGCAAGAAAAGCCTGTCTGGTGATGCGCGCAAGGATTTCATGAAATCCTGTTTGTCCGGAACCGCAGCGGATGCAAAACCTGCCGCTGCCAAGCCTGCTGAAACAGCCAAGCCGGCGGCTGTTGCTCCGGCCACGACCAAGGAAGGAAAAGCGCTCACTCCACAGCAAAAACGCATGCAAGATTGCAACGCGGAAGCCAAAGCCAAGGACATGAAGGGTGATCCGCGCAAGGCTTTCATGAAGTCCTGCTTGTCAAACAAGAAATAGCACTTCAGCTTCGCACCAGACGAAGGCTCCTGCGGGAGCCTTTGTTTTTTCCGGCTACGGTAGGATGCCGACATGCGTATCACCTGGGACATCTTCTGCAACGTCATCGACAACTACGGCGATATCGGCATCGCCTGGCGGCTGGCGCGGCAACTGGCGGCAGAGCACGATCTGGCGGTACGTCTCTGGGTCGATGATCTGGGCGCGTTCCACAGGCTTTGGCCCGGAATTGCGCCTGATGTCGAAACGCAGCATAGCCAGGGTGTGGAAGTGAGGGCGTGGCGTGAGCCGTTTCCCCCGGTCTTGCCGGCGCAGGTGGTGATCGAGGCATTCGGCTGCAGCTTGCCGGTTTCCTATTTGACGGCCATGAGCACGCGGTCGCCGCCACCCGTCTGGATCAATCTGGAATATCTCAGCGCGGAGCCATGGGTCAAGACGCATCACGGCTTGCCCTCACCCCATCCCCGACTGCCGCTGACCAAACATTTCTTTTTTCCGGGTTATGAGCAGGGGACGGGGGGAGTGCTGGTCGAGCGTGGTCTGGCGGGCCGCCGCGACCGGTTTCAGCACGAGGAAACCGAGTCGTTCTGGAAAAACCTGGGGCTGGACACCCCACAGCCATCTCGCCTTGCACCGTCAAAATTGGCCGGTGCATCCTCTGAACTGCGGATTTCGCTGTTTTCCTACGAGAATCCGGCGCTGGCCGGGATGCTGGATGCCTGGGCGGCGGGAAGCCACCCCATTTCGTGCCTGATCCCGGAAGACAGGGTGCTGCCGCAGGTGGCAGCCTGGCTGCATGAACCGGCTTTGGCTGCCGGAGCCCTGCGCCAGCGCGGAAACCTGACGCTGCGCATCCTGCCATTCATGAGTCAGGATGATTACGACCGGCTGCTTTGGGCGTGTGACATCAACTTCGTGCGCGGCGAGGACTCCTGCGTGCGGGCGCAGTGGGCAGCCAGGCCGCTGGTGTGGCAGGCCTATCCGCAAGCGGAAGACGCGCACCGGGACAAGCTCGAAGCCCTGCTTCTACGCTATGTGGAGGGGCTCGAAGCAGGGGGGGCAGAAGCTTTGGCGGCCCTGTGGCGGGGCTGGAACGGCATGGACGCAAACGCGGATATGGCGCGGCGCTGGACGGAACTGCTGGAACACAAAGCCGCGCTCGACAGACACGCGCGTGCATGGTGTGACCGGCTTGCCGCTGCGGGAAGTCTGGCGGCCAATCTGGTCGAATTTGTAGAAAGGCGCATGAACTTGGGTTAGAATAATCCGTTTTTTCAAACCCTTAGAACTAAAGCAGGACAGACACATGAAAATCGCACAGGAACTCCGCGCCGGCAACGTCGTGATGGTCGGCAAAGACCCGATGGTGGTGCTGAAAGCCGAATTCAGCAAATCCGGCCGCAATGCCTCCGTCGTCAAAATGAAGCTCAAGAACCTGCTCAACGGCTCAGGTACCGAGAGCGTCTATCGCGCCGACGATAAATTCGAAACCGTGTCGCTGGATCGCAAGGAATGCACCTATTCCTATTTCGCCGATCCGCTGTATGTGTTTATGGACAGCGACTACAACCAGTATGAAATCGAAGCCGACAATTTGGGCGATGCGCTGTTTTATCTGGAAGACGGCATGCCGGTCGAGGTTGTGTTTTACGACGGCAAGCCGATTTCAGTTGAACTGCCCACCATGGTGGTGCGTGAGGTCGAATACACCGAACCCGCCGTACGCGGCGATACTTCCGGCAAGATCATGAAGCCCGCCCGCATCAAACCTACCGGCCACGAAGTTCTGGTGCCGGCGTTTATCGTGATCGGCGAGAAGATTGAAATCGACACCCGCACTGGCGAATGCCGGGGCCGCGCCAAAGGCTGATTGGCTTCGGTCATTGCACGGAACCACGGGCAGCTTCGGCTGCCCGTTTTTGTTTGGCCTTTATCGGAGTGACGCTGTCTGATGTGAGCGTAAAATATCGCGCTGATTCCAGGCTTTGCCACATGACCGATCCCCGTTTCATCCACCTGCGCCTGCACACCGAGCATTCCATCACTGACGGACTGGTGCGCGTGGAGGAGGCGGTGGCGCGTGCGCGTGACTGCGCCATGCCGGCTTTGGGCGTGTCCGATCTGGCCAATGTTTTTTCCTGGGTGAAATTTTATCGTGCGGCGCGCGGCGCCGGGATCAAGCCGGTGTTCGGCTGCGATGTCTGGGTGGCGAATGTGGCCGACCGCAATCGGCCATCGCGGCTGCTGCTGCTGGTGCAGCATCGCGAAGGTTACCGTCGTCTGTGCGAATTGTTGACGCGGGCGTATCAGGAGAACATTTATCGCGGACGCGCCGAGATCGACCCCGGGTGGCTGCATGCGGGCACCGAGGGTTTGCTGGCCCTGTCCGGCGGGGATTTTGGCGGCATCGCGCAAGCCTTGCTGGACGATAAGCCCGACGCGGCATTGCGCGCCGCCAAGGAGTGGGCGGCGTTATTCCCGGACCGCTTTTATCTGGAGCTGCAACGTTTTGGTCAGCCCCACGCCGAGCGTGTGATCGACGGCCTGCTTGAAATCGGCGCGGCGCTGAATCTGCCTTCGGTCGCGACTCACCCGATTCAGTTTGGATCAAGGGACGATTTCAAGGCGCATGAGGCGCGGGTGTGCATTGCCGAGGGCATGATGCTGGGCGACCCCCGGCGCCCGCGTCCTTTCACGACCGAGCAGTATTTCAAGACCCAGGACGAGATGGCGGCGCTGTTTGCCGATCTGCCCGAGGCCTTGCACAACAGCGTGGAAATCGCCAAGCGCTGCAACCTCACGCTGGAACTGGGCAAGAGCAAGCTGCCCGATTTCCCTACGCCCGACGGCATGAGCCTCGACGACTACATGCGCCAACGCTCAAGCGAGGGACTGGCCGAGCGCATGGTGCTGCTCTACCCGGATGCTGCTGCGCGTGCCGCGAAGCTGCCCGAATACACCGCGCGGCTGGAGTTCGAACTCGGCACCATCATCCAGATGGGCTTCCCCGGCTACTTCCTGATCGTGGCCGACTTCATCAGCTGGGCGAAGAACAACGGCGTGCCGGTGGGGCCTGGGCGCGGTTCCGGCGCGGGCTCGCTGGTGGCGTACAGCCTGGGCATTACCGATCTCGATCCGCTCAAGTACGACCTGCTGTTCGAACGCTTCCTGAATCCCGAGCGCGTCTCCATGCCCGACTTTGACGTGGACTTTTGCCAGGACGGGCGCGACCGCGTGATCGACTATGTGAAGTGCCGCTATGGCGCGGAATCGGTTTCGCAGATCGCGACTTTCGGCACGATGGCGGCCAAGGCGGTGATTCGCGACGTCGGGCGCGTGCTCGACCTGCCCTATAACTTCGTCGACAAGTTCGTCAAACTCATTCCGAACGAGTTGGGGATCAGCCTGGCGCAAGCGCGCGAGAAAGAGCCGCAGATCGACGAGCGCGTCAAGGCGGAAGAAGAACTCGCCGAATTGCTGCCTCTGGCCGAACGGCTCGAAGGCATCACGCGCAACGTGGGGATGCACGCGGGCGGTGTGCTGATCGCGCCGGGCAGGCTCACCGACTTTTGCCCGCTCTACCGCGCGGAAGGTTCGGACTCGGCCGTGTCGCAATTCGACAAGGACGACGTCGAGGCGATCGGCCTGGTCAAGTTCGACTTCCTCGGCCTGCGCACGCTCACCATTCTGGCCGAGGCGGTCCGGTTCGTGCAGCGGCATCCCGGCCGGGAAAGCTTCCGTCTGGAAGACCTGCCGCTCGACGATCCGGCGGTGTACAAGCTTTTTGCCGACGGCAATACCACCGCGGTGTTCCAGTCCGAATCGCGGTCCGCCAAGGACCTGGAGCGCCGCCTCAAAGGCGATTGCTTCGAGGACATCATTGCCTTGATGGCCCTGAACCGGCCGGGGCCACTCGGTTCCGGCATGGTGGACGACTTCATCGCGCGCAAGCAGGGCAAACAAAAGCCGGAGTATTTCCACGTCGATCTGGAGCCGGTGCTGAAATCGACATACGGCATCATCGTCTACCAGGAACAGGTGATGCTGGTGGCGCAGATTCTGGCGGGCTACAGTCTGGGCGGCGCCGACATGCTGCGGCGCGCGATGGGCAAGAAGAAGCCCGAGGAAATGGCCAAGCAGCGCACGATTTTCCTCGAAGGCGCGGCCAGGCGCGGCGTAGACACGAAAATAGCCGAACGCCTGTTCGACCTGATGGAGAAATTCGCCGAGTACGGCTTCAACAAATCGCACTCCGCCGCCTATGCGCTGATCGCGTATCACACCGCCTGGCTGAAGGCGCATTACCCGGCGGAATTCATGGCTGCGACCCTGTCTTCCGAAATGTCCGACACCGACAAGGTGCGCATTTTTATCGAGGACTGCCGTGCCAATGGCCTGGAAATATTGCCGCCGGATATCAATCTTTCAGGATATCGTTTCGAGCCCGTCAGTCCCACGCAGATTCGCTACGGTTTGGGCGCCATCAAGGGCAGCGGCGAAGCGGCGATCGGCGCCATCGTCGCGGAGCGTGAGCTGAACGGCGCTTACCAGGGGCTGTTCGATCTGGCCCGGCGGGTGGACAAGCGCTATCTCAATCGGCGCGTGCTCGAGGCGCTGGCCAAGGCGGGTGCGTTCGACAGCCTGAGCGACCACCGCGCGAGTCTTGTGGCTTCCATCGGGGCCGCGCTGGATACCGCCGAACGCGCCGCACGCGGCGGAGGTCAGGCCGGACTGTTTGGCGAAGAACTGGGCGGCGCGAGCGAAGACCTGATCGACGCGCCGCGCTGGGCCGAGCGGGAAAAACTCCTGCAGGAAAAGTCGGCGCTGGGGTACTTCTTTAGCGGGCATCCTTTCACCGGCTACATGGCCGAGGTGTCCGGTTTTGCCAAGAGAAATCTGGGCAGCCTGGAACCCGCACGCGAACTCGGCATGCTGGCCGGTATTGCCGTGTCGCTCAGAACCCAGATGACCCGGCGCGGCAAAATGGTGATCGTGTTGCTGGACGACGCCACCGCACAGGTCGAAGTGGTCGTCTTCAACGAACTGTTCGAGCAGAACCGGCACCTGCTCAGGGAAGATGCGCTTCTGATTATCGAAGGTAAGGTCAACCGCGACGAATATTCTGGCGGGCTGCGGGTGACCGCCGAGCATATCTATGACCTTGCGGGAGCGCGTACCCGTTTTGCCCAGGGCCTGCGTCTGGCATGCAATGGTCAGTGCCATGCGCTATCCAACGCGGGCAGCAAGCTGGGTGAACTGCTTGCCCCGTATAAGGTGGAAGCGGGGGGCTGCCCGGTATGGATCGAATACCGTAATCCGACTGCCCGTTGTCAGGTGCGCCTGGGTGGAGACTGGCGGGTCAGGCTGGATGATCGCCTGCTGGAATCCTTGGGGAACTGGCTCAAGCCGGAGTCGGTCAATGTTGTTTATTGATCAATCGTGTTGTATATAAGATACATTCATTCCCCGGACATTTTGTTGGATAGCATGAAAACATTGACAGGCGTTGTTCAATATTAGAGAATCCTAATCAACACGAAGCGGTCGCAAGACCCTTGGTGTTGTCTCCTCCAATCCTCCTCCTTTGGTGGATTATTCGCCCGGCGCACTCCGCCGGGCTTTTTTTTGGATCCGGCTCTTAGGGCGAATTCTACGCGTTGCCGATCCGGTACCCCGTGACCGGCACGGCAGCTTCGAACCGCAAAGCATCCCCAGGCATCAAGAGACGTATGGCACCGAGGTTTCCCCAACGCGCTTTTCCTCGGTGACGGACGCCGTAGTCGACGAAGTGAAAACCTGGCAGTCCCGACCGCTGGAGGGTCTCTACCCGAGGAACAGGCCGAGAGTCATCCCGTTCTTCGACTATCAACCGGAAATCCGCAAGGCGATTTACGCCACCCAACGCGATTGAGTCGGTGAACATGAGCCTGCGCAAGGCCACCCATAATCGCGGCTCATCCCCAAGCACGAAGCGCTGCTGAAACTGTTTTATCTGGCGCTCAGAAATATCAGCGCAAAATGGACCATGCCAATTCGGGAGTGGGAGGCCGCACTCAACCCCTTTACTATCGAGTTTCAGGAGAGGATGCCGCAGCATTAACTGAACCCCCGTTTACACAAAATTCAGCATTCCCCCTGATGGATTTGATGGAGTCATAGGGCTATTGTTGCAACAAGCGCCGCTTGAAAATCGTCGAAAGGAGGCGAGCCATGATTCTGGGTATGTCGTTATCCACGTTCACATTGGTTCACGTTCAGGGCGTCGCAAGCGCCATGAACGTTAGGCCCGATTTGATCTCACGCGAGCGCACCGATTGATGATGGACACATCGCCATGACCGACCCCCTCGCCACGCCGGAACCTTTGACCCTCACCGCGCGCATCAGCCAGATGTTTCCGACACTGACGCCGGCGCAGATGGAACGCATCGCGGTGCGTGGACATCGGCGTCCCATCAGGCTTGGAGAGGTGCTCGTCGAGGCGGGTACGGAGGTGGTGCCGTTCTTCCTGGTCACGGCAGGTCAGATCGAGATCGTCCGGCCATCCGACGCCAACGATACGCTCATCGCAGTTCAAAAACCGGGACAATTCACCGGCGAGATCCAGATTCTCTCTGGCCGCCGCGCGCTTTTCCAGGTGCGAGCCAGCGAAGCGGGCGAGGTGATCGAACTGGATCGCGGCCACCTGCTGGCGCTGGTGCAGACCGACAGCGAGTTGAGCGAGATCATCATGCGCGCATTTATTCTGCGCCGGGTGGAACTGATCGCGCACGGGTTCGGTGACGTCGTGCTGATCGGGTCGAATTATTGTTCGGGGACGCTGCGCATCAAGGAATTCCTGACCCGTAACGGTCATCCGTACGCGTTTGTCGACCTCGATCGTGATGCCGACGTCCAGGACCTGCTCGATCGGTTTCACGTCTCCGCAGCGGACGTGCCCGTGTTGATCTGTCGCGGCGACGTGGTACTGCGCAACCCGACCAGTCAGCAGATCGCCGATTGCCTCGGATTCAACGTCGCGATCGACCAGACTCAGGTACGCGACGTGATCATCGTCGGCGCTGGACCTGCGGGGCTGGCGGCCGCCGTGTACGCCGCGTCGGAAGGATTGAACGTCCTGGTGCTGGAATCGACCGCACCCGGTGGGCAGGCAGGTTCAAGTTCGAAGATCGAAAATTACCTTGGCTTTCCTACCGGCATTTCAGGTCAGGCGCTCGCGGCACGCGCGTACACGCAGGCGCAGAAGTTTGGAGCCGAAGTGATCATTGCAGGGGGCGCGACACGACTCGTCTGCGACCGCAAACCCTACGCCGTCGAGATCGACAATGGCCAGCTCGTGCCGGCGCGAACTGTCATCATCGCAACCGGCGCCGAGTACCGGAAGCCGGCACTCGATAATCTGTCAAGCTTTGAGGGTGCCGGCGTGTACTACGCCGCAACGTTCATGGAAGCACAACTGTGCGGCGGAGAAGAAGTGATCGTGGTCGGAGGGGGAAATTCCGCCGGTCAGGCCGCCGTTTTCCTCGCGCAAGCGGCCAGACGTGTCTACGTGCTGGTACGTTCGGATGGACTTGCGGAGAGCATGTCGCGCTACCTGATCCGGCGCATCGAAGAGAACCCCGCTATCGTCCTGCAAAACGCGGACGGAAATCGTGGCTCTCGAAGGCGGCAACCATCTCGAACGCGTGCGCTGGCGGGACAGTCGTTCCGGTGACATCGAGACCCCGGCCATCCGGCATGTCTTCCTGATGACCGGCGCCGCTCCCAACACGCAGTGGCTCGGTGGCTGCGTCGTACGCGACAGCAGGGGATTCATCAAGACCGGGCCCGATCTGTCCCGGGACGAACTGGCTGCGGCGCATTGGCCGCTCGGCCGTGCTCCCCACCTTCTCGAAACGAGCGTGCCCGGTGTGTTCGCGGCCGGCGACGTCAGGGCGGGCAATATCAAGCGTATGGCATCCGCCGTCGGAGAGGGATCGATTTCGGTCTCCTTCGTGCACCAGGTACTTCACGAGTAAAGGAGACGACATGACAGCAGAATCATCCTGCGCCCATTTCAGCGCCATCACGACCGTCAAACATGCGAAACGCTATGAGTGCGAGGAGTGCGTCAAGACCGGCGACAGCTGGGTCCATCTGCGCACCTGCCAGACCTGCGGCGCGACGCTGTGCTGCGACAGTTCGCCCAATCGTCACGCCACCCGGCACGCACAGATGAGCGGGCATCCCGTGGTCGCCTCGGCGGAACCCGGGGAGCACTGGCTGTACTGCTATCCGGACGACGCCTTCACCGAATACTGAGTCGCGCGCAGGCCGGGGAATCAAAGGCTTGGGGCGTCAACGCGGCGGAGGCATAGCACGCTGAATCGCGCCCACGTCCTGCCGCGACCGCGGTCGGCGCGCGTTCCCGGTCAAATGGAGGATAAAAATGTCGGAGCTGCCTGAGGACCGAGTGACCGAGAATCCGGCCTCCGCGGCGGCGACCCATACGTCTCGACCGTCCGGTTGACGATGTCCTGGATCATGTTCTCGGACCGAAGAATGCGCCGATCACGCTGGTGGAATACGGCAGTTACGCCTGCCCCCACTGCCGCGCGGCCAATGAACGCATCACCGAAGTCCGCGGTCAGCTTGGCGATCGCCTGCGCTATGTGTTCCGGCACCGGCCGCTGATCGGCAGCGACATTGCGCGGCCCGCGGCCGAACTTGCGGAATCGGCCGCGAATCACGCGCAATTCTGGGATGCGCACGTGACGCTGATGACGCGATCGGAAACGCTGACCGAGGACGATCTGCGCGCCGTCGCGGAGGCACTCGGCCTGACCCGGCTGGATGCCGAAATCGCACGGGTGACAGCCGAGCGGGCCAGGCAGCGGGTGGATCTCGATATCGACAGCGCGCGTGCCAGCGGCGTGCACTTCACGCCGACGTTTTTCATCAATGGGCGCCGTTACGACGGGCCCTGGGATGAGAGCTCTTTCACCGATGCCATGCTCGGCTCGCTCGGGCATCGTGTGCGCACGGCAGCGTTGAGCTTCGCGAGCTGGGCGCCGTCGGCCGGGGTGTTGCTGCTGCTCGCCTCGATCCTGGCTGTCGTCCTCACCAATTCAGGGCTGGGCCCCGGCTTCGAGGCCTTCTGGCATACCGGATTCGGTCTTGCGTTCGGCGGGTCCAGCTTCCGGATGCCGTTGCTGCATTGGATCAACGATGGGCTCCTGACGATCTTCTTTCTCGTCGTGGGGCTCGAAGTCAAACGCGAATTCACGGTCGGTCACCTGGCCAGCCGGCGTGCGGCGGCGCTGCCGATTGCGGCAGCAGTGGGCGGCATGGCGGTACCGGCGCTCATCTATCTGTCCGTCATTCCAGCGGGGCCGTGGTCGATCGGCTGGGGGGTGCCGATGGCGACCGACACCGCCTTCGCGGTGGCCCTGGTCGCGATGATGGGACCCCGCGTGCCGGTGGAACTGCGCATCTTTCTGACCGCGGCCGCCATCGTCGACGACATCGGCGCCATCATCGTCGTGGCGATCTTCTATTCCGGCGATCTGCATGTCGGGTATCTCGCCGCCGCAGCCGCGATCACCGGCGTGCTGGCGCTGCTGAACCGATCCGGGATATATCGCGTATCGCCCTACATCCTGGTCGGGGTTGCGCTGTGGGCCTGCGTTCATGCCGGGGGACTGCACGCCACCCTGGCCGGCGTCATCCTGGCCGCGCTCATCCCGACGCGTCCGCCCCCGGACTACAAGACCCTCGCGTTGCAGGCCGAAGCGATCCTGACGACAGAAGCCCAACGCGGCGGAGAACAGTTCCGCCGTGGGCCGTCCACGCCCGCGCTGGAGGCGCTGGATGCCATCCATGATCGTCTGGAATCCCCGGCGGACCGCATGCTGCGCAACGTCGCACCGCGATCCAGCTATCTGGTGCTGCCGATCTTCGCCCTGGCGAATGCCGGTGTCGCCGTCAGCACGGACGTTTTCAGCCAGCACGGCATGCTCGTACTCGCGATCGTGGCCGGTCTGGCCATCGGCAAGCCGCTGGGATTCGTCCTGGCCTCTGTCCTGGCTGTCCGCCTTGGACTCGCGCACAAGCCCGCCGCGTATTCCTGGTGGCAACTCGCCGGCGCCGGGGCATTGGCCGGCATCGGCTTCACCATGTCGCTCTTCATCGCCGGACAGGCGTTTCCGGTCGCGGGCGATTTCGCCGTCGCCAAAATCGCAGTATTCGCCGCGTCGGTGCTGTCGTCCGTGATCGGGGTGGCCGTGCTTTGGAGTGCGCCGGCACGTAAAACGGCGCAAGGGGAATAAACTGGACGCTTGACTCCAGCCCCCGTTGCCGACATGAGCCACAGCGACTACAGCGGTGAATTTCCGCTCGATCCCGGCCTGATCTATCTCAACCACGCGGCGGTGTCGCCCTGGCCGCGCCGGACCGCCGTGGCCGTGCAGCAGTTTGCCGAGGAGAACATGCGCCAGGGGGCGCGCCATTACCCCCGCTGGCAGGAGACGGAAGCCCGTTTGCGCGAGCAATCCCGGAGCCTTCTCAATGCTCCGTCCGCAGATGACATCGCACTGCTGAAGAACACGTCCGAGGCGCTGTCCGTGGTGGCACACGGCCTGGCATGGCGGGCAGGGGATAACGTGGTCATCAGCGATCAGGAATTTCCGTCCAACCGCATCGTCTGGCAGTCGCTGCAGGACGAGGGCGTCGAAACCCGCTGCGTCGACGTGACGCGCGGTTCTTCGCCGGAACAGGCACTTGACGCCTGCATCGATGAACGCACCCGTCTGCTGGCGGTCAGCTCGGTGCAATACGCCAGCGGGCTGAGGCTGGATCTGGATCGGCTGGGTACGCTTTGCCGCGAGCGCGGCGTGCTGTTCTGCGTCGATGCCATCCAGAGCCTGGGGGCGCTGCCACTGGATGTCCAGGCCTGCGGTGCGGATTTCGTCATGGCCGACGGACACAAGTGGCTGCTCGGGCCGGAAGCGTGCGCGGTGTTCTATGTTCGGGCCGAGGTCAGGGATCGGCTGCGACTCCGACAGTACGGCTGGCACATGGTGGAGGATCATCTGGATTTCTCCCGCCAGGATTGGCAGGTGGCCGCGAGCGCCCGCCGCTTCGAGTGCGGCAGCCCGAACATGCTGGGCATCCATGCCCTGAGCGCGAGTCTGGCGCTGCTGGCCGAGGTGGGAATGGAAGCGGTTTCGGCGCGCGTGCTTGCGAACAGCGCCTATTTGATGGAGGCGCTGAGCGAGCTGCCCGATGTCGAGATCCTCACCCCGCGGCAGCCCGGACGTTACGCGGGCATCGTCAGCTTTCGCCATCAGCACATCGACCCCGCGGATTTGCACCGCCGGCTGCTCGCGCGCAATGTGATCTGCACCCAGCGCGGCCACGGCGTACGGTTCTCACCGCACTTCTATATCAGTCGCGTGCAGCTGGAGTCAGCGGTCGCCGTGGTGGAAGAGGCGGTCTCCGGCTAAATTGGTTCGAGACAGTGGACGCTGAACAGCGCATCGTCGTCCTGCCAGACCCGCAGGCTGGCCAGCCCGGCTTGCGCCGCCAGTGTCTGGAATTCCTCGATGCTGAACTTGTAGGAATTCTCGGTGTGGATGCTCTCGCCCGCCTGAAATTCGAAGCAGCAGCCGTCGATCCGGACACGCTGCGGCGCGGTGGCGACCAGATGCATCTCGATCCTGCCCAGCTTCTCGTTATAGAAGGCCCGGTGGCGGAAGGCCGCGATGTCGAAATCGGCATCGAGCTCGCGATTGATCCGCGTCAGCAGATTCAGGTTGAACTGCGCCGTGATCCCCTGGCGGTCGTTGTAGGCGGCATGCAGGCGCGCCGGTGCCTTCCTGAGGTCGACGCCGATGAGCAGCCTGCCGTCGGGGCCGAGCAGCCTGGCGATACTCCGCAGTAAATCGCGCGCCTGGGCGGGGTCGAAATTGCCGATGCTGGAGCCAGGGAAGAAGGCTGCCCGCCGCTGTGCATCGAAGAAGCCGGGAAGTTCAAGCGGCTTCGAATAATCGGTGCAGATCGCATGCACCTCCAGTTGCGGATGATCCTTGGCGATGGCGCCTGCCGACAGGCGGAGCGGCTCACGCGAAATGTCGATCGGCGCGTAAGCCTGGGGTTGCAGCGCGTCCAGCAACACGCGAATCTTGGTGTCGCTGCCGCTGCCGAGTTCGAACAGCAGACCGTCATTGCCCAGCATCCCGGCCATGTCTTCGCCATACCGCTGCAGCAGGCCGATTTCCGTACGCGTCGGATAGTATTCCGGGAGCCGGGTGATGGCATCGAACAACTGCGATCCCCGTTCATCGTAGAAGAACTTGGGCGACAGACGCTTGGTTTGCCCGCTCAGTCCGGCGATGACGTCGGCATGGAAATCCTCCGCTGCAGCTTGCAGGTCATGGAAATGGAAATTGGGGGGCGCAGCCTTCATCACGCATCCTCTGCCAGTCTGATTCCCTGAAATTGCCAGCGCTCGTGGGGGTAGAAGAAATTGCGGTAGCTGGCGCGGATATGATCGGCTGCGGTGACGCAGGAGCCGCCGCGCAACACCATCTGGCTGCACATGAACTTGCCGTTGTATTCGCCGAGCGCGCCCGCGTCGGGGCGGAAACCCGGGTAGGGCTGATAGGGCGAGGCGGTGTGCTCCCAAACGTCGCCGTACATCTGCAGCAGGCCATCCTCCGACATTGCGGCCACCGGGTGCAGGGTGCCGCTGTCGCGCAGGTTGCCCGCGACGGCAAGCCCGCGCGCTGCAATTTCCCATTCCGCTTCGGTGGGCAGCCGTTTACCTGCCCAGGCAGCGTAGGCTTCCGCTTCGTAGTAGCTTACGTGGCAGACGGGTTCCCCGGAATTGAGCTTACGCAGCCCGCCGAGGGTGAACTGCCACCATTCCCCGTCGATCGATTCCCAATACAGCGGACTGGACCAGTGCAGGCGTTTCACCGTTGACCAGCCGTCGGAAAGCCAGAATCCGGGTTTGCCATAGCCGCCGTCCTGCATGAAGGCCAGGTATTCGCCATTGGTCACTGGCCGCGAGGCAAGACGGAAAGCGTTCAGATAGATCCGGTGGCGGGGCTTTTCGTTGTCGTAGGCAAAGCCGTCGCCCTGATGTCCGATCTCCTGGATGCCGCCGGGGAACTCGATCCAGCGCATAAAGGGCGCGGTTGCGTTCGGCGTTTCGGGCAGATCGCAGCGGTAGGCGGGTCGCAGCGGGTTCGCGCTGAGATTGAGTTTGATGTCCGTCAGCAGCAATTCCTGATGCTGCTGTTCGTGGTTGAGGCCGATCTCCAGACGCTGCTGCACGATCGGCCACACGTCCTCGCCGGCGCCGTGCAACAGCATCAGCATGTGTTCGTCCACATGGGCCCGGTAGCGAACTATTTCTCCGACGCTCGGGCGCGACAGGAATCCCCGCTCCTGGCGCGGCAGGAATTTTCCGATCTGCTCGTAATAGGAATTGAACAGATACCCGAACAAGGGGTGGAATTCGGGGTAGTGCGCGAGATATCCCTTCAGCAGGAAAGTCTCGAAAAACCAGCTCACATGGGCCAGGTGCCACTTGGCCGGACTGGCTTCGGGAGCGGTCTGGATCACGTAATCCTCGGGAGAAAGCGGCATGCACAACGCTTCGCTGTGCTTTCGCACGCTCAGGTAGGTGTCCGCCCAGAAACTGCGCTGTCCATCCGGCAATGCTGAAGCTGACTGGGGAATGGCCATGGCTCCTCACTCATTTGTCTGCTTGAATTTCAGGACATCGCGTGCATCTTGCCACTTGCCTGCCGCGCCTTGTGGGGGCGGCCTCGGGCTGGGAATGACCCGCTAGCGCTTCGACGCCGGGCACTGCATTAAGGATCCGATCACGGCGTGTGCACTGCGACTCATTGTTTACTAGGATCATAGTTGGCAGCTTGCACTTGTAAAGTTTGACAGCCTGAAATTGAATTTGGCAGGAGAGATCATGAACATTCAGACCGCTTCCCACACGGAAACCTGGCCAAGCCTGCCGCTTGAGGCCTGGAGCGATACCTACGCGACCTTGCACTTGTGGACGCAGATCGTCGGCAAGATTCGGCTGGTTCAAAGTCCCTGGCTCAATCACTCCTGGCATGTCACGCTGTACGTGACAGCCAGAGGCCTCACCACCTCCCCCATCCCGTATGGCACCCGGACCTTCCAGATCGATTTCGACTTCATCGCGCATCAGTTGACGATACAGTCGAGCGACGGCGGCACAGGGGGCTTTCCACTCCAGCCGCAGTCGGTGGCAGCGTTCTACACGCGTCTGATGGCGGAAATGGACAGGCTCCTGCTTCACGTGAGCATGCGCGTGAAGCCCAGCGAAGTCGTCGACCCCCTGCCGTTTGACCAGGACGAAACGCATTGCGCCTACGATCCGGAGTACGCCACCCGGTTCTGGCAAATCCTGGTTCAGGCTGACCGGGTTTTCAAGCAGTTTCGCGCCCGCTTCATCGGCAAGTGCAGCCCCGTACACTTTTTCTGGGGCGCCCCGGACCTGGCCGTTACGCGGTTTTCCGGACGACCCGCCCCCGTGCACCCGGGTGGAATTCCGGGCCTGCCGGACTGGGTGACCCGTGAAGCCTACTCACACGAAGTCAGCAGCTGCGGGTTCTGGGCGGGGGGCGGGCCGATTCCCTATCCGGCGTT
Source organism: uncultured beta proteobacterium (assembly GCA_963726485.1). Lineage (GTDB taxonomy): Bacteria > Pseudomonadota > Gammaproteobacteria > Burkholderiales > Thiobacillaceae > Thiobacillus. The sequence goes on along the minus strand of CAVSCL010000010.1, from coordinate 18,024 downwards.
TTATTCCTATGCCTATCCGGAACCGGCAGGCTTCGCAGAGGCTCCGGTTGAGCCTGCCGCCGCTTTCTACAGTACCGACCTTCGCGAGTTCATCCTGCCCTATGATGCCGTTCGACAGGCGGAGTCTCCGGACGACATTCTTCTCACATTTCTGCAGACGACTTATGAAGCCGCGGCAAGACTGGGGAAGTGGGACCGTGCATTACTTGAACGTGACAACGATCCAATTTTGCCAGTCTGACAATGGCCAATCAAAGGCTCGAATTGACTAGCAGTACGCTACGCTTGCCGCGTGCAAAGTGCGATGACCGTCAGCGATGGCCGATCAAGCGTCATAGCGTGTTCGCTCATGAATGTCGGCTGTCGAGTATGGACCGGACGCCCCATGCGGCAACTCCCTTGCCTCCTCACTGTCTCTTGATAGCCGGTTAGCGACTGTCAGACGACGCTGCCAAGCTAGCGGGTCCGGGCGGCTTTCACGAACTCGAGCGAGGTCTGAAACAGTTCGAGATCCTTCTCGTACTCAGCCGCCTCGGCGCGGTCGATCTGTACCCATTCCCGAGAGCTAGCCATACCGCCGGGCTGAAACGGGACAACGTCGCCCCTTGAGAACTGCAGTTCGGTCGCGGTGGCGGCGGGAAGGCGCAGTCCGACGCCGGACCCGCTGATGCAGGCGAACATCTTGTCGCTGACGAAGTAGGCATCAAGGCCGCTGATTTTTCTTGCGCTGACGCCAGGGAGTTTGAGAAGCAGGGCGTCGATCAGTGCCTTGCGATTGGATTCGGGTGTATCAGTATTCAAGGTGATCCGCCAGGGTTGTCATGAACAGAGGGATTGAAGCATAAAGGTTCCAACGGAGAATCTGGGGCTTCTAATCCGAGCGGCAGCTTGTCGAAAAACGCTACTCACCCTATCGACCCTGAAGAGACAGTTGAGACCAGACGCTGAAATCATCTGGTGTACCGGCTAAAGCAGTCACTCAAACTTGAGACTTAAGTCTATCCACTGAAGCCGGGGCGATTCACACGCCTTCAGGACCGGCCGGACCCTCGGGCACCGGTAGGACCGGTACAGTCCTGGGTTCGGGGCGCGCCAGTAGGCATCCATCTTGTGAAGCGGATTCGTGGATGAGCGATTTGACTTCATGGTTCAGTTCCTTTTGTGTGCGGGAATCGTGTCCGCTAACGCTGAACGTTCTTCGGTCCTGAGCGGCGCACAGGCAGGCACCGAAAATGACAAATGTTCCCGGAAAGGTAAATCCACAGCAGCAGTGCCATGATCCCACCGAACGCGCCATAGACTGCGTTTAAGGTGGCGAAATTCTCCAGGTAGATCACAAATAGAGTATTCTGCGGCCAGCAAGAGCACCGTGGCGCACAGGGCGGCGACCCAGACTTCGGAAAAGCGCGTTGACCGGCGCGGCGCCAGCCGGTAGAACAGGCCCAGTCCTGCAAACACCACCAGCAAGGGAATGAAGAAGCCCCCCAGGGTATAGACCCAGATATGAAAATCATTCATCGGGAACAGCCAGTCCCTCGTCATTTGCGCAAGCATTGGCGCGCCGATTCCAAAAAGCACCGCACCCGCGGTGATCCCCAGCAGCACCAGGCTTCTGAGCGGCAGCCACCACCGACTGTACCCCTCCAAGCCCCAGGCGCGGTTGGTCGCGCTGACGAGAGTGCTGAAACATTGGAGGGTGACCCACACCAGGATAAAAAATCTGCCACCACGCCCGCCTGCCCACGCGCTTTGATCACACCGGCGAAGGTGTCAAAAATGTAACTCTGCATGTCACCACTAATCGGGACGTATATTTGTACGTAAGCAATAACCTCCGTTGCAGCCCGATCCCGGTCGATAAAGGCCGAGGATATCGTCACGAGTAGGACCATCAAGGAAACAGCGAAAAGAACGCATTGAAGGCGAACGCTCCCGCCCATTCTGTCCCGTCGATCCCCAGAAACTTATTGACCGCGAGACGGAATATCGCCCATATCCGGCATGTCTTCTGGTCAAGCCGACTTCGCCTATTCATCTTGCACGGACTTTCCTTAGATAGATCAGACTATGGGGATCGGCGGAGGCGCTGGCCGATGGCCCGCACGATGTCAACCCCGTGAATCGCCCCCAGTTTTTATTACTAAACACCGCTGAGCCCATCAAAAAATGCCTGAGTGCGGAGCCGCTCAGGCAGGTACAAGAGCCGTTCGGGGGCGCATCAAGCTGAATTTCCCGCTTTAATATGGCCTATTCTGTTGAAAAAAACTCCATTCCGCGCTGCCGTCGGCAAAGAGCCGCAGCCAAAACAACCCGACCTCTCAGAATTGTCCATATTCAACGATCGTTAATAGAGTTGATGGTTTGGACGACCCCCAAAACTCTAGCTGGAGATATCTCTCCAAAAGAGTTTTTCAACAAGAATATGGCCGACTGCACGCATCCAACATAATCCCCTGAAAGCGGCCGTCCGCGACCCGGCAACACAATCAGACTTCGACCAACCACGAAGGAGTCTGACATGGAACCAATCAAACTCGGGAACCCTGGAACAAAGGCAAGCTGGTCGGCCAAAAGCCACCACTCAAGCCCAAGGACATCTGGGCAATCCGAATCCACCTCCAGAACGACCACCAGATTCGAGACCTGGCGATGTTCAACCTCGCGATCGACAGCAAGTTGCGCGGTTGCGATCTAGTGAACCTGCACTCATAGGAGTTTTTCAACAGAATACAGCTCGTTCCCGACCTACAGGATGATCAAGCTAATGGCTCTTGGCCGGCCTTTTCAGTCGGCCAAGCGCTGAACGGAAATGGCACTTCCTCCGTCGCAAAGCTCACAAAGTCCGAAATCTGGCTCAGGTAAAGCCCCAGGCTTTGGCCAGAAGGCGATCAAGCGCGCATTGGGCGCGTTGTTCAGTAGCGCCAGCACGAACTGGATGATGGCCCCCAGCGCCAGCAACGTTCCGGAAACCTGAAAGGCCATGGCCATCAGGATCATGAGGAGGCCGCGCAGCCAGATGCTGCGCTTGCCGAGTGTTTCGGCGTGGGTGTCGACCATTGTGCCCTCCTAACGGCGATGAAAAGAATTCATTCTCCCAGAATATCAATGTCTCCAAGACATGCTTAGCATCCTTGCACCGGCGTCGCCTCGTCTTCTGTGGGCATCTGGAGAGGATTCTGAACAAAAAAAGATGTTGCGTCTGGATTTGTCATGAGGACGTAAAAAGCTGCGCGTAGAATCTCTTCTTGCTTGGCCACTCTTATGCGTTCTCTTATGGACTCCTCAGATGTGATTTGACGGCGTACTCTGGCGCCGTCTTTTTTTGTGCGCCAAAAGATAGGCATCCCAAATGTGAGCCGGAAAGGCGCCGCTGCTCATGCCTACGCAGTCGTGGCTGCAGGGAGATGCACTTATGCTATTTTGTTTTCAAAGTGCAGCACTATTGGTATCCGGCGCGCCGCATTTTCATCTTGCGCATTTGGAAGGCCCCATGATGGAAGATCAAAGCTCCTGGGATGTCATCGTCATCGGTTCTGGAATAGGCGGGCTTGCCTGCGCGGCGGCGCTGGCGCGAACCGGTCACGCGGTGCTGGTTGTGGAACAGCATCACGTAGCCGGCGGCCTCACACAGATCTTCTGCCGCAAAGGGTTCTGCTGGGATGTCGGTGTGCACTACCTCGGCGAGATGGGGCCGGACGGCGCGGCACACAAGCTTCTCGATTGGCTCACCGGTGGAGCGATACAGTTCAACTCACTGGGTACGGTTTACGACACGGTCCACTTTCCCGGGAATTTCGTCACTCAGTTTGCTCGGCCCCAAGCCGCCCTGCAGCTTGAACTCAAGGAGCGCTTTCCGGCGTCGTCAAGCGACATCGATGCCTTCTTCGCCGCCCTCGCGGAAGCCGAGAATGCCGGCAGGGCACTCTTTGCGCAGCGGGTGATGCCGGGTCTGCTGGCCACGGTTCACGGGCTCTGGCATGAGCGTGACATTCGCAAATGGTGGGGCCGCTCAAGCGCCGAGGTATTGGACCAACTGATCGCCGACCCTCAACTACGTGCGGTACTGCTGGCACAAAAGGGCGACTACGGCGGTGTTGCCGCCAGCGAAATCAGCTTTGGCTTGCACGCGTTGGTCATGCGCCACTACTTCAACGGCGCATTCTATCCAGTGGGAGGAGCAAAGGTTTTCGCCGAAGCGCTCGTCCCAGTCATCGAGCAGGCAGGCGGTTGCATTAGACTGAACGCGAAGGTTCGCGAACTTCTGATCGAAGATGGAACCGTCATAGGCGTGCGGCTTGACGATGGCACGCCACTGCACGCCCCGCGGGTCTTCTCGGACATCGGCGCACGTAATACCGTGGGATTGCTGCCGGCTGACCTGCGCGACTGCGAGTGGGCGCTGGAGATCGAGTCGTTTGCGCCCTCGGTGTGCCACGTCGCGCTGTATCTCGGGCTCGAAGGAGACATTCGGGCCTGCGGCGCCACGCCTGCAAACCACTGGTTCCACGAGACGTGGGACATCAATGCCGGAGTCTGGCGAAACCCGGTCGAGGAGCCGTCCGCGCCCGCGCTCTTCATCTCCTTTCCTTCGTTGAAAGACCCCGCACACGATCCTGGTGACAGGCAGCGGCACACCGCCGAGGTCGTGGCGATGGCCAGTTGGGAACCCTTCGACGCCTGGAGCGATTCGACGTTAGGCGACCGCCCGGAGGACTACACGGCATTCAAGGCGGCCATCGAGCAAAGCCTCCTGGCTCAGTTCGCGCGGCATTTTCCGGCGTTGGCCCCCATGATTGTCACGCACGAGTTGTCAACGCCCTTGACCACAGCCGCCTACATCGGATCGCAGCAAGGCGCAATCTATGGCCTGGAAGTAAGCCCGCGCCGATTCCTGTCGGACAGCCTGCGGGCCAAGACACCGATCCCCGGGCTGTTTCTCGCCGGGCAGGATGTCGTCACCCCCGGCGTGACCGGAGCGATGATGGGAGGCGTATTGGCTGCCGCCGGGGTTGAACCACGCGTCTATCCCCATCTGGGGTAACAACGCGTTGCGTTTCGTGAAGGTTGGGAGCAAACGGTGAGGGCTCAATCTTCTCCACGGTCGATGAGGCGTAGGTCGTCGAAATCTTACGAGCGCCGGATCAACTCCAGATAGCAGACCTTCAAGGCGAAGGCCGCTGGGTGGTTGTTTTGGTTGAGAGTACGCGTTTGCCCAACTGGGAAGTAGACGTTCGGCGTGCCTGACTGGCACGCGACCGCTCAGGAGCCTTGAGCGGACACACTTGCCTCGGCTGGGCCAAAGTCGGCTGTTGGCCGGATTCTGTTGAAAAACTCGATGTCGCAGTCGAGCTTATTCCCCGCAAGGGTGATTTTTTAAAACGTTGCCCCTTTCGGGGTTCGCAACCGGGTCTTAGATACCCGGTTTTTTCGTTATTCCTGCTGTTTTTGCATCATGCGGGCGCACCTACCCCGTGAATCGGCGGCGCTTGCGCGGTCAGTTTGGCCAATCGACGCAAATTCTGAACGGCCGCGGCCAGTGTGAATTCGTCGTTCAGCCGCTGAGTCCACGTAGCCGCAGCCGATCAAGTTTGAGGGTCGATCGGCTCGCCTACCTGCACGCTGTGCTGATGGCTCGCATCCGCCGCGATCAGACTGGCGTCCACCGCGAAGCCTTCGCCCTTGACCAGGCCCGCGGCCATGCAACTACGAACCACCTCGTCGAACACCCAGCGGAAGGCCTCGCTCGCACGGAACCGTCCATGGCGATTCTTGGAGAAGGTGGAGTGATCGGGCACTGCATCTTCCAGGCCCAGGCGACAGAACCAGCGATAGGCCAGGTTCAAATGGACTTCATCGCACAGGCGCCGCTCGGAACGGATGCCGTAGCAGTACCCGACGATCAGCATGCGGATCATCAGTTCGGGATCGATGGAGGGACGTCCGGTGTGGCTGTAGTAGTCCGCCAGGTGATGGTGAAGCTCACTCAGGTCGAGGCAGCGGTCAATGCCACGCAGGAGGTGATTCTGGGGAATGTGTTCGTCGAGATTGAAAGAGTAGAACAGCCGGTTCTGCCCCGCTTTCCAATGTCCCATCATGTTGATAATCCCCATAATAATCAATGGGTTAATTATATATCAAGCGTGGAGCTACTGCATGATTCTTAAGGAGTTTTTCAACAGAATCGCCGATTTGGAGTCACCGACAGAAATTTACCGACGGTCTCCTTTGTGGCTGAGACCTGCCGTTCGATTGCGGTAATTTCTGAAAGTGCAGAGAATCGGTTGTGGCTGGAACCAACTCGTCACCTTGCAACTTCATCACGGCATTCCGGAATTCGGAACAGGCTGCCGTTGGCACAACGGGGATCATTTTCAACAGCAGATTCCGGATACCCATCTGTCATGGGCTTCTAACCGAAGTTCAGGCTTTCTTCTCGTTCTCCGTCGCCTTGTCGAGGATTTCCTTGTAAAGGTGCAGGATGCGCGCGACCAGATCCTGATATTCCGGATGTCGGTCTATCATCGGCTGGATCGTCTGGGTATCGGCGAAAACTTCCTCCAGCTTCTGGATGTCATATTCGCTGAGCGTTCCGCCCTGGTCGACCTTTTCCTTCAGCGCCAGTGCAAATGGGAGCCGCTGCGAATTCAGCCGGTCGAGCAGGGTCTGGATCACGCCCGCGTCCTGGGTGGGATTGCTCATGATGATGTCCTCAAGTAGGTTTCAGGTGCTTGCTCACGCTGCCCGGCAGGCGGCGGCAAATGAGAGTTCATTGTAGCGAAGTGGCCGCCCTTGGTGTCAGTCGAGGTGGAAGCTTCACACGGGAATACGATCCAGGGATCACGACGCTTGCCGATCCCGGCGTATCGTTCTATCAGCGTTTTGCAACCGCTTTCCCGAGCGGATGCCCCGGCTAGAACGTCGCTCCAAGTGAGAAAATCACGAACCGATCGGCGCTATCGTCCGGATTGAAGACATACGTCCCGAGCGTCACCTTGTCGTACGTAATCTGCGCGAAGCCGCCGCGCTGGATATCCCGATCACTCTGATAAGCGCGCGAGCGCTGGCCGACGATGCCGAAGCGCAGCCACGCCAGGGGACTGAAGCCGAGCTCGCTCCAGGCGTAGGTAAAGCTGTCCTCCTGAACCTCGAAGTCATGCATGTATTCGGCCTCGATGTAGAAATCGACGATGCCATAGGCCACGCTCGCCTCGAATCCCGGCGCAATACCCTGCTTCGCGCCAAACACCGCGCCGAGGATCGGCGTCAACTCCCAGGTCAGTGCGTCGCCGCCGGAGAAGTTCCAGCCGGCGAACACCGACCCGCTATCGAGCGCCTCGTAGTTGTAGCGCGCTTCAAGATGCAGCGCTTCGCGATCCGCCGTGGCGATGACGGACAGGTAGTCGCTCTGATCGTCGAGCGCGTAGTAGTAGCCCGTCGCGGAAAATTCCCAGCCGGACGCCCTCGCGTGCGAACGCAGTGGGGGTTCGCCCAGGCCTTCCTGCGCTGAGCAGTTCAGCGCCGGCACGAGCAGTACGACCGCCATGACGCACGGCAGTCGCATGCTCATCCGCCGAGCGCGATGGTGGCGGCCACCAGCGCCACGCCGATTGCAATCATCACCAAGCCGGTTCGCCAGGGAACCCCTCCGGCATGGCGTCCGAGCGCATGACCGGCCGCGTACAGGATCACCAGCGCGACGGCGTTCGAGACGCGCATCGCCAGTGCGGTTTCGGTGATGAAGATGAAAGGAATCACGACCGGAAAGGTTGCGAGAACAACGAGCAGGAACACGCCCAGTGCGCCGGCAAAGTCGTCCCGCCCGAGGCGCGCCCGGACCGGCGGTTCCGGTAAAGCCGCGAGGCGTTGGCGTATGCCGTCCAGACCTTCGGCACTGATCATGCTGCCCAGGCGGCCGGGCAGAGCCTCGGCAATGATCGCGTGGGCGTCGTGCGGGGATGAGGCGCTGCGGACACGGCGCAACAGGGTCAGATTGCGTGCCCGCTCGGTCAGCGTCCTGATGAGGTACATGACCGCGTCGACCAGCCCCCACGCGAGGTTGCAGCCGAGCGCAGCAAACATCATGGTGCGGATTTCCTCGCGCCCGGCGGTCGCTGCGCTCAATGTGCCGGTGAACGTCAACGCCATGATCAGGCCGAAAATGATCTCCGATACGCGATCGATCGGATCCAGCACCCGTGTGCGTTCTTCGTTTTCAATTTTCGACATGCAAACCCCTATTCTGGTCGAATACAGCCGACCGCTGCCACGCCGCACCGCGTTGACCAGCACGCGTGATGTCTTTAATTAAGATTCTTTCCTTGCGGTGCAGGCATTGGACGATGGCGACAAGTGGGTTGGAAGTTATTCATGTCGGCTGGCATATCAACAATCGCCCCCCATTTGCTTCACCCGTGACCTGCGGAAATTATAGCCACGATCCGCGCGCCGCGACGGCCGGCGCGCGACGGTCATGCTTCAGGACCGCATCCCATTGCTGACCATTCGTCGGGAACACACCACCCGAAATCCAGGATTGACCGTAGATGTTGGGCCATAGATACTTCCAAACAGCGTTGAATTTACATTCTCGCCGTCCCGCATAAGCGAGTACCCCATGAAATATCTGTCCAGCATCACTATGTCGTTGCTCCTGGCGTGCAGTGCACCGGTTAGCACCGCCAGGACCGATACCGACAACACCGGCGCCAGGGCCGTCGGCGAATACACCGACATCCGCCTCGACTGCGCAGACCGCTGATGGTGCTGCGCCGACTCATCGTTGCCACGCTGGCCCTGATTTTCAGTGGCTGCGCGAGCCTGCCCACAACGTCGCGCGCGATGAGTCTCATGCATTGCAAGACACGGCCACGACGACACTGGGGCGACAGAGTCACGCCGCACTGCAAACTCACCCGGGCCAAAGCGGCTTTCGCCCGCTGAGAAGCGGCGTCGATGCGCTGCTGGCACGCATCGTCCTGGCCGATGCGGCGCAGCGTTCGCTGGATGTCCAGTACTACATCTGGCACGACGACCTGACCGGGCGCATCTTCGCCAACGCGCTGCTGCGCGCCGCAGACCGCGGTGTGCGGGTGCGCGTGCTGCTTGACGACGTCGGCGCGCAGGCCAATGACGAGGTCCTGCTGAGCCATCGATTCACACCCCAACATCGAGATCCGGCTTGTTCAATCCGGTCGCCTCGCGCACCTTCCGCGGGCTCGGCATGCTCAGCGATTTTTCCCGTGTCAATCGCCGCATGCACAACAAGGCATTCGTCGCCGACAATCAGGTGGCGATCCTGGGCGGACGCAACATCGGCGACGAGTACTTCGAGGCATCCAGCGAGGTGGCCTTCGGCGACCTGGACGTCCTGACGGTCGGCCCGGTCGTCGGCGAGGTTTCCAGTGCCTTCGACCAGTTCTGGAATGCCCCGTCGTCCTACCCGATCGCAGCGCTGCTCGAGCGAAGCGCGGGCAGCGAAGGCCTGACCGCGTTGCGCGCCGAACTCGCCGCCTACATCGAGGCGAACCGCGACAGTCCTTATGTCACGCATGCAGGCAGCCGGCTCGCCGAGGAGGCGGCGTCGGGACGCTATGATCTTTACTGGGGGAAGGCCACCCTGCTCTACGACGATCCGGCCAAGATCAGCCGTGCACCCGACGCCACCGAGGGGCATCTGCTGCCCCAGTTCAGCGGCATCGGCATTGCAGATCCGCCAGGAACTGCTGATCGTCTCGCCCTACTTCGTCCCGGGCGAGGCGGGCGTGGCCTGGCTGCGGGGGCTGGTGGCTCGCGGGGTTCGCGTCACGGTACTGACCAACTCGCTGGCCGCCACCGATGTCGGCGCGGTGCATTCGGGCTACCAGCGTTACCGGGACGCGCTGCTCGAGGGCGGCGTCGTTCTCTACGAACTCAAACCCGGCGCTGTTCCGCTTGCCAAAACGGAGCAAGAAGGCCAAGGGCTACGGTTCTTCACGTGCCTCGCTGCACGCCAAGTCCTTCGTGTTCGACCGCCGTGCGGTGTTCATCGGCTCGCTCAATCTCGATCCCCGTTCGATGCGGCTCAACACCGAGATCGGCGTGGTGTGCGAAAGCGCGCCGCTGGCCGAGGAAATTGCCGGCGCGCTCGAACGGAATCTCGACAGCATCGCCTGGCGGCTGGAGCGCGTCGTCGACGCTTCCGGAAGCGCGCACATTGAGTGGGTGGAGACCAGCGCCGCGGGCGAGCGACGGTATGTCGAAGAACCCGAAGTCAGTACCATGCGCCGGTTCTCGGTCTGGTTCCTCGGACTGCTGCCGATCGAATCCCAACTATGAATTAACCGGGATCGTCCATTAGCCCGTCATTCCGGCGAAGGCCGGAATCCAGTATGGAGAAACACCCCGCGAAGCGGACAGTACGGAAATGTTGTCCCGCTTGCGTGGGAGATTTTTAATCCACTGGACCCCGGCTTTCGCCGGGGTGACAGCTAAAAACATCCTCGTTCCGGATCAATAATTGGTAATCTTGGATAATCCAACTCTTTGTTCAAACCCATGACTCCGATAGGCACCCGCACACGACCACCGCTTGGTAAATGTGAACGTGCGCGGCATCCCTTTTCACCCCGGCGAGGCAACGATGATTGAGCGATGGCAATCCGTGGCGGTTTTCCTGGCAGCGCTGCTTGCCTGCCTGAATGGTCCCGCCCATGCAGGCGAAGTACTGGACGCCGTCAAGGCGCGTGACGAGTTGCGTTGCGGCGTCAGTGAAGGCATTGCCGGATTTTCCGAGCTGGACGCCAGCGGCCGCTGGCGCGGCCTCGATGCCGACTTCTGCCGCGCGGTTGCGGCGGCGGTGCTGGGTGATCCGAACAAGGTCCGGTTCGTGCCGCTCAAGGCATCGACGCGCTTTCCTGCCCTGTTGTCCCGCAAGATCGACCTGCTCGTGCGCAACACCACCTGGACCCTCACGCGCGAGGCCCTGCTGAAGGTCCAGTTTCCCGGCGTGCTGTTCTACGACGGCCAGGGATTCCTCGTCACGAAGTCTTCGGGCGTCAGCTCAATTGCTGACTTGAACGGCGCAACGGTCTGTGTCGAGAAGGGCACCACCCACGAGCAGAACCTCATCGACCATTTTGCTGCCCGCGGGCTCACCGTGAAGCCATTGGTGATCGATTCCTCAGCCGGGGTGGCGGACGCCTTTTTCGCCGGCCGCTGCCGTGCCTACACCTCGGACGCCTCGCAGCTCGCGGCGGTGCTGGCGCGCTCGCCCGGCGGCGCGCACGACTTCGCGATCCTGCCGGAGCGCATATCCAAGGAACCACTCGGCCCGGTGGTGCAGGGCGGCGACGCGGAGTGGGTCACCCTGGTGCGTTGGGTGCTCTATTCGCTGATTGCCGCCGAAGAACATGGCATCACGCGTGCCAATATCGATGCCGTCGCACGGAAATCCCAGGGTGCCGACTGGCGGCTGGTGAGCGGCAAGGACGAGCGGCTCACCCGTGCGCTCGGTGTGCGCAGTGATTGGGTCATGCTCGCGGTCAAGGCCGTCGGCAACTATGGCGAGATGTATGAGCGCAACCTTGGACGCGACAGCCCGCTCAAGATCGAGCGCGGCCTGAACCGCCTGTGGACGCAGGGCGGACTCCTGTATGCGCCACCCATTGATTGACGGAGCCGCGACCCCATGACCGATCTTCAGATCTACCTGACACTCGCCGTGTTTGCCGCGGTGATCATCGCAATCGCCTTCGACCTCATCGACATGGCCGTCGCCGCCTTGCTCGGGGTGGGCACCATGCTGGCGCTGGGCCTGTTGAACAACGATGATCTGCTCGCCGCGGCCCGCACCTCGGGTGGCCCCCTCGTCGCTGCTGTTCGGCGGCATGGTGGTTGCGCACGTGCTGGGCAAGACCGGGGTATTCGAACGCGTCGGGCAAACCTATCTGCACGCCACCCGCGGCAGCGGAAAACGCTACCTGCTCCTGCTGATTCTGCTGGTCGCACCGACCTGTGCCCTGTTGCCCAACGCAACCACCGTGATCCTGCTTGCGCCGGTGATCATCAGTGTGGCCCGGGCGCTCAAGGTGGATTTCGTCGGCCCCATGATCCTGACGGCGATTGTCAGCAACGCGGCCGGCATGCTGACGCTGGTGGGCGATCCGGCGACTTTCCTGGTGGGCAGTGCAATCGGCATGACTTTTGTCGAGTATCTGCAGAAGGTCAGCCTCGCCGGCCTGCTGGCGGTGCTGGTGGTCATCCCGCTGCTGCCGTGGTTGATGCCGCAGGTATGGAACGCGCGCGTGGCGTTGCCGCCTGCGGGCGCGACAGCCCGCATCGAACGGCCGGGTTTCGTGTTGCTGACCCTGGCCATCCTGCTGCTGATGGTGCTGCTGTTCCTCGTCGGTGAAAAACTGCCGACCCGCATCGTGCCGCCGGCCGTGGCGATCATGGCCGCCAGCCTGGCGTTGCTGGTCGTCTACGGGGTGAAAATCGAACCGATCGACGAAGCGTTCAAGGCGATCGACTGGAAGACGCTGGTGTTCCTGGGCGCGATCTTTTGTCTGGTCGAGGGCTTCGTCAAGACCGGTTTGCTGCAAGGGCTTTCACTCAAGCTCTATGGGTGGTTCGGCACCGAGTATCGCGCTGGTGGCCCTGGCGCTTCTTGCCGGCATCGGCTTGCTGTCGAGCCTGCTGGCCAATATCCCGGTTGTTGCCGCCGCGCTGGTGATGACCAAGGGCTATCTGGTTGCAGCCGAGGCGGTTCCGGAGATTGCGCTTGGCGCCGGCTTCAGCGATTGGCCAGCCGAGACGCTGCCGGTATTCATCGCCATGATGTTCGGTGGAACGCTCGGCGGCAACGCGACCCTGATCGGCGCCTCGGCCAACATCGTGAGCGCCGGCATCTGCGCGACACAGGGAGAGCGCGTCACGTTCATGCGCTTTCTCCGCTTTGGCCTGCCGATCACGATTGCCCAGCTCACGGTCGCCACGCTCTATGTGATCGCGATTTACTGGATTTTCAGCTAGACGGCCCGATGTTCGCGCTGGGTTTCAAGGCGTGTCCTGGCGCTTGCGTATCAGCGCCAGGTGGGTTGCGGACAGGTCCGGGTTTTGAACCCCTGGTTGATCAGGATCAGAAGCGGCCGATCGAGTCCCAGCCATGATCGACTTCCGTTAAGTATTCAGGTTTCCTGAATTCGTGACACTGAATTCCACCTCGTTTGTGCCGTTGTGCGCCCCTCTCCCAGCGGGAGAGGGGCGGGGGTGAGGGAGAAATATTTTCTCAACGAATCGGGCGTGAGCAGCCTCTCTCCCTCACCCGCCCTCCGGGCACCCTCTCCCGCTGGGAGAGGGAATGATTTGGATTTCCGGAATGCGCAACTTGAATTCCTCCGAGGGACCCCGTAATCAAATACGGAAACATCAATAAACCCCCGGCTTTGCCTGGGGTCACTTAATTGTCGTCGTCGGAGAAATCGTAGAGGTGCGTGTTGTCCGTCGGTTCCCCGATCCCTATCCCGCTCGGCAGGAACGGCAAGCGCAGAGGGAATTTCTCGCTGTCCGACCTGGCGCTCCGGGTGGCGAGCTCGGCGGCCTCCGGGTAGGCCATGGGGTGCTTGCTCTTCTCGATCTCGAGCCGTTTCGTCTCGTCGTTCACCCGCACGCTGTACTTGCCCAGGTTGTAGAGGACGTACATCGCGAAGAGATTGTCGAAGTCCTCGTACCGGCCCTGTTCCCTCCGGAAATCGCGGGACAGGACGGAGGGGAAGCGGTTGGGCAGGTCCTTGAACGCCACCTTCTCGTCTTCGTACGGATCCACGTAGGTCGAGCCCGCGTATTTCTTGTACAGCACCACGTCCAACCCGTACCCGCGCGCGTTCCACTCCTTGAGCAGCTTCATCGCCATCTCGGTGGGCAAGTTGGCGTTGGCGGCCGCCACCACCCTCCGCCCGGAGAGAAACTTCGCGCTCGTGACCTCGAGGTCCTGGTACCCGGCGCCGTACTTGAATCCCGCGCCGATGGTCTTGGCGCAGTTGAGGCGCAGGTAGTCGTACCTGATTTCGTCGTCGTCGTACTCGGTCTTCGCGACCCGGTTGTGATAGTCGTCGTTGATGCGCCTGAAGTAGGCGGCCAGCGCCGCCTTCTCCCCGGCCGGCACGCCGTAGACGCGCACGCCGACGACCGACCGCTTGTAGATCTCGCCGAAGTCGAGCCCGAACGAGGCCTTGTCACCGAGCGAAGAGGTCGTCCCGAACAGGTACTCCTTCTTCGGAATTCTGGTCATGAGATCGTCGGTGTAGAAGTGCGTCTCGTGCTCGGGCTTCCGGTCGGCGTAGAAGTTGGCCGAGTAGACCAGGTCGTCGCCGGGCGTCTGGTCGCGGATGGCCAGGGCCAGGTGCCCCCCGGAGCCGCCCTTGGAGGTGCCGAAGCTGATCAGCAACTCCATGTCGTACGGGTCCTGCCGCAGCACGTCCGCAATCGCGTCGATGTTGGCCGGTTCCGGCCCGCCCGGGGTTCCAAAGTCGGCGGCCTGTGCGCCCATTGTGAACAGGAACGCCGCCGTTATGCCCCACACGATGCTTCTCATCCTCTTTGCTCCCTTGAGACCGTGCTCTTCGCGGGTTGCTTGCGCCAAATAGTCAGCAGACGATACGAAAACGGCGGGTGATTGCACCCGCCGTTCCCCATGTCCTGCGCTGACGTTTACCAGGCCGGTTGCTCCTCGATTTCGCTTGGGCGCCACGTCTTGTTGAACCACGGCTCCAACGGGCGGTACAACCGGAGAATGGTGTTCCAACCCTTGCCCGGCACCGTCTGAATCCAATTGGACTTCTTGCCTGCCGGGGCTGTCGGTCCGAACCACACATCGACTGACCCGTCCGTGTCGGTTGCGAGTCGGCGATCAACTCGTCGTAACCGGCGGAGTCCTGCCGTCCGCGACCTGCAGCGCTTCGTAATGTTCGATTGCCGCCCGTGCGCTGAACAGCATCCGCTCGCGGCCGAGACGCTGGTCCAGTCCGGCGTGTCGCACTGTCTCCAGAGCATCAGGGTTCAGTCCCACCAGCCACACGGTAGCGCCTTTCTCGGTCGCGCGCTTCTCGCCCTCCATCAGCGCCTGCACCGCCGAATATTCGATGTCGGGCACGCGGCTCATGTCCACTGCGAGCACGCGTGGCTTGTATTGCGTGACCAACGCATCGATCCGCTCCGCCACATACTGCGCGTTGACGAAGTAGAGACGTCCCTCCGGCCGGACGATCAGCAGGCCCTCGAACGTCTCGTCGTCGGGGTGCTCGGGTGACAGCGGCCGCAGCACGTCGGACCCGCGCTTGCGGCCGATCACCGACACGCGGGGGTGGGCGGTCTGGCTGGCCAGGCCGATCATTGATACGACGATCGCCACCACGATGCCTTTGAGCGTGCCGAACAGCAGTACCCCGACACAGGCAATCAGCGCCC
This sequence comes from uncultured beta proteobacterium, assembly GCA_963726485.1. Classification (GTDB taxonomy): domain Bacteria; phylum Pseudomonadota; class Gammaproteobacteria; order Burkholderiales; family Thiobacillaceae; genus Thiobacillus. Next base: position 2,583 of record CAVSCL010000010.1, on the reverse strand, counting down.
AGCGGAACTCCATCCTGCGCACGCTGCGGATGGCACGGAACTCCGCCGGCTGGATCAGCGTGACCGAGTAGAAGATGACTATCGCTGCAAGGGTCGCGTGCGGCAGGAAGCCCAGCGCAGTCGCCAGCAGAAGCATCGTTGCCAACGCGGCACCCGCGGTCACCAGCGACACCTTCTGCGACTGCCCGCCCACGGCGCGTACCACCGCCGTCTGCGAAGTGCCGCCACCCGACGGCATCGCGCCAAGCAAGGCACCCGCCAGATTGCCCGCCCCGGTGGCGACGAGTTCGCGGTTCGCATCGATCGGCGGGTCCCCCGGGCGAACAAAGGCGCGACCCGCTGCGATTGTTTCGGTGAAGCTCATCAAGGCGATTCCCAACGCGCCCGGCGCCAATTGCATCACAAGGGATAGATCGGGCAGCGTCAGGCTCGGCAGGCCCTGTGGAATCAGGCCAACCGTGGAGACGCCAGCGGCCTGCAGGCCGAAGTACCACGACGCGGCGAGGCTGCCACCGACCGCAACCAGCGGCGCCGGCGAATGACGCCAAACGCGATCCATGCCGATCAGCACCGCGAACGTCGCCAGTGCCACCGCCAGTGTCACCAGTGAAGTGTGGGGCAGGAGTTGTAGCACGCTCAGGACGTCGGCAAAGAACCCGTGCTTGGTGATATGGATGCCGAAGAGTTTGGGCACCTGGTCGAGCACGATCACCAGGCCGACCCCGGCCTTGAAACCCGTGAGCACCGGCGCGGAAATGAAGTTGGCGACGAAACCCAGGCGCAACAGCCTGGCCGCGAGCAGCAGCACGCCGACCAATGCGGCCAGCGTGGCCGTTGCGGTGACCAGCTTTGCCGGGTCACCGTCGGGTACGACCAGCATAAGCTGAGTCGCGGTCAGGATGCCCAGCGTGGCGCTGGAACTGACGCTGAGCACGCGCGACGAGCCGAGCAGCGCGTAGATCAGCATCGGGATGAACGCCGTGTAGAGACCGACGGCCACCGGCAAGCCGGCCACGGTGGCGTAGGCCATCGCCTTGGGCAGGACGACCGCGGCCGCCGTGAGTCCGGCGACGATGTCCAGGCGCAACGCTGGTGCGCCTGGCGCGCCTTGTTTCGTTTCCATGCGAGGTTGATTCATGTGATTTGCTCCTGGGTAATCGTCAAACCAAATACAAAAGCCGTTCTGCGGCGAGGAAGATGAGCCGCTTGCCCTTCGATGCTTCGCGTCACCTTCATCTTTGCGCCCTTCATCGGCCAGGATTTCTGGCTCACAGCCCGTTCTCCACCAGTGCCTTGATGCGTCCGGTTTCTACCGCCGCCACCAGCGCCGCGTGGTCGCGAACCGTCTGGTCCGCATACGCCAGTGCGAAATCGCCGATGGCGCGGTCGAAATCATCCGCCTTGCCCAGATAGCCACTGAGCGTCGCCGCATCCCCGGACCTGGCGTGGGCACGGGCCAATACCACACCGCAGACCTCTGCATAACGCTGAAATTGCTCGGGCGAATCGCCTTCCACCGGGACGGAAAATTTCATGTCCCGCAACTGTCGCCCGAAGAAATGGTAACCAGGCCCCCCATGTGTCCAGCCCAGGAAGATGTCGCTGGATGACTGCATCAGACGCTGCCCCACGACGATCCGTTGGCCTTGATTCTCATAGACGCTCTTGCCCGCGTACGGTGCGAGCACCGAGGGACAGGCCTCCTTGAATTGCAGGAACAGGGGGTGGCCATCCGAAGACAAGAACAGACCGACCGTGCAGCGGGTACCCACGCTGCCGACCCCCACCACTTTGACGGCCCAGTCTTCCAGGCGGTAGCGATCAAACAGGACGCGGCGATCGTCGGGCAGCGACAGGCGATAGTCTTCCATGGCCTCGTAGAACCTCCTCTCCGCGCCCTTCTCGGCGTCATGAAAGAGGACCGGCGGCTGATCCACCAAGTGGCGCCGTCCACCGACCGCAGTGGTCATCTTGGGATACAGGTAATCGCCGGTGCGCTGGTGGGCCTTCGCGGCCATTTCCTCCCGCGCCTTTCTTGTCCTGGAGTCGGGCGCCGTCTCAATCAGGGTTTGGATGTCCGAACGCTCGTACCAGATCTCCAGCGGGCTTCGCTTCGAACACTCGCGCAAGTGCTTCCGATAAGCGGACGCGCACGTGACGGCGGCGTCCCGGGCCGCTTCGTCGGAGCAGTTGCTGTCCCGGGCGGCCACGGCAAAGCTGACGCCCAGGCGTTTGACATCCCACTCCCAGGGCGCAGGCAGCGTTTCGTCGAAATCGTTGATGTCAAAGACCAGATTGCGCTCGGGGGTGGCGAACATGCCGAAATTCAGCAGATGGCAATCCCCACATGCCTGTACCCGCAGACCGGTGCTGGGTGTGGTGGCCAGGTCGCAAGCCATCAGCCCCGCGGCGCCACGCAGAAAGGTAAACGGACTGCGCAGCATGCGGCCATAGCGGATGGGAACCAGCTCGGGCAGTCGATCCCGATTGGATTCTTCCAGCACGTCGATCGGGTCGCGCCGCTTCTCCGGGGGGTTCCAAGTGGCGTGGTGTTCACGCGGCAACTTCTCGCGCAGCGCTCTG
>CAVSCL010000009.1:0-98436 GCA_963726485.1 uncultured beta proteobacterium | reverse complement strand
AGGGCGATTCGACAAAAAGAGCTTCGTATTCGTCCGATATCGCGGCGCGCCATTCAGCGGGATCGGTCTGGCGATACATAGGTCGTCTCAATGCCGAACCGCCCCAGAATATTGCTGAACAACTGCACCGTGGAGCCGAAAATGGAGCGCGAGGCAACCACATGTTCGCCCGCCTTCATCAGTCCCATCACCGTGGCCAGAATCGCCGCCATGCCGGAAGCAAACGCCACGCAACGCTCCGCGCCTTCGAGCGCGGCCAGCCGCGTTTCCATCATGCTGACGGTGGGATTGGTAAAGCGCGCGTAAATCGGCCCCGGCTGCTCGCCCTTGAAGCGTGCCGCGGCTTCAGCCGCGCTGCCAAACACAAAGCTGGAAGTGAGGAACAGCGCCTCGGAATGTTCGTTGAACTGGCTGCGCACGGTTCCTGCACGTACAGCCAGGGTGTCGATGTCGTATTCGTCATTCATGTTTTAGCCCAGAATAAAAGTTGTAACCCACCCCGATTTTGCTTCGATTTGCCGACGATAAGGGGCATCAATCTGACGAGGTGCATTACGGATATAACGCTCTGCGTTGTCACGTTTTGTGCCCACGAGTTGCGAGAGGTGTCTGATTTCGAGAGTCTCGTTTCACCGGCCAACCTGGGAGGTTTGTGAGTTGGGGACAACCCATTGTCTTTCATCATCCCTTCACCACCCCATCAAACCTCATTTCCAATATCGCCGCATCGCGTGTCAGCAGCGTCAATCGCTCATCCTGCGCCTGCGCGATGAGCAGTTGATCAAATGGGTCGGGGTGTGCGCTAGTCAGGCTGCGCACGGCTTCGAGGTGGCGCGGCAAGATCGGCAGCAGGACAAAGCCCTGCGCTTCGAGTTGTTCGGTGATGGCGCCTTGCGGCAAGGGCAATTTGCCTTTGGCATTTTTCAGCATCATTTCCCACACACTGGCGGTGCTTACGACGATTTCGGCTTTTTCGATGATGCGTTGCGTGGCTTTTCCCAAACGTGCGTCCGCTGTCATCCACCAATAGATCAGGTGGGTGTCGAGCAGGTATCGCTTCACGGCAATTCGCCGCCGGTGAGCGCCTCGGCGATGGCTGCATTCGTTTCTGGCGCATCCCAATCCGCTTGGGCTTTGGGCAGCGCCGACCATGCGCCGGGCTTGCGCGCAAAGGCTTGCACGCCGACTTTAACCAGCCTGACGACAGGGACACCCTTGTTGGCGATGACCACATCCTCGCCCGCCAGTGCTGCTTGCACCAGTTTGGATAGTTGGTTTTTGGCTTCGAGCATGTTGCATTGCATAGTTAACTCCTTAAGGTATTTCGTCAGATACATATAGTTTAAATCTATCTGGCTAAGTTAGCCAACAACGATGATCTGAGCTAATCCGGCTTCTCCCGAATGATCATTCGTGACCGGCCACGGTTCAACACAGCTTCGCTGTTCCCTGCACCCCATTCCGAATACCCAATAAAAAACCCCGAACGGCAAACGCGGTTCGGGGTTGTCCTTGCGACGCTTTAGCCGGACGTGGTCAACCATTCGCCGCCAGATTCAGATCCAGTTGCTGCGTGGCAAGCGCCGCCTGAGACGGGGTTTCGCCGTTGCGCAACGCTTCGACGTAGTTGATATATTCCGGTGTCACGTCGCCGGTGAGGTAACGCCCGTCAAAACAGGAGGTATCAAAATCCCGTATCGCGGGGTTGCCCAGCTTCACCGCCGTTATCATGGCGTCGAGGTCTTGATAGATGAGTGCATCGCAACCGATCTCGCGCGCGATTTCTTCATCGTTGCGGCCATTGGCGATGAGTTCATTGCGCGTCGGCATGTCGATTCCATACACATTGGGGAAACGCACGGGCGGCGAAGCCGAAGCGAAATAGACCTGCTTCGCCCCTGCATCGCGCGCCATCTGCACGATCTCGCGGCTGGTGGTGCCGCGCACGATGGAGTCGTCCACAAGCAGCACGTTCTTGCCCTTGAATTCCTCTGCGATGGCATTGAGTTTCTGCCGCACCGATTTCTTGCGCAGCGCCTGCCCCGGCATGATGAAGGTGCGGCCGATGTAGCGGTTCTTGATGAAGCCTTCGCGATATGGCACGTTGAGGTGGTTCGCCAGTTGCAGCGCGGAGGGACGGCTGGTGTCGGGGATCGGGATCACTACATCGATCTTGAGATGGGAAAAATCGCGTTTTATTTTTTCTGCCAGCGCCACGCCCATGTGCAGCCGGGTGCTGTACACCGACACGCCGTCGATCACGGAGTCGGGGCGCGCCAGATAAACGTATTCGAAAATGCAGGGATTAAGCACGGCCTTATTGCTGCACTGACGGCTGTGCAGGTGTCTGTCATAGTCGATGAACACCGCTTCTCCCGGCGCGACATCGCGCAGCAATCGGAACCCCAGCGTGTCGATGGCGACGCTCTCCGAAGCGACGATGTATTCCGGTGGCATGACCTGCTCGTTGACCCCCATCACCAGCGGTCGAATGCCGTGCGGATCGCGAAAAGCCAAAAGGCCGTAGCCCGCAATGAAAGCCACCACGGCATACGCACCGCGACACCGGTTATGTACGCCGGACACCGCTGCAAAAATCGTTTCCAGATTCAGGCTGCCGCCCGCTGTACGTGATTGAATTTCATGTGCCAGCACATTCAGCAGCACTTCGGAATCGGAATTGGTGTTGACGTGCCGCAAATCGGAACGGAACAGCGATTCTTTCAATTCATCGGTATTGGTGAGATTGCCGTTATGACCCAACACGATGCCATACGGCGAGTTCACATAAAACGGCTGCGACTCCGCGCTGGACGACGCATTGCCTGCGGTGGGATAGCGCACGTGCGCCACGCCCATATCCCCCAGTAAATGGCGCATATCGCGGGTGCGGAACACATCACGCGCCAGTCCCTGCCCCTTGTGCATGTGGAAGCGGTTGCCTTCTGCCGTCACGATGCCAGCTGCATCCTGGCCCCGGTGCTGCAAGACCATGAGCCCGTCATAAAGCAGCTGGTTTACCGCTGAATTGGAGACAACACCGATTACACCGCACATGATTTAAAACCTATTCAAATCGAACATGTTTTGCAATATCTGCCGGAATCAAAGGCAGCATCCTGACCGCCAGTTTTTCAAGCATGCCGGACAACGCAGCCTGCCTCCAGAAATCGGTGCGTGGCAAGGAAGTCAGCCCGGCCGCCAGCGTAAGCCCGACTACAATTACACAGCCCTTGAGCAAACCCAGTGCGCCTCCCAGCACCTTGTCCGCACTCCCCAGTCCGACGGCCTTCGCTGCCGAAGTCAGGAAGTGGCCCAACAACAGCACGACGGCCAGAACGACCAGGAACACGACCGAAAAACCTACAAAATAGCGGAGGCTTTCACCGCCTGTGCCAAGCGGAAGCAGGGGGGCCACGATCAGCGCACCCCACTTGCCGACAATGAATGCCAGTATCCATGCTGCAAGTGAAAACACGGTATTGACCAGACCGCGCATCAGGCCGCGCACCAGTGCCACCAACAGAATCAGCAATACGATCATGTCCAGCGCATTCATTTCGCCATCACCTGGCCGGTCACACCGATCTTATTCAGTTTCGATGCTGCTGCAGCCGCCGCCTCACGCGTGGGAAACGGCCCCACTCGCACCCGGGTCAGGGCACCTGATTTGTCAATATGGACAGGCAAACCGGCTGCGGCGGCACGGTCTTTAAGCACGCCCGCACGGGTCGCATCGGACAACGCCGCGAGTTGCACCACGAATTCAACCTTGGCAGGCTCGCGCAACGCCACCGACTTTGGTTTGGACTCGAGTTTGGGCTGTGGCCTGGATACGGCCTGTGGGGCGGGGGTCGGCAAGGGTTTGGCAACCACAGGTTTGCCGGTTTCAATTCTGGCAAGGGGTGGCGTTGCAGTCTGCTCAGGCGTCCCGGCCACCGGCCGGGACGGCACTACTGCAACGATAGGCTCATCCACCAAGCCTGTAGTCTCTTCATTCCCGGGAGGCACTGGACTCGTTGCCATGCGCACAGCGAGCGGGCCCGCTGGCGGCGGCTCGTCCTCAAGCAACAGGGGAAGCAGGATTACCGCCACCACAGTCAGCGCCACTGCGCCTATCAATCGGCGACGGGCGCGGCGTTTCAGGTCATCTTCACAGGCTGGAGCGGACATGGTTCAAAAGTGCGGATACCGTATAGAACGATCCGAAGACAACGATTCTATCATCAACCGAAGCCTGCTCCTGTGCCGCTGCGAGCGCGGACTGCGGGTCGTTACGTATGACTGCAACAGCGTTTGCAACATGCCGGATACACTCGGCCAGCGCTGTCGCCGAGAGCGCGCGACGGGAATCCGGGGTACAGACAAACCAGTCGTCCACGCAGTCCGACAGCGCAGCGATAACGCCTGCCACATCCTTGTCAGCCAGCATCCCCGCCACCGCCAGCGTGCGCCCTGCTATGGGGTATTCCCCGAGCGTGGTCGCCAGCGCCCGTGCGGCTTCAGGATTGTGGGCGACATCGAGTATCACTTCCGGATTCATGCCCAGCCGCTGAAACCGGCCCCGCACGCGCGCTTCGAGCAATCCCTGTCTGATGGCGCAGTCGTCAACCGGCAATCGCGTTCGCAGGCTTTCCAGCACCGCGATCGCACCCGCCGCATTGCGCACCTGATAGCCTCCCGCCATCGCAGGCGGGGGCAAGCCGGATAAAGCCCAATGATGCCCGCGATAATTCCAGGCGCCGGGGGCGTGCTCGATGGAGAAATCTTCGCCAAACCGCAGCATTCCTGCGCCGATGGCTCGCGCATGACTCAGCAGACTGGTAGGCGGCGTCGGGTCGGCACAAATCGCCGGACGATGCGCGCGATAGATCCCTGCTTTCTCGAAACCGATGGCTTCGCGCGTATCCCCGAGATAGTCCTGATGGTCAAGATCGACGCTGGTCACAATCGCCGCATCGGCGTCGAACACGTTGACCGCATCCAGTCGGCCACCCAGTCCGACTTCAAGAATCGCCGCATCGACACCGGCTTCAACAAATTGCAACATCGCACCCAGCGTACCAAATTCGAAATAGGTGAGTGAAGTGTCGCCGCGTGCCGTATCAATCCGCTCAAACGCCGCCACCAAAGCGGCATCGTCAGACTCACCCATCGCGATACGCACCCGCTCGTTGTAGCGCAAGAGATGGGGCGAAGTGTAAAGCCCGGTTTTGTAGCCGGCGGCCGTGAGCATGGCCTCCAGATAGGCGCAGGTCGAACCCTTGCCGTTGGTGCCGCCAACGGTGATGATGGGAAATGTCGGGCTCAGACCCAGCGCATCCTTGACGCGGCGCACCCGATCCAGGCCGAGGTCGATAGTGCTGGGGTGTAGCCGCTCCAGCCTGGCAAGCCAGGCTGGCAAAGATATTTCAGGCGGCAAGCGCGGGCCGCCCCATCATCACCGCCATTATCGTCGCCAATTCGTCGCGCATCTGGCGACGGTCGATGATGCGGTCGATGGCACCCTTCTCCTGCAGGAACTCGGAACGCTGGAAGCCTTCCGGCAAAGTCTCGCGCACAGTCTGCTCGATCACGCGCGGTCCGGCAAAGCCGATCAGCGCATTCGGCTCGGCGATGACGAGATCACCCAGCATGGCAAAACTCGCAGATACGCCGCCCATGGTTGGATCGGTCAGCACGGAAATGAACGGCAAACGATGGCGCGATAATTGCGTCAGCGCGGCTGCAGTTTTTGCCATCTGCATCAGCGAGAACAAGCCTTCCTGCATCCGCGCGCCGCCGCTTGCGGCAAAGCACACTAACGCCGACTTCGATTCAATCGCCGCCTCCACGCCCAGCACGAATCGCTCTCCCACGACTGCTCCCATCGAGCCGCCCATGAACTTGAACTCGAACGCTGCCGCCACCACCGGAATATTCTTCACACTGCCGCCCACCACCACCAGCGCATCGGTCTCGGATGTGCTGGACTTCGATTCCTTAAGCCGGTCGGGGTATTTCTTGCTGTCCTTGAATTTCAGCGGATCAAGCGACGAAATGTTTGCGCCGATTTCATGTTGTCCCTCCGCATCCAGCAGCATTTCCAGCCTGTGCCTCGCGCCGATGCGGTTGTGATGGCCGCACTTTGGGCAAACTTCGAGATTGTTCTCAAGGTCGGCCTTGTACAACACCTCGCTGCATGCCGGGCACTTTGACCACAAACCTTCCGGCACGGACTTCTTGGACTCGATCCGGCGCTTGATTTTCGGCGGCAGTATTTTCTGAAACCAGGTCATTGTTTGCGCTCCTGTTAGTTCCCTTCTCCCGCTGGGAGAGGGGCCCTATTGGTTATTTTCCTGCCGCATCCACGCCGCGGCGCAACTCGCCCACCAGCGCCTTCACGCGGTTTATCACTTCATACTCGGGCGAAGTTTCAATTTCGTTCACAATCCGGCTGCCCACCACCACCGCATCGGCAAAGCCCGCCATGCGCCGCGCGGTCTCCGCGTCTCGAATGCCGAAGCCCACCCCCACCGGCAGATCGCAGTGCGCACGAATCATGGCAATCTTCCTCGCCACCTCATCCACATCCAGATGCCCCGCGCCCGTCACCCCCTTGAGCGAGACGTAATACACAAAGCCCCGCGCCTTTTCCGCCACACGGGCCACCCGCGCATCCGGGGTGGTGGGCGACAGCAGGAAAATCGGGTCGATGCCGTGCGCGATGAACACGTCCGCCACGCCCAGTGATTCCTCCGGCGGAATATCCACCGTCAGCACGCCGTCCACACCCGCCGCTTTCGCCGCTTTGGCAAATGTCTCGTAGCCCATATGTTCAACCGGGTTGGCGTAACCCATCAACACCACCGGAGTCTTGTCATTGGACTTGCGGAACTCCGCCACCATGCCAAGCACATCTTTCAGGCCGACCTTGTTGGCCAGCGCTCTTTCCGATGCCCGCTGAATCACCGGCCCATCCGCCATCGGGTCGGAAAACGGCACACCCAGTTCGATGATGTCCGCTCCTGCTTCGACCAGTGCATGCATCAGCGGCACAGTTAATCCCTTGCCGGGGTCACCCGCGGTAATGAAGGGAATCAGGGCTTTCTTGTGTTGCGCTTTCAGCGCGGTGAAGGTCTGGCCGATGCGGCTCATGAATTAATCTTCTTCAAAATAATCGCGTGTCCAGGCGCTTCACCGTATAAACCTCCTTAGTGGAAACGCCCAGATCGTAGTCCATCATCAGTTCTGCCAACATAGGGCCATCGATCAGGACGACCCGGTGGTTCACTTGCGACGCGTAGTCTCTGGCGCTCTTTCGAGAAACCCGAGCTGGTAATGAAAACACCTTTGCTTGCCTTGTTGCCCGCGATTGCGCCGACAAATTTCTGGATTTCTGGACGACCCACATCGGCCTCCCAGCGCTTGGCCTGAATGTAGATCACGTCCAACCCAAGCCGGTCTTCATTGATGATGCCATCGATACCGCCGTCACCACTTTTGCCAACGACCTGCCCTGCGTCTTCCTGCGTACCGCCATAGCCCATTTTCAACAATAGCTCGACCACCAATTCCTCAAAGCGTGCATGGGCTGACGCTTTTAATTCGATCCAAGCAACTCGATCGCCAGCGCTTCGCGTAATTGTTTGTAGCCACCAGCAATGAGCTCGTCAGGTGTTTCCGGAATTGATCTGAAGCCGACTCAACTAATTTGCTTTCATCCTTTGGTTTGCCCGCTAGAAGACCAAAAACTCGGGATAGCGTTTCAGATACCTTACATTCAAGGGCTGCGGGTTCTCATCCAGAACCTGCAACCCACGAGCCGTAATTCTGTAAACACCGCGACGCAGGTTCTCGAGCAAACCCGCCTGCTTGAGATGAGCTCGTTGCCCATCCCACACGGTTATCGAACATTCTCTGCCCGCCGCTGGCAATCTTGATTGAAAGCTCCGCCTCAGTCAGTCCAAACTGCTTTGCCAACAACGGCAGCAATTCCTGCTTGGTATGTTCCTGACCATCAGCGCAGGCTTTCAGAAGCGGCAAGAAAACACTTTGGAAATCGGGAATGCCATCTTACAACGTAATCCCCGACAGCTTCGCCACGGTGTCGATGTCCTTGTCGCCCCGTCCGGAAAGATTCACCAGAATGATCTGGTCTTTCTTCATGGCCGGGGCGAGTTTCTTCGCATGGGCCAGCGCATGGCTGGATTCCAGCGCGGGGATGATGCCCTCAAACTTGCACAGGTCGTGGAAGGCGGCCATGGCTTCATCGTCGTTGATGGCGACGTATTCGGCCTTGTGCGCGTCTTTCAGCCAGGAGTGTTCGGGACCGACACCGGGGTAATCGAGGCCGGCCGAGACGGAGTGGGTTTCGATGATCTGGCCGTTCTCGTCCTGCATCAGGTAACTTCTGAATCCATGCAATATCCCGGGTGTACCCGCGGAAAGAGGAGCCGCATGCTTGCCGGAGGCAATGCCGGAACCACCCGCTTCCACGCCGATGAGTTTGACCTGCGGGAGGTCAAGGTAGGGGTGGAAGATGCCGATGGCGTTGGAACCGCCGCCCACGCAGGCGACGACGCAATCGGGCTGGCGGCCTGCGAGCTCGTTCATCTGCATAATGGACTCGCGCCCGATCACGCACTGGAAATCCCTCACCAGCATGGGATAAGGATGCGGGCCTGCGGCCGTGCCGAGGATGTAGAACGTGGATTCGACGTTGGTGACCCAGTCGCGCATGGCCTCGTTGAGCGCGTCCTTGAGGGTTCTGGAACCCGAGGTCACCGGCACGACCGTGGCGCCCAGAAGCTTCATGCGGAACACGTTGGGCGCCTGGCGCTGCACGTCTTCCGCACCCATATAGACCACGCACTCCATGCCGTATCGCGCGGCCACCGTGGCGGAAGCCACACCGTGCTGCCCCGCGCCGGTTTCGGCGATGACACGCTTCTTGCCCATGCGACGGGCGAGCAGCGCCTGGCCGATGGTGTTGTTGATCTTGTGCGCGCCGGTGTGGTTGAGGTCTTCGCGCTTGAGGTAAATCTGCGCGCCGCCGTATTGTTCTGACAACCGCCTGGCGTGATACACCGGGCTGGGACGGCCGACATAGTGCTTGAGTTCGTATTCGAACTCGGCGGCGAAGGCCGGGTCGTTGCGCGCGCGGTCGTATTCGACGCGCAATTCCTCCAGCGCGGCCATCAGGGTTTCGGCAACGAAAATGCCGCCATAGGGGCCGAAGTGGCCGCGTGAATCGGGTAGGTCGTTAAGGTTCATGTTTGTCTTTCAGTCCCCCTCTCCCAGCGGGAGAAGACTGGGGTGAGGGAGAGGTTTCTCCAATCCAAATATTGCAGGCAAATTCGGGAATTCTCCCTTACCCGCCCTACGGGCACCCTCTCCCGCCGGGAGAGGGGCTGGTGCAATCTGTTCGGGCGTTTCTGACAAACGCCACCACCTTGGCCGCATCCTTGATGCCGGGCGCAGACTCCACCCCACTGCTTACATCCACCGCCCAGGGGTGAACCGTACATACGGCTTCGGCCACATTGTCCGGATTCAATCCGCCGGAGAGGACCACGGGTTTTGCCAAACCAGCGGGAATCAGGCTCCAGTCAAACCGCTCGCCGGTCCCCCCCGGCACGCCGGGTACAAAGGCGTCCAGTAACAGGGCGCGGGCGTCGGAAAAGTCCGCCGCGTATTTTACCAAATCGACGCCAGCCCTCACCCGCACAGCCTTGAAATAGGGCCGCCCGAATGCGCGACAGACATCCGGAAGTTCGTCGCCATGAAACTGGAGCAGGTCGAGCGGAACGGCTTTCAGCACAGCACGAACAAAATCCGGATCGGCATTCACGAACAGGCCAACAGACTGGACAAAAGGCGGCATCCATGCAACCAGCGCGGCGGCTTGTCCGATCGTCAGAGTGCGCGGGCTATGAGCATAGAACACAAAGCCCAACGCATCCGCGCCTGCCTCACAGGCCGCGCGCAAGTCCTCATGACGCGTGATGCCGCAGATTTTTACGCGTACTGCCATCGCTCTGAGGTTTCCGGCAAGCCAAAGCATGAAGGATACCGGATGTGCGACAAATACAGTCCGGCGGCATCAAAGGTCGGTGCGGCGCGGGTACGGTCACGCCCTTCGAGCATTTCACGCATCCACGCGGCCGGCTGGTTGCCGATACCGACATGCACGAGGCAACCCATGATGTTGCGCACCATGTGATGCAGGAAACCATCGGCACGAAAATCGCATAGCAGATAATCTCCGCGCCGCTCAATGGTGGCGAGCCGCATTTCTTTTACGGGTGATTTGGCCTGACACTCGGCGGCGCGGAAGGCGCTGAAATCGTGCTCGCCGATCAGATACGCAGCCGCTTCATTCATGGCGCGCTCGTCCAGCGGACGGTGATGCCAGCCCACCAGGCCGGTGTTGAGCCCCGGTCGCACGGGATGATTGAGCAGTACGTAGCGATAGCCGCGTTCGACGGCGGCAAAGCGGGCGTGAAAATCCTCGCTCACGGCTTGCGCCCACAGCACGGCCATACCGTGCGGCAAATGGCTGTTGACGCCGCGCACCCAGGCAGACAGCGGGCGGTCCGCGGTGGCGTCGAAATGCGCGACCTGGAAGGCCGCATGAACGCCGCGGTCGGTGCGCCCAGCCGCGGTCACGCGGGTTATTTCGCCTGCAATCGTGGACACCGCCGCGCCCAGCGCATCCTGCACGCCGCACCCCGATGGCTGCGACTGCCAGCCGCAAAAGCCAAGCCCCGTGTATTCCAAACCAATTGCAATTCTCATGAAAACGCAAAATACAGCATGACAAGGCTTGCGAGTATGACGGCGCTATCAGGCCATTGCCAGGGCTCGGGTATCAGGCTGTAGGTGTCGGGCGTGTTGGCTGCGGGTTCATGCCGGCGCAGCGCTTCCAGCCATTTTGTGGCTTTGGGTGCGTGCACCGCATATTCCAGGGTCAATCCCAGCCGCACGGCAAATGCGCGCCGGTCAAAACCCAGCCATGTCAACGGGCGGGAAATGAAATACAGGCCATAGATCAAACGTGAGCGCTCCGTACTCGCCAGCAAGACCGCCAACCCGAGCAACATCAGCACCAGCCGGAGGATGCGCACGGCGCCTTGCTGCGCGCCCTCGGCAATTGGACTCAGCCAGCCAAGGTCGGGCCACAGGGGTTGGCCGGGCAAAGCGTAAGAATAGGTCAGCCACAGCACCAGCATGAGCCAGCGTGATCGATACAGCAGCCGCCACGCTTCGTGCCGGGGATGCGAAAAGACAAAGGCCGTCGCGCTAACGACGGCCAGGCTGTAAAGAATCGGCGAGGGGACGAGTTCAACCCCAACTGCCCACCCGCACCACAACAGGATCCGGGTAGCGGGATGAGGCGGCTTATGCAAGCGAACTTAACATGCCCTGGGCATCGCTTTTCTGCTTATCACTGCCTTCGGCCATGACTTCCTGAAGAATTTCACGGGCGCCTTCCTTGTCACCCATTTCCAGGTAAGCACGGGCCAGATCGAGTTTGGTTCCGATCTCGTCAAGTTCTTCGTTGCCCACTGCCGTATCTCCGAGGTCGAGATCGAGTCCGCTGAAATCAAATTCGATGTCATCCCCGGCATCACCATAATCCAGATCAATTTTCGGGGCACGCTGATCCGCATCAGCCGGAACCTCAAGACCGGACAGATCGAAATCGAGCCCTTGTGTATTCACCTCGGCGAAACCGGAGGTCGGTGTGCCCGATGCTTTCTGCGTGGCGTCGAATTCCAGCACATGACCGGCAGTTTCAAATTCCATCGGGGCGCCTGCCGTGACAGGGTGTTCCGCAATCTCATCTGTCACGGGCGGAGTATCGAATGCCATCGCACCGCCTGCAATCCCTGTTGTCGCAGCGATTGTCGTTACCAAGGGCGCGGCTGAGTCTGGCTGAGCCGACTGCACCCCGCCATAAAGCGGGTTTGTCGGATCGATGCTTCGCCCCAACTCGGCTGCTCTGTTCCAGATCACGCTGGGGCTGCCACCCAGAGCAGCGTACATCTGTCCTGCCACGCGCTCAAAGGCGGAGGTATTGCGGCGAGCAGCATAGATTTCGAGCAATTTCAAGCGAATTTCGTGACGATCCGGATTCTTGGTGATGGCTTCCCTGAGAATCTCTTCAGCCTGGGCGTCACGGCCATACGCCATGTATACCTCGGCTTCGGCTATCGGATCGACATCATGCGTGTCGATCGTTCCCAGCCCAGCCTGGCTGAAATCCGTCAGGAAGGACGTATCGCCGGTGTTGATGCTTCCACCAGAAGCCGCCCCCATCACGGTATTGGGACGCACACCTGTATCCCCCGCCATGATGCTGTCCTCGAATGCTGCGACCGGCTTGCGGCGGCGACCCCCACTCACCATCCACCATAGCAATCCACCCAATCCAATTGCGGCGGCGCCACCGCCCCAGTACAGCGGATTGCTCAGCAAGGGGGCATACCAGTTTTCTGCGGGAACGGGGGCAGGAACCGGCACATTGACAGCCGGCGCTGGAGCGGTTTTCGCCGCCTTCTCCTTCATTTCCACCAGTTCCTGCATGTCCTGAATCTGTTTTTCCAGGACACTTACACGATCACCTGATTCCTTGAGCGCTTTCTCATGTGCGGTTGCGTCTTCCTCCTGCTCACGCAGCTTGTCCATCTGCGCCTGGGTTTCGGCCGCCTTGCCCGTCGGTTTCGCAGTCACGCCAGACGTGGGCGGGGTCACCTTGGACAGCTTCAACACATCCTTAGGAGCCTCGCCTGCGGGCTTGGCGTGGTCTTCCACCTTGGAGGTAATCTTGCCGCTCGCTGCCTGACCGGGTTCAGCCTTTTCAGGTGCAGCCGGGGCTTTGCTCACGGCTTCGGCCAGTTTCTGGCGGTAAGCGCGCCAATCATCCGCCTGCAACCTGATTTCGCGGCTGGCTTCCTTGGGACTGATGGCCGCAATCGTTTCGGCAGAAGGTACTTTCAACGTCTTGCCCGCCTTCAGGCTATTCATGTTGCCGCTGAATGCCTGAGTGTTATCTCGATACAGTCCGACAAGTGTGCGTTCCAGGCTCACGCCCTCGGGGCGCACACGTCTGGCGATACGCGACAGCGTGTCGCCTTGCTTCACTTTGACGGTGTCTGCTGGGGCCTTGGGGGAAGCTGCTTTTTCGGCAACGGGCCCGGGGACGGCTTCCTGGGCCCGCTTTTCGGATGGCGCGTGGACTGGCGTAGTTTGCGGCTGGCTGACGGCCACGGGCGCCACGGTCTGCGAACTGCCAACGCCTGGGGGATCCAGCAGCACGGTGTATTCACGTACCAGACGACCCGAAGCCCAGTTCAATTCAACCAGCATGTCGATGAAGGGATCATTCACCGGCCGGCTTGAAGTCACTTTCAGTACCGCCGTGCCATTGGCTTTCTTTTCTACTGTGAATTGTAGGGTCGAGAGCACCGGCGCATATTCAACACGCGCATCGCGAAACGACTGCTCGGAAGCAAGGCTGGCGGCGAGGCTGTCGAGCTCGGTCTTGTCCGCGGCAAGCAGTTCGATTTCCGCCGTCAGGGTCTGGCCCAGCGCCGAAGTAACCGACAGCTTGCCGAGCCCGGCCGCATGCGCCATCAGAGGCAGGGCAATCAAGCCTGCTGCCGCCAACTGGGTAGTAAAGCGCTTCAATTTCATCCCGTTTCTCCGTTTTTGCTCCCTTGACACAGGGGGCTGTGAATGCTCATCGCCTGTATTGACGGCTCATCATGCGTAATCTTTAACGCAAAAAACGCACCATCACAAGCCCTATAGCCTTAATGACTTATTTTGTCAGCTTTCCATAAGTATCCGCAACATACGGCGCAATGGCTCCGCTGCCCCCCACAGAAGCTGATCACCCACAGTAAAAGCCGTCAAATACTGCGGCCCCATGTTGAGCTTGCGCATACGGCCAATCGGCACCTCAAGTGTACCTGTCACGGCGGCAGGTGTCAGTTCGCGCATGGTTATATCGCGGTCATTGGGCACGACCTTGACCCAGGGATTGTGCCCGGCGATTAGGCCGTGGATGTCTTCCAGCGGCGCGTCTTTGTTCAACTTGATGGTCAGCGCCTGGGAATGGCAGCGCATGGCGCCCACACGCACGCACAGGCCGTCGATGGGAATTTGCCGGTCGCTGCGGCCCATGATCTTGTTGGCTTCCACCTGGGCCTTCCACTCTTCCTTGGATTGGCCGGAGGCGCAGGGCCACGTCGATCCAGGGAATCAGGTTGCCGGCCAGCGGCACCGGCCAGGCATCCAGCGGATAGTCGTCGGAACGGATGAATTCCGCCACCTTCCTGTCGATTTCCAGGATGGCAGAGGCGGGGTCGCCCACCATGTCCGCCACTTCGCCGTGAATGGCACCCATCTGCAAAATCAGTTCGCGCATGTTGCGCGCGCCCGCGCCTGATGCCGCCTGGTAGGTCATGGGCGAAATCCATTCGATCAGTCCCGCGTCGAACAGGCCGCCCAGCGCCATCAGCATCAGCGACACCGTGCAGTTGCCGCCGACGTAGGTTTTGACACCGGTGGAGAGGCCGTTCTTGATGACATCCCTGTTGACCGGGTCGAGGATGATGATGGCCTCGTCCTTCATTCGCAGGGTGGAAGCCGCGTCGATCCAGTAGCCCTTCCAGCCCGACTCGCGCAGCTTCGGGTACACCTCTTTCGTGTAATCGCCGCCCTGCGCGGAAATGATCACATCCATCGCACGAAGTTCGGCTATGGACATGGCATCCTTGAGCGATGGCACCTCCTTGCCGATGTCCGGCCCCTTGCCGCCGACATTCGACGTGGTGAAAAACACCGGATCGATCAGGTCAAAATCCCGCTCTTCCTTCATCCGGCCCATCAGCACGGAACCCACCATGCCGCGCCAGCCGATAAGTCCTACTCTCATCATTACTTATCCCCTCACAAATTCTTTACAACCGCATCACCCATCGCCGAGCAACTCACACGCGTGGCGCCCTCGGTCCAGATATCAGTGGTGCGATAGCCCTGGGCAATCACCCGCTTCACGGCATTCTCGATGCGATCCGCCGTCCGCGAATCGCCAAAGGTGTAACGGTACATCATCGCCACCGACAGAATCGTCGCCAGCGGATTGGCAATGTCGCGGCCGGCGATGTCCGGCGCGGAGCCGTGTATCGGCTCGTACATACCCTTGTTGTTTTCATCCAGCGAGGCCGACGGCAACATGCCGATGGACCCCGACAACATCGAGGCCGCATCGGACAAAATGTCGCCGAAGATATTGCCGGTGACGATCACGTCAAACTGCTTGGGGGCGCGGATCAACTGCATCGCCGCGTTGTCCACATACATGTGCGAGAGCGCCACCTCAGGGTAGTCCTTCGACACCTCGATCACGACTTCCTTCCACAACTCGGAGCATTCCAGCACGTTGGCCTTTTCCACCGAGCAGAGTTTCCTGTCGCGCTTCATCGCGATCCGGAACGCCACATGCGCCACGCGCCGCACCTCGGATTCGCTATACAGCATGGTATTGAAACCGACGCGCTCGCTCCCCCCGTTTGGGCTTGGCCTGACTTCAATCCCGCGCGGCTCGCCGAAATACACGTCCCCCGTCAGCTCGCGCACAATCATCATGTCCAGACCGGAGACCACCTCCGGCTTGAGCGAGGACGCGGCGGCCAACTCCGGGTAGAGCAGCGCCGGGCGCAGGTTGGCGAAGAGATTCAGTTCCTTGCGGATGCGCAGCAAGCCGCGTTCCGGACGCAGGGGGCGTTCCAGCAAGTCGTACTGCGGGCCGCCTACGGCGCCCAGCAGAATCGCGTCAGCCGCACGCGCCAAAGTCAAGGGTGGACGCCGGCAGCGGATCGCCGGCCGCGTCATAACCCGCGCCGCCGATGGGTGCCGCTTCCATTTCAATCTTCAGGCCGTCGGATTTCAGCGCATTGAGCACTTTCACCGCCTGCGCCACGATTTCCGGGCCGATCCCGTCGCCGGACAATACTGCAATTTTCATTTCAAGACCAATTCACAAACAGGACAAGTAGTCACGAGGAAAACAATTTGGAATCTGAACTCCTCTTGTCCTCCTGCCCTCCCGGTTCAAATCAAAACAACCAAGGCGCTTCCACTTTGCGCCGCTCTTCATACGCCCTGATCTTGTCGCTCAACAGCAGGGTCAGGCCAATGTCGTCCAGTCCGTTCAACAGCCGATGCTTGCGGCCGGCATCCAGATCGAACGGCAACACGTCGCCACTGGGTGTGGTCACGGTCTGAACGGCCAGATCGATGGTCAGGCGATATCCCTCATTCGCCTCGCATTCCCTGAATAATTTGTCGACAATCGCGGCATCGAGCACGATGGGCAGCAGGCCGTTCTTGAAGCAGTTGTTGTAGAAGATGTCGGCGAAACTCGGCGCGATGATGGCGCGAATGCCATAGTCTTCCAGCGCCCACGGCGCGTGTTCGCGGCTGGAGCCGCAGCCGAAATTTTCCCGCGCGAGCAGCACCGACGCCCCGCGAAAGCGGGGAAAATTCAATACAAAGTCAGGATTGGGCCGACGGCTGGCGGGGTCCATTCCCGGCTCGCCGTGGTCGAGATAGCGCCATTCGTCGAACAGGTTGGGGCCGAAGCCCGCGCGCTTGATCGACTTCAGAAACTGCTTGGGAATGATGGCGTCGGTATCGACGTTGGCACGGTCAAGCGGGACCACCAGCCCATTCAGCGTGATGAATGCCCGCATTTACTTGCTTCCGGCTTTCTGAATGGTTTCGCCCGCCTTCTCAATGTCCTGACCCATGCCCCGTACGGTATTGCATCCCGTCAGGATCAAGGTAGCCGCAATCAGAACGGCGATCATCGGATTCATGGTGTTCTCCAAATAAGGAAATCAAACACAACTATTCCGCCCGACCTGAACGGGCGGGCAGGGTACATCGGCGTAACTGCAAAACACACAGCAATCGCCGGGTTTGGGTTTCAACAGCGCGCCGCACGACGGGCAGTCAAAAGACCACTGGCACATATCTTCCGGCATAACGCATTCCGTGACTGTCCCGCATTCGGGGCAGGTCAGATGCGTAACCAAGTCCGGTTCAAAAGCTGCGCACATCGACAAAATGTCCGGCACATGCGGCGGCGGCGGCCATGGCCGGGCTGACCAGATGCGTGCGCCCGCCCTGCCCTTGCCGCCCTTCAAAATTGCGGTTGGAGGTGGAAGCACAGCGCTCGCCCGGCTCCAGCCTGTCGGCGTTCATCGCCAGACACATCGAGCAGCCCGGCTCGCGCCACTCGAAACCGGCGTCGGTGAAAATCGTGTCCAGCCCTTCGGCCTCGGCCTGCCGCTTCACCAGGCCCGAACCCGGCACCACCATTGCCAGCTTCACGTTCGCCGCCACCTTGCGGCCCCGCGCCACCGCAGCAGCTTCGCGCAAATCCTCGATGCGCGAATTGGTGCAGGAGCCGATGAACACCTTGTCCACCGCAATCTCCACCATCGGCGTACCCGCCTGCAAGCCCATGTATTGCAGGGCACGCGTCCAGTCGTGTTGCTTCACTTCGTTGGGCGCATCAACCGGGTTGGGCACGCGACCGCCCACAGTGGTCACCATTTCCGGCGACGTGCCCCAGGTGACTTGCGGCTCGATCTGCGCCGCATCAAGTTCGAGCACACGGTCGAACACCGCATCGGCGTCGCTGTGCAGCGTGTTCCACCATGCCACGGCCTGCTCCCACGCAGCGCCCGTGGGCGCATAGGGGCGGCCACGGACGTAGTCGATCGTGGTGTCGTCCACCGCCACCATACCCGCGCGCGCACCGGCTTCGATGGCCATATTGCACAGCGTCATGCGGCCTTCCATGGTCAGCGCGCGAATCGCCGCGCCGCCAAATTCCAGCGCATAGCCCGTGCCGCCCGCGGTGCCGATCTTGCCGATGATGGCGAGCGCAACGTCCTTGGCGGTCACGCCCTTGCCCAAAGCCCCTTCGACCTTGAGCAACATCGTCTTGGACGGCTTCTGCCACAGGCATTGCGTCGCCAGCACATGCTCGACTTCCGATGTGCCGATGCCAAACGCCAGCGCGCCAAACGCGCCATGCGTCGAGGTATGCGAATCGCCGCACACCACGGTCATGCCCGGCAGCGTCAACCCTTCTTCCGGGCCGATGACATGCACAATGCCCTGGCGTACATCGTCCATTCTGAATTCAGTGATGCCGAACTCGGCGCAGTTGGCGTCCAGCGTCTCGACCTGCAAGCGCGAAATGGGATCGGCTATGCCCTGCGAGCGGTCGGTCGTCGGCACATTATGATCCGGCACCGCGATGGCGGCGTCCACCCGACGCGGCAAGCGCCCCGCGAGTTTCAAGCCCTCGAACGCCTGCGGACTGGTCACCTCATGCACCAGATGGCGGTCGATATAAAGCAGGGTCGTGCCGTCGGGCTCCACGTACACCACGTGAGCCTCCCACAGCTTCTGGAACAGGGTTTTGCCGGACATACGATCAGACTAACAAGCGTAAAGTGCAATTATTTCATAGCTTGTATGCGACTGGCACGGATTTTGTGGCGTGGCCATGATGCGAGCTATCGGGTCAGATGACCAGGAACAACAATTCTGCCGTCATTCCGGGCTGGCTCGTGCCTGATCAACAGCGCCTCAATGCCTTTTTTCGGAAATCATTTCTGCGGGCCGGCCCTGCCTGGCTTCCTCCGCTGTCGCATCCCGGATCTCGATCACGTTGACCAGACAGGTCACGACTTGCCCTGCCAGGGGAGGGTTGCCGTCTATCGTGAGTTTTCCGTCCTCGATACGGGTGACATGAAACACCTTGGACTCTCCTGCTTCATTCTGAAACACCACCTCGGCGCCCAGGCGGCGGAACTGCGGTGGAACATTTTCGATATCGTCCGTAATAACCAGCCCCTCATCCCGCAGCCCGTAAGCGTCCTCCGGCGGCAACCTGATTTCGACCCGCTCCCCCGCCTGGCGCCCCTCAAGTGCGGACTCGATCCCCGGCAGCAAACCGCTGCCTGCTCCATGCACATAGCCCACCGGAACATCGTGCTGCTCAACCACGGCTCCCCCGGCGTCCAGAATGGAATAAGTAATGTAGACAACCTTGTTGCGCTTGATCATGTTCATCCAATCCGAATTGCAATGCTGTTCGATCCGCCTCGGAAAAAGCCCGGCTCCCTCAATATATCGAGTGCGGAAGCACGATGAGACTCAGACGTGCGGGGTAACGGGCGGCAATACCGAAGCGGCTTCGGCAGGAACGGCGACGATCTCGAATTGCAGGGTGGAGAGATCGGCCATGATGTAGGTCGGGGGGGAACCCACACCGCCGACGGTGCCAGGATTGACCAGCCAGGTGTGGCCGCCTTTGACGGTGGCGATTTGTGCAACACTGGGTTTGTGGTCGTGGCCGCAGCAGACCAGATCGTAGTCTCCGGTGCAGGCCAGGGCCTCTGCGTAATGCGGGTAATGCACGAGGAACAAGCTGCGGTCGGCCAGGGTAAACGCGGCATCCTGGCCGTGATAACGCACCACGCTGCCGGGCTCGGCGGCAAGACGCGTCATGTTGTAGAGGTCGCCGGTGTTGTTGCCATGGATGACGTGTACCGGCAATTCATACTTTTGCAGCACGCGCAGGGTGGTGGGCGCGACCACGTCGCCACAGTGCAGCACCGCTTCGGCACCGTGCGCTTTGGCGTGTTCGACTGCTGCGCCGAGCAACCTGCGGTTGTCGTGGGAGTCGGAGACGATGCAGACTTTCACGATTCAGCCACTTCCATCAATTGATTATGCACTGTCAAAAATGGCCAATGCATTAACTAAAAAGCGGGCTTGTCTTTGGCGTTGCGGTAGCGTTCCACTCCAGCAAGAATTTCAACACGAGCGTCATCCATGCCGGCCCAGCCTTCAACCTTGACCCACTTGTTTTTTTCGAGGTCCTTGTAGTGCTCGAAAAAGTGGGCAATCTGCGCCAGCAGCAGGGGTTGCAGGTCTTCCGGCTTTTGCACGTTGTTGTACAGGCCGCACAACTTTTCAACCGGCACAGCCAGCAGTTTGGCATCCACCCCCGCTTCGTCGGTCATCCTCAACATCCCGACCGGGCGGCAGCGCACGACCACGCCGGTAATCAACGGAATCGGCGTGACCACCAGCACATCGACCGGATCGCCGTCTTCCGACAGGGTATGCGGGATGTAGCCGTAGTTGCAGGGATAGTGCATCGCGGTGGACATGAAGCGGTCGACGAACATCGCGCCGGACTCCTTGTCCACTTCGTATTTGATGGGTTCGCCGTGGGCGGGAATTTCGATGATGACATTGAAGTCATCGGGCAAGTTGCGGCCGGAACTGACGCGGTTAAGGCTCATGGCATAGGTAAAAAAAACGGAGAGCGCGCATTATACGCGCCCCCCGGCCGGCTATTGCTTGCGGGCCACCGGACGCATCGGCCATTTTCGACGATGCAACCAGACTAGTTGTTGTTCAGAATGCCTTTGAACAGCTCATCCAGGCTAGGCTTGCTTTTCTTGGCTGGGGCCGCAGGCTGGGTCGTTGCGGCGGGCGGCGTGGCAGCGGGCTGAACGGCGGGCTGCGGAGCAGCGGGCGACGTGGCCGCAGGCTGAACAGGCGGCTGCGCCTTCAGGTTGACGGGTTGCCCATCCGCGCCCAGTTTGAGCGCCTCGACCAGCAGCGTCACCTCCACTTCATTGCCAAGGATGCCGCTGCCGCCATCGACGTATTTGGTGATGCCGTAGTCGGAACGATTGAGGGTGAACTTGCCTTCGAACGCGGCACGCGCATTGCCCCAGGGATCGGGGGCAAATCCGAGAATTCTGTAGGGAATTTCAACCTGGCGGGTGGCGCCATGCAGGCTCAGTTGTCCGGTCATCACGCCGGTATCCTTTCCCGTGGAGCGAAATCCGCTGCTGACAAAACGCATGTTGGGGTATTTGTTGGCATCCAGAAAATCGCCGGTAAGAACATGAATGTCGCGTTCGCGATGCCCCGAATCCAGCGAATAGATATTCACCGTAACATCCGCCGATCCCGTGTTCGGATTGGCCGGATCCAGCGTCAGCGTGCCTTTCACGCCGGTGAACGTACCCGTGGTCTTGCCGACGATGTGGCGGATGCCCCAGTTGGCGAAACTGTGTACCTCGTCGATCTTGTAATTTTCGGGAGCGGCCCAGGCATTCAGGGTCAGTCCCAGTAATGCAATGGTTAACAAGCTGTGTCGCATGATGGTCTCCATGAAAAAGGGCAGGCCGGGGAACCCGGCCTGACAAAAAACAATTTAGCACCTGCAACGTCGCATGGCGAGGTTGCAGGTAAAAATCAACGGTCTGCTCGGTTCAACTCACCATCGGCAAAATCGGCACGATCAGCAGCGCCACGATGTTGATGATCTTGATCAGCGGATTGACCGCCGGGCCGGCGGTGTCCTTGTAGGGATCGCCCACGGTGTCGCCGGTCACCGCCGCCTTGTGCGCGTCGGAGCCCTTGCCGCCGTGGTTGCCTTCCTCGATGTATTTCTTGGCGTTATCCCAGGCGCCGCCGCCGGTGGTCATGGAGATGGCGACGAAGATGCCGGTGACGATGGTGCCGACCAGCACGCCGCCCAGCGCTTGCGGCCCGAGGGTCAGACCGACGATCACGGGGACCGCGACCGGCAGCAGCGAGGGAACGATCATTTCCTTGATCGCGGCCTTGGTCAGCATGTCGACGCAGGTGCCGTATTCCGGCTTGCCGGTGCCTTCCATGATGCCGGGAATCTCCTTGAACTGGCGGCGCACTTCCACCACCACCGAACCCGCTGCGCGCCCCACCGCTTCCATGCCCATGGCGCCGAACAGATAGGGCACCATGCCGCCGATGAACAGGCCGATGATGACCATGTGGTTGGAAAGGTCGAAGGTCAATCCGGGTTGATGCGCGGACAGCGCATGCGTGTAGTCGGCGAACAGCACCAGCGCGGCCAGACCGGCCGAGCCGATGGCATAGCCCTTGGTGACGGCCTTGGTGGTGTTGCCCACGGCGTCGAGCGGGTCGGTGATGTTGCGGATGCTGTCCGGCAGACCGGCCATTTCGGCGATGCCGCCGGCGTTGTCGGTGATCGGACCGTAGGCGTCGAGCGCGACGATGATGCCGGCCATCGACAGCATGGAGGTCGCGGCAATGGCGATGCCGTACAGGCCGGCCAGTTCATACGCGCCCCAGATCGCCAGCACACACGGCGAGCACCGGCGCGGCGGTGGACTTCATCGAAACGCCGAGGCCGGCGATGACGTTGGTGCCGTGGCCGGTGGTGGAGGCCTGCGCGATGTGGCGCACCGGGCTGAATTCGGTCGCGGTGTAGTACTCGGTGATCCACACCATGGCCGCGGTCAGCGCCAGGCCGATCAGGGTGGCGTAATACAGATGGCGCGAGGACACCAGTTCGCCATTGATCATCACGCCATCGCCCAGCATCCATGTTGGTGATGGGGTAGAAGGCAATCGCGGCCAGCACGCCCGACACGATCAGACCGCGATACAGCGCGTTCATGATCTTGCCGCCTTCGCGTGCGGTGACGAAGAAGGTGCCGACGATGGAGGCGATGATGGAGAAACCGCCCAGCACCAGCGGATAGATGACCGCTTCGGGTGAACCGGTGATCAGCAGGCCGCCCAGCAGCATGGTGGCGATGATGGTCACGGCGTAGGTCTCGAACAGGTCGGCGGCCATGCCGGCGCAGTCGCCGACGTTGTCGCCGACGTTGTCGGCGATCACCGCCGGGTTGCGCGGGTCGTCCTCGGGGATGCCGGCTTCGACCTTGCCCACCAGGTCGGCGCCGACGTCGGCGCCCTTGGTGAAGATGCCGCCGCCGAGTCGGGCGAAGATGGAGATCAGCGAGCCGCCGAAGGCCAGGCCCACCAGGGCGTGCGTCGCTTGCTCCGTGCTTTCGCCCAGCACCAGGGTGAGCACGGCGTAGTAGCCGGCGACGCCGAGCAGACCAAGGCCGACCACCAGCATGCCGGTGATGGCGCCGCCCTTGAAGGCGACGTTCAGCGCGGCGTTGAGGCCATCCTTCGCCGCTTCGGCGGTGCGCACGTTGGCACGCACCGAGACGTTCATGCCGATATAGCCGGTCAGGCCGGAGAGCAATGCGCCGAGCGCGAAACCAACAGCGGTTTGCCAATTCAGCGCCAGAAAAATCGCTGACCAGCAGAATCACGCCGACGATGCCGATGGTGGTGTATTGCCGGTTCAGATAGGCGGATGCGCCCTCCTGCACCGCCGCTGCGATTTCCCGCATGCGGTCATTGCCCGTAGGCAGCCCCAATATCCACTTGATCGACATGATCCCGTAGAGCAGTGCAAGCGCCGCCGCTACGAGGGCGAACATCAGACCTTCATTCATATCTTCATCTCCCAAAATACCAAAAAAATGGCAACCCGCACTGCCCTCACATTCAGTCTGGTTTGCCCATTGCCAGTCCGCCTTCAAACCGTGTGCCCGGCTCGAAACCGAAAATCACGTCGAGCCGCAATTCCCGGATGCACTGATCGACCGCATCCTGCCCGTGCTCCCGTTGAACTTCCGAGAGTATCAGCTTGGCCGAATTGCCGTTGTAAAAGCCGCCGAAGTCGGCCTGTACTTTCAGCAATTGCTTGGCGCGGTCGAGTGTCATGTTTGTAGGGGCTAGGATTTAGGATTTAGGGGCTAGGGGTGCTGCGGCTTCGCCGCGACTTCTCCCTATCCCCCAGTTCCTAGCCCCTATTCCCTAGCCTCCATCAAAGCTTGAACTCCGGCAGCTTCTTTTCCACCGCCACGTTCTTCAGCGTGACATACACCGGCAGGCCATCCTTGTATTTCGGATAGTCCTCGCCCTGGATCAGCGGCGTCAGATAGCGTTTGCACTTGGCCGTGATGCCATAGCCATCCCTGGTGATGAAATCACGCGGCATGAACTTCTCGACGTTGGCGACATCCTTGAGGTCGGCGACACCAATCCTGTATTTGTAGGGCGCATCGGAAATGCGCTCCACCGTCGGCATAACCGAGTTGTGGCCTTTCACCGCCAGCTCAACCGCCTTCTTGCCCAGCTCGTAGGCCTGCTTCACGTCGGTCCTGGAAGCGATGTGGCGCGCGGCGCGCTGCAGGTAGTCGGCCACGGCCCAGTGGAATTTGTGACCCAGCGCGTCCTTGATCATGTTGGCGACCACGGGAGCCGCGCCGCCCGAGTTGCGCATGGCCGAAGGCATCGCGCGTACCCTGTTCGGCAAGGAACTTGCCGTCGGGATAATGGCAGCCTTCCGACACCACCACCGTGCAGTAGCCGTGCTCCTTCACCAGTTTGTCGACACGGGCGAGGAATTTCTTCTGGTCGAATTCAATCTCGGGAAACAGGATGACGACGGGTATGCCATGGTCTTCCACCAGGCCGCCCGCCGCCGCGATCCAGCCGGCATGGCGACCCATGACTTCGACAACGAAAATCTTGGTCGATGTCTTCGCCATCGAGCGCACGTCGAAGCTGGCTTCCAGCGTGGAGACGGCGATGTACTTGGCGACCGAGCCGAAGCCCGGGCAGCAGTCGGTGATCGGCAGATCGTTGTCCACGGTCTTGGGCACGTGGATGGCCTGAATGGGGTAACCCATCGCTTCGGACAACTGGCTCACCTTGAAGCAGGTGTCAGCCGAATCGCCGCCGCCGTTGTAGAAGAAATAGCCGATGTTGTGCGCCTTGAACACCTCGATCAGACGCTCGTATTCGCGCTTGTTGGCTTCCAGCGATTTCAGCTTGAAGCGGCAGGAACCGAATGCGCCCGACGGTGTGGTGCGCAGCGCCGCAATCGCGGCAGCCGATTCCTTGCTGGTGTCGATCAGTTCCTCGGTCAGCGCGCCGATGATGCCGTTGCGACCCGCATACACCTTGCCGATGATATCCTTGTGCTTGCGCGCGGTTTCGATCACGCCGCAGGCGGAAGCATTGATGACCGCAGTCACGCCGCCGGACTGTGCGTAAAAGGCGTTTTTCTTCGCCATGTTCTGGTCTCCTCGTCTCGATACAAAAAATCAGTAAAAAACAAAAGCCAGCCCGCGGGCTGGCTTCAAAATCTAACTGTTGCCACTGGCTGGCGTTTCCGCCAGACGCTTGGCCTCTTCATCCGCCTGCATTTTCATCAGCGTGGTCACGCAATCACCGATGTCATCGTATTCCTCGCGTCCGGTGGCAAAACGATCCCGGATACGATAGAAAAACATGCAGCGATAGCGTGTATCCCCCGTCTTCGACAGCACGAAATGACAGCCGCGTTCGTTCCAGTAAAAACCGGGGCACAGCGTCAGTTCACGATCGTCGATATGCAGACGGATTTCGGTTTGCACGTCCTCGATCGGCACATCCTTGCCAAAGCGTTCCCTGACCGCACTGGTCACGACCCAGCGCTCGGTATCCGTCAGTACCGGTATCGTCTGCGGCATGGCTTGTTGAGGAACCGATCAGCCCAGCGCGCTGAAAATGGAATCGCGTATGCCCTCGACCTTGCCCACCCCCGCGATCTTCACGTACCTGGGCGCACCGGCTTCGCCACGTGCTGCCCAGTCGCCGTAATATTTCACCAGCGGCTCGGTCTGGGCATGATAGACGTCGAGGCGTTTCTTGACCGTCTCTTCCCTGTCGTCGTCGCGCTGGATCAACTCTTCGCCGGTCGCGTCGTCCTTGCCCGCCACTTTGGGCGGGTTGAACACGACATGATAGGTACGGCCGGAAGCCACATGCACACGTCGGCCCGACATGCGCTTGACGATTTCCGCGTCGGCCACGTCGATTTCCACCACGTAGTCGATCGGCACGCCAGCGGCCTTCATCGCCTCGGCCTGCGGAATCGTTCGCGGGAATCCATCGAACAGATAACCGTTCTTGCAGTCGTCCTGAGTCAGGCGCTCCTTCACCATGCCGATGATGATGTCGTCCGACACCAGGCCGCCCGCATCCATGATCGCCTTGGCCTTCACCCCCAGTTCCGTGCCGGCCTTGACGTGAGCGCGCAGCATGTCGCCGGTCGAAATCTGCGGAATGCCGTACTTTTCCTTGATGTAATTGGCTTGAGTGCCTTTGCCCGCACCGGGGCCGCCTAGAAGAATCAGACGCATGAATGTCTCCCTGAGTGATGTGAATGGGTTAAACCGGATTGCTTAACTTCGCTAGGGTAAGTCAAGCAAGGGGGTGGAAGAACTTAAAAATACTTATTGAGGGATAAGCGGCCGTGCCTCATGACACCGAGGTGCGAGACAGCGGCTGCGCCCCACGCGGCTTGAACAAAGGCGCTCCCATGGCTCCAGTCATAAGCTTAAGGCAGCCACAAGCGGTCCTGTACGCTGCCTCTAACACAGAGCAACATTCCTGGCTCCACCGCAATGACGTATCAATCTATTCCTGGCCGGCTATTCCTGGCCGGGTCAATAATCGCGCCCACCGGGATTGCTGCATTGCGCACTTGCAGTCACACTTCGCCTGTGGTCAAATGCGAATCATTCTTTTTTATATTTAACCCCATGCGCACCCTCGACCAGCTTCTTCCGGACATCGCAGGCACGATTACCGTCCTGCATGTCGGCCAGGAATTGCAGCGCCGCATGGCCGGCCTGGGGCTCAAACCCGGCACGCTTGTGCGCGTGATGCGCCGCTCGCCCATGCACGGCCCCTTGCAGGTGCGCGCGGGCCAAACCGACATCATCCTGCGCCGCAGCGACGCCTCCCGCATCGAAGTCTGCCTGGTGCCATGAAGCGCATCGCCCTGCTGGGCATGCCCAATACGGGGAAATCCACCTTTTTCAATCGTCTCACCGGCGCGGGCGCGCGCGTGGGCAACTGGCCAGGGATCACGGTGGAACTGCTCAGCGCCAGGGTATTGCTGGCGGGCAGCATGGTTGAAATTGTGGACTTGCCAGGCATTTACAGCCTGCATGGATTTTCCGAAGACGAACTGGTGGTGCGCCGTTTTCTCGAAAGCCAGCCGGTGAATGGTCTCGCGGTGATTCTCAACGCCACCCAGCTCGACCGCCAGCTTGCCATTGCACTGCAACTCAAGACCCTGGGTTTGCCGATGGTCTTTCTGCTGAACATGGCCGACGAAGCCCGGAAAATCGGCATCCGTATCGACACCGGCCGCCTGGAAGCGCTGCTCGGCGGTACGGTTCGCCTTGTCTCCGCCAAATTCGGCCAGGGTTTCAACGAGGCCAAAGCGGCGCTCGAACAGCTTGTCCAGGCGCATCCCAAACTGCATCAGGCTTCCGCCGAGGCCTTGATGCAGGACGTGCAAATCGAAGACGCGCTGCAACACGCGCTCAGCCAGGCGGTGGACACGCCCGTATTGCTGCCCGCCCGTCTCACCGACCGTATCGACAACGTGATGCTGCATCCCTGGCTCGGGTTGCCGCTGTTTCTGCTGATCATGTTTCTGCTGTTTGAAGTGGTATACGGCCTGGGCACGCCCTTGCAGGACGGACTGGAATGGCTGCTCACCGCCGCCAGGGAGCACTGGCTGGCGCCGCTGTTGAGCGGCCTTCCTGCCGCCGCCCAAAGCTTTATCACCGACGGGCTGTTCGACGGCATCGGCACCGTACTCACCTTCCTGCCGATCATCGCCATTTTCTTTCTCGCCATGGCCGCGATCGAAGACAGCGGCTACCTCGCACGCGCCGCTTTCTTGATGGACGCCTTCATGAGCCGCCTCGGCCTCGATGGCCGCTCCTTCGTCATGCAGATGATGGGACTGGGCTGCAACGTTCCCGCGCTCATGGGCACGCGCATCATGCGCTCGCCCGGCCTGCGCCTGCTCACCATGCTGGTGATTCCGTTCTCGCTGTGCTCGGCTCGGCTGCAGGTTTTCCTGTTCATCGTCACCGCCGTTTTCGCCGCCCACACCGCGCCGCTGGTGCTGCTCGCACTCTATGTCAGCAGCTTCCTTGCCGCCATCCTGACCGCATTGATCTGGCGCGGACGTTTCAGCAGCCGTGAATCCCTGCTGCTGGAATTGCCGCCCTACCGTCTGCCCACGCTCAAATTCCTCGGT
This sequence comes from uncultured beta proteobacterium, assembly GCA_963726485.1. Classification (GTDB taxonomy): domain Bacteria; phylum Pseudomonadota; class Gammaproteobacteria; order Burkholderiales; family Thiobacillaceae; genus Thiobacillus. Next base: position 70,355 of record CAVSCL010000009.1, on the reverse strand, counting down.
TTCGAATCGCTGCGCGCCACCCGCCATTTCCTCAAAACCGCCACCGGCTTCATCGTCCTGGGCGTAGTGCTGATCTGGTTCCTCACCCATTATCCCTTCCATGCCGCCCCCGCCAGTGCGGATACCCTCGCCGGAAAACTCGCCACCGGCCTCGCCCCCCTCTTCTCGCCGCTCGGCATCGATCAGTTGCTATCCATCGCCCTGCTGTTCGGCTTCGTCGCCAAGGAAATCGTCATCGGCGCCCTCGCCGTCATTTACGGCGCGGGCGGCGACCAGCTCTCCGCGCTGCTCGGACACCAGCTCGACGGCGTCGAGGCCATGAGCTTCCTGCTCTTTCACCCTCATCTACACGCCGTGTCTTTCCACCATCGCCGTCATCAAGCAGGAATCCAGAAGCTGGCGCTTTACGCTGCTCTCCGTCGCCTGGCCGCTCCTCACCGCCTGGGTCGTCAGCTTCCTGTTCTATCAGGGCGCGCGCGCGCTGGGTTTTTAGTGATCCATTCAAGCCTCGCTCCCGCCCTCGCCCAGCCGATTTTTCGCGAGCAGCCGCTTTGCGGCTTGCCTGCTAAGCCCACTGCGCTAAGATTCGTCATCTCCTACTGACTCCCATGGAAATATATGGCCGAAACCCGGCGCGACCTCACCCGCATCGTGCTCTCAGTGCTCTTCATCGGCGTCCTGATCGGCGTTTCACTCTGGATACTGCGGCCGTTCCTCGGGGCAATTATCTGGGCGACCACGATCGTGGTCGCCACGTGGCCGATCCTGCGCGCGGTGCAGGCCAGGCTGAGGAACAGCCGGGCCCTGGCGGTTACGGTGATGATATTCGGCCTGCTGATAGTCCTGGTCGTGCCGTTCTTGCTCGCCATTGGCACGATCGTCGCGAATGCCGACGCGATCACCGCGTGGGCCAAAACGCTGGTGGCCTTTCACATGCCGCCCCCGCCGCATTGGCTGGGCGAGATGCCGCTGATTGGCGCCCAGGCAGTCGATCTCTGGCAGCAGACCGCCAGCAAGGGAATCGAGGAACTCGTCAAGGAGCTCGCCCCGTATGCCGGCAACCTGAGCACCTGGTTCGTCGCCGAAGTTGGCAGCTTCGGAATGGTGCTGGTTCAATTTCTGCTCACGGTCGCGGTCTCGGCGATCCTGTATGCGCAGGGTGAACAGGCGGCAGCGCTGATCCGCCGTTTCGCAAACCGGCTCGCGGGTTCGCGCGGCGAAGTGTCGGTACGGCTCGCGGCTCAGGCCATCCGCGGTGTTGCGCTCGGCGTGGTGGTGACGGCGCTCGTACAATCGCTGCTTGGCGGCCTCGGACTCGCGCTGGCCGGGGTGCCCCTGGTCCCGATCCTCACGGCCTTGATGTTCATGCTGGCGGTCGCCCAGATCGGCGCCGTGCCAGTGCTCGTGCCGCCGGTGATCTGGCTCTACTGGAGCGGGGATACCGGCTGGGCCACTTTCCTGCTGGTGTGGACCATCGTGGTCGGCAGCCTCGACAACATACTGCGCCCGATTCTCATCCGGCAGGGTGCGGATCTGCCGTTGTTGCTGGTGCTGACCGGCGTGATCGGCGGCCTGATTGCGTTCGGGCTTATCGGCATATTCATCGGTCCGGTCGTGCTCGCTGTGGGGTATACGCTGCTCGGGATGTGGATGAACGAGGAAATCAATGGGGAGACACCGGGCTAATCCGGGGGATTTTCCAGTTCATCCCTGTCCTGCGGCAGCAGCCCGTCCAGCACCCGGCGCATATTGCGCCAGTGCGAGCCTTCCCAGAACACACGCCGGCACACATCGCAGGTGCTGAACTGCTCGTAGTTCATCTGCACCTTGGGCGGTAACCGGTCGTACACACTGGCCTTGTCGACGGGACGCAGCGGCGCATTGCAGTGCAGGCACAGGGTAAACGGCCGGGCACTCGCCGCCAGATCCAGCCGCCCGACAACCTCGCGCAACTGCTGTTCAGACTTCAGCGCATGCACATAACAGCCATGGGTAACCGTACGGCGCTTGAGCAGCTCGCGGTCGCGGGTCAGCACAATGCGCCCATCCTGTTCGGCAATGGCCACGATCGCGTCGTCGTGAAAATAATTATCGTACAGCGTATCGAAGCCCATCATGCGCAACATGTGCGCCAGCCCGCCCAGGTGCGCGTCGGCGACAAAACAGGTTTCCCTTAGCGGATGGTCGCGCACGCGCAGCAGCGGCGTGACATCCATCGCCTCGAACCGCGGATAAACCGCCACCCGGTCGCCGTCCTGAAGAATCCTGTCGAAGCCGCATGATTCGCCGTTCACCAGTATCAGTTCCACCTCGGTGTGGGGCACGCCCAGCGCCTCGATCATGTGCTTGGTCGTCGCCGCCCTCGCGCAGGGGCAGGTGAACTCCTGCTTCCGCCTAACCGGCGGGAGGAAATCATTCAGTTCTTCATAGAAGCGGAAGGTGGCGGTAACCATACGGGCGGCAGCTTTGGCAGCAATCAGCGTCAGTAAAGCACATTAGTAGACCAGACTCCGTGAGCACTTTGCCGAAGGTGCCGCCAGCCAGAAAATTCTGGCTTCGGCTATGCGATCTACTGTTCCAGAAGCGGGATTTCGTCGATGAGCATTTTCATCAGGACTTTATTCACCAACCTGCTGGGCCCAAAGCAGTGCTTCGATGTGAAAGGCGTTGACCTGCTCGCTATCCAGCCCGATGGTTTGCGACAGCGCGGCAATGTTTTCACTATCGGATTCCTCGCAGGCGATAGCCAGTTTCAGATAGGGAGCATATTTGCCCTGATGCTGAAGCAGCACTTCGTTAACCAATGGGGAGAGACTGACCTGCTTGAGCACGGCTTCCATGGGAATACCCAGTACGATATCCAGCAGGGAAAATACCCCCGCCACGAACAGTTCGTCCCGTTCAACGGCAGACAGGGAATCTTGCGAAACAAGCTCGGCCAGCCGTGCACGTATCAGGGCGTTTTCCATAATGGCCCAGTCCAGCCCCCGTGTATTTCCGCTGGTAAACAGTAACAGGGTCAACCAGCGATAAAGCTTTTGCTGGCCCAGCACAATCAGGGCCTGATCCAGGTTGCCGATCTTGTGCATAAGCCCCATTCCCGGGGAGTTGATGTAACGCAGCAGTTTGAAAGACAGAGCGGGATCCTGCTTGATCAGGGTGGTCAGTTCAGAAACTTCTGCATCGCTTCGCAGTTTGTTCAACAACTCCAGGATTTTGATGCGACTCGCATCCATTCTTGGTGTTTCCCACTTTTCCCGGCTGGTGATGAAAGGACCTTGATAAAAAGAGAATGGCAATTTGGCGCATACAGTGAACTCTTCAAGGGTCTGAATGTTGGTCGCCACAAATTTCATTGCGGCACTCTGCCTGGCTGCGACATCCATCTGACTCTTGATGGCAGGGATATCGTTGTTACCAACATCGATAAACAGGTAATTCGCCAACCCCACAAATGGCGAAATGCCCGGGATATCCACCCCTGCGCCCTGCAGGCCAATGTGATATCCCTGCGCCTTCAGGTGATTTAACCTGGCAAGACAGGAATCGGGGGTTGCGGCAAGCTGTGCGTTCGTTCCAACCACATACACGATGCCCTGCGGCAGCAGTTCTTCGAGCAAGGGCATTTCCAGGGAACTTGCCGAGACATCGATCAAGGCCAGCCGATGCTCCAGCAGCCTCTGAATTTTCATGGCTTGCAGATTGCGCAACAGCACTCCGTCATACAGGCGCTGAACGTTGGTGCTGGATGAACGCACCCGCCGGTTGACTTCGTACTGCAAACTGAAGGCATACCCCGCCACCCGCTGATCGATGTTCAATACGGCTTCACGGCACACAATGGATTTGGGTGGCTGGGGCTCTTTCGTGCCACTCGGGTTGTTGGCTTCATTGGCATGGGAAACGGCACTCTCGCTTGCCAATGGCGCGACGGTGTTCAACCTGATAAAAGCGTCATTGTGGCCTGGCGGATTTGCCTGGGCATCACGTTCAGCCGTTTTAAGCTGCCGGGCTTTGTTGCCCATAAATATTCCAACAAGACGATTCAGCATCAAAGCCATCCCCACCCGTTATTTGCCGATTAATATTTTCGCAAGGCCAAAGCTTCATGACCTTACCGATCTCCAGCCAGCAGACAACCAATCGTTTCCGATATCTGCATCGCGGCACCGCCCCTAAACCCGGGTTGGCACGCTCTTTAATCATGTATCGGCAACTGGCCGCGATTTATTGACGCCGTCCCAACCTGTCGCCGAGTTTGGGATCTGGATGTGCAAACGCCACCTCGAAGGTGGCGTTTGCTCTGGTCCCCGCAGAAATCAGTGTTGGGGTTTTACCGGTTTACCTGTTTTTGGAGGGGGAATAATCGATCCCGCCGGAACAACAACCTGTTTCGGTTTTTTGGGCTTTTTTGCTTCCTTGTTTCCACGTAACTGGCCTTTAGCCATAATCATTCTCCTTGCAGTCGCCTAAGAAATATTCGGCTGGGTTTGCCTAACAAAAGCAAACACAACACACGCTGATAATAGCCCGTTACGCGAGAATGGGTAGCTATATATTCAAGCGCTCGTGAACCGACAATCCGCCTGGCTGGCCGCCGCATCATGACCGCCGCCAGCCGTATCGCCCAGTGGCGGTGAACCCTGTGCCGGAACCCGTGGCTTCAACCTGGGTCAGTAAAGTTGCAATGCAAGACCAGACCCTGAGGCGCAGCCTCCGGTCGGGATTTTTCGCTCGGAGGCGTTGGCGACCATTTCCCCATCAACCGGCTGGTTGTTGTGTCGTCCAACAGGCGTTTGCCGTGTATCACCGCGGTCACTAGAATGCAGCCTGGCTCGATCCGGTTAATCGGGCGGTCGCTGTATACAAAGTGTTCCCGTTATGTCGGCCTGGTTCAACTCGGTGACGATTCGTCCCATCCTGCGGGAATCCGTGACTTGATCTGACCGGATTCCGATCTTGTGCCTGCGGGTACTCGCCGGAATGACGAAATGCTGTTTTGTAGAAGCGCCCTAAAGAAATAACGCCTCGTGAAGCGCAGCATAGACTTCGGGAATTTCGCAACCGTAATCGACATTCCGCAGTTCGGTGGCTCGAGCGGCGAACGTCTCACTATGTAGCGGCAGTTTGGCCATCCTGACTTCAGCATTACAATCTCCACCCCCCCATACCGCCATTGGAAATCAACCCCAGCCACTCGGCCAGCCTTCGGGCTGAACCGCGCGGGGAGAAATCACACCCAGGCAACCTTGAAATGGATGAAGAAATTTGCACGCCACTGGTTTCGATTGTTGTACGCAGCATGGGCCGCCCCGAGTTGCGTCTGGCTCTGGAATCCATCGCGGCACAGGATTATCCACGGATCGAGATCGTTCTCGTCGACGCTTCCGGCGGCACGCATCCGCCCCTGCCTGATATCGACTGGCAACCAGGCCATGTGTTGCGCAAGGTGGGGGGCGATCGGCGTTTACCTCGTCCCGTGGCCTGCAATGTCGGTCTTGATGCGGTTCATGGCGACTGGTTCAGCTTTCTGGACGATGACGATACCTATGAACCTCACCATGTCTCCACCTTGATCAAGGCCACCCTCCAAAACCCGGATGCGCTGGTGGTCTACGGAAAATCCAATATGCTTGGTCCGGATGGGCAGGTTCAAAAGATATTCGGGACGCCTTTCAATCGGGCAATGATGTATTACGGCCCGCTCTTCTATTGGCAGGCATCGCTAATCGCGCGAAAGGTACGCGACTTGGACTGCCGGTTCGACGAGGCCCTCGATATTTGCGAGGATCGGGATTTTCTCAACCAGATTGCCGAGCATGGGGATTTTCATTTTGTCCCCATCGTTACCTTCAATTACCGGCCCGATCTTGGGACATCGGGAACAGGGCGCGGACCCAACCGGGATGAAGCCCGTATGCAATATTTTGATGGCTTGCTCAGAGCCAAGTGGGCGGGCCCTCGCGAATATCACACCACTCGAGTGGGCGCCGGGGTGCGACAGGCAATCGACGCCTATGGCCGGGGCGATGTCGCAGAGAGCCGCAGGCGTCTTGAGCGCGTTCTGACCGAATATCCCGATGATCCCAATGCCCTGCATGCCATGGCACGTCTGAATTTCGAGGCGAACCAGCTATCCGAGGCGGAGAGCCAGGTGAGACGTGCCCTCGAGTACATCCCCAATGCGGCTGAATTCCACTATACCCACTCGCTGATCCTCGAAGGTTTGGGTAATTTCCAGAAGGCCCGTCAGGCCGCGCAGCGCGCCCGCACCGTCCCGGCCTTTGGGCAGCTTGCCGAGCAATTACTGAGTCGCTTGCCCGCTTCCGAGCCGACAAACGACGCTTCGGTAGCTACGGTTGAAACGCTTGAAAATACTTTCAAACATGGAGAAGAATCTTTTTTACTTTGTCGACCCCACGGAGGTCTTAATGATACTTTTTGTCAAATTGAGAAATGCTGGAGATATGCGGAGAAATCAGGACGAACTTTAATCATCGACACCCGCAAATCCTGTTTGTTTGGAGAGTTCTCTGACTTTTTTACGCCAGTCGATGCTGCGATTAAAGTCGAGTCCAATACAACCGAGGTCGATGTTGCGATTAACTCGCTCGACTGCTACCCGCCACTCATAAATGGGCCACAAATAAATGAATTGTTGGATGCTCATAGCACCATCTATTCGGAAAAGCACCGCAATCTTATAGACAGAGTATCGGGCGCATTGCTCACATTTGATTTTGAAAAAGATTACAGTGAATCGATTTTGGTTCACGAGCAGTTTGGAGGCGGAGACTTATCATTTGCCCTTCTGGAAAGAATAACAATATCGGAAAAAATCAGATCAATCGTCCTCGATAGAATCGCTAGGCTTGACAAAGACTATGTTGCGATACACGTAAGAAACACCGACTATCAGACGAATTATGAATCACTGTTCAACAAGATTTACCCGGCAGTGGCGGGCAAATCAGTCTTGATTTGTAGCGATGATGCTGAAGTGATCGCAAAAGCGAGAGACTTTTTTGATGCGTCCACTGTATTGAACGCCAGCGAAATACCCCATACAAATCGGAAGCCACTTCATGGCGAATGGACGATGAAGGCAGATGAGGATCGTAGGATGTCTGCAATAAGTTCAATTGTGGACCTTTGCGCACTTGGCTTATCTGGAAGCCTTTATTTTATGAATGTCACGGCGGGCCATCCGTCCGGCTTTTCACGATTGGCCAAGCACCTTAATGAAAATAAAGGTCTGGTTCTGAATCTTCTGCAAATGACCGATATGGAATTAATTCCACAGCAGCACCGACAACGCTTGGAGCAAGTCTGAGTATTTTGGCTGTTCGTGCATCCGACGTGACCCCAAACGCGGCATCGCCCATTCCGAGGAATCAGCCTTGTCCCTGCGGCAGCGGCAAACGCTATAAGCATTGCTGCGGTGCGAACACGCCTGTTTCCATCGGAATTGCCAACGCATTCCAGGCTACGGCTGACGACCAGGTGGTGGCTCGCGCGGCCGAACTGTTTCGCCAGGGTGAGGCTTTCGCAAGCCAAGGAATATTGGACCCCATTGGTCCGGAACGTCTTTCTAGCCTGCACTCGGCGCTTGAGGCCGCCCATATCTATCGGGAACTGGGTGAGCCGCGGCGCGAATTTGACTTCCTGGCCCGTGCCTCGCGCCTGGATGGTCAATCCCAAATCGGGCTCAGGCTGGACCAGTGTGCTGATCAGCTGTTTGCCGATCAATCCTGGGACTCGCTACGTCGTCAAGCACTCATGCTTCTTGCGAGAATCAACGCACGCGGGAAAGCTGTAGCGGCCAAGACCGGCGAAAGCGAAAAGCCAAGAATCCATCTGGTCAACGATTTCCAGGCCATAGGGGGCAGCGAGAGTCATGCATTTCGTCTTTACCAGGTACTGTCTCCTTTCGCAGACGTGATCTTGTGGTCTGAGAACGAGCCGATTGGCCACTATCGCGCACGCTGTCCTGATATGCGCGTGCTCGATCCGTCCACGGGGGCTGTACCCGAAGGCGGGACGCTGGTGGTCGTGGGCAACTATCTGGATATGACGCCGTGGATCGATGCCGTGGCCACATGTAGGCGCATCATTCTCAGCGTGACCGTTCCTGGCCTGGGCAACATGAAACGCATCCTGGCCGCACTGACTCTGATGGACGAGTTACAGGCAGGCTTTTCGGTGGAGTTTACCTATCCCTCCCGTATGTGGAGGAATCGGGTCGGGCTGGGAGGGGTGACCGAATATCCGCCTACCGATACGCAACGATTCACCCGCCAGCGGCCTTATCGGCTGGAGACGAGCCGTTTGGTCGTCGGGCGGCTGGCACGGGGGAACAGGATGAAATTCCATCCAGACGATCCTGCGCTGATACGGCGCATCATCAGCAGGGGGCATGTTTGCCGGATCATGGACGGCACTCCCCTGACCGACGCGTTGCAGACCGAGACGCGATCCGGCCAGGTTGAACTGTTGCCCCTGAATGCCATGGATGCGCGGGATTTTCTCGAAGGACTGGACTGTTTCCTGTACTGGAAGCATCCTTTGTGGATCGAGACTGGATGCAACACGGTCCTTGAAGCCATGGCCATGGAATTGCCTGTCATCATGTTCGCCAGGGATGTGGGGGTCGCGGAATTGATAGAGCACGGCAGGGATGGCTTCCTGGTGGAGACCGAAGAAGAAGCCCTGGAATGCCTGGATAGATTGGCTGCCTCGCCGGAACTTCGACAATCGGTCGGCCAGGCGGCCCGCCGCAAGGTAATGGAAACGCTCGATCGACAGCAGGCGCGCATGCTGGATTTCTACCTGGGGGAGGATGTGTCGGCGAGTCCGGATGCACTCACCCGTTTGTCGCAGAAATAGTTCAACTTGCAAATGGCGGGTTTTGCAATAAGCTGCCCGACGCAGTCCATTACCGGTTGGGAGTAAATGACCCGGAACGATCATCCCCGCGTGACCATCGTAATGACAGCGCGAGAGCGGGATGCCCTTGTAACCGTATTTTGCCGAGGAAACCCTTATGTTACCGCCCCCGCAATTCCTGTTCGTGCATGTCAACAAGCGTTGCAACTTGCGCTGCCAGCACTGCGATTTCTGGAAGCTGGATGACAGCGACAAGCACAATTACCTGCCCTGGGAACGCAAGCGTGAAATCCTCGCTGAGTTCGCCGAAATGAATTCAGAGGGCAAGGTAGTAATTTGCGGTGGTGAAAGCATGCTTGATCTGGAGGATTACTTCGCGATAGCCAAGGCCTGCCGGGAGTTGGGGTTGCGTGGTTTTTCAGTCATCAACGGCACGCGCGTGCGACGTGACGAAATGGCTGAACGTCTGGTCCGCGAGGGGCCTCACGAGATATCCATATCGCTGAACAGTCACCTGCGGCGCCTGCACGATGAAACCCGGGGCGTGAAGGGTGCCTTTGATAAGGCCGTGACTGCGCTGCGCCTGCTGGTCGCCGCGCGCAAGCGCTTGGGGATAAGCAACACGAGAATTAATGTCATGGGCTTGATTTTCGACAGCAACTACGAAGCCCTGGAGGATTTCTATGATTTCGTGCTCAACGATATCCAGGCAGACAAGCTCAAGCTCAACTTCATCCAGCCCACCTTTGGCCAACTAGGCCATGTGGACGAATTCTTCGGCAGCCATCATCACGTGAACCCGGATCGTCTGGTGGAGATTATTGATCGGTGCGATCGCCGCTTCGGGCTCGGCCTCAATCCGTATTGGCTGGAACAGGTGCGCATGTACTTCCGCTCCCTCAACAAAGGCGTCGATCTGGAACGCGGCTGGGCATCGGTCGGAAAAACCGAGACGCATATATGCAACAGCTATGAACGCAACATTATGGTGGATCATTACGGCAAGGCTGGGCTGTGTTTTTCCAGCCAGTTCCCCGGCATGAAGCTGGAAAAATACGGCGATCTGAAGCGCTTCTGGGAAGGCAGTGATGCCACTCGTGCCCGCATGCGTGGTTGCAACCAGTTTTGCGGCATCAGTCACAGTGTTCGCCGGGAAACCAGCACTCAAGCTTCGCGAAGACCGCAGTCGACGTTCCCTCGGAGCGATGCTACGGTCCAAGTTCCTACGCTATCCAGGAGCAGTCTGAACGCCTTATACAGATTCTACTGACGGGGAGCGAATTGCTGCTGCCGGTTGAAATAGGCTCTTCTTGCCACAATCGGTAGAATACGCGTCCCCAATGACCAACACCCTCGCTCACCCTCTCGTCAGCGTGCTGATGCCTGCGTACAACCACGCGCCCTATGTGCGTGCGGCGGTGGAGAGCGTGCTGGGACAGACATACGGCAATCTTGAACTCATCGCCATCGACGATGCCTCGTCCGACGCAACGTGGACGGTGTTGCAATCGTTCGATGACGGGCGTTTGCGCCTCCACCGGCATGACACCAACCAGGGGGCACATGCCACGCTGAACGAGGCCCTGAAATTGGCGAAGGGTGAGTTCATCGCCATCATCAATTCTGACGATATCTTCCATCCAGAACGCTTCGCGGCCTGTCTCAAGGAGTTGGAACTGACAGGGGCGGATCTGGTGGGGACGGATATCGTGCTGGTTGATGACGATGGCGGCGCGTGACGCATCACTGGTGGGTGACCGACTTCGAAGTCCTCAAGCGTGTCTGGGTGGAAACCCGGGATTGGCCGGCCACCCTGCTGGAAGGCAATGCCTTCATGACCACGTCCAATTTCTGCTTTCGTCGATCATGGTTCGAGGCTGTGGGCGATTTTCATGATTTGCGTTATGTGCTGGATTACGAATGGCTGCTGCGCGGTCTGGTCAAGGGTCGTAAGCTAGCCTGGCTGGACGCGCCGCTGCTGAGCTATCGCTTGCATGCGCATAATACGATCTCGGAGCGGCCGCTGGCGGCCAACCTGGAGTGCGCGGCGATGCTGCGGCAAGTCTTCCCCACGCTTCTGGGCGACGAATGTTCTGGAAAAGTCGCGCCTCATGCATCTTGCTTCCCAGTGGATGCGAATTGAAAAATACATCGGCGAAATCGAGGCAGCCCTGAGGCATGAGACGTTGGTGGCGAGGGAAGAAGAGTTGTTTCAACTCATTCGCGATCGCGATCAGTGGATCACCGAACGCGATGGCTGGATCTCTGAGCGTGACACCCAAATCTCTGAGCTAGACGCCCTGATCGCCGAGCGCGATGAGCTGGATTTCTGAACGCGACGCCCGATCGAGCTAGACCCTGATCGCCGTGCGCGACCCCCGGATCGCCGACCGCGACGCGCTGATCGCCGACCGCGACCGCTGGATCGCCGACCGTGACGGCTGGATCGCCGAACGCGATGCTCATATCGCTGCCTGTGAGACCGCTCTGGTGGTCAGTCGCGAGGAGAGGGCAGCGATCGAACGTAGTCTGAGCTTCCGGATCGGGCGTGCGCTTACTGCGCCGGTGCGCTGGTTGCGCGATCGGTTCGCGAGCAAATCGAGAGCGGCGTGAGCAAACCTCGGCGCATGAAGAGTTTTGCCGCTTTGCAGGCCTGGCTTCAATCACGGCTGGAGTCGGTCCGCTGCGTTTCCTTCGACGTCTTCGATACGCTACTGGCTCGTTGCATCGAACCACCGGACGATCTGCAACGCCGGGTGGCAGCGCTGCTAGCAGGGGAAATCGGTAATGTCAGTGTCGAGGGGGCATTGCAGGCACGCCGGGAGGTGGAGTCCGATCTGCGCCGTGCCGCGCTATCCGACGGAATGGATCACGAATGTCATTTCGACCCGCTAGTCGAGAGCTGGGTGACACGCCTCGTCGGCCATCCCGATGCGGTGCTGGTCGACTTCGTGCATGAAACCGAGCGGGAACTGGAATCGCTGGCCCTGAGTGCGAAACCAGGCGTGACGGAGCTGCTTCAATGGTTACGCGGCCAGGGTGTGCGGGTCATCGCCGTGTCCGACATGTATCTCAGTCATGATCATCTCACAGCGCTGCTCGACACATGTGGTTTAGGCGGGTTGATCGACCAGATCTATGTCTCCTCCGAATTCGGCCTGGGCAAGTATTCAGGCCGGCTGCATTCCAAGGTGCTCGAACTGGAAGGATTCGCACCGGGCGAGGTTGTCCACGTCGGAGACAACCTGGTATCGGATATGCATGCACCCTTGCGTCTAGGGATGCGCGGCATTTTTCTGGATGAGAAGGCGCAACGCCTGCGTCGACGCCGGCAAACGCTTTCCGCTGAGATGGCGCGACTTGGCGGTGTTTGGCGTGGCCGCCGTTTCTTCGAGAGCGTCGACTACCGCATGGCACAGGATGCCACCTGCCAGGCGGCCTGCGAGGATTTCTTTCACCACTACGGCGCGCATGTGCTCGGTCCAGCCTTCAGCACTTTTTTGTTGGGACTGGTCGAGAAGATCGAGGCGGTCAAGCCCGACAAACTTTTTTTCCTTGCCCGTGACGGCTACCTGTTCGAAAGGATGTATGCACGCTGGCGCGAGCTGGAGCCATGTGTCAAGAATTGGCCCGAGCCAGTCTACGTTTATGCTTCGCGCCGGGTCGTCGCTACGGCCTCGGTTGCGGAAGGTTTGAGCCCGGAACAAGCCGTGGTAGCGTTCTATAACCCCAAGCAGCAAGGACTGCTCTCGGTGCTGAAAACCTTCGGCTTGCCCGCAGAGGATTTCACCGATCTTGCGCGCGAACATGGTTTCTCCGATCTTAACGAGTCCCTGCACGACTGGCGTGATACCCGTCTTCTCGCTTTTCTTGCCGACGAACGTGTGCAGTCGCGTATCCGCCCCATCGGCGAGGTTGCGCGCGCGCGGCTGCAGCGTTATTTCGAGCAGCAGGGCTTTTTCGCCTGCGAGCGCGTCGCGCTGGTGGACATCGGCTGGAATGGCACCATCCAGAAATTCCTGAACGACAGTTTCGGCCAACGGCCGGATTACCCCGATGTGCATGGCTGGTACTTCGCATTCGTCGCCGCCATGCACGGCGATTTCGGCATGGGCGATCGTATCGAAGGGCTTATTCAGGATGCGCGCCGTGGCGATCCCTACGAGCGCACGCCCATGGATTTCGAGGAAATCTTCGAACAGGGCGCGAGGTCGGGCGAGGGGACGACGCTTGGCTATGTCGAGATGGATGGCCAGGTGATGCCTTTGCTCAAGGACGACAGCGCACCGGACCGCCAGGGCGAGATCGCCTGCAACCCGCTTATCGAACGCTTTCAGGACGGGGTGCTCGACCACCTCGAGCATTTCCATGCCGCCTGGCGGCTCACAGGCTACTGCGCTTCGGACATCAAGCCCTATGTGCTGGCCCTGCTGGAGCGGGCAGTGGCCTATCCGACCCGCGAGGAAGTCAGGGAAATCAGCCGACTGGTCCATACTGAAGACTTTGGGCATGACCACACGCTGGATATTGGCGTGGCGCCAGTGAGATACCGTCGACCTTTTTCGGCCGCGCCGCCTGTATCGCAAGCTCAGGCACCAGCCCTGGAAATTCGCTGCATTCGCGAACTTTAGCTGGTCGTTCCCGGCCTTGTTATTTCGACTGGTGCATTTGATGGACGTGCGGAGGAGATCATGAGCGAGAAACGAATCGGGCTGGTGTTGTCCGTCGGCCGGCTCTGGGTGATGACCCTGCCGTTCCGCCTGGGCTGTCGCAGCAGTGCGCCTGGCTTTAGGCCCGGGGTAAGAAATCTTGTTGGGTATGAGCTCAGGCGCCTGTGGCATCGGATATACGAGCGAGAGCGTCTGGCTATACAATGTGGGCGGCCTTCGCGCATTTTTGAAACGAATTGGCCTTAGTCGATAAATTCAAGCAACTACACAGGAGATGGACATGAAAAAGTATCTTGTTGGTATTGGGTTGTTGACCATGCTGGCCGCGACGAATGTTTCGGCCGATATCATCAGCGGCGACATGCAGCTACGTGATGCCATTTATCTTTACAATCAGGAATTCAGGGCGGACCCTCTCAAATCTATCGTGGGGCAAGATTGCGATGTCTTCCAGTTGGTACTCGACGTCGAATCCGGTTATGCCGACATCGGCTATGCGCAGTCGTCCAGCCTCAGTAACGCCTTGAGCAGTAGAACAATTTACAACGACAGGATTTTTGATTGGCAGGCCATGTTTGCCTATGCGCTGTATCAGGATCAGGCCGCCAAGATCTTTACCTTCGGTGACAGAAATTACCTCAGTGCCGGCTTCAAGACCGGCCAAGGGACTGTCTTCGGCTATTGCTACTCCACCAAACCGGGAGCCCGCGTCTATTTCAATGAGATAGACCTCTGCACCAATAAGTTTTCCGATGGCCACACGGAAGCCATAGCCTCCTGCACGCCAATCACCTATGGCACCAACACCAATCCCACTTCCTTCACGGCGGATTGGCTGAACGGCAAGACGGTCTACGCAGTCGACTGGGACAACGGTGCCCCGTTCATTGACAGAGCGGCATTCAATAATGGCACTGCAACCATTACGGGGATACTGAATGACCCCTCCGGTATTCGGCCGCGTATTCCGTTGACGCCAACGGCGCACTCTCTTTCTCTGACGAACCAGGAATCACCCATAAGATAGTCTGTGGTGGCAACGGTCAATACTTCAGAGTTCATAACTATCAAAATGGTGTCTTTGAGAACGCGTTTTTGATGTTTTACGATCAAACCGCCGCACAGAATTACGCCGCTTTGATGACGGGTAACGTCCAGCCCTGCTATGTTCCTAAATAGTGTAAAGGTGCGTTGGCAATAGCTGAACAGACCCCTGCTGTAGCGGGGGGCTTTTATTGTGGATCACTTTGCAGAACGCAGAATCAGCAACCAAACATTGCAGCGATGCCTCGGCCAGTTCAGTTCTTCTTTCACCCTAATCTGACTTCCGAATCTATCGAATTTATCCTGTGCGACAAACCGCGCCTGGCCGATCTCCGGCTCAAGGGCTGCCACCCAATTACAGACATAGATGACGAGTTTGGTCGCAGCAGTGCTCCTGCTTCAGGCCTGGGGTAAGAAATCTTGTCGTGTATGAGCTCAGGCGCTTGTGGCATCTGATATATGAGCGAGAGCGGCTGGTATACAATCTGGCGGCCTTCGCGCATTTTTGAAACGAATTGGCCATAGGCGATAAATTCAAACAACTTCACAGGGGATGGACATGAAAAAGTATCTTGTTGGTATTGGGTTGTTGACCATGCTGGCCGCGACGAATGTTTCGGCCGATATCATCAGCGGCGACATGCAGCTACGTGATGCCATTTATCTTTACAATCAGGAATTCAGGGCGAACTTTCTCAAATCTATCGTTGGGCAAGATTGCGATGTCTTCCAGTTGGTACTTGACGTCGAATCCGGTTATGGCGACATCGTCTTTGCGCAGTCGTCCAGCCTCAGTATCCCCTCGAGCAGTATAAGACTTTATAACGACAGGATTTTTGACTGGCAGGCCATGTTTGCCTATGCGCTATATCAGGATCAAACCATCAAGATCTTTGCCTTGGGTGACAGAAATTATTACCTCAGTGCCGGCTTCAAGACCGGCCAAGGGACTGTCTTCGGCTATTGCTACTCCACCAAACCGGGAGCCCGCGTCTATTTCAATGAGAGAGACCTCTGCACCAATAAGTTTTCCGATGGCCACACGGAAGCCATAGCCTCCTGCACGCCAATCACCTATGGCACCAACACCAATCCCACTTCCTTCACGGCGGATTGGCTGAACGGCAAGACGGCCTACGACGTCAACTGGCGTGATGGTGTACCGACCATTACCAGACTGGCGTTGAACAATGGAACTGTAACCTTTACAGGGATACTGAATGGCCCCGATCCCCTCGGGTTCGACGGGTATTCCGTTGATGCCAACGGCGCAGTCTCTTCCGCGAGCGACCCAGGACTCACCACTAAGATACGTCTGCGGTGGCAACGGTCAATACTTCAGAGTTCATAGCTATCAAAATGGCGTCTATGAGGAGCGCGACTTTGCTGTTTTACAATCAAACCGACGCGCAGAATTACGCCGCTTTGATGACCGGTGAAGTCGCGCCCTGCTATGCTCCTAAATAGGGTAAAGGTGCGTAGGCAATAGCTAACAGACCCCCGCTGTAGCGGGGGTTTTTTGTTGTGGATCACTTTGCAGAAAGCAGAATCAGCAACCCGGCACTGCAGCGATGCCTCGGCCACTGCAGCTCTTCTTCCACCCTAATCTGACTTCCGAATCTATCGAATTTCTCCTGTGCGACAAACCGCGCCTGGCCGATCTCCGGCTCAAGGGCTGCCACCCAATTACGGACATAGATGACGAGTTTGGTCAGACTAGGTGGTGTTGACTTCCGAAGCTAACGATCTTGGTTCGCTGATCGAGCAATGGTGAAACGCGCGGCAAAGGTCTTTGCCGAGGTGGCAAGGATGTGTGTCCTCGCGAAAGTGGTTCCCTTTGTTCAAGACGGGTGACCCCTATTTCAACCCCATCCTTTCACCGCATAGCCCGAATTGGCAGGTGTCGAACCCGCTGGATTTCAAACTGGATGTCTGGCGAGGGGCCTTCGAACGAGGGCCTGGCCGCATCTGAAATAGCAACTGCGGTGGGTCCCCCTGTTGTATCCCACAGGGAAATTAGCCCGATATCTCACAATCGGTAGAATACGAATCGCCATGCCAAACACCTTCCGTCCCCCTCTCGTCAGTGTGCTGATGCCCGCGTACAACCACGCGCCCTATGTGCGTGCGGCGGTGGAGAGCGTGCTGGGACAGACGTACGACAATCTTGAACTCATCGCCATCGACGATGCCTCGTCCGACGCAACGTGGACGGTGTTGCAATCGTTCGATGACGAGCGTTTGCGCCTCCACCGTCATGACACCAACCAGGGTGCACATGCCACGCTGAACGAGGCCCTGAAATTGGCGAAGGGTGAGTTTATCGCCATCATCAATTCTGACGATATGTATCACCCCGAGCGGCTCGCTAGGCTTGTTGCAGAGGCTGAGCGCTCCAATGGCAAGGACACGCTGATCTTCACTGATGTTTCTTTTGTCGATGCGCAAGGCTCGACGGTGGAAGCGCACCCGAGAGTACTCGGCTACAAGGCGCTTAATGAGCGTTGTGCCTCCTTGGCGCCCTACATTCGCTTGTTGACAGGAAATCTGGCGGTCAGCACATCGAATTTCTTCTTTTCACGATTGCTAGCCGAAAAGGTTGGGGCTATCGCACCCTTGCGATATACCCACGATTGGGATTGGGCGTTGCGCGCCAGCCTCTATGGCCCGCCAACCTGGGTACGGGAATCCTTGCTTTCATACCGCATTCATGTTGCCAACACTCTATCGGAAGATGATTCTTGGCGGCACATTCACGAAAACTCCTATATACAGGCCAAGGCTCTGCTGATGCGTGGACAGGGAGTGCCAGAGCATGAGGAACCTCTGGCAGCGGCACGGTCTGCGTCCCTCGCATTGCTCGAAAACGAGAGCTTCCATCCGCTGGCGCTAAGCCTTTATCTGACCTGTTTGCTCGGTGGCGTCGACGATAACGAGATGCTGGAGTTGAGTTGCACTCGTGACGGCAACTGGATGTTGAAGGAGTTGGCCGACGCAGCTTCTTGCCCCGCCGATCTTTTCCGTTCGGTCGGCTATTTGGCAGAACGGGAAAAGGTGGTCATGGACCAGAAGGTAATGATCGAGGAGCGGTGGAATATCATTCACAATTTGAGTGAGGAAATCGCCAAGCGGGACACATGTATCGCGGCACAGACCGAGTTGATCGAGGAGCGCTGGCATATCATCCAGACCTTGAGTGAGGAAGTCGCCAAGCGGGACACATGTATCGCCGCCCAGACCGAGTTGATCGAAGAGAAAGATCGGGGCATCGCCGCACAGACCGAGTTGATCGAAGAGAAAGATCGGGGCATCGCCTCACAGACCGAGTTGATCGAGGAGCGCTGGCATATCATCCAGACCTTGAGTGAGGAAATCGCCAAGCGGGATACATCTATCGCAGCACAGACCGAGTTGATCGAAGAGAAAGATCGGGGCAGCGTGGCGCAGGCACTATTGATCGATGAAAGGGACCGATACATCAATGAATTGCATTCCGAGATAGCCGATCAACGTAACCGAACAGCCGGGCTGGAAGGGGAACTGGCCGATTTGTATGGTAGTCGCGTGGTGAGAATGGCAATGGCCATCAGGCGAAGACTGCATCAATTGGCCCGACTTGGTAGTACAAATCGCTGAGCCAAGCTTGGGGTTCGGATACCTGGATGTGCCAGGTTGACCATAAAGACAGACTTCCACTAAATAGATACGATTGGATTGGTTATCACTCTGATAGCAGCGCCGACTCCAGCTGGTCCTATGTTATTGCCTGTTTGTCCTTGGGGCACAGACCAACAATCAAACCCAAATCGCCCAAATAGGTTATGGGATGGAGGGTACCTTGTATAAGGGGAATGTATGGATAACCGCTCGTTGAATTTTAAGCATCTTGCGCATAACAGATATTGGTGGCATCGGGTGCCAGGGACTGATTACAACCCGATTCCTTACAGTTTCCTGAACGATGCCGAGTGGGAGATCATGGAGGCCTGGTTCAATGATACTGAACAAAAATTTGAGAGCACCGGTGAAGCCAACGTTCCCCCGCTTTCATTACTGATTGGTCTGATTTCCGGGAGCGCAATTGGCAGGGTGGTGCAGTGCGGTCACTATGTTGGCTATTCCACTCTGCTGCTTGGCTTTTTGTTCAGGAAGATGGGCAAAAAGCAGGCTCTATTTTCCATTGATATCGACACCTTGGTCACCGAATACACCGAACAGTGGTTGAGCCGCGCTGGATTGGACGATCAGACGAGGTTGAGTGTTGCCGATTCCGCTGACCCCGAAGGCCCGCGCCGGGCCCGAGAGTATTTCGGCGGTCAATCACCGCAACTGGTGTTCATCGATTCCAGCCATCAATACGAGCACACGCTCAAGGAGTTGGACCTCTGGTATGACCAGCTACCCCAAGGGGGCCTGCTAGTGTTGCACGATACAAGTCGTTTTGCCGCCATCTTCGATTCGGCTGACAAAGGCGGGGTCTTCCGAGCGGTGAGCGAATGGTGCGCGTTGAGGGGGGTAACCAGTCTGATGCTGAATTCCTTTGTCGCCGGCGGGTCGCCAGGTGATTACCCTTACTTGGACGGGTGCGGTCTGACGATCATCCAAAAGAATCTGTAGGGTGAGGGATTCTTGATGACGACAAGCGCCTGGCTGATTCCAAGCCATCTCGAAGGTTCTGGCGGACACCGCACCATACTCAAACATGCGGGCTATTTGCAGCAGCGCGGACTTCCTGTGCGCACGATCCTGGCCGGTCCATTGGAAATACAAACTTCACTTCAAGAATACTTCCTGAACAGCACGAAAAAGAGCACGAAAAAGAGCATCGCGATTCCGACGTTACGCAGAATGAAACCCCGGGACATCCCGTTTTTCGTCCGCGGTGGCGGCAGTTCAACAGAGATTTTGCCCGGGTTATCGGACGCGGTCTCCACTACTCGGCGAAAACCAGGGCTGTCGATCGACACCGTACCCATGCCCGGACCAGTAGCCAGTTCCACCTCGATGCTCTCATGTAGCGTTTTCAGTCTCGCGACAAGCGGCCCTCCGGTGGTCGTCGCGCGAATCGCGCCTCCATCCTGCCACCAAGTCAATAAATCCACGTCACCCTCAAAGGTTTGCCCCATCCACTTTGGTGTGGCGATGTTATGAATACCGACCACGCTTATGGGCTTTGAATCGAGGGGTGTGATAACGACCGTTCGGTCTTCCAAAGGAGGTTTGAATGGAAAAGAAATCAAGGCGGCGGCAAGCGCGGCAAGCGTCAATGCCGAAAGCTTGACCGTGGCGTCGATCCCGATTGGCGATTCAGTGTCCGCTTCACCTCGACCCAAGGATGAAGCGCTCAAGACCACGACCAGGGACCCGATATAGGCCGCGAACCCGCACCAATAGAAGTAACGGTTTTCCGCCGAGACGTTGAATATGAAAAACGTCAACAGATAGATCAGGCCGGAAGCCAAGACAGCCAATGCGAAGCGGCCTTCATTGCGGTACTGCAAACGCAATATGAAAAGAAGGGTGATACCCAAAACAGATAGCAGTCCGGATACCCACGGCCGCCCCAATCGGTCATTGATATCGGAACGGATATATCGCTCGACGATATCCGTCGTGGCACGTGGCGGATTATCCTCGACGACCCAATTCCATGGGTTTTCGGGCCGCGATAGCATGGTCCTGGAATTGGGGTCATACAGGCTTTTCTTGAATGTCTGCGTCAACATGCAAAACAGCCCAAGCGGATGGCTGAGTACTTCGCCAAGCCAAGCATGCGTCAATTGGCTCGATCCCCAGAGATGTTGCCAATTCAATTCTCTCGCGATGAAGGCACATGTTCCCCAAGAGGACGCTGTGTCCCATTGCACTGGGCTATAACAAGACTCGACGATTCTCCTGGATTGATCCTCCGTCCATTTGCCCGGAAAAAGATTTCGACCCTCGGCATAGGAAAGCGCGAGCAGATGGTAGGTTTTTATAGTGTCGCCGGGATGCGACTCCGGCACGTCGAGTACGGTGTTCTGAGCCTTGTAGAAAATCGGCATGGCAATCAATAGCGCCAAACACAACAACAGGTTCCGACGCGCGCCCAATCGCGCGTTGGCGTAAAGCAGCAACGGGATCAAACAGAAAACCGCGTTCATTCGAGTCAGGAACGCGGCGAAGATCGATAGATTCGCGAAAATCTGGAGCACTCGTCTCGCGGGCAAGGGCAAGGTCTCATGCTGGGAAAGATAGGCCAGACTGGAACCAGCCACCAACCATGCAGCCAGCATGGGATCGACATTGACGTTGCCGAGATAATTTACCGTGCCGGGCCATAACGGAATAGACAGGAATAGAAATGACCATACTCCGAGTCGCTTGCGCAAGAAAATGGCAAGAGTCGCGACCGCGCCCCAGATCAAGACGTTGTCGAACACGAGGAATCCGACGGGACCGGGCATGATCTTCATCAGGACCGACCACACCACCACCACCGAAGGCGAGTGCCAGTCGCCATAGTTTCCGCTCCGCGCCTCTTTCAGTTGAACCAGCGAATCTCCGTCCAGATATCCCGGGTAACTCGCATGGATTACGAAGCCGAAACCCGCTATAGCCATGAGGATGACGGCGGTTACATATCGCTTGCCAGAATCAGAGGTCATGAATGCTCCGTGCCCCCGGTGGAAACCACCTCCCGCATCGTGTTTGCCGTGAAGACAAATCGCCTGTTCAGCCAAAAATTGACCGTCATGCCGGCAAGAGAACCGAGCGCGACCGCCACGGGTAACCAAAGTGCCGACAGTTCGAACAAATATACCAATAGAGAATAACTGGCGAGGTTGACTGCCCCCCCTCCCAAGGCCGTCAATGCGTACAAGGCGACTTCATGGTGCATCGGCCCATCTCCGCGTTGATGTCGAAAGGTCAGCGACCGATTGATAAGCCACGTGGTCAGAACTGCGGCCAAAAAGGATATCACCCTACCCATATAGGGGCCGAAATGTGGGGCCGCCAACAACAACACACTGGCATCGACGAAATAGCCGACTGTTCCTGCAAGGGCGAACTGGACCAACTGCTTCATGCGTCCCCCTCGCGACAGACGGAGTCGAGTGGGGCTCCCGCCCCTAGGTAATGCAATTGTTTTACTTCGCGCCGTCCGATCGTCACGGTTTCCAGAATCAGTCCCGTCACGAAGCCGATCGCGCTCAGAAGGCAGAGCCCGGTACTGAGAAGCGCGGTGGGAAAGCGAGGCACCAAACCACTGTGCGCGTAAGTCACGATCAACGGCAAGCTGATCCCAACTGCGATCAGGAACAGCAGGCCCGCTATCGTCGAATAGAAGCGCAAGGGGCGCTCGACGGCGAAAAGCTTGGCGATGGTACGCAAGATACTCACACCGTCGGCATATGTACGCAACTTGCTTTCCGAACCCCGGGGACGCACGCCATAGGGCGTGGGTAGCTCCCCGTAGGGCATGCGCAATTCCAATGCATGAATGGTCAACTCGGTCTCGATCTCGAACCCTTGGGACATTGCGGGGAAGGATTTCACATAACGGCGAGAAAAGACCCGGTAACCGGACAACATGTCCGTGAACGAACCACCAAAAATTCGGGTCATGCTCCCGGTCAGCATTTTGTTACCGAATTGGTGGCCGGGGCGGTATGCTTCACTATGTTCGTGAACCCGCGTTCCCACGACCATATCCAAGTGCTCCTGGACCAGTTTTTCCACGAGGTTGCGGATGCTCGGCGCGTGGTAAGTCGCATCGCCGTCCACCAACACATACACGTCGGCCTCCACATCGGCGAACATGCGCCGGACCACGTTGCCTTTTCCGGGACGCGCGACGTGGCGGACGATGGCACCCGAGGCAAGGGCCTTCGCGCGAGTTTCATCAGTGGAATTGTTATCGAAGACATAAACCGACGCCTCGGGCAATGCCTCCTTGAAACCATGCACGACCTCCGCGACGGTAACGGCTTCGTTATAACAGGGAATCAAAACCGCGATTCGAAGTCTGTTTATTTGGTTCATTTTGAATGAAGGAATCCCTGAACAAGCAGGCGATTGTAACTTCGCTTGTCTCGAATCCTCGCTCCAGACCTGTTTCACAGTTCATGGCTGACTAAAGCAGGGGTTTTCCTATGAAATGGCCAGGTTTCCTACACTTGCCTAAATTCTGCCACCAGAACGGCTGAACTGCCATCTGGATTCAGTACTACAATTTCTTCAGCCATTATTCGGCTACCAGCGTTAAACCGCCCGCCATCCGGCTCGGCCTTGCAGGGAACAATGTGACGTGAAACTACACCTAGCGCTTTGCTAGCGTTTAGAATGTCCAGTTGAATAAATAGAGTAAGCAAGCAGACTATGGTCACAGTTGCCTGGCTGATTCCCAGCCTTTTGGAAGGTTCCGGCGGGCACCGGACCATACTCCAACATGCGGACTATCTGCAGCAGCGTGGTCATCAGTGCGTGCTGTATATCGAGGACAATGGCGCAATCTCCGCGTCGTCCTTAAGAAAAACGATTCGGCAAATGTTCGGTTTCGACTTCGAAGACGTGCGCCTCGGCTGGTCGGGCGTGAAGCCGGCTGATATGGTATTCGCCACGATCTGGTATTCGGCGCGTTTAGTGCGTGATCTGCCGTTCAAGACAATCCGGTGTTATTTCGTGCAGGATTTTGAATCCCAATTCAACCCGATGGGCGATGCCTATCTGATGGCGGAAAATTCGTACCGTTATGGCTTGCATCCCATCACCATTGGTCGCTGGCTGAGTGCCATGCTTGGGAATCAGTACAAGGTCGAATCCACCTATTTTGATTTTTGCGCGGATTTGGGCGTATATCACCGGTTGCCGGATGTACCGCGCGAGAAGGCCATTTGTTTCATCTACCAACCCGAAAAATTTCGACGCTGTCCTGAATTGGGTATAGAGGCTCTGGGTATCGTCAAGCATTACATGCCGGAGGTGAAGATCTATCTCTACGGTTCCCGGTCGGTCGGCCGCGTTTGGTTTGAGCATGAAAATCTAGGGTTGTTGAGTTTGGAGGAGTGCAATCGGCTGTATAACCGGTGTACGGTTGGGCTCTGTATCAGTACCACCAACCCATCCAGAATTCCTTTCGAGATGATGGCCGCGGGGCTGCCGGTGGTGGAGGTCTATCGTGACAACACCCTCTACGATTTTCCGGAAGAGGCCATTTTGCTCTGTGAGTCGACCCCGGAATCCCTGGCGAAGGGGTTGATGGAACGGTTGACCAATCAGAAGGACTCCGTGGTGGCTGGTCAGGTTGGCGCTCGCTTCATGCAGGAGCGTCCCATCGTGCATGGTCTCGATCAGTTTCATTCCGCGGTCGAGGTATTGTTGGCAGGCGGCAAACCGGCCAAACGAATAGTCGAACCAATGTACAGGCAGCCTTGCCTGGTCGCCGAGGTGAACCCGCAATGGGCGAGCAGTGGGTCGGCGACCAGAATGCCGGGACCGGATTACGGTCGTCTTTCCTTCCTTCCTCCAGTTCCACGCCGAATTGTCCGGTTTTTTTATTACGGACTGAGACGGCTTCTGTCATGACCGGGACTTTTCCCTCCCCGTATTGCGAGGCGGAGTCGCTTGATCCCGGTCATGAACAAAGCCGACGTCCGGTAAAACACGAACTGCTTACGGTCGATGTCTGGGATACGTTGCTGAGACGCAGGTGTCATCCGGACGGTGTGAAGCTACACGTCTGTCGTTACCTGTTGTTGCAATGGGGCGACCGTTTGGATCCGGTGTGCCGCGATCCCTGGATACTGCTGCGTTTACGTCAGCAAGCGGAAAAGCAGATTGGCGACGAGAAACGGGCGCAGGGGTTCGATGACGAATACGGACATCTGGATGTCTATCGCCGCTGGCTTGATCTGGCCGGTTTCGAATTCGGCGGCAAAGTGTCCCCCGCGCCGGAGAGCCTTTTGCTTGACCTGGAGCGCGCTGAAATCGGCCAGGAAAAGCATGTTTCCTATGTCGATCCGGGCATCGGCGAGACATTGCGCCGGCTGTCCGTCGAACGCACCCTGTTCCTGTCCGATTTTTACTTGCCGGCGACCGCGATTCAGGAGTTGTTGAGCCACCACGGTATCGATGAAATCGTCAGCGAGGGATTGGTGTCGTGCGATATCGGTTACAACAAGCGTTCCGGGCGGCTCTATAGCTACTTGAGGGAATACTTTGGGGTGTCAGCCGACACGCATTTGCACATCGGCGACAACCCGTGGTCGGACATCAAGGTTGCGCGAGAGGCGGGCATCAATGCCACGCATTTTCAGCCCGATGAGGAACACCGCCGGCGCCTGGCGCGGGAGGCCGATTTCCACGACCGCCAAGAAGCATTGCGGAAAGCCATTGAAGTCTTGTCCCGCCAGACGCTCCCCCCCAACGTTGGACGGCGCGATTTTTACCAATTAGGTCGTCAATGCTCCCCATTACTGGTCGGGTTTGTGCTCATGGCCATGGAGCGTGCGGTATCCGATAAGGTCGAGACACTTTATTTCTTTACCCGCGAGGGCGAGTTTTTCCTGGAAATCTACCGCCGCCTTGCTGATGGAGACGTGCTCGGTTTCGCGCCACCCCCGGCGGAACTGTTGATGGTGAGCCGGTTGGCGACCTTCGCTGGCTCGTTGAGGGCGTTCTCGACGACGGAACTGATGCGCCTATGGAACCAGTACAGCGTGCAGTCGCTGCAGGCCTTGTTAAAGTCATTGGCGATGGACCCGGACGAACTGGCAGGGGATGCAGAGAGGCACGGTCTTGATCTGGTTAGCCCCATCCGCTATCCCTGGCAAGACCCGCGAGTCAAGGCTTTCTTCGACGACCATGACGTTCGAACTCGTATCGAGCGCCACCTGGTAGCAAAACGCGAGGACTTCTTGTCTTATCTTGCTTCTGTCGGCATCGATGAAGGAAGCAGGCGAATCGGCATCGTGGATATCGGTTGGCGTGGCACGATCCAGGACAATCTGGCCTATGCCCTGCCAGACTTGAACGTATTCGGTTGTTATCTGGGGTTGAACCGTTTCCTAAATGCACAGCCGGACAACGTACGGAAAAATGCCTACGGCCCGAATATCAACGAGTCGGAAACCTTGGGTGCGCTTCTCGATTATGTGGCCCCCATCGAGATGCTGTGCAATTCGCCCAATGGCAGTGTCGAGGGGTATGAATCGACCGCTCACGGCATGAAGGCGATGCGCCACGTCGATGAAGAGGAAAATCAGGTTTACGCAGAATACACCCGGCATTTTCAGGCCGGGGTTCTGGATTCGGTGCCTTACTGGGCCGATTTCCTGCGCACCCATGCTTATTCCAGTACCGAGCTGCGGCCCATGGCCATGGAAATCTGGAATCGGATTGCTCATTACCCGTCGCCTTTCCTGACCGAGGCCTTCTTTCGGCTGAACCACAACGAGGTTTTTGGTGTCGGTGGCTTCATGGATAAGCGCCGGATGATAGGAATCGGGGATGTATTGCTGGCCTTTTTTTCGGGAGAAAGACGGGTAAGAGTGCAAGGCTACCTATCGGATTCCGGCTGGACGCCGGGTTTGGTGAGATGCCCGGACGTGCCCTGGCATTTGCGCGCGGCTTTGCGGCTGCTTGTGCTCGGGCACAAATACAAGCGGTGGCTTGTCAATACATTCGTCGCTTGACTCGGGGGGCCGTAAAGCCGCAATTTCCGAATTCCCCTCGCCATCTAATCATTAGCCCGACATGTCACAGTCGGTAGAATACGCGTCGCCATGCCCAACACGCTCCATCCCCGCTCGTCAGTGTGCTGATGCCCGCATATGGAATCCGTTTGGTCCCTACAATCATCCTCGCGATTATGCAGCATTATTTAATACGCATGTTTAATCATTAGCCCGACATGTCACAGTCGGTAGAATACGCGTCGCCATGCCCAACACGCTCCATCCTCCGCTCGTCAGTGTGCTGATGCCCGCATATGGAATCCGTTTGGTTACCCGGAGCTTATTCGGGGGTATCGCAACACTTTTTGGCGGCCAGGTTATCTGCGTAACGTATTTGGAAGAATTCACCCATGAGATGTCAGACACACCAAGAAAATTGCGGGCCAGGGGTTGGCCCCGTTCCCAACCTGTCTCCCAAGGAGCCATTGGTAAAACTGCCAAAGCAAGTCGAGGTGACTGAGTGAACCCTCACGCAGTACAGCCGGCATCACCCGTTACGATGCTGGGTGGCCTATGGGGCAATCGCGAACTGATTTACCAAATGACTCGGCGAGAAGTTGTTGGGCGATACAAAGGTTCGAGCATGGGGCTGTTGTGGTCCCTTCTGAACCCCATTTTCATGCTTGTGGTGTATTCCTTTGTGTTTTCGGTTGTCTTCAAGGCACGCTGGTCAGGTGGTGACGAATCACATACGCAGTTTGCGGTGGTATTGTTTGCGGGGATGATCGTTCACGCATTGTTCGCAGAGGTGCTCAATCGTGCCCCATCCATCATTCTGGCCAACGCCAATTACGTGAAAAAGGTGGTTTTCCCACTGGAAATTCTTGCTGTTGTCAGCTTGGGTGCCGCCTTTTTTCATGCGCTGGTCAGCCTGTTCGTGTTGCTCGTGGCATTTGCCATGCTAAACGGGTTTATTCATTGGACAACAATATTTGTTCCATTGGAATTGATGCCACTCATGATTCTAAGCCTTGGTTTTGGCTGGATATTGTCGTCCCTTGGTGTGTTCGTCCGCGACATTGAGCAGATCATCGGTGTGTTCACGACCATTCTGCTGTTCCTTTCCCCGGTCTTTTTCCCGGTCAGCGCGGTACCCGAGCCACTACGCGTGTGGTTGCATTTGAACCCGCTGACTTTCTTTATCGAGCAAACACGCGAAGTATTGATCTGGGGTCATTTGCCCGACTGGCAGGGGTTAGTGTTTTACTTCATCGGGGCGAGTGTTTTCGCCTGGCTTGGCTATTTCTGGTTCCAGAAAACGCGAAAAGGATTCGCCGACGTTCTCTGATGTGTTCATTGGGGTTGGACACCCCGGTCTGATTGCGTCCGGTAGACGTGTAACTGAAGCATCAGTCACCGTGGCTATCCCTTGAGCCTCGAATCCTGCGTCTTATTTCCCGTAACGTGTAGTAGAAAGCCAATCCTGAGAATCGCACCCCAATCCCCAGCGCGACCAGCCACATCAATATTCCTGGATATTGATGGCGAAAAAACTTCCTGTAGAACCGCAACATCCCCTTGTGCTTGTGCCATGCCACGAAAATTGGCCTGTGTTGGCTGCATTGGCCGAGGTGGTGCGTCACCGGGGCATCGGGGACGAACACTATTTTCCAGCCGCGTTGGCGAAAGCGCATGCACCAGTCCAGGTCTTCGCAATGCAGAAAATAGGCCTCATCCCATGGGCCTACATCGTCGATCGCAGCTCTACTTGCTAACATCTGTGCACCGGAAATCGCTTCCACTTCGATAGGCGAATCGGGCAGCGGCTGCTCGTGCAAATGAAAATCGAAGAAAAGCCGGGGCCATCGGTTGCCCAGGCGAGTCAGGCCAAAGGCCCGCGTAAATGAGCGCCATGGGGTGGGGACTGACCGACGCCCCCCTCCCTGTTCACTTCCATCGGGATTGGTCAACAGCCCACCCACCATGCCTATGCGTGAATCACTCTCAAGTACGGCTACCAGACGTCTCAAAGACCCTGGACCAAGGATGCAGTCCGGATTGAGAAACAATAAATAACTTTGGGTTGCAAGGCCTAGCCCAAGATTGCATCCTGCAGCGAAGCCCAGATTTTTCCCCGCACAATGCATCACCAGTCGTTCCTCGGTGGGGAAACGCGTGGCCAGATCGCGCATGCTCGAATCAGACGAATCGTTATCGATGACGATTACTTGTAAGGCTTGCTCCAGCGCCGTGCGGGCGCACTCAAGCAAAAGCGCTCCGGCATTGTAGTTAACAATGACCACGGATACGGGTTGGAGAGAAACTTCCAAGGTATTGCCCAAGTGTCTTTTATATGCCGGGAGGACGGTTGGCGCCAGAAGGTTATTGATCGTTAAGTGGAAGCGATCTCAAGACTTGTCGAACTTTCCCATTCGCCCAGTGAGGCCGTGGATGATCCCCAGCGACATCATCCACCAATGCTGATGCCTCGGTTTGGCGAGCAGGGTATAGGCGCCGTACTTCAGCAACAGTCGCCATCCATCCGCGATCTTCCAGTTCCTGGGTAATCCGGCCTCACAGTAAAGGCGAACGGCATTCCGAAAATGGTAGTAGTGACGAAGTGGGCTGTGATTCGGAATCTTGCGCCCAAAGAATTCAATGGGCTCTTCGCCAAGATCGTGCCGCATCATTGCACCGCAGACTCCAAACGATTGAAACCCCGCTTGCTTGGCGCGCAATCCCCATTCGATATCCACATAATCGATGAACAGGTCTTCGCGCATCCGGCCAACCGCATCGAGCGTTGCCATTGGAATCAGGCTGCCGGAGGCGATCAGGTAGTCGACCTCGACGACTGAATCCATGTCATGGCATGCTTGCCTCTCGACGGATATACCCCGAATCCTGATGAATGGCGGTGGATTGTTTTGTCTCTCGTCGGTGTAACGTGGGCCAATAGCGGCGACCGGAACCCCCATCGACGATTTGGCGTTCGCAACTTCCAGGAGTTTTGGAATCATATCCGGAGCAGGCTGGCTATCCTGATCGAACAGGATAACGAAATCAACCCCTGCTGTCCCGGCAAGCTCAATCCCCATGTTTTGAGCAGCCGCAACGCCGAGGTTTGAATGCAACCGGACAACCTGACACCAGCAATCCGCGCCCAGATCCGGGCGAATGCTTGTTCCGACATCAAAATTCGAGCCATTGTCCACCACGATAACTTTCGTGAGTTGCTGCCTGAGGGCGCTCAACAACCCATTCAATGTCGCCGGATCGGGCTCATACGTCACCAAAATACCAACTACCACTGCGACACCCTTGTAATATGCAAGACTCTCTTGGCCCAACCCGCAAAGAATAAAGAAAAGAATGATCCGCCCCCGCGAGATGTTGTAGCTGCAAGGGATTTCCAGAGCCCGGATAGATGGAGCATGTGCGGCAATTATACCGGCGGGCATTCTGTATGCATGGGGCGCAAGCAGTCAAAGGCATTTCGGGCCCACCTGCAGTCAACAATGGTTGAATTCAACAGGGATTGTCCATCGGCAGATGCTGCCTTTCTCCCCTCCCCCGCTTGCGGGAGAGTGGGCCAAGAGCCCGTCAATGCGCCAATGGACAATCCCGGTTCAATCGCGATACAGCGTTCGCGTGTACGGGAAGCGCCTCTTCCGGGAAGGGCGGTAGCCGCTATTCGTTGCGCGGTCTTGACTGGTAGGAAATTCAGGTTGCTGAGTTTCCCATCAATCAATGTGCCGCGTGAAACTCAATTCATGTCGGATCAAATAAAAGTACAATGACCAATTTCAGTTGTAGAGAAAAACTTGTCGCCAAGAAAATTCATCGGTGAGCTCCTGGTCGAGCGGGGCGCATTGGAGCGCCCGAACTTACTGGCCGCGCTTCAGCTGCAGAAGGACGGGGGTGGTTCGGAGCGGCTAGGTTCCATTCTGGCAAGACAGGGCTGGGTCGTCGAGCAGATTTTATACCAGGCTTTGTCGGAGCAGCTTGGCGTTCCCCTGGCTACGGCCGAAGATTATCCTGCCTTGCCGATCTTCGAGGAACTGGTGTCGACCCGGTTCCTCGAGGGGGCCCGGGCCTTGCCCGTGCGCGAGGATGCCGATCGCCTGGTGCTGGCGATGGCCGACCCGCTCGACCGCTATGTAATCGATGCCTTCCGTTTGGTAACCGGGCGGGAGGTTGCCGTTCTGCTTGGCCTGCCGGGAGAGATCGACGCTGCTTTTCAACGGCTTTATGTTGCGGGCCGCAGTAACATCGGACAGATCGTCGGCGAGTCCGAAGGACCGGTCGAACTGGAAGAGAGCAGCGACGTCCAGCATCTGAAAGACCTGGCCAGCGAGGCGCCGGTTATCCGTGTGGTCAGCCTGATCATGGAACGGGCCCTGGATGCGCGCGCCTCGGACATCCATATCGAACCGTTTGAAAGCCGTCTGATCGTGCGTTTCCGGGTGGATGGCGTGATGCAGGAGGTGGAATCACCGCCGCGTCGCTTGTCTGCCGCGGTGATCTCGCGCATCAAGATCATGGCCAATCTGGACATTGCCGAGCGCCGCTTGCCGCAGGACGGCCGGATCAAGCTGCGGGCGAAGAACAAGGAAATCGACCTGCGCGTTTCCACCGTGCCGACCATGCATGGCGAAAGCGTGGTGATGCGGGTGCTGGACAAGGGCGGCGTGCCGCTCAATTTTGATACCCTGGGTTTCGCCCCGGCAACGCTCAAGCTTTTTCTCGACGCCCTCACCCAGCCGCACGGCATCGTGCTGGTAACCGGCCCCACCGGCAGCGGCAAGACCACCACGCTCTATACCGCACTCCAACTGCTGAACAAGCCGGACGTAAAGATTCTCACCGTGGAAGACCCGGTGGAATACCAGATGGAGGGCATCAACCAGATTCAGGTCAAGCCGCAGATCGGCCTGACCTTTGCCAACGCACTGCGCTCCATCGTGCGCCAGGATCCCGACGTCATCATGATCGGCGAGATACGCGACCTGGAGACGGCCCAGATCGCGGTGCAATCGGCGCTCACCGGACACATGGTGATCTCCACGCTTCACACCAACGATGCGTCCAGCACAGTCAACCGCTTGCTCGACATGGGGGTAGAGGACTACCTGCTGACTTCCACCGTGAACGGCATTCTGGCCCAGCGCCTGGTGCGTTCGCTTTGCAAGGCCTGCCGCGAACCTTATGAACCCCTGCCCGAAGTCGTGCAGGAGTTCGATCTCAAACGGTTCACTGGCGATTCGCCTATCATTTTATACCGGCCCGTAGGCTGCGAGGCGTGTGGCGACACCGGATACACCGGTCGACTGGGCATCATGGAAATGCTGCCGATGACCGACACTATTCGCAGCCTGGTCATGCGTCACGCCGTATCCGGGGAGATTCGCCGACAGGCCATCGATGAGGGCATGCAGACCTTGTATGAGGACGGCCTACGCAAAGTTCTCGCCGGGATTATCACCCTCGACGAAGTGCTGCGCGTGACACGGGAAGACTAAGATGCTGCTTTTTCAGTACAAGGCTACAGACGCGCAGGGGGGCATCCTCGAAGGCGAGATGGAGGCGCGCTCCCCGGATTCAGTGGCCGAGCACCTTCAGGCGCAGGGCTTCATGCCGATCCATATTGAAGAGGCAATGGCGGGAAGTCGTGGGAGCTGGCTGGGCGGATTCGGGCGCGCGCGGGTGAGTCAGGACGACATTGCCATGATGACGCGCGAGATCGCCACACTGCTGCGTGCCGGCCTGCCACTCGACCGTGCCGTGGAAGTCGTGATCAATCTCGCGGCCAACGATGAAGTCGCCGAAATTCTGGGTGAGGTTCGTCAGGACGTGCGCGGGGGTTCATCCCTGTACGCCGCGTTGGAAGCCCAGAAGGGTGTCTTTTCCCGCTTTTATCTCAACATGATCCGCGCTGGCGAGGCGGGCGGCGCACTCGAAGTCGTCATGGTTCGCCTGACCGAGTTCATGGAGCGTTCCAAAGATCTCAGGGAAACCGTCAAATCGGCGCTGGTCTACCCGGCCATCCTGGTCATGGTAGCGGTGGTTTCAGTCATCGTACTGCTCATTTTCGTGGTACCTCAGTTCACCCAGATGTTCGAGGAGTCTGGCAAGGCCTTGCCTCTTGCGACCCAGATTGTCATCGCTGCAGGTGAGTTTTTCCAGGCATGGTGGTGGGCGCTGATTGGCGCTGGCCTGGCCTTGTCAGTTCTTTTCAAGCGCCAGATGGCCGACCCCGACAGCCGGTATCGCTGGGACGAACGCTTTCTCGCGCTGCCCCTGGTCGGTGATCTGATAGCCAAGATAGAGATGGCCCGTTTCTCACGCACCCTGGGAACCTTGCTCGACAATGGCGTGTCTCTTTTGAGTGCGCTGTCCATCGTCAAGGAGACCTTGAGCAATAGCGTCATGGCCGATCGACTCGACGAAGTGGCGACCAAGCTGCGCGAAGGAAAGGGTCTTGGCTCACCGCTCATGGAAGCCGAGGTCTTTCCAAGGTTGGGCGTCCACATGGTCATGGTTGGCGAGGAAACCGGGCGGCTGTCCGAAATGCTTATCCAGGTCGCCGACGTTTTTGACCGTGAAGTGCAGACTGCGGTCAAGCGCACGCTCAGCCTGCTTGAACCCGCGCTCATTCTGGGCTTGGGCCTGCTCATTGGCGCCATAATCATGTCCATTCTGGTCGCTATTTTGAGCGTCAATGAACTGGCGCGATGACCGGCGAACACGTTTGGCCGAACGCTGATGCGCGTTTGCATCCTTAGATGAATGATGAATTATTGTAAACGGGAGCTTGATATGTTGTTCAAATTGAAATCGGCGAGGGCGCTGCGCGGCTTCACTCTGCTCGAACTACTGGTTGTTCTGGTTATTCTCGGCATGCTTGCAGCATTGGCGGGGCCGCGGGTAATGAAATACATTTCCAGTTCAAAAACCGATACCGCCAAGCTCCAGATCGAGGAACTCGCTTCCGCGCTGGACATGTACAAGCTCGAGATCGGGCGCTATCCCAACACCCAGGAGGGCCTGCAGGCCTTGGTCGAAGCGCCGGGGGGGGCGACTAACTGGAATGGTCCCTACCTGAAGAAGAATAAGGTCCCCAAGGATCCCTGGGGCGCTGACTATCACTATGCATTCCCGGGCCAGCATGGCGCTTTTGACATCAGTACCTTGGGTGCTGATGGACGAGAGGGGGGGAGGGTGAGGATAAGGATGTCGTGAGTTGGTGATAACCCGTCATAACGGTTTCACCCTGCTGGAATTGTTGGTCGTGCTGGCGCTGCTGGCGATGACCTACGCCCTGATCCCGCCGATGTTCACGATTGGCGGCTCGACTGCCGAACTCAAGGCTGGCGCGCGTCAAGTGGCGGCTGGCCTGCGAAAAGCGCGTTCCCAGGCTATCGTCAGCAGGAGCGAGGCGACCCTGACCCTGAATGTTGAATCGCGCAGCTTTCTGTTGAGTGGGGACGACAAGCCTCGGATCCTGCCGCGTCAGGCGGAAATCGGTGTCTACACCGCCCAAGGCGAGGTCGTCGACGCCAATAGCGCTGCCATCCGCTTCTATCCCGACGGCAGTTCCACCGGTGGCCGGGTCACCCTGGCCATGGGCGAGCGCAAATTCCGCATCGACGTCGACTGGCTCACCGGTCAGACCGAAATTCTGGATACGCCGTGAAACAGGCCTGCCGGGGCTTCTCCCTGCTCGAAGTGCTGGTCGCCTTCATCATCCTCGCCATGGCGCTGGGTGTGCTCATGCGCATCTTCTCCGGTGGGCTCGGCAATATTGGCGCGGCGGAGCACTACAGTCAGGCCGTGGCCATCGCAGAATTGAAATTGGCAGCTATCGGGGTCGAGTCGCCGCTGACGGAAGGCGAGAATGCGGGTGAGGCGGAACATGGCTATACATGGCGAACCTC
The DNA here is from genome assembly GCA_963726485.1 of uncultured beta proteobacterium. GTDB lineage: Bacteria > Pseudomonadota > Gammaproteobacteria > Burkholderiales > Thiobacillaceae > Thiobacillus. The sequence continues at coordinate 36,161 of CAVSCL010000009.1, read as the reverse complement.
GGTGCATCGTTATGAGGAGCGTGAGCAGCCCGTGGAGGCTGCGTCCCGGCTGGTCGATCTGTATCAGGTGGAGGTCACCGTGAACTGGGACGACACTTCCACGAAACCGCGCAGCCTTCGGTTTGTCACCTTGCGTGCCGCGCCCAGGTCATGAACCTGAAACGCCGGACACAAGGCTTTACCCTCCTGGAACTGCTCATTGGCATGACTTTGGTGGGATTTATTCTGACCTTGCTGTTCGCGGGTCTGAGTCTTGGTATGCGGAGTTGGGACGCAGGCGAGCAGCGCATGGTTAGCTCCTCACGGCAGGCGGTCATCGTTGACTTCATCCGGCGCACCCTGGAGCAAACCTATCCCCTGCACTGGCGGGTGGACAACGAGGAACAGCTTGCCTTCGTCGGTGAAACCGACTCTCTGAGGATCGTTGGGCCGGTGGCTATTCACGATGGCGCATCTGGCAATTATCTCATCGCCCTCAACCAGGACGAGGGCGATGGCGGTCGCGATTTGGTGATGCGCTGGAAAATGCCCGACCCCCGAGCGCCGGGTTTTGGGTCTTTGGAAGAGGCCAAACCCAAGGTACTTGTAAAAGCCATCAAGGGGATGACCTTTTCCTACTTCGGGGCTGAAAACGATACGGACGAACCCGCTTGGCACGATCAATGGCTGCACCAAAAGGCTCCCCCCCAGTTGATCCGCCTGCAGTTGATTATGGCAAACGGCGAAACCTGGCCTGATATCGTCGCAGCGACGCCGATCAGGACAGAATGACCATGCGACCGGGTACTTCATCCTTGTCGGGTAATTCGGGCCGATTCGAGCGTGGCATCGCGCTGATCCTTGTGCTTTGGGTTGTAACCCTGCTCGCCGTCATCGCGGGCAGCTTTGTCTATGGCGCGCGCAGTACTGCCCTGACTGCAGGAAATCTGGTTTCCATCGCCAAGGCGCGTGCCCTGGCTGATGCCGGTATCCACCGTGGTTTGTACGAACTCGCCAAGCCGACGAGCGATGGGGCGCGTTGGAAGGCCGACGGCAGGACAAACATATTCAGCCTGGATGATGGCGAGATTCGTCTCCTCATGCGCGACGAAACCGCCAAGATCGACCTCAATGCCGCGAGTGACGCCTTGCTCAAAGGGCTGTTGCTGTCTGCAGGCCTGGACGAGGAACAGGCCAATAAGGTGTTGGATGCCATTCTGGATTGGCGGGACGCTGACGATCTCATCCATCCGCAAGGGGCGGAGCGGGATCAATATGAAGCCCTGGGGATGTCTTACATCCCGGCCAATGCCCCATTTCAGACCGTTGCCGAACTCCAGAGCGTCCTCGGCGTCACGCCCGAGTTGTATCGCAAATTGGCGGGTGCGCTCACTGTGTTTTCCCGGCAGCCTGGCATCAACAGCACCATTGCGCCGCGCCAGGTTCTGTTGGCGCTGCCAAACGCGACCGAAGAGAACGTGGATAGCTATCTTGCCGAGCGCGAGGAAATGTTGGCCGCAGGGCAGCTGCCGCTGGCTTTCCCACAGGCTGCCGCATTCGAAACAGGCGACGCCGCCCAAGTGTATAATCTTCAATCCATTGCGAAAGCATCGGATGGCACACAGTTCGTCCGGGAGGCGGTAGTCAAGTTGGCGCAAGACCCGAAACGGCCGTTTACCATATTTCTCTGGCAGGAGGGGCGGCTTTGATCCGTCCGGACTTGGATCAATGGCGCGCATGACATCCTCCCGACGCAGGCAGCGAAAGAGCCGTAATGCAGTTTCTGGGACCCTTTTTGCGCTGGTGGGGCCGTGAGCTGGCAGCGCTGGTGCCGCCCGGTTTGCGGCCCCAAAACCGACCCTCACCGCGTATGCTGTGGGTCGGGATGGAGGCGGGGGCGCTCGTCCTCTGGCGCCTGGCCGGGCAAAAGCGGAATGAAATAGGGCGCGTCAACCTCACCGCAGGTGATGCCGCAGATCACAAGATTGCCTTTAATGCCCTGCACGACAAGGCCGGCGCCAGCCCGGTCGGCATTTGCCTGCCGTCTGCGCAAGTGTTGCGCAAGGAAGTCGTTCTGCCTCTCGCCGCGGCCGAGAACCTTAACCAGGTACTCGGCTTCGAACTGGGGCGGCAGACCCCTTATACCGCCGATCAAGCCTATTATGATCAAAGGGTGTTGCGCGAGGATCGCGGCGGCAATCGCCTGCATGTCCTGTTGGGGGTTACCCCCAGGACGGTCGTCGACGAAATCCTGTCGTACTTCACCAACTGGGGCGTTACGCCCTATGCCGTAGTGGCGAGCGACGAGCTCGAAAGTACCGGCGACTGCCTTAATTTGCTTCCGCCAAGCCTGCGACCCAAACCGAGCCGCGCAAGGTATTGGCTGTATGCTGCCATGGCGGGCGTAACGCTGCTGCTGTTTGCTGCGCTACTGGCGATTCCGATCTGGAAAAAGCGCGAGGTCGCGATTGCATTGCAACCGATTCTGGCCCGGGCTCATCAGCAAGCCGATGCCGTGGATGCACTCAAGCGGGAACAGGAGCGGCTGCTGGCCGACTACACCTTCCCGATCGAGCACAAACTGGCCACGCCGGCCAAGGTGGCTCTGCTGGACGAGGTGACCCGCATTCTTCCCGACAATACCTGGCTGCAGCAACTGGATATTCACGGCATGGAAGTCTCCATGCAGGGCACTACCAGTTCCTCGGCCAAGCTGATTGGCCTGTTCGAACAATCCGCCTTGCTGGAAAACGCCAGTTTCAAGTCGCCGTTGGTCAAGGGGCGAGACAACGAGGAACGCTTCCAGCTCGCGGCCGAGTTGAAGGTCGTCGATTTGGCCGTGGCGCTCGCCGCGCAGCGGGATTTGGTCGAAATAAAAATGCCGGTCAAGCCGGCCGGCAAGTCCGGTAAACAGCCCGGCAAGAAGCCATGAAATTGACGCTCACCCCTGTGCAAAGCCGTGTGCTTGCCATTGCGCTATTGCTTGCCGTGCTCGCCTTGTTTGCTGTGATGGTCTACCTGCCCTGGCAGCAAGCGCATCTCTATTACGATACGGAAATCGCGGATCGGCTGGATCGAACTGCGCGATATCTGCGTATCGCCGCCCAGCGGGAAAACGTCGAGAAGAACATCGCTTTGATCACCAAGCGGGATGCCCGCCGCTTCTACCTCAAGGCCAGCGCCCCGGCGCTGGCTGCGGCCGAGGTACAGCAAATGGCGCAGGCCATCGTCGAAGCCAATGGGCTCGCAGTGGAGAGTACCCAGTTCGCTTCACACAAGGATGACGGCCCGCGCCGCAAAGTCACCGTCAACTTCCGGTTACGCGGCCAATTGCCTGCGGTGCAAAAAGCCCTGTACGAGCTGGAAACGGCCTTGCCTTATGTATATGTGGACAATCTGACCATCCGCTCAGGCGCGGAGAGAAATTTCAGGTCCTCCCCGGGCGTCGAGCCCGAGGTCTTGGTGCAATTCGACCTGTACGCTTTCGCCCGGGTTGCCAAACCTGCGCTTGTGAAGCCATGATGGCTCTTGTCAACACCAGGCAACTGGCGCTACTGGCTTGGGCCCTCGTCAATGCGACGCTGGTAATTGCAATAGGGGGTGAGTTGGATTGGGGCGAGAACCTGCACCCGATTCTGCCTGCGCCTGTGTTGCATCCGTCCGCGCCAGTCAAGATTGTTCTTCCCCCTGATTATCATCTGCCAGTCAGGGAAAAAGTCTATGCCAGGACGCTGGAGCGGCCACTGTTCGTGCCCACCCGCCGTCCGGCGCCACCGCCGCCCCCGCCGCCGCCCCCGACCATGCAAAAGGGCCAATTTCAATTATTGGGAACCACGATCACCGACGACTTCAGTATCGCTATCATCAAGGAAATCTCCAGCGGTAAGGTACGCCAGGTCTTTCAGGGGTATACCATCAACGGTCTCCAGCTTGATCTGGTCGAGCCCAACCGCATCGTCTTTTCCCAATACGGAGATAAGGAAGAAATTCGGCTCAAGATTCAACCGAGTCCCAAGCCTGTTTCCACGCCCCAGGGAGAACAGCCAGCCAAACTCCAGGGCGCCCCGGCTGCCCCAAGACAGCCGGAACTGCCGGCCACGTGGACGAGAGGACAGGGTGCTTCAGCCGGGCAGATTGGGAAACCCGCATCCATACCCCCACCACCACAACCACCGCAGACGATGGAAGATCGTAAGCTTAATCCGTTGATGAAAGATTTTTACAAGAAATGAAATGGCAGTCTGTCGCGTGAAATCAAAGTACTGAGACGCCACAACTACAGTAACCAACTCTGGAATTGCTAAGCATGGAAACCTATACATCGAAGACAAGCCGGGCGAGTCGAATAGCTGTTCCCCTCATACTGGCCACCTTTATTGGGGGGTGTGCGGCGACGTCCCAGGTTGCCGAGCCTGAAGCGGGCAGCAAAGACGACGCCTCGTCGATTGAGACCCATTCGGTCGCCGATATCAATGCGAATGCCAAGAAAGCCGATGTCGAAGAACGCTACAAGCTTTATTACGGAAATGGCGTGGTCGTCAAGCCATCCGAAGCACGGCCCGTAATCAGTGACGCAAGCGGCAATCTGACCTTGAATTTCGAAGGGGCTGATTTGCGCGAGGTGGTGCGCACCATTCTTGGCGATATTCTTAAGGAAAACTACATCGTCGATCCGCGCGTGGGTGGATCGATCACCTTGCGCACCGCCAATCCCATCCCGAAAAGTGCGGCGATGCATACGCTCGAGGAAGTCCTGCGAATGAACGGAGCGGTCATGATCCGCGAGGCCGACGGCGTATTTCGCATCGTGCCGTCGGCTGTGGCAGGCAAGGGCAATACCACCCCGCAACTCGCTGGCAACAACAAACCGCTGCCTGGCGGCTTCAGCATCCAGGTTGTCCCGCTGAAATACATCGGTGTGGCCGACATGGCCAAGATCCTGGAGCCCCTCTCCGGCGACCCCTCCAGCGTGCGCGTCGATCCGTTGCGCAACCTGCTCATCCTGTCCGGCACCCAGTTGCAACTGCAGCACATGATCGAGACCGTCGAAATGTTTGACGTGGACTGGATTTCCGGCATGTCGGTCGGCCTGTTCACCCTGCAAAGCGTTGACGTTGCAACGGTCTCCGGCGAACTGGAAAAGCTGTTTGGCGACAAGAACCTCGGTCCGCTCGCCGGTGCCGTCCGGGTCGTGCCCATCGAGCGACTCAATGCCTTGCTGGTGGTTACCCCTCAGGCGAAATTTCTGGAACAAGCCCGTACCTGGGTCGAGCGCCTTGATCGCCCAGGCTCGGGTGGGGGCGGCCAGCGGCTCTATGTGTATCAGGTCCAGAACGGCAAGGCTGACAATTTGGCCGCCCTGCTCAACGATGCTTTTTCCAGAAAAGGCACACAAACCAAGGCCACGCCGCCGCCCAGCCTAGCGCCTGGCGCCATGCCTGCCGAGGTGAAATCGGCCAAGCCAGCCGCCGCACCCGACAAGGGGGCTGAGCCGTTTGAATCACTCAAGATTGCCTATGGACCAGGGAGCAGTGTGGGCGTGCCCCAGGACGTGCGTATCATCGCCGACAAGGACAACAATGCCCTGCTGATTCTTGCCACGCCCGCCGACTACGAGAGCATCGAATCCGCGCTTCGCACGCTCGACATGGAGGTGCGCCAGGTTCTGGTCGAGGTCACCATCGCTGAAGTTACCCTGACAGACGAGCTCACCTATGGGCTGGAATGGTATTTCAACAGGGGGAATGGCAAAACCCTGCTCGACAACAACAGCACTCCGGGGCTTGCATCGCTTATTCCCGGTTTTTCCTATACCTGGTTTAGCCTTAACTACGGTGCCGTTCTCAATGCCCTCGCCAAGGATTCCAAGCTGAAGATCGTTTCCTCGCCGCATATCACCGTGGCGGACAACCAGAAAGCCAAAATACAGGTTGGCGACCAGGTCCCCATCCTCAGCCAGACACAGTCGGTGGAAGGCTCGGCCGTCGGCATCATCAACAGCGTTCAATACACCGAAACCGGCGTGATGCTCACCGTGACGCCGCGCGTCAATGCCGGTGGGCAGGTCACCATGGAGATCAACCAGGAAGTCAGCAACGCCACCCAGACGACCACCTCCACAATCGATTCCCCGACGATCTCGAAACGCAGTGCTACCAGCACTGTCACGGTCAAATCCGGCGAAACCATCATCCTTGCCGGCCTGATCCAGGAACAAAAGGACAATGCTAACCAGGGCTTGCCGCTGTTGGCGAAGATTCCCGTCATTGGCGGCCTGTTCGGCACCCAGAAGTGGACAGACAACCGCACCGAACTGATTGTCCTGATTACCCCGCACGTGCTCATCAACACTCCCGACGCAGCCGCCATCACGGCGGAATACCGCAAGCGCCTCACAGGCCTCGAGGAAATGTTTAAATCGGTGGAATTGCCGCCCAGGGCCGCTGCCGTGAAGACGCAATAAGCGCCGTCCGGCGGCTTGGGTTCCAGCCGGCCAGGATTGTTCGCACGTTAGCCGATCGCTCGGCTATCGTCGCGGACAGCCAGCCGGGATGGAAAACTGTTAGAATGTGCTTGTTTACTCTTTGCGCTGGCCGAACCGTGTCACGAATTTTCTTCATCCTGCTGATTACACTGAGCGCCCCGACCCGGGCTGATGTGTATGTCTACACAGACGCAGAAAAGGTGGCGCATTACACCAACACCCCCGGGCACGACCATTACCAGCGTTTGTCCGCCTTGATGGAGGTGGAGGGAGTGCGTAACCGGGCCGGCGCAGCCGTGGTGAAGGGCAATGCTGCCGCCTACGCCCCGCAGATTGAGGAGGCCGCAAGCGAGGCTGGCATTGATGCCGCCCTGGTTCATGCGGTCATCACTGCCGAGTCGGGCTACAATCCCTCGGCCTTATCGCGGACGGGGGCTCAGGGCCTGATGCAGCTCATGCCCGGGACGGCCAAACGTTACGCGGTCAAGGATGCATACGATCCCAAGCAGAATATTCGCGGCGGCACCCGCTATCTGCGTGATTTGCTGGACATGTTCGACAACGACCTCAAGCTTGCGGTGGCGGCCTACAATGCCGGTGAAAATGCCGTGATCAGCCATGGTCGAAAGATACCGCCCTATCCCGAAACGCAGGCTTATGTGCCGAAGGTATTGCGCCTTTATGATAAATACAGGGCGCTGCTCTGAGGCGGAAGTCTGCGTTCCAGACCCCGCCGAAGCGCCTCATCATTTCCCGACCCGCAGCTACCAGTTCGTAATGGGGACCCGAACCCCGCGTTCGTGATCCAGCCAGATTCTTCGATACAGACTTTCCAGATCCGAGCGTGAAGCTGGTCCGTGTCGAAAAGAGGTGACGCGGGCAGGTTGCGAGCAAGTTTCTCGCGGATCATAGCCAGCTTCACCGGGTCGAGAGCGAGGTCCCTGGCCAGGTTGAGATAATCCTCGGGGCACGTTGTCACCAGTTCCGGAAGGCCGACGGCATGGAGTTGACTTGCCGCCATCCGGCTGACATATGACTCGCCCATGAGCGTTACCATGGGAACGCCGGCGCGCAAAACGGTGCTGCCGGTCGCGCCAGATCCATATGGAAATGTGTCGAGTGCCAGATCCGCCAGTTGCAACCGGGCCAGGTGCTCGGGCATGGGCAGCTTCGGACCGAAAACCAGACGTTCCGGGGCGATGCCGCGATCCAACGCTTCGCGAAGAAGGTTGTCGATGGCCGAATCCCCCCCGGGGTGCTGCAACCACAGAACGCTACCGGGTACCGAGTCAAGCAGCCTGCACCAGAGCGTGAACATGGCGGGCGTGAGTTTGTAGGCCTGATTGAACGAGCAGAACACCATCCCTTCAGCGGGCAAGCCGACCTCCTGACGTGTCGGCTTGGCGCCGATTCTTAGCTTGGGGTCGTTCGGCTGATAGCAATGAGGCATCCAGGCCAGCGTCTCACTGTAGTGCGAGGCATGTTCCAGTGGTGTCAAGACCGCGTCGCCGATGATGTAATCCGCCAGGCGTGGCAGGCCTAAGGTGCCTGGATAGCCCAACCAGTTGACGATGACCGGCGCCGGGCGCTGGGCAGTGATAGCGGGCCGAGCTTCGCCGGTGTGGCCGCTCAGGTCGACCAGAATATCGATTTCGTCGTCGGCAATCTGGCGCGCTGCATCGATCCTGCTGATCGGCCGAAGATCATGGAAAAACTCGCAGGCCTGCTCGATCCTTTGGCGGTAGGCATCTACTGTATGGGGGCCGATCGAATAGGCGTGAATCTCGAACTGATCCTTGTCATGCATTTCGAGCACCCCGGTCAGCAAGTGCATGACCGCATGTTCGTGAAATTCGGCGGACAGATAACCGATGCGCAAGCGTTCATGCGTTCGGTGCAGGGCGGCGGATCGACCAGCGGCGGCAATTCCAGGTAGGACTTGAGCGACTGCTTCGCGGTGAGCATGCCCGCCTTCAGGAGGTGCTCCGGAAGGGCCTCGGGCAGGGAAGGAACCATGAGCGCCGGAATGCCCACGATCCCCTCTTCCAGGCCATGGATAACCGCCTGCGCGTCGGTGTCCGCTCGTGACCAGTCATACCCGCTGCGGGCGCAGGTCACGGCCTGGCCAAGCGCATGGCCGTAGTCGGGTTGCAACGACACCGCCGCGCGGTAAGCGGCCTCTGCCTCGGCATAACGATGGGTTTCTTTCAGCAGATTGCCGAAATTGTTGTAGAGCGTGGCGGAATCGGTGTGGGTGGCCAGCACCCTGCGATAAGCCTCCTCGGCCTTGTCGAAATGGCCGCTTGCGCTGAGCAGGTTGCCGGTACTGATCAGTGCGTCGGGGTGTCCGGGCTCGATCATGAGCGAGCGGTGGAACGCTGCCATGGCCTCGTCGCGGCGCCCGCGCTCAAGCAGCAGCATGCCCAGGTTGCAATAGGCATCGGCATAATCCGGCAAGAGCGCGATGGCCTTGCGGTAGGCCTCTTCGGCTTCATCGAGGCGCAGCCTGTCCATGAGCGCGTTGCCCAGATCGTTATAGACGTCGGCCTGACTCGGTTGAATTTTCAGAGATTGGCGGAAGGCGGCTTCGGCTTCAGTGGGGCGATCCAGTTCCGCCAGGAGCAAACCCAGGTTATAAAGTGCATTGATGCTATCCGGCGCCATACGCAAGGCGTTCTTGTAGGCGGCCTCCGCTTGCTCGGGCCGCTGCGTGGCCCGGTACAGATTGCCGAGGCTGATCGTGGCGTCCTGATGATTCGGGTCCAGTTTCAGCGCCATATTGAATGACGCCTCGGCTTCATCGAACCGGCCGGTATCCTGCAGCACCAGGCCGAGATTGGCATGGGCGTTGGCGTAGCCTGGCGCGAGTTCGATGGCTGATCGCCAATACTGCTCAGCCTTGCCTGGCACGCCCAGAGAGCGGGCGCATACCGCCGCCAGATTCAACAGGGTGGGTTGTTGCGGGGGCAGGTCCAGAAGTGATTCGGCCAGTTCAAGCGCCTGCTGGAACTGCCCCTGTTGGCTCAAGTAAAAAGCCTGTTGCGCGGTAGCGATATATTCTGGGGAGGGCTGCATGGCTATATTCGTAACGCAAAACGCAATTCTATTTTATTTGGCCGGCCTCAATTCATCCGGAATTGTCGATTAGGGCTGCTGCCTTTCCCCCTCCTCCGCAAGCGGGGGCTGGGGCGAAAAGCCCTTCAACGCGCTAATGGACAAGCTCGGTTCATGCCAGGTCAATTGGCGGGCTGATTCGGCGGGTGTGGTGACAAGCAGTAACTGAGTGTTTCGCGAGCGCTGCGTTTCTTGACGTCATGATTCGCGCTTGATAGGGTGCGCGCAGCTATATAATGCATTCGTCATACAAGTTCGGCCCCCAAGGACAGTCAGGGTGACGGACGATGGAGTCGAGGACGGTCAATTGCTGCTCTGGCAGGGTTTCGATCATGATTTTTTGGGAGGTGATGCTTGGTTTCTCGTGTAAGTAATCGCATGGCTATTTCTTCAATGGCTGGGTCTGGCGTGTGGGGTTTCGTTGTTCCTGTCCGGCTGTGCCACGCCGCTGCCAGTTGGCAGCGAGCAATGGCAGGAGTCCCAGCGCCCGGTGCTGAAAGAGCGTGCCGAAGCGCGCTGGGATGCCCTGATCAAGGGGGATGTCGAAAAAGTGTATGGATACGCGTCGCCAGAATACCGAAGTGTTGTAAGCTTGCAACAATACAAGGGAAAGTACGGGCGCGTTATCGACTGGCGCATGGCGCGGGTTGCCAACGTCAGTTACAATGAATCTACCGTTGCGACTGTTTCGGTGGAGGTGACTTACCGGGTCGATGTCCCTGGAACAGGGGGGAAATCAATAGAAACCCAAAAGGCCATTTCCGAGACGTGGATTTACAAGGATCGGGAGTGGTGGTACTCATCCAACTAACACTTGGGCATAATTAATTAAAGTTTTCGCCCAGGATGTCGGTAACAAGTGTTGTAGCTGGAGCCAAGCGCTTGGCTTAACTTTGGTGATTTTCTTTTTTACCTTGCAAGGAGTAGATGTTATGAAGAATCTGAATATCCGTAAAAAACTCGTGTCCCTGGCTGTCGCTTCCGCTCTCACCGGCGGTGTCATGATGGCGACTCCGGCTCATGCCTTGAGCGTCTCCGGTGACAACCTGGGCCAGGTCCTGCTGTTCCCTTACTACACCGTCAAGAATGGTTATGACACGCTCTTCACTGTAACCAATACTTCCACCAAACCGCGGTCATGAAGATTCGTTGGCGCGAAGCGCTCAACAGCCGCGAAGTGCGTGACTTCAACGTCATCCTCTCGCCGAATGATGTGTGGACGGGTGTCGTGACCAGCACGGTCGACGGTGCCCTGGTTCGCACCTTCGACAAGTCCTGTACCTCGCCGCAGTTGCCCATCAGCACCGTTGCCGGCGCCACGGGAAGTCCCCTTCACCAACCTGCTGTTCAGCGGTAACTTCGTGGACGGCGGATCTCCTTCAATGACCCGCGTCAAGGAAGGCTACTTCGAAGTCTTCCTGATGGGCCTCAGCAGCCGTTCCACCAGCACCTCCTCCAACACCCTCGAATACAACGCCAAGCATGTGAACGGCGTGCCGCGCGACTGCGCCAAAGTGGATGCGTTGTTCCTTGATCCTGAGCACCATCAACACTTACATGCAGGCACCTCAAGACGTCCTGAAAGGCCATACCACCCTCATCAACGTGGCCACGGGCATCGCAATCGACGCCGATCCGACCGCGATCGACCAATTTCCACGACTCCGGACCCTATGTCTTCGCGCCGGGCGATCTAGATCCCAGCCTGGCCTCTGGCGATGCTTTTGGCACGGCTTATCGCATGGTGGATGGTCTTCCTAACGACGTTGCTTTTGCGGGTTCAGTGGATGGCGTCTCGGATTTGCTGCGCGCGACTTCGGTGATCAATGAATACGCTACGGGTGCCAACGCGAAATCGAGCTGGGTGGTGACCTTCCCGACCAAGCATGCTTACACCGATGCCTATGATCTCGTTTACCGGCCCCACCCTGAAGAATGGCACCCCTACCGGCGGGTTCTCCGAGTGGTTCTACAATAGCGCTACAGACGGCCAGTCGTGCGATGACATCGGTGTGTCCTCCTTTGACCGCGAGGAGTTCGGCGGGCAAGCGGGTGGCACCGACTTTTCGCCGGCACCGGTTGGCGCGTCCGTTGCGCTCTGCTACGAAACCAACGTGATCGACTTCAACGGCACCGCCGTATTCGGTGCCGGCGACAACCACCTGGGCTTTACCGCCAATGGCGCAGCTGGCTGGGCGTCACTGACATTCAGCGAAGACCCGGCGACAACCTTCGGTGGTTTGCCCGTGATTGGCTTCTCGGCAACTGTTCGCGATGGGACTAATGCCACGGTGAATTACGGTTCCAGCAGCGGAAATGCCTATACTCGTGTTGTCCTACCTGTTGCTATTCCGTAAGACTGATAGGTAGCCAAAACTTGCACCCAGGCGCCTGCGCGAGCAGGCGCACTGGATGTACTCAAACCCCATCTTTGTTCAAGGTGGGGTTTTTTTATGGCGCGCCCAGCGTGGGCGGACTCCTGTGGGTGCAAGTCCCACCGTAAGTTGATCACGGCGAACGAAGCGAAGCGCAACTGCATGAAAGGGTGACCGAGTGTGGGGGGAAGCGTGCAGCGAAACGGCGGGCCGATTTCGACACACTCATCAAGGCGCTGCCGATGCAAAACGCGGTCAAAAAATTCTAAAGGAAAAGGAGAACTTGCCGTTACAAGCTGCATGGGGTCATTGGTTTGGTCCAGCCCCACCCGTTGGATGACACGGTGACAGCAGGCAGGTTAGGGTCGCGTGCGTATATTTAAGTAAATTGCGATATAATTTGAACTTAAAGTCATTGGGTTGTTCTACGGTAAGGCTTGTTTGGAACATGTGGGTATGGTTTTGCCTGCAACGGCGAGTTTTGCCCCCGGTAAATTGACACGTCAATCTTGAAAGGAAGAGCAATGAATTTGGTAAAGAACATGCGCTGGGCGGTGATCGCTGCCAGCATTCTGGGCGGTTCCGCGCATGCGGCCGCGATCACTTGCACGCTCACGCCTGTCAACACGATCCTTACCGAAGGGCAGACGCTGCAATTGTCCGCCAACTGCGAGTCGGCGGTACTTACCTCCATCAACTGGTACATGAATAACACTGGCGACGGCCTGGCCGCAAAATCCGTCACCGGAGACATTCCTCTGTCTGGCCATGTGGCCGGACAGCCCATCATCTATACGACCCCGGTCGGTCTTTCTTCCTCAGGTACAGGCGATTTCCGTTTCACTGTGACGGGCGTACGGCTGGCAATACCATTTCCTCCACAGAGGCCCAGGTGATAGTCCAGCCGACGAGTGCTGTGTTAGCCAGGGCCGTGGGTGTTGCCACCCCCACGACCCCGGTTAACGGGCATTGCGGTACCGCGAATGGCATTGCTGTCACAGCCATGCCCGTGGGCACGGCGCTGTGCAACCCCGGTAAGGCGGCGTTAGCCATTTCCGGACCGAGTTCCTTTACCTGGACATGCACCAGCCTGAATGGCGGCACCGAGGATAACTGTTATGCGCTGCGTGGCACCATGTATACGGTGAACGCCACCGACGGCGGATCACCAAACGGCTCGGTTACACCGACCAGCCAGCAAGTGGTCGGTGGCACTCCCGCTACCGTAACCGCGACGCCGGCAACTGGCTACAACACTTCCTGGTCCAGTACTTGCGGCGGCACCCCGTCCGTCAATTCGTTCACCATCAGTGCGGTGAACGCGAACTGCACCGTGACCGCGAGCTTCACCACCGCCCCGGCTGCGGTCAATGGCGCGTGCGGCAGCTCGAACGGCCTGACGTTGAGCGCTGCGCCGGCGACCAACCTGTGCTCTGCCGGCACAGCATCGAGTGTGACAACAGGCACGAGCACTTATACCTGGAGCTGCGCTGGATCGAATGGCGGTTCGACTGCAAGCTGCAGCGCCGCAAAAACCGTTACTAGTCCCGGTAGCGACCCGGGTTCGGGCTCGTGGGTGCCGCCGGGCACAAGCAACCGCCTGATCGCGGATCAGAGTGGCTCGAGCGCGATTTACAGGACCACCTATGCTCCGGGCTGCCTGAATGGTGATGCGCCGCCCACATCGTCTGGATCCGGGTGTGGAGGAAGCACCACGTATGGCGGGTCTAGCGGGTTCGCCTTCGGATCAGGAAGCGTGCTGGGAGTTCGCTACATGTCGAGAAACCCCGTAAGCACGTCGGTGAAGTATTTCCGTATCAATAGTGGGGATGGCGGTAACCTGGGTCAGTCGATGAAGGCATGGTTGAGTACCGACCCGACGTCGACCTACGACACTACGGAGGCCACTTGCCGGTGGGTTTCGACAACCACGCTCTACGCCGCTACCGGTCCCGGCTATTGTGTGATCCTGCCGAGCACGCGGTATTACCTGTTCATGAGCATTGACGCGACCGGCACCGGATACCGCTACAAGGTGGACGAACTTTCAGCGGATTTTGATTGATCGGCACCCTTGCGGGTTCCAAAAGTGCCCGGTTATGCCGGGCACTTTTTTATTCCGGATCTGTTGACGCAAGGCGCGGCGATCACAATTATTTTTCGATGTTGGTTGAGTGGAGTGGATATGAAGAAAGCACGAACAGTTTGGCTGACCCCCTTGAATACGCTGGGTGCGATGCTGCTGATGGGCCTTGCAGCAGCAACGCATGCCCAGACACTATCCGATGGCCGCAGCAGTGTGCCCCTGACGGAAATTGAGCAGGAACTGCAAGCCGTGCCCGCGGAGGTACGCGCCAGTATGAACCGGGAGCAGATGGCCCGGTTTATTTCCAATATGCTGATCGACCGGCGCATGGCGGTGGCCGCCGCCGCCGCGGGCACGCCTGATTTGCCTGAAGTGCGCGCGAGTATCGCCAGGTCCAGCAGAAACATCGTGGTACGCGCATTCGTTGAGGGTGAAACGCAAAAATTGGCCGAATCCCTGCCGAACCTGGAAAAACTGGCGCTTGAGCGCTATGAAGTGAACAAGGCATCCTATGTCATCCCTGCGGCGATTCGGGTCTCGCATATCCTGTTTCGGGTCAATGAAGAGGACCCACAAAAAGCTGACGCGGTGGTGAAAGCCAGGGCGGAGCAGGTGCTGGCCCGGCTGCGGAATGGGGAGGATTTTGGCAAACTGGCGCAGGAATTATCCGAGGATCCGGGGAGTTCAAGAAACAAAGGCGAATTGCCGGGATGGTCGGATAAAGGCAAACTGGTTCCGGCGTTCGAGGTGGTTGCCTATGCCTTGAAACCGGGCGAGCTAAGCGGTGTGGTGCGCACCCGTTTTGGCTACCACATCATTAAACTGATTGAAATCCGCGAACCCAGACAGCAATCCTTTGAAGAAGTGAAAGGATCCATCCTGGCGGCGTTACGCAACGAGTTTCTGGGAAGAAAACGCGAGGAATGGATGAAGCAATTCCAGGGCGACAAGCCGATCGTACTTGACGATGCCACGCTGGAAGCGCTGAGGAAACGGTAGGAAGCCTTGAACCGTTCAGGCACCCTGTGTCATTGCGGGCAAATCAACTCAGTATGCGAGCGGAACCAATGAATGGTGGATCGGGCGACCCTGCGGGCTTCCCGATTCTGGGTTAAACCGGGATTGTCCATTAGCGCATTGACGGGCTTTTAGCCCCCTCCCCCGCAAGCGGCAGAGGGTTGCGAAGAGGGAGATTGCGCACGAAGCGCTTTTTTCATTCGCCAAAAGCCCCTCCCCCGCTTGCGGCGGGAGAAAGGCAGCAGTTCCTAATGGACAATCCCGGTTAAATCAGTGTGTTATCAGAATTGCCCCTGGCGTCTGGTGGCAGGGCGGGCAGGCCCAGTCTGTGCGAAACTGCATTTTTCCGACAATCACATCGCGTTCAACCAACATGGAACCAACCCACCAGGGTATCCATCCCCTGTTCGCCCGTATGGGCAAGTCGACATTCGTCCCACCGCGATGAATGCGGAGAACTTTGTTCCCGCTTTCATCGAGCCGTGGACAGGGACGACGCCGTGACGCCGGGGCGTAAATGACGATCGCGCGCAGGAACGAATGGCTCGATCTGTGCCGGGCGCTGGCGATACTGCTTGTGCTGCTGAGCCATGGCCGTTATCTAGTGCGCTCCGCCCTGCCCTGGGCAGATTATCTGCGTTTTGGCGGCTTCATGGGGGTGGAGCTATTCTTCGCGCTGAGCGGGTTTCTGATCGGGGGCATCCTCATCCGGCTGTCCAGGGGGAGCGGCACGCATTGGTTGAGCGGGTTTTATGCACGTCGCTGGTTCCGTACGCTGCCCAACTACTATCTGTTTTTGCTGGTCAATGTACTGTTGGTCGTGTTTGGGATTTATTCCGCTGAACTGGATACGGTCTGGAAATATCTTTTTTTTATTCAGAACCTGTTCGGTCCCCATCCGCCTTTTTTCGCCGAGGCCTGGAGCCTGGCTCTGGAAGAAGTGTTCTATCTGCTGTTTCCGGCCCTGTTTCTGCTGGTGAGCCGGTTGCTCGGTTTGCGGCACGTCGGTTCGATCCTGGTCGTGGCCGTGGCGGTGATCGTGTTGTCCCTTCTGGCGCGTCTGCTGCTCGCGAACTCGATCGAGACGTGGGACGCAGGGCTCAGGAAAGTCGTTTTTCTGCGGTTCGATACCCTGATGTTCGGCGTGCTGCTGGCATGGGTGTATCACCGGCATTCTCCCTGGCTGAAAAAACCCGGGCTGGCGACCGGGATGACGGTGGTGTTCGTGGCATGCTTGATCTATTACGGCCTGGCCACGGACTCGGAGTTGAACCAATCGTTCTTCGCCAAGACGTTTTACCTGAGCCTTGTACCCATCGGGTGTGCGGGTTTTTTGCTGATCGGAATCGAGCGCCGCTTGCCAGGCTGGCTTGCATCGGTGAGCGGGTTTTTGGCCCGGATCTCGTATTCCGTGTATCTGGTCAATCTCCCCGTGATGCTGACGCTGATTCATCTGTTCGGTTGCTGTGGTAATTCCCTTTTAGGGGCATTTGGCATGTGGCTGGTTTTCATGGTGTTGACCCTGGCGATTTCGCATGGGGTCTACGAATTCTATGAGAAGCGCTTCAATGCCCTGCGCGACCGGTATTTTCCGGCCAGGGTGTCGGGTGTTCGGGGTACTGAGCCGGTCGGGCATGCGTGACGCAAACAATACAACTATGGAAGCTATGGGCATGAATGCCTCAACCAGCGAGATCGAGGCGGGATGCGATTCCGGGTGCGCAATCCGGGTAATGGGGGTATCCAAATACTTCTCCATTTACGATACGCCGCGCGATCGGCTCAAGCAGATGGTGATGCCCAGGCTGCACCGTTTATTCGGGCGGGCACCCCGCAGCTATCACCGTGAATTCTGGGCGCTGAACGCGGTCAGCTTCGAAATCAGGCGTGGTGAAACGGTCGGTATCATCGGTCGCAACGGCGCCGGCAAATCCACATTGCTGCAGATCATCTGCGGCACGCTCGAGCCGAGTGACGGCGAAGTGATAACACATGGACGAATCGCGGCGCTGCTGGAACTGGGCGCGGGCTTCAATCCCGAATTTACCGGGCGCGAGAACGTGTTCATGAACGGCGCGATTCTGGGTTTGTCGCGCGAGGAAATGGCACATCGTTTTGCTGAAATCGCAGCTTTCGCAGATATCGGCGAATTTATCGACCAGCCTGTCAAAACGTATTCCAGCGGCATGTATGTACGCCTGGCATTCGCCGTGCAGGCCTGCGTCGATCCGGAAATCCTCGTCGTCGACGAGGCGCTCGCAGTGGGCGACATCGGCTTTCAGTACAAGTGCTTCAAGCGCATGGAGGCGTTGAAGAAGAAGGGCGTGACCATCCTGATGGTGACGCATGCCACCGCCAGCATTCTGGAATATGCCGATCGCTGCATTGTTCTGGACGGTGGCCGGGTGATAAAGGACACCCCCGATGTGCTGGCCGCCGTGCTGGCCTACGAGAAAGGCATGCTGAACCAGGCGCAGGCTCAGGCGCTCCGAATTGAGCCGGCGTCCGATTCTGGGCCCGATGCACGCCTGATGACGGTGGGCGAACTGAAGGCCATCCAGCAACGTGATTGGAATCAGGGTTTGGGGGAAAAGCGCTTCGGTAGTGCCCGCGCAATCATCGAACGTCTGGATTTGTTCAAGGGTGACGGCACCGCGCTTGATGGGAATCCCTTGCTCAAGCCGAACGAAGAAGTCGTATTCCGGTTCAGTCTGCTGGCGGCGGAGTCGATCCAGAATGTCGCCCTCGGGGTCTCGATTTCGGGTGTGCGGGGCGGCGATATCTGGGGGGACAACAATCTCATCGCCAACCAGCCGCTGAATCTGGAACCGGGAAAACGTGAGGTGGAATACCGGGTGCGCCTGCCCATCAGCTCCGGGGAATATCTTGTGCATTGTGGTCTGGCTTGTTTCAAGGGCGAGGGCCGGGAAGAACTGGACCAGCGTCGCCCGGTGGGTCATTTGCGCTTCTGGTCGCCCCGCGATCAGGTCGGGGTGGTGCATGCGCCGATCCGGATATCCTTGCCGGGGGCCTTGGACGAATGATCGCCGCATTCCTGTTGCCGTTTCCCGTGCGCGGCTACCGTGCGCCCTTCTTATGGGTGTATTACCGTCTGCTGTCGTCGTTTGGCGAGCGCATGCTGTTCATTGCGAGCGAGGACTACACCCGTGACCCGGAGCACTGGCGGGCGCAAAACCGTTGGGAAATGCAGGCGGGCAATGCAGAACGGCTCCAGTATCGGGTGCCCTCGCGAGAGAGCTTGGCGGCACATGAATACGGCTTTCTGGCGGAAACGGTTTTCGAGGAATTGCTGGCTGAAAGCGGCGGAAATCCGATCGCTGCCTTCAGTCGCTTGTTGAGCCAGCGTGTGCCCTGTCTCGATGCGGCCTTCGCGGAAATTCTGTCGCAGACACCGGCAGAAGACATCGAGGCCATTCTGACCTGGTGCAACTGCCCATCGCTGAGCGCGGTGGCAGCGGAAAAGGGCATTCCGGTGGTGCATCTCGAGATCGGCCCCCTGCGCTGGCCTCAATATCGGCCCACAGCCTACCTCGATTTCAGCGGGGTGAACGGCAATACCGAGGCCGCGCGGCGTTATCTGGCCAGCGGTTTTCAGCCCGATGCGGGCTACGACATCGAGGCACTGCGCCGCTTTTTCTATCTGGCTGGGGACAGCCAGACACCCGCGGCGCGATTCAAGCTCGGCGTGGCGCTCCAGGTCGAGGACGATTCGAATCTGTTGGCCTTCGGCCATGGCTTCGACAATCAGTCGCTGCTGGTTTACGCCCATTTGCACTATCCCGATGGTGACGTACTCGTGCGCGGCCATCCCGGGAGCCTGTTCGCACCCAAGGCGGACTGGTACGCGGTGGACGACTCGCCCGACAGCGTGGCGTTCATCCGCCGCTGCGAAAGGATACTGACCGTCAATTCCAGCGTCGGTCTGGAAGCGATGCTGATGCAAACGCCTGTCGAATTGCTGGGTGACTGCTCGAACCGGTTCATCGCGGAGGCCAGCGACGAACAGGAACGCGCTGGCGCGCCTGGCGTTCTACCTGTTCGTCTATCTTGTCCCGATGGACCTGATCTACGATGCGGGCTATCTGCGTTTCCGGCTTGGGAAGCCTTCAGAGTGTGAAATCGCCCTACAGCATCTGGCAGCCTATGGAATCGACATGGAACCCTTGCGCCAACTTTCAGCGGGTTCCGTTTCGCAATTGCTCGACCTGGCATTGTCGTCGGATGCACCCGTCTAAATGCCACGCAATAGATTCTTGGCGGATGGGAGAACGATGAACGCAGCCGCGACCTGGCTGCATGTCAAATTCGTTGGGCCATTCCTGCCAGACAAGAGCCATCTGGATGTGTTGACGGGCATTCGTGGCTGGGCGGCATTATGGGTGTTTCTCTACCATGTCTGGAGTCTGTCCGGACATCCCGATTTCACCGTCGTCCTGGCCGGCGTGCCTCTGGATTTCACGCCATTGGTCAGCATAGGTTTTGCCGGGGTGACGATCTTTTTCGTGCTCTCCGGTTTTTTGCTGGCGATACCGTTCGCGGAATGGCAGTCCGGTCTGCGTCAACGTCCCGCGCTTGACCGTTATTTTCTGCGCCGGGTAATGCGGGTATTCCCGGCTTACTACGCCCAGTTGGCGATCCTGCTCCTGATCGCAGCGTGGGTACCAGGACAGCCCGGCATCGATGACTGGGGCAGCCTTATCCGGCATCTGTTGATGCTGTTCACGCCGCCGCCGCTGGGTACAGTGCCAATCAATGGCGTCTGGTGGACCTTGCCGATTGAATTCTCCTTTTACCTCGCTGCTGCCGCTGCTAGCGCTGTTACTACGCCCCGGACGCTGGTGGCTGTTGCTGGCGGGCAGCCTCGTGGCCATGTATCTCTGGCGGCACGGCGTGGCCCTGCGCATGCCGGATGCACCGATACCGCAGCGTGTCGTGGCGGCTTATCAATTGCCAGGTTCCATGGACGCTTTTGGCTTCGGCATGCTGTCGGCATATCTGTATGTGAACCGGTTGCGCTTGCCTGGCTGGGTGCTGCCTGGAATGAAGCTGGGACGGCTCGGTCTGCCCGGTCTGGCGCTGGTGCTCGCCGCGACCTGGTGGTTGCCTGGAAAACGCCATGAATACTGGGCGGACAATCCAATTTTCTATCTCTGGACGCCGGCGCTTGTGCTGGGCGTCGCCGCGATCATTCTCGCCGGCGTGGGAGGGGGACGCATCATCAATCGACTGTTCACCAATCGATTCATGATTTATGCCGGTCTGGTCAGCTACAGCTATTACATGTGGCATTTTCCGGTGCTCGGCTGGATTGTCGCGACGGAATGGTTCCAGGGTCTTGGAAGCATGCGTTTCCTGGCCTTGCTTCTGGCCAGCGCGCCATTGATATTCATGATTTCAACGCTGTCCTATGTACTGATCGAGGTGCCGGGGATGCGTTTCCGTCGCGGGAGAAGCAATGCCAGCCGTGAAGATCGCAATTTTCCGGACCCGGCCGATATGGTGGACGTCATCATCCCCGTTTACGCGGGGTTTGAGGAAACCCGACGTTGCATCGAATCGGTCCTGAAGGCGCATTGCGCGACAGCGTTCGAACTGGTGTTGATCGACGACGCCAGCCCGGAGCCCGAGTTGGTCGTTTATTGCGAGTCGCTGCGGAACAGGCCTGGGGTAACCCTGTTAGTCAATCAGCGGAATCTCGGCTATGTCGAAACGGTCAACATCGGCATGCGTCTCCACCCGGATCGCGATGTGGTGCTGCTTAACAGCGACACCGAGGTGGCCGACGGCTGGCTGGACCGCCTGCAGAAGTGCGTCCACAGCGCGCCGGATATTGCGACGGCGACCCCGTTTTCGAACTACGCAACGATTTGCAGCTACCCGGTTTTTTGCGCGGACAATGCGATGCCGCCGGATGTCAGCCTGGCCGAGCTGGACAGATTGTTCGCCCGGGTCAATGCGGGCGCGCACGTCGACATTCCGACGGCGGTCGGTTTCTGCATGTACATCCGGCGCCCCTGTCTCGCTCAGGTGGGACTGTTCGATGCCGAACAGTTTGGACGCGGATACGGCGAGGAAAACGATTTTAGTCGGCGGGCCGCGAAGGCCGGCTGGCGGAACGTGCTATGCGCCGATACCTTCGTCTTCCATGCCGGCGGGGTCAGCTTCGGAACCGAACGCGCTACCCTGGCGCCGGCGGCTGCAGAAGCACTGTCACGCCTGCACCCAGAATATGCTGAACTTGTACAACGGTTTGTTGCCGAGGACTCCCCGGCCAAATTTCGTCGAGCAGTGGATATGGGACTGGTAAGGCGAAGAAAATGGCGGAACTGGGCGGGATTCTGGGGGTGGTGCACGTGGCGGCGATGGTGAGCCATGATTGCGCGACGCATCAAGCGCTAAAAAACGATCCCTACGCCTCGCCTCTCAGTTGCGTCCAGAGGACGAATACCATCTAACGTTAACGAGTGACATGTCATACTTGAACGAGAACACGCTTTGGGTACATGTAAAGGCCCGGTCAATACTTCGGAGTTTGCGGAATTGGCTGCGTGATTTGTTAGTCAGGCAGCGTTCTGACGAAACGAATGAAAGGCCAACCCATTTGGATTTCGAAGAAATATACGAAGACAACCTGTTTCTTGGAACAGAGTCACGCTCCGGTAAAGGATCCAGCCTCCTTCAGACTCGTATCATTCGTGAAGAAATCCCGAAGTTGCTGGATGAGTTGGGGGTCAAGCATCTGCTCGATGTCCCATGCGGCGACTGGAACTGGATGCGTCATGTAAACCTTTCCGATATCCAATACACTGGCGGCGACATCGTTCGGGCTATTCTCGATAAGAACAATGAATCCTTCGGGAACGAGAACTGCAAGTTCGTGTATCTAGATATCATTTCGGGCCCCTTGCCAAAAGCCGATTTGATACTCTCTCGGGATTGTTTGGTTCACCTCAACTTCAGCGACGGACTGGCTGCCCTTGATCAGTTTCGCAAGAGTGGCGCAAAGTGGTTGCTAACCACCACTTTTACCGAACGAAGCGGTAACACGGAACTTTGCGAAGGTGACATATGGCGACCGCTTAACCTTGAGAGTCCACCTTACAATTTGCCAAGACCCGAGCGGTACCTCAATGAAGGATGTACTGAGGATGATGGTTTGTATGGCGATAAGTGCCTGGGCTTGTGGAAACTGAATTAATGCTGTCCCGCGGATTTTCATGTGACGAAAGGGGAGCGCTTAAGCCGGTACAGCTGCATGTGATCCACGACCACGGTGGTGGCATCGCGCGCTGGTGCCGGGATTTCTGCCTGGCCGACGCAGCCGGCGCCAATCTCGTCCTCGCGCCATATTCGGCCAGCCATGCCATGAGCGAGGGACTGGTGCTGTATGCCGGTGCCGCAGGCATGACGCCGCTGGCGTTCTGGCCCTTCACAACACCGATCCAGGCTGTGGTGGAGACGCACCCGGAGTACAGGCGCGCGATCGAGGAGATCGTTCGGGATTATGGCGTCGGTTTCGTGCTGGTCTCCTCCCTGATCGGCCACGCCCTGGATGTGCTGGATACGGGCTTGCCGACGCTGGTCATCAACCACGATTACTTCCCCGCCTGCCCGACGATCAATCTTCATTTCGGACAAGTCTGCGGGCAGTGTGACGACGCCAGGCTGGCCGATTGCGCTGCGCATAACCCCAATTTCAATCCCTTCCCCGCCTTTCCGATTGCGGAGCGGCTGCGCGTTCGTGCACGCTACCTGGAACTTGTGACGCGCGGGGCGACAGTCATGGTCGTTCCCGACGATCACGTCCGCGTGCAATTGCTCCAGGTTTTTCCCCGCCTGGAGGCGGCTTCGTTCGTCACCATTCCGCATGGCTGCCTTGATGTGTTTGCGCCGATTGACTATGCAGCGGACGAGCCGAGAGACCGGCTGCGGGTGGTGGTGCTGGGTGTGCTGCCACTCCACAAGGGCGCTCGTCTCCTGTCCGAGGGGTTGCAGCGACTGCTGGAATTTGCCGAGATTCACCTGGTGGGGGCGAAGGAATTCGGCGAGACTTTCCATGACATGGCGGGGGTACATATTGTCGACCAATACGCCATAGAGGAACTCCCAGCCATCTTGGCGTCAATTCAGCCCGATGTCGGCCTGCTTCCAAGCATTGTCCCGGAAACGTTCAGCTATACCCTGAGCGAGCTATTCCAGCTTGGCATTCCTCCTGTGGCGACCCGACTGGGCGCATTCGCCAGCCGGATCCTGCCGGGCGAGACCGGCTACATTTTCGAGCCGAACGTAGAGGCCATGCTGGAATGCCTGCGTGATATCCATGCGAACAGGGACGGACTGAGGCGCATTCGGGCCAGATTGCCGAGTTTGCCGGTGCGGACGGCCGCGCAAATGGTGGCCGAGTATCGCCAGCTTTTGCCCTCTGCAACGAATGCGGGCGGTCATGCGCATGCGAGTCCGCAAAGTGCGCGGGATCCGGTACTGCAACTGGCGATGACTCAAACCTTGGCGCTTTCCCGTCAGTGGAAGGAGATCAGCAGCTTGCGCCTGCGCCTAGACTTGAAGGCGGAACGCTTTCGAGCAGTGAATCACCGTAGCGCCGGTTTGCAGACCGCATTGCTGGAATGCGAGGACACGATTTGGCGGTTGGAGCAGGAGGTGCACGAGAAGAACAGCGCCATCACGGCGCGAGACGCGCAACTCGCGGCGGTGTACGCATCGACAAGTTGGGCGGTTTCCCGCCCGGTGCGCTGGGCCGGAAAGGCTCTGCGCAGGGCCAGGCGGTTGATGTCCCTGCTGGGGCGGCCGGCGGCCTTGCCGGCGGTCGCGGCGGGTGTATATCGCGGCTGGCGACAGGGCCGGGCTGAGGAGGTGAAACCGGCGCCGATGCAGGCGTTGACGCAATCGCCGGTTTCCGCCTCGGGGTCAGGCGCGGCCGCTGTTCCTGCTACCGGATTCGCACGCCCGTGCGGAGGGGTCGGTGTCGGCCGATTGGCGTCAAGGGGTATTCCGGCATTACCGCGAGTCTATTACCCGGGACATATACGACGCGATCCGAGCGCGCATCCAGGCGATCTCTGCCCCGCCCTTGATTTCCGTGCTGGTGCCGACCTACAACACCCCGGAGCCCATGCTCCGGGAAATGCTCGATTCGATCCTGCACCAGTGGTATCCGCATTGGGAACTGTGCATCGCCGATGATGGCTCCGCTTCGCCTCGAGTGCGCGCTGTCCTGGAGGAATACAGGGGGCGTGATGCGCGCGTCAGGCTGTCTTTCGGGACGGTCAATTACGGGCACTCTCATGCCATGAATCGCGCACTGGGTATGGCGGCGGGTGACTTCGTCGTGCTGTTGAACCATGACGACATGCTGGAGGAGCAGGCCTTGTTCCGGGTCGCCGAAGCGGTGCTGGAGGATGACCCGGACATGCTGTATTCCGACGAGGTGCGGGTCGCCGAGGATGGCGACACGGTTCAGGATTTCATCTTCCGGCCCACTGTTTTCGCCCGAGTACCTGCGCTCACACCCCTACATCGTCCATTTGCTTGGATTCACAGCGCGGCTTGCTGAAGCGAATTGGGGGATTCGACGAAACATTGCGCATCGCTCAGGACTACGACCTGATCCTGCGTGCCAGCGAGCAGGCGGAGAAGATTGTGCACATCCCGGAAATCCTCTATCGCTGGCGCATCCGTGGCACCTCCGCTGGCCACGAGATGAACCATCAGGTAATGGAAACTTCCAGCGCGATTTTGCGCCGCCATCTGCAGCGCTGCGGCGAGACGGGCGAAGTGAGTGACGGGCCGAGTTTCAATTTTTTCGATGTGCGCTACCCGCTGACGCCCGGCCTGAAGGTGGCGATTCTCATCCCGACCAAAAACCATGCGGATCTGGTGCGGGCCTGCATCGAAAGCATCGAGCGTACGGTCGGCGATATCGCCTATGAGGTCGTGTTGATCGACCATGAGTCCGATGATCCGGACTCGCTCGCCTACTTCGAGAGCGTCCGGTCGCGGGTGACGCTGCTGCGCTACAGCGGCCCTTTCAATTTCGCGGCGATCAACAACTGGGCGGTGGCGCAGCTGGACGGCAGCCACACGCACTATCTTTTCTGCAACAACGATATCGAGGCCATCGAGCCAGGCTGGCTGGAACGCATGCTGGAGTTGGGCCAGAAGCCCGATGTCGGCATCGTCGGCGCGAAGCTGTATTACCCGGATCGCAAGACGATTCAGCATGCGGGTGTGGTGGTGGCCTGCTGCGGCGTGGCGGAGAACCTTGGCCGTTTCCGGCAGACGGGCGATGCGCCCGTGGATCTGGGTTACATGGGTTCGCTCATCTGTAACCACGAGGTGTCAGCCGTGACGGCTGCCTGCATGTTGATTCGCAGGACAGTGTTCGAGGGCATCGGCGGCTTCGACCAGGCCATCGCCGTAGGTTACGGGGATGTGGACCTTTGTCTGCGGGCCGGCAAGCAGGGCTACCGTACCCTGTTCTGCGCGCACGCCATCTTGCTGCACCACGAGTCGTTTACCCGCGGACGCAGCCAGGAGGACCCCCATCCCGAAGACACCGAGCGTTTCCTCGCGAAGTGGCACGCGTTGTTCGAGACAGGCGACCCCTATTTCAACCCCAACCTGTCGCCGCATAGCCCGAACTGGCAGGTGACGGACCCGCTGGCGTTCGAGCTGGATATCCGGCGGCGGATCTATGAACGCGAGCCGGGGCGGCACACTCGCCAGACCGTCAGGTACATACGAGGCTGTGAGCTGGGTTGAGCAAAGCTCCCCCGAAAACGCCCTCACCAAGCACTTGAATCTGACCGCGATAAATCAAAATGATGACAGACGTTGCCTTCATAACCACCTGCAAAGGCCGCATGGATTCGGGCGCCGTCCGGGGATTCCAGCATTGACGTGAAAATTATGCCGAATACACGAATCAGAGCTGCCAATACCACGCTTTGCATAATCGACACCCAGACTCACGCGCTTGCGGCGAGGGCGATGCGCTTATCGCTGGCGGCGATGGATTTCGCCGATGCCTTGTTCATCTCGGACTCGGCGAAAGATACCGGCGGTGCCCGCCACGTCGTCATTGCCCCGCTGGCAGGACGCGCGACGTACTCGCGCTTCGTCATGAAGGACCTGCTTCGGCATATCGAAACCGAGCATGTGCTGTTGATCCAGTGGGATGGCTACGTGGTCAACCCCGCAGCCTGGAGTGATGACTTTCTCGACCATGACTACATCGGCGCGCGCTGGGGGTTTCACAAGGATGCGCATTGCGTCGGCAACGGTGGCTTTTCGCTGCGTTCGCGGCGCCTGCTGGAAGCGCTTCAGGACCCCGCGATAGACCGTTTCGAGCCCGAGGACGAAATGATCTGCCGCCATTACCGGCCGATGCTGGAATCCCGTTACGGCATGCGTTTCGCGCCGCCCGAGGTGGCGGATCGTTTCTCGTTCGAAACCACCTATCCTCAGACCAGGACCCTGGGGTTTCATGGTCTGTTCAATATGTGGCAATTCCTCACCGACGAAGAAGTACCCGGTTTCGTCGCGGCGACGCCGAGGCCGGTGCTCGGCTCGATCCAGTTTCTGTCACTGGCAAAAAACTTCATCGATCTGAAGCGGCTTGATTCGGCGCGGATATTGCTGGAACGACGATTGCGCGCCTTTCCCGCCGATGACACATGCTCCGCGATGCTGGACGCACTGACCGGGTCGGCCGGTAAAGGCCTCATCGCACCGGTGAGCCGCAACGCCCCCTGTCCGTGCGGCAGCGGCAAGCGCTACAAACATTGCTGCGGCCAGGAAGGCGCCACTCAAGTCATGACTGCGGCTCAGGCCGAACACACCCCGGAGGCTTTGTTCAGGCAAGCCATGGCCGATCATCAGGCCGGCCGCCTGGCTGCCGCGCGGAAGGGCTACGACGCTGTGCTGGCGCTGGGTGACGACGCGGTCGCGGAACACTATCTGGGCGTGCTCGACATGCAGGAAAAGAGGCCGCTCGAAGGGGAAAGAAGGATACGCGCCGCGCTGGCGAAACGGGATGACGTTCCGGACTTCTTCAACAACCTCGGCCTGTGCCTGCGCGCGCAAGGCCGTCTGGAAGAGGCCGTGATCGAGTATCGCAAGGCGCTGGACCGGCACCCGGCCTATGCGCCGGCCTGGAGCAACCTCGGTCTGGATCTGCACAAGCTCGGTCATCTCGACGAGGCGCTGGATGCGTTCAATCGCGCCCTGGCACTGGATGCCAACCTGACGCAGGCACGCTTCAGCCGTGCGCTGGTGCTGCTGACGCAGGGCGATTATGCGCACGGTTGGGCGGAATACGAATCGCGCGTGCGCTGCCCGGAATACGCCGCAGGCTACCGGCTGCCGGCGATGGCCGGCACGCCCCGTCCCTGGCAGGGCGAGGCGCTGGCAGGAAAAAGCCTGCTGTTGATTGCCGAACAGGGGATCGGTGACACCTTGCAGTTCATTCGCTATGCCAGGTCGCTCGCCGGCCAGGGGGCCAGGGTTGGCCTGTATGTGCGCCAGGCGCACGTGGCCGGAGTGCTGCGCAAGGCGCAGGGTCTGTCGGAGGTATACACCGGCGAAGCGGTGATTCCAGCTTACGAATACTTCTGCCACGTGTTGAGCCTGCCGCGCCTGTGCGGCACCCATTCCCTGGCCGATGTTCCCGCCGAGGTGCCTTACCTGGCGGCACCAGCCGATCGACGTGCCTATTGGCGACAACGCCTGGACGCGATTCCGGCGCGGCTGCGCGTCGGCCTGGCCTGGGCCGGAAGTCCCGCCAACGTGGATGACCGCAATCGTTCCTGTTCCCTGCAAGCCCTCGCCGGTTTGTTCGAACGGCCCGACGTGGCCTGGATCAACCTGCAACTCGGAGCCGGACGCGAGGAACTGCGGGCCGTGAAGACGCCCATTCTCGATTGGGGGGACGAACAGATCGATTATGCCGAGACCGCCGCGCTCATGGCCGAACTCGACCTGATCGTCAGCGTCGATACGTCCATCGCCCATGCCGCTGGCGCATTGGGGCGTCCGGTCTGGATCATGTTGCAGTACATTGCCGATTTCCGCTGGCTGCTCAATCGCGCCGACAGCCCCTGGTACCCGACCGCGCACCTGTTCCGCCAGCCTCACCCGGGTGATTGGACGGGGGTCGTCACGGCGCTGCGAGCGGCGCTCGCGGATTTCGCGGCCGAAGGCATGAACAAGGGAAGCCATGAACCCGCTGGATGAATTAAACGCCGCCAATGTCACACGTTTTCATGCCGCCCTGCTCGAATATCTGAAGCATGGCGGTGAATCGCCTTTGATCCCGTCCACGGCATTGTGGCAGGCGATCGAGCATAACCACCGCTGCAATATCGCGCTGTGGGATGAAGAGGATCAGGCGCGTCGTCGCGATGTTCCGGATAGCTCCATCGCCAGCAGCAAGCGCCTGATCGATGGCCACAACCAGCGCCGCAACGATGCCATCGAACGTATCGACGAACTGGTCCTGGCCGTTTTGCCAGAGGTGCCCGGGACGGCGCGGTTGCACTCGGAAACCGTCGGCGCCCTGATCGACCGGTTGTCCATACTCAGTCTGAAGATATTCCATATGGACTGGCAGACCCGGCGCGCCGACGCTGAAGCCGACCATCACGCGATGAGTCGTGAAAGGCTGGCCCGCCTACTGGAACAACGTGCTGACCTGGCGTGCTGCCTGGACGAACTCACGCACGGCTGCCTGACCGGTACGCTGCGCTTCAAGGTGTACCGGCAGTTCAAGATGTACAACGATCCGAGTTTCAATCCCTGGTTGTCTGGTTCCAGCGCAACGGCGTCGGGAGACCGGCAAGATGATTTTCAGCAGTGATTTTTGCCCTTTAACCTTTGTGTGGAGACATGTTCAATGCAATCAAACAACGTGAATCGGCGACAGAACTCTGCTTGGCATTTGCTGGCTGGAAAGCAACTCGAATTTAGCAATGAGTACCACGAGAAACCTCGCACAGAAATTATGCCCCTATTACCCAGCTCGGCAACCCGAATCTTGGATGTCGGTTGCGGAACCGGGGTAACCTCCCTGATGTTGGGGGAGCGATATCCAGGCGCACGGATTTACGGTGTCGAGGTCCAGCCCGAGGCAGCCGCTATCGCGCGGAGGCGGCTCAGCGACGTTAGCGATCATGACCTGCAATCAGGGCCATTCCCAAGCACCTTCTTGTCACCCGGCGAGATCGATTTGGTGCTGTTGCTCGATGTTCTTGAGCATATGTACCATCCGTGGCGAGCACTTCAAAATTTAAGATCCGTGCTGTCTGATCATTCGAATTTGATCATCAGCATTCCAAACGCGCGTTGTCTGGCGTTTCTTGACACGATTGCAGGTGGGTCGTTTGAATATGCGCCCAATGGGCTTTTTGATGTCACGCATATCCGTTTTTTCACGTTGGACAACATCAAATCGATGTTGGATGAAACCGGATACGAGCTCGTTGACTTGATGCCGATTGAATATCCAGCTTCATTGATGCCCGAGATTGTGAGCCGATCTTGGGAACATGTTGAGACCAAAAATATGACGATCAAACATGGCAAGGTAGACGGCTTCAATGAATTGTTCGCTGGCCAATGGTTGCTTCGGGCGCAACCCAAGCGAGGCGAATCTACTGGTCTATAAGTTCTCGCAGCCGCTTGAATGCACTGGGTCGGAAACGGGCAGACCAGGCGGCCTCGAGCATTGCCCGCCCGTGAGTTTGATCGGGCTCAAGATAAGCACCCTCTGCCCACTCATTCCAGGCGTTGATGAAGACGATACGGCGGCCGGGGGGCAACATTTCTTGTGCACGAGCGATGGATTCGCGTAGCCATGCACGGAACAAGTCCGGTGAAGAGTTTACCAACATGGTACCGTCGAGTTGACGCCGCGCCGTGTTGTCCCAGCCGGGCACTACGGTCTTGAAGTGCGTGTGGGCAGGCTCAACCGCTGTGGCCAAATACGCCGCAGCGGACCGATAGTCGATTATGGTGCCCTTATATTCCTCATTCAATTCCTCTAGCTTGCGAGTCATGGTTGACCCGGCACTGAGCCTATGGGGTGGAAATTCTAACGATGCGTCAGCCGAGTAAACATGCGGTGCATCGCTCGCCCGGGTGTCGGCTTTGACAATATACGGCTCTGCCATCCCATGAGCCCGGCAAACCTCTTTCCAGCGTTTTATTGTTTGGCGGGCGTTCGGAAAGAGATCAATCCTGTAGATCATAAGGAGGGGCCGACCCTCGATTCGGATGTAGCGTTTATCTTCAAAATAGGGCAGCAGGCATTCCATGAATGCAATGTCATCCGCATCTGAATGGGATTGCTCCACCAATAATTCATGATTGCCGCCATCCCAGCGCTTGCTCCAGTTCTCGTTAGCCCAGAACACGCAGAAAGGTAAATCGGGTTCCCCCGAGCGCAGGACGAGATCAAGCGGTTGCTCCAACAGCCGGCGGCCATTGAACCAGTAATAGTAATAACAGAATCCGTTGATTCCATACTGCTTCGCCAGCGCCGCCTGTTGCTGGCGCGTATGCGTATCAAGTAAATCATAGTAGCCAAGCTCACCGGGGATACGCGGTTGATCATGCCCCAGGAAATTGGGAGCTGCGCGACGCACGTTGGTCCACTCGGTAAAACCTTCGCCCCACCACGCATCGTTCTCCGGGATGCAATGAAATTGCGGCAGAAAAAAGGCAAGCAACTGAACATCCTCAGGGGAAACGAAAGGATCACCCGCCCTTTGTTCGAGTTTGGATAACGTCTGCATAGCCTGGGTGCTAATGGTTACTCGACCGGCTTCCTTGGCAAGCTTCAGGTTGTGCTGGGTTGCGTCGTTATCCAACCCGGCGGAAATGGCCGCCTTGATGAAACGAATGGCGTCTTCTGGCTGGCCTTGTGTAAGGGCAACGACTCCCCGCATATGTAACGCATCCGGCTGATTGGGGTCTATGGCAAGCGCCTGATCGTATAAGTTGCGAGCTTGCTCTGTCAGGCCTGCCTTCTGGGCAACAAGTGCCCTTTCCATCAATGCGATTACATTTGTCGACGGCGGTGCAGAAGTCAGAGGAGATCGCAGCATTGCCGTGGCAGTGTTTGTAACGCTTCCCACTTCCACAAGGACAATTCTCGTTGCGGGATATTGGCGCATGAGAAATCATGATTACTCTAAGGTCTTAACAGGCGGATAAAAGTTGATATTTGCAACCAAATCCATCTCACCAATGAAGTGAGAGCATCTGTTT
This sequence comes from uncultured beta proteobacterium, assembly GCA_963726485.1. Classification (GTDB taxonomy): domain Bacteria; phylum Pseudomonadota; class Gammaproteobacteria; order Burkholderiales; family Thiobacillaceae; genus Thiobacillus. The sequence continues at coordinate 4,801 of CAVSCL010000009.1, read as the reverse complement.
TTGGCGTGACACAGCACTGAGACGTGCCCCCAAACTGGAGATCTATTTCTTGATATCGTAAGGCAGAATTCGATAGTTCATAGTGTATCTCGATGTCGCAGTATTTGACCAAGCCCATTCGGTACTGGCCGCACTGTATGCATGGAATAACCTTGAGTACTTGGTGCCGGAGAAGTGCTCACTCAATTGCCTGTAATTGCGAATGATCTCGGGAATGCCACGCTCAATCTGCTTCTTTATCAGCGGTGTGACCGGCGATGCCCCGACGCCCAGAAATTGGAAAACCTGGCCGCAAGTTTCCTGCAGATTTCGGCTCAGGTCTTCGTAGAAAATTGGCAGATAAGAGCCCCCTGAGAACGTATCGGCGAAGAACCTGTCAGCCGACTCCATCTTGGCAAAGAAGGCATCAGCCTCGTCGGGCGCTGGAGAAATGGTCTTGTCGCTCGCTTTTGCCGACACGCCATCCGAAGGGATAAACCACTCTCCTGTCTGTTGTGCCATTAGCCAGGAAACGAAGACATCGAGATAGTTGGGGCGCTGGATGTGTATGACATGCAGGCCAGGAAATTCCCGGAGCAAGGATTGAAAGAAATCGGGCGAAGAATTCTCGACAGCATGTTCGGCGAAGATTTTAAAGCCAACAGCCTTGAAGTGCGCATTGGTCTGCCCCCATACCCACTCCCGCAGAAACTCCAGTGCATTTCCAGTCCCGGAATCGAAACCAATGGCAGCACTCTTGAAATGTATCACGTGATACGCCGCCATTCGCTCAGCCTCAAGCCAGTGAAACAGCTCACTGTACGCCTGAATGTCCGGATGCTGCTGCAGCGCTCTGAGCAGAAGTGTTGAGCCCGTGCGTGGCATTCCGACGATAATAAATGGTTTCATGGAAACGGTCTGGCGTGATCAGCTTGTATTGCGTGTGATGGTTCAGTAACGCAGCCCACTTTTTCATGGGCATGAGCCATTACGATTGATTGAGAGTAGGCATGGCTATGTATCTGTAATCTGTCTGGTTCCAGCGCAACGGCGTCTGGACAGCTCACTCCCTCCACCGCGTCAGATGGACGCAAGTAAGGCACCGATACAATCGGGAAAAATTCACGACGATTTTCGGAATGGTTATCTTCTAGGGCAATTTGGAACTTTCAATGTTTATATCAAATTCGAAAAAGTTTATCTACATACATCTACATAAGTGTGCGGGAACAACCGTTGAAATCGCTCTCTCCCGATCGCTGAAGTGGAACGACATTCTGATTGGTAGCACGAAAGAGGGCGAGGCGCTTCAAAATATTTACCACAAATTATTTGGCCTCCATAAACATAGCACCGCCCAAGAAGTGAAAGACGTCATTGGTGATTCATCTTGGGATGGCTTCTTCAAGTTCAGTACCGTGCGTAATCCCTATTCCTTGGCCGTCTCGCAGTACACATTTTCATTGCAGCAATTGCTGGGGGGGCTCGAAAGATTAAAGAAACAGCCATTGATTGAAGGAACATTTCAAAATATTGGTCGCTACAATTCGTGGCCCTTTACGTACCCAGGCGTTCAGGCGCTTCTTTCCACCGGTGGCGTCAATTCAAAATTCGGTGATTTCATTCGGTCCAAAAAGTTGACCGAATGGAAGGCCTTCAGCCCTCAATGCGATCAGTTAGGGAATGAGAAGGGCGACCTGATCGTTGATCAGGTAATAAAGATCGAGGAGCTTGATGACCATTGGCCACGATTGTGCGAAAGATTGGCCCTTGGGGCCATTCAAATCGGCCGGGAAAACCAAAGTAAAGACGGGGCGTTGGATTACAGATACTTTTACAAAAACGTTGAGGATCAGGAATTCATGTACACCTTGTTCAAGAAAGATTTCAATCGCTTCAATTATTCACAGCATCTCTGAATTATTGCAGTTCGGCGCTTCGCCACTTTTTATCCCCGTCCCACCTCAATCACGTTCTGCACGTGCTGGAGCCGCACCAGCAATTTCGATAGCTGCTGCAATTCCTTGATGCGGACGGTGATCTGCATGGTGGCGTATTCGCCCCGGGACTCGGTGTTGACGCGCAGGACGTCGAGTTTGTCCTTGGCGATGACGTCGGAAATATCGCGCAGCAGGCCCTGGCGGTCGAAGGCCTTGAGGCGGATGACGACTTCGAAGGCGGCGCCCGCATCGGTCACCCACTCGGCGGGCAGGGCGCGGGCGGGGTTGAGACGCCTGAGCGAAGGACAGTCGGCGCGGTGGACGGTGACGCCGCGGCCGACGGTGGTGTAGGCGATGAGCGCGTCGGGAGGCTGGGGTTTGCAGCAGCGCGCGAGGGTCAACGGCACGTCGCCGAGGCCGGGGATGCTGACCGGGTTTCCGGACTTGGCCCTGGTGCGCGGTTTGGCGGTGGGCGCGAGTGCGGGGGCGGGTTTGCCCGGCTCCTGCAAACCGTTGACCAGATCGCGCTGGCCGATGTCGCCGCGCCCGAGCGCGGCCAAAAACTCTTCGACCTTGTTGAACTTGAGCCGCTGGGCGAGTTTTTCCTGATTGGTGCCGGCTATGCCCAGGCGTTTGAGTTCCTTTTCCAGCAAGCTCCTGCCCAGGCTGACCTGCTCGCCTACGTCGCGCTGGCGAAACCAGGTGCGCACCTTGGAGCGCGCGCGGTGCGTGGCGAGGTAGCCCAATGCCGGATTGAGCCAGTCGCGGCTGGGCGCGCCTTCCTTGGCGGTGACGATCTCGACGCGCTGGCCGTTTTCCAGCGGCGTGCTGAGCTGCACCATCGCGCCGTTGATCTTTGCACCCCGGCAGCGATGGCCCAGATCGGTGTGCAGCGCGTAAGCGAAGTCCACCGGCGTGGCGCCGCGATCCAGCGCGATGACGCGGCCTTGCGGGGTGAGCACATAGACCTGATCGTGGAACAGTTCGGTCTTGAACTGCTCGGTGAATTCGCTGCTGTCGGCTACATCGTCTTTCCATTCCAGAATGCGCCGCAGCCAGGCTATTTTTTCTTCGTACTGCGGCGACTGTCTGCCGCCCTCCTTGTAGCGCCAGTGCGCGGCAACCCCAAGCTCGGCGTGGCCGTGCATGTCGAAGGTGCGAATCTGCACTTCCAGCGCGCGGTCCTCCGGCCCGATGACGGCGGTGTGCAGCGAGCGGTAGTCGTTGCTCTTGGGCTGGGCGATGTAGTCGTCGAATTCGCTGGGGATGGGCCGCCACAGATTGTGCACCAGGCCCAGCACGGTGTAGCAGTCGATCTCGTTCTTGACCAGCACCCGCACGGCGCGGATGTCGTAGAGCTGCTCAAAGGAGAGCCGCTTGCGCCGCATCTTGCTGACGATGCTGGCGATGTGTTTGGGGCGGCCCGTGACTTCGCCACTGATGCCGTGCAGCGCCATTTCGCGCTCCAGTTTCTGGATGATTTCCCTGATGTAGGTTTCGCGGTCGCCGCGTTTTTCGTCGAGCTGCGCGGCGATGGTTTTGTAGGTGTCGGGTTCCAGATAGCGGAATGCCCAGTCTTCCATCTCCCACTTGATCTGCCACACGCCCAGGCGGTTCGCCAGTGGCGAAAACAGTTCGCGCGCCTGCTGGCCGAGGGCGCGGCGCGTGGCGTCATCCTGTCGTGCCGCACAGCGCAGGGCATGGGTGCGCTCGGCCAGTTTGACCAGCACGACGCGGATGTCCTCGACCATCGCCAGCACCATTTGCCGCAAGGCTTCGAGCTGCGCGTGAGGATCGACGCTCTTGTCGGTGGAACTCGTCGCCAGCGCCTCGATATGCGCCATCGCGGCCACGCCGTGCGCAAGCGCGGCGGCGTTGCCAAACTCGGCCGCAAATTCGGGGCTGCCGCCGGGACAGCCGTGCAGCAAGGCCGCGGCCACCGCATCCGCGCCGAGCCGCAAGTCGGCCACAATCAGCGCGGCACCGACGCCGTGCGAAAAATCCCGGGTCGCGCCGAGATGCCGGTGCGCGTAATCCAGCGCGCGCCAGGGCAGATCGTTTTCCGCGACCGGAAGCACGCGCGACAAGGCCTGTCGCGCCGTCTCCAGATCGGTGGCGTCGAAGCAGCGCGGGCGGACGGTTTCAGTCGAATTCATAGCTGGGCGCATCGGGTTCAAAACGGTATTGCCAGTAGCAGCGATGGCTCGGGCGATATTGTGACGTGTGGATGCCGTCGCTGCCAAAATCCAGCCGGATCAGGCCGTCGCGATCGCTGCGGAAAGACTCGGCGCCGATGGCGCGGTAGCGTTCCATCACCTGCGGTTTGGGATGGCCGAAGCGGTTGCGGTAGCCCATATTGAAAATCACTTTGGACGGGTGTACCCGCGCCACGAATGCCGGGGTGGATGAGGTGAGGCTACCGTGATGGCCGGCGACGAGCACATTTGAAGGCAATTTGTCCGGGGCACTGGCGAGCAATTCCTCCTCACCCAGTTTTTCTGCGTCTCCGGTGATGAGCAGGCTCCGGCCGGCGGTGCTCACCCTGAGCACACAACTGTAGTTGTTGTCTTTGCGATGGGGTTCAAGGTAAGCCGTGGGCGGCGGGTTGAGAATCTCGAAATCCACACCGTCCCAGCGCCAGCGCTGGCCGCGCAGGCAATGACGCGGCGTGGGTGCATTCGCCAGCAGCGGGCTATCCAGGGGCAAGCCATGCAACAGCCAGCCGGTGGGCTCATCGCGCAGGATGGAGTTCATGCCGCCACTGTGATCGTTGTCGTCGTGCGAGACGATCATGCCGGACAAGCGCCCCACGCCCGCCGCCCGCAGATACGGCACGACGATGCGCTCGCCCGCGTCGCTCTCGGCATAAGCGGGGCCGGTAT
>CAVSCL010000008.1:0-21439 GCA_963726485.1 uncultured beta proteobacterium | reverse complement strand
TGGCGTGCAGTTCGCTCGCCTGGTATTCGTAAATTCTCACGCCGGCGGCGAGCAGGTCGCGATAGAGCGCGCGCGCGGCGGTCTGAAAGAAAGGGATGGTCGGTGTGGCCCTGCACCAGCAGGTGCACCCGCACGCCGCGCGCCGCAGCTTTTCTGAGCAGTTTGCGGAAACGGTGACCCGGCAGGAAATAGGCGCTGGCGATGATGATCTCCTGCGCGCCAGCGCCAGCGCTGCGAGGTACACCCGCTCGATGTCACGGCGATGGGCGAAGTTGTCGCGCACGACGAAGGCAGCGCGCACATGGCCGTCGGTCGGCCAGGCGGGCTTGATCAGCGGGGGTTCGTCCGCCCGCTGCAACTGCGTCAAGGCCACCAGCTGCCACAGATGGCGGACGCTGCGATGAGATGGGGGCAAGCAGCGGCCCCTGCACTTCGACGCTGAAATCGAGCCGCGGCGCGTCGAATCGCACCGGCTCGAAATCGTCCATGAGGTTCATGCCGCCGACGAAAGCGATACGCGCATCGATCACCGCCAGCTTGCGATGCAGCCGCCGCAGATTGTGAGGATTGGAAAGCCAGCCGCTACTATCGGACGGTAGATCAGCACGCTGACGCCCCCGTTAGCGCATCGCAGCCAGTCGGCCGGCAAGTCGCGCGAGCCCACGCCATCGATCAGCAGCCGCACCGTACCCCGCGTTGCGCGGCGCGGATCAGCGCATCGCGCACCGCCTCGGCGCTCGGGTCGGCATTGAAAATATAGGTTTCGAGGTGGACTTCGGACTGCGCGGCATCGATCGCCGCAATCAGCGCCGGGAAAAACTCGGCGCCGTTTTGCAGCAGCCGCAGCCGGTTGCCGGAAACCGGCTCGACGCCCCGCAATAAAATCTGCGCAAACGACTGCATGGTTCATCCTATAGAGCGTGATTGTTGCCGCTTCAGCGCTATACAGCCACGGACTTCAGCGGCTATTTAGCCTACTCACCCAGCCAGCTTGCGGCGGTGAAAAATCAGCGTCCCGCGGTTCAAGCGAAGCGGCGGGCAACAGCATCAGGCCGGGTGAGCTTGGCAGTCAGCGCAGCGTGATCGGAAATGCGGTGCCAGGCGTTGCCGGTATGAACCTGTGCGGCCTGAATGGTGAAGCGCCGCACATAGATACGGTCGAGCTGGAACATCGGCAGAATGGACGGATAACTGCGCGCCGCCTTGCCGTGGTGGGTTTCGAACACTTCGGACAAGCCCAGTTCGTCACCGAAATAGCGCCCCACGCGCACCTGCCAGTCGTTGAAGTCCCCCGCCAGAATCAGCGGCGCGTCATCCGGCACCATCTTGCGCACGCGTGCGACGATCATCGCCAGCTGGCGCTTGCGCCCGCCTTCGGTCAGCCCAAGGTGGACATTGATGCAGTGCACCGGCGAAGCCATGCCGGGGACTTCGATTTCGCAGTGCAGCATGCCGCGGCTCTCGAAGGCATGAGCGGAAATATCCTCGTTTTCCCAGTTGAGAATCTTGTAGCGCGACAGGATGGCGTTGCCGTGGTGGCCGGTGTCGTAGACGCAGTTCTTGCCGTAGGCGAAGTCGGTGTAGACCTGCCCCGCCAGGAACTCGTGCTGCGGCCGGCCCGGCCAGTGCTGAAAGCGGCTGGCGCGCAGGCCGTGGACCGCCCTGCACCTCCTGCAGGAACACGATGTCGGTTCCCAGCGTGCCGAGGCGGTCACGCAATTCGTGCACCGTCAGCCGGCGGTTGAATTGCGACAGGCCCTTGTGGATGTTGTAGCTGGCGACATGCAGCGGAGAGGTCATGGTGTCATCGGCAATTATGCCAAGCGCGCCGGCAGCTGGCGGATGGCGGCCGCATTGCTGGGGGAAAAGCAGCGTTCCGCCGCTTTCTCCCACGGCAGCCACACGGCGTGAGATGCTCGTCTGGCGCCAGGGTGACCGGCAGCGGCGCGGGCAGCGCAGGCCGAACACGTGCTCGGTATTGTGCGTCACGCCCGGCGCGTAGCGGTGACGCCAGCGTTCATAAATCTCGTAGCGGGTTGAAATGTCCCACTGCGTCAAGTTCGAACTGCGCGGCGTCGAGCCCGGTTTCCTCGTGCACCTCGCGGATCGCGGTCTGTTCGAGGGTTTCGCCTTCGTCCTGCGACCCGGTGACCGACTGCCAGAATCCCGGCGCATCGGCGCGCTCCATCAGCAGCACCTGGCCGTCTGCCGTGTGGATGACGACCAGCACCGAGACGGAGAATTTTACCATGCACCCGTTCACGATGATGCGGGCGTTGAGCGGGCTGCCCGACTTAAGAATGGTGATCAGCTTGGGTTTAGGCTTGGGTGGCGGGCGCCGTTCCATCTCGGCTGCCAGACTGCTCACCCACAGGGCCACCTGCTGCTGGATCATCGCAACCATGATGGGCGAAGGGAAAGGAGTGCCGGTATCGAGGTTCAGTGATGCCCGGTTTGCCGGGGAGTGTTGCCTGTGGCGTCCTCGGCCCTGCATGTTGCGGAGAGCGCCAGAGCCAAACTGCGCGCTGGGCGGTCCGGCGATTCCTTGATGATTTTGAGCACTCCCTGGAAAAACATGCGCAGATTGTTGGCCATCATTTCGCCCTGCTGATCCACCATGCAGATATTGCCGGTCTGCTCGAGCACCCGCGAGACCCGCATCCCGGGAACAAATTCGGGAACATGTTCGTAATCGGTCAGCACCTCCCAGGCTGTTGCCGCGCTGACCGGCACAGTCAACTCACCCCAGGCAATGAGGTGCGTTCCCTGCTGCTGAAAATTGACTGTGACTGGGTCGGCGGCCGCAGCCATGCCCCCCCACCAGAGACTTATCCCGAGCAGATAACGGGCCGCAATGGATAGGGACTGACGCAGTCCATCTGAAATCATGTTGTATTCATTGGCTTATTAAAATGGGCCGCTGTCGCTAGTATATCCTTCAGCATGCCCCGACGGCGCCCGGGAAAAGCCTGTCTCTGCTTCGCAAATTGCTGGAAATCCCCCCGCTGGCCGATGTCACCTATGTACGGGTGCCGGGTGGGTCTGACCACCTTTTTTCAAAGCCGCGCGCGCAGTGCCCGGAGATCAATCTCGCTGGGTGGGGTAGTCCCAGCGCTGCCCGGCGCCTGCGTTTCCCGATGTTGAACAACCGTTGCCGAGCCGCCGGAGGACGCAGTCCGCGAGGTATCGGAAATCAGGTTTACCACTTCGACCTCGCGCGAAATGTCTCCCGCATTCTGGCGGGGTTGGATGAAATTGGCGCCTCCCGGTTCAACAGGCGCATCAACAACCTGAGACGCGAGGTTCGGCCCATGGTGTGCATGGGCCCACCCTACGATATCTTCAGGCTGCCAGACTCCGCATTGCGCAGGCGGATATGCAGTTCGCGCAATTGCTTGTCATCGACCACGTTCGGCGCGTTGGTCATGAGGCAGGAGGCGCGCTGGGTTTTGGGGAAAGCGATCACGTCGCGGATCGATTCGGCGCCTGTCATCAGCGTAACCAGGCGATCCAGACCAAACGCCAGTCCGCCATGTGGCGGCGCGCCGTACTGCAGGGCATCGAGCAGGAAGCCGAATTTCGCGCCGTTCTTGCTCGCCGATGTTCAGGGCGGCGAACACCTTCTCCTGCACCGTCTCCTGGTGGATACGCACCGAACCGCCGCCGACTTCCCAGCCGTTCAGCACCATGTCGTAGGCTTTGGACAGGCACTTGCCCGGATCGGTGGCAGCCACGCCTCATGGCCATCCTTGGGCGCAGTGAAGGGATGATGCAGCGCATCCCAGCGGTTCTCATCCTCATTGAACTCGAACATCGGAAAGTCCACCACCCACAGCGGCGCCCATGCGCGGCCGTCGAGGTGGCCCTTCTCGTGGCCGACTTTGGCGCGCAATGCGCCGAGTGCATCGTCGACGACCTTGGCGTGGTCGGCGCCGAAGAAGATGAGGTCGCCGTCGGCGCACCGGTGCGCTCGAGCACCGTAGTAAGGCGGCATCGGGAAGGATTCTTCACGATGGGCGACTGCAGGCCGGCTCGCGCCGCGTGACTTCGTTGACCTTGATCGACGCGAGCCCCTTGGCGCCGTAAATCTTGACGAACTCGGTGTAGCTGTCGATCTCGCCGCGCGAGAACTGGCCGCCGCGGAACCCGCAGAGCAGCGACCCGGCCTTTGCGGACATTAGCGGAACCCGAGAAGACCTTGAAAGCGACATCTTTCATGACGTCGGCGACTCGACAAGTTCCAGCGTCACCCGCATGTCGGGCTTGTCGGAACCGTACCGACTCATCGCCTCATGGTAAGTCATTCGCGGGAAAACGCCGGGCAGGTCGATGTCCTGCGCCTTCTTGAACATGTCGCGAATCATGCCCTCGACCAGGTCCATGATTGCCTCCTCGCCCATAAACGAGGTCTCCAGGTCGAGCTGGGTGAATTCGGGCTGGCGGTCGCCGCGCAGGTCTTCATCGCGGAAGCAGCGTGCGATCTGGAAGTAGCGGTCGACACCGGCGACCATCAACAGCTGTTTCAACTGCTGGGGCGACTGGGGGAGGGCATAGAAGGAACCGGGGTGCACGCGGGATGGCACCAGGTAATCGCGAGCGCCTTCCGGGGTGGTCTTGAAGAGCATGGGGGTCTCGACCTCGATAAAGCCGTGCTGGTCGAGGTAATCGCGCATGAATTTGATCACTTTGTGGCGTAAAACCAGGTTATTCTGCATGCGGGTGCGGCGCAGATCAAGATAGCGGTATTTCAGGCGGATGTTTTCGTCGGTGTCTTCGTCTTTGTTGATCATAAACGGCAGAGGTTTGGCCGGGTTGAGCACCTCGCAGGATTGCACCTCTACCTCGATATCACCGGTGGGCAAATTGGGATTTTCCGCGCCGGCCGGGCGAAGGCGGACGACACCCGTCACCTGTAACACCCATTCCATGTGGGCGTCCTGAATGATTTTCACCTGCTGGATTGGCCGGGTCGGCCACGATCTGGACCAGACCTGAGCGGTCGCGCAGGTCGATAAAGGTAATGCCGCCATGATCGCGCTGGCGGTGGACCCAGCCGCACAGAGTCACGGTCTGGTCGAGGTGCGCGCCGTTCACGGCGCCGCAGTAATGAGTACGCATAATCAGCCTTTTTGGATGCTACTGGATGGAACTGCGGCTGGACTCACCCGACGCCACGCCCATCGAGACAATGTATTTGAGCGCGCGTTCGACCGATATATCCAGTTCGATGGCCTCGCTCTTTTTTACGAAAAAATAAAACCCGTTCACCGGGCTGGGCGTGGTGGGGATGAACACCGCCACGTGCTCGTCCGGCAATAGATTTTTCACGGCTTCCGGCACATTGGTCTGAAACGCCAGCGACCACGCCTCGGGGTGCGGATAACGCACCAGCAACACCTTGCGAAAAGCATGGCCGCTGCCCGACAGCAAGGTGTCCGACACTTGTTTGACGCTGCCGTAAATCGTCTTGACCACCGGGATGCGCGTCAGTTGCCGCTCCCAGAAGTCGATGATTTTCTGGCCGAAGAAATTGGCGCCGAACACGCCGGTAGCCAGAATGATCATGGCGGTGAGAATCACCCCCAGGCCGGGAACGCGAAAACCCAGCACCGCTTCGGGCCGCCAGTGCGCGGGCAATACCAGCAGGCTTTGATCCGATGGTGCCGATCAACAAATTCAGCACCCACAAGGTGATACCCAGCGGCACCCAGATCAGCAGGCCGGTTACGAAATAGCGTTTCATCAAAAACAAGCGGGCGGTTTGCACCGCCCGCGTCCCTGGTCAGGCACCTTGCTCAGTGGCACGCAGGACAAGCCCCTGTTCCACAAGCGTGCGAAGGCGCCGCTTCCTTCGTCTCGGCAGGTTCCTTGTTCTCGGCAGGCTTGGCGCCGCCCTTGAAGTCAGAGGCGTACCAGCCGCTGCCTTTCAAATGAAAGCCCGCGGCGGTCAGCTGTTTGGCATAGCCGCCCCTGCCACACGACGGGCACGCGGTCAGCGGCGCATCGGACACCTTTTGCATTTCGTCCTGCCCGAATCCGCAGGACGCACATTTATAAGCGTAGATCGGCATAAACCCCTCCGATAATCAATCAGTTATGGAATTATACCGAATCTGGAGGCAAGCGCCCCGGTTTTCAAGTCTGACGAATGAAGCGCACCCCAGAATCAGAACGGAATGTCGTCTTCCATGTCGTCAAAACCGCTGCCGCCGGACGGCTTGGCGGGTGCAGTGCCGCCAGTCGAACGGGCTGGCGCGGCGCGCGGCGCTTCCATGCTGGCGTCGCCACCGCTGGCGCGACCGCCCAGCATTTTCATCTCGTTGGCGACGATCTCGGTGGTGTAACGGTCGTTACCGTCCTTGTCCTGCCACTTGCGCGTCTGCAGCTTGCCCTCGATATAGACCGAGCTGCCTTTCTTCAAGTATTCGCCCGCAATTTCCGCCAGCCGCCCAAACATGGAGACGCGATGCCACTCGGTGCGCTCCTGCTTCTCACCCTGTTTATCTTTCCAGTTTTCTGTGGTGGCCAGTGTCAGATTGGCGATTGCGTCGCCGCTGGGCATGTAGCGTATTTCCGGATCCTTGCCCAGATTGCCGATCAGCATGACTTTGTTAATGGATGCCATAAACCCCCCGTAAATATCCTGAATGCGTAAGCCGAATTCTACCGCGAACCCGAAGCGCGCCGACTTCTAGCTTTGTGGCTGCAGAATCGCCTTCGCCCCTGCTTCGTCCCAGCCCGCGAGCTTCACTTTCAGCATGGCTACGCCCTCCTCCGCGAGCACGGCTGCTTCGACCACGCCCGCCACACCAATCAGTTGCGATTTCAACAGCGCCGCCTGGTCGCCATCCATGACTCCCACACGGAACATGCGGGTCTTGATCGCGAGCGGCGCGGTCATGGACAGACTGGCGATCAGCCATGCGCCCATCAGCACCACGCAGAATTCGAACACGGCGGGAAAACCGTGATGCTGCGCCAGCCATCCGCCGATGGCGCCGCCGGTGAAAAGACCCAGCGCCTGTGAGGTGTTGTATACGCCCATCGCGGTACCTTTGGCCGAAACCGGTGCGAGTTTGGAAATGAGTGAAGGCAGGCTGGCTTCGAGCAGGTTGAAGGCGACGAAATAGAAAAACAAGGCCCAGACGATGCCCCAGAAGTGGCCGATACCGAGTGCCAAACCGATCTGGGCGGCCAGCATCAGGGTCACTGCGCCGACGAACACCGGTTTCATCTTGCCGCGCTTTTCGCCATAGATGATGGCCGGTACCATCAATACAAACGAACCCAGCAGCACCGGCAGATACACTGCCCAGTGCTGGTCTGCGGCCAGTCCGCTGTTCTTGAGCGCCACCGGAACGACAACGAACATCGCCATCTGCGCGGCGTGCAGCGCGAAGATTCCGAAGTCCAGCCGCAGCAGTTGCGGGTCGCGCAGCACGTCCTTCAAACGCGCGGGGTTGGCCTCGGCATCGGCGTGGAAGTGAGTGTCGGTGGGGTCGGGAATCCAGTATTTGACGACGAAAATCGCGGCCAGCGCGAGGATGCCGGTCAAGGCAAATATCCCCGGCACACCGATGACGCGATTCAGTGCGGGGCCTGCCACCAGCGATACGGCGAAGGAGACGCCGATGGTGGAGCCGATGGTCGCCATGGCTTTGGTGCGGTGCTCCTCGCGCGTGAGGTCGGCCAGCATGGCGGTGACGGCGGCGGAAATGGCGCCTGCGCCCTGCATGGCGCGGCCGGCTATGGTCCAGTAAATATCGGTCGCAAACGCCGCGAGGAAACTGCCGGCAGCGAATACCAGCAGTCCAAAGATGATGACTTTCTTGCGCCCGATGTGGTCGGAAGCCATGCCGAAGGGAATCATCAGCGCGGCCTGCGTGAGGCCATACATGCCCAGCGTCAGGCCAACCAGGGTGTGATTGTCGCCGCCCGGGAGATGCCCGGCATACAGCGCAAACACCGGCAGGATCAGGAACATCCCCAGCATCCGCAGGCCAAAAATGGCCGCCAGACCGGAGGTGGCGCGCTTCTCGGCGCGGGTCATGTTTTCGGACAGTTCGATTTGGGACACAGCAGGAATTGCGGCGAATTCTTGAAGTCCGCTATATTAGCAGGTTGTCACACAGACCCCCGCGCCCCATGGAATTCATCCGCATACGCGGTGCCCGCACCCACAACCTCAAGAACATCAATCTCGACCTGCCGCGCAACAAGCTGGTGGTGATTACCGGCTTGTCGGGCTCGGGCAAGTCTTCGCTCGCTTTCGACACCCTGTATGCCGAAGGCCAGCGCCGCTATGTCGAGTCGCTTTCGGCCTATGCGCGGCAGTTCCTGCAGCTGATGGAAAAGCCCGACGTGGATCTGATCGAGGGGCTGTCCCCGGCCATTTCCATCGAGCAGAAAGCCACCTCGCACAATCCACGCTCGACCGTCGGCACGGTGACCGAAATCCACGATTACCTGCGCCTGCTCTACGCCCGCGTCGGCGACCCGCAATGCCCGGAGCATCACATCACGCTCACCGCGCAAACCGTGTCGCAAATGGTCGATGCGGTGCTGGCGCTGCCGGAAGATACCAGGCTGATGATCCTCGCGCCCTTGATTGTGGGGCGCAAGGGCGAGAACCTGGAACTGTTTGACGAACTGAAGGCGCAGGGCTTCGTCCGCGTCAGAGTCGATGGCAAGGTGTGCGAAATCGACGCCGTGCCCAGGCTCGACAAGAACAGGAAACACACCATCGAAGTCGTGGTAGACCGGCTGAAAGTGCGCCCGGATGTGAAGCAGCGCCTGGCCGAATCCTTCGAGACCGCGCTGCGTCACGCTGACGGCCGGGCGCTGGCGGTGGAAATGGATTCGGGGCAGGAACATCTGTTCTCGGCCAAATTCGCCTGCCCGGTGTGCAGCTATTCGCTGCCGGAACTGGAGCCGCGCCTGTTCTCGTTCAACAATCCCATGGGCGCGTGCCCCGAGTGCGACGGCCTGGGCCACATCACCTTTTTCGATCCGGCGCGCGTCGTCGCCTTCCCGCATTTGTCGCTGGCAAGCGGCGCGATCAAAGGCTGGGACAAGCGCAACCAGTTCTTCTTCATGATGTTGCAGAGCCTGGCGATGCACTACGGCTTTGACCTCGACACGCCCTACGAAGCACTGCCCGAGCGCATCCAGGACATTCTGCTCAACGGCAGCGGCAAGCAGGCCATCGGCTTCCAGTACCTTGCCCCGCGCGGTGGCTTCACCACGCGGCAACACCCATTCGAAGGCGTGCTCGCCAACATGGAGCGGCGTTATAAGGAATCCGATTCGATGGCGGTGCGCGAGGAATTGTCGAAATACCAGAACAACAAACCCTGCCCCGCGTGCGGCGGCACGCGGCTGCGCGAAGAAGCCCGTCATGTGATGGTGGGCGGCCTGCCCATTTATGAAGTCAGCGCCATGCCGCTCAAGCAGACCCTGGCGTTTTTCAGCCAGCTCAGCGTGGAAGGCCACCGCGCCAAAGTCGCCGACAAGATCGTGCAGGAAGTCATCGCCCGCGTCGGTTTCTTGAATAACGTCGGTCTGGATTATCTTTCGCTCGACCGCAACGCCGACACGCTCTCCGGCGGCGAGTCGCAACGCATCCGCCTCGCTTCACAAATCGGCTCCGGCCTCACCGGCGTGATGTATGTGCTGGACGAGCCGTCGATCGGTCTGCACCAGCGAGACAACGACCGGCTTCTGTCCACACTCAAACACCTGCGCGACATCGGCAACTCGGTACTGGTGGTGGAGCACGACGAGGACGCGATCCGCGCCGCCGACTATGTGGTGGACATGGGCCCCGGCGCGGGGGTGCACGGCGGCGAAGTCGTGGCCGAAGGCACGCCCGAGGAAATCCGCCTCGCCGAACACTCGCTCACCGGGCAATACCTTTCCGGGCGGCGCAGCATCGCCATGCCGGAAACAGCGCCGCCAGCCTGACCCGAAGCGCATGTTGCAGTTAACGAATGCGACCGGCAACAACCTGAAAAACGTCACGCTCAATCTGCCCGTGGGGCTGTTCGTCTGCGTCACCGGCGTATCGGGTTCCGGCAAATCCACGCTCATCAACGACACACTTTATAGCGCCGTGGCGCGGCATCTCTACGGCTCTTCCGCCGAGCCCGCCGCGCACGGCGAAATCCACGGCCTGGAGTTTTTCGACAAGGTCATCAGCGTCGACCAGTCGCCCATCGGCCGCACCCCGCGCTCCAACCCCGCCACCTACACCGGCCTGTTCACGCCCATCCGCGAACTTTTCTCCGGTGTGCCCGAAGCCCGCGCGCGCGGCTACGGCCCCGGCCGCTTCAGCTTCAACGTCAAGGGCGGCCGCTGCGAAGCCTGCCAGGGCGACGGTGTGATCAAGGTCGAGATGCACTTTCTGCCCGACATCTACGTCCCCTGCGACGTCTGCCACGGCGCGCGCTACAACCGCGAAACGCTGGAAATTCAATATAAGGGCAAGACCATCCGCGACGTGCTGGAGATGACCGTCGAACACGCGCACGAATTTTTTGCCGCCGTGCCGGTGGTAAGGAAAAAACTTCAGACCCTGCTCGACGTCGGCCTGGGCTATATCCGCCTCGGCCAGTCCGCCACCACCCTGTCCGGCGGCGAGGCGCAGCGCGTCAAACTGTCGCTTGAACTTTCCAAACGCGACACCGGCCGCACGCTCTACATCCTCGACGAGCCCACCACGGGCCTCCATTTCGCCGACATCGACCTGCTGCTGAAGGTGCTGCAACGCCTCTCGGATGCCGGCAACAGCGTCATCGTCATCGAGCACAACCTCGACGTCATCAAGACCGCCGACTGGCTGATCGACCTCGGCCCCGAAGGCGGCGCGGGTGGCGGTGAAATCATCGCCGAAGGCAGCCCGGAAACCGTGGCTGCGAACAAGGCCAGCCATACCGGGCATTACCTCAAACCTGCGCTGGCGCGCACCTGAATTAATTGCTACCATTGGTGCCACCAATTGGATTACCCACTGGGGCACCTGAATGCATGCCGAAAAACTCTCCATTTCCCTGCCGGCCGAGACCGTAGGCTTTCTTGAGGCCTACCGTACTGCGCACGGTGTCAAAACCCGCTCCCAGGTCATCGATATGGCACTGAAACAGATGCGGGAGCGCGAACTCGAAGCCGCTTACCGGGAAGCCTCGACGGAAATTGACCCGGCATGGGAAATCACCGTCGCCGATGGGCTCAGCGATGAAACGTGGTGACATCTATTTCGCCGAACTGTCCCCCACACGCGGCTCGGAAATCGCCAAACGCCGCCCGGTCATTATCGTCAGCAACGACGCCAACAACCGGGTCGCCAATACCGTGACCGTGGTTCCCGTGACCTCCAACGTCAGCAAAGTGTACCCGTTTGAAGTGTTCCTGCCCGCGAGCGACAGCGGCTTGCCCAAAGACTCCAAAGCGCAAGCGCAGCAGGTGCGCACCCTTTCCAAAGAACGCCTGACCGGCACGCGTGCCGGAAAGCTCATCAAACCCAAACTTGAGATGCTCGATCAGGCTCTGCGCCTGCATCTTGGCCTCTAATTTCCGGATGCCCGCCCCGCCCCAACTTGCCCTCCTCGTCGCCCGCTTCCGCGAACACCTGCCTGACAACCAAGAGACTGAACTAGAAGCAGCCTCTGGGCAATGACCGATTTTGTGCCAAGATTAAAAAGATGACCAGGCTAAGGCATGAGCGAGGCCGTAAGGAAGGCTATGACTTGGGAGCGGTGCAGGCGAGCCGCGCCAGTCGAGCAAGGAATGCTCGAACCGTGAAATCTGGGACGCTACCTCCTTTGATTAATGTTCTTCGAGAGGCGGCCTGAGTTGCAAAACCGTGTCCACACAACCGAACAGCGACATGGAACCGGTCGGCAAGGATCATCGCAAGAGCCCGGCGGCCTGCGCGACGCGAAGTGAAACGGGGCTGGCCGATTAATCAAGCATGAAGGGAGACCGTCCGTGATCAAACATCGCCTGATTTACTGCACACCCTTTGTCGAATGGTGGTTCGACCTGGACCGCGCGGAGGGAAGTTTTCTCTGGACCAAGGAGGGCCGGAGGCTGATCGATTTCACCTCGGGCTGGAATACGACCAATCTGGGGTGGAACCACCCGGAAGTCGCCGACGCCATGATCGCCCAGGTTCGCAGGAACAGCTATTCGGCGATGTGGATGGCGGAGGACGCGCAACGCGAATATGCGGACATGTTGACGTCCGCTTTGCCGGAAGGCTTAACCGCCGTGGGCCGGGCGACGGGCGGCACCGAAGCCAACGAGATGGCCATCAAGACTGCGCGGGTGTTTACCGGCCGCAAACAAATCGTGGGTTTCGTCCCTACCTATCATGGACAGTCTGCGGAGACGCTCCAGATCGGTTTTCCCCCTCCTTACATTCAGGAGGCCGTCGCGCTGGGCGCGGAATTCATTCAATTGCCCTACCCTCAGCTCTACCGGACGGATCGCACACCCGAACAGGTGTTTCAGGAGTTTGCCGGACAACTGGAAAAGGTTTTGTCGTCCAGACAAGTGGCGATGGTCGTTACCGAGGCCGGCATCGTGACGGGCTGGGGTTCCACCGATGTGGCTCCGCCCGGCTATCTCCAACTGGTGCGCGCGCTGACCCGGCAATACGGCAGCCTGATGATCCTCGATGAAGTCGGCACCGGCTTTTCCCGCTGCGGCCGCCTGTTCGGCATGGAACTGACCGGCGTGACGCCGGACATTGTCACTTTCGCCAAGGCGATCACCAATGGCGGGGCGGCGATGGGAGCGATGGTGACGAATGACGAGATCGGCCAGGCAGCCGCCGATAAGGGAATCTTCGTCTCCACGTTTGGCTGGACGCCCGTGGCGTGTGCCGCAGCAGTGCAGAGCTTGCGCGTCCACCAGCGCGACAAGGTCTGGGAAAAGGCGCGCCAGGATGGGGACTACGTGGTCGAACGGCTGAACCGGGAACTGGCTGGGCATCCCGCCGTGGGAGACATTCGCGGCAAAGGAATGGAAATCGGCGTCGATCTCGTGAAAGACCGGGTGACCAAGCAGCGCGATACGGAACGGAAGATGAAGATAGTCCAGCGGGCTTTCGAGAGTGGGCTGCATGTGATCGGGGATAACGAAAGCACCATCCAGTTGATGCCCCCACTGACGATCGACCGGCAAACCCTGGATGAAGGACTCGACATCCTGATTGACAGCATCAAGTCGGCCATAGCTGGCCCCAGAACAACGCCAACGATTGTCATGAACTGGATCCTTTTCGAATCGCATCATCACGAGCCACGCGAACGACACTGAAGCGAATATGGGGAAAGCGACTGATCAGGCGGCGCCAGAATGGGCAATCTTGGGATGCTCGATCTGTGAAAAATCATATGAAAGGCGCTCCGACCCCTTTCGAAGCTGCTACTCCAGAAGGTAATTGAAGTACACCTCCCTCATCCTCGATAACCCTGCTCCCGCTGGGAAAAGGGAACACCCTCACCCCCCACCGATTCTTCTTATACAGCTTCGTCAGGTGTCTATAGTGTGATAGCGGCATTTCGACGACACGTTAACCAAAAGGAGGATATACATGGCTAGCTACATACTGGTACGGCACAAGGTCAGAGACTTCTCGGAATGGAAGGGTGGGTATGACGCTCACCGCCCAAAACGCGTGGAAGCCGGACTCACGGAGAAGTCCCTTCTTCGGGGAGCCGACGACCCGAACGAAGTCGTCATCCTGTTCGAGGCAACGGACCTCAAACGCGCGAAGGCCTTTGCCGAGTCCGCTGATTTGAAAGAAACAATGCAGAAAGTGGGTGTCGTGGATAAACCGGACATCTACTTCCTCAACGGCTGAGAGAGCCGCCCCGTCTTGCCTTGCCGCTTGGCAAATGGCCAACAACGGGGTCCCGGGGACGTGCCCGAACCAGAGGGTTGGGGCATACACACGATTGATGCCGTTACATTGAGCACGGAGAGGAGACAGTTTTTCGTCGCGACGCGCGGTGGCGTTTATTTCCCGATCGCCGGCTGGTTTTCTGGCTGCTGCTGGGCGTGGCGGGCTTTGGCTACCTGCGCGCTTGCGGTGATAACGGCTGTTGCGGGGTTCTCTATCCTGGTGGCCACACCGAGAACCCTGGCAAACCATGAGCGAAGGAGAAAGCAATGAGCAGAGTACGGGTTCTGGTGGGTACGCGCAAAGGCGCGTTCATCCTGGAGTCGGACGGCAAGCGCCAGCGCTGGGACGTCAGCGGTCCCCACTTTGGCGGTTGGGAGATTTACCACCTGAAGGGCTCGCCGGCCGACCCGAACCGGCTCTACGCGTCGCAGTCGAGTAGCTGGTTCGGACAGGTGCTGCCACGTTCCAACGACGGCGGCAAGACCTGGGAGACCATGGGCAACAAGTTCGTGTACGACGGCAACCCCGGCACGCACCAGTGGTACGACGGCACGCCCCGCCCCTGGGAGTTCAAGCGGGTGTGGCATCTCGAACCGTCGCTGACCGATCCGGATACCGTCTACGCCGGCGTGGAGGACGCCGCCTTGTTTCGCTCGACCGATGGTGGCCAGACGTGGCAGGAACTCGCCGGCCTGCGCAGGCCATGATTCCGGGCCCCGCTGGCAGCCGGGCGCCGGCGGGATGTGCCTGCACACGATACTTCTGGATCCGGACGACCCGCAGCGAATCTTCATCGCCATCTCGGCTGCGGGCGCGTTCCGAAGCGACGACGCCGGCAAGACCTGGCGGCCGATCAATCGCGGACTGAAGTCGCAATACATCCCCGATCCGACGGCCGAGGTCGGCCATTGCGTGCACCGCATCGCGATGCACCGCTCGCGCCCGAACGTGCTGTTCATGCAGAAGCACTGGGACGTCATGCGCAGCGACGACGCCGGCGAGTCGTGGCACGAGATCAGCGGCAACCTGCCGACCGACTTCGGTTTTGTGATCGAGGTTCACGCGCACGAACCGGACACGATCTATGTCGTTCCGATCAAGAGCGACTCCGAGCATTACCCGCCCGATGGCAAGCTGCGCGTCTACCGCAGCCGCACGGGCGGAAACGAGTGGGAGCCGCTCACCAGCGGTCTGCCGCAACAGGATTGCTACGTCAACGTGCTGCGCGATGCGTTCGCCGTCGACTCGCTCGATGCGTGCGGCGTGTACTTCGGCACCACCGGGGGACAGGTGTACGCGTCGACCGATTCCGGAGACAGTTGGGCTCCCATAGTCCGCGATCTCCCGGCCGTGCTGTCTGTGGAAGTGCAGACGCTCCCATGATCCGGGTCATACTCCCGTACCCGCTGCAAACGCTGGCGCACGTCTATGCCGAGGTACCGCTCGACGTCGATGGTCCCATCACGCAACGGTCGGTGCTCAACGCGCTCGAAGCGCGCTATCCGACCCTGGAGGGAACGATCCGCGACCACGTCACGCAACAGCGCCGGCCGATGGTGCGGTTCTTCGCCTGCCAGGAGGATCTGTCCCATCAGCCGCCGGACGCCCCACTGCCCGACACGGTCGCGTCGGGTGCTGAGCCCTTTCTCATCGTAACGGCCATCGCAGGCGGCTAGCCATACAAGCTGCGAAGCTTGAGCCAGGAGAACACAAAAACGATCAGAAAAACAAGATCGGCCCAGGCCCAGGGTATCCACATGGAAGGAATTCCCTGGGTCATTGCATACCAGAATGCGATGCCCGAATAGGACGCTTTCAGGGCGATGCCATAGGGAATCAGGTCATAGTTCTTCGCCGGGTTGTTCGCGATGCGCAGAAACATCGCGGCGAATATCAGCAGCAGCAACGCAGGGAACTGGACGTAGGCGGTGTGGTTGGGAGGCTCGACACCGTAGCGGGCGAAAATGCCCAAAGGAAAGAACAGGAAGGCCAGCCCCAGCAGGCCGTCATACAGGGCAGCGATGACAAACAAGGGCCTGGTCCATGGGTACATAGGCTTACTCCTTCCGTATTAATGTGTTGGATGCATCACTTCGCGCAGGCGTCTTCGATAGCCTTCCCTGCGCTCGCGGGTAAATTCAACGCTATAAAGCCGTGCGGCAAGATCTCTCAGCCCGGTCTCCAGCTCGGCAACACTCATGGAGGTGGGCCTGAAGTTCACGTCGAACAGGGTACACAGTTCCCAGGCATTTTCCTTCAACAGGCGCCCCTCCTTCCGTAGCCGGTCATACAAAGGCGTCCCGGGAAAGGCGGTCATCACCGTAATCTGCACTTCATAAAGGCCACTGGCCTTGACGAATTGCCAGACCTGTTCGAAGCTCTCCGGGCCGGTTCCATCCAGTCCCAGGACAAAACATCCGTTCACCGTGATGCCATGGTCCTGAATGCGCCGGATGGCCTGCAGATAATGGTCCAGCTGTTTGGCTTTCCAGTTCGTGTGCTGCTCCAGCCCGTTGAGGCCGGCCAGACTGGCGCTTTCCAGACCGATCAGCACCTGTGCACAGCCGCTGTCCCGTATCAGGGCAAGGAGTTCGTCATCCTCGGCTACCGAGATATCGGTCTCCGTGAACCAGCGCACATTCTCCTTTGCCAGTTCACGCATCAGGGCCTTGGAATGCGGTTTGTTGACGAAGCTGTTGTCGTCGGCAAACTCAATAAAGGGTTGAGCCCAGAGTTCCTTGATCCGGCGGATTTCCGCAATGACCTTGTCTACCGGCTTGAGCTTGTATTTCGGCGACAGAAGAATCGATGACGCGCAAAACTCGCAGCGGAATGGACAGCCGCGCTGGGTCTGGACCGTGAGCCGGTTGTACTGCCCGATATCGAGAAGATCAAAGCGCGGCATGGGGGCGCCGGCCAGATCAAAGCCGTATCCGCGCGCATCGTAGACCGGCTTCAGCGCCCCGGCCTTCAGGTCGGCGATGAGGGCAGGCCAGAGAGGTTCACCCTCGCCGATGACGATGCTGTCCGCATGCTGCATGGCTTCCTCGGGCAGGGCCGTTACGTGAAGGCCGCCCAGGATGACCTTCGTTCCCATGGCGCGGTAGCGGTCTGCCAGCCGGTAGGCATCCTTGATCCTTGCCGTGAAGCTCGAAATGGCAACCGCATCGAAGCCCCCGGCCAGTTCGCCTTCCACGTCGCCTGGCATTTCAAGGTACTGAAGATCGACACCGGTCGGCGTCAGCCCGGCCAAGGTCAACAAACCCAGGCTGGGAAGCGAGGCGATGATGCGGTTGCGGTCGACAAAGCCTGGCAGGGTGAGACCCAGCTTCGGTCAACTCCGGGTTGTATGCCCGGACGCCGCTGACGGCAATCAGGCCGAGTTTCACGGCTGTCGGCCACCCGGATACAACGGCCAACGCGGCGACCAGAACACTGATGACCGGGATGAAGAACAGATGGCGAAATGGCTTGCGCCAGGCGGTCAGAAAACACAGAAGTGGCATCGTAACTGCCCCCGTAATCATGGCCGGAACGGCAAGATTCAGATGGGCGGGCGGGAGTTCAACGGTCGATGCAGTCAGGCCCAGGGCGAAATTAAGAAAGCCGATGCCGAAGAAGGAAATATGTCCCAGCCGTATCATGCGCCGGGAAAACGAGCCGTAGCCTCCGACCCAATTGTCGCGATGGAAAAACAACCCGATGACGGCGCCGGAAACCACGCCGCCCAACACCCCGATCCATCCGGCCAGCAGACTCAACTGTGCATTCACCGAGGTGCTCTCCTTTATTCTTTTCCTTAACCAGCTGATAAGGAAATAAGCTTCCGTTTCTCTCGGCTTGACCGATTGCCCTTGAATTGTTCGAATTCGCAGTCTTCCACCTGGCTCTGGTCGTCGAATCCGATCGTGAGCCGATGCCGCTCGCTGGTATTGGACTGGGTCTGGCCAGGCAATGCAGCCGCGCTATCGATCCACGCCGGCGCAATCAGAACGAATTTTCATGATATTCCTTCTGCGGTAACATCGCGACCTAAAACAAACGTCTTGTCGTCATACCTTACGCTGTCCGGTTCACCCCATGTCGGCATCCCGCCTGTCTTTCCGGTCGATCGCCCCATAGGCATAATTCAGACAGGTAGTAGGCGGGTTGCTGGCACAAGCGGCGATCAGCCCACGCAGGGCTGATCGGCAAATAGTGAGCCGACTCATAGCATCCATACTGAAAACAATCAGTCACCCTGCCTCAACCCGACTCCTGCCGATGACTACCGAACCCATCCGCCTCTCCAAACTCATGTCCGAACGCGGGCTGTGTTCGCGCCGTGAAGCGGACTCTTATATCGAGCGCGGATGGGTGTGGGTGGACGGACAGCGGGTGAGCGAACTGGGCACCAAGGTCGATCCCAATTGCGACATCCGCCTCGATACCCAGGCGAATCGGCAGCAGCAAGAACGCGTGACGGTGTTGCTGCACAAGCCGGTGGGTTATGTGTCGGGACAGCCGGAACCGGGTTACCAACCGGCGGCGGTACTGATTCGCCCGGAGACTTTATGGCAGGATGGTCGCGCCGGTCTGGCTTTCCACCCCACGCACCTCAAAGGGCTGGCGCCTGCCGGGCGGCTGGACATCGATTCGACCGGTTTGCTGGTGCTGACGCAGGATGGCCGCATTGCCAAGCAGTTGATCGGCGACCATTCCGAGATTGAGAAGGAATATCTGGTACGCGTGCAGGGGCGACTGGATGATCGCGGGCTGGCCCTGCTCAATCACGGGCTGTCGCTGGATGGACGGACACTGCGCCCAGCCAAGGTCAGTTGGCAGAACGCCGACCAGTTGCGCTTCATCCTGTGGGAAGGCCGCAAACGCCAGATCCGCCGCATGTGCGATTTGGTCGGCTTGAAGGTGGTGGGCTTGAAGCGCGTGCGGATCGGGCGTGTTCGCCTGGGGGATTTGCCGCCCGGTCAGTGGCGCTATCTGCGCGAGGACGAGCGCTTTTAGCCCGAGTTGCCCGACTGACGATTCCGGCCAGACCATGAATCCCCGACAGTTGCTACTCGACGCATTTCATGCCGCCCTCGCGGCTGCCGATCCCGCACATCTGCTCCCGCCCCACCTCCCCCTGCCTCCCCCCGGCCGCACATTCGTGGCCGGCGGCGGCAAGGCCGCGGCTGCCATGGCCAAAGCGGTGGAGGATCACTGGCCGGGCGTTGCGCCCCTTTCCCGGTCTGGTGGTCACCCGTTACCGGCACAGCCTGCCCACCCGACGCATCGAGGTGGTGGAAGCCAGCCACCCCCTGCCCGACGGCCGGGGCGCGGAAGCCGCCGCGCGCATGCTGGAAAACATCGCCACCCTCGGCCCGGAAGACCGGCTATTGATCCTGCTATCCGGCGGCGGCTCCAGCCTGCTGGCCTTGCCTGTGGAAGGGGTCCGTCTCGGGGAATTACGCGCCGTCACCAAGGCACTGCTGGCAAGCGGCGCTCCTATCCAGGCCATCAACACCGTGCGCAAGCACCTCACTCTCTTTTCCGGGGGGCAGGTCGCCGGCTTGTCCCGCACGGACGTTACCGCGCTGATACTTTCCGATGTGGTGGGCGACGACCCCACCCACATCGCCAGCGGCGCTGCCGCGCCCAACCCCTCCACCTATGCTGATGCCATCGCGCTGCTTGAACATTACCGCATCTCGCCACCCATTGCCGTAAGCGCCCACTTACATCGTGGCGTACACGGCGACATCCCCGACACGCCAAAACCGGGCGATGCTGTGTTCGCCCGGACCCAAAACATCATCATCGGCAGCGCAAAACGGGCGCTTGCCGCAGCCATCGCTTGTCTGGAAGGACAGGGGATTCGCGTCATCAATATGGGGGAGGTCAGGGAGAAGCCCGCGAAGTCGCCCGCGCCCACGCTCAACGTATCCGCATGCTGACCGGCGCAGGCACCCCCCGCCCTTTGCTCTGCTCTCCGGTGGCGAAACCCGCGTCACCGTGCGCAACCCTTCCGGACGGGGCGGCCGCAACACCGAGTATCTGCTGGCGCTGGGCATTGCCTCCGCTGACATGGGCAATGTCTGGAGCCTGGCCTGCGACACGGATGGGATTGACGGCACCGATGACAATGCGGGCGCTATATGGACACCTGACACGTGCACGCGAGCACGCGAATTGGGGCTGAAAGAGAAAGACGCCCCGAGCCAATACCGCCTTTGAATTCTTCCGGGCGCTGGATGACCTGGTCATGACTGGGCCCACGCGGACCAATGTAAATGACTTCAGGTTGGCCCTCATGGCCTGAAGGCCTACGTCAGGCTGACGTCCGGCCTGCACTAATTTGGTTTGTATACCTGTACAGTTCGCCCACAGTCAATCCCAGTTTTTCCGCCGCGCTCCCACGATTGATCGCCAGTTCCAGCAACCCAACACTGTTCGCGAACCAGAAACCTTCACCTTTGCCGACAAAGCCAAAGGTTTCTGCGTGCTTGAAATTCCCCATTTCTTGCAACAATCCGCGAGCTCTTGAGCAGTGTTGCACTGCGCACCCCTGTCCAGGCATTGCCAAAATGGTCGATATATATCACGCGGCCAAGGTCACCGGCGTCAAACTCGACATTCGAGCCTGGATTTTTCTTCCAGTTTTTCGCGGGGAACTCGCCCTTGGCTATCACTGCTGCAATCACGGCAAAAATGTCGCGTCCATGAAAGGTAAGCGAGGCGTTTTCAGGTGCCCACGTGATGCGCCAGACTTTGCTGTCCTGGCTTCTCGCAGCCACAATCGACATCAGCCCATTGTCCGGCCCCACAAACCATCGCCCTCCGGCCATGACCACCACGCCTTCTCGCTCAGTGCCAACACCGGGATCGACGACGCACATGAATACCGTGCCAGGCGGGAATGTGGGCGCGAATGCAGCTATCAGATGTGCCCCGGCATGGGCATTGAAGTCCGGCGCCTGGTGAAGCAAATCGACCACCTGCTGCCCAGGCGCATACTCTGCCAGCTTCGCCTTGACCTGCCCGACATAGGGATCGTGGGTGCCGAAATCGGTAAAAAGGACAATCATGATTCGCTCCATGTTGAGTACGCCTGAATATGGTCGCGGGCGCAAACGTCTTTGACAAGTCCAAGCAAAAAAAAGCCGGGAAAACCACCCGGCTTTTTGCCTTGATGACTTGAAGCAGCCTACTCAGCAGCAGTAACTTCTTCAACGACCTCGGGACGATCGACCAACTCAACCAGTGCCATGGGTGCATTGTCACCTATACGGAAACCGAATTTCAGGATACGGATATAACCGCCTGGACGCCCCTGTAGCGCGGGCCGAGTACGTCAAACACCTTGGTAACCATTTCACGGTCACGCAGGCGATCATAAGCCAGACGGCGGTTGGCCAGTGAAGGGGCCTTACCCAGGGTAATGATGGGCTCAACCACGCGACGCAGCTCTTTTGCTTTCGGCAGGGTGGTCTTGATCGCCTCATGCTTAAGCAATGCATTGCTCATGTTGCGGAACATGGCAAGCCGGTGGCT
>CAVSCL010000007.1:0-7610 GCA_963726485.1 uncultured beta proteobacterium | reverse complement strand
GAATAAAATGCAAACTTGAATTTCATCGGGTTGGTAGTAAAAGAATGGAACAGCGTGCGACACCATAACGGGCAACTGCTTCACTCCGCCTCCGACCTTGCCAATTTCCTGGATTGCGAGCATCTGACCGCGCTCGATTTGCTGGCGCTGCTTCACCCCGAGGCAGCCCCCGCGCGCACGGCCGATGGCGACGAGGCAGAGTTGGTACAGGCGCACGGCTTCGCCCACGAAGAACGCTACCTGCATCGCCTGCGCCAGGCTGGCCGCCAAGTCACTGACCTGAAAGCCGGCCCCGGCAATCTGGATGGAGCGATAGCGGCCACTCACACAGCCATGCGTCGCGGCGACGAAGTCATCTATCAGGCAGCCCTGCGACACGGGACGTTCGCTGGCTATGCTGACTTTCTGGTGCGAGTGCCAGGCGCGTCGAATCTGGGCGACTGGCATTACGAAATCGCCGACACCAAACTTGCCCGCTCACCCAAGGCCAAGTTCCTGATACAGCTCTGCTTCTACGCCGACTTGCTGGAACAGGCGCAAGGCCGCGAACCCGAGCGGCTGCATCTGGTTTTCGGCGACAGCAGCGAGCGCAGTTTCCGCACCGCCGATTACCGTGCCTATTTCGCCACCCTGCGCCAGCGCTACCTGGCCTTCATCGAGCAGGACGATAAAGCGACCTACCCCAACCCCGTGCCCCGCTGCGACCTCTGCCACTGGCGCGAGGCCTGCGAAGCACGGCGGCTCGCCGACGACCACCTCTCGCAAGTCGCCAACATCAGCCTCCTGCAAATCCGCAAATTGCAGGAAGCCGGAGTCACCACCCTGGCTGCGTTGGCCGACCTTGATGACGATGCCCGCATTGCCAAACTGCATTCAGACACGCTCGCCCGTCTGCGCCAGCAAGCCCGGCTGCAACGCCACAAACGCGACACCGGGGAAAATGTCCACGAACTGCTGTCGGTCGAACCCGGTCGGGGTTTCGCCCGTCTGCCCCAGCCCGATCCCGGCGACCTGTTCTTCGACATGGAAGGCGACCCCTACGAGGACGGTGGCCTGGAATACCTGTTCGGCGTCGGCGCCATCGAGCACGGCCAGTTTCATTTCCATGAATTCTGGGCGCACAACCGCAGCGAAGAGCGCATCGCCTTCGAGGCCTTCATCGACTTCGCCATGCAACGCCTCAAGCAGCACCCGGCCGCACACATTTATCACTACGCTGCTTACGAGGCCACCGCCCTCAAGCGCTTGATGTCCCTGCACGGCACGCGTGAAGCCGAGGTGGATCACCTGCTGCGCGCCGGCAAGCTGGTCGATCTCTACAAAGTGGTGCGTGAAGGGCTGCGCGTCTCCGAACCGCGCTACTCCATCAAGAACCTGGAAACCTTCTACGCCGACAAGCGCGCAGGCGAGGTGAAAAGCGCGGGCGCTTCGATTGTTTATTACGAACGCTGGAAGGAGACCGGCGAGGCGCAATTGCTCGCCGACATCCGCGACTACAACGAGGACGACTGCCGTTCGACCTGGCAACTGCGGGAATGGCTGCTGGGCTTGCGCCCGCACAGCCTGCCCTGGTTTGCTCGTGAACAGCCGGAGCCGGAAGCCGAGACACGTACCCCCTGGGATATCCAGCTCGAAACCTACCGTCTGGCGCTGCTTGGGCACCTTCCCGACGACCCGACACAATGGGACGACGACGCCCGTGCCCGCGAACTCGCCTTCCAGCTTCTGGACTACCACCGCCGCGAAGCCAAGCCCCAGTGGTGGGCGATGTACGCGCGCATGGAAATGAGCGAGGAAGAATGGCTGGAAGACGGCGAATGTCTGGCTGGCCTCACACTCGACCCGGACACCCCGCCCCGGCCAGACAAACGCTCGGTCATTTACACCTATAGCTACCCGGAACAGGAAACCAAACTCAAGAGCGGCGATACCGTCACCAACGCCGCCACCGGTGAGCCGCTCGGCGAACTCACCCTGGATGAAGACGCCCGCCGTGTCGTCCTGCGCGTCGCAGCCAAATCGCCCCCAACCCGAAAACCTGGCCTTGGGGCCCAGGCAGTCCCTACAGCACGGAAGATCAGCAAGCCGCGCTGCGGCGAGTCGCCGACAGCCTCATCGCGGGTGACCACCGTTATCGGGCACTGGAATCCATACTCTGGCGCACGCTGCCCGCCATCTCCGGACGCACTCTTGGGAGCCCCATCGTTTCGGAATCCGTCGACCTTCTACCCGAAATCGTCGAAGCCGCTGCCAACCTCGATCACAGCCATCTCTTCATCCAGGGCCCGCCGGGTGCCGGAAAAACCTGGACGGGTTCACATCTCATTGCCGCCCTGCTTGAACGTGGACAGCGCATTGCCATCGCCTCCAACAGCCACAAGGCCATCCACAATCTGCTTGCCGCGGTCGAAGAAGTCGCCTTGCAGCAGGGGCTAGCCTTCACCGGAGTCAAAAAAGCCAGCAACCGCAACCCGGACAGCGATTTCGATGGCCAATTCATCCGCAATGAAACAAGCGCCGACGGCATCGGTGCCGACGACCAACTGGTCGCCGGCACCGCCTGGCTATTCACCAAGGAAGAATTCGACCAGACCTTCGACTATCTCTTCATCGACGAAGCCGGCCAGGTCAGTCTCGCCAACCTCGTCGCCATGGGCACCTGCGCACGCAACGTCGTCCTGCTCGGCGACCCCATGCAACTCGGCCAACCCACCCAGGGCGTCCATCCCGGCCACTCCGGCGAATCCGGCCTGGAATACCTGCTCGACGGCCGCGCCACCGTCCCGCCGGATCGCGGCATCTTTCTGCCCACCACCTGGCGCATGGCCCCCGACGTCTGCCGCTTCATTTCAGACGCCGTCTATGAAGGCCGCCTGCAACCCGAGGAGGCCAACGAAAACCAGAAACTCGTCCTCAACAAAAAGGCCGACCCCATCCTGATCGAAACCGGCATCCGCTTCCTGCCCCTGGCCCACGCAGGCAACAGCCAGAAGAGCCCCGAAGAAGCCGGGCGCATCCGCGCCCTTTACGACAATCTGCTGCTGCAGCACTTCATCGACAAATACGGGAAGAAACACCGCATCGGCCCCGCCGATATCCTGGTCGTCGCCCCCTACAACATGCAGGTCAATCTGCTGCGGCAAACCCTGCCCGAAGGCGCGCGGGTCGGCACCGTGGACAAATTCCAGGGCCAGGAAGCGCCGGTCGTCATCGTCTCCATGGCCACCTCCAGCGAGGAATATTTACCCCGAGACATCGGCTTCCTGTTCTCGAAAAACCGCCTCAACGTCGCCATCTCCCGCGCCCAGTGCCTGGCTGTGGTCGTGGCCAGCCCGGACTTGCTGACGGTGAAGTGCAATACCGTCGAGCAGATGGCGCTGGTGAATCTATTGTGCTGGGTGGCAGAAGAATCCGCGTGATGTCCTGAACGCCGCGCTTAATACACAACGTGTATCATGCTGGACATGTAAACATGCGTAGAGGAATTGCCATGAAAACCCTTAATCAAGCGGTCGTCCCGAACGACTCCAACACTCGCGCGGTCAACCTGCGGGTGCGCGAGGACATCCGCAACCTGATCGACCGCGCGGCGCAAGGTCAAGGCAAATCCCGATCCGAATTCATGATCGACGCCGCCCGCCGCGCCGCCGAAGACGCGCTGCTCGATCAGACCCTGGTGCGGGTCGATCCGGAGACCTACGCGCATTACCTCAGCGTGCTCGATCAGGCACCCGGCGGCGCAGGCTACAAGCGTTTGATGAAGGCTGCAAAACCCTGGAAAGCCTGATGCTGGAAGCGCCCACCCTGCTGCATGCGGAACACCAAATCGACGGGTTTGCCTGCGG
This sequence comes from uncultured beta proteobacterium, assembly GCA_963726485.1. Classification (GTDB taxonomy): domain Bacteria; phylum Pseudomonadota; class Gammaproteobacteria; order Burkholderiales; family Thiobacillaceae; genus Thiobacillus. Next base: position 3,765 of record CAVSCL010000007.1, on the reverse strand, counting down.
CACGGCCAGCATGGACGACTGGCTGAAACGCCGCGCCCGCGCCAACCAGATCAGCGGCGCTTCCCGCACCTACGTCGTGGCCGAAGCCGGGCGGGTGGTGGGCTATTACTGCCTGGCTTCCGGCGCATTGGCGCTGAACGACGCCCCCGGCGGACTCAAGCGCAACATGCCCGACCCGATCCCGATGGCGGTACTGGGACGGCTCGCCGTCGATCAAACCTGGCAAGGTCGCGGCCTGGGCGCCGCCTTGTTGCGGGATGCCGTCGAGCGCACCCAGGCCGCCAGCGCCATCCTCGGGATACGCGGCCTGCTGGTGCATGCCCTGTCGGATGCGGCCAAGGCGTTTTATGAGCACTACGGCTTTGTGGCTTCGCCGTCGAGGCCGATGACGTTGGTGATGTCGTTGAAGGAGAAATGAATGCCTTATGACCAGGAACTACTCGATGTCGCCAACTTCCTTAGGGAGGCAGGAATAACAAACGATCAGGTGACCAGGTTGCATCATTTCTCGCTGCGAGGCGGAACGGAAACGATCAACAGCACCATCGGCTATATCCAGAGCAAAATTTGGGAGGCGAAATTCGTGGGCAGACATAATGATTGCTACTATCAACGGCTGACATTTCATTCGAAATGAACTTCAAAATACTCGCGCATACAGGCGTGGTGCCGGATACGCTAATCGATGAGGCACTTCGCCGCTATCCGCTTGACCCCAATGACCAGACGCCGGTAGCACCAACGGAAAATGTGAAAATGGAAGAAAGCAAAAGCGAAATGGGTGGCTTGGCTGACAAATCACTGAATCGCATCCTCTACGGCCCGCCCGGGACCGGAAAAACCTACATCGTCCGCGAGAAGGCAGCCAAAATCTGCGGCAGCAGGGCGTGATGCTTATTCCGACTCTGGTTGAAGCAAGGCCGCATCGCCTTCGTTACCTTTCACCAGTCCTACAGCTACGAGGATTTCGTCGAGGGCATTCGACCTGTTACAGATGAAAAAGAGGGCGCGGTTAGATATGTAATCCGCAAAGGCATCTTCCGGCAGATGTGCATTCGCGCCGAGGATGAGTTTAATAAGGCGCAAAGAAAAGAGAGAACCGGAAAAATTTGTCCTCATCATCGACGAAATCAACCGCGCCAATATCTCCAAGGTCTTCGGCGAACTGATCACGCTGCTGGAACCGGACAAGCGGCTGGGTGCGGACAACGAAATCAAGGTCATTCTGCCTTACTCGGGCGATACCTTTGGCGTGCCGCCGAATCTCTACCTGATCGGCACCATGAACACCGCCGACCGTTCCATTGCCCTGCTCGATACGGCCTTGCGCCGGCGATTCGAGTTCGAGGAGATGATGCCTGATGCCACATTGCTGGCTGGCAAGGTGGTACATGACGAGAACAGTTAATGGCATCGATCTTGACGAAATGCTCACAGCTCTCAACGAGCGCGTCGAATACCTCTACGACCGCGACCACACCATCGGTCATGCCTTCTTCTGGAACGTCAAGACGCTAGCCGACCTCGATGCCGTCTTCCGCCGCAAGGTGATTCCGCTACTACAGGAATACTTCTACGAGGACTGGCAGAAGATCGGCAGGTATTGAACGACCCTGGCGATGGCAGCGCTTTCCTGAAAATTGATGACTTGCCTGCGCCCTGGTTACTTGAGCAGGACGGAGGAGACCAGAATGCGCTATTCGATTAACGCAACTTTCACCGCTGATGCTTTTCGTAAACTCTATATGCCCACGAAGGAGAAACAAGATGCAAGCCATTGAATTCGATGCCGTCGTCCAGGGGCGATCCATCCCTTTGCCACAACCTCTGACGCTGACGCCGGGGCAGGCCGTCCGGGTTGTCGTGATGTACGAGGACGAGCAGGCTCAGGCGGGGCTGACTGGCGCGGACGATGCCATCTCCAGACTGGCCGCCAATCCCCTGGTGATGCCCGATTTCGTGCCATTGTCCAGGGATGAAGCGCATGAGCGATAACGCTTTCGTCGATTCCAATATCTGGCTGTACGCATTCTTTCTGCGTCCCGGCGAAGAGCCGTTGCACGAGCGTGCCAAGGCTCTGATAGACATGCCCATTCGCTATGTCATCAATGAACAGGTGATCGCCGAGGTGTCGTCCAATTTAATTCGCAAGGCTGGTATGGCCGAAGGAGCATTGGTCGAGATCGTGACAAGCTTCTATTCCCGCTGTCGCGTCGTCAGCCCCGGCCAGGAAACCCATCTCAATGCCAGCCGACTGCGCGCCACTTACCAGTTCAGCTACTGGGACAGCCTGATTGTCGCGGCGGCACTCGAATCCAATTGCTCAGTCCTCTACTCCGAGGATTTGCAGGATGGCCAGATCGTCGATGGCACGCTCACCATCAAGAATCCCCTGGTGGTGCCAAGATTAGCGTGAGCGTCCTCACCCTCCGCGAATACGAAACCTTCGCCATCGACGAGCGCTTTTCCAGCGAGGGCCGAAAATCAGTCACGCCTGCGCAGGCGGATGCGCTGGAGCGCGTGTCGCAACGCTTGAAATCTGCGGGTCTGAAAGGCGACGTGTTCAAGCATGCCACCCGCACCACGCTGAAAGCCCAGCAGTTTGTCGGTGTGGTGCAACTCGGGGCGGATGCGGTGGAGATCATCCCCAAGATCGACGGGCTGGATGATCGGAGCACACGCATCAATCTGTTCCGGATGCTGGCACGCACGCGACGGCTGGCGATTCATGAGGCCGATCTGGCTCGGCTGGCCGCACAGAAGCTGACAATTCTGGAAATTTTCATTCGGCTGTTCTGCGACAAGCTGTTCGTGGAGGTGCATCGGGGGCTCGTCAGCCGCTACGAGCGCCACTCGGACAATCTGCCCGCCCTGCGTGGCAAGTTGTTGACCGGCTTGCAGGCGACCCTGAACGCCTTTCATCCGGAACGCTTCCAGTGCGAGTTCGACGAGTTCACGGTCGACACGCCGGTCAACCGGGTATTGAAGGCAGCGGTGCGGCGTTTGCGCCGGGTCACGCGCAACGGCGACAACGCACGGCGCCTGGCGGAACTGGATTTCACGCTTGAGGGCGTCAGCGATGTCCCCGCCGCTGCGCTGGAATGGCACCGCCTGCACTTCGACCGCGCCAACTCGCGCTACGAACCGCTGGTGGCGATGGCGCGGATGATTCTGCAAAACCGCAGCCAGGACGTGACTTCCGGCGGGCTGGAAGGCTTCGGCCTGATCTTCGACATGAACGAGTTGTTCGAGGAATACATCGGCGAAGTCGCGCGTACCGTCTTCAGCCCGCAGGCTGGCAGGTGGTTTTGCAGGGGCCATCGCGCTATTTACTGCAAGACCGGCACACTGGCGCGGGCGCATTCCAAACCAGGCCCGACATCACGGGTTTACGCAATGGCAGGCCGGTCTGGATCATCGACACGAAATGGAAAGTGGTTCTGGACGAGCAGGAGCGCAAACACAAAATCGGCCAAGGAGATGTCTACCAGATGCTGGGCTATGCCCATCGCTACGGGGTGGGTGATGTTTTTCTGCTCTATCCGCACCATGACCGGGTAGGCGCCGATGCGGGACTGCAACGGAGTTTTCGCATCCAGAGGAACATCGATAGCCATGCTGCCGAGGCCGGTGTCCAGTGCATACATGTAGCCACAGTTGATCTGGCCGATCTGGGCAAGGTTTCTGACCAGTTGCAATCCATTCTGGAAAAAGCAACAAACCTCCGATCCGACGTCGTCGAGTGGGTGGTGTGACTCAGTGTAT
>CAVSCL010000006.1:0-15325 GCA_963726485.1 uncultured beta proteobacterium | reverse complement strand
GATGTCATGCTGTGATGATGCGTGAAACGCGACCGGAGCTATTGCCCAAACCGATGGCTGGCAGCAGGCGGATGGCCTCGGCATTGCTGGGCGGGAGAGAAACACTTCCCGGCGGCCTTGTCCCACGGCAGCCACTGCCAGGCCAGATGCTCGCCGGGCGCGAGCGTCACCGGCAGGGGCTGCGGCAGTTGCAGGCCGAATACATGCTCGGTGTTGCGGCTGATGCCCGGCGGGTAACGATGCCGGTAGCACGCATAAATTTCGTATTCGTTGGCATAGCCCCAGTGGGAAAGAATATAAGTCATGGCATCCAGTCCGGTTTCCTCCCGCACTTCGCGGATGGCTGTTTGGTCAGGGTTTCACCCGCGTCCCGTGAAACCGGTCACCGATTGCCAGCGAGCTGGATGAACCGCCGTTCCAGCAGAGCAGCACCTGCAAATCCGGGGTTATCATCCCCACTGATACTGATACCGGCCGTTTGTTCGGGCTGGGAACCGCTTCCTCGGTCATGGTTATGCCGCGTTAGTATGGCTTCGCGGCGGGCGCACGCCTTACCATTTCGCTACGCACGGGCGGACATCTCGCTTTCCACATCGTTCTCGATCATCGAGGCGCCGAGCAGCGGCGGGAAGGGGAACAGCGGGATGATACGTGCATTGCAAAACCGCACCGGATTGCCGAAGACCGACGATCCGCCAAACACTTGCCGCGCATGCTGCTGAAACGCTGCCCGCGATCGCCCGAAAGCGCATGCTCGACCGGTTTTTCATCCATCTGCAGCACGAGAACATCCCGGAACCAGGAAAGACAGGATGCCGCTCTGCCCTGTCGCTCCACACGCTCTGGGCCGGCCGGGCTCTGCTGATGACGTGAACTGGACTTCCATCTCCGGCACCAGCGTGCCAGGTTGTCGTAAATAGGTCTACACCGGCCAGGCCGGCTTCGGATCTGCTGGCACCAGCATATCCGCCTGATGGGTCACCACACCCCAGTCGGAATCGGGCGTTGACGCGCAAGTTCGGCTCGGCAACGGCACCGGTGAGTCTCCCCACAAGCCCAGACAGCGCTGCCGCAGATGAAGGTGTTTCATTTCCGTCTCCTCAGCGGTTTGGGTTTGGGCTTGGTATTCAGGCTTGGTGGCAAGCGTGGTTGATCTCGGGCCGCAAGACTGCTCACCCACAGGGCCACCTGCTGCTGGAGCATTGCTACGGATAGTGTGTAAGGAAAGGGGTGCCGTATTGAGATTGAGTCTTATAGCCCAAAACTAACCGGGGAGGCTTGCCCGTGACGCCGATTTACCCTGCACGTCGCTGGGAGCTGCCCCAGAGAGAACTGCACGTGAGGCGGTCAGGCCATTCGGCTGACTTTGTTCAACATGTGCACATTGTTCGCCAACCACTACCCTCCGTCGTTCCACTCATGAAGATATTGCCGGTTGTCTGATGACCCGCGAGGTCCGCATAAAGTGAACAAATTCGGGAAAAGATGTCCGCGATCGGTCAGCACCTCCCAGGGGCTGTCGCCGAGCTTACCGGTACAGCCGCAGCCACCCCAAGCAATGAGGTGTGTTCCCTGCTGGCTGGAAGTCGACGGCGATTGGGTCTAGCGGGGCCGCAGCCAACGCCCCCACCAGTACTCATCCAGAGATAACGGGCTGCAATGGATAGGGACTGACGGAGTCCAGATCCCAACTCATCAGGTATTCATTGTACTTATTAAAATGGACCGCTGTCGCTAGTATATCCTTCAGGATGTCCAGGCAGGCGCCCGGGAAGTAGCCTGTCTCTGCTTCTGGGCATTACTGGAAACTATGCTGCTGGCCAATGCCACCCACGGATGGGTGCCGGGTGGGTCTGATCGCTTTTTTCAACCGCCCGCGCTGTACCGGATTAATCTACCCTGGGTGGGGTGGTCACAGCGCTGGCCGGCGCCTGCGTTTCCCGATGTTGAACAACGCGTACCGAGCCGCCGGAGGACGCAGTCCGCGAGGTATCGGAAATCGCGTTACCACTCGACCTCGCGCGGATGCTGCCGCATTCTGGCAGGGTTGGATGATCGCACCTACCAGTCGACAGTGCATGAACAACCTCGAGCACGATCTTCGGCACATGGTGTGCATGGCACACCCTCGATATTGTCAGCTGCACCAGTTCCGGCGACTGCGCAAGCGGATATGCAGTTCGCGCAACTGCTTCTCGTCGACCACGTTGGGCGCGTTCGGTCATCAGGCAGGAGGCGCGCTGGGTCTTGGGGAAGGCGATCACGTCGCGGATCGATTCGGCGCCGGTCATCAGCGTCACCAGACGATCCAGACCGAACGCCAGCCCGCCGTGCGGCGGTGCGCCATATTGCAGGGCGTCGAGCAGGAAACCGAATTTCTCGCGGCGCTCTTCCTCGCCGATGTTCAGTGCGGCGAACACTTTTTCCTGCACCTCTTCCCGGTGGATACGCACCGAGCCGCCGCCGACTTCCCAGCCGTTCAGCACCATGTCGTAGGCCTTGGACAGGCACTTGCCGGGATCGGCTGGCGAGCCAGTCTTCGTGGCCGTCCTTGGGCGCGGTGAAAGGGATGATGCAGCGCATCCCAGCGCTTCTCTTCCTCGTCGTATTCGAACATCGGGAAATCCACCACCCACAACGGCGCCCAGGCGCGGCCGTCGACATAGCCCTTTTCGTGGCCGACCTTGGCGCGCAGTGCGCCGAGTGCAGTCGTTCACCACCTTGGCGTTATCGGCGCCGAAGAAAATCAGGTCGCCGTCTGCTGCGCCGGTGCGCTCCAGAATCGCGCTGAGCGCTGCGTCGTGGAGGTTCTTGACGATGGGCGATTGCAGGCCGTCGCGGCCCTTGGCTTTTTCGTTGACCTTGATCTAGGCCAGACCCTTGGCGCCGTAGATCTTGACGAACTCGGTGTAGCCGTCGATCTCGCCGCGCGAGAATCGCCGCCGCCGGGAACCCGCAGCGCGGCGACGCGGCCGTTGGCGGCGTTGGCCGGCCCGGAAAACACCTTGAAGTCGACGTCCTTCATCACGTCGGTCAGCTCGGTCAGTTCCAGCGTCACCCGCATGTCGGGCTTGTCGGAGCCGTAGCGGTTCATGGCGTCGATGCCAGCTCATGCGTGGGAATGCGGCGGGCAGATCGACGTCCTGCCGCATTCTTGAACATTTCGCGAATCATGCCCTCGACCAGACCCATGACGTCCTCTTCATTGACGAAGGACATTTCCAGGTCGACCTGGGTGAATTCGGGCTGGCGATCGGCGCGCAGGTCTTCATCGCGGAAGCATTTGGTGATCTGGAAATAACGGTCGAAGCCCGCCACCATCAGCAGCTGCTTGAACAACTGCGGCGACTGCGGCAGCGCATAGAACATGCCGTCGTGCACGCCGCGATGGCACCAGGTAATCGCGCGCGCCTTCCGGGGTGGAACGCGTCAGCATGGGTGTTTCCACTTCCATGAAACCGTGGCTGTCCAGGTAATCGCGCATGCTCTTGGCCATGCGGTAGCGCAGCGCCATGTTCTTCTGCATCGGCTCGCGGCGCAGGTCGAGATAGCGATAGGTCAGCCGGATGTTTTCATTGATGGTGTCGTCATCAATCAGAAAAGGCGGCGTGGCGGCCGCATTGAGGATCTCGATCTGCTTGGCCAGCACTTCAATTTCACCGGTCGGCAGGTTGGGATTGACGGTTCCTTCCGGACGCGCGCGCACCAGGCCGCTGATGCGCAGCACAAACTCGTGGCGCACTTCCTCTGCCCGCTTGAAATCCTCGCCCATGTCCGGGTCGCAGACAATTTGCACCAGGCCATAACGGTCACGCAGGTCGATGAAGATCACGCCGCCATGATCACGCCGGCGATGAGCCCAGCCGCAAAAAGTGACGGTATTGTCCGATGTGAGCGGCAGTGACTTCGCCACAGGTATGAGTACGCATCATGGTGTGTATTGTCTCGAATTATTGATTGCCCTTGTGGCGCGATCTTTCCTTGTCGCTCGCAGTCGCCACCCCCATGGACACGATCGCTCTCAGGGCCTCATCCACGGTCATGTTCAATTCCATGGTCTCGGTCTTCTTTACGAAAAAATAGAAGCCGTTCACTGGACTGGGCGTGGTCGGGATGAACACGCGCAACATGTTCATCCTCCATCCGGCCGGATACAGAAGTCGGCACATTGGTCTGGAAGCCGATAGACCACGCCTCCGGATGGGGATAACGCACCAGCAGGACCTTTTTGAAAGCCTGGCCTTCGCTGGAAAACAGCGTATCGGACACCTGCTTGACGCTGTTGTAGATGGACTTGACCACGGGAATCCGCAGCAGCAGGGATTCCCAGAAATCCACCAGTCGCTGACCAATGATATTTGCGGTGGCCAAGCCGGTGATGAGAATCACCAGCAGGGTCAGAATCACGCCCAGTCCTGGAATGCGAAAACCAAGCCAGGCTTGCGGCTGCCATGCATCCGGCAGCAGCAGCAGACTCTGGTCCATGGTTCCGATCAGCAGGTTCAGCACCCACAGGGTAATTCCCAGGGGCACCCAGATCAGCAGGCCGGTAACAAAATAACGTTTCACAATAAAAAGGCGGGCGGCCGAAGCCGCCCACGTACCTCATTTGTTGGTAATTGATTTTTCAGGAGCAGGAAGAACAACCTCCCGAGCCGCAGGAGTGGGCAGGCGCTTCCTCCTTCTTCTCGGCAGGCTTGTTCCCGCCCTTGAAGTCTGTTGCATACCAGCCTTTGCCCTTGAGGGCAAAGCCGGCGGCAGTCAGCTGCTTGGTATAGTCCGCCCCGCCACTCGGGGCATTTGGTCAGCGGCGCATCGGACACCTTTTGCATGTCGTCTGCCCGAGTCCGCAGGACGCACATTTGTAAGCGTCAAATCGGCATGAACCCTCCGATAATCAATAAGTTGTACAATTATACCGAGTCGGGTCAGACATCGGCCCCGGGTTGCAGTATTACGCTAACGCCGCGCCTCAATCAGAACGGAATATCGTCTTCCATGTCGTCAAAGCCGCTGCCGCCGGACGGCTTGGTCGCGGCAGCTGCCGCCATTGAACGGGCGGGCGCGGCGCGCGGCGCTTCCATGCTCGGCGTCGCCACCGCTGGCGCGACCGCCGAGCATCTTCATCTCGTTGGCGACGATCTCGGTGGTGTAACGATCGTCCCCATCCTTGTCCTGCCACTTTTCGCGTCTGCAGCTTGCCCTCGACATAGACCGAGCTGCCCTTCTTCAGTATTCGCCCGCAATTTCCGCCAGCCGCCAAACATGGAGACGCGATGCCACTCGGTGCGCTCCTGCTTCTCACCCTGTTTATCTTTCCAGTTTTCGGTGGTGGCCAGTGTCAGATTGGCGATTGCGTCGCCGCTAGGCATGTAGCGTATTCCGGATCCTTGCCCAGATTGCCGATCAGCATGACTTTGTTAATGGATGCCATGACCCCCGTAAATATCCTGAATGCGTAAGCCGATTCTATCCGCGAACCGGAAGCACGCCGACTTCTAGCTTGTGGCTGCAGAATCGCCTTCGCCCCTGCTTCGTCCCAGCCCGCGAGCTTCACTTTCAGCATGGCTACACCCTCCTCCGCGAGCACGGCCGCTTCGACCACGCCGGCCACACCGATCAGTTGCGATTTCAACAGCGCCGCCTGGTCGCCATCCATGACCCCGACACGGAACATGCGGGTCTGATCGCGAGCGGCGCGGTCATGGACAGACTGGCGATCAGCAGGCGCCCATCAGCACCACGCAGAATTCGAACACGGCGGGAAAACCGTGATGCTGGGCCAGCGATCCGCCGATGGCGCCGCCGGTGAAAAGACCCAGCGCCTGTGAGGTGTTGTATACGCCCATCGCGGTACCCTTGGCCGAAACCGGTGCGAGTTTGGAAATGAGTGAAGGCAGGCTGGCTTCGAGCAGGTCGAAGGCGACGAAATAGAAGAACAAGGCCCAGACGATGCCCCAGAAGTGGCCGATACCGAGTGCCAAACCGATCTGGGCGGCCAGCATCAGGGTCACTGCGCCGACGAACACCGGTTTCATCTTACCGCGCTTTTCGCCATAGATGATGGCCGGTACCATCAATACAAACGAACCCAGCAGCACCGGCAGATACACTGCCCAGTGCTGGTCTGCGGCCAGTCCGCTGTTCTTGAGCGCCACCGGGACGACAACGAACATCGCCATCTGCGCGGCGTGCAGCGCGAAGATTCCGAAGTCCAGCCGCAGCAGTTGCGGGTCGCGCAGCACGTCCTTCAAACGCGCGGGGTTGGCCTCGGCATCGGCGTGGAAGTGAGCTGTCGGTGGGATCGGGAATCCAGTGTTGACGACGAAGATCGCGGCCAGCGCGAGGATGCCGGTCAAGGCAAATATCCCCGGCGCACCGATGACGCGATTCAGTGCGGGGCCTGCCACCAGCGATACGGCGAAGGAGACGCCGATGGTGGAGCCGATGGTCGCCATCGCTTTGGTGCGGTGCTCCTCGCGCGTGAGGTCGGCCAGCATGGCGGTGACGGCGGCGGAAATGGCGCCTGCGCCTGCATGGCGCGGCCGGCTATGGTCCAGTAGATATCGGTCGCAAAGGCCGCAAGGAAACTGCCGGCGGCGAATACCAGCAGTCCGAAGATGATGACTTCTTCCGCCCGATGTGGTCGGAAGCCATGCCGAAGGGAATCATCAGCGCGGCCTGCGTGAGGCCATACATGCCCAGCGTCAGGCCAACCAGGGTGTGATTGTCGCCGCCCGGGAGATGCCCGGCATACAGCGCGAACACCGGCAGGATCAGGAACATCCCCAGCATCCGCAGGCCGAAAATGGCCGCCAGACCGGAGGTGGCGCGCTTCTCGGCGCGGGTCATGTTTTCGGACAGTTCGATTTGGGACACAGCAGGAATTGCGGCGAATTCTTGAAGTCCGCTATATTAGCAGGTTGTCGCACAGACCCCGCGCCCCATGGAATTCATCCGCGTACGCGGTGCCCGCACCCACAACCTCAAGAACATCAACCTCGACCTGCCGCGCAACCAGCTGGTGGTGATCACCGGCTTGTCGGGCTCGGGCAAGTCTTCGCTCGCCTTCGACACCCTGTATGCCGAAGGCCAGCGCCGCTATGTCGAGTCGCTTTCGGCCTATGCGCGGCAGTTCCTGCAGCTGATGGAAAAGCCCGACGTGGATCTGATCGAGGGGCTGTCCCCGGCCATTTCCATCGAGCAGAAAGCCACCTCGCACAATCCGCGCTCGACCGTCGGCACGGTCACCGAAATCCACGACTACCTGCGCCTGCTCTACGCCCGCGTCGGCGACCCGCAATGCCCGGAGCATCACATCACGCTCACCGCGCAAACCGTGTCGCAAATGGTCGATGCGGTGCTGGTGCTGCCGGAAGACACCAGGCTGATGATCCTCGCGCCCTGATCGTGGGCGCAAGGGCGAGAACCTGGAACTGTTCGACGAACTGAAAGCGCAGGGCTTCGTCCGCGTCAGAGTCGATGGCAAGGTGTGCGAAATCGACGCCGTGCCCAAGCTCGACAAGAACAGGAAACACACCATCGAAGTCGTGGTAGACCGGCTGAAAGTGCGCCCGGATGTGAAGCAGCGCCTGGCCGAATCCTTCGAGACCGCGCTGCGTCACGCTGACGGCCGGGCGCTGGCGGTGGAAATGGATCGGGGCAGGAACATCTGTTCTCGGCCAAATTCGCCTGCCCGGTGTGCAGCTATTCGCTGCCGGAACTGGAGCCGCGCCTGTTCTCGTTCAACAATCCCATGGGCGCGTGCCCGAGTGCGACGGCCTGGGCCACATCACCTTTTTCGATCCGGCGCGCGTCGTCGCCTTCCCGCATCTGTCGCTGGCAAGCGGCGCGATCAAAGGCTGGGACAAGCGCAACCAGTTCTTCTTCATGATGTTGCAGAGCCTGGCGATGCATTACGGCTTTGACCTCGACACGCCCTACGAAGCACTGCCCGAGCGCATCCAGGACATTCTGCTCAACGGCAGCGGCAAGCGGCCATCGGCTTCCAGTACCTTGCCCCGCGCGGCGGCTTCACCACGCGGCAACACCCATTCGAAGGCGTGCTCGCCAACATGGAGCGGCGTTACAAGGAATCCGACTCGATGGCGGTGCGCGAGGAATTGTCGAAATACCAGAACAACAAACCCTGCCCCGCGTGCGGCGGCACGCGGCTGCGCGAAGAGGCCCGTCATGTGATGGTGGGCGGCCTGCCCATTTACGAAGTCAGCGCCATGCCGCTCAAACAGACCCTGGCGTTTTTCAGCCAGCTCAGCGTGGAAGGCCACCGCGCCAAAGTCGCCGACAAGATCGTGCAGGAAGTCATCGCCCGCGTCGGTTTCTTGAATAACGTCGGTCTGGATTATCTTCGCTCGACCGCAACGCCGACACGCTCTCCGGCGGCGAGTCGCAACGCATCCGCCTCGCTTCACAAATCGGCTCCGGCCTCACCGGCGTGATGTACGTGCTGGACGAGCCGTCGATCGGTCTGCACCAGCGAGACAACGACCGGCTTCTGTCCACGCTCAAACACCTGCGCGACATCGGCAACTCGGTACTGGTGGTGGAGCACGACGAGGACGCGATCCGCGCCGCCGACTATGTGGTGGACATGGGCCCCGGCGCGGGGGTGCACGGCGGCGAAGTCGTGGCCGAAGGCACGCCCGAGGAAATCCGCCTCGCCGAACACTCGCTCACCGGGCAATACCTTTCCGGGCGGCGCAGCATCGCCATGCCGGAACAGCGCCGCCAGCCTGACCCGAAGCGCATGTTGCAGTTAACGAATGCGACCGGCAACAACCTGAAAAACGTCACGCTCAATCTGCCCGTGGGGCTGTTCGTCTGCGTCACCGGCGTATCGGGTTCCGGCAAATCCACGCTCATCAACGACACACTTTATAGCGCCGTGGCGAGGCATCTCTACGGCTCTTCCGCCGAGCCCGCGCCGCACGGCGAAATCCACGGCCTGGAGTTTTTCGACAAGGTCATCAGCGTCGACCAGTCGCCCATCGGCCGCACCCCGCGCTCCAACCCCGCCACCTACACCGGCCTGTTCACGCCCATCCGCGAACTTTTCTCCGGTGTGCCCGAAGCCCGCGCGCGCGGCTACGGCCCCGGCCGCTTCAGTTTCAACGTCAAGGGTGGCCGCTGCGAAGCCTGCCAGGGCGACGGTGTGATCAAGGTCGAGATGCATTTCCTGCCCGACATCTACGTCCCCTGCGACGTCTGCCACGGCGCGCGCTACAACCGCGAAACGCTGGAAATTCAATATAAGGGCAAGACCATCCGCGACGTGCTGGACATGACCGTCGAACACGCGCACGAATTTTTTGCCGCCGTGCCGGTGGTAAGGAAAAAACTTCAGACCCTGCTCGACGTCGGCCTGGGCTATATCCGCCTCGGCCAGTCCGCCACCACCCTGTCCGGCGGCGAGGCGCAACGCGTCAAACTGTCACTTGAACTTTCCAAACGCGACACCGGCCGCACCCTCTACATCCTCGACGAACCCACCACGGGCCTGCACTTCGCCGACATCGACCTGCTGCTGAAGGTGCTGCAACGCCTCTCGGATGCCGGCAACAGCGTCATCGTCATCGAGCACAACCTCGACGTCATCAAGACCGCCGACTGGCTGATCGACCTCGGCCCCGAAGGCGGCGCGGGTGGCGGTGAAATCATCGCCGAAGGCAGCCCGGAAACCGTGGCTGCGAACAAGGCCAGCCATACCGGGCATTACCTCAAACCTGCGCTGGCGCGCGCCTGACATCATTGCTACCATCGGCCAGCTGATACGATTTCACTTGGCCTCTAATGACTTAAAGCCTGCCGCGAGACAGGCTACGACTTGGAAGCGGTGCAGGCGAGCCGCGCCAGCCGGGCAAGGAATGTATCCTGATTGAAAGCATCAAGTCGGCATAGAAGGCCCCAGAACAACGCCAACGATTGTCATGAACTGGATCTTTTTGAATCGCATCATCACGAGCCACGCGAACGACAGGTGGGGAAGCGACGATCAGGCGGCGCCAGAAGGGCAAGGGATGCTCGATCTTTGAAATATATGACGCCGACCCCTTCGATTACTCCAGGGTAATTGAAGTACACCTCCCTCATCCTTAACCCTTCTCCCGCTGGGAGAAGGGAACACCCCCACCCCCCACCGATTCTTCTTATACAGCTTCGTCAGGTGTCTATAGTGTGATAACGGCATTTCGACGACACGTTAACCAAAAGGAGGATATACATGGCTAGCTACATCCTGGTACGGCACAAGGTCAGAGACTTCTCGGAATGGAAGGGTGGGTATGACGCTCACCGCCCAAAACGCGTGGAAGCCGGACTCACGGAGAAGTCCCTTCTTCGGGGAGCCGACGACCCGAACGAAGTCGTCATCCTGTTCGAGGCAACGGACCTCAAACGCGCGAAGGCCTTTGCCGAGTCCGCTGATTTGAAAGAAACAATGCAGAAAGTGGGTGTCGTGGATAAACCGGACATCTACTTCCTCAACGGTTGAGAGAGCCGCCCCGTCTTGCCTCGCCGCTTGGCAAATGGCCAACAACGGGGTCCCGGGGACGCGCCCGAACCAGAGGGTTGTGGCATACACACGATTGATGCCGTTGCATTGAGCACGGAGAGGAGACAGTTTTTCGTCGCGACGCGCGGTGGCGTTTATTTCCCGATCGCCGGCTGGTTTTCTGGCTGCTGCTGGGCGTGGCGGGCTTTGGCTACCTGCGCGCTTGCGGTGATAACGGCTGTTGCGGGGTTCTCTGTCCTGGTGGCCACACCGAGAACCCTGGCAAACTATCGAGCGAAGGAGAAAGCAATGAGCAGAGTGCGGGTTCTGGTGGGTACGCGCAAAGGCGCGTTCATCCTGGAGTCGGACGGCAAGCGCCAGCGCTGGTACGTCAGCGGTCCCCACTTTGGCGGTTGGGAGATTTACCACCTGAAGGGCTCGCCGGCCGACCCGAACCGGCTCTATGCGTCGCAGTCGAGTAGCTGGTTCGGACAGGTGCTGCCACGTTCCAACGACGGCGGCAAGACCTGGGAGACCATGGGCAACGAGTTCGTGTACGACGGCAACCCCGGCACGCACCAGTGGTACGACGGCACGCCCGCCCCTGGGAGTTCAAGCGGGTGTGGCATCTTGAACCGTCGCTGACCGATCCGGATACCGTCTACGCCGGCGTTGAGGACGCCGCCTTGTTTCGCTCGACCGATGGTGGCCAGTCTTGGCAGGAACTCGCCGGCCTGCGCAGCCATGATTCCGGGCCCCGCTGGCAGCCAGGCGCCGGCGGGATGTGCCTGCATACGATACTTCTGGATCCGGACGATCCGCAGCGAATCTTCATCGCGATTTCGGCTGCGGGCGCGTTCCGAAGCGACGACGCCGGCAAGACCTGGCGGCCGATCAATCGCGGACTGAAGTCGCAATACATCCCCGATCCGACGGCCGAGGTCGGCCATTGCGTGCACCGCATCGCGATGCACCGCTCGCGCCCGAACGTGCTGTTCATGCAGAAGCACTGGGACGTCATGCGCAGCGACGACGCCGGCGAGTCGTGGCACGAGATAAGCGGCAACCTGCCGACCGACTTCGGGTTTGTGATCGAGGTTCACGCGCACGAACCGGACACGATCTATGTCGTTCCGATCAAGAGCGACTCGGAGCATTACCCTCCCGATGGCAAGCTGCGCGTCTACCGCAGCCGCACGGGCGGAAACGAGTGGGAGCCGCTCACCAGCGGTCTGCCGCAACAGGATTGCTACGTCAACGTGCTGCGCGATGCGTTCGCCGTCGACTCGCTCGATGCGTGCGGCGTGTACTTCGGCACCACCGGGGGACAGGTGTACGCGTCGACCGATTCCGGAGACAGTTGGGCTCCCATAGTCCGCGATCTCCCGGCCGTGCTGTCTGTGGAAGTGCAGACGCTCCCATGATCCGGGTCATACTCCCGTACCCGCTGCAAACGCTGGCGCACGTCTATGCCGAGGTACCGCTCGACGTCGATGGTCCCATCACCCAACGGTCGGTGCTCAACGCGCTCGAAGCGCGCTATCCAACACTGGAGGGAACGATCCGCGACCACGTCACGCAACAGCGCCGGCCGATGGTGCGGTTCTTCGCCTGCCAGGAGGATCTGTCCATCAGCCGCCGGACCCCCCACTGCCCGACACGGTCGCGTCGGGTGCTGAGCCCTTTCTCATCGTAACGGCCATCGCAGGCGGCTAGCCATACAAGCGGTGAAGCTTGAGCCAGGAGAATACAAAAACAATCAGAAAAACAAGATCGGCCCAGGCCCAGGGTATCCACATGGAAGGATCCCTGGGTCATTGCATACCAGAATGCGCCATGCCCAAAGGACGCTTTCAGGGCGATGCCACAGGGAATCAGGTTAGATGGTTCTTCGCCGGGTGGTTCGCGATGCGCAGAAACATCGCGGCGAATATCAGCAGCAGCAACGCAGGGAACTGCACGTAGGCGGTGTGGTTGGGAGGCTCGACACCGTAGCGGGCGAAAATGCCCAAAGGAAAGAACAGGAAGGCCAGCCCCAGCAGGCCGTCATATAGGGCAGCGATAACAAACAAGGGTCTGGTCCATGGGTACGTGGCTCTACTCCTTCCGTATCAATGTGTTGGATACATCACTTCGCAGGCGTCTTCGATAGCCTTCCCTGCGCTCGCGGGTCAGATTCAACGCTATAAAGCCGTGCGGCAAGATCTCTCAGCCCGGTCTCCAGCTCCGCCGGGTAACGCTCATGGAGGTGGGCCTGAAGTTCACGTCGAACAGGGTACACAGTTCCCAGGCATTTTCCTTCAACAGGCGCCCCTCCTTCCGTAGCCGGTCGTACAAAGGCGTCCCGGGAAAGGCGGTCATCACCGTAATCTGCACTTCATAAAGGCCGCTGGCCTTGACGAATTGCCAGACCTGTTCGAAGCTCTCCGGGCCGGTTCCGTCCAGTCCGAGGACAAAACATCCATTCACCGTGATGCCATGGTCCTCGATGCGCCGGATGGCCTGCAGATAATGGTCCAGCTGTTTGGCTTTCCAGTTCGTGTGCTGCTCCAGCCCGTTGAGGCCGGCCAGACTGGCGCTTTCCAGACCGATCAGCACCTGTGCACAGCCGCTGTCCCGTATCAGGGCGAGGAATTCGTCATCTTCGGCTACCGAGATATCGGTCTCCGTGAACCAGCGCACCTTCTCCTTTGCCAGTTCACGCATCAGGGCCTTGGAATGCGGTTTATTGACGAAGCTGTTGTCGTCGGCAAACTCAATAGAAAGGGCTGCGCCCAGTTTCCTTGATCCGGCGGATTTCCGCAATGACCTTGTCTACCGGCTTGAGCTTGTATTTCGGCGAGAGAAGAATCGATAACGCGCAAAACTCGCAGCGGAATGGACAGCCGCGCTGGGTCTGGACCGTGAGCCGGTTGTATTGCCCGATATCGAGAAGTTCAAAGCGCGGCATGGGGGCGCCGGCCAGATCAAAGCCGTATCCGCGCGCATCGTAAACCGGCTTCAGCGCCCCGGCCTTCAGGTCGGCGATGAGGGCAGGCCATAGGGGTTCACCCTCGCCGATGACGATGCTGTCCGCATGCTGCATGGCTTCCTCGGGCAGGGCCGTGACGTGAAGGCCGCCGAGGATAACCTCGTTCCCATGACGCGGTAGCGGTCTGCCAGCTGGTAGGCATCCTTGATCCTTGCCGTGAAGCTCGAAATGGCAACCGCATCGAAGCCCCCGGCCAGTTCGCCTTCCACGTCGCCAGGCATTTCAAGGTACTGAAGATCGACACTGGTCGGCGTCAGCCCGGCCAGAGTCAACAAGCCCAGGCTGGGAAGCGAGGCGATGATGCGGTTGCGGTCAACAAAGCCTGGCAGGGTGAGACCCAGCTCGGTCAACTCCGGGTTGTATGCCCGGACACCGCTGACGGCAATCAGGCCGAGTTTCACGGTGTCGGCCACCCCGATACAACGGCCAGGGCGGCAACCAGAACACCGATCACCGGGATAAAGAACGAATGGCGAAATGGTTTGCGCCAGGCGGTCAGAAAGCAAAGAAGTGGCATCGTAACCGCCCCGGTAATCATGGCCGGAACGGCAAGATTCATGAGCGGGCGGGAGTTCAACGGCTGATGCAGTGAGGCCCAGGGCGAAATTGAGAAAGCCGATGCCGAAGAAGGAAATATGTCCCAGCCGTATCATGCGCCGGGAAAACGAGCCGTAGCCTCCGATCCAGTTGTCGCGATGGAAAAACAGCCCAATAACGACGGCGCCGGAAACCACGCCGCCCAACACCCCGATCCATCCGGCCAGCAGACTCAAATGTGCATTCACTGAGGTGCTCTCCTTTTTTCTTCTCCTTACCCCGCTGATAAGGAAACGAGGTTCCGTTTCTCTGCTTGACCGATCGCCCTTGAATTGCTCAATTCGCAGTCTTCCACCTGGCTCTGGTCGTCGAATCCGATCGTCAACCGATGCCACTCGCTCGGTATTCAACTCGGTCTGGCCGAGCAACGCAGCCGCGCTATCGATCCCCGCCGGCGCAATCAGACGAATTTTCATGATATTCCTTCTGCGGTAACATCGCGACCTACAACAAACGTCTTGTCGTCATCCCTTACGCTGTCCGGTTCACCCCATGTCGGCATCCCGCCTGTCTGATCCGGTCGATCGCCCCATAGGCGTAATTCAGGCAGGTAGCAGGCGGGTTGCTGGCACAAGCGGCGATCAGCCCTCGCAGGGCTGATCGCAATAGTGATCCGACTCATAGCATCCATACTGAAAACAATCAGTCACCCTGCCTTCAACCCGACTCCTGCCGATGACTACCGAACCCATCCGCCTCTCCAAACTCATGTCCGAACGCGGGCTGTGTTCGCGCCGTGAAGCGGACTCTTATATCGAGCGCGGATGGTATGGGTGGACGGACAGCGGGTGAGCGAACTGGGCACCAAGGTCGATCCGAATTGCGACATCCGCCTCGATACCCAGGCGAATCGCCAGCAGCAAGAACGCGTGACGGTGTTGCTGCGCAAGCCGGTGGGTTATGTCGGGACAGCCGGAACCGGGTTACCAACCGGCGGTGGTACTGATTCGCCCGGAGACTTATGGCAGGATGGTCGCGCCGGTCTGGCTTTCCACCCCACGCACCTCGAAGGTGCGCGCTGCCGGGCAGCGGCATGGATTCGACCGGTTTGCTGGTGCTGACGCAGGATGGCCGCATTGCCAAGCAGTTGATCGGCGACCATTCCGAGATTGAGAAGGAATATCTGGTACGCGTGCAGGGGCGACTGGATGATCGCGGGCTGGCCCTGCCCTGCTCAATCATGGGCT
>CAVSCL010000005.1:0-44030 GCA_963726485.1 uncultured beta proteobacterium | reverse complement strand
CCAAAATCGATCAATACCGGCGACCCGTCCAGACGGATGTAGATATTGGAGGGCTTGATGTCCAGATGCAACAGTTTGTGGGTATGCACTTCGCGCAAGCCGTTCAGCAACTGGGCAAACACCCGGCGCAGGAAGCTCTCGCGGATATTGCCGCGATTGGCCTGGATATGCTGTTGCAAGGTCTTGCCGCGCTCGAAGCGCATGACCATATAGACCGTTTCATTGGCGCGGAAAAAGTTGGCCACGCGGATCACGTTGGGGTGGTTGATTTTGGCGAGCGCGCGTCCCTCCTCGAAGAAACACTTCATGCCATGGAGGAAGACGTTCTTGTTCTCGTCCGAGTTGGCCTGCACGATAACCGAACCCTCGGTGCGCAATACCAGTGCGCCCGGCAGGTATTCCTTGATCGCCACCGGCAGGTTGGCCTCGTCGCGCGCAAGGTAGACCATGCTGAAGCCTCCGCCGCCTATCTTGCGCACGATGGTGTAATCGTTCAGCCGATAGCCGTTGGGAAGGGACTGATTAGGTTGAGCCGCCATATGCAAACGTCTATTATCCTTCTTGCATCCATACCGGCGACAGGCCGGCAATTTTCATAACTCTAACCCAAACGATCACGCCCATGAGCGTCAGCATGACGGGCTTTGCCGCCCACACCCTGAATCTTGGATCTGCGAATCTGGCGATCGAGCTGAAAAGCGTCAATCAGCGCTATCTCGAAATCGGATTCCGTCTGTCAGAAGAACTGCGCGCACTCGAATCCCCGATTCGCGACCTCATCGGCGGACGCCTCACCCGGGGCAAGGTGGAATGCCGCATGAGTCTGACTGCCCTGCCTGCCGCCACGCTCCATATCGGACTGAACGAGGCAGTTCTTGAGAATCTGGCGCGCTGGCAATCCGAACTAAGAGGCCGCTTTGCCGATGCTGCCCCGCTCTCCACCGGAGAAATCCTGCGTTGGCCCGGCCTGATCCAGGGCGCCGAGCTTGCCTCCGACACCCTGGCGACCCTGGCGCTGGCGGGGGTGGAACAGGCGCTGGAGGAACTGGTGCAGACCCGCAGGCGCGAGGGCGGGAAGCTGAAACAGCATATTCTTTCCCGCCTGGCCGAAGCCGAACGCCTGATTGCCGATCTGCGGCGGCCCGGCACGGATTCAGGCCCAGCGCGAAAAACTGGCGGCGCGTCTGCGCGAGGCGCTGGGCGAGACGGGTCACGAGCGGCTGGCGCAGGAAGTTGCGCTGTTTGCCCAGAAAATCGATGTTGAAGAGGAGCTCTCGCGCCTCGCCGCGCATTTTTCCGGAGTGCGACGGGTGCTCGACCAGGGTGGGGCGATAGGCAAACGCCTGGATTTTCTGATGCAGGAACTGCAACCGCGAGGCCAACACACTGGGCTCGAAATCCGCCGCGGTGGAAACCACCCAGGCTGCGCTGGAACTCAAGGTGCTGATCGAGCAAATGCGCGAACAAGTGCAGAATACTCGAATAGGTAAAGCAGAACATGAATGCACGCAATGGCATACTCTACATCGTCAGCGCCCCTCCGGTGCCGGCAAAGACCAGTCTGGTCAAGGGCGCTGCTCGAAGGCGACAGCGCCATCCGGCTGTCCATCTCCTACACCACCCGCGCCGCCGCGTCCGGGCGAAGCCAACGGTCGCGACTACCACTTCGTCAGTCGCGAGCAGTTTCGATGCAATGCTCGGCCAGCGGGAGTTCCTGGAAAGTGCCGAGGTGTACGGCAACCTGTATGGCACCTCGCGAGCCGTGGATGCAGCGCGATCTTGCCGACGGGCGCGACATCCTGCTGGAAATCGACTGGCAGGGTGCCGCGCAGGTGCGAGCAGGACTTCCCCGGGCCGCCTCCATATTCATCCTGCCGCCCTCGCTCGATGCGCTGCGCACCGCGCCTGGCCGGACGCGGCCAGGACAGCGCGAGGTCATCGAGCGACGGCATCGCCGCCGCCGCGGAAGAGATCAGCCATGCCGGTGAATTCGACTATATAATCGTCAACGATGATTTCGATGAGGCGCTGTCGCGACCTGACCGCCGAGTGTCCGCCTCACCCTGCCGCAGACACTCCAGCGGCACCATGGATTGTTCGACCAATTCCACCGGATCTCGCATAGTGCATGAATCCAGGAGGTTCCGCATGGCCCGTATCACCGTTGACGACTGCATTGAACAGCATCGCCAACCGTTTTGAACTGACCCTGCGCCGCCACGTACCGCGCACGTCAACTGGCGCAAGGTTCGCAACCGATGGTCGAATCAAACGGACAAACCGGTCGTCACCGCGCTGGCCCTGCGAAATCGCTGCAGGGAAGGTGGGCCTTGAAATCCTCAACCGGGGTCGCGCCTGAGCTTTCATCCGGCAGTCGACCGGCGCCGAAATTGACCGATGCGCCGGGGGCAATGCAGCTTCGCGTACCTTGCCGCCCGCGCTATCCTATCTCGCGGCGGACGAGGTCAAGATTGTCCGCCAGGCCTTCGAATTCAGCCGCAGGCCCACGAAGGCCAGTATCCGCAAGAGCGGCGAACCCTATATCTCACCATCCGCTCGCGGTAGCCGGCATCCTCGCCGAAGTGGCACCTCGATGCCCAGGCCCTGACGGCGGCGCTGCTGCACGATGTGGTCGAAGACACCCCGGCCACCAGCCAGCGAGATCGGCAATCCGTTCGGCAAGTCGGTGGCCGACTGGTGGATGGCGTCATCCAAGCTCGACCAGATCGAATTTCAGACTCGAAGCAGCACGCGCAGGCGGAAAATTTCCGCAAGATGCTGCTGGCGATGGCGCGGATGTGCGCGTCATCCTGATCAAGCTGGCCGACCGCCTGCACAACATGCGCACCCTGGACGCGATGGCGGCCGAAAAACGCAAGCGCATCGCCACAGGAAACCCTGGAAATCTACGCGCCCATCGCCAATCGCCTGGGCCTGCAACAGCGTCTATCAGGAACTGGAAGACCTGGGCTTCCGGTATCTGCTATCCGAACCGCTACCGGGTGCTGGCGAAAGCGGTCAAAGCGGCGCGCGGCAACCGCCGCGAACTGGTGGAAAAGATCAGGATGCGATTCAGGAGAAACTCGTGCAGGCCGGCATCGACGCGACGATAAGCGGGCCGCGAAAAGCACCTTTACAGCATCTACCGCAAGATGCAGGAAAAGAATCCTGGCCTTTTCCGAAGTGTTCGACATCTATGGCTTTCGCGTGGTGGTCCGCGATACGCCTACCTGCTATCTGGCGCTCGGCGCCCTGCATGGCCTGTACAAGCCGATTCCGGGCAAATTCAAGGATTACATCGCGATTCCCAAGGCCAACGGCTATCAGTCGCTGCATTCCATCCTGTTCGGCCCGTATGGCACGCCGCATCGAGGTGCAGATTCGCACCCAGGAAATGCAGCCGGCTCGCCGAATCCGGCGTGGCTTCGCACTGGATGTACAAGAGCGGCCGACGTCGCATTGAACGACGTGCAGAAACGCACCCACCGATGGCTGCAGTCGCTGCTGGAAATCCAGGCCGATCAGCTGGCGATTCGCCGGAATTTCTCGAGCACGTCAAGGTCGATCTGTTTCCGGACGAAGTCTATGTGTTCACGCCCAAGGGCAACATCATGGCCATGCCGCGGGGCGCAACCGCGGTGGACTTTGCCTTCGCCGTGCATACCGATGTCGGCAGTCATTGCGTGGCGGTCAAGATCAACCATGAACTGATGCCGCTGCGCACCCAGCTCAGGAATGGCGATCACGTGGAAATCATCACCGCGGCCAACGCCGAGCCCCAACGCGGCCTGGATCAATTTCGTCGTGACCGGCAAGGCGCGTTCCCACGTCCGCAACTACCTGCGCGTCACCCATACCGAAGAAGCCGCAACCCTGGGAGAGCGGCTGTTCAACAAGGCGCTGCTTACACTCAACCCGCACGCCGCGGCCGCCGATTTACCGCTGTGGGACCGCCTGATCAAGGAAAACGGCGTTCGCAACAAGCAGGAACTGTTCTCCGCCATGGGTCTGGGACGCAAGCTCCCCCTGGTCGTCGCCCACCAGCTGCTGCACATGCAGGGCGAAAAGACCGGCGCACCGGCTCACCCCCATGCCATCGTCATTCGCGGTACGGAAGGCATCGCAGTCGAGCTGGCGCTGTGCTGTCACCCCATCCCGGGCGACCCGATTCTCGGTTTCATCCACAAGGATCGCGGCCTCATCATCCACAGCCATGACTGCCCGGCGATCAGTGCATTCCGTGCCGATCCGGACAAGTGGCTGGACGTGGAATGGGAGGCCGAGCCCGGCCAGATGTTCGATGTCGCGATCAAGGTCATCGTCGGCAACCGGCGGGGCGTATTGGCCAAGGTCGCCGCCGCGATTTCGGAACAGGGCTCCAACATCGACAACGTCGCCATGGAGGAAGAGGACGGCAGCCCCTACACCGTGCTCTACTTCACCCTGCAGGTGGAAAACCGCATGCACCTCGCACGCGTCATGCGCGGGCTGCGCGGTCTCGAAGACGTGGTGCGCATTTTCCGGGTCAAGGGCAAGAAAGACGGCCGCGCACTATCCCAATAACCTTCGCATACATAAATACGGCCATGAACCGATCCATTATCCAGACCCCGGACGCCCCTGCCGCCATCGGCGCCTATTCCCAGGCAGTACGTGCCGGCGGCACGGTGTATCTCTCCGGCCAGATCGGGCTCGACCCGGTCTCGATGCAACTGGTCGAGGGTATCGATGCGCAGATTCACCAGGTGTTCCAGAACCTGCGGGCCGTGGCTGCCGCGGCCGGCGGGAGTTTCGCCGACGTGGTCAAACTCAACATTTACCTGACCGACCTCGGGCATTTCGCCAGGGTCAATGAAATCATGGCCGGCTACTTCAACCAGCCCTACCCCGCCCGTGCCGCCGTCGGTGTCGCCGCCCTGCCACGCGGCGCGCAGGTCGAAGCGGACGCCGTGATGGTCGTGGAATAAGCCTGTTGCAAACGGCGCCGCCGTTTTCCTTTCCGGTCAGCGCGGCGCTTGCCGCCAAACTTGCCCGGCTGGGTATCACACGCGAGGCCGATCTCGTCCTGCACCTGCCGCTGCGCTGGGAGGACGAAACCCGCATTACCCCGATACGCGAGCTGTTGCCCGGACAAACCGCACAGGTGCAGGCGACGATCACCCACGCGGAAATCGTCAACCGCCCGCGCCGCATCTACCTGCTCACGCTGGAGGATGGCAGCGGCACGCTCGGCATCCGTTTCCTGCATTTTTACCCCAGCCATCTGAAAACCCTGCAAACGGGCGCCAGCTTCCGCTTCATCGGTGAAGTGCGCGGCGGTTTCTTCGGCCTGGAGATGGTGCATCCGCGCTTTCTCCGCTGCGACGCCGACACCCCCCTGCCTGACCGGCTCACGCCGGTCTATCCCACCACGGCCGGCCTGGGCCAGGGCACGCTGCGCAAGCTGATCGCACGGGCGCTGCAACATCCCATCGCCGACACGCTCCCGCCCGGCTGGCTTGCGAAAATGCAATTGCCGGGGCTGGACGAGGCGATCCGTCTGCTGCATCAACCCCCGCTGGAAATTGCCGTGGCGGAACTGGAATCCCGGCGTCATCCGGCCTGGCAACGCCTGGCTTTCGACGAACTGCTCGCGCAGCAACTGTCCCTGGCCACTGCGCGCAGACAGCGCGGCGGCCGCAGCGCCGTTCCGCTCCCGGTTCGACACACGCTGACCCAGGCCTTTTGCGACGCCCTGCCATTCCGGTTTACCGCCGCCCAGCAGCGCACCTGGCAGGAAATCAGTCATGACCTCGCCCAGCCCCACCCCATGCGCCGCCTGCTGCAGGGCGATGTCGGCAGCGGCAAGACCGTGGTTGCCGCCATGGCCTGTCTCCAGACCGTCGAGAATGGCCTTCAGGCTGCATTCATGGCGCCGACGGAAATTCTGGCCGAGCAGCACGCCCGCAAACTCACCCCCCTGCTGGAAACGCTGGGCGTGCGTACCGCCTGGCTCTCGGGCAGCCTGCGCAAGCCGGAAAAACAGGCGGTTCTGGATGCGCTGAATGCCGGCGAAGTCGATCTTGTCTTCGGCACCCATGCGCTGTTTCAGCAAGGGGTGTCATTCCCGCGCCTGGGGCTGGCGGTGGTCGATGAGCAGCATCGCTTCGGCGTGGGCCAGCGCCTGGCGCTGGTGCAAAAAGGCATGGAGCCGCACCAGCTGATGATGAGCGCCACCCCCATCCCGCGCACGCTGGCGATGAGTTATTACGCGGACCTGGATGTCTCCGTGATCGACGAGCTGCCGCCGGGCCGAACCCCGGTCAAGACCAGGCTGGTTGCCGACAATCGCCGCGACGAGGTGCTGGCGCGCGTGCGCGAGGCCTGCATCAATGGCGGGCAGGCCTACTGGGTGTGCCCGCTGATCGAGGAATCCGAAAAGCTGCAACTCATCACCGCCGAGGACACTACGCGACGCTGGTCGAACAGTTGCCGGAACTCCGCATCGGCCTGATTCACGGCCGTCTCAAGCCGGATGAAAAAAACCGGGTGATGGCGGCATTTCAGGCCAACGAAATCCAGTTGCTGGTGGCAACCACGGTGATCGAGGTCGGCGTCGATGTAGCCAATGCCTCGCTCATGGTGATCGAACACGCCGAGCGCATGGGGCTGGCGCAGCTACACCAGTTGCGCGGCCGGGTCGGCCGCGGCAGCCGCGAATCGGTGTGCGTGCTGCTCTATCAAACTTCGCTGTCCGAGCTTGCCCGGGCGCGGCTCAAGGTCATTTTCGAGCACATCGACGGTTTCGAAATCGCACGCCAGGATTTGCTGCTGCGCGGCCCCGGCGAACTGCTCGGCAGCCGTCAGAGCGGTCTGCCGATGCTGCGCTTCGCCGACCTGGAGCGCGATGTCGAACTGCTGGAAGCGGCGCGGGATTGGGCCGGGCGCTGCCTGACACGCCATCCCGACATCGTCACCGCACACCTGGCGCAATGGATCGGCCCCAGGCAGGCGCTTTCCACCATCTGATTCCCTCTCATTATCGATCCTTCCATAATTCATGAGATTACCAACCCGTGTAGGGCGGATGAGGCCGCAGGCCGTTATCCGCCGAATGTGAGATGCCCATACGGCGGAAGGCGCTGCGCTTTTCCGCCCACGAAAATTGCAATCAAGTGTAGTTGTCATGTGACGGAATTCTCAATAGGGAAACCCTGAACAAGTCCATCCTTGTCATTGCGAGCGAAGCGCGGTGATCCAGCGGTTTTCAAATTGATTTCTTTCCATTCAAAAATGCCCGGTTCTCAAACGCCAGCCAACGCCACGCCCACCGCCTTCTCCGCAGGCGTGGTCGTCGTCCGCCGGGAAGACGCCGGCTGGCGACTGCTGGTGCTGCGTGCCTGGCGCAACTGGGATTTTCCCAAAGGCATGGTGGAGCCGAATGAGACGCCGCTGGCTGCGGCCATCCGCGAAACAGCGGAAGAGGCCTCGATCACCGATCTCGTCTTTCGCTGGGGCGAGGCGTTTTGCGAGACCGCCCCCTACGGCCAGGGCAAGGTCGCGCGCTACTATCTGGCCGAGACCGGGCAAGAGAACATCACGCTGCCAATCTCGCCGGAACTCGGGCACCCGGAACATGACGAGTGGCGCTGGGTAAGCTTCGACGAGGCCGAAAAGCTGCTGCCGCAGCGTCTTCAGCCCATCCTGGCGTGGGCGGGGAAACTGCTCCTCAAAGAGTGGTGACAAATCGAATCCGGCGGCCTGCTGGATATCCTGGCTCACCCGAACAAGGCGAAATACCCCAGGCAGCGCGTATTGGTCGTTGCGTGCGACAACGATGCCTACCTGGTACCGTTCGCGCTCAGCGGTACAATTTGGCATCGGCGCAGCTCCCCTCAAAATCTTCTTCACACGCTGATTTTATGCGGGTTTCAAGGCTGCGCCGACCTCTACCCCATGAAATATCCGGGCTAGCTCGATAACGATTGTTAACGTGGAATCCACGCTTGCCAACTCATCGTCCCGGATTCTGGTCACGCTAACTGGCTTGCATTGACGGTAGCACAGCGACGCTGCCATAGATCACGATAGATGGCTTCGATCTTTCGGGCGAAGGCCTGTGGGAGACATAGCGGCGATGTGCGCAGGCGCTCGCGCATGGACTGCCTCAAAGCACACAGACGGGCCGGGTCTGCCGCCAGCTTGGAGGCAATGTCGATATAAGCCTCTACCGAAGGGGCGATCAGTTCGGTCAGGCCAATCTGAGTAAGTAGGCTGGCGCCGACCCGACCCGCGTGATGATCGCCCGACAGGGCCACCACGGGAACACCCATCCACAGCGCTTCGCAGGTAGTAGTGGTGCCATTGTAGGGAAAGGGATCCAGGGCGATGTCGACCTGCTCGAAGAGCTCGAGGTGATGCGCCAAGCCGTGCACATAGCCGAGCAGGGTCACGCGCTGGGGGTCCACCCCGCGTTGCACTAAGCGCGCGAGGAATGCAGCTCTAGTAGCCTCTTCGGCGAAACCCCAGCCCTTGGCCAGAAGGCGCGAACCCGGCACACGCTCGAGCAACAGAGCCCAGGCGTCGAGGGTGGCTGACGACAACTTGGCCGGGTTGTTGAACGAGCCGAAGGTGATGCTGCCGCTCGCGAGGCTCGGAGGACCTCCAGGGAGCGGCGCGTCCGCAGGGGGCTCATAGCAAAGAAAGCCATCGTCGAGGCGGATCAGGGTCTCGCTCGCCCAACCATCTGCCTCGCCAGGTGGGTCGGTGACAGCGTCCACCAGCCGATAATCCATGGCGCTCAGACCCGTGGTGTTTGGATAGCCAAGCCAGGTGATCTGGACGGGTGCGGGCTTGCGCGCGAAGACTGGCAGACGGTTGTTAGCGGTATGGCCAGCCAGGTCCACCAAGATATCGATCTTGTCCGCGGCAATCCGCTCTGCCAGCGCCGCGTCGGATAGGCCGACGGTGCTCAGCCAATGGTCGGTTAATCCTTGCAAGACCGATGTCACCGCATCCGGACGTGCCACCTCGGCGTAACAGAACACCTCAACCGCTTGCGGGTCGTGTTCGCGCAACAGAGGTTGAAAGAAGTAGGCCACCGAGTGCTGACGCAAGTCCGGTGAGACATAACCCACCCTCAGGCGGCGGCCGGTTTCGAAACCCTCGCGGGCATTGTTGAGGTAAAGCCATTTCCCCCGATGGGGCATGCCGAAACGGACTTCGTACTCTTGGTGTGCACTGAGGACTGCCTCATCAGGCTTGTCCGGATGGTAGTTGAGGGCGAAAAGCAGGTTGCTGTACGCCTCGGCGTAGTCCGGCTTGATCTGCAATGCCCGCCGGTAGCTGGCCTTGGCCTCATCGAGCCGGCCCTGTGCCACAAGGGTATTGCCGAGATTGTTGTGTACCTCGGCCAAATCCGGCTTGATCTGCAATGCCCGCCGGTAGCTGGCCTTGGCTTCATCGAGCCGGCCCTGTGCCGCAAGGGCATTGCCGAGATTATGGTATGCCTCGGCAAAATCCGGTTTGATCTGTAGCGCCTGCCGGCAGCCGGCCTCGGCCTCATCGAGCCGGCCCAGTGCTTGGAGGGTAGTACCTAGGTTGCTGTGCGCTTCGGCGAAATCTGGCTTGATCTGCAGTGCCCGCCGGTAGCTGGCCTCGGCCTCAATTAGCCGGCCCAGTGCCATTAGGGAATTGCCCAGGTTGAAATGTGCCTGGGCGAAATCCGGTTTGACCTGCAGTGCCCGCCGATGGCTGGCTTCGGCCTCATCGAGCCGGCCCAGTGTTTGGAGGATAGTACCTAGGTTGCTGTACGCCTCTGCGTAATCCGGTTTGATCTGCAGTGCCCACCGGTAGCCGGCCTCGGCCTCATCGAGCCGGTCCAGTCCCATGAGAACATTGCCGAGATTATTGTAGGCTTCGGCGAAATCTGGTTTGATCTGCAATGCCCGCCGGTAGCTGGCCTCGGCCTCATTTAGTCGGCCCAGTGCCTTGAGGGTTTCACCCAGATTGATGTGCGCTTCAGGATAATCCGGCTTGATCTGCAGAGCCCGCCGGTAGCTGGCCTCGGCCTCATCTAGTCGGCTCAGTGCCGTGAGGGTAGTCCCCAGGTTGAAATGTGCCTCGGCTAAATCCGGCTTGATCTGCAATGCCCGTCGGTAACTGGCCTCGGCCTCTTTAAGCCGGCCAAGCTCATGGAGGGCAGCACCCATGTCGAAGTGCACCTCGACGGCGTTCGGCGACAATGCTGCCGCTTTCTGCGTGGCTGCCAGCGAAGCGGCACCCCGTCCCATCCGCTTGAGCAGTTTACCGAGGACCATCCAGGCAAACCCGTGTTGAGGAAAGCGCACCGTCATCGTTTGGGCAACACTCGTAGCGTCTGCGTATCGCCCCTGGGTAAATAACGTTACCAGCGCATTGATCTCCTCAGGGCTGGGCGTCCCCTGCATGTGCCGTTCAGTTTTTGGACTGTTCATGAATGTCACTTGTTTGCCCCGAAGTCCGGGATCCCCGAAGTCCGGGATCGTGGGTAGCGTTCTGAGGAAGGCAGTTTAGCTGCAATTTCCCCGATGGCGACACCAGATCGCGAACGGTTGGCAACTACCGATTAGGGATGCGTCGAGATTTTTGATAGCGAATGGCCTTGTAGCCTTCAAGCCAGCGCTAGCTTGGAATAGATCTGAGTGCCTTGGGCGCATTAGCCGCTGCAACTGGGCAAGACCCGTGTTTCGAGTCAAGAGATCTGGCTGCGCGACTGCCTGATTTTCGGTCGGCGCCCATGCCACTCTGTCGCCATGCGCTGCACGTGGATGACTCGCGATACCTAGTCTGCCTCATGCCACAGCCTCGCGAGGTCGAAGCCATGCCGCGCCGGAGCGCTGATTAGCGCAACACGTCAAAAGTCCTGGGGCTGGACCGCATAGGCAGCCAGATGGCGTCTCGGATGAACCTCCTCGTAGAGCGTGATCGAGCGCCCCTCCACGACCACCGAGGCGCGCAGCCAGTGCCAGCGCATGTCTGCCGACAGGCTTGACCAGTCCACCACGATGAGCAGGGGACTTGCCCCCGTGAGCCAACGCGCAGCCAGCGTGCGATAGACATCGAGATGCTCGGCGGCAAACGAGGCGCTACCCAATAATCGATCCACCGCTTTAACCCGGTGCCGCAATGTCGTCTTCGATGCGCTGCCCAGCGCCAGTTGTGTGAGCGCGAGCGCTTGCCCGTTGAGTGCAGCGCTGCTCAGATCAACCAGTCTCTGGCCAGCGCGCCACATGCATGAAGTCTTTGCAATCAGCGAGCACTCGCGACACAATCGTGGTCGTTCGCATGGCTTGTGTCTCCTTGAAAGTTTGGTCACCAACAAGGAAAAAGATCAACGCCATGCGAGCACTACTCGCATCAACAAATCACCACGCCAACGCTTTTTGCGCAAACTCTACGCTTTAACTCACTGATCTGAAATAACTATTCGTGGGGAAACCTCAGGGCCAGGGTCACATTATTTTCAGCATTCAGCATAGATAACGCTATTGGCGCGTATTGTCAAAATACGCGCCAATAGTATGGCGCGATTTGTGGGTATCGCGCCATAAGGTCATGTCTCAAGCTGTAGATGGTCTACGGAGCCAATCCTGCCAAGCTTCGACTAAGCGCCAGCCGGATCGTCTCCCCGCTGGCCGTAGTGCTTGAAGCGTTCCAGCACCTCGTCCATTTCCGCATCGCTCAGC
The DNA here is from genome assembly GCA_963726485.1 of uncultured beta proteobacterium. Taxonomy (GTDB): domain Bacteria; phylum Pseudomonadota; class Gammaproteobacteria; order Burkholderiales; family Thiobacillaceae; genus Thiobacillus. Next base: position 32,325 of record CAVSCL010000005.1, on the reverse strand, counting down.
AGCACCGGCTCGCCCATCAGCTTCGCCCGCCAGTATTGCGCGCAGAGTTCCTCCACTTCCACCGCCAGCGCCAGGGCGGCATCGAGGCTGGCGCCCACCGCAACCAGGCCATGATTGGCCATGAGGCAGGCGCGGCGGTCTTGCAGCGCGGCCAGCACCGCATCGGACAGCGCCTGGGTGCCGAAGGTGGCGTAAGCGGCGCAGCGGATGTCCTTGCCGCCGGCGGCGGCCACCATGTAGTGGAAGGCGCGGAATGCCGCGGCGCAGGCAGGACAGGCTGACCGCGTGGGGCGAATGCGCGTGCACCACGGCATGGACCTCGGGCCGCGCGCGATAGAGGTCGCGGTGGATGCGCCACTCGCTGGAGGGCTTGAGGCTGCCGCTCGGCTTGTCCTTCCATGTCCACGAACACCATCTGATCGGGTTCCAGCGTGTCGTTGGGCAGGCCGCTGGGCGTGATGAGAAAACCATCGCGCAGCCGGACGCTGACATTGCCGGAGGCGCCCTGGTTGAGACCGTGGCTGACCGTTTGTCTGGCCGTCTCGGCCAGGGCGGCGCGAAGGTCGGCCTCGTTCATGGCGCCCTCCTCATGCGGTCCGGCGGGTGCTGGTCCCGGCTTCGGGATAGCGCTGCGACAGGCCTTCGCGCGTGGCCGGGCACACGCCCCGCTCGGTGATCAGCCCGGTGACGAGCCGCGCGGGGGTGACGTCGAAGGCGGGGTTGGCGGCTTCGCTTTGCGCCGGGGTGAGGCGCACGCTCATCACGCGGCCGTCCTCGGCCTGACCCGGGATATGGGTGACTTCGGCGGCGGCGCGTTGCTCGATGGGAATGCCGGAACCGTCATTCAATCGCCAGTCGATGGTGGGGCCGGGCACCGCCACGTAGAAAGGCACGCCGTTGTCCCGGGCGGCAAGCGCCTTGAGATAGGTGCCGATCTTGTTGGCGATATCGCCGTTGGCCGCCGCGCGATCCGCGCCGACGATGACGAGGTCCACCTGTCCGTGCTGCATGAGATGGCCGGCCGCGTTGTCGGCGACGACCGTGTGCGGCACGCCGTGCTGCGCCAGTTCCCAGGCGGTGAGCGCCGCACCCTGGTTGCGCGGCCGGGTCTCGCTGACCCACACATGCACCGGAATGCCGGCATCGAAGGCCGTGTAGACCGGGGCCAGCGCGGTGCCCCAGTCCACCGTGGCCAGCCACCCCGCATTGCAGTGGGTCATGACGTTGACGGTGCCTGGACGATGTTCGTATTGCCACTTGATGAGTTCCAGGCCGTGGCGGCCGATGGACTGGTTGAGCATCACGTCCTCGTCGCACAGCGCGGCGGCCTCGTCCCACGCCGCTTCGCGGCGTTGCGCCGACGGCGAGCGGCGCGAGGCGATTCTGCATGCGCTCCAGGGCCCAGCGCAGGTTCACCGCCGTGGGCCGGGTGGCCATGAGCCGCTCGCAGGCCGATTCCAGGCGGCTTTCGGAAGCGTCCTCCATCAGGGACAAGGCGACGCCGTAGGCTGCGGTGGCGCCGATCAGCGGCGCGCCCCGCACCCGCATGACGGAGATGGCTTCGGCCGCGTCTTCCAGACTGTGCAGGGTGCGGAATTCCAGACGATGCGGCAGCAGCGTCTGGTCGATGATCTCGACGCCGCTGTGGCCGGGCAGCGGGCGGATGGTACGGGTGGGCGTGCCGTTAATGTTCATGCCTGATCCGGGGGGGCGGATTGATTGCCCATTCTAACGCTGCGGGTGGGGCGCTTGCCTGCGATCCAGCGCCACGCAGGAAACCCCGGGGTTCGTGCCGCCTTGCCGGCGGATGCAAGCGGTCGGCTGCCGTTTCCAGGATAATACGGGTTTCCCAAATGCCGGAAGCCCTTCTTGTCCAAGCCCTTGCAGGGGTGGATTCCCCATCCTTTTAATGTCCCCCGCCATATGCGCCATTGGCTCACCGACCGGGGCTCGCTCACGCGCCGATTGAAGGCGCACTGTCCGGACTTTCGCGTGCGTCCGCTTGCGACCGGGCTGGCTCGGCCCAATGCGGATGAACACAAGCTGCTCCTGCTGCGGCCCGGCTCACTGGCCTACGTCCGCGAAGTCCTGTTGTCGTGCCATGGCAAGCCTGTGGTATTCGCCCACAGTGTCCTGCCGCGTTCCGGCCTGCGCGGCGGCTGGAACGGCATCACCCGGCTGGGCGCCCGCCCGCTGGGCGAGGCCTTGTTCAATGACCATCGCATCAAGCGCGAATCGCTGGCTTATCTGCGACTCAGCCCGCATCACGCCTTGTTTCACGCGGCCAGCCCGCATCACGCTTGCAGTGCACCCGCAAGGGGTACGCCGGCGGGTACCCCGCTGCTGGCAGCGACCCTTCCGCAGCACCCGCAAGGGGTACGCCGCCAGACGCTCGCCCTGCGGGCGGTCCTGGCGCAGCGCAGCCCATCTGGGCGCGCCGCTCGGTGTTCAGCCTGAACGGCCGTCCGCTGCTGGTCACCGAAGTCTTTCTGCCCGGGATAGAACACCTGTGACATTGAGCGAACGCCTTGCCCACTACGAAAAGCTGATGCGGCTGGACAAGCCCATCGGCATTCTGCTGCTGCTCTGGCCCACGCTGTGGGGGCAATGGCTGGCGACGCAGGGACAGCCGGTCTGGCCGATACTCTGGATATTCATTCTGGGCGTGGTGCTGATGCGCTCCGCCGGGTGCGTCATCAACGACTATGCCGACCGCGATTTCGATCCGCATGTCGAACGCACCCGCGACCGCCCGCTCGCCGCCGGGATAGTCCCGGCCCGCGAAGCCCTGTTTCTGGCTGGCGGCCTCGCGCTCGCCGCCTTCCTGCTGATACTGCCGCTCAACAAGCTGGTCCTCGCCCTGTCGGTCGTCGCCCTGTTTCTGGCTGCAAGTTATCCGTTCACCAAACGTTTTTTCGCGCTTCCCCAGGCCTATCTCGGCATTGCCTTCGGCTTTGGCATCCCCATGAGCTATGCGGCCGTGTGGGGATCGATCCCCGTCGAAGCCTGGATACTGCTCGCCGCCAACATGTTCTGGGCGATGGCTTACGATACCGAATACGCCATGGTCGATCGCGAAGACGACCTGAAAATCGGCATCAAAACCTCGGCCATCACTTTTGGAAAATTCGACATCGCGGCCGTGGCATGCTGTTACGGCGCAACCCTGGCCCTGCTCGCCTGGGCCGGGCAGCGCCTGCATCTGGGCTGGGCGTATTACGGCGGCCTGGCTGTGGCGCTGGGGATCGCGCTGTATCACCTGCGGCTCATCCGGCAGCGCGACCCGCGCGCCTGCTTCCGCGCCTTTCTCCACAACACCTGGCTGGGGGCGGCGGTGTTTGCGGGGATCGTGGCTAACTTCGCCTTGTAGTTCGATTTGTCCCGCAAGGGGACTCCGACCTCCCCCCTTCTTATTGACGGGACCGTCCTGCCATTTCCATGATTCCTGATTTCGGCCTTCGCAACATCGAATGGGGCACGCTCTACGTGGCCAGCGAATGGGTCTTGCGCATCGTCGCGCTCATCGCCGTGCCGCAGCGCCGGCCGCCGAGCGCGGCGCGCGCGTGGCTGCTGCTCATCTTCTTCCTGCCGTGGCCGGGGGTTCTGCTGTACCTGCTGATCGGGCGTGCCTACATGCCGCGCCGGCGCGTCAAGGTGCAAGGGCAGATTTACGATCTGATCCGCAGCATCGCGCCCCGTGCGCCGTCGGGCGATGCGCTGTTCGAGCCCGCGGTGTCGCCGGAACTCCTTCCGGCCTTGCGGCTTGCGGAGCAGCTCTCCGAGTTTCCGGTGGTCGGCGGCAACCGCTTCGAGCTCCTGCCGGTGTACGACACCGCCGTCGATCGCATCGTCGCCGAAGTGGAGACTGCACAGCGCTACGTGCACATGCTGTTCTACATCTTCGAGGACGACGCCACCGGCCGCAAGGTGGCCGGCGCGCTCGAACGCGCGGCGAAGCGCGGCGTCGCGGTGCGCGTGCTGATGGACGCGATCGGTTCGCGCGGGGGCTTGAAGGGACTGGCGCCGGGCCTGCGCGCAGCCGGCATCGAAGTCATCCCGGTCATGCCGCTGCGGCTGTGGGGGCCGAACGCGGCGCGCGTCGACCTGCGCAACCATCGCAAGATCGTCGTCGTCGACGGCGCGAGCGCATTCTTCGGATCGCAGAACATCGTGAGCGCGCACGCCAATCGTGGCATGGTCAACGAGGAGATGATGGTGCGCGCGAGCGGCCCCATAGTCCGCCACCTGCATGCGGTGCTGCTGGGCGACCGCTATCTGGAAACCGGCGACCTGCCGCAGGAATCCGATGACCTGTCGCCCAGCAAACCGGATGTGACGCGCACCGGACTTGCCCAGGTGGTGCCGAGCGGCCCGGGCTACAACGAAGGCACGGCGGAGGCCGTGATGATCGCGCTGATGTATGGCGCGCGGTCGCGCGTCGTGCTGACCTCGCCGTATGTGATCCCCAGCGAGGCGTTCCTCGCGGCGATGTGCCACGCGGCGCGCCGGGGGGTGTCGGTGGACCTTATCGTCGACCGCGAATCGAACAAGCCGCTGGTGCAGCTTGCGCAGCAGTCCTATTACGACACGATGCTGAAAGCGGGGGTGAACATCCACCCGCACAGCGGCAGCTTCCTGCACGCCAAGCATTTGAGCGTCGACGACGAAGTCGCGCTGATCGGCTCATCCAATCTCGACATCCGGTCGTTTGCGCTCAACGCCGAAGTCAGCGTGCTGATCTACGATCCCGGCATCGTGGCGGACCTGAAAAAAATCCAGGACGGCTACCTGCGGCACGCGGTCCTCGTCACGCGCGAGACACGTCAGAATCTTCGCCTCGGGCAGCGCGCCATGGAGAACATCGCGCGTCTGACCGATTCCCTGTTGTAGGGCTGCATTCAATAATCTTCCGGGCAATGGCCCCGCAGCACGCGACGAATCATGTCTCCCGAAAACCCCCGGCTTTGCAGAAAGCGAATCTGTCTGGCTTTCTCCGCGGCATTGGCGGGCGGGAGTCCGAATTTCTTGCGCCAGATTTCCTGCGCGCGTTCGAGTTCGCTGTGGCGATGGTCTTTCAAGACGTCCTCGATGAGGGCATCGCTGATGCCGCGCTGGCGCAGTTCAAAGGCGAGTTTGATGGCGCCGGTGCGGGCGCGTTTGTCGGCCACATAACTTTCGGCGAAGCGGCGGTCGGAGAGCCAGTTCTTGGCTTCCAGTTGGTCCAGCAGGGGCGCGATTTCTGAGTCGGTGTAGCCGGCGTGTGCGAGTTTGCGGGTGAGTTCGGCGCGACTGTGCTCTCGCCGCGCCAGCAGGCGCAGCGCGCGCTCTCGCAGCTCGCCGGTTTGCGATTCGCTGGCGGGCGGCTCGGCGCCGGGTTCAGGTGTTGAGTTCACTTTCGCGCGTAGCCGCATTGTTCACGCCGACGGCGGCGCGCACTTTGGCTTCGATCTCGGCGGCGATTTCCGGGTGTTCCTTCAGGTATTCGCGCGCGTTGTCCTTGCCCTGGCCGATTTTGTTGCCGTTGTAGGCATACCAGGCACCGGATTTGTCGATGAATTTGTGGTTGACGCCGAGTTCGATGATTTCGCCTTCGCGCGAGATGCCTTCGCCGTAGAGAATGTCGAAGAAGGCTTCCTTGAACGGCGGCGAGACCTTGTTCTTGACGACCTTGACCTTGGTTTCGTTGCCGATGACTTCGTCGCCCTTCTTGATCGCGCCGATGCGGCGGATGTCGAGACGCACTGAGGCATAAAACTTCAACGCATTGCCGCCGGTGGTGGTTTCGGGGTTGCCGAACATCACGCCGATTTTCATGCGGATCTGGTTGATGAAAATCACCAGGGTGTTGGTGCGCTTGATGTTGGCGGTGAGCTTGCGCAGCGCCTGGCTCATCAGGCGGGCTTGCAGGCCCATGTGTGAATCGCCCATTTCGCCTTCGATCTCGGCCTTGGGCGTGAGCGCGGCGACCGAGTCGATCACGACCACGTCAACCGAGCCCGATCGCACCAGCATGTCGGCGATTTCCAGCGCCTGCTCGCCGGTGTCGGGCTGCGAGATCAGCAGGTTGTCGACATCCACCCCCAGTTTGGCGGCATAAGTCGGGTCGAGCGCGTGTTCGGCGTCGATGAAGGCGGCGGTGCCGCCGGTTTTTTGCATTTCGGCGATGACTTGCAGGGTGAGCGTGGTTTTGCCCGACGATTCCGGGCCGTAGATTTCGACCACCCGGCCGCGCGGCAGGCCGCCGATGCCCAGCGCGATGTCGAGCCCGAGCGAGCCGGTGGAAACCGCCACGATGTCGCGCGCGATAGCGTGGTCGCCCAGGCGCATGACCGAGCCTTTGCCGAACTGTTTTTCGATCTGGGAAAGCGCGGCGGACAGCGCCTTCATCTTGTCTTCGTTCATTGTGGGGTTCATTGCGGGGGTTGCCATGCTGCTTCTCCTGGGCCGGTTGCGATGGGGGAAATTTAGGCCATATATTTATGTATGTCAATAAAAAATATTACCTAGATAAAAAATATCTCATAAATATTTATATTTGAACGAGGCCCGCCTATAATCCTCGGAGTCGGCAGCTTGTCCGGAGAAAGCCAGATGATTTCAAAAGAGAAAATGCGCCTGGATGTGAAATGGGCGACGCGCCAGCGGCTGCAATACATTGAAATCCTGGCCTGGTACGGCGGCGTCGTCACCCGCGGCGACGTGGCGAAAGCCTTTGGCATTTCGGACGCGGCCGCCACCAAGGATCTCAAGCTTTACAACGATCTCGCCCCCGGCAACCTCGGCTACCAGCAAAACGTATTCGGCTTCATGCCGAACGATGCCTTCAGTCCGGCCTTTGCCGATCTATCGCCGGCAGCCGTGTTGCCCGTCATCGCCGCCAATCTGGCGGTGGCCAACGGGCCCTACGGCACGGAATCCATTTACGGCCTGGCGACCGCGTCGCTGCCGTTGCCCGGGCGCCTGCCCAGCCCGCAAATCCTGGCGCAGATCACCCGCGCCATCCGCGGGCAACGCAAGCTGCGCGCCGACTACCGTTCCCTGTCCGACCGCGACGCTCCGGCCGAACGCATCCTCGAACCCCACACCCTGGTTGATGCCGGGCTGCGCTGGCATGTGCGCGCCTACAGCGAGGCCACCTGCGACTTCCGCGACTTCGTGCTGTCGCGCATTGTCGAGGCCGAATGCCTGGATACGCGAGCCGAATCCAGTGTGCAATACGACGACGACTGGGTGGAAACGGTCAACCTGCGCCTCGCGCCCCATGCGGGGTTGGACCAGGCAAAGCGCGCGAGTCTGCTGCTGGATTACGGGGCGGCTGGCGAGGGGGTGATCCAGGTGAACGTGCGGCGCGCGCTGCTCGGCTATGTGTTGCAGCGTCTCAATATCGACACCACGCCGGATCATGGGATGAACCCGGATGCCTGCCAGTTGATGCTGCTTAACCGCGACGAGATCGAGCCATTCGCGGCATGGGCGTTTTAACGGTCCCTGGGGAATCCCTTCTCCCGGCGTCGTTTGTCCTGGGCCGGTCGAAGGGCTGTCAACACGGCAAGCCGAGGATTTACCCCTGGCCGATCAGTTCAATCAACCCGCGCAACGCCGCCGCGACGGCGCGTGAGCGGATTTCCTCGCGGTCGCCGATGAGGCGGCAGGTGGACGACATCTGGGTGCCGTCCGCCAGTGCCCAGCCGTAGCAGACCGTGCCAACGGGCTTTTGCGGAGTGCCGCCGCCGGGGCCGGCGATGCCGGAAATGGCGAGCGCGGCGTGGGCGTGACTGTGCGCCAAAGCGCCCGTGGCCATGGCGCGCGCGGTTTCTTCCGAGACGGCGCCGTGTTGCTCCAGCGTGGCGGCGGGCACGCCGAGCATTTCCTGTTTGGCGGCATTGGCGTAAGTGATGAAGCCGCGTTCATACCAATCCGAACTGCCGGGGATGGAGGTGAGCACCTGGCCGATCCAGCCGCCGGTGCAGGATTCGGCGGTGGCAACCATCCAGCCGCGCGCTTTGAGTTTATCGCCGAGTTCGATGGCGAGTTGCTGGAGTTCGGAGTCCGTTATACGAGCCATTGCAATCCCTTTATCACTGCCAGGGCATACGCTGCCGCCAGCAGGTCGTCGAACATTACGCCGAAGCCGTTTTTGAGGTGCGCATCAAACTGGCGGATCGGCCAGGGTTTGAGGATATCGAAGAGGCGGAACGCTGCAAAGGCGATTCCGAACCAAAGCCAGGAAACGGGGGTGAAGGCCAGCACCAGCGCGAAGGCGACGATTTCATCGCAGACGATGGCGCCGTGATCCGCAACGCCCAGCGCGCGTCCGGTGCGGGCGCTCGCCCAGATGCCGATGATGAAACCTGCGATGAGCAACCCGACGAGACCGGGGGTACCGGGTGCGAAACGCTGCAACATAAAAAAAACCGGAAATCCGACCAGTGTGCCGAAAGTCCCGGGTGCTTTGGGAGCAAGGCCGCTGCCAAAGCCCAGCGCGATGAAATGCGCGGGGTGGGCGAACATGAAGCGCGCATCGACGCGCCTGCCCGCCCGTCCAGTTCCTCTACCCCTGCGCGGCGCCGGGGTTTCGGGTGGCGAGGGGAGACTATCCGGCGAAGTGGTCATAGCCGGTTTTTTCGATGGCCATGGCCTGGCCGCTGGCGTCGAGCACGGTCAGGCCGGGAATGGCGGTGATGTGGCCGATGCGGGTCACTGCAACGTCCGCCTTCGCGGCGCAAGCGAGTACTGACTCGCGTTGTTCCGGTGCGGCGGTAAAGCACAGTTCGTAATCGTCGCCGCCTGCCAGCACGCACTCGCGCGCGACCGGCTGATCGAGATAGTTTGCGGTGACCGCGGCAAGGGGCAGCCTGGAAAACTCGAGTTGCGCGCCCCTGCGCGAAGCCTCAAGGATATGCCCGAGGTCGGCGAGCAGGCCGTCCGAAATATCAATCGCGCTACGAGCGATGCCGCGCAGGGCAATTCCCAGGGCGACACGCGGTTGCGGCAGGTACAGCGCGGGCAGTACCCTGGCCGCGTCGATTTGCTCCATGAACAGCCGCCCCTGACGGTAAGCGAGTGCCATCGCCGCCGAACCGATTTGGCCGGAGACCCAGATGTCGTCGCCCGTCTGCGCGCCGCTGCGCCGCAACGCCAGCCCCGGGGGGATTTCGCCCATGACGGTGATGGCGATGGTGAGCGCGCCGCGCGTCGTGTCGCCGCCGACCAGTTCGATGCCGTGGGCATCGGCCATACGGAAGAAGCCGCGTGCAAAAGCGGTGAGCCAGGCTTCGTCCTCGCCCGGCAGCGCGATGGACAGCGTCGCCCAGCGCGGGGTCGCGCCCATCGCCGCGAGGTCGGATAAATTGACTGCCAGCGATTTGTGGCCGATGCCCGCCGGGCTATCCTGCGGCGAAAAGTGGCGGCCCTCGAGCAGCATGTCGCTGGATACCGCCAGTTGCATACCCGGGGTGGGCGCAAGCAGTGCGCAGTCGTCGCCCACGCCCAGCACCGCGCTGTGGGCGGGGCGTGTGAAGTAGCGGGCGATAAGCTCGAATTCGGACATTCAGGGGCTAGGGGCTAGGAGCTAGGGGCTAGGGGCTAGGGCCTGGGCCGCTCATCCCCTAGCTCCTAGCCCCAATTCCTAATTCCTAGCTCCTCTCCTTCCTCGCGTGCTCGATCTCCGCCGGCCGTGCTTCCTGGGCAAGTTTGTCGAGCACGCCGTTGACGTACTTATGGCCGTCGGTGCCGCCGTATTTCTTGGCCAGTTCCAGGCCTTCGTTGATGGCGACGCGATACGGCACGTCGGGGCAATGCACCAGTTCATAGGCGCCGATGAGCAGAATGCCGCGCTCGACGGGGGAGAGTTCGGCCAGCGGCCGGTCGAGAAACGGGGTGATGCGTGTGCTGAGCAGGTCTTCGTCCTTGATGACGCCGAACAGCAGCGTGCGGAACCAGGCCTCATCGACGCGCTTGTAGCCGTCGTCTTCCGCCAGGTTGGCGGCGATCAGGGTAATATCCGCGCCGCCCACCAGCCAGGCATAGAGGCCCTGCAGGGCGAATTCCCGGGATATTCTTCTTGACCCCGCCACGTTTAAAGCTTTTTCATCAGGTTGGCCATTTCCACAGCGACACGTGCGGCATCCATGCCTTTTTCGTGCATCCTCATATGGCCCTGTTCTTCGTTGTCGACGGTGAGGATGGCATTGGCTACCGGTACCCCGGTCTGCAACTGCATATCGATAATGCCGCGCGAGGATTCGTTGGCGACGACTTCAAAATGATAAGTGTCGCCGCGCACCACTGCTCCGATGGCAATCAGCGCATCGAACTTGCCGCTTTGCGCCATTTTCTGTAAAGCCAGCGGGTGTTCGAGTGCGCCCGGCACGTTCACCAGCAACACGTCGGTCACGCCCAGACGCGCAAGTTCGATTTCGCACGCCGAGAGCAGTCCTTCGCAGATGTCCTTGTTGAAACGGCTCATGACGATGCCGATCTTCATGCCCTCGCCGTTGAGGGTCGGGTCGAATTCCTTGATTGAGGTCTGGGACATGAGTGTTCCTTTATTTTGACAATGCAGTGTCGATCTTGATACGCAGGCAGCTCAATATCAAGGATTAACGGTCGAGGTAGCCGACCACTTCCAGGCCAAAACCGTCCATCGCCGGCATCTTGAGAGGGCTGGACAGCAGTTTCATTTTGACGACGCCGAGGTCGCGCAGAATTTGTGCGCCGATACCATAGTCGCGCAGGTCGAATTTACGCGGTGCGGCGGCAGCGGGCGCGATGCGTTCAAGCAGGGCATCGGCGGTTTCCGGGCGGTGCAGCAGGACGAGTGCGCCGCTATCCGCCTGGGCGATGGTTTCCAGCGCCGCCAGGATGGGCCAGGAGTGGCCGCCGCCGGTTACGTCGATAAAGTCCATGACCGAGAGCGGTTCGTGTACGCGCACCAGGGCCACCTTGTCTTCGGTGATCTCGCCGCGGGTGAGTGCGATATGCGTTTCGCGCGTGGTCTTGTCGCGGTAGGCAATCAGGCGGAACGCGCCATACACGGTTTGCACCAGACGGTCAGCGACACGCTCGACCAGGGTTTCGGTCTGGTTGCGGTAATGGATCAGGTCGGCGATGGCGCCGATTTTCAGATTGTGTTCCCGGGCAAAGATCACCAGATCGGGCAGGCGCGCCATGGTGCCGTCGTCCTTGAGGATTTCGCAGATGACGGACGCGGGAACCAGGCCGGCCAGCTGCGCCAGATCGCAGCCCGCCTCGGTGTGGCCGGCGCGCACCAGCACGCCGCCGGGCTGGGCGCGCAGCGGGAAGATATGCCCCGGCTGGATGATGTCGGTGGCGACCGCGGAGCGTTTCACCGCTGCCTGTATGGTGACGGCGCGGTCGGCGGCGGAGATGCCGGTGGTGACGCCCTCGGCCGCTTCGATCGACACGGTGAACGCCGTGCCGTGCGGCGTCTGGTTGTCGCTCACCATTTGTTTCAGGCCAAGCTGGCGGCAGCGCGCGTCGGTGAGCGTCAGACAAATCAGCCCGCGCCCGTATTTGGCCATGAAGTTGATGGCATCCGGCGTGGCGAATTCGGCGGCCATGACGAGATCGCCTTCGTTTTCGCGGTCTTCCTCATCGACCAGCACGACCATGCGGCCTGCCCTGAGTTCGTCGACGATTTCGGTAATGGGGGAGAGGCTCATTTTCTAGTCTTTGTCGGTGTGGTTTGCAAACAGCGCCAATCGCTCGACATAGCGCGCAATCATGTCCACTTCCAGATTGACGCGGCTGCCGGGTGCAAGCTGCCTGAGATTGGTCATTTCCAGCGTATGCGGAATCAGGTTCAGCGCGAAGCGTGCGCCTTCCACCCTGTTTACGGTGAGCGAGACGCCGTTCACCGTGATCGAGCCCTTGCTGATGATATACCGGGCAAGAGCGGCGGGCGCGTCGATTTCCAGCAGGTGGCTTTCCCCCATTTTTTCGAAGCGCGCAACGTGGCCCACGCCATCGACATGCCCCGACACCAGATGGCCGCCCAGCCGGTCTGCCAGCCGCAGTGCCTTTTCCAGATTGACATCCGCCCCCGGCAGGAATCCCGCGGTACAGCGCAGGGTTTCGGCGGACACGTCCACCGTGAAGCTGTCGGGCGACAAGGCCACGGCGGTCAGGCACACGCCGTCGACCGCAATGCTGTCGCCCAGCGCCACGTCGGAAAAATCCAGCCCGCCGCCGTGGATCACCATGCGGGCGTCCGCGCCGCGTGCTTCATAGTCGCGGATGTGACCTATGGATTGAATGATGCCGGTAAACACCTTGTGTGAAAGAGTCGGTAAAAAGACCGGACATTGTAGGCGTTTGGAGGGTTGTGGACTAGATCAAGAAACTCGCAACAGGTCTTCCCGGGACACGGATTGAAACGTAACACCAATTTTTTCTTGAGACGAACAAGACAGGCTGGGCGACGTGCCCAGCCTGGTTGACTACCGAACAAGGATATTACGACTTTGGCTTACGGCTTCAGGATCGTCACCGACTCATAGAAACAATTCTCGCCCTCGTCGCTGACATAGGCCGTGCCCGCGGTCGCCTGGATGTTGGTGCCATGCACATGCGGCTCCGGGAAGAGGTCCACTTCGCCCGTTTCCGGGTCAGGCTCGTTCACGCAGCCCGGGATCGGACGGCTGATCGCGAGCACCTGCTTCAGAAGCCGCGAGCTGGTATCCACCACACCCAGATTGCCGGTGTGCTCGCCGCTCACAATCAGCGAATTGCGGCCCGGATCGACCGCGAGGAAGTGCGCGTGCACGAACAGCTTGTCGTAGGAAAGACCGGTATTGACCGCGTCATCATGCGTCGGCAAATCCGGCACCGACTGGCCGTTCGACAGGTCGATGATGTTCACCTTCTTGAAATTCGCGCGAACGCGGATCGGTGTTGACCTCCGCCACCCAGCGGCCGGTGATTTCATCTGTTCGGTCTCGACCGCACCGTCCTCCTCCGATGCTTCCACCACCGCGAGCTCTGCGATCGTGTGGATCGTCTGATACGCGCGATGATTCGTCTTGTCGGTGGCCAGGTCGTGCAGGTGGATCACCCAGCCGTCCGGGATCGTGAACCGCTCGATCGCCGGCAGGCCCGCCACGAACGCGTCGAACGCCGGGCGGATATTGACCGAGTAGGCGATGGTGTCGTTGCTGCTGTTGAAGGTGTACATCTTCTGGCCGACGTGGGTCGTGCCGTTCACCGTGTTGAGCCCCTCGTCCACCTCGAGGCCCTGCACGCATCTGAGTCGCACTCGGCAGATCGATGAACTTGTAGGGATTCGGCGAGCTCGGGTCGATGACCGAGACGAAGCACGGCACCTTGGTCGGCGACGGCTCGTGGTTGCCTACGTAGATCTTGCCGTTGATGTCGTTCACCACGGCCTCCTCGGCGGCATGGCCCAGCACATAGCCGCGCTTAGATCTTCGGATTCTTGGGATCTGCGATGTCATAGACCACCAGCAGGCTCGACTCGATCGTCGGTGTTGTGCGCCGGCACGATACTGTTGCGGTTGCGCGTTCCACCTCAGACCCGAATGCTCGATCACCTGATAGGCGAGCTTCTTCGCGTCGTCGATGTCGATGCCGTGCGGATGACGCGGATGCCCTTCGGCTCCCTTGGGCGCGCACTTGTCAGGGCCGTGTGGATCCACCACCGGGATGCAGGCGTTCTCGATATTGAGCGTCGAAAGGACCTTGTTGGTCCCGTACTCGAAGATCGAGATGCCGCCCTTGCCTGTCCCGGTCTCTTCGTCACCACGCTCGTTGCTGGAGATCCAGTACTCGGGCGTGGCCGAGGCGTCGGTCTCGTGCGGCTTGTAGACCGGCGCGGGCGTCAAACCCGTCTCGCCTTGATACTGGTCGTCGGCAACGAGCACGTTGGTAATGCTATACGTCGGCGCCGCTGAAACCGATCCGGCAATCGCAATCAGTCGTCCCGGCGATTGCGGTGACGAGTACCTTGGGCACCGCCGATATGTTTTGATGTTTCATGTTCAATCCTCCAATTCACTTCAAAAATTAGGGAACACACTGTCCCTCCATTTCGATGCTCTGGATCAAGGATGCAAGACAGTGAGACATCTTTATAGGCGTGAACACGGATGCTGTAACTTAGAACCATCCTTAACCCGTAGTAGGGTTTTACCTGATCAGGGTTTTCCCTTACTCATACCGCAGAGCATGCACAGGGTAGTGAGTTCGGCCACGGATTTGGCCGCCATTTTTCCCATGGCGCGGCTGCGGTGAACCTCGACGGTTTTGACGCTGATGCCCAGTTCGGTCGCGATCCGCTTGTTAGGCTTGCCGCCCACGACCCCCTCCAGCACTTCCCGCTCGCGCAGTGTCAATGAGTCAATGCGCCTGAGAATCGCCCCGTGCTCAGCCTCGTCTTCCTCCCGCTTCGACTCGGCCGCCAGGACGGTGTGGATCCGGTCCAGCAATACCTGGTCGTTAAAAGGCTTCTCAAGAAAATCCACGGCGCCTTTTTGCACCGCACGCACCGCAGTGGGCACATCGCCGTGCCCGGTGACCATGATGATGGGCAGCCGTATACCGCGCTCAATCAGGATATCCTGCAATTGCAGGCCGCTGATCCTGGGCATGCGGATGTCCAGGATCAGACAGCCGTGGCGATGGGGGGCGCACGCATGGAGGAAGTCCTCCGCCGAGCCGTAGGTTTCGACCGCCAGGTCCACAGACTCGAGCAGCCAACGCAGCGAATCACGCACGCGCTGATCATCGTCCACCACAAAAATCGTCGGCTGTTGCGTCATGGTTGTGCCTCCCTGTTCAGGTGCGATGGACTAGGACTAAGGCTGAAACGAAATACGGCGCCGCCTGGTTCGCCAGGCAGCACCTGGAGCGCGCCTTCATGCGCCTCGACGATGGTTCGGCAAATGGATAGCCCCAGTCCCATGCCATTCGATCGGGTCGTGAAGAAGGGATCGAACAAATGTTCAAGCACGTGCGCGGACAAACCCGGGCCACTGTCCCGCACGGTGATGTCCACCTTGCCATCTGGCCCCAGGTCCGTCTGCACCTTGACCCAGCGTTCTGTCGACGCTGCAGCATCGATCGCCTCAACGGCGTTGTGCACCAGATTGACCACCACTTGTTCGATCTGTATGGCGTCTACCGACACCGGCGGCAGATTGCTGGCGAGTTCCAGCACCAGCCTGACGCCCCGCCATCGAGCTTCGACATCTGCCAGTTCGGCTGCCTCCCGCACGATCTCATTGATGTCGGCCGTTCTGCGCCTTGGCTCGCTCTTGCGCAGGAAGCGGCGCAGGCGGCCAACGATTTCGCCGGATTGACGCGCGTGCAGGTCAATATGTTCGAGCGCCACCTTCAGGTCACGGGCATCGGTTACGCCGGCCCGCAAGCGTCGCAGGCAGCCCTGGGCATAGCCCGCGATCGCCGCAAGCGGCTGGCTGATCTCGTGCGCCAGCGCCGACGGCATCTCGCCCATCGCGCTGACACGCGCACTGTGTGCGAGCTCGGCCTGACGCTGGCGCAGACGCTCCTCCTCGCTGTGCCTGACCGTCACGTCCCGGCCGCTCGCGATGAAATGGGTGATCACACCGCTTGCGTCCCTGAGCGGCGTGATCGCCTTCTCTTCGTAATACAGGCTGCCATCCTTGCGCCGATTGATGAACAGGGCGCGGAACACGCGGCCGTGAAGCAGCGTCTGCCAGAGATCCTGGTAGAACGCCTGATCGTGGCGGCCCGATTGCAGGAAGGACGGTTTCCTGCCGAGTGCCTCGTCCCGGGAATACCCGGTAATTCGCTCGAAGGCCGGATTGACGAACTCGATCCGGCCTTCGTGATCGGTGATGGAGACCGCGTCGGCCGTACCTTCCAGCGCCGCGGACAGCTTCTGCATCGTGGCTGTCGCCAGGCGCCGCTCCAGCACGTTCTCGACCCATTGCGCCATGAGTCGGAGAATCTTCCGGTCGGTGTCGGTGAAGTGGACCGCGCGGGGTTCCGGGCTCATGAAATTCAAGGTGCCGTAGATTTCCCCCGCCACCGTCAGGCGGATGCCGAGATAGGCTTCGAGGCGACAGAATTTGTAGGCCGGGTGCGTGCGCCACTCGGATGCGGCGGCATGTTCGAAGCCGACCGGCGCATCCGTGCGCAGGGTCTCGACGCAATAGGTCTGGCCGAGCGCAAAGACCTGGCCGCGCTGGATCGAGTTGTCGGGTGTGACTGCCGCCACCACTTCGTACCGGTCCCCCACCACGTGCGACAGGAGGCCCACGGGTAGCTCCAGTTGCGCGCAGCCTGTGGTGAGCAAGGCGCACACCTTGGACTCGAAATCCGTTTCTTTCGCGGTGGTGATGTCATGCAGGGCGTGGAGCAGACCTTCGCTCCGTCGCAAGGCATCTTCGGCGCGACGTCGCTCCGTGATCTCCGCTTCGATCAAGCTTTTCGAGGTGCTCAGCCGGCGGTTGGTGTACAACACGTAGGCGGTCACCCCGGTCATCGTGAGGAACAGGAGCGCACCCGCAAGTAACCAGCCCCAGTAGAATGGCTCAGGATCCTTGTCCACGTCGGATGGTGGTGAGACGCGTATGGCCCGATCCCGATGTCCTTGAACAGTTCGTCCACGGGCCGGTAGTCGAGCGGCGCGACCCAGCCCGCGTAGAGGCCGGCCTGGGCGGCGGGATCATCGGGCGGCAGCGCCAGCAATGCGGCCTGTACGCGCGCGGCGAGCGCATTCGCGGTAGGGGCCGCCTTCGCGAACGGCCATTCGGGATACAGGCGCGTGCTGTGGAGAAGCGGGAAATCCTTGTCGTACAGGGAATTCACCACGCGGAGATCGTCGAGGCGGACGCGGCCCTGCGCGGCCAGATATTCGAGCAACCCGGTGCGGACCGCACCCCCGTCGACCCGGCCGCGGACCACGGCGTCGACGATGTTCTCCTCCTTCGAATCGTCGAAGCTTAGCCGCGACAGGTCGGTGAAGGGGTCGATGTCATGGGCCTTGAACTCGCGCCACGCGACGTAGAAACAGCAATCCGGGCGGCTGTCGGCCATGAATGTCTTGCCCCTCAGGTCGTGAAGCGTGGTGATGTCGCTGCGGCCCGAACGGGTGAAGATGACGGCCCCGAACACCGTGCTCGATTCGCCAACCTCGTTGCGCCGCAGCGTGGCGAGCGCCCGCACGCCGTTTCTGTCCGGCGAGTTCCACGTACTGTCCGGGGCTGGTGACAACGAAGTCGAGCTCGCGGCGTTCGAGCGCCCGGTCGATGCCGTCGTGCCCGAGCGTCCGCACGACGAAGTGGTACTCGGGGATCTGGCGCTGCAGGTACGCGGCGGTGGGCTCCCAGCGCGACGCCATCTCGTGCTCTCCGTGCAAGTTCAGGACACCGATGGTGACGGGATGGTCGTTGGCCTGCGCAGGCAACGCGACCATCGCCAACACGATCCATACAGCGACCCGATCGAACATTCCAGATTCTCCAGTCCTCGAATAGCTGATTGACTATGCGACTCGCCCCGTCGCTTGTCAAAGGCGAGCCTCTTCCATGTCGGAACCACGCGCCGGAGTATGCTTGGTGCCGCGCTCATAACGCCGACCGCCCGAGCTTGAGGGCACGGATTGTGACCTCAAGTGTTCGAACTCACCGGCACTCAACTGGAACATGAAGTCGTCTGGGCGCTGCTGTTTTTCTTCGGCCACATACCGGGTGAGCGCGGGCGAGCGGTCGCCGGTGCTTTCCGCCGCGCGTACGGTGGCGGCATACAGCGGCGGGAAGTTTTCGGCCTGGTCGGCGAGCGCCGCCGAAAACGGACGGCCTTCGCGCATCGTGACGAGCAGGTGTTCGATCAACTGGCGCGATTCGGGCCGGTGTTCTTTTTCAACCCGGGTTTCCAGCGCCTCGGTCAGTGTCAGGCCGGCATCGAGCAGTGCGATCAGTTCCTGCGTGAACAGCAGCAGCGGGAAACGTGTCCTACGGGCCGCCAGCCAACCGCCGCGCCCGGCCACGATGGAGAGCACCTGCGCGCCGTCGCGTTACAGGTGTGCGATCGCCTCGGCTTCGTCGAGCGCTTCCACCGTCAATGAAGCCACGCCCACGCCAGGACGCAGCGCTCTAATACGATACCGCATGAGGCTGGTTTACCAGTTGACGATGTCTGCGTCTACGCCGGTGCCGCCGGGCTGACCGTCGCGGCCCAAGGAAAACATATCCATCTCGCCATGCTCGCCCGGCATCCGGTATTGATACGGCTTGCCCCAGGGGTCGTTCGGCACCGCCTTCTTGAGATACGGCCCGTCCCAGCGCGCTTCGTCGGCAGGTTTGACCATCAGCGCAGCCAGCCCCTGTTCGGTGCTGGGGAAATGTCCGATGTCGATGCGGTACTGTTCGAGCGCCTTCTCCAGCCCATCGATCTGTGCGCGTGCGACTTTGACTTCAGACTTGCCGACCTGGGAAAAGTACTTCGGCGCCACATAGCCGGCCAGCAAGCCCAGAATGACCAGCACCACCAGAAGTTCGAGCAGGGTGAAGCCACCGTTGCGGTTGCGACTGTGTGCCGCTACGGATGAAAACATAAACCCAAAAATGGCAGTTGAAGTCACTTCAATCTACCCGAAAGCCGCGTGGATAGGTGTTTTCGAAGGCATCCATGACCACTCCTCACATGTGACTTTACAATGAACCGATGAATTTGACTGGAAACCGCGCCAGTATTGGGGTTCAGCCATTTCTAACTCAAATCTCAATTGCCATTTCAAGGCCAGGCTATCTTCTACCCTAAATATTGGCCGCCACTAAGCGGGCAGGCATCTGAAACTTCAGAGTGGGCAGGCATCTGTAAGTTCAGCATCGGCAAAGGCCCCAGGAAAGGGGGAAATTCAATGCCACAAGTAAGATAATGGAGCTAGATCATTGACAGAAATGTGAGGATGATATCACTACTGTCCGGGGGCTTCAGTGTATCAAAAGTCGAGTGTCATCCAATGTCGAGACGTCCCGGGCTTTCAGCAGCACGGCGCTGGCGGCAGGGAGGGTGACGCAAAGGGGGTCTCCCATCTTGCATGGCAGGGAGAGCAACGGCAACGGGGTCAAGTTTGTCGCGTTTCTGTTCAATAACTGACAGCGCGTGCGCCTTCAGTTTGGGCGTAGCGTCAGGCGCAGGTCGCCGTCAATTTGCCGCACATCGGCAAGGCGAAAGCGGGCGGCGCGTTCCAGCGAATCCAGCGGAGCAAGATTAAACAGGCCGCGCGCATCGTTGCCCAACGTCATGGGGGCGATGTAGGCGACCCATTCATCGACGAGATCCGCGGCGAGCAAGGTGCCATTGAGCGTTGCGCCGGCTTCCACGTGCAGTTCGTTGACGCCGCGCCGCGCCAGTTCGGTGAGCAGCGCGCCGAGATCGACGCAGCCATTTCCGCCCGGCAATTCGATCACTTCCGCACCGGCCTGTTCCAGCGCGGAACGCCTGTCCGGTGCGGCAGCGTGACAGGCTATCAGCGCAGGCAGGATGGCCGCGTTTGCCGGCGTTCGCAGGTCCGAGTCGACCACCACCCGCAGCGGCTGGCGGCCTGTCTCGAAATCCCGCACGTTCATGCGCGGGTTGTCAGCCAGGATTGTTCCGCTGCCGGTGAGAATCGCACAGGCGCGGGCGCGCAATTTCTGCACATCGGCGCGTGCGGCCGCGCCAGTGATCCATTGCGATTGGCCGTTGGCGAGCGCGGTCTTGCCGTCAAGGGTGGAGGCGGTCTTGAGCCTGACCCATGGGCGCTGCCGGGTCATGCGCGATATGAAACCGGGGTTGAGCGTGCGCGCTTCAGCTTCCGTCAAGCCGACTTCGGCGCGGATGTCCGCCAGCGTCAACATCTGGATGCCTTGGCCCGCGACCAGCGGGTTGGGGTCACGCATCGCCGCCACCACCCGCGTCACGCCGGCATTGATCAGCGCCTCTGCGCAGGGTGGCGTGCGGCCGTGATGTGAGCAGGGTTCGAGCGTGACATACACGGTCGCGCCGCGCGCGGCAACGCCCGCCATTGCCAGCGCGTGAATTTCGGCGTGTGGAGTCCCCGCGCGCTGATGCCAGCCTTCACCGACGAGCCGGTTGTCCTTGACGATGACACAGCCGACGCGCGGGTTGGGCATGCTGGTGTAAAGCCCGTGGGCTGCGATTTGCAGTGCACGGGCCATGTAGCGGTGATCGTCGGCGGTGAACATCCGGCTTGACTCAGGCTTGGTCGATGTCCCGGATCACATCACGGAAATCGTCCACGTCCTGGAAGCTGCGATAGACCGACGCAAACCGGATGTAGGCGATCTTGTCGAGCTTCTTCAACTCGTTCATCACCAGCTCGCCGATTTCGCGGGCGCGCACTTCGCGCTCGCCCAGCGTCAGCATGCGCTGTCGTATGCGCTCGACGGCGGCATCGACCAGTTCGGTGGAGACCGGACGCTTGTGCAGAGCCCGGCGGAAACCTTCGCGCAGCTTGTCTTCGGAGAAGTCTTCTCGCGTGCCGTTGGTCTTCACGACTTGCGGCGGGCGCAGCTCGGCGGTCTCCCAGGTGGTGAAGCGCTTGTCGCATTGGGCGCAGCGGCGGCGGCGGCGAATGGCATCCCCCGCCTCGGTGACGCGGGAGTCAATGACCTGGGTATCGAGGGAGCCGCAGAAGGGACACTTCATGATTATTAGGGGCTAGGGTCCAGGATTTAGGAGTTAGGGAATGATGCTACGCGCTTAATTTCTTGCGCGGCCACAGGCCGCTCACTCCCTAGTTCCTGGCTCCTAAATCCCAGCCCCTATACATATCCTCACCCATAAACCGGGAACTTCGACGTCAGCTTCGCCACTTCGCCCTTGACGCGGTTGATGACGGATTCGTCGGTGGGGGCATCGAGCACGTCGGCGATCAGATGGGCGAGTTGTTCGGCTTCGAGTTCCTTGAAGCCGCGCGTGGTCATGGCCGGGGTGCCGATGCGGATGCCGCTGGTGACGAAAGGCTTCTGCGGGTCCTTGGGAATGGCGTTCTTGTTGACCGTGATGTGGGCGCGGCCGAGGAGCGCTTCGGCCTCCTTGCCGGTGAGATTCTTGGCGCGCAGATCGACCAGGAACAGGTGCGATTCGGTACGACCGGAAACGATCCGCAGGCCGCGCTCGATCAACACCTTGCACATGACCAGCGCATTGGCGGCCACCTGCTCCTGGTAGTGCTTGAATTCCTTGCTGGCGGCTTCCCTGAATGCTACGGCCTTGCCGGCGATGACGTGCATCAGCGGCCCGCCCTGGAGGCCGGGGAAGATGGCAGAGTTGATCGCCTTCTCATGCTCGGCCTTCATCAGGATGATGCCGCCGCGCGGGCCGCGCAGGGTCTTGTGGGTGGTGGAGGTGACCACGTCGGCATGCGGTACCGGGTTGGGGTATACCCCGGCGGCAATGAGGCCGGCGTAGTGCGCCATGTCCACCATGAAAATGGCGCCGATCTCCCTGGCGACCTTGGCGAAACGTACGAAGTCGATGCGCAGCGCGTAGGCGGACGCACCGGCGATGATGAGTTTGGGCTTGTGTTCGCGTGCCAGCGCTTCCATGCGCGGATAGTCGATCTCTTCTTTTTCGTCCAGACCATAGGACACCACATTGAACCACTTGCCGCTCATGTTGAGCGCCATGCCGTGAGTAAGATGGCCGCCTTCGGCGAGGCTCATGCCCATGATGGTGTCGCCGGGATTGAGAAAGGCCATGAACACGGCCTGGTTGGCCTGCGAACCGGAATTGGGCTGGACATTGGCGGCCTCTGCGCCGAACAGGGCTTTTACCCGGTCGATGGCCAGCTGCTCGGCCACATCCACCCATTCGCAGCCGCCGTAATAGCGCTTGCCGGGATAGCCCTCGGCATATTTGTTGGTGAGCTGCGAGCCCTGCGCTTCCATCACCGCAGGGCTGGTGTAGTTTTCCGAGGCGATCAGTTCGATGTGATCTTCCTGACGCTTGACTTCTTGCTGCATCGCTGCCCACAGTTCAGGGTCGGTGTGGGCGAGAATCTGTTTGCGGTCGAACATTGCGCGGGGTCGTATTTGAATAAACCGCAATTTTACCATGCGCCCGGTGTCAGTCTGGAGGTGTCCTTTCTGAGCGCAGCGCGCGCAGTTCCACTTGCAATTCAGTAATTTCGCTGCGCAAGGCGCGCATGTCACGGTGCAGTTCCCGGCGCAGTTCCTTTTCTTCTTCTCCAATGAACAATGCTGCGATGGTTGCCGTAACCAATGAAAGCACTGCGTAGCCCAGCAGAACGATAAATACGGAAAAAATACGTGACGCGGGTGTGGTCGGGTAATAGTCACCGTAGCCGACGGTGGCGGCGGATGAAAAGGCGAGCCACAGTCCCTCCCCGTAGGAACTCACGGTGGGTTCCAGCCAGTAGAACCCGGCGCCCGATGCAGTCAGCACGGCGGTGGCGATCAGCAGGATGTGCATCAAGCCGCCGGGGGTAAGCAGGCTGCGCAGAAAACCAAGCAGGCGCAGAAATACCGCGATCTCCAACCCGATACGCAGCATCCACTCCAGGGGTGTCCATGGCGATTGAATAAACAGCAGATTGGTGAGCGCGCCCAGCGCAATCGCGATATCCAGCCAATTGTGGCGAAGGTATTCGGCCCGGCTTCTAACCCAATTCAAGAGTATGCCGACTTGCATCCCTATCACCAGCAAGGCCGGCAGATACATCCAACGTCCGATGCGCATCACACCGGAATCGGCGCCTCCGCCTTCCAGTTCGATGTAAAAAGCGGGGATGGTAAGCAATAACGCAGGGATGAGGAGCCAGCGCAACCTGTGCTCCCAGATCAGCGCCCGCGCGTTGTCATGGCTGCTCAAGCCATTCATGCCGAAGTGGAAGTGGAGATGAGCCATGTGTGCGGCAAGTAAGCAAATTGTCAGCCTACCCGCATCGGACCTGATTCGCCAGACCGACAGACCAGACTTATATAATCCGTGTCATGACACCACCAGGGGAGGCCAATATGCAGCGCCGTAAATTCTTGACCGGAGCGGGGCTGGCCGCGACGCTGCCCATGGTCCCCGCGTTGGCGGCACCGAATGAATCGAGCCAGCTGCCGACGATACGCTGGCGTTTGGCGTCGAGTTTTCCCAAGAGCCTCGACACGATTTATGGCGCAGCGGAAACGCTGTCCAAACGCGTGTCTGCACTGACCGGCGGAAAATTTCAGATTCGCGTATTTGCCGGCGGAGAACTGGTGCCGGGTTTGCAGGTGCTGGATGCGGTCGGGAATGGCACTGCAGAGTGCGGGCATTCAGCCGGTTATTACTATGTCGGCAAGAATATGGCGCTGGCTTTCGATACCGCGCTGCCTTTCGGCCTGACAGCGCGCCAGCAGAATGCCTGGATGCTGGCAGGTGGCGGATTGGAAGCGATGCGTAAGCTTTATGAGCAGTACCAGGTCGTGCAATTCCCGGGAGGTAATACCGGTACTCAAATGGGTGGATGGTATCGCCGTGAAATCAAGTCCCTGGCTGATTTGCGCGGCCTGAAAATGCGCATTCCCGGAATCGGCGGCAAGATCATGGCGCGGCTCGGTGCAGTACCGCAGACCCTTCCCGGCGGCGAAATTTATCCCGCGCTGGAGCGCGGCGCCATCGATGCGGCGGAATGGGTCGGGCCTTACGATGACGAGAAGCTGGGATTCTACAAAATTGCGCCGCATTACTACTATCCAGGCTGGTGGGAAGGCGGGCCGCAATTGTCGTTTTACGTCAATATGAAACAGTGGCGGGCGCTGCCGGAAATGTTCCGCCAGGCGTTTGAAGTCGCCACCGCCGAGGCCAACCAGTTGATGCTGGCGCAGTACGATGCCAGGAACCCACCCGCGCTGCTGCGTCTGGTTGGGCAGGGGGTGAAACTGCACCCTTTTCCCAAAGACGTGATGCTTGCTGCCCGCCGCGCTGCGTTTGAGCTGTATGAAGAGGAGGCGAAAGCGAACCCGGCTTTCAATGAGATTTACCGCCCGTGGAAAGCCTTCCGGGACACCGAGTTTCAGTGGTTCAAAGTGGCTGAGGCGGCGTATGCCAATTTCAATTACTACGTGAAATAGTTCAGGCCTCGAAATTCAGGCTTCGACGACATCGAAGTCGTGGGTAATGTCGGCTACTTTACCGAGCATGATCGAGGGCGAACGGCGACTCGGCGGGCGCGGAGCGCCGGGAGCGGGAGCGTGAAGCAGGCCTCGATATTCAGGCTTCGACGACATCGAAGTCGTGGGTAATGTCGGCAACTTTACCGAGCATGATCGAGGCCGAGCAGTATTTTTCCGCCGATAGCTTTACTGCCTGCTCCACCCGCTTGGGGTCAAGCGCCTTGCCAGTCACGATGAAGTGGACGTGGATGCGGGTGAAGACTTTAGGGTCGGTATCCGCGCGGGTGGCATCGATCTCCGCCACGCAGTCACGTACATCCTGACGACCTTTTCGCAGGATATGTACCACATCGAATGCCGAGCAGCCGCCAAGCCCCAGAAGCAGCATTTCCATCGGACGCGGGCCGAGATTCTTGCCTCCGGAGTCCGGCGGGCCGTCCATTATCACAGCGTGGCCGCTGTCGGTCTGGCCGACGAAACTGACGCCTTCGATCAATTTGACGCGTGCTTTCATGTCAATTCCATCAGGATGAAGGTGCGCAGTTTGTACCACAAAATGCCCAGCCACTCGTGCAGGGCAAAGTAGCTGTCGCGCAACCCGACCGGGTTGGGAAGGAGTGCGAGCGGCGTGTCGATGTGCGTATCGGCGAACTGGATGCCGGCCGGGATGACGATCAATCCCTGGCGCTGGAACAGGGGAACGGCGCGACGCAAATGCCAGGCGTGAGTGACCAGCAGGATGCGATTGACGCCGGAAGATTCGAGCAGGGACGCGGACAGGCGGGCGTTGTCCCAGGTGGTGAGCGCGGCGGATTCGACCCAGGCTACCGGGACGCCGTATTCGGCTTGCAGCACGTCGCGCATGAGCCGGCCTTCAGGCAGGGTGCCACCGCCCGGCATGCCGCCGGTGACGAGTATCGGCAAGCGGGTGAGGCGATAGAGATGCGCGGCATAGCGCAGGCGTTCCAGGCTGATGCCATTGAGCGTATCGCCACCATATTCCGCCGCCGCGGTGCGGCGCCCGCCGCCCAGCACGACGATGGCGTCGGCCTGGCGCGGGATGGCCGAATCGAACGGCGCGGAGATTTCCAGGCTTTTTTGCAGCAGGCCGCCTACCCATGGGGTGGAAAGAAGGTATAAGGCGCTTGCCGACAGGACAATGAGCGACATGGCGAGGCGAGGTTTTCTGCGCTGAACGACGAGTCCGGCCAGGATCAGCAGCACCAGCGAGAAGGGCGGCAGCAGGACGCTCGCGAGGATGTTGGTGACAAGCCAGCCGGTCATGCCGGGATTGTATGCGAGACGGATAACAGCGTGTTTGACTTTTTTCCGGGTGCCCGGTTAGAATGCACGGCTTTCCGAGAAACTACCTCTGTGAAGAGGCTGGATAATGAAAACCTTTTCCGCAAAATCTCATGAAGTCAAACACGACTGGTTCGTGATTGACGCCGACAACAAGGTGCTGGGCCGCCTGGCTTCCGAGATTGCTCGCCGCCTGCGTGGCAAGCACAAGCCCATCTTTACGCCCCATGTTGATACCGGAGACTACATTGTCGTCGTCAACGCGGGCAAAATCCGCGTGACCGGCAACAAGGCCCTCGACAAGACATACTACAGTCACTCCGGTTACCCCGGCGGCATCTCCGAAACCAGCTTCGGCAAGATGCAGGAGCGTTTTCCGGGTCGCGCGCTGGAGAAGGCGGTGAAAGGCATGCTGCCCAAGGGTCCGCTTGGGCTACGCCATGATCAAGAAAATGAAGGTCTATGCGGGTGCTGACCATCCGCATGAGGCGCAACAGCCGCAGCCTCTCGAAATCAACGCTTAAGGTCACATCATGATCGGTAATTACAATTACGGTACGGGTCGTCGCAAATCATCGGTTGCCCGCGTATTCCTCAAAGCTGGCAGCGGCAAGATTGTCGTCAACGACAAGCCGGTGGACGAGTATTTCTCCCGCGAAACCGGCCGCATGATCGTGCGCCAGCCTTTGGTGCTAACGGACAACATCGACAGGTTCGACATCATGGTCAACGTCGCGGGCGGTGGCGAATCCGGGCAGGCGGGTGCAGTGCGCCACGGCATTACACGCGCGCTGATCGACCTTGACGCTGAGATGAAACCGGTGTTGAAGCAGGCCGGTCTGGTCACACGCGATGCACGCGAAGTCGAACGCAAGAAAGTCGGCTTCCACAAGGCGCGCCGTCGCAAGCAATTCTCCAAGCGTTAATTGCCTGCAATGCAGAAGAAGCCGCCGAAAGGCGGCTTTTTTTGTGGTCGCTGTTGTCGTAAAATCCTATTCGCATTCAAGGACAAATCATGATCAAAGTCGGCATTGTTGGTGGCACGGGTTATACCGGTGTCGAATTGCTGCGTCTGCTGGCGCGACATCCGCAAGTTGAATTGCATGCCATTACCTCCCGTAAGGAAGCAGGGATGCCGGTGGCCGAAATGTTTCCCAATCTGCGTGGGCGGGTAGTGCTGAAATTTGTCGAGCCCGAAGCCGCCGGGCTGGAAAAATGCGATGTGGTGTTCTTCGCCACCCCCAACGGAGTCGCCATGCAGCAAACCCGCGCCCTGCTTGATGTAGGGGTCAAGGTGATAGACCTGGCAGCGGATTTCCGCATCAAGGACGTGGCGACATGGGAACACTGGTACAAGATGGAACACGCTTGCCCCGATCTTGTGGCAGAAGCTGTCTATGGCCTGCCGGAAATCAACCGCGCGGCAATTAAAAGCGCGCGGTTGATCGCCAACCCAGGCTGCTACCCTACCGCGGTCCAGCTTGGCTTTCTGCCCCTGCTCGAAGCGGGTGTGGTGGACACGGGCTTTCTGGTGGCTGATGCCAAGTCTGGCGTGTCCGGCGCAGGACGCAAGGCCGAAACGCATATCCTCTTTGCCGAGGCTGCCGATAATTTCAAAGCCTATGCCGTGGGTGGCCACCGCCATTGGCCTGAGATCAAACAGGGGCTGGAAAGCTTCGCCGGCAAACAAGTCGGCTTCACCTTCGTGCCGCATTTATTGCCGCTGATACGCGGAATTCATGCGACGCTCTACGCGCGAGTGAGCGCCGACATCGACCTGCAACGCCTGTTTGAAAGGCGCTATCAGAGTGAGGCCTTCGTCGATGTACTGCCCGCAGGCGCGCACCCGGAAACACGCTCGGTGCGGGGTGCCAATGTATGCCGCATAGCCGTCCATCGGCCGCAAGGTAGCGACACGGTTGTGGTGCTGTCGGTGATCGATAATCTGGTCAAAGGGGCCGCCGGGCAGGCGGTGCAGAATATGAATATCCTGTTCGAGCCTGCCGGAGAATACGGCGCTGGACGATATAGGGATGTTACCTTGACCCGGGAACTCCACGGGTTTAGCAGGGTCTTTGCTTGACGCATCGCCCGGTTTGAGGATAATTATTAGCCACTATTTTCAGGAGTTGACCCATGAATGCCATGACCGAAACAGAAGTCCCGCTGATCTTTACCGACAGTGCGGCCAGTAAAGTGAAAAGCCTGATCGACGAAGAAGGTAACCCCGATCTGAAACTGCGCGTGTTTGTTTCAGGTGGCGGCTGTTCCGGCTTTCAGTATGGCTTTACGTTTGACGAGGCGCAGAACGAGGATGACACTGCGATGATTAAAAACGGAGTCACCCTGCTGGTGGATTCCATGAGCTTCCAGTATCTGGTCGGTGCGGAAATCGATTACACCGAAGGATTGGAAGGCGCACAGTTCGTGATTAAGAACCCGAACGCCACGACGACTTGCGGTTGCGGGTCTTCGTTCTCGGCCTGATCGTTTTTCTAACGAGACAAAAGAAGCGGCCTTGGCCGCTTTTTTCATTAGGACATCGCGGCCTTGGCCGCTTTTTATCGTCTGGAGTGGCCAGTCAGGCCGGGTGAATCGCGCCGAGGATGCGTGGACCTCGCGCTCCTGTTACTTCTGGCAGATTGCCAGCTTGCCCATGCAGGGTCTGCCGCGCAAGCCAGGCAAAAGCCATGGCTTCCATCCAGTCCGGGTCGATGCCGACAATGGCAGTGGAGACAACGCGGGTGGGCGCTAATAACGCGGTGATGCGGTTGACCAAGGCGATGTTATGGATGCCGCCCCCGCACACATACATTTCCTGAGCACCCGGGCATTCGCGGGTTACATCGTCGCACAGACTTCTGGCGGTGAACTCCAGAAGCGTGGCCTGAACGTCAGCGGGATCGATTGGGGTATCCAGGGCGTCCAATGCTGTTTGCAGCCAGTCAAGATGGAATTGCTCGCGTCCAGCACTTTTTGGTGGAGCCAGGCGCAAGAACTCATGGCCTAACAGGACATTCAATAAATCAGTGCGGACTTTCCCGCTAGCAGCCCAGTTTCCGTCCTTGTCATAGTGCACGCTGTTGTGTTGCTGTATCCATGCGTCCATCAGCATATTTCCGGGTCCCGTATCCCAGCCCCGAACTGCTCCCGTACATGGCAAATCAGTGAGGTTGGCGATACCGCCGATGTTGGCGATGACACGGTGTATTGCTGCGTGACGCAAAGTATGAGCATGGAAGGCCGGTACCAGCGGGGCCCCCTGTCCCCCGGCCGCGACGTCGCGGCTGCGAAAGTCGGCGACGACGGTGATGCCGGTAAGTTCAGCCAGCAGGGCAGCGTTGCCGATTTGCAGTGTGTAGCCAGAGTCAGGGCGATGACGGAGGGTCTGGCCGTGGTAACCAATGGCGCGCACCTTGGTCTTGTCCTGTACGGCTTTGCTTAGCAGCGTGTTGACAGACTCGGTGTGCAAGCGTGCCAGCTCATTGGCTGCTAATTCAGCAAGATGAATTTCGTTCGCCTGTGGGATCTGCAAGCCCAGAAGGCGCTGACGTAAATCGTCCTTGTAGGGGAGGTAGTAGCTTGCGAGCAGATGTGCTTTGCCGTCGGCGGTGATCTCAGTTAGGACAGCATCGATACCGTCCAAACTCGTGCCGGACATGAGGCCGATGTAATGTTCGGCCTCATGAAGGGACGTGACGCTCAATCCAGTGCGGCGATATTGGTACCGCGTAGCAGATCCAGATTGGCTGTCATGGCATGGCTGCTTGCCGCAAACTTGACGCGATACTGCGCGGCCAGCGGACGCGCCACGGGTAGATTGAGGGCGAGCGGGTTTTTCTGTTCACCCGAAATACGGAATTCATAATGCAAATGTGGCCCGGTTGCTAATCCAGTCATGCCGACATAAGCGACAACCTGTCCCTGACTGACATGGGAGCCCCGGTGCAGACCCTGGGCAAATCGGGAAAGGTGCCCGTAGGCCGTGCTGTAGACGCCGAAGTGCTGGATAACAACCAGATTGCCATAGCCATGTTGCTGGCCGACAAAGGCGACCGTGCCATCGGATACCGATTTAACCGGGGTGCCGATGGGCGCGCCGTAATCGATTCCCTTGTGGGCCCGCCAGGTCTTCAGCACTGGGTGGAAACGCGACATGCTGAAACCGGAGGTAATCCGTGAGAAGGGCAGGGGTGAACGCAGGAAGGCTTTCTTGAACGCTTGGCCATCGGGAGTGTAGTAGTCCTCGTGACCAAATGGGTCGCGGAACAATACGGCGCGATGCGCGTGACCTGAGTTAACGAATTCTGCAGCCAGCAGTTTGCCTGTGGCAATGGGTTCGCCATTGCGGTAGTTCACCGTATAGACGACCGAGAACGTATCGCCTTTGCGGAGGTCTTCACGGAAGTCGATCGCGGTCGAGAAGATATCTGCCATTTGATCGGCCACGCTATCGGGCACACCAGCGCTGTCGGTAGCGGCAAATAGGGAACTGGCAATGCGGCCAGAGCGCATCACAACACGGGTCTCAAGGGCTTCACCGGAATTTTCGCTGACAAAGCCATCGCCTTGACGACGGATATGCAGCGCATTGCTGCTTGTGTTGGCAAGATGGAGTTCGAGCAACTGGCCGTTGGCCGCAGTCACAGCCTGGATGTGCTGCCCCGCCTTGAGGGAGACCCCGTTCTGGCCGGTGACATTGCTGGCGAGCAGACGCTGAATATCCAACTCATCGACTTTAAGGCGTGCCAGCGCGCTGGATAAGGTATCGCCGGGCTGAATCTGTTCATCACGCTGGAAATGATTTTCACTGTCATCGGCTGCAATTTTAGGCAGTTCGACGGATTCCACGACTGTCTTGATTGCGATATTACTCGTGTCCGTATCGGGCGCCAGGCCAAAGGCAGCAACCACGCCGAACAGCGGCAGGCTTGACAGTGCGACCAGGGTGCGCAAGCGAAAGCGTCTTTCCTTACCGGTCATGTGATCGGTTAAGATTCTCAGTTTGGTGAGCGGCATGTGACCGGTTCCCTTTCCGTAATCGAGCGGAGAGTCTAACATACTTACCCAGACGATAAATTTCTCAGTCCAAACAATGGCTTGAGCATTTCAGAATGATGCGACATCCACATTCTAACGGATGGCCCCCCGATAAACTTGAACCCAGAAAGTCACTTCATGCAGGACAGCTTGCAGGAAATAAAGCGCGGGGCCGATGAGCTGCTGCTAGAGGAAGAATTGAAAACCAGACTTGCCGCAGGTCATCCCTTGCGTATCAAGGCTGGGTTTGACCCTACTGCGCCTGATCTGCACTTGGGCCACACCGTGTTGCTGAACAAGTTGCGGCAATTCCAGGAGCTGGGCCACACTGCCCTGTTCCTTATTGGCGATTTTACCGGGATGATCGGCGATCCCACAGGTAAAAATACGACTCGACCGCCGCTGACGCGCGAGGCGGTGGTCGAGAATGCCAAAAGCTATACTGAACAGGTGTTCAAGATACTCAGGCCGGAACGGACCGAGGTCGTGTTCAATTCCACCTGGATGGACAAATTCAGCTCGGTGGACATGATCAAGCTGGCTGCAACGCATACCGTGGCGCGGATGCTGGAACGCGATGATTTCCACAAGCGCTACACGGGCCACCAGCCCATCGCAATACATGAGTTTCTTTACCCCTTGATACAAGGGTATGACTCGGTGGCGCTGAAGGCAGATGTGGAATTGGGCGGTACGGATCAGAAGTTCAATCTGTTGATGGGGCGCGAACTGCAGAAGCACCACGGCCAACCGCCGCAAGTTGTACTTACCATGCCGCTGCTGGAGGGTTTGGACGGCGTGAATAAGATGTCCAAGTCGCTCGGCAACTATGTTGGCATCAGCGAGCCGTCTCGGGAAATCTTCGGCAAGATTATGTCCGTGTCTGATGATCTGATGTGGCGCTATATACAGCTACTTTCATTTGAGTCTTTGCAAACCATAGCGGGTTGGAAGCGGCA
This sequence comes from uncultured beta proteobacterium, assembly GCA_963726485.1. Classification (GTDB taxonomy): domain Bacteria; phylum Pseudomonadota; class Gammaproteobacteria; order Burkholderiales; family Thiobacillaceae; genus Thiobacillus. The sequence continues at coordinate 881 of CAVSCL010000005.1, read as the reverse complement.
AGTCGCGTCCGGCACCAATCCGCGCGATATCAAGGTGCGATTTGCTCAGGAAATTGTGGCGCGTTTCCATGGCGTGGTGGCAGCCAAACTGGCACTGGAAGAATTTGAAGCGCGGTTTAAAAAGGGGGCAATTCCTGATGATATGCCAGAGGTCAGTTTGGAATCCGTCAATGGCGTTTTACCCGTCACCCAGCTATTGAAGCTGGCCGGGTTGGTCACCAGCACTTCCGATGCCATCCGCCAAATTGCCGGCGGTGGAGCCAAACTGGATGGCGAACGCGTGGCTGACAAAGGAGTCGTCGTGTCTTCCGGGGCGACGGTCATCGCCCAGGTGGGCAAACGAAAGTTCGCGCGCGTCACAATTATTTAAAAATAATTCGGTTGAAATGTTGACGAATTCTGATTGCCCTGTAGAATGCGCACCTTCTCGAAACGCCTGGCAAAAAAACGCAGGGCTAATCGATTGATCTTTAACAATTTACAGCCGATAGGTGTGGGTGTTGATGTGGTAGCTGGCTTGGTCCTTGGGCTGAGTTGGCGGCTAGTAATTAATGCTCACACTTGAATGAAGTAATTCGTTTTGAGTTGAGTGCGGTATATGAAGTAATTAGCAGTGATTGAACTGAAGAGTTTGATCCTGGCTCAGATTGAACGCTGGCGGAATGCTTTACACATGCAAGTCGAACGGCAGCACGGGAGCTTGCTCCTGGTGGCGAGTGGCGAACGGGTGAGTAACACATCGGAACATGCCTAGTCGTGGGGGATACCGTAGCGAAAGTTACGTTAATACCGCATACGTCCTGAGGGGGAAAGCAGGGGATCGCAAGACCTTGCGCGATTAGAGTGGCCGATGCCTGATTAGCTTGTTGGTGAGGTAATGG
>CAVSCL010000004.1:0-10008 GCA_963726485.1 uncultured beta proteobacterium | reverse complement strand
AGTGCTTCACAGACAAATGTGCGATTGAACGCCGCAGCTATGCACCTGGCCAGCACGGCCAGAAGAGTGGCGCCCGCCTCTCCGGTTATGGTGTGCAGTTGCGCGAAAAGCAAAAAATTCGCCGCATCTACGGTGTGCTCGAAGGCCAATTCCGCCTCACCTATAAAAAAGCAGACAGCCGCAAGGGCGTGACGGGCGAGAATCTTCTGACCATGCTGGAGTCCCGTCTGGATTCGGTGTGTTATCGCATGGGTTTCGGCGCTTCACGCACCGAAGCACGCCAAGTGGTGCGTCATAACGGCATCAAGGTCAATGGCCACCGTGTCAACATCCCATCCTATCAGGTTCGCGCGGGCGATGTAGTCGAAGTGGCGGATGCCGCCAAGGCGCAATTACGTATCAAGGCTGCGGCTGACGCTGCGGCTGGCCGCGGTTTTCCTGAGTGGGTCGAAGTGGATATCAAGGCACTTAAGGGCACCTACAAGACCGCACCACAACGTGCCGATCTGCCACCCACGATCAACGAGTCGCTGGTGGTCGAACTGTACTCCAAGTAATTTGAGGTCGTATTCGAGCCAACATCTCGTCGAGAGTGCGCGCCGTACCGCTTCTATTGCCTGCGCACCCTCTATGTACCTTGACTTGAATGCGAAATGAAATAAATCCAGTCAGCCTTAAGGAATAGCACGCTATGCAAAGCGCTACGGAATTTCTCAAACCGCGTATTGTGGAGGTGGATCGCACCTCCCCGCTGCATGCCAAGGTCATCATGGAGCCATTCGAGCGTGGCTATGGCCATACGCTCGGCAATGCGCTGCGTCGTATTTTGCTCTCTTCCATGGTGGGTTATGCACCGACTGAAGTGACCATCAGCGGCGTGGTCCACGAATATTCCACGATCGAAGGCGTGCAGGAAGATGTCGTTGACATCCTTCTGAACCTGAAGGGCGTGGCGTTCAAGATGCACAACAAAATCGAAGCCGTGCTGAAAGTTTCCAAGTCCGGCGAAGGCGTCGTGACGGCGGGCGACATCGAGGTCGGTCATGATATTGAAGTGCTAAACCCTGATCATGTTATTGCTCACCTGACCAAGGGCGGCAAGATCGACATGCTGATCAAGATTGAAAGCGGCCGTGGTTATCAACCCGCTACCATGCGCAAGGTCTCCGAAGAAACGCGCGGTGTCGGCTCCATTCTGGTCGATGCTTCGTTCAGCCCAGTGCGTCGCGTGTCCTATGCGGTTGAAAGCGCGCGCGTCGAGCAGCGCACCGACCTGGATCGCCTGGTAATCGACATCGAAACCAACGGCGTGGTCGAACCGGAGGAAGCGGTGCGTACCGCAGCGCGCATCCTGGTCAACCAGTTGTCCGTGTTTGCGGACCTGGAAGGAATGCCTGCCGAGTCCGAATCCCCGCACTCGCCGCAGGTTGATCCCATGCTGATGCGTCCGGTCGACGATCTGGAACTGACCGTTCGTTCCGCCAACTGCCTCAAAGCCGAGAATATCTATTTCATTGGCGATCTGATCCAGCGTTCGGAAACCGAATTGCTGCGCACGCCCAACCTGGGTCGCAAGTCCTTGAACGAAATCAAGGATGTGCTGGCCTCCAATGGTTTGTCGCTCGGCATGAAGTTGGAGAACTGGCCGCCCGTCGGCCTTGAAAAACCCTGATTTTTATCCACTCAATAATAAAGTGCGGGGCATCCTGGCCGATGCCCTGGCCCAAGAATAAAGACTGAAAAGGAATAGCCATGCGTCACCGTCAATCGAACCGTAAACTAAACCTCACCACCAGCCATCGGCTGGCGATGTTCCGCAACATGAGCAACTCCCTGCTCAAGCACGAAGTCATCAAGACCACGCTGCCCAAAGCCAAGGAACTGCGCCGCTTTGTAGAACCCCTGATTACGCTGGGCAAGACGCCCACGCTGTCGAACCATCGCCTGGCATTCGACCGTCTGCGCGATCGTGAAATGGTGGTCAAGCTGTTCGGCGAACTCGGCCCGCGTTACAAGGCGCGTCCCGGCGGCTATTTGCGTATTCTCAAGTATGGCTTCCGCGTGGGTGACAATGCGCCCATGGCGCTGGTCGAACTGGTTGATCGTCCAGAAAGCACCGAAGAAGCGCCGACTGTCGAATAGGCGCTGCAACGCGCGCATTGATAAAGCCGGGCTGGCTTGGCCCGGCTTTATCTTTTGCGGGCCTGCCAAGGCTGGGTGCGCTCCGTGATCGATCCAGTAAGCATGGAGACAACATGATCCTAAAAACCGCAGTTGACCGCTCATAACCTTATGGAATTCCGTATGCATACCGGCTTTTTCGCCTTCGCTCGGGTTCACCGGCAGGGTGAGTCCGCTACGCACCCGCTGGCACGTCTGGTCGCGCGCCTGCCTTTGTCGCTCGTCGTTGCAGGCCCCGGCCTGCTGCCTCCTCGCTTCGCGCCAGTCACACGCCAAGACGCACCATCGGGCGCGTCCAACTGCGGTTTCTAGGATGATTGTTCTGTTCACCGATTTCGGCATTCACGATCCCTACGTGGGCCAGGTCAAGGCGCGGCTCGCCGAGTATGCGCCAGGCCAGCAAGTGCTTGACCTGCTGCACCAGGCGCCGGACTACAATGCCCATGCCGGGGCGCATCTCATTGCTGCCTTTGCCCCCACCTTTCCCCCGGGCAGCGTGTTCATGTGTGTGGTTGATCCGGGTGTCGGTACGGAGCGTGATGGCGTCGTGGTCATGACAGGGGGTCGCTGGTTTGTCGGGCCCGACAACGGCCTGCTGTCCATCGTTGCGGCACGCAATTCCGATACCAAGGTATGGCGCATCACCTGGAAGCCGCAACAGGCTTCAGCCACCTTCCACGGGCGGGACATCTTTGCGGTTGTCGCAGCCCTCGTCGCCAAAGGCGAATTCCCCGCGGACAAACTGCAAGAAAAAGCCGGGCTGCTTGTCGGGTTCGATGCCGGCGACTTATCCCGGCTGATCTACATCGACCACTATGGCAATGCATGGACGGGCATGCGCGACACGGCCCTGCCCAAGAGCACCCGGATCGTTACGCGGGATGGCGAATTTCGGCACGCCGAAACTTTCGGCCTGGTCGGCAAGGGTGAGGGTTTCTGGTTTGTGAACAGCGTGGGGCTGATTGAACTGGCGATCAACCGCGGCAACGCGGCGGAAAAGCTGGGTTTGAAGGTGGGCGATACGGTACAGGTATACAAGCCGAATTAGTGCAGGCCGGACGTCAGCCTGACGTAGACCTTCAGGCCATGAGGGTCAACCTGAAATCATTCACATTGGTCCGGGTGGGCCCAGTGAAAACCAGGTCATCCAATGCCCGGAAGAACCCATAGGCGTTATTGGCCATCAGGGCGTCTTCCTCTTTCAGCCCCAAGGCGTGGGCTCTTGTGCGCGAGTCAGGCGTCCACAGAGCGCCGGCATTGTCATCGGTGCCATCAACCCCATCGGTGTCACAGGCCAGGCTCCAGATATTGCCCATGTCAGCGGATGCGATGCCCAGCGCCAGCAGATACTCGGTGTTGCGTCCTCCCCGTCCGGAAGGGTTGCGCACGGTGACGCGGGTTTCGCCACCGGAGAGCAGAGCAAAAGGGCGGGGGGTGCCTGCGCCAGTCAGCATGCGGATATGTTGTGCGTGGGCGCGGGCGACTTCGCGGGCATCTCCCTCGACCTCCCCCATATTGATGACGTGAATCCCCTGTCCTTCCAGACAAGCGATGGCTGCGGCAAGCGCCTGTTTTGCGCTGCCGATGATGATGTTCCGGGTCCGGGCGAACACGGCATCGCCCGGTTTGGGCGTGTCGGGGATGTCGCCGTGTACGCCATGATGTAAGTGGGCGCTTACGGATGTGGGTGGCGAGATGCCGTAATGTTCAAGCAGCGCGATGGCGTCAGCATAGGTGGAGGGGTCGGGCGCGGCAGCGCCGCTGGCGATGTGGGTGGGGTCGTCGCCCACCACATCGGAAAGTATCAGCGCGGTAACGTCCGCGCGGGACAAGCCGGCGACCTGCCCCCCGGAAAAGAGAGTGAGGTGCTTGCGCACGGTGTTGATGGCCTGGATAGGAGCGCCGCTTGCCAGCAGTGCCTTGGTGACGGCGCGTAATTCCCCGAGACGGACCCCTTCCACGGGCAAGGCCAGCAGGCTGGAGCCGCCGCCGGATAGCAGGATCAATAGCCGGTCTTCCGGGCCGAGGGTGGCGATGTTTTCCAGCATGCGCGCGGCGGCTTCCGCGCCCCGGCCGTCAGGCAGAGGGTGGCTGGCTTCCACCACCTCGATGCGGCGGGTGGGCAGGCTGTGCCGGTAACGGGTGACCACCAGACCGGAAAGGGGCGCATCGCCCGGCCAGTGATCCTCCACCGCTTTGGCCATGGCAGCCGCGGCCTTGCCGCCGCCGGCCACGAATGTGCGGCCGGGGGGAGGCAGGGGGAGGTGGGGCGGGAGCAGATGAGCGGGATCGGCAGCCGCGAGGGCGGCATGAAATGCTTCGAGCAGCAACTGTCGGGGATTCATGGTCTGGCCGGAATCGTCAGTCGGGCAACTCGGGCTAAAAGCGCTCGTCCTCGCGCAGATAGCGCCACTGACCGGGCGGCAAGTCTCCCAGGCGAACACGCCCGATCCGCACGCGCTTCAAGCCCACCACCTTCAAGCCGACCAACTCGCACATGCGGCGAATCTGGCGTTTGCGGCCTTCCCACAGGATGAAGCGCAACTGGTCGGCGTTCTGCCAACTGACCTTGGCTGGGCGCAGTGTGCGTCCATCCAGCGACAGCCCATGATTGAGCAGGGCCAGCCCGCGATCATCCAGTCGCCCCTGCACGCGTACCAGATATTCCTTCTCAATCTCGGAATGGTCGCCGATCAACTGCTTGGCAATGCGGCCATCCTGCGTCAGCACCAGCAAACCGGTCGAATCGATGTCCAGCCGCCCGGCAGGTGCCAGCCCTTTGAGGTGCGTGGGGTGGAAAGCCAGACCGGCGCGACCATCCTGCCATAAAGTCTCCGGGCGAATCAGTACCACCGCCGGTTGGTAACCCGGTTCCGGCTGTCCCGACACATAACCCACCGGCTTGTGCAGCAACACCGTCACGCGTTCTTGCTGCTGGCGATTCGCCTGGGTATCGAGGCGGATGTCGCAATTGGGATCGACCTTGGTGCCCAGTTCGCTCACCCGCTGTCCGTCCACCCACACCCATCCGCGCTCGATATAAGAGTCCGCTTCACGGCGCGAACACAGCCCGCGTTCGGACATGAGTTTGGAGAGGCGGATGGGTTCGGTAGTCATCGGCAGGAGTCGGGTTGAGGCAGGGTGACTGATTGTTTTCAGTATGGATGCTATGAGTCGGATCACTATTTGCGATCAGCCCTGCGTGGGCTGATCGCCGCTTGTGCCAGCAACCCGCCTGCTACCTGTCTGAATTATGCCTATGGGGCGATCGACCGGAAAGACAGGCGGGATGCCGACATGGGGTGAACCGGACAGCGTAAGGTATGACGACAAGACGTTTGTCTTAGGTCGCGATGTTACCGCAGAAGGAATATCATGAAAATTCGTTCTGATTGCGCCGGCGGGGATCGATAGCGCGGCTGCGTTGCCTGGCCAGACCCAGTCCAATACCAGCGAGCGGCATCGGCTCACGATCGGATTCGACGACCAGAGCCAGGTGGAAGACTGCGAATTCGAACAATTCAAGGGCAATCGGTCAAGCCGAGAAACGGAAGCTTATTTCCTTATCAGCGGGGTAAGGAGAAGAAAAAGGGAGAGCACCTCAGTGAATGCACATTTGAGTCTGCTGGCCGGATGGATCGGGGTGTTGGGCGGCGTGGTTTCCGGCGCCGTCATCGGGCTGTTTTTCCATCGCGACAATTGGATCGGAGGCTACGGCTCGTTTTCCCGGCGCATGATACGGCTGGGACATATTTCCTTCTTCGGCATCGGCTTTCTCAATTTCGCCCTGGGCCTGACCGCATCAGCCGTTGAACTCCCGCCCGCTCATCTGAATCTTGCCGTTCCGGCCATGATTACCGGGGCGGTTACGATGCCACTTCTTTGCTTTCTGACCGCCTGGCGCAAGCCATTTCGCCATCTGTTTTTCATCCCGGTCATCAGTGTTCTGGTTGCCGCGTTGGCCGTTGTATCGGGGTGGCCGACACCGTGAAACTCGGCCTGATTGCCGTCAGCGGCGTCCGGGCATACAACCCGGAGTTGACCGAGCTGGGTCTCACCCTGCCAGGCTTTGTCGACCGCAACCGCATCATCGCCTCGCTTCCCAGCCTGGGTTTGTTGACCTTGGCCGGGCTGACGCCGACCGGTGTCGATCTTCAGTACCTTGAAATGCCAGGCGACGTGGAAGGCGAACTGGCCGGGGGCTTCGATGCGGTTGCCATTTCGAGCTTCACGGCAAGGATCAAGGATGCCTACCGGCTGGCAGACCGCTACCGCGCCATGGGAACGAAGGTCATCCTGGGCGGCCTTCACGTAACGGCCCTGCCCGAGGAAGCCATGCAGCATGCGGACAGCATCGTCATCGGCGAGGGTGAACCCCTCTGGCCTGCCCTCATCGCCGACCTGAAGGCCGGGGCGCTGAAGCCGGTCTACGATGCGCGCGGATACGGCTTTGATCTGGCCGGCGCCCCCATGCCGCGCTTTGAACTTCTCGATATCGGGCAGTACAACCGGCTCACGGTCCAGACCCAGCGCGGCTGTCCATTCCGCTGCGAGTTTTGCGCGTCATCGATTCTTCTCTCGCCGAAATACAAGCTCAAGCCGGTAGACAAGGTCATTGCGGAAATCCGCCGGATCAAGGAACTCTGGGCGCAACCCTTTATTGAGTTTGCCGACGACAACAGCTTCGTCAACAAACCGCATTCCAAGGCCCTGATGCGTGAACTGGCAAAGGAGAATGTGCGCTGGTTCACGGAGACCGATATCTCGGTAGCCGAGGATGACGAACTCCTTGCCCTGATACGGGACAGCGGCTGTGCACAGGTGCTGATCGGTCTGGAAAGCGCCAGTCTGGCCGGCCTCAACGGGCTGGAGCAGCACACGAACTGGAAAGCCAAACAGCTGGACCATTATCTGCAGGCCATCCGGCGCATTCAGGACCATGGCATCACGGTGAACGGATGTTTTGTCCTGGGACTGGATGGAACCGGCCCGGAGAGCTTCGAACAGGTCTGGCAATTCGTCAAGGCCAGTGGCCTTTATGAAGTGCAGATTACGGTGATGACCGCCTTTCCCGGGACGCCTTTGTATGACCGGCTACGGAAGGAGGGGCGCCTGTTGAAGGAAAATGCCTGGGAACTGTGTACCCTGTTCGACGTGAACTTCAGGCCCACCTCCATGAGTGTTGCCGAGCTGGAGACCGGGCTGAGAGATCTTGCCGCACGGCTTTATAGCGTTGAATCTACCCGCGAGCGCAGGGAAGGCTATCGAAGACGCCTGCGCGAAGTGATGCATCCAACACATTGATACGGAAGGAGTAAGCCTATGTACCCATGGACCAGACCCTTGTTTGTCATCGCTGCCCTGTATGACGGCCTGCTGGGGCTGGCCTTCCTGTTTTTTCCTTTGGGCATTTTCGCCCGCTACGGTGTCGAGCCTCCCAACCACACCGCCTACGTCCAGTTCCCTGCGTTGCTGCTGCTGATATTCGCCGCGATGTTTCTGCGCATCGCGAACAACCCGGCGAAGAACTATAACCTGATTCCCTATGGCATCGCCCTGAAAGCCTCCTATTCGGGCATCGCATTCTGGTATGCAATGACCCAGGGAATTCCTTCCATGTGGATACCCTGGGCCTGGGCCGATCTTGTTTTTCTGATCGTTTTTGTGTTCTCCTGGCTCAAGCTTCGCCGCTTGTATGGCTAGCCGCCTGCGATGGCCGTTACGATGAGAAAGGGCTCCGCACCCGACGCGACCGTGTCGGGCAGTGGGGCGTCCGGCGGCTGATGGGACAGATCCTCCTGACAGGCGAAGAACCGCACCATCGGCCGGCGCTGTTGCGTGACGTGGTCGCGGATCGTTCCCTCCAGTGCCGGATAGCGCGCTTCGAGCGCGTCGAGCACCGACCGTTGCGTGATGGGACCATCGACGTCGAGCGGTACCTCGGCATAGACGTGCGCCAGCGTTTGCAGCGGGTACGGGAGTATGACCCGGATCATGGGAGCGTCTGCACTTCCACAGACAGCACGGCCGGGAGATCGCGGACTATGGGAGCCCAACTGTCTCCGGAATCGGTCGACGCGTACACCTGTCCCCCGGTGGTGCCGAAGTACACGCCGCACGCATCGAGCGAGTCGACGGCGAACGCATCGCGCAGCACGTTGACGTAGCAATCCTGTTGCGGCAGACCGTTGGTGAGCGGCTCCCACTCGTTTCCGCCCGTGCGGCTGCGGTAGACGCGCAGCTTGCCATCGGGCGGGTAATGCTCGGAGTCGCTCTTGATCGGAACGACATAGATCGTGTCCGGTTCGTGCGCGTGAACCTCGATCACAAACCCGAAGTCGGTCGGCAGGTTGCCGCTGATCTCGTGCCACGACTCGCCGGCGTCGTCGCTGCGCATGACGTCCCAGTGCTTCTGCATGAACAGCACGTTCGGGCGCGAGCGGTGCATCGCGATGCGGTGCACGCAATGGCCGACCTCGGCCGTCGGATCGGGGATGTATTGCGACTTCAGTCCGCGATTGATCGGCCGCCAGGTCTTGCCGGCGTCGTCGCTTCGGAACGCGCCCGCAGCCGAAATCGCGATGAAGATGCGCTGCGGATTGTCCGGATCCAGAAGTATCGTGTGCAGGCACATCCCGCCGGCGCCTGGCTGCCAGCGGGGCCCGGAATCATGGCTGCGCAGGCCGGCGAGTTCCTGCCAGGTCTGGCCGCCATCGGTCGAGCGAAACAAGGCGGCGTCCTCCACGCCGGCGTAGACGGTATCCGGATCGGTCAGCGACGGTTCAAGATGCCACACCCGCTTGAACTCCCAGGGACGGGGCGTGCCGTCGTACCACTGGTGCGTGCCGGGGTTGCCGTCGTACACGAACTTGTTGCCCATGGTCTCCCAGGTCTTGCCGCCGTCGTTGGAACGCGGCAGCACCTGTCCGAACCAGCTACTCGACTGCGACGCATAGAGCCGGTTCGGGTCGACCGGCGAGCCCTTCAGGTGGTAAATCTCCCAACCGCCAAAGTGGGGACCGCTGACGTCCCAGCGCTGGCGCTTGCCGTCCGACTCCAGGATGAACGCGCCTTTGCGCGTGCCCACCAGAACCCGTACTCTGCTCATTGCTTTCTCCTTCGCTCATGGTTTGCCAGGGTTCTCGGTGTGGCCACCAGGACAGAGAACCCCGCAACAGCCGTTATCACCGCAAGCGCGCAGGTAGCCAAAACCCGCCACGCCCAGCAGCAGCCAGAAAACCAGCCGGCGATCGGGAAATAAACGCCACCGCGCGTCGCGACGAAAAACTGTCTCCTCTCCGTGCTCAATGTAACGGCATCAATCGTGTGTATGCCCCAACCCTCTGGTTCGGGGACGTCCCCGGGACCCCGTTGTTGGCCATTTGCCAAGCGGCAAGGCAAGACGGGGCGGCTCTCTCAGCCGTTGAGGAAGTAGATGTCCGGTTTATCCACGACACCCACTTTCTGCATTGTTTCTTTCAAATCAGCGGACTCGGCAAAGGCCTTCGCGCGTTTGAGGTCCGTTGCCTCGAACAGGATGACGACTTCGTTCGGGTCGTCGGCTCCCCGAAGAAGGGACTTCTCCGTGAGTCCGGCTTCCACGCGTTTTGGGCGGTGAGCGTCATACCCACCCTTCCATTCCGAGAAGTCTCTGACCTTGTGCCGTACCAGGATGTAGCTAGCCATGTATATCCTCCTTTTGGTTAACGTGTCGTCGAAATGCCGCTATCACACTATAGACACCTGACGAAGCTGTATAAGAAAAATCGGTGGGGGGTGAGGGTGTTCCCTTCTCACGGGAGAAGGGTTAGGGATGAGGGAGGTGTA
>CAVSCL010000003.1:0-80147 GCA_963726485.1 uncultured beta proteobacterium | reverse complement strand
GGTCGTTTTTTGTTCATCGCGCTTACTGCTTTTTCAAAAATAGTTGTTAGCCTCAACGTTGCGGCTAACCGGCGCGCGAAAGGAGGCGAAGCCGACTGTAGCGCGGCCGGTTGAGCCGCGGGTTAGGCGTCTGCCCGCACGAAAGATTTGGGTAATTAGGCAATTGGAGTTCAACCCTAATCGCGGACGTGGATCTTGATATCGTACGGCGCTGGACGTCCTTCCATGCGCTCAAGCCAATCCCGCAGGCTGGGTCGGAAGGTTGCCCACTTTAGTGCTGAGTGATGCATGAACTCAACCGGTTCCTTCCACCCACTGTGTGCAAAAATGACGAATGTCTGGTCGTCCTTCCACTCAAGACGGAAAGTGACCTCGCTGATCGACTTCGTCGGGACCACGGGTACAGCGCCAATGAACAAGTTTGTCTGGCACTGCCTCCAAGACCTGCATGTCGCAGATCCGAAGTCTATCGTGCCGCCCAGTTCCGCACGTCCGGTTGTCTCGACGACCCACCAGTGACGAAGGCCATCAATGGTAGTGAGGGCGGCGTAGACGCGCTCCGGATTTGCGCCAATGCCCACGCGATGGAGGATATCCGGCATGTCTAGCTCCTTTCTCGGTTGGTGGCCGCGACTGTCGTGTCACGGCCGTAAGGCTCAGAGGTGTCTCCTTCAAACGCCCAACGTTTAGCATGAGGGGCACAAGGTGAGCAGAGCTTGCCGGACGACGTCCCCTCGATGGAAGGTTAGGCTCGTGCTAACGGGGAGCACAGCATAGGTGATTGACTGCACGACGCCGGAGTGGATGCGAACCATCGCCGTAAGGTTTCCGGTGCCACGATCGTAGATCCACTCCTCCACTTGTTGGCAGGGGACCAAGAGACTGGCATACGGCGTGGGAATGGGCTCTAGCGCTCCGTCGTAGTACACAGGAGCGCAGTACGTGATCGGCAACTACCGGTTGGCCGCATTTGTACAGGACCGAAAGCCTGGAATCGCCTTCCGCGACGATGCCTCCGGTGCACCTCAGTGATTCGGCGTTGGCGGACTGACTGAGCGCCGCGACCACGGCGACGAGACATACACGACAAAGAGCGTTCATAACGGGCCCTTCCGCACTTCGTAGCCATGAGTATGCGCCTACGGGCCTAACGAAGCTGTAGAAAAACCCCTTGAGGGGTCGAGCAAACGAATCTCCCGGAGTGACCTGATCCCTCCCAATCCTGAGATCGTTGAATACGGACAGTTCTGAAGGGTCGTCTCTTGTTCATCGCGGTTCTGCTTTTTCAAAAATAGTTTTTCTACAGCCTCAACGTCTGACACAACTGGCGCTGCGCGGTTTTATCGCTCAACGTCCGTGTTGATGGATGGGTTGAACCTCAATGCGCAAGGAACTTGAACTCTGTTTGGCCTGCCTCATTGCGAGCTCTAGATCGAACGGGCTTTGAAGAATCGGCAGGATCTTCGGCCCCCAAAGTACTTGCAGAGTCTTCAGATAGTTGATGCCACCTCTGACTGTGGTTTCGATAAAGTCTAGGAAGCGCTTCCAGTCAGGCGGGTACATCAGGTCAGTTTCGCTCGCTAAAAGACCTTGTGTGTACCATCGGCTTCTATATAGGTATTAATTTGCGGTTTCTAGAATCCAAAGATTCACCATGACCATCACCTTTGGATCGTTCAGGTCAGTAGCAGCATGACGGAGGACTGGTTGCCACTCGATTGCCTTTGCGATCAAATCAGGATGAATGTGTCCGACAAACTTATTTCTCAAGTACTTCGAGAACTCCATGTTTTTGCGTAGAGGCTTGATGATGGCCGAAGGCTCGGGATGTTCCTTGTAAGTCGGGCGAACAGTGAGTTCAAAATCACAGAAATTGGCAAGCGTGACGAGCGCAGACTTTAAGTGAAGCATCCCCGTGAGGTCAGTGATTCCAATCAATCCAAAGTGAGAGTCGACGATCTCTAGATCAGCGCAGTAAATGCTTGCCTGCAATAGGCCCGCAAGGTTCATAGTGAGGCCCAACCTTTGAGGTGAGGGGCGCGAAGCGGGCGGGTGAAGCCCGCTTGCGAAGCGTCCCTCTCGACGCAGGGGTCAGACATCAATCCTTCCATCCGGAGTTCTCACTTTCCGCAACTTTTCCGATTTGTAGCCACATCGACGACGCGAGGTCTTCTACTTCAGCTGCGAATTCCTTTGCCGCCGGAAGATCAATAAACCGTTCGCCTGGTCCGGTCGCGATGGAGTGTGTTCAAGCATCACGTCCCCAGAGGTTTTGTGGACGAACATATTAGCATAACTGGGTTGTGTGCAACATCGTTTCGCGTTTTGGAAAGTTCCTTCGCGCGTTTCAGCATCGCTACAAAATCAGACACAACTTTTGGCAATGGCTTACGCCCCTCCAGGATTTCAACAATTAAGTCCACGCGTCGAGAGAACTGAAGGCGCGATGACGTTTCGGAAATTTTGTCTGTTGGGATATGCGCTAGGCACTTGTAAGTGATGAGCTCCAACTCACCGAAACAAACAATCGCCTTGCCGATTACTGCTCTCCATTCTTCCGTCTCATGCAAGTGCTGGTCGAGGCTTGTCATTGATGTCTAACGAAGCTGCAGAAAAAACCCCTTGAGGGGTCGAGCAAACGAACTTTCCCGAGTCACCTGATCCCTCCCAATCCTGAGATCGTTGAATACGGAGAGTTTTGAAGGGTCGTTCTTTGTTCATCGCGGTTCTGCTTTCTCAAAAATAGTTTTTCTACAGCCTCAACGGTCGAGGTGAGGCGGGACAACGGCGCTGCGCAGTTGTCCCTCGCCTCGACCGAGGGGTTAGACCCGGCCGGATCGCGTGGTTGATACGGCATACCCATAAGCATGAAAGATCCTGAGGGCGGCATGCGCGTCCGGTCTGCAGCAGTACTCGAATCTGATGTGGCTGGAGCTTCGGCAACACCCAATTCGACTTCGTTGTTGATTTGGACTTCTGGAGTCTGCGGTGCAGAACGATCGCGGCGGCGGCCTTGACGCCTACAGCCTGACGGTAGCCAAGCTTCCGCACGATGTGCGCCAGTTCGACAGTTGCACCGAGGCGAATGCCCAGCTTCCGTAGGACCACGGTCTGCCTTCATGCCGAAGCCCGCCTTGACAATCTCGCGTGACTCGATGACCTCCGCGAGGAAATCCAGTGGCGTGGACTGATTCACTTGAACAATGAAGGCGTGCTCAAGCGTTGCGAACTGAATCACATGCGGACCGTCAGGAAGTGCACCCTTGACAAAGACGGGCTTTGTCTCCGTGTCAAAGCCAACAAAGCGCGCGGACCTTATCTGACGGAGGGAAAAACCCAAGCTGGGGTAGTTGGTCTTGAGGACCTGGATTCGGTCACGGGGCAGTTGCTCGTACGCAGGTAGTAACGCGATCTCTTCCTTCGTCGGACGAGGCAGTGGCGTCGTCCATGCGGTGCCCAACTGTTAATTAGCCGACAACTGTCGGCATATAGGTTTATTGGACATGTCCGATAATCACTTATCATGCGTTAACCCTATGATCTAAATAGTCACGATGTCCAATAACACATCCGCTATGTCTGATAAGCCACTAAAACTCAACGTGGAAACACCTCCGCCGAAACTGCTGGATCAGTTGCGCGAACGTATCCGCCTGAAGCATTACAGTATCCGAACCGAACAGACATATGTGCAGTGGGTAAAACGATACATCATCTTTCACGGCAAGCGCCATCCCGCGGAGATGGGTAAGGCCGAATTGGAGTCGTTTCTGACTTCGCTGGCGGTAGAGCGCAATGTGAGTGCATCCACGCAGACGCAGGCTTTATCGGCTTTGCTGTTTTTATACCGCGGATCAAAGGGGCCCCTTTGATTCTGTTCCAAGCCGCTGCGGGTGCTGAGCAACTGGTAGCCGGATCAGACCCACCGCCATGCGATCTTGTTGCAAGACGCCGAAGGGCCCTTCACCGAAGTAGAGGCCGTCAGATACGAGGAACGTCATTCGAACGTTCCCCGCTTTTGGCGGCGGAAGCCGTTGTTTTTCCCAAGGGCCAATTTGATTGACGACAGGCTGGGAAGCGGTGACCAGTTCTTTCGCAAGGCCCTCAACTGGGTTCCTTTGGCCTTCAAAGATTACCACCTCCCCGACTGGTTTAGATAACGCACACCGCCTTCGAAAACGCTGCCAAGACGTCGAGGCCTTGCTGTAGTGGAACCTCGACGATCACCCCCAACAACTTCTTTGACGGCACTTTGTTCGCCGGCAGCGCGCAATCTGTGTATGCGATGGCGCGGACTCTGCCTTCGTTATTTTCGTCTTCAGCAATCTTGCGAGAGCAACCTTGTCCAGTTTCTCTGCCACAGAAGCAACCATAGACCCTCGCGCTTTGTGCTGTTCTGATTCTTGAACAGAGTGAGGTCGTCGCAGAAAAGTAGGTTGTAGAGGAAATTAACGTGCGACTCCGCATAGGGCTTGTAGAGTTCCGTTGCGATCGCTGAGCCATTTATGGCTAACGTGATGTGTGATCTTGGCAAGGAGTTTCTTTAGCATTTCATGAGCCCCAACGTTTGACGACGCCGCCGTCGGCACTTGCGGTTGAGTCGGCTTCCCAGCAACCGTGTTCCACAGCTTCTTCGCTCCGTCGGCCACCTTTGGCGCATTGCGAATAACATCCGTCCACGGGACACTTTGCAGCACGACTAGCCAAGGAATAGGCATGAGCAAACCTCTCGGGTATGGCGCCTAACGAAGCTGTAGAAAAACCCCTTGAGGGGTCGAGTAAACGAATTTTCCGGGATCACCTGATCCCTCCCAGTCCTGAGATCGTTGAATACGGAAAGTTCTGAAGGGTCGTTTTTTGTTCATCGCGGTTCTGCTTTTTTCAAAAATAGTTTTTCTACAGCCTCAACGATTCAAGCTCAGCGGCGAGAAGGAAGGTGCGCAGTGACTGACGACGAGTCCGCTGCAGCGCGTTGTTAGGCGGCGACCGGGGCAAATGTCCGGCCTGAGCTTACTGTTGCCTGACGATATCGACTGAAATCTCCACCGCCGGCGTCGTTCCTCTATTCTCAAGCCAGTGCGTGGTGTTCCTGTCCTCGGGCCAGCCCACTCCCGGCCCATAGTCCGTAGCGACTCCGTTTCGATGGTCAGTGATCGTTCCTTCCAGTATGTACACGGTGCCTGGTCTGTCTTTATGGTCGTGAATCGGGCCGAAGACGCCTCCAGGCTCGATGGTCACCATACGCATTCGAAGTTGGCGCCCTGCCATGCCCTCGATCTCAGGGCCAAGGTCAACCGTTGCAAGTAACTTCACCGTAACACCTTTCGTCTCGGGTGCCGCCTGTTCGTTGCCCATCGTGCTCTCCTCTCTGTACTTCCAAGGCCCAACGTCCCGGTTCAGCGGCGGCGCGACAGCGCCGTCCACTGTGGCCGATTGTTGGGTGGCGACACTCCTATTTGATCAACTCAATCTCGCCCGGCTTCCAGGTCTTATCGAACCACGGCTCCAGTGGTCCGTAGAGACGCAGGATCATGAACCAGCCTTGGCCAGGAATCGTCTGCACCCAGTTGTTTTCCTTGCCAGCCGGAGCCTTGGGTCCGAAATAGACATCCACCGAACCATCAGCGTTGACCAGCACGTCCTTGTTCTGGCTGCTAACGCTAGGGAATCGCTGGTCGGTCTGAATCATCGAGCGCGTCTGGTTGTCATAGACGATGACCGACCAGAAGTCCTTGACCGGAATCTTCGGCGGCAGACGCAGTTTGTAATTCTTTCCGCCATCAAACGGCTTGCCGTCGGCGTCCTGTGCCGTCCAGGGGTACTGCGAGCCCTTGCCCACCATTTTCTCCGCCATGGCCGGTGTCACGCCTGTGGCGAAGTAGTAGAAGAACGCGGCGCCATCCAGATTGGATACACCCGGTGAGACCTCGAACTTGTAGCCGCCGAAGAAGGGCAGACGCCACGAGCTATCTGGATAGAAGTAGGCATCCTTCTCACGCATCCTGAAGGCGATCGCCCGCGCCGTCACGGCGCCGATATTCGCGGCATCAGTCAGGATTTTCTTCATCCGTGCATCGGGGTTGAAGGGCTTGCCTTTTTCGATGCCAATGGAGGCAAACAGGCCGAGCGTCGTGGGGTCACTGCCTGCGCCGGGCTCCTCCTGAATCACTGCGTTGAGAAGACTCCAGAATGAGTAGTCGCCTGGGGGAACAAAGTTCGAGGGCATACCAGAAGCATTGACGAACTTCACCTCGGGAGGGTTGTCCACGTCGGCGAGTTGATAGATTTTCAGATGCTTCTTGGCGGACTCGACGCCAGGCTTGGTCGAACCATCGACGAGAAAGGAGCGGAACGGCATCCAGGTGCCATAAGTACTGGGCCTGACGACGTGATATCCCTCGGGAACATCACATGTGTAGCCCGGAGGCAGAATCAGGTACTTGCCGCCTTTGCCCTTGTCTGCGCCGGTAATGCCAACATCCGCCACCCAGCGATACCAGAAATCATCGATGAGTCCCAGGACCATGGGTGGAATCTCCACGACCAGCGGCCCCTTTTTCGTATCCAGCCAGACGAAGCTGTAGACCGTGTTGTCGTTCGCCGTCAGCTCGACGGTCTTCGAATCCACCAGGTCTTCCCAAATCACATTGGTGTGGTTCGCCGGTCCGAACTGGGCAAGCGTGGCACGCATGCCGGCCTGATTGACGATCGGGATGGCCAGCAAGTAAGCCTGCAATGCCCGCGAGGCATCCAGGTTGTCATAGATTTTTTGCGTGGTCGCGTCATCCGGATAGCCGTAATTCAGGTTCAGGGTGCCGATGGACGTTTCCACCTTGTCCGGGACGGCGACACCCGGCGCGATCGGTGTGGACATCTTCATTCGCTGCGTATTGTCTGCGTAGCTGCCGGTTGCCCATAGCAGGCAAGACAGAGCAGTGGTAACAAGACATTTCATATGGCTGGGTTTCATCTGTACCTCCTTTGTTTTATTGGCTCGGACTGGTGCTAGAGCCAGCTAACGAAGCTGTAGAAAAACCATCATTTTTGCATCTTGCCCCAGCCAGCCGCCCGCATCAACATCACGTCATTGATTTTGCGAAGGCACAGAGCGCATGGCCCACACCTAAGGCACACACAGGAACACACCATAAGGGTCACCATAAGGGTCTTTCAATTATCAGATTCTCTTCTTCGCTGAATCTTCATACTCTCTCACCAGTCTGCTCACAGTCGTCTAGTGAACACCGAAATGTCCGGCTATCGCCGCCATCGTATGCCGACCCGACAGATAGGCACGCGCAATCGCCTCGTTGCGGTCGTAGCGCCGCTCAAAATCCGCCAGCGGCTGAGCCAGCAGCCGCCGCTGGGCACGCGGAATCTCGTCCAGCCCCCGTTTCTTCTCAATCTGCGTCTGCATTGTTTTCACGAAGGCTGCAGAACCCGGCAACATCTCCCCTGCAACTTCGTCCACGCACTCGGTAAGCGCGCACCTCATGCACGAACTGAACGTATTTGCGCATCGCGCTGGCGCGTTGCCGCCCGAATTGCGCCAGTAGCCAATCGGTCTGCCACCATTCGGGTGCGGCTGTCTGGCCGCAGGTAGCAAGGTAACTGCTCCACGGCCAGGTTTCCAGCCGCTTCACCATCCCGGCGCGCAGCGGGTTCAGCACAACATACCGCGCCAGCTCCGCATAACTGTCGCGCTCAACCAGTGGCCTGTATCGCCGCTGTAACACGTGCCCACCCGTCCATGTATACGGTTGAAGCGTTACGTATAAACACCGTTAAGCTGCCGCTGCCCTTTGACAGATTACCTTACGGCGTATGACCAGGTGCTACCGTTGCTCATCTGACACCAGGCGTGACAACCCAATTGGAACGCTTGCAAACCTGGGCAAAAACCTCCAGCCAAACCTCACGGTCAGCGTCCGACAAGTAAATATCCTCCCGCCCGTCTCCTCGCGAGGTGACGTGGTACAGACCACCGGCCAGTTCGAGTCTTAGAGGGCGCGCCATGATTCAATTGTGGCATGGGGGATGTGATAATGAAAGACCTGACCCTATGTTTGTGACCCTATGTTTGTGTAATTCGTTAGACTCCACTGCTGATCTTTGAAGGAAGTTCGCGAGGTCCTGCGTGTTTACCTGATACAAGGCGAGCAATTCTGCTCGTTCAGCGTCAGTAAGCACCTTTGACTCGGTGCTCGTATTGGATTCCACCATGGAGCCTCCCTATTCGGTCGTCGCCCAACGTCGTAGCTCAGGGGCGCTGCGCGGGCTTATCGCGCAGCGTCCCTTGGAGCGAGGGGTTGGGCCTGCTCATTTGTGCCAAGTTGCACATGCACGACCTGATTTCGTCCCGCCGATTTCGCGCGGTACAACGCCCTATCTGCTTGCTGAAGTAAATAATCCTCGGTCTGCTGTTTATGAGGAACCACGGATAGCAGGCCTATGCTCAGGGTTATCTGCTTTGAGTCACCGAATACCATCTTGAGGTCGTTGATTGCCTTCAAGACCGATTCCGCGATCATCCGTGCTGTTTCAAGCTCGGTGTTAGCCAAAATCAACGCAAACTCATCTCCGCCGATACGCGCCGCAAGATCGCCGGGCCTGCGCGTATGAGCAAGCAGAACCTGGCTAACATTCGTCAGGCATTGGTCGCCGGCAGCATGCCCGAATTCATCGTTGTAGTTCTTGAAATAATCGACATCGATAAGGGCCAAGCCGATTGGCGTTCGGTTACGAATACTGCTGCGCATTTCCTTTCTTAAGAACAGTAGGAAGGCTCGTCGGTTCGCCAGTCCGGTCAGTGGATCCTGCATGGCCATCTGTTCGACCCGCTCCTCGGCCAGTTTGCGCTGCGTGATGTTGTGATGAGAAACGACGAACATGTCCTTGAACTCGTCACCATGCAAGGCGTTGACGCGCATGGTGAACCAGCGCTTTTCGTCTGGGCTGTGACAGGGATATTCAAAGCTGAAAAACGCAAGCTTGCCGGCCAGCACATCCGCAATGCCTTGTAATGCCTCACCAGCAAGGCTATCGCCGGCAGCAGACGCATCGGACAGGGTATCGAGATAGTTGACGCCCGCACACGTGTATTCAGAAGGCAGCCCGTTTTCGACCCCAAAGTTTTGCCAGGCCAAATTGACCTCAAGAATGTTGCCCGCTTGGTCAATCACAGCGATCTGATCTTCCAGTGAATGGAATACTGATTCATACAAGGAAGCTGGAATTGGCACGACGTATAAATCCTTATCAAGCACTCAGTGAGGAGCCCAATGCCCCGGTCCAGCGGGTGTGGAACGTAGCCGCTGCAACCGGTTGGGCGAAATTGACGTGGCGGCGGGATTCGCATGCGAAAGCACTTACCGCCCCTCTGGTTCAGAACTCACACTACGGTCGCTTCCGCATGTAATCCCCTCGGCCCGGTGTCCCCTTCTGGCGTCGCGACAGGGTGATCGATCACCAAGTGCTTCTTTTAACATTCTGGCGTTCGCGGTGGCGCTGACAGATCACGTAAACCTTGCACTGCCAAATACCGGGTCTTGCCTGGAGGCGCCCACCAGTCTGCTAAAGGTGTCGTGATATTGCTTCCGACTTGATTGCATCAGGATTTGTGTAGCGCGAGGGTTTAGAGATAACCTGCCATACCACTTCGCTGTTGGCCGGATCCCCAACCATATATTTCATGCCTCCGAAATCTCCGCATCTGTCGCATTGGGCTTGAAGAGCTTGCTGGTGGCCTTGTCTGTCTCAGGCTTTGCATCGACCTTCCCACCGGCGCCTAGCAGAACAACGCTGATAACCAGTTCTGGATAATCAGAGTCCAGGTTCGTGCGACAGGTCACCCGACTGCGTGCCCTAGAACCGTAACGCTTTGCACGTTGAGCGAGCGTATGACGCCTACAGCGTCGGTATCAGGTTCGTCAGAGGTAGATTTTCGATGGACCGGGACTCTTTTCACCGCCCCTGCGGTTAATCCGCACAGCACGATAGCCGGATTTTGCCAATTCCAAGGCGAGAGGTTCAATGTAGCCAACATCCAGGGCTCTGCCAGAAAGCATAACGACGACTGGTCCTTTGCCCTGACTAAAATACTCAATGTTCGCGCCGCCTCCTTGACGACACCAGTTTCGACAGCCATAGAATCTTTACTTGTGTTTTTCGGAGTGCTCACGCATGAAGCGAGTAACACCATTGCGACGGCGGATGCAACGAATTGACTCTTCATCGTGAACTCTCCTTGAGCCTCAACATCGCCAGCTAACGAATGAAATGGACTCCCCCGCCCCCGACGGCATCTGATGTGCCAGATTGAAGGGCGTGGTACCGATCAATCGAAAGAGAAGGAGAGTCCGTCATGAATATTACGACCGTAGGCATAGACCTGGCAAAGAACGTATTCAGTGTGCACGGCGTCGATGCACACGGCAAGCTTGTCCTGAAGAAGACCGTCTCGCGCGGCAAGCTGCTCGAATGCTTCGCCAACCTGCCGCCCTGCATGATTGGCATGGAAGCCTGCAGCGGTGCCCACCACTGGGCGCGTGCCTTGCGCAGTCTCGGCCACGATGCACGCATCATCGCCCCGCGCTTCGTCATTCCCTATCGCAAGGGTGGCAAGAACGACGGCAACGACAGTGAGGCCATCTGCGAAGCCGTCAGCCGTCCCGCCATGCGCTTCGTCCCCGTCAAATCCGTCGAACAGCAGGCCGTCCTCAGCCTGCACCGCATCCGCAGCGCCGTCGTCGCCGAACGTACCGCCCAGATCAACCAGATACGCGGCTTGCTCGCCGAATTCGGCCTCATCATGCCCAAGGGCCGCTACCCGGCGCAGCATCACATCCCCGACATTCTGGAAGATGCCGGCAACGGTCTGCCCGGTCTGGCACGTCGCCTGCTGCATGACATTTACCAGCGCATCCAGGCGCTCAACCATCAAGTACTCGCCTACGACCGCGAGATCGAAAGCCTGGCACGTCAGAGCGAACCAGCCCGGCGCTTGATGGACTTGCCCGGTGTGGGTGCCGTCACCGCCACCGCGCTCGTCGCCAGCGTTGCCGACCCCACCCAGTTCGACAACGGACGGCAGCTGGCCGCCTGGCTGGGGCTGGTGCCCCGGCAGTACAGCACCGGCGGCAAGACCCGCCTGGGGCGCATCACCAAACAAGGCGACAAGTACCTGCGCATGTTGCTGGTCCACGGCGCGCGCTCGGTGTTGGCCGCGCTCAAGGACAAGCAGGATCGAACCAGCTGCTGGCTGCGAGAACTGGTCGCCCGCCGGGGCTACAAAAGGGCGGCGGTGGCGCTGGCGGCCAAGAATGCCCGCATTGTCTGGGCGATGCTCGCGCGAGGCGAGGCTTACCGGATGTCGCCAGTCAAACAGGCGGCTTGAGATTAACCACAGTACAGACGGCACAGCGTCTGCAAGGTAAAGGAGCAAACCGCCGAATCACTGCACAGGCAATGGATGACGAGAGGTCGGACCGGGGTGCAAAAGTCTGTTGAGCTTAATGGCCAGAAAGGCCGACTAACGAATGAGACCCGCACCCAAGCGCATTTCATCAAGGCCAGGGCAATGCCCGCAAACAGGCCGTATGTAGAGCCGCAGTCTTACACCGAATCAACGTCCACTACCGTTGCGTGATAGGGGGAGTCCATGTAGTTGAATTCACCGGCCTGCGCGGCTTTTTGCGCAGGTCCGGTGGAATGATGGGTTGGGCATCGGGCGTCAAAACTGGCAGACATTGCCTTTACCCCAATCATCAAGAAAGGGAGCCGAAGAGTCAGGGCGACTCTGAGCTTTCACTCCGAATTTGCAACTTAATTTTGGCAAATTCTTTTTTTTTGAGAGAATTTTCGGGCCTTTTCCAAGAACGTTCGGTTCGAGGAACGCAACTGTCCATATCAGTCAGTAGATTTCAAATGGCCATCTGACGGTCGAGAGCTATTTCGCATGGCAGAAAACGGCCTGCCTCCGATCTGGGAATTGCGTTGACCGCATCTTCATTGGCGAAAGCGGTCTTGCACAGCGTTCCGAAATTCCTCCGAACGCCGTAGCAATAGTCAGGTGTCTGGAATATTATTAGCTAATAGGCCATAGGGATTCGCCGGAAGCCAGTCATTACAACGAGGCAACGGGAGCAAACCATGAACACACCCAAAGAGTCCGATCCGAAATTTGAACAGCGCGGGGGCTCTAGACTTCTGGATGTCCTGATTCGAGCCGGTCTGATCCTCGCGCTGGTGATGCTGTGTTATCAGATCTTTTCGCCGTTCCTGACCCTGATGGTCTGGGCGCTGATCCTCGCCGTCACCCTCTATCCCCTCCATCAGTCGCTGGCCGGCAAGCTCGGGGGCAAGCAGGGCCTTGCCGCGACCCTGATCGTCGTCGTCGGCGTCGTGCTGATCGTTGCGCCGACGGCCGTGTTGACGAGTTCCCTGGGCGACTCCGTGCAGCAGCTGGTCAGCGATGTGCAGAGCAACTCGCTGCAAGATTCCCGCCCCGCGCCCCGGCGTCGAGGACTGGCCCCTCGTCGGCAAGAAGGTGCATGGGTTCTGGTCGAAGGCCCACGACGATCTGCCGGCGCTGGTCCAGAGCATGCAGCCCAAGATCGGCGAACTGGCCAAGACCGCCCTGGGCCTCGTCGCCAGTATCGGCGGCGGGCTGCTGCAGTTCCTGGTCTCCTTCATCATTGCCGGCATCATCATGGCCTTCGGGGCAGGCGGGCGAGCCGCGGCAGCCGGGCCATCTTCGACCGTATCGTCGGTACCGAGCGCGGGCGGCGAATTCGCCAAGCTGTCGACGGCGACCATTCGTGCCGTCGCCCAGGGCGTCATCGGCGTGGCCTTCATCCAGGCCATCATCGTCGGCCTGTGCCTGCTGGTCGCCGGCGTTCCGTGGGCGGGCGTGCTCGCGGTCATCGTGCTGGTCCTGGGCATCGCCCAGGTGCCCGCGCTGATCGTGACCTTGCCGGCCATCGGCTACATCTGGTCGAGCGGCGATTACGGCAATGCGGCGGCGATCGTCTACACCGTGCTGCTGTTCCTGTCGGGCATGGCGGACAACGTGCTCAAGCCGCTGATGCTCGGCCGCGGCGTCGATGCGCCGATGCCGGTCATCCTGCTCGGTGCGCTGGGCGGCATGGCGACCGCCGGAATCCTGGGCATGTTCGTCGGCGCCACCCTGCTGGCGCTGGGCTATCAGATCTTCATGAGCTGGGTGGCGGCCAATCCGGACACCGCGGCAGGCTCAGGCCGAGTCCGGATTCGCAGTCGGCCAGCTGAATCGATGTTCCGGATGCCGATCAATCGGACGCCGGCCTGGCCGGTCGCGGTGATTGCCTCCCTCCTGTTGAGCGCCTGCACGACGGTCGGCCCCGACTTCAAGCGCCCCGAGGTGCCTTGGCTGGCCGGCTGGTCGGGCGGCTCGCTCGAACCCATCCGCTGACGGAGGCGCGCCAAGGGGCAACGGGCGCAGACCGAAGAGTGGTGGCGCAATTTCAACGATCCGGTGCTCGACCAGCTGGTTGCCGAGGCGCAGCGCCTGAACCCCGGCGTGCGCACCGCCGGCATGCGCATCATGGAAGCGCGCGCCCAGCTCGGCATTGCCGGCAGCGCCCTCTATCCCCAGCTGCAGCAGTTGACCGGCGAGGTGGTCCGGGCCGGACAGGAGCGCTCGGATGGAGCCGGATACCTCCTTCACCACCTACAGCGTCGGGCTGAACATCGGCTGGGAACTGGACTTCTGGGGCAAGTTCCGGCGCGGCATCGAGGCGGCGGATGCCGGCTACCTTGCCAGCATCGCCCAGTACGACGATATCCAGGTGCTGGTCGCGGCGCAGGTGGCCAGCCTCTACTGCAGCATCCGCACCATCGAGCTGCGGCTGCGCATCGCCCATGAAAACGCCGCCCTGCAGCAGCGCAGCCTGGAGATCACCGAGCGGCTGTTCAAGAGCGGCAACGAATCCGAACTGGACGTGCAGCAGGCCAAGTCCCTCTACCTCGGCACGCTCGCGACCATCCCGGAACTCGAAGCCAGCCTGCGCCAGGCGCAGAACGCGCTGAGCGTCCTGCTGGCCAGGCCGCCCGGCCCGCTGCCCGAGATGGAGGCCGGCAGGGAGAAGATCCCCGAGGCGGCCATCGAGGTCATCGTCGACATGCCGGCCGACCTGCTGCGTCGCCGGCCGGACGTCCGGGCCGCCGAAATGCAGCTGGCCGCCCAGTCCGCCCTGATCGGCGTCAGCGAGGCGGCGCTCTATCCGTCCATCGCGCTTGCTCGGCTCGGTCGGCCTCTCGGCCACCTCGCTCGACTGGTCGGCCCGAACGCTCGACTGGGCTGGTCGGCCCCGGCCTGGTCTGGAACATTTTCGATTACGGCCGCCTGAAGAACCAGGTGCTGGTGCAGGACGCCCG
Source organism: uncultured beta proteobacterium (assembly GCA_963726485.1). Classification (GTDB taxonomy): domain Bacteria; phylum Pseudomonadota; class Gammaproteobacteria; order Burkholderiales; family Thiobacillaceae; genus Thiobacillus. Next base: position 65,732 of record CAVSCL010000003.1, on the reverse strand, counting down.
CTTCCAGCAACTCTACGAGCAGTACCAGGACACCGTGCTGCGCGCCGCCCGCGAAATGGACGATGCGGCCGTCGCCTTCGCCAAGAGCCGGGCCCAGATCGCGATCCTGCTGGAGGGCCGTGCAGGCGGCCCAGCGCTCGCTCGACATCGCCACCATCCAGTACCGCGAGGGCCTGGTCGACTTCCAGCGCGTGCTGGATTCGCAGCGCACCCTGTTCAGCCAGCAGGAACGTCTGGTGACGGTCCGTGGCAACGTGACCCTGAGCCTGATCGCCCTCTACAAGGCGATGGGCGGCGGCTGGCAGGCGGGCCGCAGCCGGCCTGTTCTGGACGACGAAACCCGGGAAACCATGGGCGAGCGCAGCGACTGGCAGGGACTGCTGAGCGCCCCGCTTGCCACCCGCCACGGCAGATTCTCCAGACACGCCACCGGAGAAGGACACGCAATGACTCAGGAACCCGCAGGCAACGCCCGCCCCGGCGGACGACCCCGCAACCCGCCCCCCGCGCCGGCAGGGGCACCCGCATCGGCGCCAGCATCGTCGCCACGCTGATCGCCGTCAGCCTGGTCCTTTACTTCGTCGGCGACCGCCTGACCCCCTACACCTCGCAGGCGCGGATCCAGGCCTTCGTCGTTCCGGTCGCCGCGGAAGTGTCCGGCAAGGTCCAGAAGGTCTACATCAAGAACAACGACGAGGTGCAGCCGGGACAGCCGCTGTTCGACATCGATCCCGACCAGTACCGAGATCGCCTTGCAGCGCAGCCGCGCCGATTACGACTCGATCATCAGCTCGGTCAATGCCTCGGTAGCCGCCGTCGATGCGGCGCGTGCATCGCTGCAGGCGGCCGAGGCCAGCCGCGAGATGGCCGAGAAGGATGCCAGCCGCCAGGAACGGCTGCATGACGAAGACCCCGGTGCGATCTCGGTGCGTCGCCTGGAGATCGCCCAGTCGACCCGGGAGGAGGCGCGCGCCAAGGCGAAACGCGCCGAGGCCGACCTGCGCAAGGCCCAGGAGTCGGCCGGCGAGAGCGGCGACAACAACGCCGCAGTTGCGCAGTGCCCGCGCCGCGGTGGAGAAGGCCGAACTCGATCTCGCACGCACCAAGGTCGTCGCCCCGGCCCGCGGCACCGTGACCGACCTGCGCATCGATGTCGGCCATTTTGCCCAGGCCGGGGCGCCCGTCATGACGCTGATCGCGATCCATGACCTGTGGATCAGCGCCGACATGACCGAGAACAACCTCGGCAACATCGACCCCGGCGACGGGGTGGCGATCGTGCTCGACGTCATGCCGGGCGAGGTGCTGAAAGGCCGGGTTCGCAGCGTCGGCGGCGGCGTGGGCAGCGGTCAGCAGTCGCCGCCCGGGACGCTGCCGACGGTAGAGAACAGCCGGGACTGGCTGCGCCAGGCGCAGCGCATTCCGGTGGCGGTCGAGTTCGATCCCGCCGAACGGCCGCGGCTGAAAGGCGTGCGCATCGGCGGACAGGCGGAGGTGCTGGTCTACACCGGCGACAACCCGGTGATGAACATCTTCGGTGCAGCCTACATCCGCGTGATGAGCTGGCTGTCCTACCTCTACTGAGCGACGAGCATGAAACGTGCGGACAAGGCAGTACTGCGACTGACCATCGGCCTCGGCCTCGCCGTCCTGATCGCCTACGGCCTGGCCCTGCCGATTCCCTTCGTGGTCTGCGTGATGTCGGTCCTCGTGCTGTGCAAGCCGGGGCCGCCGATCCCCCTCGTCAAGGGGGCGGTCATCGCCCTGATCTTTGCCGCGCTGGTTGCCGCCGGCGTTCTCATGGTTCCCCTGCTGGAAAACTATGCCCTGACCGGCATCCTCCTCACGGCAACGATACTCTACGGCGTGTTCTTCCTGGGCCTGCGCCACAGCAATCCGCTGACGATGGTGCTGGTGATTATCATTTGCCCTGATCCCGGTCGCCGGTGTCGCCGATCAGGCCATCGTGGGCATGCTGAGCGTGACGCTCGCCGTCGGCATCCTCACCGGCACCCTGGTCAGCGCCTTGTCGAACGCCTTCTTTCCCGATCCGCCAGCCCCGGCGGCGAAGCGGCCCGGCGCCGCCGCCTCCGAGCCGCGAGGCGGCCGGCTGGATCGCCCTGCGCGCCACGCTGATCGTCATGCCGGTCTTCGTGCTGGCCCTGACCAATCCGTCGTTCTATCTCGCGGCGATCATGAAGACGGTGGCGCTCGAGCCAGCAGGCCGGGGAAATCGATGCCCGCTCGGCCGGACGCGAACTGGTGGGCTCGACCCTGATGGGCGCGCTGATCGCGGCCGTCGTCTGGCTCGGCCTGTCGCTGCTGCCCAATCTCTGGATGCTGATGCTGTGGATGATGGCCGCCGCCCTGTGGGCCGGCAGCGGCATCTTCGGCGTCCGGCCGACCGCCTTCCGCCCTTCGTTCTGGAGCAATGCGCTGATCACGATGCTGATCCTGCTCGGCCCGGCGATCGAGGACAGCGCAAGCGGCAAGGGCGTCTTCGAAGCGTCCGCCGTCCGCACCGGCCTGTTCGTCGGCGTCGCGCTCTACGCCTGGGGAACGGTCTGGGTTCTCGAACGCTGGCGCGACTCAAGACAGCGGCGCTATCTCTTCGAACACAGGTAACTGGAGGAAAAACATGATCATCACCAACCTTATGATCGGCTTCCCGGCCATGCTGCTGTGCCTGATCGTGCAGGTGGCCGTCTCGTTCTGGAGCGTCCGCTACTACGTGCGGCAATCGTCGCGGCTACGCCGGCGCCGCAACGATTTCTTGCAGGCATCCGTCCGCTCCTCGTCATCATGCTGGTCATGATGGCCGGAAACTTTGTGCAGATCGCCGTGTGGGGAATCCTGTTCGTCTGGCTGGGAGAATTCAACGAGCTATACGAGGCCGATCTACCACTCCGCGGTCAATTTCGCCTCGCTGGGCTATGGCGACATCGTCATGAGCAAGAACTGGAAGCTGCTCGGCCCGCTCGAAGCCGTCAATGGCGTACTCATGCTGGGCATGACTGCCGCTGCGCTGATGGTGATACTGCAACAACTCGTCAAGGCACAGATTGGCTCGCTCGCCGAAGATGAATCTGGGCCCATGACGACGCGCGATTTCATGGACAGCTAGGAAGCGGAGGAAGTTGTCTTATGGCCGTCCATAACTCGTTGTTTTTTTACTGCGACTGGATAGCAGGTTGAAGTTGCAGGCGTCCGCACTCTAAGTCGCTGAATCGATTGACCTCTGGTTATCAGGTTGAAGTTGTGCGATTTAGCAGGTTGCTCTGGTTCCTGCATCAGGGTAGGGGCGATCCCCTGATCAACCTTGCCTACTTCGCATAATCTATAGCATCGCAAAATCATTGAATTGGGCATGATTCCCAGACTCCGTTGAGGTTTCGACGCTATCCAGTTGAGGGGAAAGGAATTCACCCTTGGGCTAAAAAAGGCGCTGCGGGCTGCATGGATGCTAACTCCTTCGAAATTGTTGAACAACAAAAACCCGTCTGCGTGAGGGGGGTTTTCCCCCTGTGGGTCCGGGTAAGGCCGTGGCCCCACCACGGCAGCGGCTTCGTTTGACGTGGTTTGCCCGCTGGGGCGCTTCGGGGCTGATAGTCCGACTTCGTCGGACGGGCGGAACACTGAGGCTGCGGGGCTTCGATTTTTGAAACCGCCCCCCGCCTGGCTCTGGCGGGCTGAAGCCCGCATCGCGCCAAGCTTGCGGCGGCTATGATCAGGTCAGGCATACCGCACCCCCTCTGACACGTTCTCCGCTTCATCTCGTGAGGGCAGCGCCCGAACGCGCCCCTGCTGGAAGTACCGGGCCATGCTGAACACCAGCCGGAGGTGGTAGAGCTCCCACGAATGGAACGAACGCCCGTCAGGGCTGTTTAAAGCCCCGTCACGGCCAAAACGCCAGCCGTCCCAGCCCTCGGCATGGACGATGCCCCCCGCACGCATCCTGATGAGTTTGAAGGCCGGGCAGCGGCGCGCGTCAAGGTAGTTGTCGCCTCGGTCATGCAGCCAACGGTTGAATATCGTTACCAGCCAAATGCGTCTTTATGATGGAGTCGCGTTCGGGATTGAGCGTCACGGCGCCGATGGGCGCCCAGTTTCGAGTATCGCCAGACCAGCGCGCCGGGTTGAGTTCGCGAGCCCTGCGGTACAAGGCATGTCGTGCAGCCAGAATCGCGTGATCATCCCCGGCGTGGCGCTGAGCCGGGCTGACGTAACGAATGCCGCTGTGACGATGATCGAAGTTGTACCAATGCACGAAGCCTGCGGCCCAAGTGCGCGCCTGGTCGAGGTCGACAAAGCCCTTGGCGGGGAACTCGGGACGGTACTTGGCGGTACGAAACAGCGACTCGGCGTAGGCGTTGTCGTCACTGACGCGAGGCCGGGAGTACGAGGGCTTGACGCCCAGCCAGTTGAGCATCGCCAGCACCGTTGTCGCCTTGAGCGTAGAACCGTTGTCGCCGTGCAGCACGGGCTTGGTGCCCATCGTGGCAATACCCTCGGCCAGCGCGGTGCGGCGCACCAGGTGCGCGGCATGGTCGGCGTGGTCGACGTCATGGACTTCCCAGCCCACGATCTTGCGGCTGTACAGGTCCAGGATCAGATACAAGAAGAACCATCGTCCCATCACCTGTGCCGGCAGGTACGTCATGTCCCAGCACCACACCTGTCGCGGTTCGGTCGCGATATGTGTGGTCGGCGGCCGGACAGCCTTGGGCGCCTTGGCTCGTCCGCGGTGGGCGGTTTGTCCATGCGCCTTCAGCACGCGACTGAAGGACGACTCGCTGGCCAGATAGACACCTTCGTCGGCCAGCATGGGCACCATGCGCGCGGGTGGCACAGAGGCAAAGCGTGGCTGGTTGGCCACGGCAAGCAGGTGCGCACGCTCGGCCTCGGTCAGGGCATGGCCGGGTACCGGACGCACGGCCTGCGGCCGTCCATCACCGCTGACGAGGCCGTCGGCGGCCTGCCAGCGCTGGAGGGTGCGCAGATCGATGCCGGCAATCTCGCAGGCCGACTTGAGCCGGGCGCCGGCGGTATGCGCCACATCAATGTCTCGGGCCAACGCCTGGCGATCTTCGAGGCCGATCATTCGACCTCTCCCTTGTTGAAGATCGCCGCGACTTTTTTTGACAGCACGAGCAGCGCGGCTGTCTCGGCCAGGGCCCGGTCTTTGCGCAGCAGCTCGCGTTCGAGTTCCTTGATCCGTTTCTTGTCTTGCCGCGTGGCTTGCGGGCTGGCGCGAGCCTCCTCCGGCTCCGCCAGCGCCGTCGTGGCACTCAGTCGCCACTTGTCCAATTCGGCCGGGTATACGCCGTGCTCGCGGCACCACGCGCTCTTGCCGGCTTCGTCCATCGCCGCCGCGGTGATGACCGCCTCCAGTCGCGCGCCCGCAGTCCAGGCCCGCCCTCGGGCGGGCCTGGACTGCGCCTCCTCACGCCAGCGTTCCAATGTCTGCACCGACACTCCAATCTCTTTCGCCACCGCGCCCACACTGGCGCTCTCCGGCGGCAACAACCGCGCCACCACTCTGTTCCTGAATGCTTCTCCGTACCGAGCCATCGTTCGTCCTTATCGCCCCCAAGTTCAAGATCATATCGGGGCGACAACTATTCTGACGCGGGGGGTCTTTCACGGCAAGCGCCATCCGGCAGAGATGGGCAAGGCCGAGATCGAGGGATTTTTGACTTCGCTGGCGGTGGATCGCAATGTGAGCGCATCGACGCAGACGCAGGCTTTGTCGGCGTTGCCGTTTTCTTATACAAGGAAGTGCTGGGGCTGGATTTTCCATGGCTGACGGAGGTGACGCGGGCGAAGCGGCCGCGCCGGTTGCCGTCGGTGTTAACCGTGGACGAAGTGCGGCGGCTGATGCAGGCGGTGGATGACCCGTTGATGGATTTGGTGGTGCGCCTGCTGTATGGCAGCGGGATGCGGCTGCTGGAGTGCCTGCGTTTGCGGGTCAAGGATGTGGAGTTTTCGCGGCGCGAGATTGTGGTGCGCGAGGGCAAGGGCAATAAGGACAGGGTGACGATGCTGCCGGACAGCTTGATCGACAGGCTGCGTGGGCAGGTGGAATTTGTGAAGGCGCAACATGCGGCAGACCTGGCGGCGGGCCGTGGCGAGGTGTGGTTGCCGGATGCTCTGGCGGCGAAGTATCCCAGCGCCGCCAAGGCACTGGCCTGGCAATACGTGTTTCCCGCCGATGGCTTTTCGACCGATCCGCGTTCGGGGGCGGTGCGCCGTCATCATGTGGACGAAAAGCGCGTCCAACGCGCGGTGAAACGGGCGGCGGAACGCGCCGGGCTCGCAAAGCTGGTGAGCCCGCATACCTTGCGGCATTCGTTCGCGACGCATTTACTGGAAGGCGGGTATGACATCCGCACGGTGCAGGAACTGCTCGGCCACGCCGACGTGAGCACGACGATGATTTATACCCATGTGTTGAACAAAGGCGGGCGCGGGGTGGTGAGTCCGTTGGACCGGTGAGCTTGTAGCACGTTTGAATCAGACGGTTTTTGCTTTGTATCGGTGCCTTGGTGGCCTTTCAAGTCAGCTGCGGGAATCGACCACGTTCACACGCGGTCTTTCTCGCCATCGACCTGAGTATCCAGCCCCGGCAGGAATCCGCGTGCGCTGGTAATCGATTGCTCGGGAATCAGTTCGATATGATTGCCCCGAATACGTGCCTTGAGTTTTTGCCCTGCCTGGATGTTGAGCTGGTGACGCAATTCACGGGGGATGACGATCTGAAATTTTGGGGAAACAATAACGGTTTTCATGCGGTTTACCTCACGAGTTGCGCTACCGTAGCGCTATAAGCAGAGAACACAACAGCATGACTGAAAACGAAGACTACATGCGCGCCGCGCTGGAACTGGCCCGCCAGGGCTGGGAGGCGGGCGAGGTGCCGGTGGGGGCGCTGGTGGTGAAGCGACGGGGAGGTCGTCGGCCGCGGATTCAACCAGCCGATTTCCGCTCACGACCCCACCGCGCACGCCGAGGTGATGGCGCTGCGCGACGCGGCGGCGCGGCTGGGCAATTACCGGCTGGTGGGCTGCACGCATGTATGTGACGATGGAGCCGTGCGTGATGTGCGCGGGGGCGATCCTGCATGCGCGCATCGAGCGGCTGGTGTATGGGGCGCGCGAGTACAAGACCGGGGCGCACGGCAGTGTGATGGACGTGTTTGCCGAGCCGCGCCTGAACCATCATTGCGAGGTGACGGGCGGGGTGCTGGCGGAGGAATGCGCGGCGATGATTTCGGGGTTTTTCGAAGAGCGGCGTGGGCGCGGGGTCGGAGGGATGGAAGAAGGGGGGGGTGAACTGGGTGGGGTGGGATTGGGAGGGATTTCTCCCTCACCCCCACCCCTCTCCCGCTGGGAGAGGGGCTCAAAAGCGATGGATGCTCTGAATAATTCCCCTCTCCCGGAGCGGGGTAGAGGGGCCAGGGGTGAGGGAGAAATCTTCAACTGGCCCCGCACCCAAAATCCACCATGTCCCGCCCTATCTCCTGAAAAGCGCCCGCAAGCTCAGGCAAACCCAGACCGATGCGGAAAATCTCATGTGGCTGCTGCTGCGCAACCGCCGGCTGGGCGGGCTCAAGTTCAGGCGGCAGTATCCGGTAGCCGGGTTCGTCCTGGACTTTTACTGCGAGGCGGCCAGGCTGGCGATCGAGCTGGATGGCGGACAGCATGGCGAACTGATGCAGGCAGACGCTCTGCGCAGCGCGGCTTTGGCACGGCAGGGCATGACCGTATTGCGTTTCTGGAATCACGAAGTGTTGCAGGAAACCGAAGCGGTGCTGACCGCAATCTGGAATGCGGTGCTATCTGATGTGAACGTTCCGGCGCAGAACACCCACTCTTCAGCTGAATGAAACGGCCAATCTGATTCATGACCTACCGTATCGACATCGACACCCGCCTGCAGCGCCTGTATCTCTGGGAACCTTATCCCGAAGGCGACATGCTCATACGCGAATATCCCGTTTCCACTGCGGTTAACGGGCTGGGTGAACGATCGGGCAGCTACTGCACCCCGCGCGGGCGGCATCGCATCGCGGAAAAGATCGGCGCGGGCGCGCCGCTGTTCGCCGCCTTCAAGGCGCGCGTGCCGACCGGGGAAATCTGGACGCCGCAAATGGACGCCGAGGAACCGGGGCGGGACTGGATCCTGACGCGCATTCTGTGGCTGGAAGGCCAGGAGCCGGGCAGGAACCAGGGCGGCACGGTGGACAGCCATGACCGCTACATCTATATCCACGGCACCCACGAGGAACACCGGATCGGCACGCCTGCCTCGCATGGCTGCATCCGCATGAAGAACGCGGATGTGGCGGAGCTGTTCGACCGGGTGGAGGTGGGGACCGAGGTGAATATTTCGTAGGGCGGCATTTGCGATGTACACATTGCAAACCAACCGGATGGCGACATGAGTTCGACTATCAGCATTCGTGTCAGTGATGAAACCAGAGCGGCACTGGAAAAACTTGCCAGCGAGACTCATCGTTCCAAGTCCTGGCTGGCTGCGGCCGCGCTCGAAGGCTATCTCTCGCGTCGCCAGTGGCTGGAACAAGAAATCAGGGCCGCTGATGCATCCGGTGTCATGACAGATGCTGAAGTCGAGGCCATGTTCGAGGAATTATTGGGTGCGGGCTTGAATGGTCGCGTGCTGCGGGACATGATCTGCGCAGCATTTTTGCGGTCATTTCGGAGGAAGACCGCAAGGCCGCGAGACGCGTTGTAACCAGGCTGTCCGTGTAGGCGCCGCACTCTTGCAGTGTTTTCCGATACGTCGCGGACTGTCGGCAGCCTGAATTTGACCATGCCTGAATGCAGCTTAGATCCGGAACCGGCATCGGTTTGCCGTCGTTGAGGTTGAGCCAGCCCTTGGCGATGCGGTAGATGAACCAGACGAAAGCGACGCCCCACACCGCCCAGCCGATCAGGATGATCCAGGTGATTGCACCGACCACGCACCACAGCACGCTCCACCAGAAGGTGCGGATTTGCCAGGTGAAGTGGCTTTCCAGCCAGGTGCCGCTGGTCTCGTCGCGCTTGATGTAGTTGAGCACGATGGCGACGATGCCGGTGATCCCGGCAAAGATGGAGAGCGCATACAGGCCGTAAATGACGGCTGTCAGGGTTTTCAGGCTGGCAAGCTTTTCTTCGGTGCTGGGTGTGTTATCCGTCATTTGAGTCGCGCTTTCTCGTAAATGGGCATCATCTGTGGCACCAGTGCATTCAGCGCCTGGATGCGGTTGTCGGGCGAGGGGTGGGTGCTGAGAAACTCCGGGGTGCCGCTTTTGCTGGCGGCGCTCATTTTTTCCCATAGTTTAACTGCTGCGCGCGGGTCGTAACCAGCGCGGGCGGCGAGTTCAATGCCGTAGCGGTCGGCTTCGGATTCGCCTTCGCGGCTGTTGGGCAGGGTGAGCGCGATGTTGGCGACGGGTGCGAGACCCGTGATGTCGGTGCCGACGGCAATCGAGCCGAGCTGCAGGCCGACCTGGGTGGCGAGTGCGCGGCTCATGCGTTCGCGACCATGGCCGAGCAGTGCGTGCGCGATTTCATGGCCCATGATCTGGGCGATTTCGTCGTCAGAGAGGTTAAGCTTCTGGATGATGCCGGTGTAGATCGCCATCTTGCCGCCGGGCATGCACCAGGCATTGAGTGTGGGTTCGTCGATCACGGCGACCGACCATTTCCAGTCCTTGCTCGGCGGATACGTGAGCTTGGCCTCTACGATGAGGCGGTCGGTGATGCGCCTGACACGTGCATTCAGCGCCGCGTCGGTGCTGATCTTGCCTTTCTTCTGCGCATCGCTCAAGGTCTGCGTGTAGGCTTGGGCGCTGGAGTCCTGCGCCTGCTGTTCCGACACCAGGACGAACTGTTTGCGGCCGGACACCGGATTGGTCGTGCAACCCGCCACGCTGGCGGCGAGCAAAGTGGTGACGACGAGTATGCGTTTCACGTCCATACATTCCGAAATGATCAAATCCCGCGCAGCAGTTCGTTGATGCCGACCTTGGACCGCGTCTTCTCGTCCACTTTCTTCACGATCACGGCGCAGTACAGGCTGTACTTGCCGTCTTTGGAGGGCAGGTTGCCGCTGACGACGACGGAGCCGGAGGGTACGCGGCCATACGTCACTTCGCCGGTTTCGCGGTCGTAGATTTTGGTGGACTGGCCGATGTACACGCCCATGGAAATCACGCAGTTGTCTTCCACGACCACGCCTTCGACGACTTCGGAGCGGGCGCCGATGAAGCAGTTGTCGCCGATGATGGTGGGGCCGGCCTGCACCGGTTCCAGCACGCCGCCGATGCCGACACCGCCGGACAGGTGGACGTGCTTGCCGATCTGGGCGCAGGAGCCGACGGTGGCCCAGGTGTCGACCATGGTGCCTTCGTCGACGTAGGCGCCGATGTTGACGTAGGACGGCATGAGCACGACGTTCTTGGCAATGAAGGAGCCCTTGCGCGCGGCGGCCGGCGGCACCACGCGGAAGCCGCCTTCGCGGAAATCCCTGGAGTTGAAGTCGGCGAACTTGGATCGGCACCTTGTCGTAATAATTGGTGTAGCCGCCCTTGATGAAGGCGTTGTCTTCCAGGCGGAAGGACAGCAGCACGGCTTTCTTGATCCACTGGTGGGTGACCCAGTTCTGGCCATCGGTGCGCTCGGCCACGCGCAGCTCGCCCATGTCCAGCAGGTCGATCACGGCCATGACCGCGTCCTTGACCTGGGGCTCCGCGTTGCGGGGGGTGATTTCGGCGCGGCGCTCGAAGGCGTCCTCGATGATTCGTTGCAGTTCCTGCATGGTTTTTCCTTATCTGACTTATCGAAAGGGACAGTAATCGGTTTCCACCCGGCTGTGGGCCACTCCCCGGATCGCGGGTTCCTGGTTGAGGCGTGCGAGCACGGCCTCGATCTGCCAGTCGGCCACCTGCTTGCCGAACAGGATGGTCAGGCGGCCTTCGTCGCTGCCGGCAAGGTAAACGTTCAACACCTTTTCTTCAAGCAGGACGCGCTCGGCAGCGCGCTCGGCGTCTTCGGCCATGCCGGCCCATGCCAGCAGGGGCGCGAGCAGGACGGGGAGGGCGGCCAAACTGTTCATGCGGCGCTGCCCACGAATTTTGCCATGCGGCGCGCCGCGTCGACGCAGGCATCCAGGCTGTCCACCAGCGCGATGCGGACAAAGCCCCTGCCGGGATTCACGCCCGCGGCTTCGCGCGCAAGATAGCTGCCGGGCAGGACGGTCACGTGCTGGCTGCGATAGAGTTCGCGGGCAAACGCGGTGTCGTCGTCCCCCGGGACCTTCGCCCACAGGTAAAACGCGGCATCGGGCGCGTCGAAACTCAGCACGTCCCGCAGCAGCGGCATGACGGCGGCGAATTTGGCCGCGTACTGGCGGCGGTTTTCAATGACATGCGCTTCGTCGTTCCACGCCGCGATACTTGCGGTCTGCACCGCCGGGCTCATGGCGCTACCGTGATAGGTGCGGTAAAGCAGGAATTTTTTCAGGATGTCCGCATCGCCCGCGACCATGCCGGAACGCAGGCCGGGCACGTTGGAGCGCTTGGACAGCGAGTTGAACACGACCAGATTGCCGAGCCCGCGGCCGAGTTGCCGGGCCGCGGTGAGCGCGCCGAGCGGCGGCTGGGCCTCGTCGAAGTAAATCTCCGAATAGCACTCGTCGGCGGCGATCACAAAACCGTGCGCATCGGAAAGCTCGAACAGTTCCTTCCAGTCGGCCAGCGACATCACGCGGCCGGTGGGGTTGCCGGGGCTGCACACGTAAACCAGATTGACCTGTTCCCACAGGTCTTCCGGAACGCGCGAGAAATCCATGCGGAAGCCGTTCTCCGGCAGGGTGTTGAGGAAGAACGGACGCGCCCCCGCCAGCAACGCCGCGCCTTCGTAAATCTGGTAAAAGGGATTGGGGGACACGACCACGCGGCGGCCATGGCGGCTGGAATCCACGCTGGCCTGGGCAAAGGCGAACAGCGCCTCGCGCGAGCCGTTGACCGGCAGCACCTGCGTGGCCGGGTCGAGTTCGACGCCGTAACGCCGCCCGGCCCAGGCGGCGATGGCTGCGCGCAATGCGTCCGAGCCCTGGGTGATGGGATAATTCGACAGCCCGCCCAGGCCCGCGATGAGTGCATCCTTGATGAACTGCGGCGTGGGGTGTTTGGGTTCGCCGATGGAGAGGTTGATCGCTGCGAGTTCCGGATTCGGCGTCACGCCCGTGAACAGTTCGCGCAACTTTTGAAACGGATACGGATGGAGTTGATCGAGACGCGGATTCATTGCAGCACTGAGTTTGACTAACCCACGCATTATAAAGCCCCATGCCGTCGATTCCCTTGCAGCGCACCCTTGCCATCGGCAGCCTGGTCTACGCCGCCACCCTGTGGGGGCTGGTCTGGTATCCCTATCGTCTGCTGGATCAGGCGGGCATGGGCGGTATCGCGTCGAGCTTTTTCTCCTACGCCTTGCCGCTGCTGCTGCTGGGCTGGCGGCACGGCCGCACGCTGCGCGATGCGCGCGGGCGCTGGCTGTGGCTGTCCGCGCTGGGGCTGGCAGCAGGCTGGACCAATCTGGCCTATGTACTGGCGGTGCTCGAAGGCGAGGTGGTGCGCGTGCTGCTGCTGTTTTATCTGTCGCCGCTGTGGACGGTCCTGTTCTCGCGATTCCTGCTGCACGAAAAACTCAACCGCGCCGGCTGGGCGGTGATGGCGCTGGCGACGGGCGGCGCGCTGGCGATGCTGTGGCAGCCAGGCGAATGGCCGCTGCCGGGCAACCGCGCCGAATGGCTGGCGCTGTCGGCGGGGGTGATGTTCGCGGCGAGCAACGTCATCAGCCGCCATCTGGACGGCGTGACCGAAGGCGCCAAAGCGGTGTCGGTGTGGGCCGGCGTGGCGGTGCTGACGCTGATCGGCCTGGCGTTCAATCCGGCCGAGCTCGACTTCATGGCGTATGCCGAAGCGAATACCTGGCTGCTGCTGATCGGCGTCGGCATCGCCATCGGCAGCATGACCTACGCCGTGCAGCACGGCCTCGCGCGCGTGCCGGCCAACCAGGCCATCGTCATCTTCCTGTTCGAACTCGTCGTCGCGGCCATCGCGGCCTATTTTTTGTCCGACGAGCGCATGGGCGTGCGGGAATGGATCGGCGCCGCGATGATCATTACCGCCAGCCTGTTTTCCGGCCACATGGAAGACGATCAATCAAAAGGAAAACAGCATGTCTGAGATCACCGCCCTGCTCCACGCCGGCCTGCTCGTTTCCGACCTGGCGCGCGCCAAAGTCTTCTACGAATCGGTACTGGGACTGAAGCCTTATCCGAACCGGCCCGAGCTGCCGTATCCCGGCGAATGGTACGACCTGGGCGGCGGCCAGCAACTGCATCTGATGGCTTTGCCCAATCCCGATGCGGGTTCGATACGCCCCGAGCACGGCGGCCGCGACCGCCACATCGCGCTGGCGGTGAGGAACAGGGATGCGCTGAAAAACCGGCTCGACGCGGCCGGCGTGAAATACACCGCCAGCAAGTCGGGACGTGCGGCGCTGTTCTGCCGCGATCCTGACTCAAATACCTTGGAGTTTGTCGAAGTCGGATGAGCGTGGTTGTTGACGCTTTAGCGGCCATACAACCACGGCCTGCCCTTAACGGGTAGACCGGGTCAGTCCTCCCGGATCAAGCAACTCAAGACGCCGTAGCCCGCACGTCGTGTGGGCGCATTTTGAATTTTTCAGGGACGATTATTTACGCGCCGGAGCACCAATCCTGCGCCCGCGTGCAGGGGGCCTCGCCGGCTTCCTGGCCGATATTGAGCGCGCGTGCCAGCGCGCCCGCGCCGCGCTCAAGCCCCCATGCTGTCGTCCATCTGTGCCAGCGGGCGTGCCGCCTCGCGCAGCGCGTCGAAGGCCTCATCCAAAGGCAGCGCCTGGTACGCGGCCAGCTTGCCGACCGCGCGCAGGGGCACCAGCATGTCGCGGTTATCGCCCGCATAGTTGACCCACAGCGCTTCGAAATTGAGCGCGGGCACGCGGAACAGGCGCAGTTCGCCTTCCGCGCTGCTCTGTTCCGCCAGGTTCAGGGCGACGGACAGGCCGCGCGCAAACGGCTCCAGGTGGAACTTCGAGGCGGACATCTGCAGCAGCCGCGGTTGTGCTTCCTCGCTCACGTCGAAAAACGCCTGCGCCGTGTCGCCCGACATTTCATACACACGCAGACCCACCGGCTGCAACGACGGACCCTGTTCCGAGAACAGGGAATCCAGACCGATGACGTACATGCGCTGAGCCATGCCGAGCGAAGCGTGCGCCTGTTCGTCGAGGATTTGCCGGTCGCCCGAGAATGCCTGGTCCTGCTTCAGACTCAACAGTGGACGCGCTTCCCGGATGCGGCGCAGGATGAGTTCATCGGGAATCAGGAATTTGATCGGCATTTTGAAAAAGCTCTTGGTGAAATAGGTGTGCGTCCAGCTGCCGCTGCCCTGGTAGTTACTGGCAAAGTCTGCGACCGTCAGGTGGTTCTTGCCGTAAATCGGATCGTCAATGTCGAAGTATTCGACTCCGGCGACCAGACTGTAACCATAGATCACCATGAAGTGTCCACCCCCTCCGCTCCAGCCTATGCGTGCACCAACCGGCCGCCCGGCGTCGATTTCAGCGCGTACCTGCCCAAATCCGGCCTGCCCGGCAGTGATGCTGACAAAGTTGTTGGTGCGTGTGAGCGCCCGGTCGAGGTACCAGGGCACGTTGCACGCCGACGGCACGCTGCTGTTGCAGCAGTCGTTGTGCCCCAACTCGCCGTTGGCGACGCGGCACTGGGTCCAACTGCTCCAAAACCAGTAGAAATGCGACACGCTGGTGGCGGTTGCCGACCAGCACCAGTTGGACTGGGTTTGGGCTTGCATGGCAAACGCCAGTTGTCGGGATGCGTAAAACTTTCCAAACAGACTGATTTCCTGCAACAACGCGCTGTACGGGCGGCTGGTGACCGATATGTATTCGGCAATGTTCATGTCTTGTTTCCTCGTGTGACTAGATGGTTTACGTCAGTATCGGCATTTCACTCACTTGGCGCTGGATTTGCGCTTGCTGCGCCTGGGCGGCGCGGGCTGCGAACTCCATGGCACCGGTATTTTCAGGACGGTTTTCGGCCCCAGCAGACACGGTGTCTGCTCGTATTTGAGGCGTTTGAGTCGTGCGCCCACACTTCTGATCAGCGCGTTGAAGTCGGGATTGTTGCGTTGCCTGCGGCTGGCGCGCAGGGTCTCGGCCAGGCTGAAGGTAAATGCGCCGAACGACTGCACGCCGTGGCGGTATTCATAGGACAGCTGGTTTTCCTGGCACGCTTCAATGATGACCGGCAGGTAGGGGCCGTGGTGGCCCAGCGCGCGGCGCGTGCTGTCGTAGTCTTTTTGCGTCAGCGTGCGCAGGCCAATGGCGCGTCCGAGCCGGTAGCTCGCCCCACTGCTGCCCAGATACGCCCCGCCCTTGTCCTGTTGCAGCGAGCGGTTGGGCGTGGTGAGCGGACGTTCCTCCCACATCTGCAGGGCGGCGTTCCACTTCAGGGCGCGGTGGCGGATGTCGTCCGGCGGGGTGATGCCGCGCACGCGGCGGCCGCCTTCGCGCGCCATGCCGCCGGCATGGCAGCAGTCGAAAATGGCGGCAAAGTAGCTGTCGTAGGGCAGCTGGCTGTACATGCTGAGAAATTGCTTGTCGGTGATGGCGCGCGCAGGCGTCCAGTCGAAATCGAAAGGCACCAGGCATTCGTCAAGATGGTCGACTTCGTCGCTGACGCCGTAGGCGGGTATTTGCGCACCGTGACCGGAATAGAACAGAACCCTTTCGTCGCCCGCCCGCACGCCTTCGAGCAGCCAGCGCAGGCGTTCGAGTATGCCTTCGGCGGTGGCGCGCTCATCCAGCACCACGCGGATGTCCTCGGCGGCAAAGCCGCATTCCTGCAGCACCGAACTCATCAGGAACACGTCGTTGACGCACCCTTCCAGGCGATTGGCCGGATCCGGATAGTCGTTGATGCCGACCAGCAGCGCGCGCCGCGTCGGCTTGGCGCTGGCCTTCTGGAATGCCGCCAGGCTGCGCGTCATGCTGCGCTCGGCTTTGGCGCCCGACAGCGCACGCCAGACCGTGGTGCGCGTGTTGGGGTGGGCAAGATAATGCGCGGCATCGTGGTTGAGCGGGTCGTTGGGAATGTCGAACTGGGTGCCGACTTCCTCGAAATTGCTCGCGTTCAGGCGGATGTCCGCCGTCAGTACATGGTCTTCGGGGTTGTACAGGTGAAACCACTGTCGCGCCGCGCTCAGGCCTTCCAGCCGACCGGCAAAGGCGTCGCGCACGCACGGATTGCCGATCTGCGCGCCGAGCGAGATAAAGGTCTTGCCCTGGATCGCTGCCGCATTCCTCAGAAAGGTGTCGTAACAGATCAGCGAACCGAGGCTGTGCCCGCATACCACGTCGTAAGCACCCGTCCGCATTTTTTGCAGTACCGCGTCGCGCGCGGCTGCACGCAACTTTTCATCGCTGATCCATTGCGCCACCATGCCGGCGGTCCAGCGTACCTGCTCCGGCATGTCGAACAGGCCGCGTTTGCGCGTAAACAGATCGCCCACGCCGTGCACCACGCCGCTCGCCAGTACACTGGCAAACGCGGCGGCATAGGTAAGCGGGTTGAGCGGCGCCTGGTCGAACAGCGCGTCGTACTGGAGAAAGGCGCACGACACGCTCAGATCGGGATGCCACGCGCGCAGGCCGTCGCTGATGGCCTGCGTCCAGGACGCCTGCAGCTTCGGATCGGCGTCGCCGTGGCCGACACCGTGTACGCACAGGAGGGACAGTGATTTGGCCA
Source organism: uncultured beta proteobacterium (assembly GCA_963726485.1). Lineage (GTDB taxonomy): Bacteria > Pseudomonadota > Gammaproteobacteria > Burkholderiales > Thiobacillaceae > Thiobacillus. The sequence continues at coordinate 48,848 of CAVSCL010000003.1, read as the reverse complement.
TGCTGTTTCCTTTTTTCCGGGTGTGGATAAATCTGTGCAAGCGGAATTTCAGTGCTTGAATTTGCAGCAATCGCGATCAGGTGTCTGCACTGCGGTGAGTGACCTCACCATACGACAGGCGCTGAGTGATTGATATATAACTTTGGTTGTAGGCAGCGGGTTTCAGGGCGTGTTTGACGCGAAGCGCAACACTCCGTCGCGCGCCAGCAGCGCCGTGCCGTATGCCGCTTCGGTGTGGGCGGCGCGCATCACCGGCACGCCCAGCAGGCGCTGGCGGATCGCCGTCCACTCCGGGTTCTTCGCGCCGCCGCCGGCGGTTTCAACGCGACGCACCGGCGTTGCACCCAGGCTGGCCAGCAGGCCATAGCCCCGTGCCTCGATACGCGACAGGCCTTCCAGCAGGCCGTGCAGGAATTCGGCGTCGTCGGCCGGACGCGGGGTCAGGCGCGGCGCCAGCGCGGGGTCGTTGACCGGGAAGCGTTCGCCGGCGCGCGGCAGCGGAAGGTAATCGAGCGGGCTGGCGACGGTGGGGTCGATCTTATTGCTGAGCGCGGCCAACTGGCGGTCGTCGAAAAACTGCCGCAGCACCGCGCCGCCGGCATTGGAAGCACCCCCGGCCAGCCAGCGCGCGCCGAACCAGTGGCTGTAGACGCCGTGGCCGATGGATTCCACCCGGGTGTCGGACAGCAGCTTCAACACCAGCGTGCTGCCGAGCGAGGTGACGGCGTCGCCGCTTCGGGTCACTCCGGCCGCCAGAAATGCGGCGATGGAATCGGTGGTGCCGGCGTGCACGATACAGCCGGGGTTGATGCCCAGATAACGTGCGCGCGGCCGCGAGATCGTTGCCAGCGTCGCACCCGGCATGACGGGAATGGGCAGGTAATTGATGTCGGCCAGATACTCGACCCAGGCCGGCCATTTCAGCTCGTCGAGGTCGAGCCCCATTTTCAGGGCGTTGTGATAGTCGGTGTATCCGACCCGGCCGGTCAGGAGGCCGGAGAGCCAGTCGGCCTGGTTGAGGTAGAGCCGCGCCCCGGTGAGACCGAGCCGCTTTTTCAGCCACAGCACCTTGGCCAGCCCCGAGGTGACGGCGGCAGCGGGATGGCCCGGCGGTCGCGGTTTTGGCAATCAGTCGCGGCCTCGTCGACCGCGCGGTCGTCGTTGTACAGCAGCGGCGGATGACGGGGGTTCAATTCCTCGTCGCACGCCAGCACGGTGCCGGAGGTGCCGTCGAGCGCGATATCCGACAACTGCGTGCGTATCGCCGACGGCAGCGCCGCGATCAGATCCCACAGCGCCTCGCGCCAGATGCCGGCGCGTTCGTAGTCTTCCAGCGTGCCGAAGTCGCGCTGGTCCTCGACGACGATCGCGCCTTCGCTGTCGATGACGCAACTGCGGGCACCGGACGTGCCGAAGTCGATGCCGAGAAAATACAATGGGTTATCCGCGCGTGTTCGACTGATGCTCGAATCCGGTCAGGTCCACGCGCGGTTCGGGTTTCCAGCCTTTCTTGCGGTGCTCGGCCACCACGTTGGTGAAGATGCCGCCGCGCACGTAGAACTTGGCGGTCAAGCGCATGAAGCGGGGTTTTGTCACCTTGACCAGGTCGTCGAGAATGCGGTTGCTGACATCCTCGTGAAAATGCCCTTCATTGCGGAAGCCCCAGATATAGAGCTTGAGGCTTTTCAGTTCGACGCAGGTCCGGTCGGGAATGTAATCGAGGTACAGCGTGGCGAAATCGGGCTGGCCTGTCTTGGGGCAAAGGCATGTAAATTCAGGTACTTCCATGTGGATGTGAAAATCCCGATCAGGTTTCGGGTTGGGGAAGGTTTCAAGGGTTTTGCTGGGGGAGGTGGGCATGACGAGGCTCGGTGTAAAATGTGGCGGACGAAAAGAAGAAGGCCGATGGAAGGCACTTGGAGACAACATTATATAAAGCAGGCCTCTGATTGCGCTTAACCCACATCAAACTCGCCGGTTTCAAGAGCTTCGTCGATCCCACCGTCATTCCCGTTCCCGCCCAGTTGACCGGCGTGGTGGGGCCGAACGGCTGCGGCAAGTCGAATGTGATCGACGCGGTGCGCTGGGTGCTGGGCGAGTCTTCAGCCAAGCATTTGCGCGGCGAATCGATGCAGGACGTGATTTTCAACGGCTCGACCTCGCGCAAGCCCGCGTCGCGCGCGTCGGTGGAGCTGGCGTTCGACAACGAACTCGGCCGCGCCGCCGGCCAGTGGTCGCAGTACGCCGAAATCTCGGTCAAGCGCGTGCTGGAGCGCAGCGGCGACTCCAGCTATTACATCAACAACCTGCATGTGCGGCGGCGCGATGTCGCCGATCTGTTCCTCGGCACCGGGGTGGGCGCGCGCGCCTACGCCATTATCGAGCAGGGCATGATCTCCCGGCTGATCGAGGCCAAGCCGGAAGAGTTGCGCGCCTATCTGGAAGAGGCCGCCGGCGTGTCCAAATACAGGGAGCGCCGCAAGGAAACCGAAGCCCGCCTGAAGGACGCGCGCGACAACCTGCACCGGGTCGATGACATCCAGCGCGAACTGAATTCGCAACTGGAAAAACTCGCGGCGCAGGCCGAAGTCGCCCAGCAATACCACGATCTGCAGGCAGAATTGAATCTTTCCCAGCACCGCCTGTGGTATGCGAAGAAGCGCGACGCCCAGGGCCAGCGTACCCGGATTGAAAAAGAGCTGAGCGAGGCCGCTAACCGCCTGGAAGCGGAAACCGCGCGGCTGCGCCAGATCGAGGCCACGCTGGAAAACGCGCGGGTAGCGCATTTTTCCGGACAGGATGCGCTGAACGCCAGCCAGGCGGTCTATTACCAGGCGCAATCCGAAGTGGCGCGCATCGAGCAGTCCATGCAGCACCAGAACGCCACCCGCGAGCGGCTCCATAAACAGATTCTGGACGTGGGCGCCCGGCGCGATGCGCAGATGGCGCGCCGCGATGCCGCGCAGGCTTCGCACCGCCAATGGAGCGGCCAGCTTCCCGGCCTGCAAGCCGCGCTGGTCGAGGCGGAAGCCGCCGCGCGCCAGGCCACCGACAGCACGCTGCCGCAAAAGGAAGAGGCGCTGCGCCGCGCCCAGCAGGCGGTGGGCGAAGCCCAGCGCGAACTGTCGCAGAGCGAGCAGGCGCGCCAGGTCGATGAAAACAGCCTCGGCCACACCCGGCGCCAGCTGGAACAACTCGACAGCCGCCATCGCCGGCTGGAGCAGGAGCAGGCGCAACTGCCGCGCCCCGATGCGGCGGGCCTGGCGAAAAAGGAGGTGGAAGTGGCGGAACTGGCGCAGATACTCGCCACCGCGCAAGCCGGTCTCAAGGCGGCGGAAACCGCCTTGCCGGAACTCGATGCCGCGCGCGCCGGATTGATGAGCGAACTGGAAACGGCGCGCAAATCGCTGCACCAGACGGAGGCCGAACTCGCCGCGTTGAAGAAATTGCAGGAAAGCCTGAAGGCCGACGAAAAACTGGGCGCCTGGCTGCGCCTGCGCGGCCTGGATGGCGCCACGCGGCTATGGGAAAAGCTGCGGGTCGCGCCCGGCTGGGAGGCGGCGGTGGAAGCCGTGCTGCGCGAGCGTTTGCAGGCCGTCTCCGCGGACGTTGCGCCCGGCTGGTTTGACGATGCGCCGCCCGCGCGCCTGACCCTGTGGTCGGGACAGGGCGCGGCCGGTTCCCCGGCGCCGGACACGCTGGCCAGCAAGATCGAGACCGATGACAACACAGTCACGGCGGCGCTGCACGACTGGCTGGGCGCGATTCAACTGGCCGACGATGTGGGCGCAGCCCAGGCGCGCCGTGCCACGCTGGCTCCCGGCGCATGCCTGGTCACGCCGCAGGGACACCTGTTCACCCGCAATAGCGTGACCTTCCATGGTCCGCATACCGCGGTGGAAGGCATCCTCGCGCGCGGGCGCGAGCTGGAACGGCTAAGCGAAGAGGCGGTGCGCCTGCGTAGTGATGTCACCCGGCTCGAAGCGGATCATGCCGGCGCGCAGCAGGCCTACGCCGAACGTCAGCGCGAAATCCAGGCCTTGCGTGCCCAGACCGGGCAGACGCAGAACCGCCACCACACCGCGCAAATGGAACTGCTGCGGCTGCAACAGGCGGTGGAACGGGTGCAGGGCAGGGTGGCGCAGATTGCGCGCGAACTGGAGGAAGTCGCCCGGCAAACGGATTCCGAGCGTGCCGAAGTCGAGACGCTGGAGGCGCGGCTCAAGGACTATCGAGCCGAAGCCGAGTTTGCCCGCGAGCGCCTGTATGAAGCGCGCCAGCAGCGCGACCAGGCCGACCGCGCCGTATTCGAAGCGCGCGAGCTGCAACGTGCGGCCGAGCTGAGGCATCAGGAAGCCGGATTTTCACTGACGACATGTTCAAATAAAATCAACGAGCTAAGGGATTCACTTGAACTTGTTGATAAAGAGATCGCCGGGGACGAGGAGCGCCTGGCACAGGCACGCGAAGAACTCGGCAAGCTGCCGGAAGATGCACTGGATGCCGAGTTGCAGACCGCACTGGCGGTGCGCACGGAAAGCGAGTCCGCGCTGGCCGCTGCGCGCGATGCGCTGGAGGGCCTGACCGCGGCTTTGCGCACCCACGACGAAGCCCGCCTGGGCTGCGAGCAGGGGCTGGAGCCCATGCGCTAGCGCGATCGAGCAGCTGCGACTGAAAGACCAGGAAGCCATGCTCACGCATTCGCAGTTTGAATTGCAGTTGCGTGAAGCCGCCGCGGACGAGGCCGGCCTCGAATCCGGCTTCGCCGACAGCCCCAAGCCGGCGCAGTTGCAGGGCCAGATCACGCGCGTGCAGAACGAAATCGCCGCGCTGGGCGCGGTCAATCTGGCTGCGCTGGACGAACTGACCCAGGCGAGGGAGCGCGCCGAGTATCTGGCCGCCCAGTCCGCCGACCTGCGGGAAGCCGTCGCCACGCTGGAAGATGCGATCCGCCGCATCGACCAGGAGTCGCGCGCGCGGCTGAAGGAAACCTTCGACACCGTCAACGGCCATCTGGCAGAGCTGTTCCCGCAACTGTTCGGCGGCGGCCAGGCGCGGCTGATCCTGTCCGGCGACGAGCTGCTGGACGCCGGGGTGCACATGTTCGCCCAGCCGCCCGGCAAGAAAAACACCTCCATCCATTTGCTGTCCGGGGGCGAAAAGGCGCTCACCGCCCTGTCGCTGGTGTTCGCCATGTTCAAGCTCAATCCGGCGCCGTTCTGCCTGCTGGACGAGGTGGACGCGCCGCTGGACGACGCCAACACCGACCGCTACTGCAAGCTGGTCAAGGCCATGTCCGATCACACCCAGTTCCTGTTCATCACCCACAACCGCGTCACCATGGAAATGGCGCAGCACCTGGCCGGCGTAACCATGCAGGAGCCCGGCGTTTCACGCATCGTGGCGGTGGATGTGGAGGAAGCGGTGGGGATGGTCGAGGCGGCCTGATTCAGGCTATTTTCGGGATGAATCAATCATTGCGCCGGAACGGCCCCTCCAGCTCATCGATATAGTGCCTCACCGCGTCTTCCTCGCGCTCGAGGAAACGGCCCACGGCGCCGCGAAATTCAGCGTTTTCCAGCCAGTGCCAGGAGTGGGTCTGGGCGGGCTCCAGCCCGCGCGCGAGTTTGTGCTCGCCCTGGGCGCCGCCTTCGAATACCTGGAGACCGTGCGCGATCGCGTATTCGATGCCCTGGTAATAGCAGGTCTCGAAATGCAGACCCGGCACATATTCCACCGCACCCCAGTGGCGTCCGTAGAGGCGTTGCTCATCCATCAGGTTGAATGAGCAAGCGATCGGCAGGCCATTGCGCTCGGCCACGATGAGCAGGAGTTGCTCGGGCATGGCGGCGCGCAACCGGTCAAAAAACGCGCGGTTGAGATGCGGTTCCGAGCGGTGGCGGGCATAGGTGTCGGCGTAGCAGCGGAAAAAGAAATCCCAATCGGCGGCGGTGCTTTCCGTCCCCTTGATCCAGCGAAAACGGATACCGGCGGATTCGAGCTTGCGCCGTTCCTGACGGATTTTCTTGCGCTTGTCGTGGGTCATCGCGGCAAGAAAGTCTTCGAAGCGGGCATAGCCATTGTTATGCCAGTGGTACTGAAATCCGCTGCGGTGCTGCAATCCCGCCGAGCGCAATGCAGCCTGATCGGCATCGACAGGAAACAGGCTGTGAAAGGACGAAAGCCCGAGTTCGTGAGTCAGCCTCAGGGCAGCCTGGACCAGTGTGACTTTGTCGTCATCGATCCGGGCGAGCAGGCGCGGCCCCGCCACGGGTGAGAAGGGAACGCAGTTGACCAGTTTCGGATAGTAGTTCAGGCCTTGACGCCGGTAGGCATCCGCCCAGGCAAAGTCAAACACGAACTCGCCCCAGGAGTGGTGCTTGATGTATAGCGGCATCGCGGCGTCGAGACGCTCACCCCTGAAAAGCGCGAGGTGCATGGGCTCCCAGCCGACAGGGGCGCCGACGCAGCCGGTGGTTTCCAGGGCATGCAGGAAGGCATGGCGCAGGAAGGGGGAACCGCCTGCAAGCGCATCCCACGCCGCTGCGGAAAAGCCCGCCATGCCGGGAATCACCCGAACGGACATGGCGAGAAGCGCCCCGAGTCATGAACGTCGTTTCTCGCCGTGTCCGTTCCCTCACCCCGGCCCTCTCCCGCCTGCGGGCGAGGGGGACGCAGTGTCGCTAGCGCGACGTTCACGTTCACGACAGCTTCCGTATCCCCGGGATTTCCTCCAGAATGCACGTTTTCGCTTGTTCCCATAGACATGAATCTGCACGAGCATCAGGCTAAGCAATGGCTTCGTTCCCACAACATTAACACTCCCCGCGGCCTGGTGGCGGCCAGTGCCGATGCGGCGGTCAATGCCGCGGCCGAGTTGGGCGGCAAGGCCTGGGTGGTGAAAGCCCAGATCCACGCGGGCGGACGCGGCAAGGCGGGCGGAGTGAAGCTGGCAAAAAGTCCCGAAGAGGTGCGCGCGATTGCCGCCTCGCTCCTCGGCAAGCCGCTGGTGACGATCCAGAACGCGCCCGACGGCCAGCCTGTGAACTTGGTGCTGGTGGAAGAAACGCTCGGCATCGCGCGCGAGTTGTATCTGTCGCTGCTGGTGGATCGCGAGACCGAACGAATCGCCGTGGTGGCTTCCAGCGCGGGCGGGATGGAGATCGAGGAAGTCGCCCGCGCCACCCCGGAAAAGGTGTTGCAGGAATGGTGCGACCCGATGCTGGGCTTGCAGGATTATCAGTGCCGGGCGCTCGCGTTCGCGCTGGAGCTGTCGGGCGATGCCTACAAGGATTTCTGCCGTCTGCTGCCCGCCTTGTATCGCGTATTCCTGGACCGCGATCTGAGCCTGCTGGAAATCAATCCGCTCATCGTCACGAGCGAGGGCCGGGTGCTGCCGCTGGACTGCAAGATGTCGATCGACGACAACGCCCTGTATCGCCACAAGGACCTGGCGGAGCAGCGCGACGACAGCCAGATCGACCCCAAGGAAGCCGCGGCCCATGCCGCCAACGTCAATTATGTGGCGCTCTCCGGCAACATCGGCTGCATGGTCAACGGAGCGGGTCTGGCGATGGCCACCATGGACTTGATCAAGCTCGAAGGCGGCGAACCGGCGAACTTCCTGGATGTGGGCGGCGGCGCGACACCGGAGACGGTCGCGCAAGGCTTCAAGATCATCCTGCTGGATCCCAATGTGCGCGCCGTGCTGATCAATATTTTCGGCGGCATCGTGCGCTGTGACGTGATCGCGCAAGGCATTATCCAGGCGGTGAAGGAGGTAGGCGTGCAGGTGCCGGTGGTGGTGCGACTGGAAGGAACCAATGCCGAACTGGGGCGCACGCTGCTGGCCGGATCGGGCCTGGCGATCATCGCGGCCGGTAGCCTCACCGATGCGGCGAGGCGCGCCGTGGAGGAGGCCGCATGAGCCGCGAGCAGGGTTCCCGCCTGCGGGATGGGACCGCCCGCGAATGCGGCCAGTCGCCGACACGCTATCGCTTGCATCATGCAAATCGCCACAGAGGCGACGCGCAATGAGTATCCTCGTCGACAAGGATACAAGAGTCATTTGCCAGGGCTTCACCGGCAAACAGGGCAGCTTCCATTCCGAACAGGCTCTGGCCTACGGCACGAGAATGGTCGGCGGCGTGACGCCGGGCAAGGGCGGACAAACGCATCTGGACTTGCCGGTGTTCAACACGGTGCGCGATGCGGTGCGGCAGACGGGCGCGCAGGCCACGATGATCTACGTGCCGGCCGCGTTCGCCGCGGATTCCATCCTGGAAGCCGCGGATGCGGGCATCGAGGTGATCGTCTGCATCACCGAGGGCATTCCGGTACTCGACATGCTGAATGTGAAGGCGGCGCTGCGTGCCAATGGTGCGAAGCTGATCGGTCCCAACTGCCCGGGCATCATCACCTCGGGTGAATGCAAGATCGGCATCATGCCCGGCGTCATCCATCAACCAGGCAAAATCGGCATCGTCTCGCGTTCCGGCACCTTGACTTACGAGGCGGTGCACCAGACCACGCAACTGGGGCTGGGGCAGTCGACCTGTGTCGGCATCGGCGGCGACCCGATCAAGGGGCTGGATTTCATCGATTGTCTGGAAATGTTCGAGGCCGACCCGCAGACCGAGGCGATCATCATGGTGGGTGAAATCGGCGGCAGCCGCGAGGAAGAAGCGGCGGAGTACATCCAGTCGCGGATGAAGAAACCCGTGGCAGCGTATATCGCGGGGCTGACCGCGCCCAAGGGCAAGCGCATGGGGCACGCCGGGGCGATCATCGCCGGCGGTTCCGGGCGGGCGGAAGACAAGATACGCGCACTGGAAAGCGGCGGGGGTGCTCGTCGCCCAAAGCCCTGCCGGATTGGGGCAGGCGGTGCAAGCGGCGCTGGCCCGCAAGCGCACATGACGCGCGCCATGTTATGAAACTCGGCCTGGCCCAGATCAATCTCACCGTTGGCGATTTGGACGGCAATGTCGCGAAACTGCTGGCTGCCGCGGAAGAAGCGCGGGGCGCCGGCGCTGCATTGTTGCTGACGCCGGAAATGTCCATTTGCGGTTATCCGGCCGAAGACCTGGTGCTGCGCCGGGACTTTTGCGCAGCCTGCGAACGCGCGGTGCAGGCGCTGGCAGCCCGGTCGCCGCCGGAACTTGCCCTGATCGTCGGCTATCCCGAGCGCACGGACGATGCGCTCTACAACGCCGCCGCCCTGATCCGGAACGGGCGGGTGGAAATGGTGTACCGCAAGCATCACCTGCCCAATTACTCCGTTTTCGATGAAAAGCGTGTGTTTACCGCGTCTGACGAGCCTTGCGTCTTCGAATGCGCAGGCGTGCGTTTCGGGCTCAATATCTGTGGCGACATCTGGGAACCGGGACCCGCATCGCGCGCGCGCGACGCCGGCGCGCAATGGCTGCTGGTGCCGAATGCCTCGCCCTGGCATCTGGTCAAGCAGCGCGACCGCTACCGTGTGGCGCAGGAGCGCATTGCCGAAGCCGGCATTCCCATCATCTATGCCAATCTGGTGGGCGGGCAGGACGAACTGGTGTTCGACGGCGCTTCCTTCGCCATGGATTCGGGCGGCCGGGTTGCGGTCCAGTGCCCGGCCTGGGAGACGGGTTTGTACTATCTGCAACTGGATGCCGGGCAAATAGGGTCCGGCCCCCTGTATCCATTGCAGTCCGAAGAAGCCGATGTCTATGCCGCGCTGACGCTTGCCGTGCGCGACTACACCGGCAAGAACGGTTTCAGCGGCGTGCATCTCGGATTGTCGGGCGGAATCGACTCCGCGCTCACGCTGGTGGTGGCGGTGGATGCAATCGGCGCGGACCAGGTTCATGCGGTGATGATGCCCTCCGATTTCACCGCCGGCATCAGCATCGAAGACTCGAGGGACATGGTCAAGCGGCTGGGCGTGCGCTATTCCGAGATTGCCATCGGGCCGATTTACGATGCCCTGGTGGCCCAGTTGGCCGGCGAGTTTGCCGGCTTGCCCACCGATACCACCGAGGAGAACCTTCAGGCCAGGACGCGCGGCACGTTGTTGATGGCGCTCTCCAACAAATTCGGCTCTTTGGTGCTGACGACGGGTAACAAGAGTGAAATGGCAACGGGTTATGCGACCCTGTACGGGGACATGGCGGGCGGCTTCGCGGTGCTGAAGGATGTGCCCAAGACGCTGGTGTATCGTCTGGCGAATTACCGCAATAGCCTGTCGGCAGTGATTCCCCGGCGCATCATCGAGCGGCCCCCGTCGGCCGAATTGCGGCCTGGTCAGACCGATCAGGACAGTCTGCCGCCGTATGATGTATTGGACGCGATACTCGCGGCCTATGTCGAGCGCGATCTGTCTGCGGCAGAAATCGTTGCCCAGGGCCACGACGCCGGGGTGGTCGGCAAGGTGATCCGGATGGTGGATCGCGCCGAATACAAGCGCCGTCAGGCCGCCCCCGGCCCGCGTATCACGCCGCGCAATTTTGGCAAAGATCGCCGCTATCCCATAACATGCAAATATCGACCCGAACGCGTCTAGCGATTGCAGACATAATCCAGTATATGATCGGCTGCACCATGCGCGTTCCCTCACCCCAACCCTCTGATGGAACTACTGGCCATTCGACCAGGCAGGCAAAAGACGCCGGCCAGGTCGCTGGTTATCCCCGATGCGGGACCTCGGTGCCCCGCAGGGGTGGAGGGAACAAACGTAATGCCCCAACCGATTAACGGAGAGCAGATATGAAGAAAATCGAAGCCATCGTCAAGCCGTTCAAACTGGATGAAGTGCGCGAGGCCTTGTCTGAAATCGGTGTCACCGGCCTGACCGTCACGGAAGTCAAGGGCTTCGGCCGGCAGAAGGGCCATACCGAGCTTTATCGCGGTGCGGAATACGTCGTCGATTTCCTGCCCAAGGTCAAACTGGAGATCGTGGTGGCGGACAGCCTGCTGGAGCGGGCGCTGGACGCCATCATCAAGTCGGCCCGCACCGGCAAGATCGGCGACGGCAAGATATTCGTCAGTACGGTCGAGCAGGTGGTGCGGATACGGACGGGCGAGAGCGGCGAAGCGGCGATTTAGCGGGCAGGGAAGGGCGACCCTCACGGCGCTTCACTGGAAACCACGAAGCGCCCCCCACCGAATCCTGGTCTACCAGAAGCGGTACCAGGCTTTCCCTTCCAGATTGACGCCCTGGGCAAATTTGCTGTCGGGGAAGTTGAGTTTCATCACGCGCTGGGCATCGTCGCGCGGCTCAGTGAGCCCCAGCTTGTTGTAGGCGAAAATCATGATCGCCAGCGCTTCTTCGGTGGCCGGAGCCTGGGGATAAGTCTTAAGCACCACGCTGGCCCGGTTGGCCGCTGCGACATACGCTTCGCGCTTGAGGTAATACTTGGCCACATGCACCTCGTGGTTGGCCAGCGCATTGACCAGGTATTTCATCCGGGCGGTGGCGTCAGGGGTGTACTTGCTGTCAGGGAAACGGGTAACCAGTTCCTTGAATGACAGGAAGGCATCGCGCGCGGCCATGGGGTCGCGCTCGCTCAAATCCTGATCGACCAGGTTGCCGAGTATGCCCAGATCTTCATTAAAGTTGGCCAGACCCTTAAGATAATAGGCGTAATCGACGTTAGGATTATTAGGGTGAAGCTTGATGAAACGGTCACAGGCGGCGATGGCGGAAATGGGTTCGTTGTCCTTGTAGTAGGCGTAACCGACATCCAGTTCTGCCTGCTGGGCATAGCGGCCGTAGGGATAGCGCGCTTCCAGTGTTTCGAACAGCTTGACGGCGCGTTCGTAATTGCCATCGTCGAGCTCGACCTTGGCTTCGGTATAAAGTTTTTGCGCTGACCAGCCCACGGTTTCGTCCTTCACTTCGGGTAACAGCCCGCAACCACTCAGCGCAAGCGCGGCGGCCAGCAGTAATGCGGCTGCATGAAGGACAACGGGGCGAGACAGGAAAGTAGGGCGTTGCGCAGGCATGGGAAACGACAAGGAAAATTTGCCCGATTATAAGGGAAATCCGGAGATCGACGACCGTCAGGTGGTAATCCCTGACGAGGAGGCTGGGCAGCGCCTGGATCAGGCGCTGTCACGGCTGTTGCCGGAGTTCTCGCGTAACCGGATCCAGAACTGGATTCGTAACCGCAAGGTTGCGGTGGACGGGGAATTCGCCACCGCAAAAATGAAGGTTTTCGGTGGCGAAACCGTGCAGGTCCGGGCCGAACCGGATCCTGGCGCCACGCCGGATGCGGCCGAAGCGATAGCGCTGGATGTGGTGTATGAAGACGACAGCATCCTGGTTATCGACAAACCGGTGGGTCTGGTCGTGCATCCAGGCAGCGGCAATCCGCACGGCACGCTCCTGAATGCGCTGCTGCACCGGGTACCGCAGGTCGCCGAACTGCCGCGCGCGGGGATTGTGCATCGTCTGGACAAGGACACGTCCGGCCTGCTGGTGGTGGCCAAGACGCTCATTGCCCAGACTGATCTGGTGCGCCAGTTGCAGGCGCGCACGGTCAAGCGCGAGTATCTGGCCCTGGTTTACGGAGAAATGGATCGCCCCGGCAAGGTCGAAGCGCCGCTGGCGCGCGATCCGCTCAACCGCACCAAACGCACGGTGCATACCATGGGAAAACCCGCCATCACCCATTACGAGGTGGTGGAGCGCTTTCCCGGCATGACCCTGCTGCGTTGCCGGCTGGAAACCGGGCGTACGCACCAGATTCGCGTGCACATGCAGCATATCGGCCACCCATTGGTTGGCGATTCCGTCTATGCCGCAGGCCGCCGGGGTCATCACAAGTTTCCTTTCCCGCGTCAGGCGCTGCATGCCGAGACGCTCGGCCTCATTCATCCGCTCAGTCACGCCGAAATGCACTGGACTTCGCCCCTGCCGCCGGACTTTGCCTCGCTGCTGCAGGCCTTGCGCGACAAAACCCCATGGGGGAAGTGATACGCCCCGACTGGCCGGCGCCGCCCTGGGTCAACAGCCTGATGACCACCCGGTCTGGCGGGGTGAGCGAAGGACCTTATTCCAGCTTCAATCTTGGGGATCATGTCGGGGACGATCCGGCCGCCGTGGCAGAAAACCGCGCGCGTCTGCGCGCCTATGCGCCGGCGCAAGCATGCTGGCTGAAACAGGTGCATGGGGCGTCAGTGGTCGAAGCCGACACGGTATCCGGTGTGCCCGAAGCCGATGCTGCCATGACCCGCAAACCGGGGGCTGCGTGTGCGGTACTTACGGCTGACTGCCTGCCGGTGCTGTTCTGTGATCGGCGGGGCACGGTAGTCGCCGCGGCCCATGCCGGCTGGCGGGGGCTTGCCGGGGGTGTGCTCGAGGCGGCCGTTACCGCGATGGCCGTGCCCGCAAGCGAAGTCATGGCCTGGATGGGCGCCGCCATCGGCCCGCAAGCCTTCGAGGTCGGAGAAGACGTGCGACAGGCCTTTGTCCGCGAGCATCCCGAAACGGCCGCCGCTTTTGCGCCCCGGGATCAGAAATGGCTCGCTGACATCTATCAGCTTGCGCGTATCCGTCTCGGCCAGGTTGGCGTCAATGCGGTTTATGGGGGAGGGTTCTGCACCTGGAGCGAATCGCAGCGCTTTTTTTCCTTTCGTCGCGATGGCCATACCGGGCGCATGGCGAGCCTGATCTGGATCGACAGCGGCTCAGGCAAGTCCGGCGAAGCCGATCAAGCCCTGACCCAGATTGGCCATGAGCGCTTGTGGGGGGCTTTAGCCGCGGGCCCTTGCTGGGACGGCACCCTGTTGATCTTCATCGCGCATCTCCGTGCGCCGTGTCAGGTCTCCTCGGGTGCATTGTCTCGGCCACGATTACGAGAACGGCGACTTCGAGTAAGATGGCGCGCCAAGCGGCCTGGAACTGGGCGCCAGTTATGACGGGTGAGACTTTCCAGTGCTGTTCGAAATTTTTCAACCCATGAAACGAGGTGCAAAGAGATGCAAACCAAACCCAAGTTTTTGATCGCCATGACGCTCGCCGGCCTTGCGCTGGCGGGTGGCCTTCGTGCCGAGGACAAGCCAGCCGTTGACCCGGCGGCCCTGAAGGCGCTCGATCGCATGGGCGCGTACCTGCGCACCCTGAAAACCTTCACCCTGCATGCGGACGACACCCGCGATGACGTGCTGGAGTCGGGGCAGAATATCCAGTTCTCGGGGACGGTGGATCTCGAGGTGCGGAGCCCGGACCGTATGCACGCGGACATCCAGACGGATCGCAAGTCGCGCCAGATGTTCTTTGACGGCAAGAACTTCACGCTCTACGCGCCGAAGGTCAAGTTTTACGCGAGTGTCCCGACGTCGGCGACGACCGTCGGCGGGGTGCTGGATAACATCGAAAACAAGTTCGGCATCCACTTCCCGATCGTGGATATTTTCCGCTGGGGCGTGGACCCCTGCGGCGCGAGGGATATCAAGGCGGCCATGCAGGTCGGTCCGAGCAGGATCAGTGGCCAGCTCACGGACCACTACGCCTTCCGGCAGGAGGGACTGGACTGGCAGATCTGGATAGCCAGGGGCGATGCGCCCCTGCCGCTCAGGTACGTCATCACCACCCTGGATGAACCGGGTCGAGCCGCAGTACACCGTCAACCTGAGGTGGGACACGACGACCCGGGTCGATGACGCCCGCTTCACCTTCACACCCGGGAAGGACGACCACCGGATCGAAATCCTCGCGCTCGACGTCGAGCAGCCGGCAAAATAGGAGGCCACAACGATGAAACGCTTTACCAGAAAATCCCTGACCATGGTGTCCGCCGCACTGCTCGTTGTCGGCTATGGCCTCACGCCGCCGGATGTCTCGGCGGCCCGCGGCGGAGGCGGTGGAGCCCGCGGCGGCGGTGGCGGTGGCGGTGGCGGGCAAGCCAGGACCTCGGTCAACAGCAACAGTAGCGCGAACGTCGATCGTAACCAGAACGTCAACGTCAACAGCAATCGCAACCAGAACGTCAACGTCAACAGCAATCGCAACGTCAACGTCAATCGTGACGTCGATATCGATGTTGATGACCATAATGACTGGGATCACCCGGTCGGCGCCGCCATGGCGGTGGGCGCGGCGGTGGCGGTGACTGCGGCGGCCGTAGGCTCCATTGTTTATTCGGTTCCGCCCTCGTGTACCACCGTGGTGTCGAATTCCGTGACTTACACGCAGTGCGGATCGACCTGGTACCAGCCAAGTTATGTCGGCACGAATGTTCAGTACGTCGTGGTGAATCCTCCGTACTGATCACGCCTGGACCGGGCAGCCGATCATGTAGCGTGGTCGGCCCGCCCTGTCCCGCCGTGTCTCAAAGGGTTCCCGGCCGTCTGGTCCTGCGTGTGAGCCCTGCCGGGGTGAGGCTAAAGGGGCCCGCTTTATTCACGGTTTCAGGTCTTCCAGGACGCCCCGAACCGGATGCCCGATTTACGGCAGCGAATTCGCCAGTTCCGCCATGAATGCCTGGTGTCGCGCTTCCGCTTCCCGGTATGCGGCAATCAACCTCCCGGCCTCATCGCTCAAGCGGCTGCCGCCCGGTCCGCTTTCCACCAGCGGCGTACCCCAGGCGGTGTTCATCGCATCCACCGCATCCCATGCGGCTTTGTAGCTCATCTTCATGGCCTTTGCCGCCTTGGAAATCGAGCCGGTATCGGCAATGTGCTGCAACAGCTCGACGCGGCCCCGGCCAAGGAAATTCCTGCCTTTCAGGGTCAGCCAGAATCGGCCATGGGCCTGGAGTTTGGTGCTCATCGGGGCAGTGTAACAAAACCTGTCAAACCCCGGCCGCGCCTGCTGCCTATTGGATTGACGCATCGTCGGTGATGGCCGACGCATGATTCAAACCGCTCGCCCGCGCATGCACGGCCGAGTAAAACGCGCTGAAGTCGCCGTTGCATTCCCGCAGCAGATCGCGAAACATCGCCACCTGGTCGTAGTAGGTTGCCACGGCCGCCAGCCTGGCGTTGTTGAGTTCGCCCGCAAACCAGGGATCGTAAGCCGACCAGGCGGAATCCAGCATCCTGCGTTGCCGCTGCGTCTCGCGCAGGGCTTCGAATATCTGCGCCTTGTCCCGGCGCATTGCCTCGGAACTTCGTTGCGAGTCATACAGCGCGGCGAGTTGTTCGCGCGCAGCTTTGACTGACGCAAAGAAGACATCAGCCCGCGCAAGCGCTGCCTGATAGCGCGCCAGCCCCGCGGCGTCGCCCAGGCTTTGCAGCCAGCGCAGCGTGCCTTCAATCTCGACCGCGCGCGCAAACGACTCGTTGAAGGTGGCATTGTTCTTCACGTACACCACCTGGTGCGCGAGTTCGTGGAAGATCAGTCCGGCGAGGCGTTCGTCGGACAGACGCAGCATGGTCGAAGTGACGGGGTCGTCAAACAGGCCCAGGGTGGAATATGCGGTCACGCCACTCACCATCACGTCATCGCCCGCGGTGCGAAATCCCGCTGCGTAATCGTCCGCCGCCTGTTTCAAGAAATAGCCACGATAGGGAACGCAACCGATCACCGGGAAACACGACTGGCGTGGCTGCAAATCAAATTCGGGCGTCACCCACACATTCCACACCGGGAATTCCCGGTCAAGTTGCGCGTAGCTGCGGTAAGAGCCATTGTCCGGCAAGCCCAGTTCGCGGCTGGCGAAGCTGCGCATGGCGGCGGCGCGCTGCAGGTGCGTTTTCAGGTCATCCGCCACGCTTGCATCGGCCACGACGTCCGCCACCGGCTGACGTTTCGCCATTAAATCGAAATGGCCGTGCACGGCTTGCAGCGGGTAGCAGCCGGCCAGAACAAGCAGGAACGGGAGGAAAAGATAAGCGCCGCGCGACTTTAAAATGACATGCACCTCATGCATCGGCCGTTTTCGACGATGCATAATCAATCTTGTCACAATGCAACATGCGAAACATGGCGATCAGCGCCGCACTGGATCAGGATCGTCGCCAATCGCCATGTCCATTCCCTCACCCCGGCCCTCTCCCGCTTGCGGGCGAGGGGACTATCGTGTCGCTTCGCGACGTTCACGTTAGATGGAGCATACCCCATGCGTTCATGGATCGGACTGGCTGGCCTGTTAGCGGCCGCGTTGGCTGGCGCGACGGAAGTCGAATATTTCGTGCCGCAAGACACGACCAAAAATGTGCGCCAGGCGGCAGCGAAATTCTCGCAGCCGGTGGTGACATTTGGCGACCCGCGCGCGGCGGATCCGTTCGAGGTGAACTGTCCGGTGGCCGGCCGCGGCCAGTGGCTGGACGGCAGAACCTGGGTGTATGACTTCGAGCGCGATTTGCCGGGAGCGGTGCGCTGCGAATTCACACTCAAATCGGGGCTGAAGGACGTGGCAGGACAGGCAGTCAAGGCGGGCCGCTTCCGGTTCGACACCGGCGGGCCGCAGGTGGTGGCGACGCGGCCGAATGACGGCAGCGAATCCATCGACGAGCGGCAGATGTTCTTGCTGGTGTTCGACGCGCAGGTCAAACCGGGAACGCTCACCGGCAAGGCTTCGTGCCAGGTCAAGGGGCTGGCCGAGCGCATCGACGTGGAGGTGTTGCAGGGCGCGGCGCGCGATCAGGCTTTGCAGCCGCTCAAGACGAGAAACGATCCGCTGTTCCGCCGCCGCTTTGCGCCGAATGCGGGCACGATCGAAGTGCTGCGCTGCAAGCGCCCGCTGCCTAACGAGGCGCAGGTCAGCCTGGTGCTGGAGCGTGGCATCGAAGCCGGCAATGGTTTGAAAAGCGCGGAGGCGCAAACCTTCACCTACCGGGTGCGCCCCGCTTTTCGCGCGCGGGTATTGTGCGACAAGGTCAACCCGCGGGCGGCGTGCAATCCGCTGACCGCGATTCGCGTCTATCTCGGTGGACAGGTGGCGTGGCAGGATGCGAAGGGCGTACGCCTGAGCGCGCCCGATGGCCGCGTCTTTAAGGCCAAGGCCGAGGATGAGCCGGATGGCGGCGGCGGGGTCATGGTCGAGCGCCTGCGTTTCAACGGCCCGTTCCCCGAAAAGACGGCTTTGAATCTCGCCCTGCCGCCGAACCTGCGTGACGATGCCGGGCGTGTGCTGGCGAACGCGGCAAGCTTTCCGATGCTGCTGAAAACCGGCGAGTACCCGCCTTTGGCCAAATTTCCCGCGTCGTTCGGCATCATCGAAGCGGCGCAACCCGTGCTGCCGGTGACGCTGCGCAATCTTGAAACGGATGCCGCCACCCAGATTACCCTGGCCACCCCAGGCCGCATGGCGGCCGTGCGCGAAGGCGCGGACAGCATGGTTATCGGCTGGCTCAAGTATCTGGAAGAAGTGCGCTACGGGCGGCGCCTGCCCGGCAGTGATAAAAGCAGCAAAGACAAGAAGAAACCGGCGACTTTCCAGCCCCAGGGCAGTTTTTCGGTGCTGGAAGCGGCCAAACCGCTGGCCGTATTCTCCGTGCCCAAGCCCAATGGCGACAAGGCGTTCGAAGTGGTCGGCATTCCGCTCGGCGGGCCGGGATTTTATGTGGTGGAACTGGCCAGCCCCAGACTCGGCGCGACCTATCTTGAAACCGGAACACCCTACTACACGCATACGGCCGCGCTGGTGACCAACCTGGTTGCGCACTTCAAGGCCGGACGCGAATCTTCGCTGGTGTGGGTGACGGCGCTCGACAGCGGGAAACCCGTTGCCGGTGCGCAGGTTGCGGTGAGCGATTGCGATGGGAAGGCGTTGTGGCAGGGCGCGACCGACGAGATGGGGCGCGCGCGCATTGCGCAAACTCTGGGCGAAGCGAAACGCTGCAACAACTGGCCCGGCGGCTGGTTTGTCTCGGCGAAGCTGGATCATGATCGCACGTTCACCCTGTCGTCATGGGACAAGGGCATTGAGCCGTGGCGCTTCCATTTGCCGTCGGGCGAGGTGTGGACGCCCGACATCGCGCACACCGTGCTGGACCGCAGCCTGTTCCGCGCGGGCGAGACGGTGGCGATGAAGCACTTTATCCGTCGCCATTCCGGCAGCGGCCTGGTGCTGGAAGTCGAGAAAAATCTGCCGAAAAAGCTCACGCTGACCCATGTCGGCAGCGGACAGGTCTATAGCCTGCCGGTAAAGTTCGACCGCGACGGTATAGCCGAATCGACTTGGGCCATCCCGCGCGAAGCGAAGCTGGGTTTGTATGAAATCACGCTGGGCGAGGGCGATCGCGCGCGCAAGTCCGGGCAGTTCAACGTTGCCGCGTTCCGCCTGCCGACCATGCGTGCGCAGATCGGCCTGCCCAAGGATGCACTGATACGCGCGACGGATGCCCAAGTCGATGTGGACGTGACTTATCTGTCCGGCGGCGGCGCGAGCCTGCAGCCGGTGAAGTTGCGCAGCCTGATCGAGCCCGCGCATTTTTCCAGCGAGGCCTACCCCAATACCCGGTTTGCCAATGGCAATGTAAAGGAGGGTCTGACGCGCAGCGAGGATTTCCACGACGGCTTCGACGAATTCGACGACATTGCGGAAGAGGCCGCTGATGCCGAGCCCCGTCCAGCCGCCGGCACGCAGGCGGCGACGCTGGACAAGGCGGGGGCGGCGCGCATCAGGCTCGCCGGGCTGCCGGTCTCGGATGCGCTGCAATCGCTGCGCCTGGAACTCGAATACGCGGACGCCAGCGGCGAAACGCAGACCGTGTCGCGCGTCGCCAGACTCTGGCCGGGGCGCCGGATTCCGGGCATACAGATCAATGACTGGAACGCGAACCGGGACGCGCTGCGTTACAAGCTCGCGGTGGTCGATGTGAACGGCCGGGCAGTGGCCGATGCGCGCGTGGAATCGGATATTTTCACGGCACGGACTTACAGCCATCGCAAGCGGCTCATCGGCGGTTTTTATGCCTACGAAAACATGCGCGAGGTGAAGCGCGTCGCTGCCGGGTGCAGCGGCAATACCGATCAAGACCGGCTGGCTGATCTGCGAGATGAAACCGCCCGCATCCGGCAATCTCGTCATTCGCGCCAAAGTCACCGATAGCGACGGCCATGCGGTTTATGCCAACAGCGAATTGTGGGTGGCGGGCAGCGATGACACCTGGTTTGCCGGGAACGACTCCGACCGCATGGACGTGCTGCCGGAAAAGCCGCGCTATGAGCCGGGCGAGACGGCGGAATTGCAGGTGCGGATGCCTTTCCGCGAAGCAACCGCGCTGGTGACGGTCGAGCGCGAGGGCGTGATCGACAGTTTCGTTGTCGCCGCTCACGGCCAAATCGCCGACAGTACGCCTGCCGATCAAGCCCAATTACGCGCCGAACGTGGTGGTATCGGTGCTGGCGGTGCGCGGCCGGGTGGAGGATGCCGCGCCGACCGCGCTGATCGATCTGGGCAAGCCCGCCTGGAAAATGGGCGTGGCGAGTCTGCGCGTCGGCGAACGCGGGCACAGGCTGGAGGTGCGGGTGACGACGCCGCAGTCGGTATACAGGATTCGCGACAAGGTTCCGGTGACCATCAAGGTCGCGCGCGCCGACGGGGGCAAGCTGCCCGCGGGCGCGGAAGTCGCGCTGGCCGCGGTCGACGAGAGCCTGCTGGAGCTTGCGCCGAATCCGAGCTGGAAGCTGCTCGACGCGATGATGGCGACACGTCCGTGGGAAGTGGAAACCTCGACCGCGCAAATGCAGGTGGTGGGCAAGCGGCACTTCGGTCGCAAGGCGCTGCCGCCCGGCGGCGGAGGCGGCCGGCTGCCGACGCGCGAATTGTTCGATACGCGCGTGCTGTGGCAGGCGCGGGTCAAGCTCGACGCCACCGGCATGGCGCGGGTCGAAGTGCCGCTCAACGACAGCCTGACGAGCTTTCGCATCGTGGCCGTGGCGAACGCCGGAACCGGCTACTTCGGCGACGGCGGTGTAAGCGTGCAGACGCGGCAGGACGTGATGCTGCTCGCGGGTCTGCCGCCGGTGGTGCGCGAAGGCGACGTATTCCAGGCGGGCTTCACCGTGAGGAACGGCAGCGATAAAGCGCAGGAGATCAGACTCGCACCCGCGCTCACGACCGGGTCCGGCAAGCCGCTGGCGCTGGAGTCCCGTTCGCTCAAGCTTGCGCCGGGCGAAGCGCGCGAAGTGAACTGGGAAGTGAGCGTGCCGCCTGATACGGGCGCGCTGAACTGGGTGGTGAATGCGCGCGCGGCTTCGGGCGGCGACGAACTCAAGCTCAGCCAGCAGGTCATGCCTGCCGTGCCGGAGCGTGTGTGGCAGGCCAGCCTGCTGCAACTCGACGGCCCCCAAAGCCTGAATGTCGAACGCCCGGCGGATGCCATCCCCGGCCGCGGCGGCGTGGACATTGCGGTGTCCGCGACGCTCGCAGGCAATCTGCCCGCCATGCGCGACTACATGCGAGCGTATCCCTACACCTGCATGGAACAGCGCGTATCGCGCGCGCTGGCCTTGAACGATGCCAGGCTGTGGGCGGATGCGATGAGCCGCCTGCCCGCGCATCTCGACGACAACGGCCTGGTCAGGTTCTTTGCCTGCGACTGCCTGCACGGCGACGAGGTGCTGACGGCGTATATCCTCAACGTCGCGCATGCCGCGCAACAGAAGTTGCCCGAGGAAGCGCGCGACCGCATGCTGGAGGGACTGAAGCAATTCGTCGCCGGGCGCGGCGGGCGACGCAGCATCGGTTTTGCCGACGGCAACTTGCGCAAACTTGCCGCCATCGACGCGCTGGCGCGTTATGACCAGGCCACGCCGGACATGCTCGATGCGATCGACATCACCCCCAACCAATGGCCGACTTCAGGCCTGCTCGACTGGATTTCGATTCTGCAGCAACTCGGCAGCATTCCGGAGCGTGAAGCCAGATTGCAGCAGGCGGTGAGTCTTCTGCGCGCACGCATGGATCTGCGCGGAACCACGCTCAACTGGACCGGCGGCGCGCGCGACGATCTGTGGTGGCTGATGGTGTCGCCCGACTTGAATGCCGCGCGCAGCTTGTATCTGCTGCTCGATGCGCCCGCAATGCAGGCCGACCTGCCGCGCCTCGCGCGTGGCCTGATGGCGCGGCAGAAGTACGGCCACTGGGATTTGACCACCGCCAACGCCTGGGCGCGCATTGCACTGGAGCGCTTCTCGCAGCGCTTCGAGTCCGCTCCGGTAAGCGGAGTGACGCGCATGGACTTGAACGGAACCCAACGCGACATCGACTGGAAAGCGCCGTCAAGAACGGTCGAATTGCCGTGGCCTCCGGGCAAGGGCGAATTGAAGCTTGCGCAACAGGGCGGCGGCAAGCCCTGGGTGACGGTTACCAGCCGCGTTGCCGTGCCGCTCAAGGCGGCGCTCAATTCCGGATACACGATTACCCGGCGCATCACCCCGGTGCAGCAGGCCGAAGCAGGGAAATGGCGGCGCGGCGACTTGGCGCGCGTCACCCTCGAAATCGACGCGCAGGCCGACATGAGCTGGGTCGTCGTCAGCGACCCGCTGCCAGCCGGGGCGAGTGTGCTGGGTAGCGGCCTGCAACGCGACTCCGCCATCATGAATCGCGGCAACCGTGCTACCGGCAACGCCTGGCCCGCGTTCGAGGAACGCGGTTTCGACAGCTATCGTGCGTATTACGCGCTGGGTGCCCAAGGGCAGGTTCACCCTCGAATATGTCGTGCGGCTCAATAACCCCGGCCAGTTCAAACTGCCGGTGACACGGGTCGAAGCGATGTATCAGCCGGAGCAGTTCGCCGAGTTGCCGAACGCGGCATGGGAGGTCGCTCCGTGAGTATCGCGGGAACGCACAACAGACAAGCGGCGCGTCGCTGGCGGCGGTAGTCCATGCAAATGGATAAGACCGTGGCGCTGATTCTGTGCCTGCTGCTCGCCGCCTGCGGGCGGGGGCCGAGTCTTGATCAAATCCGCCAGCAGCATCCGTCGTCGTTCGCCTGGATACTGGATCGCCACGGCGAAACCCTGCAGGAGACGCGGGTCGATTTCAAACGGCGGCAGGGCGAGTGGGCGCCGCTCGCGCACATCGCACGGCCGCTGCAGGACGCCGTGATCGCCTTCGAGGACAAACGCTTTTATCAGCACGACGGCGTGGACGGGCGTGCACTGATCGCGGCGATATGGCACAACGCGCAGGGTGAATCATGGCGCGGCGCGAGCACCTTGACGATGCAACTGGCGGGATTGCTCGATCCGCAACTGGCTTCCGGCGCGCACAAGGGCGTCACCGGAAAATGGCGGCAGATGTGGCGCGCGTGGCAACTGGAACGCGCGCTCGGCAAGCCGCAAATTCTCGAGGCCTATCTGAATCTCGCGCCGTTTCAGGGCGAGATACGCGGCGTTCCGGCGGCGGCAACGGCCTTCTTTGGCAAGGGCGCGGATGCGCTGTCGAACGACGAGGCGTTGTTGCTGGCCGCCCTGTTGCCCGCGCCCCAGGCCGGAGCGGAAGCGACGGTGGCGCGCGCCTGCCGTTACGCGGCCTGGGCGCCGGAAAGCGCGTCATGTCGCCGTCTGGGCGCATTGGCCGCGCGGACACTGCTGCATCCCGGAGCAGGGTCCGCGCCTGCCCTCGCGCCACATGTTGCGCGGCGGGTGTCGCTCGCGCCGGGCGCGCGTGTCGCCACCACGCTCGATCTGCGTCTGCAGCGGCGCGTGCAGGCCGCGCTGGAATCCCAACTGGCGCGGCTGGCGGAGGAAGACGTGGAAGACGGCGCGGTGCTGGTGCTCGACAACGCCAGCGGCGAAGTGCTGGCCTACGTCGGCAGCCGCCCCGATTCCAGCCATGCCCAGGTCGATGGCGTGCAGGCCCTGCGGCAGGCGGGTTCCACGCTCAAGCCGTTTCTGTATGCGCTGGCCATCGAGCAGGAAATCCTGACCGCTGCGTCTCAACTCGACGACTCGCCGGTGAGCATCGCCACCCCCGGCGGGCAGTACGTGCCGCAGAACTACGACAAACATTTCAAGGGGCGCGTGGCGGTGCGCACCGCGCTGGCAGGCAGCCTCAATGTGCCCGCGGTGCGCAGCCTGTTGCTGACCGGCATCGAGCCGTTTCACGAACGCCTGCTGCAGCTCGGTTTGCCGCTGAAGGAGAATGCCGGGTTCTACGGCTACGCGCTGGCGCTGGGCTCGCCCGAGGTCAACCTGTGGTCGCTGACCAATGCCTATCGCGCGCTGGCGAATGGCGGGCGCTATTCGGAGCCGGCCCTGTTACCCGGCATGCATGGCGCGGCGAGTCCTGTTCTTGATCCCGGCGCCGCTTTCATCGTCAACGACATCCTCGCCGACCGCGCCGCGCGCAGCGTGACATTCGGCCTGGAAAATCCGCTCGCCACGCCGTTCTGGAGCGCCGTCAAGACCGGCACCAGCAAGGACATGCGCGACAACTGGTGCGTGGGTTTTTCGCAGCGCTACAGCGTGGGAGTGTGGGTGGGCAATTTCGACGGGCGGCCGATGCGCGGCGTGTCCGGCGTGACCGGCGCCGCGCCGGTGTGGCTGGAGGTGATGCAGGCCCTGCACGCGGGTGAAGTCGGGACGGCGTCCGCCGCAAGCACGCCGGCGCCGCCCAAAAACGTGGTGCGGGCCGGCAATGAATGGTTTATCAGCGGAACGGTGCCGGACGGCACCCATGCGGCGCCCGCACCGGCGCAGGCGCGCATCACCTATCCCGGCAACGGCGCGATCTTCGCGCTCGACCCCGACATTCCCCCCGCTTTGCAGCGTTTGTTCTTTCAGGCCGAGGGCGGCAAGTCGGCACGCTTTGTCCTGGATGGAAAAAGTCTCGGCAGCGCGGCCAGCCCCTTGCCCTGGCTGCCTGGCCCGGGATCCCACACCCTGGCGCTCGCCGCGAGCGATCATAAGATCGTGGACGAGATAAAGTTTCAGGTGCGCGGACGCTTGCCCGCGCGCTGATTCCAGGGAAGACAAAGTGGAGGGAGAGCAATGACTTTGACGAACGCCGGATGAAATGCTAGGCCATGCCGCAGTGGCGTCCAGCATGAACGCGGCTGGAGTATGCCGTCCTGAAACAGGCACCCCCATCTGAAACGATGCTGCAAGCTACACCACGTCCACAGGGCTGGAGCGAGAACCCTTGCGCGTGTCCTGCCGCTGGATCTAATACCCGCGCTGACTCGCGCCGAATGGCTCAAGGCGCGACGCAGAGGCATCGGCGTCGAAATCACTGCTCAGGCTGGAATGGATGTACAGTCTACTCCGCCTCATGGCCGGCGCGTCCGTGAGTTCACGGTTCGCGCGATGCGCGCTGCGACACGTGCGGAGCAGGCGCTGGAATCGACGAGGGCGGAAACGACGCGGCGACCCTCGGTAAGAAACTGGCCGACAACGTCAGATCGCTCTGCCTGCGTGAACAGATGGTGATCGACTCAGCGACCGACGCTGCCATCGGCACGTGGATTACGGGCGGGAGTTGACACTCCTGCTCATCGCTCGTCGGACTTAAAGAGGGCATCGAAAAATCGAGGCCTTCTTCGTTTGGTCAGCTAGCCGCCATTTAACCGCCAACCCCGTGCGCAAGAGGAAGTCAAAGGCAAAAGGGACCTACTCTCTAAATTGCGAGATGTAGGTGCCGGTCATGGGGAGTACGATGTGCGCTGACGGGGGTCTGGCTCAAGGGGCCCGCCGGGTTTGCAAGAATCGGCTCAGCCTGAAATGCCGCCCCCGTCATCCGCATCGTCTGTAACGCCTGACGGGATGATGCCAGTAAGTGTGCCTCTTGAGTACGCAAGGCGCGCAGACGATTTCGTCTTGCTGCATTGTACGAAAGAGGCCGCCCATGCAAACACAACTCCACGTTGCCATTGATGTTGGCAGCCAACGGCACCGGGTTGCTGTTGGTTGGGAAGATGGCGAGCCGGTCGAGGAATTCGATTGCGCCCACACGCCCGCCGGAATCAGTGATTTCTTTGCCCGAATACGCAAACATGAAGACGCACACCATGCTGAGTCTGCGTCGCCATGGAAGGGTTTGGCGGCTACGCCAGGCCGCTGGACGGCCAGGTGCTCGCACAGGGATGGCGGCTGTACGCCATCAACAACCTCAAGTTCGCGCGCTTCAAGGAAATCTTCCCGGCTCCCGCCAAGACCGATGCGATCGACGCCCGACGCATGCCGCAACTCATGCAATTGCGCGAGCAGGTGCCGATGGCACGCGCCTTGTTGCAGGAAGTCGCGCCGGTCGATGCGTTGCATCAGCAACTCAAAGCACTGACCCGACGCCGCAAACAGCTCGTTGACGAGCGCATGAAGATCAGCCAGCGGATGCAGGCTGAACTGCAAGGCGCAGCGCCTGGGTTGCTTGCCATTACCGGTCAGGCAGACAACCTGTGGTTTCTGAACTTCCTGACCTGCCGGACTGACCTGCGTAAGCTCAAGACCGTCAGGCGCACCACTTTGCTCAAGCTCAATGGAGTCGGCGCAGGCTACGCGGCCAAGATTGCAACGTGGCAGAAGACGGCGACATTCGCCTTCGCTATAGACTGGGTTGGATCGATGATCTATGCCGATGCGATGAGAATGCTCAGCTTGCGTGAAGCGATTGCTGCCCTGGAAGGGCAGATCGTCCAACTGACCACCCAATCAGGAATCGCCCAGCGGCTGTTGACCATGCCGGGCATGGGTAACGTGTGCGCCAGTGAGTTGGCTGGCGAGATTGGAAATATCGCCCGGTTCAGGGACGAAGCCTCATTGGCCGTTTATCTTGGCGTAGCACCGCTTGATCGCAGTTCAGGCAAACGCGTAGGTGCCAAGCTACCCCGGCAGATCAATCCACGTGCAAGAGATGCGCTTATCATCCCAATGTGATCGATCACATTCGCACGTGTCGGTCAAGCCTTCTACGAGCACGCAAAGCGTGAAGGAATACAGGCAGGTGTAGAGCGGCCGCAATGGCGGTCTTCACCGCTCGCCAAGAGGCTAGACTTTCTTCCGTGCAGTAAGATACTAAAACCGAGGGATGCTCGTTCGACGAGTAGGGTGCGCTGTGCGCACCAACAATGACCGTGCGTTTAACGCATCGAACGCATCGCTTCCCGAATTTCAGGAACTGCCGCTGTAAAGCAGAAACACCGCGGGCTGCTTCGGCGCATCCCAGCCCCGATGGCGCCATTCGGCGATGCTCGCGGTATGTAATTGCGCTGTGCTTCCCATCAGTCCGCAGGCGATGCATAGCTGGGTGGTGTCGCGACACGCGGTCAGCAGCGCCTGAAACATCGCGCCGTTGCGGTAGGGGGTTTCGATGAAGAGTTCGCTTTCGTCGGCGTTTCTGGAACGGGTTTCGAGCTTCTTCAAGGCTTCGATGCGTTCGTTCGCATTCACCGGCAGGTAGCCGTGAAAGGCGAAGCGCTGGCCGTTCAAGCCCGAGCCCATCAAGGCGAGCAACAGCGCGGACGGACCCACCAGCGGCACGACGGTAATGCCGTGGCGATGCGCCAGGCGCACCAGTTCCGCACCGGGATCGGCCACGCCCGGGCAACCCGCCTCCGACATCAATCCCACGTCCTCACCCGCCAGCAGCGGCGCGAGCAGCGCTGGCAACTCGTCGCTCCGGGTATGTTCGGAGAGCGTCAGCATGCGCACTTCCTGAAGCGGGCGAGGATAGCCGAGTTGCTTCAGGACGGCGCGCGCCGTCTTGGCATTTTCCACCACGAAGGTACCGAGGCGATGCATGACCGCCAGCGTGCCTGCGGGCAGGGCAGATTCCGCGGGAGCATCGGCGATGGGGGTCGGAATTAAATAGAGGCTCGCCACGTCAATGGGTCAACGCCCTCTTCGCGCAGCATCTCGGTGAGTGCAATCAGCGGCAGGCCGATCAATGCGGTGGGGTCGGGTGTGTCGTAGCGGGAAATCAGCGCAATGCCGAGTCCTTCGGAACGCGCCGAACCCGCGCAGTCGTAGGGCGTCTCCTTTATCAGATAGCTTTCGATCTGCGCGTCGGTAAGCGGCCGGATGTGGACGACGGTGGGAATGTCGCGCAACTGCACATTGCCCGTGCGGCTGTTGAGCAGGCACAGCGCCGTGTGAAACACCATGGCATGGCCCTGCATTTGCTTGAGTTGGGCAAAGGCATTCTCAAAATTGCCCGGTTTGCCCAATTGCTCGCTGTTCAGCATCAGAACCTGATCGGAGCCGATGATGAGACTGTCCGGGAACCGGGCGGCCACGGCGCGGGCTTTCACTTCGGCAAGCCGCAACGCGGTCTGGCTGGGTGATTCGCCGGGCAGGGGCGTTTCGTCCACGTCCGGCGCGGCCACCTGAAACGGAATGGTCAGCCGGGACAGCAGTTCGCGGCGGTAGCGCGAAGTGGACGCGAGGACAAGTTGCATCAGGTACCCATCACTCGGGTTGTAACTCGACCAGGGCCATGTCCGGCGTCACCGCATCGCCTTTTTGGGCAAAAATATTGATGACGGTGCCGGCGATGGATGCCTGGACTTCGTTTTCCATTTTCATGGCCTCGATAACGAGTACGGCATCGCCGGCCTTGACTTTCTGTCCGACGGATACCAGGACATCGACGATGCTGCCGGGCATGGCGGCGGTGACATGGCCGGCATGGCTGGGGCGGGGTTTCTGTCCGGGAGCAGCGGGTGCGGCGGCAGAATTTGCGCGGGGCGCTGCTTGTGCCTGCGACTTCGACTTCGTTCAGGGCCTCGACCCAGACTTCTTCCGAGACGCCGTCAATCGCAACAAAGTAGGGACGTTGCGCGGCATTGGCGCGACCGCTGCCGGTGAGCTTGATGTGGTAGGTCTCGCCGTGCAGCGTGATCTTGAATTCGTCGGCGGCGTAGCGGGGGCCGTTGTCGGTCTTGGCCGCATCCGGGGGCAGCAAGGGCTCCGGTTTCAGGCTGCCTGCAGCCCGTTCCTGCAGAAAGGTTTTGCCGATTTCTGGGAACATGGCGTAGGTCAGCACGTCTTCGTCGGATTTCGCGAGACTTTCGATTTCGCCGCGCAGTTTGTCGAGTTCGTCGCGACAGCAGATCGGCCGGGCGGCAGGTGGTGACTTCGAGATCGCCGATGGCGATTTTGCGTACTTCTTCGTTGACCTTCCCCGGCGTCTTGCCGTAGCGGCCCTGCAGGTAGAGTTTGACTTCGTTGGTGACGGACTTGTAGCGGCTGCCCGGTCAACACGTTGAGCGCCGCCTGGGTGCCGACGATCTGCGAGGTGGGCGTGACCAGAGGGGGATAACCCAGATCTTCGCGCACCCGCGGAATTTCGCTCGAGCACGGCATCCATCTTGTCGAGCGCACCCTGTTCCTTCAACTGGTTGGCGAGATTGGAAATCATGCCGCCGGGCACCTGGTTGATCAGCACGCGGGTGTCCACGCCGGTGAAGGCGCGATTCGAACTGCCAGTATTTCTTGCGCACTTCCTTGAAGTAGGCGGAGATTTCTTCCAGCAGCGGCAGCGACAGCCCCGTGTCGTATTCCGTGCCGGCGAGCGCGGCGACCAGGCTTTGCGTGGTGGGGTGGCTGGCGCCTTCGGCAAACGCGCCGATGCAGGTATCGATGATGGTCGCGCCGGCTTCGACGGCCTTCATGATGCGTCATGTGCGCCAAGCCCGATGTCGCATGGCTGTGGGTGTGGATGGGCAGGTTGGTCGCGTCGCGGATCGCGCGCACCAGTTCGAACGCGGTGTAGGGCGTGAGCAGCCCCGCCATGTCCTTGATGGCGATGGTGTCGCAGCCCATCTCGGCCAGGCCCTTGGCCAGCGCGACGAAATGCGGGATGTCGTGCACCGGGCTGGTGGTGTAGCAGATGCGTGCCTTCGGCATGTTTGCCTGTGGCTTTGACCGCTTCAATCGACACGCGCAGATTGCGCAGATCGTTCATCGCGTCAAATACGCGGAACACATCGACGCCGTTGTCGGCGGACTTTTGCACGAAGGCGCGCACCACATCGTCGGAATAATTGCGGTAACCCAGCAGGTTCTGCCCGCGCAGCAGCATCTGGATGCGCGTGTTGGGCAGCGCGCTTGCGCAGTTTGCGCAGGCGTTCCCACGGGTCTTCGCGCAGAAAGCGCACGCAGGCATCGAAGGTGGCGCCGCCCCAGGCTTCCAGCGACCAGAAACCGACCTGGTCGAGCTTGGCGCAGATCGGCAGCATGTCGGCGGTCTGCATGCGGGTGGCGATGAGCGACTGGTGGCCGTCGCGCAGGACTAGATCGGTGACGTGATACTCTTGGCCATGATTACAAGCCCCTGATGTGCGGCGATAGCGGCGGCAATGGCGGCGGCCATCACTTCCGGCGGTTTCTTTTCGGTGTACTGGGTGAGTTCCGGGTGCGCTTCGACAAAGCTGGTGTTGAAGCGGCCGCTGCGGAACTCGGGATTCTTGAGAATTTCCTGATAGTAAGGAATGGTCGTTTTTACGCCATACACCAGCATGTCGGACAGCGCACGGCTGCCGCGCGCGATCGTCGATTCCCAGGTCAGGTTCCACACCGTCAGCTTGGCGCACATGGAATCGAAGTAGGGCGGGATGACATAGTCGGTGTAAATCGCCGCGTCCACGCGCACGCCGGGGCCGCCCGGCGAGTAATAACGGGTAATGCGACCGAGGCTGGGCAGGAATTCGTTTTTCGGGTCTTCGGCATTGATGCGGAACTCGATGGCGTAACCGCGATGCGTAATGTCGTCCTGCCTGTATTGCAGCGGCAGGCCGTCGGCGATGCGGATCTGCTCCTGCACGATGTCGACGCCGGTGATGGTCTCGGTGATCGGATGCTCGACCTGCAGGCGGGTGTTCATTTCCATGAAATAGAACTGGTTGTCCTGGTCGAGCAGAAACTCCACCGTGCCCGCATTCACGTAGCCGACCGCCTTGCGCGGCCTGCACCGCCAGTTTGCCGATGTATTGCCGCTGCGCCTCGGTAAGCTGGGGCGAAGGCGCGATTTCGATCAGCTTCTGGTTGCGGCGCTGGATGGAACAGTCGCGTTCGAACAGATGAATGACATTGCCCTGGGTGTCGCCCAGAATCTGCACTTCGATGTGCTTGGGGTTTACCACGCATTTCTCGACAAAGACTTCCGGCTTGCCGAAGGCCTTGCTGGCTTCGGACACCACGCGATCATAGTTGCGCAGCAGTTCGTCTTCGCTGTCGCAACGCCGGATGCCGCGTCCGCCGCCGCCGTTGGTGGCCTTGAGCATGACCGGATAGCCGATTTTGTTCGGCCAGCGCGCGCGCTTCCTCGACATTTTCCAGGTTGTGGTCGGAACCCGGTATCACGGGGATGCCGGCCTTGATCATGGCATTGCGCGCCTGGATCTTGTCGCCCATCTGGCGGATGACTTCAGGCGACGGGCCGATGAAGCGGATGCCGCGCCGGGCGCAAATGGTCGCCAGATCGGGATTTTCGGACAGGAAGCCGTAGCCCGGATGCAGCGCATCGCAGCCTGAGGCTGCCGCCAGATTGACCAGAGTGTGGGCGTTGAGGTAACCGAGAATCGGGTCGGTGCCGATGTGGTAAGCCTCGTCCGCCTTCTTGACATGAAGCGCATGGCGATCGGCGTCGGTGTAGATGGCGACCGATTTGATGCCGAGTTCGGCGCAGGCGCGGACAATGCGCACCGCGATTTCGCCCGCGATTGGCGAC
The DNA here is from genome assembly GCA_963726485.1 of uncultured beta proteobacterium. Classification (GTDB taxonomy): domain Bacteria; phylum Pseudomonadota; class Gammaproteobacteria; order Burkholderiales; family Thiobacillaceae; genus Thiobacillus. The sequence goes on along the minus strand of CAVSCL010000003.1, from coordinate 17,307 downwards.
CAGTATCTTTTTAATCATGGCCGCGTGAGTTCTTTTGACAAAAGTGATGCGAAATCATATCATTGCGGGCTAATATTTTTGCCGGGTGGTTTATGTTTGAACCTGGTGGGCCATGGTTGAACCGGACCAAATAGATCCGCTGCGCTTTTGCAAACTGGCGCAGACGTGGGAAGTGGATTCAAATCTATCCAGGTTCCCGCGCCTTGCTCATGAATTTACGCAAGGACAACTGTTCTGTCGAGTGGCAGGCAGGATGGACAGGCAGGGGGGTTGTGTTCTGCACCTGGAGATACGCGGCGATGTCGATTTGACCTGCCAGCGTTGCCTGGGCGGTTTGACGCACGAGGTGGCTATTGAGCGCGACGTGTATCTGGCCCGGAATGATGCCGAGCTTGAACGGCGTGATGCCGACCCGGATTCGAGCGGGGATGTCATCCTGATGGGCAGCAAGTTGAGCCTCATCGACCTGGTTGAAGACGAAGTGTTGCTGGGGTTGCCGTTGACCCCGATGCATGCGCCCGGGGTGTGTGTTATTCCGCCGGGAATTGCTTGATTGATCCGGTACGAACAGGCCTTGAATTTCGTCCGCCGGAAAGATTGAGGCAGTGGGTTATCAAGACGGCTCCACTGCTTTGCTTATAACAAGAGGGTTATTTGGATAGGCTGTTGTTGATAACCTATCTGTGCCGCCTTAATAAAGGAGTTTGAAATGGCTGTTCAACAAAACAAAAAATCCCCGTCCAAGCGTGGGATGCATCGTTCGCATGATTTTCTGGTCAGCCCTTCGCTAGCCATTGAGCCGACTACGGGCGAGACACATTTGCGTCACCACATCAGTCCCAACGGTTTTTATCGCGGGCGCAAGGTCGTCAAGGCCAAAGGCGATTAGTCCGCTTGCGCTTGGGTGCGGGTTTTCCGGCGCGCTCCAGTCAGCCCCTTGAACAGGCTGCATGAGAAATATCACTGTCGCCATTGATGTCATGGGGGGCGATCATGGCCCCCATATCACGGTGCCTGCGGCAATTAAATGTCTTGATCGAAATCCTGACCTGAATGTCATTCTGGTTGGGCCGCAGGACATGATTGCAGCGGAACTGAAGGCGCGCCGCGCAAAAGCCAGCCCATGTCTGATCGTCCGTCACGCCAGTGAAGTGGTGGCGATGGATGAAGCGCCCGCGTCCGCGTTACGCAACAAAAAAGACTCCTCCATGCGGGTTGCCATCGACCTCGTCAAATCGGGTGAAGCCGATGCCTGTGTATCGGCGGGCAATACCGGTGCGTTGATGGCGACTGCGCGTTTTGTGCTCAAAACCCTCCCCGGCATCGATCGTCCTGCCATTGCCGCGGTGATGCCCACGATTAGTGGCCATGTTCTGGTGCTGGATGTCGGCGCCAATGTCGACTGCACCGCCGAACATCTGCTGCAATTCGCTATCATGGGCGCGATGCTGGTGTCGGCGGTGGAGCACAAGCCCAATCCCAGCGTGGGTTTGCTCAATATTGGCGAAGAAGACATCAAGGGCAATGAAATGGTAAAGCAGGCCGCGGATCTGCTGCGTGACAGTCAACTGAACTTCTACGGCAATGTTGAAGGCGACGACATTTTCAAGAGCACGACGGATGTGGTGGTGTGCGATGGTTTTGTCGGCAATGTGGCACTGAAAACCTCCGAAGGCGTGGCCAGGATGATCACCACGGCCATGCGAGACGAGTTCAAACGCAATCTTCTGACGCGTCTGGTGGGGTTGGCGTCCCTGCCCGTGCTCAATGCGTTCAAACGACGCCTTGATCCGCGTCGTTTCAATGGCGCGACACTCCTGGGCCTGAAAGGCGTAGTGGTCAAAAGCCACGGCTCGGCGGACCGTTTTTCCTTTGAACACGCCATCGATACCGCGATCGAAGAAGTCCGCAACAATGTTCTCAAACGCATCACGGATCAGATGCAGCGCTTGCAACGGGTGCCCGCTTGAAATTTTCCCGCGTACTTGGCACCGGTTCCTACCTGCCAACCCGTATCCTGACCAACGCCGATCTGGAAAAGATGGTCGAAACGACGGATCAGTGGATCGTCGATCGTACCGGCATTCGCGAGCGGCATATCGCCGCCGAGGGAGAGCTCACCAGCGATCTTGCCACCCAGGCTGCGCTTGCGGCACTCGAAGCCGCCGGCTTGCGGGCAGACGACATTGACTTGATGCTGGTCGCGACGACCACGCCTGATCTTGTGTTTCCCAGCACGGCGTGCATAGTGCAAGCCAAGCTTGGCATGACCAATGGCAAACCGGCGTTTGACCTGCAGGCCGTGTGCAGCGGTTTTGTCTATGCGCTCACGGTGGCCGATCAGTTCATCAAGAGCGGCGCGGCAAAGAACGTGCTGGTGATCGGCGCCGAAACGCTCTCGCGCATCACCGACTGGAATGATCGCGGCAACTGCATTCTGTGGGGCGACGGCGCAGGTGCGGTGGTGCTGGGTGCATCCACCGTGCCGGGCCTTATTTCCACCCACATCCATGCCGACGGGCGCCACAAGGAATTGCTGCGCACCAGTACCGGGCCATCGACCGGCTGTAATGAACCTGTCTTGATGCGCATGGAAGGCAACGCCGTATTCAAGATGGCGGTCAACACGCTGGACCGCATTGTCGATGAAACGCTCGATGCCAACGGCTTGAAGAAATCCGACATCGACTGGCTGGTGCCGCATCAGGCCAATATCCGTATCATCCAGGCCACCGCCAAAAAACTCGGCATGAGCATGGATCATGTCGTGACCACCGTGGCTGGCCACGGCAACACCTCCGCTGCTTCGGTGCCGCTGGCTTTTGATGTGGCGGTGCGCGATGGCCGCATCCAGCGGGGACAAACCGTGTTGATGGAAGCCTTCGGCGGCGGCTTCACCTGGGGTTCGGCTTTACTTCGTTATTGATGCTCATGAAACTTGCTTTCGTTTTTCCCGGACAAGGTTCCCAATCCGTTGGCATGATGCAGGGCTGGGGTGATCGCGCCGAGGTCCGCCAAACTTTTAGCGAGGCTTCGGCCGCGCTCGGTCAGGATTTGTGGCAACTGGTGAGTAACGGGCCCGCGGAGTTGCTTAACCAAACCATCAACACTCAACCCGCAATGCTGGCGGCGGACATTGCCGCGTGGCGTGTGTGGTGCGCGGCCGGCGGCGCTGCTCCAGCGATCATGGCCGGACATAGCCTGGGTGAATACGCGGCACTGGTGGCCGGCGGTGCACTGAATTTTACCGATTGCATCCGGCTGGTGCGCTTTCGCGCCGAGGCCATGCAAGATGCCGTGCCTGAAGGCGTGGGTGCGATGGCGGCGATTCTTGGCCTGGACGACGAAGCGGTACGCGCCGTGTGTGAGGAGGCGGCAGTGGGCGAGGTGGTGGAAGCAGTGAACCTGAATTCGCCCGGCCAGGTCGTGATTGCAGGCAACAAGTCGGCAGTCGAGCGCGCCATGGTGCTGGCCAAGGATAAGGGCGCGAAGCGTGCCTTGCCGCTGCCCGTCAGCGTGCCGTCGCATTCTTCGCTGATGCTGCATGCGGCAGAAAAACTGCTGGAATATTTGCAATCCGTGTCGATTACAGTGCCGGCGATCCCCGTGCTGCACAATACCGATGTGGCCAGTCACCATGATGCCGATGCGATCCGCAAGGCATTGGCAAGGCAATTGCATACCCCAGTGCGCTGGGTGGAAACGGTGCAGGCCATGAAAGCGGCGGGTGCCGGGCGCGTCATCGAATGCGGCCCCGGCAAGGTGCTGGCGGGTTTAATTAAGCGGATTGATGACAGCCTGCCCGCGCTGGCGCTGGTGGATGAAGCGTCGTTGCAGAATGCATTGGCCATTTTCGACAATGCATAATCAAATTAGCGCATTGGCCAATTTCGACATGCAATCGACGCATAATCAGATTAGCGCGCTGACTGAATAATGGGAGCCACCATGCTGCAAGGAAAAACTGCCCTGGTCACCGGCGCAAGCCGAGGAATCGGGCAGGCGATTGCGCTGGAACTCGGACGCGCGGGGGCGACTGTCATAGGCACCGCGACCAGCAACAGTGGCGCGCAAGCCATCAGCAACTATTTGCAAGAGGCAAAGATCAGTGGAAGCGGCATGAAACTCAATGTTACCGATGCGGCGGAAGTGGATGTGGTGATCGAGTACATTGACAAGGCGCACGGCGACATCGGCATTCTGGTCAACAACGCAGGCATCACCCGTGACAATCTTCTGATGCGTATGAAGGACGAGGAGTGGGATGACATTATCGCGACCAATCTGTCCTCGGTGTTTCGTCTTTCGCGCGCGGTGCTGCGTGGCATGATGAAGGCACGCACGGGGCGTATCATCAGCATTGCCTCGGTGGTGGGCGCGATGGGAAACGCCGGACAGACCAATTACAGCGCGGCCAAGGCGGGCATCATGGGCTTTACCAAGTCTCTGGCCCGTGAAGTCGGCAGCCGTAACATCACGGTAAACTGCGTGGCTCCCGGCTTTATCGACACCGACATGACCAGGGCTTTGCCGGAAGCACAGCGCCAGGCGCTGCTGTCGCATATCCCTTTGGGGCGGCTGGGCAGCGTGGATGACATCGCGCATGCCGTTGCGTTTTTGGCCAGTCCTGCAGCGGATTACATTTCAGGAACCACGCTGCATGTAAATGGCGGCATGTACATGGCATAAACATCGGCCAAGTTTGGTAAAATCACCCCCGCTTTAATTAAAGCGATTCATCAAGAGAGGATTGAGCAATGGAAATGGAACAGCGTGTTAGAAAAGTCGTCGCCGAACAACTGGGCGTCAGCGAAACCGACATCAAGAATGAATCTTCCTTCGTGGGCGATCTGGGCGCTGACTCGCTCGACACGGTAGAACTTGTGATGGCGCTGGAAGAAGAATTCGAGTGCGAAATTCCCGATGAAGATGCCGAGAAAATCACCACCGTGCAGCAGGCTATTGACTACGTCAACAGCCACAAGAGTTGACCTGCATTCATTATTGACTCGGCGTACTGTGGACATGATTACCGTGACGCCTAATCGCTGTGCGCATGATTTATTAAGCTAGATCGTGCCGAATCAATACTTCAGTCGAGCATAATTTTGTCAAAACGACGCGTCGTCATCACGGGACTGGGGATTATTTCCCCGGTAGGCAACAACATTGAAGCAGCCTGGGATAGCCTCACCGCGGGGCGCTCCGGGATTACCCAGATAACGCGGTTTGATGCCGCGGGTTTCCCATCACGGGTGGCGGGCGAGGTTAAGGGTTTTGACGTCACGGCCTATCTCAATCCCAAAGAGGCGCGCCGCATGGACATCTTTATCCAGTACGGCATGGCGGCAGGAATGCAGGCCGTGCGCGATGCGGGCTTGGACGAAGCACGGGCCGATGGCGAACGTATCGGGGTCAACATCGGATCTGGCATCGGCGGCCTGAATATGATCGAAGAAACGCACCGTGATTTCCTCGCGGGCGGTGTGCGCAAGATTTCCCCTTTTTTCATCCCGGCCTCCATCAGCAACATGATTGCCGGGCATTTGTCCATTATGTACGGTTTCAAGGGACCCAATTTGGCGATGGTGACGGCCTGTACAACGGGCACGCACGCCATCGGCGAGTCTGCGCGTCTGATTGAGTACGGCGATGCCGATGTCATGGTGGCAGGCGGTGCAGAAAGCTGCGTCACACCGCTGGCCATGGGCGGCTTTGGCAACATGAAGGCGCTCACCGGACGCAATGACGATCCAGCAGGATCCAGCCGGCCCTGGGACAAGGATCGCGACGGGTTCGTGCTGGCGGAAGGCGCGGGCGTGGTCGTGCTGGAAGAGTATGAACATGCCAGGGCGCGCGGCGCCAGGATTTACGCTGAATTGGCGGGTTACGGCATGAGTGCCGATGCCAACCATATGACAGCACCCGCTGAGGACGGCGACGGCGCGATGCGTTGCATGAACGCCGCGCTGAAAAACGCGGGCCTGAACGCCGATCAGGTGGATTACATCAATGCCCATGGCACCTCGACTCCATTGGGCGACAAGGCCGAGACCATAGCAGTCAAACGTGCAATGGGTGCGCATGCTTCCAAGGTTGCAGTCAGTTCGACCAAATCCATGACCGGCCATTTGCTGGGTGCAGCGGGCGGGGTGGAAGCCCTATTCTCCGTGCTTGCCGTAGCGAATCAGGTCGCGCCCCCGACTATCAATCTGCTCGAAGCGGGTGAAGGCTGTGACCTTGACTACGTGCCCAATACCGCGCGTGACATGAAAATCGACATTGCCCTGTCCAATTCCTTCGGATTTGGCGGTACTAACGGCACACTGGTTTTCAAACGCATTTGACCGCTGATTTTCCACAAATGCCTGGGCTCCGCATTCTGGAGGTGCCCGGGCGATTTGATCTGGCGGCGATTCAGGCGGCACACCCCGAACGTTATCCCGGCCTGCTCCGTACCACCGGCTCGGATGACGGCTGGGACATCCTGTTTGCCTTTCCGCAACGGATAGATCGTTTCTCCATGGCGGACGGTTTGCATGCGCTGACGCAACATCCGGCCATGCGCTTGCGTCCGGGTCTGCCTGACGAAAATCTTCCTGCTTCGCTTCCGTTTACCGGGGGCTGGCTGGCACTGTTCGGCTACGAGCTGGGTGGCTTGCTGGAGCCGAGTGTCGGAGTGTGTGCTGACGAATCGAGCTTTCCTGCCGCATGGCTGGCGCGTATCCCCGCCGCCATTCTGCGTCCGCCATGCAGCGAGCGCTGCCTGCTGCTGACCGAGCAGGCGTTTGCCAGGCTGACCGATGTGATGCGGCGAGACGTGCATGAAGCTCCGGCCCCGGATACGTCGCTGCCAGGATTAAGCCTGTTGACGGAAGAGGAGCCCGAACTTTTTCTACAAGGCGTCTCAAGGATTCAGAATTACATCTGTTCCGGTGACGTATTCCAGGTCAATCTTTCGCGACTCTGGAAGGCGCAATTTTCCGAGGCTGTGTCGCCGTCGGCCCTGTTTTCACGGCTGATGGCGAACAATCCCGCGCCTTTTTCAGCCTTGCTTCAATTCGATGGCCAGGCGGTTGTCAGTTCCTCGCCTGAAAGACTGGTCAGCGTGGGGCGCGGGGGCAGGATTGAGACCCGGCCCATTGCCGGAACGCATCCGCGCGGACAGAACCGGACCGAGGATGAAAGCTTGCGCAGCCGTCTGGCGGCGCACCCGAAGGAACGCGCCGAACACATCATGCTGGTGGATCTCGAGCGCAATGACCTGGGTCGGGTGTGTATCGCTGGCAGCGTTCGCGTTGCGGCCTTGATGGATGTCAGCAGCTATCAATATGTCCATCACATTGAATCGACGATCGAGGGCCGGCTCAGGCCGGATGTCCAGGTATTCGACATCTTGCGCGCCGTGTTTCCCGGCGGCACCATCACGGGGTGCCCCAAAGTCAGAACCATGCAAATCATCCGTGAACTGGAAGCGTCCCCGCGCCATGCCTATACCGGAAGCGTTGGCTACATCAATCACGATGGCAGCCTGGATTTCAATATTCTGATTCGCAGCTTCCAGTTGAGTGGCCGCGAGTTGGGTTTTCGCGCCGGCGCCGGCATTGTCGCCGACTCAGAAGCCACGCGTGAACTGGAGGAAACGCGGGTCAAGGCACGTGGACTATTGTGCGCGCTAGGAGCCTGACGGACATGAAGAATCGTCGCGAAAACACGGCAGGTGGCATGATCATCGTCAACGGGAGACGCGATGGAAACCTGAATGCGCTTGATCGTGGATTGGCCTATGGCGATGGCGTTTTCCGCACGCTCAGAATCCATCAAGGCAAGCCTGTGTGGTGGGCGGATCATTACGCAAAGCTTGCGCGGGATTGTCAGGCGTTGGCGCTGGCATGTCCCGAGCAGCACGTGTTGCAGACCGAAATGGCGGCAGCGTCTGGTGATTTGGTGGAAGGCGTCGTCAAGATCATCGTGACGCGGGGTACGGGCGCACGCGCTTATGCGCTGCCCGATCCGGTTATTCCCACCCGTATTGTGATGGCATCGCCTGTGCCTGATCACGCACGGCATGCGACAGCCGGCGTGAATGTGCGCTGGTGCGATCTACGGCTGGCCCGGCAACCACGACTTGCCGGTGTCAAACATCTCAACCGCCTGGAAAACGTGCTGGCGCGAAACGAGTGGCATGACCCGGACATTGCCGAGGGTTTGTTATGCGATGATACGGGTGCAGTAGTCAGCGGCACCATGAGCAATCTGTTCATCATCCATCAAGGCGGACTGCATACCCCCGACCTGGGGCAGGCCGGGGTTGAAGGTGTGGCACGGATCAGAATTTTGCATGCCGCCGGGCAACGGGGAATCGACGTGCAAACCCGGCGCCTTGAGCCCAAGGAAATCATGGCGGCGGACGAGGTCTTCCTCAGCAACAGCGTCATCGGCGTGTGGCGCGTGGCGCGACTCGTTGACAGGCAATGGAACCCCGCAGGATGGACAGAACAATTCAGACTCTGGATGCATGAAGCAAATTAAGTCCCTGTTTCTGCTGATGCTGGTGATAGCGCTTGCCTTGGCGGGCTGGCTGGGCTGGTATGCGAAACAGCCATTGAACATGGGCGTGCTTCCGAAGACCTTCAGCATCACACCTGGAACCAGTCTGCACGGACTTGCGGTTCAACTTGAGCAGGCGCATATCGTGGATGAGCCCATGGCTTTCCGGATATTGGGCCAGCTGATGGGCAAGGCTACGCGCCTCAAGGCGGGGGTTTATGCGTTGGACAAACCCCTGACCCCGCTGGAACTCTACGATAAAATTGAACGCGGAGATGTTATCCAGGAAGCCGTGCAGTTTATCGAAGGCTGGAATATCCGGGAAGTGCGGGCCGCATTAAGTCAGCAAGACAGTCTCAAGCACAATTCTGACGAAATGAGTGACACGGACTTGCTGGCGGCCATAGGCGCCGATGAAAGCCATCCGGAAGGATTGTTCTTCCCGGATACTTACTTCTTTGCACCCAATTCATCCGATATTGAAATCCTGCGTCACGCCTACCGCCTGCAGCGCGATAAACTCCTGTCCGCGTGGCAGGGCAGGGCGCCGGATCTGCCTTATCGCAGCCCCTATGAAGCCTTGATCATGGCTTCCATCATCGAGAAGGAAACCGCGGTGGCCAGTGAACGCCCGCAGATTGCCGCCGTCTTCATCAACCGAATGAATCGGGGCATGCGGCTGCAGACCGATCCCACCGTGATTTATGGCCTGGGTGCGCGTTTCGACGGCAATCTGCGCAAAGCGGATTTGCAGCGCGATACCCCTTACAACACTTATTCCCGGGTCGGACTGCCGCCCACGCCCATTGCCATGCCGGGAGAGGCATCCATCCATGCCGCTCTGCATCCGGCGCAATCAAATGCCTTGTATTTTGTAGCCCGCGGCGACGGCACACATGTGTTTTCAGATAATCTTGAAGCCCATAACCATGCAGTACACCGCTATCAACGATGAGCGTTCACGGCAAATTCATCACCCTTGAAGGTGTCGATGGGGCAGGCAAGAGCACCCACCTGAGCTTTATCGCCGACTGGCTGCGTCGGCATGGGCATGAGGTCGTGGTGACGCGCGAGCCAGGCGGCACGCCGCTGGGCGAGGAACTGCGTGCCTTGCTTTTGAACCGCGAAATGAACTCCGGCACCGAATTGCTGCTCATGTTCGCGGCACGCCAGGAACATCTTGCTCAGCGCATTCTCCCGGCTCTGGAATGCGGGACCTGGGTCCTGTCCGACCGCTTTACCGATGCCAGTTATGCTTACCAGTGTGGCGGACGCGGTATCGCCCAATCTCGTGTAGCTGCGCTGGAAGCCTGGGTGCAGCAGGGATTTCAGCCCGATCTTACTTTTGTTCTTGATGTGCCACCCGAAGTGGCGGAGTCGCGCCGTGCCACCGCGCGGGCCGCAGACCGCTTTGAGCGTGAAGCCGGTACATTTTTCGAACGTGTGCGTTCTGCCTATCTGGCACGCGCAGAGGCTGATCCAGAACGCATACGTGTCGTTGATGCCTGCCGCACCATTGCCGAAATTCAGGCAGACATTGCTGGATTTCTGGAGAAGCTGGGATGAATGCACCGTACCCGTGGCTCGCCACCCACTGGCGGCGCCTGCTTGCACAAAAGGCGCACCCGCCGCAGGCCTTGTTGATTGCGGGCCCCGCTGGTGTCGGCAAAAGCACACTGGCGCGCGCCTGGGCTCAAACTTTGTTGTGCGAAGCGCCGCAAGCTTCAGGCGGTGCTTGTGGAGTGTGTCAAGCCTGCCATTGGTTTGCGGCAGGCACACATCCCGATTATCGTGTGTTCACCCTGCTTGAAAAGGAAAACGACAAGGGCGAAACCAGGCTTGCCACCGAAATCGTGGTCGATCAGGCACGTGAAGCAGTCGATTTTGTCCAACTCTCAACCTATCGCGCCGGCCGTCGTGTGGTGCTGATTGAACCGGCAGAAGCACTCAATCTGGCTGCCGCCAACGCCTTGCTAAAGGTGCTGGAAGAACCGCCGTTAAATACTTCCTTCCTGCTGGTGACCGACCAGCCGCGGCGGTTGCTGCCCACCCTACGCAGCCGCTGTACGAGACTGGATGTGGGGTTGCCGCGGCAACAGGACGCGCTGCTGTGGTTGTGTGAAAATAGAGTATTACAAGCGGAAGAAATGCTGGCTTTATCGGGCGGCGCGCCGCTCAAGGCGATGAACTGGGCGGAGACTGGCGGTCTCGCGGAACGCAGCGAGATACTCCAGGCGCTGTCCAGACCACGCGGGCTTGATCCGGTTGCGCGAGCCGAATCCTGGAAGAGCCTGAATCCACGTATATGGCATACCATCGCCTACAAGTGGTTATGTGACATGATGGCGACGCGGCAGCATAGTACTGCGCGTTTTAATCCGGATTTCAGCGAGGTGCTGGTCAAACTGGGCAAACGTGCGGACCTATTCCGGTTGCTGGAACTGGCCAAAATACACTCGGAACAGGGACGGATCGTGATGCATCCGCTGAATCGGCAACTGCAACTGGAAGAATGGCTGATTCGTTATCAGCATGTATTTGTTGATTCGGCATGATAGGACATCAAGTCGGTTGTGCGCATCCTTGGCGCACAATGCAGTTGCAGGCAGGGTGTGACGAATCAATAAACACACTAACAACGGGTTATCGGGTCGGCTTGGTTGTGTATTCTTATCCGAGACGATCGGTTTGTCCCAAGGGGTAACGAGCAACATCATGCCGACTCAGTAATGGAGGAACAAGACAATGAGCACGCCAGCGAATGAAACGACAACGAGCCAGGTGCGGCCTGGTGTTTTGTCCCTGTCGATCAGAGAAAAGTCTGCCCTGTTTGCCGCCTACATGCCCTTTATCAAAGGGGGCGGCCTGTTTATCCCTACCAATAAAAATCACAAAATGGGCGAGGAAGTTTTCATGCTCCTCACCCTGATAGACGACCCGGCAAAAATTCCCGTGTCCGGGAAAGTGGTGTGGGTAACCCCAACCGGTGCGCATGGAGTCCGGACTCAGGGTGTCGGTGTTCAGTTTTCTGCCAACGAAAGCGGCAAAGCCGCGCACAACAAGATTGAAGGCTTGCTAGGCGGAGCCTTGAAATCCTCACGTGCAACGCACACCATGTAGCTCTAACTTGCTGTGGTTTCTAATTATGTATTGTCGAAAATGGCCTATGCGTTAGTTTTTTCACCGCATGTATATCGATTCCCACTGCCATATCAATTTCCCTGACCTGGCAAGTAAACTGCCCGAGGTATTCAGCCTCATGCAGCAAAACCATGTCACCCATGCCTTGTGCATCGGCGTTGAACTGGAAAAGCTGCCCGAGATCATCGCGCTCGCCGAGTCCCATCCCAACGTGTACGCCTCGGTCGGCGTGCATCCTGACCACGAAGATTGTATTGAACCCAGTGTCATTCAACTCGTCCAGTTGGCACAACATCCGAAAATCGTCGCCATCGGCGAAACCGGTCTGGATTATTTCCGTCTGTCCGGCGATCTGGAATGGCAACGTGATCGTTTTCGCACCCACATCCGCGCCGCGCGCGAGTGTGGCAAGCCTCTGGTCATCCACACCCGCGAAGCGGCGGCCGATACTCTGAAACTCATGCGGGAAGAAAAGGCAGGCGAGGCGAGCGGTGTCATGCACTGCTTCACCGAAAGCCTGGAAGTCGCGCAGGCTGCAATGGAGATGGGCTTCTACATTTCCTTTTCCGGGATCGTCACCTTCAAGAGCGCCGCCGACCTGCGCGATGTTGCCGTCGCCGTTCCGCTGGATCGAATACTCATTGAAACCGACTCGCCCTATCTGGCGCCCGTCCCGTATCGCGGCAAGACCAACCAACCGGGATATGTGAAGCACGTCGCCGCTGAAATCGCGCGGGTAAAGGGTATCAGTGTCGAAGAGGTGGGAGAAGTCACCACACGGAATTTTTTCCGCTTGTTCAAAACCGCACGCTAATTCCCTCGGGCCTATGCGGCGTTCTGCAGTCCGCAGCAGGAAATCTCAAGCATCGATTGTGTACTTACCTAATTCTTGCCGAATCGATCATGTGACTCGTTTTAGGTCGCGATTATCTGGGGCGTGAAAGGCTTCGATTTGTCGCATGCTTGGTTCCGCAGCGGCTTGCCGCTGGCCAGGGCATGCCGGATGCGTGTCAGCAACAGCGGGTTTTTCAGCAGTTCGACAAAGGCCGCGCACTCAAGATTGAGTATCCATTGTTCGTCCACCCGCGTACATGTACCCACCTCGCCACCGCGTAGCGCACGGGCGACGGCCCGATGCGCTGATCGTGTTCGGAAATGAAGCCACCCGCAGCCGTGCATGGTTGTCTCCTAGTTCATGCGGCCGCGCGGGATATCTGATTAACAGCAACTGCCGCTTCAGACGGAAAATCGTCCACTTTGATGACGCCGCGCCTCCTCCGGACAGAGTCCGACCGCCAGTAAGATCGCTATGGGGTTGCTGATGCGGCCTTCCCTGTGAGCGGTCTTGATTCACGCTCGCAAAAAACTACGCATTGACAAGCGCGAATGCGCTTCCAATATAGACGCAGATTCGCGGGACTCTGTAGGCAAAAGCGTGCCGGTAGTAGGCTGTTCGCGGATTCCGATTACATGGGTCTGGCGATGCGCGAGTGCCAGGTTCAGCGTGTCTTTGCTAGGGCGTTAGTTTCGGCGAAAAGAAAAGCACGGGTGTTTCAACGCGATGCCGGCCAGGTGATTCGGTAAGTTCTCGCAGACCTCAACGGACGCGATCTGAAAGCAATCCTTGGCAGGAGCAACGCCGAGCGCAGAGGAATCGAGGGAGGTGAGACTAGACACGAGTCCGATCAAAGATTGGCGCGTTATGTTTCTAGATACCTAGGAAACAGCGCCAGTTAGTCCGGGAAATGATGTGTTTCTTCGGCCGGAGCGCCGGTATCTGGGTCGATCCAATCGGATATGCCCAATTCATCTTCCGCCTCTTCCAGAGTCTCGCCCGGTTCGTAGTCACTGTCGGCATTGTATTCCATGTCCTGGACAGCTTCCAGCAAGGTTGGGAAGGGGCCGTATTCCTCGCTCGATTCGCTGTCGCGCCAATAAAACCCGTCCGGTCGCTCGGTGATGCGAGTGTGATCGTAGTCCGCCTGTGTTTCGGGTATGGTGTGTTTCATATGAATTCTCCACTTATTGAAACTATAGGAAGCCTTGTGACACAGGGCAAGTCTACATTAAAGACGTGTGTGTACCACGGCTACCCAAGCGGATAACGATGTCAATATCATTGCCAGATGAAACCAACCCCATATGCGGTAGTGTCTGGCCACTGCTTGTACCTCGCGGTTTGCAACCAGAAAAGGGCGTCCATGACTGGAGCGGCGCATGATATGAATTCCGTCCTTGAGGTGGATATCCAGATGTTCCTGGTCGACGTGTTCCGAAGCCGAGTGCAGAACTTGTTCCCATTCACTCACATCGATTTCACCATCATGGTTTATGTCAAAACGGGCAAGCATGGCGGGCCTGTCTTTTTTCCATTCGGCCAGCAAGGTTGACACGTCGGCACGCTTGTCCAGGTGAGAGTTGGCGCCGCCCAGTGTAATATGCTCGCCGATTGCATAAATCGTTTCGCCCTCGATCAGTGTCCACTCGGTTTTGCGATAGCCGCCTTCGGTGAAAACGCGCTTGCGCGAGGCCATGATTTCCGCGCCCTCCGGGTCAACCAGCAAGATGCCGGTGCCATCGTCAACGCCGAAGGTGTCTTCTGACACGCCAGATTCAACGTGCTCCCAACGGTCACCTTCTTTCCGTTCGATGCGGTAACGGTACCACAGGCAAGGCAACCCCGTCAGGTAGCTGACGAGCTGGTCACCGGGCGGTTGTTTGCCACGGCCCACCACTTCGATATAACCCTGAGGTGCCGAGGCAATACGCGAAGTTGGGGTATCGGCCACGGTGCGAAAACGTTTCAGATTGGCAAACCAGGCAAGAAAGCTGGTGGTACCGATAAACCCGAGTGATATCAACCAGCCAGTCAGTGTTTGCAGGCGCAGGCCGACAAACAGGATCAGCAGGTTCGCGCCACCGAGCGCCAAATTAGCGTAGTCATGTCGCCATTCGGCAATGGAACGAAACAGCGGCATTAGGTATTGAACAGTTGCTTAACATTGGTATCTCTTGTTTCTTCGGCAACGAAGCGAAGCAGCGGAAAAAAGTTGAAATCAAACATGCGAGCGACGACAGTGTCTGGAAATTGCTCGATTCGCACGTTATTGACATTGACCGAGTCGTTATAAAATTCGCGTCGGTCTGCAATAGCGTTTTCCAGCCCGGTGATACGTGCTTGTAAATGTTTGAAGGTTTCGTCAGTTTTTAGTTCGGGATAGGCCTCGGCAACCGCGAATAGATTGCCTAGCCCCAACCGCAACGCGCCCTCGGCTTGACCCAGCGCGGAAACATTCTGTGCTTCGCGCGCATTGGCGACCTGGCTGCGAGCCTGCATCACTTCTTCCAGGGTTTCCTGCTCGAACTTCATGTACTGCCTGCAGGTTTCGACCAGTTTGGGTAATTCATCGTGGCGTTGTTTAAGCAGGATATCGATATTCGACCAGGCCTTGCCCACATTGTGTTTCAGCGTGACCAGTTGGTTGAAGATGAAAATGCCATACACCACGAGCAAAAAAATGATTACCGGTACAACCAGACTGCCAAGCATCATGGGTCCCCTTTAAAAAACTCATGTTTATAGCGGCTTTAGCATGTTGAACTTGAGTGCGCTGGTCGTTACAAACGAGATGAAATTAACGCAGTAATTTCATCGTTCCCCAGCGTGACAGGATTGGTCTTCATGCTGCTGCCACGGCTGTTGGCGACGATACGTGGCAAGTCTTTTTTCTCGACACCATAGTGACTGAGATACGGAAGTCGGAGTGTAGCCGTCCAGTTTTCCAGTATTTCAATCAGCGCAGCATGAGCTTCGCCTTGTGTCAGATTTTGCTGTTTGCTGAGCAGGCGACCCACCAGCGCATATTTCTCCAATGCGGGATTGGTAGGGTCACGCGCCTGCATGGCCTGGATATTGATTTGCGTGGCCCGAGCGACCAGGGTGCCGCACACCACACCATGCGGGATGGGGAAAAATGAGCCCAGTGGCGCCGCCAGACCATGCACTGACCCCAGCCCAACTTGCGCCAATGTAATGCCGGAAATTAGTGCGGCATATGCCATACGGCTGCGTGCATCGGCGTTTCCAGAATCCGCATACAAAGCGAGCAAGCCATCGCGCGCCATTTTCATTCCGCCCCATGCGAGCGAGTCCGTCAACGGCGTTGCCCGACTGGAAACGTAGGATTCCAGTAATTGGGTAAACGCATCCATGCCATTGGCCGAGATGAGTTCGGGTGGGCAACTGCCAACAAATCCGGATCCACTACAGCATATTCCGCCACCAGTTTTTCATCGCGAAAGGATTTCTTGAAACCGTCGGTTCCTTGCATGCCGAGCACAGCATTTTTGGTCGCTTCCGATCCGGTTCCCGCTGTAGTGGGGACGGCGATGAAAGGCGTGGCGGGACCGGTATAGGTGAGTTCTGGACCCACTCCTTCCAAATATTCCATCACGGAGTTGCCAGGTCTTAGCAGTCCGGCGATGGCCTTGGCGGCATCCAATGCACTGCCGCCGCCTATACCTATCACCACATCGAAGCGCTCATCATGCAAGTCGCGGACAATGCCGTCCACCAATTGTGGTGAAGGCTCTCCGTGGACTTGGATATTGTGCCATGTAATGCCTTGCGCCTTCAGGGCAGTGGTCAAACTATGCCAATGTTGCGTTCTTCTAAATGATTGTGTGCCCGTAACCATCATGGCATGTGTGCCGTAACCCCTTGCTATCACTGGCAACTTGCTCAAAGTACCGGATCCAAACTCGATGCGCGGCAAGCGTGAAATTGTGAATGGATTGATGTGCACGACGTAGCTCCGGGAACGAGGATTCACCTATCTTGCCATGTTCAAACATTCCGCATACGCCTGTATTTTGGGCACCATTCTCGGATTTTATTTGGCCGAATTGATTGTTTTCTGCAACAAGGAGGATTTTCTGCAGCCCTTACTGTTTTCTTAACCGCGTAATCGATTGAAAGAAAGCAATTTTATTGACGCTGTCCTCGAAA
Source organism: uncultured beta proteobacterium (assembly GCA_963726485.1). Taxonomy (GTDB): domain Bacteria; phylum Pseudomonadota; class Gammaproteobacteria; order Burkholderiales; family Thiobacillaceae; genus Thiobacillus. The sequence continues at coordinate 608 of CAVSCL010000003.1, read as the reverse complement.
GGCTTCTGCCACCTGTAGAAAAAGACAGCGAGTTGTTGACGTGTGCTTGTTAACCTTGCTATAGTCTTACCTCTCGATTGACGCAGTTGTTGTGCGACAGGCGCGGGGTGGAGCAGTCTGGCAGCTCGTCGGGCTCATAACCCGAAGGTCGTAGGTTCAAATCCTGCCCCCGCAACCATTTCAATTGAATTGATCTTTAACAATTTACAGCCGATAGGTGTGGGTGTTGATGTGGTAGCTGGCTTGGTCCTTGGGCTGAGTTGGCGGCTAGTAATTAATGCTCACACTTGAATGAAGTAATTCGTTTTGAGTTGAGTGCGGTATATGAAGTAATTAGCAGTGATTGAACTGAAGAGTTTGATCCTGGCTCAGATTGAACGCTGGCGGAATGCTTTACACATGCAAGTCGAACGGCAGCACGGGAGCTTGCTCCTGGTGGCGAGTGGCGAACGGGTGAGTAACACATCGGAACATGCCTAGTCGTGGGGGATACCGTAGCGAAAGTTACGTTAATACCGCATACGTCCTGAGGGGGAAAGCAGGGGATCGCAAGACCTTGCGCGATTAGAGTGGCCGATGCCTGATTAGCTTGTTGGTGAGGTAATGGC
>CAVSCL010000002.1:0-42780 GCA_963726485.1 uncultured beta proteobacterium | reverse complement strand
GCTGCCAAGGAACAGGATGTTTCCTGGGTGCGAGGCCTAAAACTCCGCCTTGATTTCCCGGTTGAGCAGGGCATCGACGGCCTGGGAGGCGGGAAGGCCTTCGAACAGCATCTGGCAGACGCCGTGGGTGATGGGCATGTCCACGCCCAGTTCGGCGGCGAGGGTGGCGACTTCGCGGGCGGTGGTGACGCCTTCGGCGATGTGGCCGAGCTCACTGAGGATGGTGTCGAGGGTCTGGCCGCGGGCGAGCCGCAGGCCGACCTGGCGGTTGCGCGAGAGATCGCCGGTGGCGGTGAGGATGAGGTCGCCCAGGCCCGACAGGCCCATGAAGGTTTCCTTGCTGCCGCCGAGTTTGACGCCGAGGCGGGTCATTTCCGCGAGGCCGCGGGTGACGAGCGCGGCGCGGGCGTTGTGGCCGAGCGCCAGGCCGTCGCAGATGCCGGCAGCGATGGCCATGACGTTCTTGATGGCGCCGCCGACTTCGACACCGATGACATCGTCGTTGGCGTAAATCCTGAGTCGCGATCCCGAGAGGGTTTCGGCCATGGCACGGGCAAACGCCGGGTTGTGCGAGGCGAGGGTGAGCGCGGTGGGGTAGCCTTTGGCGACTTCCTCGGCGAAGCTGGGGCCGGACAGCACGCCGACGCCAGGGTTGCCGGGCAGGGTCTCGGCGATGACCTGATGCGGCAGTTTGCGGGTGCCGGGTTCAAAGCCCTTGCACACCCAGACTAAGCGGCAGGGCGGGCGCACGCTCAGCGAGCGCCTGCATGACCGGGCGCATGCCGCCGGAGGTGACGGCGAGGATGGCAAGTTCCGTCTGCTGCAGGGCGGTATCGAGCGAGCCGGTGAGGGTGAGGGAAGCGGGAAGGGGGATGCCCGGCAGATAGCGGGCGTTTACGCCTGTGCCTTGCAAGTCATGGATGTGATCGCCGGTCGCGGCCCCAGAGACTGACCGCATGATGCGGGGACCAGTGGGTTGCCAGTGCCGTTCCCCAGGCGCCTGCGCCCAGTACCGCAATCTTCATTCGCCCCACACTTCGTACTGGCGCAGCCAGCCCTGAAGTCCGTCGGCATGGCGCACCTTGAGCCAGCCGGCGTTAGTCTCGCCCTGCGTTTGGAGCAGCACGCCGCGGGCGGCACGAAACAGGGTCTCGGCCTGATCCTGCGGCTGCTGCCTGACCAAGGCTTCGTCCACCATGACCATCACGCTGCGCTTGCCGCCGAGTGCGGATTTTTCCATCCAGGCCAGGCGGCCGGTGTGGTCGCGCACCTTGACCCAATCCGCAGTATCGACGAAGACCTCGAACGGCACGCCGATCCCCGCGACCGCCAGTTTGGTCGCCGTCGTCGGAGGGCGCGTCGTAGAGGATGGCGGCACGCCCGGTGCTGCGATAGTCCAGCGCCCATGACGGGCAGGCCAGCAGGGCGGCCAGTCCGGCGAAGAGCGCGTGCGAGGGTTTCAATGCGTTTGCGCGGGAACGGCTTGTTGCTGTGCCTGCTGCTGGAGGAACAGGGCTTCGAAATTCACCGGGTTCAGCAGCAGGGGCGGGAAGCCGGCGCGGATCACCACGTCGGAGACGGTTTCGCGCAAGTAGGGAAACACGATATTGGGACAGCCGATGCCGAGCACCATGGGCAGTTGATCCTGCGGCACGTTCTGGATGCGGAAAATGCCGGCCTGGGTGCATTCCACCAGGAACATGATCTTGTCGCCTGACTTCGCGGTGACGGTGACGGTGATGCTGGTCTGGTAGACATTCTCGCCCAGGGCCTTGCTCTCGGTGGACATGTTTACGTCCATTTGCGGCGTTTCGCGTTCCAGAAAAATGGCGGGGGCGTTGGGCACCTCCACCGACAGGTCCTTGACGTAGAGTTTTTCGATATTGAATGCGGGTTGTTGCTGTTCGTCGGCCATGCTGACTCCTTGAAAAATGAAAACCGGAGCGCGTGGTCCGGCTCCGAATGCGCCTATTGTACCTTGGCTAAACGCCCTGTGACGCCAGCCAGCGCTTGAGTGCGTGTGCGTCCATGGCGCCCGAGGTGCGTGCCGCCTCGACACCGTTCCTGAACAAAATCAAGGTGGGGATGCCGCGGATATGCAGGCGCATCGAGACTTGCGGATGCGCCTCGGTGTCCACCTTGACGAAACGCACACGCGCGTTCATCTCGGCCGCGACCTGCTGGAATACCGGCGCCATCATTTTGCACGGGCCGCACCAGTCGGCCCAGAAATCGACCAGCACGGGGAGGCCGCTCTTGTGGATGAAGGGGTCGAAATTCGATGCGGTCAGATCAACCGGCTTTCCGGGCAGAAGCGGGGCGCCGCATTTGCCGCATTTGGGGTTGTCGACGAGCCGTTCATCCGGCACGCGGTTGACAGCAAGGCAGTGGGGGCAGGCAAGTTCCATCGGGATTCCTTGTAACCATACGGACTATACATTGGCGAAAATGGCCAATGCATTCAGTTGAATGACCACGAGGTGGTGGCGGAACGGGTTAAATCAAGTCCCCGCAAGCAAGGGGTCGAGCTCGTCGGCGGCATCGAGCGCCGACATGTCGTCGAAGCCGCCGACATGGGTGTCGCCGATAAAGATTTGCGGTACGGTGCGGCGGCCGGTGCGTTCCATCATTTCGGCCTGGCGTGCGGGTTCGAGGTCGATACGGATTTTTTCGATGTACTCCACGCCCTTGCTCTTGAGCAGACGCTCGGCGGCGACACAATAGGGGCATACGGCGGTGCAATACATGACAATTTTGGCCATCACTTTTTCTCCACGGGCAGACTGGCTTGCTCCCAAGCCATCATGCCGCCTGCCAGATTGTAGACGTTTTCAAAACCCTGTTTCCTGAGAATGCCGCAGGCACGCGTTGAACGATGACCGCTGCGACAGTTGATCAGAATGGGCTTGCTTTTGAATTTCTCGATTTCCTTGATGCGATCGCCAAGTTGCGCCAGCGGAATATGGCGGGAATTTGGAATATGCCCGGCGTTGAATTCGCTGTCCTCGCGCACGTCCAGCACCAGCGCATCCTGGTTGATGAGGCGGGTAGCTTCCAGCGTACCGGCCTGCGGCACGCCCGAGACCCTTCCGCCGACGAAGCTCCACAGCAGCATGGCGCCGCTCACGGCGGCCAGGCCTACCAGCAAGAGGTTGTCCTGCAAAAACTGTGCATCCATGTTGAACTCCTGGTTGGATATCAATGCATCGGCCGTTTTTGGCAATGCATGAATTAGAAATGGCAACTTTCCTTCACGCCGATTTTTTTCAACATGATGTGCATCGGGCAGAAGCGGGTAAAGCCGGACTGGAACAGGTTGAAGCCGACAAAAGCGGTGAACCACAGCCAGTTCGCATTTTGGTACAGCGGGCTGGCTTCCACGCCCAGCGCCAGCGAAAGCATGATAAAGAAACCGGCTACGATGAGGACAATGCGTTCTACGGTCATGATGTGCTCCTGAAATGTAAAGGGGTGATCAAGCAACAGCAGGCATCGTCGAAAATGGTCGATGCATTGCATTTCGACGATGCATTATCAAAATAGTGCATCGGCCGATCTCGACGATGCGAGGCAACCGGAAACCGACACTCATGCTGCCGTCTGCTCGCGACGCTGCCACAGATAATAAAGCAGCGGGATGACCACCAGCGTCAGGGCGGTGGAGGCGAAGGTGCCGAAGATCAGCGACACGGCGAGGCCGCCGAAAACCGGATCGGTAATCATGATCGCGGAGCCGAGAATGATGGCCAGCGCGGTCAGCAGGATGGGGCGGAAACGTACTGCACCCGCTTCGATCACGGCATCTTCCAGCGGGTAACCCCGCCGGCGGTAATCGAGGATGAAGTCGATCAGCAGCAGGGAGTTGCGCACCACGATCCCGGCCAGGGCGATGACGCCGATCATGGAAGTGGCGGTGAACGCCTGGCCGGTGATCCAGTGTCCCGGAAATACGCCGACCAGAGTGAGCGGAATCGCCCCCATCACGATCAAGGGCAGGGCAAAGGATTTGTAGTAGCCCACCAGCATGAGATAAATCAGGATCAGCGCGACGATGAAGGCCGAGCCGAGGTCGCGGAACACGTCGAGGGTGAGGCGCATTTCGCCGCCCCACAACAGGGTGTTGCTCACCACGTCCCGCGGTTGCGCCTGGGTGAAGCCGAGGTTGCCGGTGGTGAAGACCGCGCCGTTGGGCAGGGTTTTGCCGTCCAGCATCTTGTCCAGCGCGAGCACCGCGTACACCGGGCTCGATTGCAGCAGTTCCCCGCCCACCATGACCATGGGATGCTGGTCGCGGTCGTAGACCGGCTTGGCCGCGACCACGTTTTCGACACGTGCGATGGCGGAGAGCGGCACCTGCGTGCCTTGCGGGCTGGTCACGCGCAGACCCAGAAGCGTTTCCGGGCTGGCGCGCTGCTCGCGCGGCAGGCGCACGACGATGTCGACCGGTTCGCGCGCATTCTCGACATGCAGCGTGCCTATGTTGATTCCGGACACGAAGTCGCGCAGCAACTTGGCGACCTGGCCGGGTGCGACGCCCGCGAGCAGGGCCTTTTCGCTGTCCACATGGACATGGAAGCTGTCGGCATTGGCGGTCACCGAGTCATCGACGTTGATGATGCCGTAAATGCTGTTGAACGCCTGATCGATATAGGGCGCGGAACTGCGCAGCGTGCCGTAATCCGGGCCGTACAGTTCGGCCAGAATCTGCGCCTGCACCGGCGGCCCGGGCGGCGTTTCATAGAGCTTGATCCGGGCGCCGGGAAAGGCCTTGCGCACCGCATTCAGGGCCTGGTTAAGCTGGTCCGCGATGACGTGGGAAGACGCGTCGCGATGATGCTTGTTGACCAGATTGATCCGGATCTGGGCCAGATTCTGCCCGCGTTTGACCATGTCGCCGCGTACCAGCGCCGCAAAGTCGATCGGCGCGGTGAGTCCGAGGAAGGTTTGATAATCGTTGACGTGCGGGTGACGTCCGACGATTTCGCCGACCGCGCGGGCGACCTGGTCGGTGGCTGCCAGCGCCGTGCCGGCAGGCATGTCGACTTGCAGCAGCAGCGTGTTGGTGTTGTCGTTGGGCAGCATTTTCAGCTCCACGCCCAGCGGCGACAGCGGGCCATTCAGCCCGGACGGGCGGATGAACTGCCAGGCAGGCATCAGCATGGCGCCGGCGAGCAGCAACAGCACGATCAGGAAAATCAGCCGGCGTTTGGCGGGGGACGCGATCAGCGGCCTCAGGACGTTGACATAGGCGCGATGCAGGGGATCCTTCTTTTCGGCGCCGGTTTCCTCCAGGCTCTGGGTGCGGGCAAACGCCTCGCGCGCCGCCTTGTTCCGCAGCCACAGGTTGGAGGCCCAGGGCACCACCATGTAGGCGATGACGATCGAAGCGATCATTGCCACCGGTACGTTGAACGGAATCGGGCGCATGAACGGGCCCATCATGCCGGTGACGAAAGCCATCGGTATGAATGCCAGAATCACTGCGATGGTGGCGACGTTGGTGGGGTTGCCGATTTCATTGGTGGCATCGATCAGGGTTTGGCCGAAGTCCTTGTTGCCGCCGTGGTGCAGGTGGCGGTGGATGTTTTCGATGACGACGATGGCCGCGTCCACCAGCAGGCCCAGTGACAGGATCAGCGCAAACAGGGTAATGCGGTTGATGGTCTGGCCGAAGGCCAGGCCCACCGCCAGCACCACGAACAGGATCAGGGGTACGGTGAGGGTGACGATCCCGGCTTCGCGCCAGCCAAGGAACACAACCAGGATGACGACGACCGAGAGAATGGCGACGCCGAGGTGCTTGACCAGTTCGTTGACGGCTTCGTCGGCTTTCGCGCCGTCGTCACGCGTGACCGCGACTTCGATCTCCGCCGGGATCGCCTGGCGTTTCAGGTCGTCCAGCTTGGCAAGTACGGCGTCTGCCACCACCACGGCGTTGGTTCCGGCTTTCTTGGCGATGGCCAGGGTGACGGCGGGCGCTTCATTGCGCGGAATTTTTCGCCCGGCGGCGGGGCCATACGAGAAGCGGGTGGTTTCCTCGATATCGGCCGGTCCGTCCTCGATGCGCGCGATATCCTTCAGGTACACCGGGCTGCCCTGGCGCGATGCGCCGACCACGATCCGGCCCACTTCATCGGCGGAGCCCAGGAAGCCGCTCAGGCGCAGGGGATACGCCTTGTTGTCGCGGGTCAGATCGCCCAGGGGCGCCGCCACGTTGGCGCCGCGCAGCATCTGGTCGATGCGGTCGAGCGTCAGCCCCGCTGCGTCCAGACGTTGCGGGTCGATCCAGACATTGAGTGCACGGCTGCGGCCGCCGGTGATCTGGGTGAAGGATACGCCGGGCACGTTGCGCAACTGTTCGAGCACGCGCTGCGCGACTTCGCGCAGCCGGAAGTCGTCGAGCAGGGTGGAGCTCAGCGTCAGCGTCATGATCGGCACATCGTCGACGTTGATCGGGCGCACCAGGGGCTGCATGGCGCCCGCCGGCAGGCGATCCATATTCTGCATCAGCTGGTTGTAGAGCTTGACCAGGCTATCTTCCTGGTTCTCGCCCACCTTGAACTGCACCGTCACCAGGCCAAAATCGTTGCTGGCGTAGCCGAAGGTGTGATCCACGCCGGACTGCGCGTTCATGATTGCTTCCAGCGGCTTGACCACCAGGTTCGCGATCTCGGTAGCCGATGCTCCGGGCTTGGCGACGATGATGTTGGCCGCCGGCACCACGATCTGCGGATTGTATTCGCGCGGCGTGACCGTCAGGGCGAGCAGCCCGGTCAAGCTCACGGCGAGTATGAACAGCGCAGTCAGCTTGGAGGTGAGAAACCCGCGGGCGAGTTTCCCGGCAAGGTTCATCGCTGTGTGCTGATCGCTTGTGCTCATGGTTTATTGATTTTGGCTGCGCCTGTTCAAACCCACCGTGCCGTCTCAATAACCCTGGATATGGTCGCCGTTTTGCAGCGCCAGGGCATTGCCGCTAACCACACGTTCGCCGGAGTTGAGACCCGACAGCACTTCCACCCGACCGGCTTCAATTTTCCCGGCGCGGATCATGCGGAATTGCGCGTTACCCTGGGCATCGACGACGAACACGCCGGTTATGCCGGCCCGATCGAGTACCGCGGTTTGCGGCACCGCCAGCAGGGTATGCCGGCCGGCGGGGAACAGCACGCGGGCAAAGGCGCCGCTCTTCAGCCCGGGCGCGGAAATATCGAGTTTCACGTCGTAGCTGTGGGTCATCGGATCGGCGGCGGGGGTAAGACGGGCGACCTTGGCTGGGACGGGCTGCGTCAGCCCGTCCAGTTCGACCCGGATGGCATCGCCCGTTCTGAGCGTGCGGAAAATATCTTCGCTGACGGCGGTTTCCACCTGCATCCGCGCCGGGTTCTCGATCATCATCACCGGATGCCCTGGGGCGGCGATATCGCCCTGGTTGGCCAGCTTCCGGGTGACGACACCGTTGATCGGGGAGGTCACCACCGCATAGCGCAACTGCCCGCGCGCGGTGGCGAGGCCGGCGCGCGCCTGTGCCGTGCGTGAAGCGGCGATCTCGTAATTGAGCTTCATTTTTTCGTAGTTCTGCCGCGATACCACGTCGTCCTTGTACAGCGCCTCGAAGCGATCGAAATCGGTCTTGGCATCTTTCATGGCGTCTTCCGCCTGGCGCAGCCCCAGGCTGGCCTGTTCCACCGCGCCCTGAATGTCGAGTGGGTCGATGGTGAACAGACGCTGGCCGGCCTTGACCGGCTGGCCCTCGGCCACGGCGATGTCGCGGATATAGCCCATCAGGCGCGAGGCGATCTGCACCGATTCCTGGGCGATGACCGTTCCGGGGGTGACCCGGTACAAGGCGGCTTCGGCCGGCTGGATGGCGGTGACCTGCGCCGCGACCGTACGCCGCACTGCCTGCGGCTGGCTGGCCGATTTGTCTTCGGAACAGCCTTCTGCCAGCAGCGCGAGGGCCATGACCAGAGGTAGGATGTGAGAGGGCCTGTACATGGGAGTCCGCCTTACAGTTGATCGGTAGTCAGTACGCCTGCCGCACGCCGAAGCTCGGCGCGGCCGATGGCAAGCTCGTATTGCTCCGCGACCAGGTCGGCATTGGCCTTGTCGAGCTGGGTTTGCGCCGCCAGCAATTCAACCAGGGTGGCAATCCCGTTTTCGTAACGTTTCTTGACCAGGCGTTGCGCTTCCATCGCCAGTTCCTGTGCGGCTTCCCGCAGTTCAATTTTATCCTGCACCTCCAGCACCTTGCGGCGCGCATCGACCACCTGATAGCCTATCCCGTCTTCGGCCTGACGCAACCTGGCGGCAAGCTCGTTGCGCTGGGATTCGGCGCGGTCAATGGTGGCGCGGGTGCTGCCGCCGTCGAACGCGGTCCAGCTCAGAACCCCCGCCAGGGTATAGGAAGACGATTCAAAGCCCAGATTCGGGTCGTTCCAGTCCTGACGCAACATGACATTGAACTGCGGCAGCTTGCCTGCCTGTGCGGCGCTCACCTGTGCGCCCGCACCTTCCAGCTGGCTGCGCAGTGCGCGCAGTCCGGCGTTACCGCTCATGGCCTGTGCCTGCAGTTCGGCGTCGCTGCCGTCGAGCAAGGCGGGCATGACGGGCGCACCCACGTCCAGCGGATCGTTAAGCGGCTTTCCCAGCAGCAGATGCAACTGATCCAGCGCGCTCGCCTCGGCATTGTGCGCGCTGGCAAGTTTGGCCTTGATGTCCGCCAGGTTCACACGCGCGCTCAGAAGATCGCTTTTGACCGCCATGCCCTGCTGTAAAAGCCGGTCGGTGATGCGGACGTATTCTTCGGCGGCGGCCTTGGCCTGTGCGGCCAGTTTGATGTAGGCACGGGCGGTATGCACGCCCTGATACGCCATCAGCACCTGCTTGGTAAGCAACTGTTTGGCCATTTCGTCACCCTGCTGCGCGGCGCGGACATAGGCCTTGGCGTTATCGACATAGCTTTGCACCATACCGCCGTTATAAACCGGCACCAGCAACTCGATGCGGGTGTTGAAGTTGTTGACCGGGTCAGGGTAGTTGAGATTTGTCGGGGCGACGTCCAATGAACTTGGGCCGGTATATTGGCCGGCTCCGAAATCGTTAAAGGTGGCGTTGCGCTGCGCCAGCGTGAGGCCGAAAACATTGAGCGCATCATTGGTTCGCGTGCCGGTCAGCGACAGGTTGAGGCGGGGCAGACGGTTGCTTTGCGCCTGCTTCAACGCCGCTTCCGCCTGCTGGATTTGGGCTTGCGAAATCGCGCGGTCGGGGTTTTGTGCCAGCGCCAGATCGACGCATTGTTTGAACTCGAGTTGGTCGGCCCAGGCGCTGGTGGTGAAAATCAGCACCAGCAGCGCGACAGCGAGTGCCTGGGGACGTGGTTTCATATCAAGCTACCTTAAAAATGCATCGCAAAAAATGGCCGATGCATGGCCTTAAAATTTGGTTTTCTGCCCGCAACGACTTGGGACAATAAAATAATCAAATTCTAATATACCATGTTTTTCAAGTCGTTAGCCAGCGTGAGTTGATGTTCGGATGAGGATAACACGGGAATAGGCCAACCTTCGCCGCCAATACAATTGGTGCAGCCAGGACCGGTGGCAAGGATGAACCGGAATGGCAGCGGTTACATGGCCTGTGACCGCTTCATCCGCAGAAGAAGCTTACTTGGCGAAACCGCAGAATACGTCGCGCATCATGCCCAGCAGTTTGAGGGTGCGGGTGTCGCCCACGCGGTAGTACACGCGGTTGGCATCCTTGCGGGTGCGTAACACGCCCTTGTCGCGCAGGATGGCGAGGTGCTGCGAGATGTTGCTTTGCGAGGTGCCGACATGGTCGACGATGTCCTGGACGCTGATTTCCTTGTCGCCCAGCACGCACAGTATTTTCAGACGCAGCGGATGCGACATGGCTTTCATGGCACGCGAGGCCTGCTCAATGTGCTCTTCCTTGTCCATCAAATCCACTTCACCCCATTCGACTGTCATGTTCATCGCCTCTGTTGTAATCATGTAGTACGCTCGAGCCTCCCGCCAGTCTCGTGTAAGCATGGGGCTTGCCTGAACCTTGCTGGAATCTACTCTCTAATATTTAATACTAGATTAGAAAACACGCATATATTAAAATATCTCCATAAAAAATGGGCCTAAACAAAAACTTTTTTTCATGAAGACCAAGCCGGTTCTCCTTATCATCCTCGACGGCTTCGGTTGTCGCTCCGAGCAGGCGCACAACGCGATCGCCCAGGCTGAAAAACCCAATTGGGATAGATTCTGGAAAACCAATCCCCATACCCTGATCCACGCGTCTGAATCCGAGGTGGGCCTGCCGGCCGGACAGATGGGCAATTCCGAGGTGGGGCATCTGAACATCGGCGCGGGACGGGTGGTGTATCAGGAGTTCACCCGCATCGGCAAGGCCATCGAATCGGGCCATTTTTATACCAACCCGGCACTGCAAAACGCGATCCACCGGGCGCGCGACCACGATCATACCCTGCACATCCTCGGCCTGTTGTCGGATGGCGGAGTGCATAGCCATGAAGATCATATTCACGCCATGCTCGATATGGCTGCGCGCGAGGGATTGAAAAAGGTCTGCCTGCACGTGTTTCTCGATGGCCGCGACACGCCGCCCAAAAGCGCGGAAATTTACCTGCGTCGCCTGGAACGAAAAAATTCGGGAAACCGGGGTCGGACATATTGCTTCGATGATAGGCCGCTACTACGCCATGGATCGCGACCGGCGCTGGCAGCGGGTGAAAGCCGCTTATGATCTGCTGACCCAGGGGCGCACCGAGTACTGGGCGGAGAATGCGCTGGCGGGGCTGGAAGCGGCCTATGCCCGCGGTGAATCGGACGAATTCGTCAAGGCCACGGCGATTCTGCCGCCCGATGGCAAGCCGGTGCGCATGGAAGACGGCGATGCCGTGGTATTCATGAATTTCCGTTCGGATCGGGCGCGGCAGTTGTCCCGGCCCTTCATCGAGCCCGATTTCAACGAGTTTGAACGCGAAGTCACGCCGCGTCTCTCGGTCTATTGCACCCTGACCGGGTACAGCGATGAGTTCCATGTTTCCGTGGCGTTCCCGCCGGAGCGTATCCGCAACGGTTTTGGCGAATATATCGCCAATCAGGGGCTGCGCCAGTTGCGCATTGCCGAAACCGAGAAATACCCGCATGTCACGTTCTTCTTCAATGGCGGCGAGGAAGTGTCTTACCCCGGGGAGGACCGCATACTGATACCTTCGCCGGATGTGGCGACTTACGATCTCAAACCCGAAATGAGCGCGTTCGAAGTGACCGACAAACTGGTCGAAGCGATTCATTCGAAGCAGTACGACGTCATCATCTGCAACTATGCGAATGCCGACATGGTGGGTCATACCGGTGACATGAATGCGGCGAAGCGCGCAATCGAAACCATTGATGCCTGTTTGGGCAAGGTGGTCGCAGCCCAGCTTGAGCGTGGCGGCGAGGTGCTGATTACCGCGGATCATGGCAATGCCGAATTCATGCTCGACGTGAATAGCGGTCAGGCGCATACCGCGCACACGATCAACCTCGTGCCGCTGTTGTATGTCGGCAAGCGTCATGCCACCCTCGCACATACCGGCGCGCTGGAAGACGTGAGTCCTACCCTGCTGAAGATGATGGGGCTGCCACAACCACCCGAGATGACGGGTGTCGCCCTGGTTCAGTTCGAATAGCCGGCTCGAGTGAATTTGCGTTTGCCTGCCTTGTTGCTGTTGGCATTGCCTGTGTTGGCGATGGCAGGCGAGGACGACAGCAGTAAATCCGAGTTGCAGGCGCTGCGCGCCCGCCTGCAGAGCCTTCAGCAGGAATACCGCGTGGCCCAGGAAAGCCGCAAGGAGGCCGCCGATGGTCTGCGTCAGTCAGAACTTGCCATCAGCGAATCCGTGCGCCAGTTGCGTCGGATGGAGGGGGAGCGGCAGAGCGCCCAGGCGTCCCTGCGCGAGTTGCGGCAGAGAGAGAAGGCGACCGAAACACGCATTCGCGGGCAACAGGACAACCTGGGCAAGGCGCTCAGGGCGGCTTACCAGCGCGGTCAGGGCGATGCGCTGAAATTGCTGCTGAATGGCGCCGATCCAAATCAGTCGGTGCGTGACCTGCATTACCTGGCCTACCTTTCGCGTGCGCAACTGGCGCTCATCGATTCCTTGCGCGCCGACCTGATGCGACTCGACAGTCTGCGCCAGGCAGCGGCAGAAAAGACGCAGAAACTCACGCAAATCAGGCAAGCGCGGCGGGACGAGCAGAAGAAGCTTCTGGCGGACAAAGATGATCGCCAGCAGGTGCTGGATAAATTGTCCGACCAGATACGGCAGCAGCGCCGTGAAATCACCACGCTCAAACGCGACGAGCAGCGCCTTACCGAGTTGGTCGAGCGGCTTGCCCGATTGGTGGTGCGCCCGGCAAAGAACAACGCCAAGCCCGGCAAGCCGCAGACCGGGACAGCTACCGAAGCGTCCGGGATGCGGCCGCTCGCAGTCAATACGCGCACGCCCGAGCCGTTCCGCACGGATAAACCCTTTTCACGCCTGAAAGGGCTGCTGAATTTGCCGGTACAGGGGGAACTCATGAACCGTTTCGGCGCTCCGAGGGAAGACGGCGGCGTGAGTTGGAAAGGCTTGTTCATTCGCGCGGCCAATGGCGCAGCGGTCAAGGCGGTTGCGGCCGGGCAGGTGGTGTTCTCCGACTGGCTGCGCGGTTTTGGCAACCTGATTATTGTCGATCATGGCGAGGGCTACATGAGCCTGTACAGCAATAATGAAAGTCTGTATAAGCAGGTGGGCGAAACCGTGCAACCGGGCGATGCCATTGCCGCTGTGGGCAACAGTGGCGGCCAGACTGAGGCCGGTTTGTACTTCGAGATGCGGCATCAGAGCCGCCCGTTTAATCCTTTGAGCTGGGTGAAGTGAGTCGAACAATGATGCAAAAGGCAAAATACGCACTGGTGGGTTTGGCCGGTTTGCTGGCAGGTGCGGCGCTGACCGTGAACCTTTCGGCAGTGGCTGACAAGGAGGCCGCGTCGCCGCTTCCGATCGAGGAACTGCGGTCGTTTACCGATGTGTTTGCCCGGATCAAGAGCGATTATGTCGAGCCGGTTGAAGACAAGAAACTCATCACCTATGCCATCAACGGCATGCTCTCCGGGCTTGATCCGCATTCCGCCTACCTGGACGAGGAAGACTTCAAGGAGTTACAGGTCGGAACCCAAGGCGAGTTCGGCGGGCTTGGCATCGAGGTCGGCATGGAAGATGGCTTTGTCAAGGTTGTTTCCCCGATCGAAGACACGCCGGCTTATCGCGCGGGCATCAAATCCGGCGATCTGATCGTCAAGCTTGACGACACACCGGTCAAAGGCATGCCCCTGGATGATGCGGTGAAGCGCATGCGCGGCAAACCCGGTTCGCAAATCACGCTTACAATCGTGCGCAAGGGCGTGGACAAGCCCGTGGTGGTGACGTTGACGCGTGCAGTCATCAAGATACGCAGCGTCAAGTTCCAGTTGCTTGATCCCGGTTATGGCTATGTGCGGATCACGCAATTTCAGGAGCATACGGGTGAGTTGCTGGTCGAGGCGTTGCAAAAGCTCTACAAGGACAACAAGGTTCCGCTCAAAGGACTGATTCTGGACTTGCGCAATGACCCGGGCGGTTTGCTTAATGGTGCGGTTGCCGTGACCGCCGCTTTCGTCAAACCCGATAGCCTGGTGGTGTATACCGAAGGCCGCAGCGAAGACGCCAAAATGCGGCTGACTGCCAGTCGCGAGCACTATCTGCGTCCGATGCAGGCAGATTACCTCAAGACCCTTCCGGACGGGGCGAAAGGGGTGCCGATGGTCGTGCTGGTCAATGGCGGGTCTGCCTCCGCTTCGGAGATCGTCGCGGGTGCGTTGCAGGATCACAAGCGCGCCGTCATCATGGGCACCCAGACCTTTGGCAAAGGATCGGTGCAGACCATTCTGCCCGTGGGTAAGGACACGGCCATCAAGCTCACCACTGCGCGTTACTACACGCCCAGCGGACGTTCGATTCAGGCCAAGGGCATTGTGCCGGACATCGTGGTCGAAGATCGCAACGGTGTCGGGTGGAGAAGATGGTTTTGGCGTGCGCGAAGCCGATCTGGACAAGCATCTTTCCAATAAGCAGCAGGACGAAGGCGAAACCGCCAAGCCGGACCAGGTCATCAAACAGGCGCCTGCCGACAAGCCTGGCAAAACCGACAAGGGTGGCAAGGACAAGAAGCCCGCGCTGGAGCCTGGCGAAGTCGTGTCCAAGAACGATTTCCAGGTGAACCAGGCGCTCAACCTGCTGAAGGGCCTGCAAATCTTCCAGGCGCGCTGAAACCTATTCAGTCCTGTCAAGGCTGCCCTGGCACGGCTGTCACAGGGGAGGTGCCCGGGCTATACTAAGCGCATATTCATTCGCTCATGTGCTCATGCTCCCCTGCGATCTCGAAAAAACGCGCGAAATTGTCTTCCATGACCTGCCCCCGGAGCAGGCTGAGCGGGCTTTGGTATTGCTGATCGGACTGCAAGGTCTGGACGTGCGTTTGGGCGAGCTTCCGTATCGGTTGCATGTTCGATACCACATTTGCGAATACACCCTGGAAGGACTGGAGACGGCGCTGTCGAATCAGGGGTTTCACCTCGACAACAGCCTGCTCAGCAAACTCAGGCGATCCCTGGCCTATTTCTGTGAAAATGTGCAACGCCGCAATGTTGCAGCCAACGAGCCGGATATCAAATCCCAGCAGGCGTTTGTCAAAGTCTACGAAAACCATATGCATGGCGACCGGGATGAAACGCCGGAAGAGTGGCGAACCTACAAATAAGCCCGCGCTTTCCGTATGACCGGTTCTGACGTCTCAAAACCTCATGAGCTTGAACGACAACCAACTGCTGCGTTACAGCCGTCATATCCTGCTTCCCGAACTGGGCATCGAGGGCCAGGAAAGGATAGTTCAGGCCCGGGTGCTGGTGGTGGGGGCCGGCGGCTTGGGCTGTCCGGTCGCGTTGTATCTCGGTGCGGCGGGTATTGGGCGGCTCGTGATAGCAGACGGCGACGTGGTGGAGCTTACCAATCTGCAGCGCCAGATCGGACACACAAGCGGCAGTATCGGTCTTAACAAGGCGGCCTCATTGCAACGCTCGGTGCTGGCCATCAATCCGGAGATCGAAGTGCGGGCGATTGAGGCGCCGCTCCAAGGTGAAAGCCTGGTGCATGCGGTGGCCGAAGCCGACCTGGTGATCGATGCTTCGGATAATTTCACGACGCGACACGCGGTTAATCGGGCTTGTTTCGCAAGCGGTAAACCGCTTGTGTCCGGCGCGGCTATCGGCTTTTCCGGTCAACTCGCGGTTTTCGATCCAGCCCGGGCCGACAGTCCCTGCTACCATTGCCTGTTTCCGGAGGATGTCGAACAACCCCCGTTGCGGTGCGCAGAAGCCGGAGTGTTCGCACCGCTGGTCGGCGTGATCGGCGCGGCGCAGGCGGTGGAGGCGCTGAAATGTCTGGTACGTGTAGGCCAGCCGCTTATCGGGAAATTGCTGCTGTGGGACAGCTTGGGAACTGAGGCGCGCGTGTTACGTGTCCCGCGTGATCCCGGTTGTCCGGTGTGCCGGACCAGGTCCTAACCCCGGGTTGGATTCGTGTCCAGCAATCGTGTCAGCAACAGGTCCAGATCGGCCCCCGGCGGGCGAGTGAACCCGCTTTTGGCGTATTGATGCCAGCGACCAACAACAAAACACAGGATCAGGTTGGCAAGCGGTGCGGTGAGCTCAGGCTGCTGGTCGAGCGCGAAGCGCAGGCACTGGCGCAACTGGGCCTCGATTCGGTCATGCAACTGGTTGATGCGTTTTTGCAGGCGATCGTTTTCGTTGACCAGTGCCTCGCCGATCAGCACCCGTGTCATGCCCGGATTCCTGCCCGAAAAGTTGAGCAGCATGGCGACCATCGCTTTGGCCTGCGCTAGCGGAGCGGGCGTGTCTGCGGTAATGCGTGCAATCAGTTTGAAGAGCGTCTGTTCGATGAACTCGATCAGACCTTCGTACATCTGGGCCTTGCTGGAAAAATGACGATACAGCGCCGCTTCGGATACACCGATGCGGGCCGCCAGCGATGCTGTGGTGATTTTCTCCGCCCGCGGTTCTTCCAGCATCGCAGCGAGTGTCTGCAATATCTGCTGGCGGCGTTCACCGGTTTTTTTCCCTTCTCCCCCCATGATCCAACTCCCAAATCGCGTGTTCAGGTTTTGTTGCGCCGGCTGTCATTACGGCGCATGTTATTGCGTTTGGTGGGTCTGCACGGACTTGAACCGTGGACCAAGGGATTATGAGTCCCCTGCTCTAACCAGCTGAGCTACAGACCCTTAAGCTTTACAGCACCGAGTTGTGTGCGTCTGCATGTATTACGATTTGTCGCTGCCCACAAAACTTTTCAGTTTTTCGGAGCGAGTCGGGTGGCGTAACTTGCGCAGCGCCTTGGCTTCTATCTGGCGAATGCGCTCGCGAGTGACGTCGAATTGCTTGCCGACTTCTTCCAGCGTGTGGTCGGTATTCATTTCGATACCGAAGCGCATGCGCAGTACCTTGGCTTCACGCGAGGTCAGGCTGTCCAGGACATCGCGCGTGGCGTCGCGCAGATTGGCGTAGATGGCCGAGTCGTCGGGTGAAAGCGTGGTCGAGTCTTCGATAAAATCGCCCAGATGGGAGTCTTCGTCGTCACCGATAGGCGTTTCCATCGAGATCGGTTCCTTGGCGATCTTCATGATCTTGCGGATTTTGTCTTCCGGCATTTCCATCTTGATCGCGAGTGTCGCCGGATCCGGTTCCTGTCCCGTCTCCTGCAAAATCTGCCGCGAGATGCGGTTCATTTTGTTGATCGTCTCGATCATGTGCACCGGGATGCGGATGGTGCGCGCCTGGTCGGCGATCGAACGCGTGATGGCCTGGCGAATCCACCAGGTCGCATAGGTCGAAAACTTGTAGCCACGACGGTATTCGAATTTTTCCACCGCTTTCATCAGACCGATGTTGCCTTCCTGGATCAGGTCGAGGAATTGCAGGCCGCGGTTGGTATATTTCTTGGCGATGGAAATCACCAGACGCAGGTTGGCTTCGATCATTTCACGCTTGGCACGGCGGGCCTTTGCTTCGCCGGTGGACATCTGTTTGTTGATGTCTTTAAGCATCTTGACCGGCAAACCAATTCGATCCTGCATGTCGATCAACTGCTGCTGATGATCCTTGATTTCGTACTGTACGCGCGCAAGCGTCGAGCAGTAGCCTTTTTTCGCGGCAATTTCCTTGTCCAGCCAGGCCAGGTTGGTCTCATTGCCCGGGAAAGACTTGATGAAATGCGGGCGCGGCATGCCTGAGTGGTTGACGCAGAATTGCAGGATTTTGCGTTCATGCACGCGAACTTCTTCCACGGCCGAGCGAATCTGCTCGCACAAGGCGTCGACCTGGCGAACCGAGAATCGAATGGCCATCAATAGTTCGGTGACTTCGTTTTGCGCCTTGGCGTGCTGCGGGCTGCCCAGGCCATACTTCACTTGAGCCGTTTGCGCCCGTTTGTAAGCTTTGCGGATGTAGTCGAACTGCGCGATGGCCTCGACTTTCAATTGCGCAAGATTGGCGGCAGCAATGGCCGCACCGGCTTCCTCGTCCTCTTCGTCGGCGGGTTCTGCTGACTTGGGCGTCGGGGCGGGGATGCCGACGTCGGTTTCGACAAAGCCATCAATCAGCTCGTCCACCCGTATTTCGTCTTTCTCGACTTGCGTGGCCAGATCAAGAATCTGCTGGATGGTGAACGGGCACGAAGAAATGGCCTGCACCATTTGGCGCAAGCCTTCTTCGATACGCTTGGCGATTTCGATTTCGCCTTCGCGCGTCAGCAACTCGACCGAGCCCATTTCGCGCATGTACATGCGCACCGGGTCGGTGGTGCGGCCAAACTCGGAATCGACGGTAGTCAGGGCCTGTTCGGCTTCTGCCACCACGTCCTCGTCCGCCACGGGCGGTGCGGCTTCCTGCATTAGCAGGGTTTCGGCATCCGGCGCTTCGTCATAGACTTGAATGCCCATGTCGTTGATCATGCTGATCACGCCTTCGATCTGCTCGGCGTCGAGCATTTCATCCGGCAGGTGGTCGTTGACCTCCGCATAGGTCAAGAAGCCCCGCTCCTTGCCCAGCACAATCAGATTTTTCAGGCGCGTGCGCCGCGCCTCGGCTTCGACCGGGGTTAACTCTCTTTGAGGCGGCTTGGCCTCGGCTTTGTTTGCGCGTCCGCCGGGTTTTCTTCCGCGTGCTGCCACAGGCTTGTTCTCCGCTCTGGTTTCTCTGGGAACGTTAGGCTCAACCAGAAGAAAATCGTTCAAAAACCGGTAATTATACTGCAAACTTTCAGTTTGTCTCGACCTAAGCTTGGTCAATTCGGTAAGCTAGGACCGTGCCAGTTCAGCAAGTTCCGCGCGCTCACCCGCAGTCAGCGCGCCGAGTGGACGTGCGCCCAGTTGTTGCATGCGCCGCCGCCGCCAGTCCTCACGCAACTGTCTGGCCGCCCCTTCAAGTTCAGCATTCCAATCCCAGTTATCGTCGAGCTTGAGGGTGTCGGCGGCGAGTTCTTCGAGCAAGGGTTCAAACGCGCTGCCACGGGCATCCTCCATCAGTGCGGGGAGTGATTTGCCTGCGTCATAGGGCCGCAACCAGTCCAGCATGTCGATGATGGTCTTCGCCCAAGGGTCGGCCGGGTCGAGCCACTGGGTCTGGATTTCCTTGGCTCGTTGCGGCTGCATCAGCAAGCTGCGTGCAAGATTGCGCAGTTTTGACGGAGCCGGGCGACGGCCTCGTGGACGGGGTGGATTATGGGTTCTGGCCGAATATCCCAGGCCGAATTGCGCCAGGTCGCCAGCTTGCAAGTCTGCCAGTCCGGCAATTTTTTGCCGCAGCAGCCCAGCCAGTAGCGGCGCGTTGATCTTGTCGAGCAAGGGCCTGGCAGATTTCAACAGGCTGGCGCGGCCTTCAGCGCTATCCAACGTCCCGTTGCGCGTGAGTTCACGAATCAGAAAAGCCGAGAGCGGCATGGTCTGGGTGTCGAGCAGATGGATGAATGCGTCAGGCCCCTGTGCTCGAATGTAACTGTCCGGGTCTTCGCCCTCGGGCAGAAACAGAAAACCGACTTCCTTGCCGTCCTGCAAGGATTCCAGCGAGTTTTCCAGCGCGCGCCAGGCGGCTTTGCGCCCCGCATTGTCACCGTCAAAGCAATAGATCAGACGGTCGGTATGACGCAGCAAAGTGCGGACGTGAATCGCTGAAGTGGCCGTACCCAGCGTGGCAACGGCAAAGCCCACACCGTACTGTGCCAGCGCAACCACGTCCATATAGCCTTCCACCACGACCACACGCCCGGCCTGTTTGATCGCGTCGCGCGCCTCGAACAGACCATACATTTCCGATCCCTTGTGAAACAGCGGCGTTTCCGGGGAATTCAGATATTTCGGTTCGCCCTGATCCAGAATCCGCCCGCCGAAGCCGATTATTTGGCCCTTTACATTCCTGATCGGGAACATGATGCGGTCGCGGAATCGATCATAGCGTCCGCTGTCTCCGTCGATCACCATCCCGCAAGCGGCGAGGGCCTCGGCCTGGTAGTCAGGAAAAACCTGTTTGAGGGAGTTGCTCGCGGGCGCGTAGCCGATGCCATAACGGGCGGCAATCTGGCCGGTCAATCCGCGCCGCTTCAAATACTCGATGGCGCGCGGGTTTTGCTTGAGTTGTTGCTTGTAAAAGCGGGCAGCCTGTTCCAGCGCGTCCCACAAAGCGGGCGGCGGCTTGGGACGATCCGGCTCGCCGCCCGATTCCGGCACGGGTAAACCCACATCCTGAGCCAGGGCCGCGACCGAGTCGCGAAAGCTCATGTGCTCGTATTCCATGAGAAACCCAAGCGCGGTGCCGTGCGCGCCGCAGCCGAAACAGTGGTAAAACTGCTTGGCCGGGCTAACCGTGAATGACGGAGTTTTCTCGTTGTGGAACGGACAGCACGCCTGGTAATTCTGTCCGGCTTTCTTCAGCGGCACGCGGCGGTCGATGACATCAACGATGTCAACGCGGGCAAGCAGGGTGTCGATAAAATCGCGCGGGATCATGGCGGCAACATGATAAACCCGAGCCGGTTTATCGCGCAGGATGGGTCGCGCTAGCCGGCCAGTTTGGCTTTGATGAGCGCGGAAACTTGCCCCATGTCGGCGCGGCCCGCAAGGCGGGGCTTGAGCAGCCCCATCACCTTGCCCATATCTTTCGCGGTGACGGCGCCGGATTCGGCAATCGCAACCATGACCGCCGCTTCCACTTCGGGTGCGGACAGTTGATCCGGCAGATAGGATTGCAGAATGGCGAGCTCAGCCTTTTCGGCTTCCACCAGATCGGCGCGGCCCGCGGTCTGGAACTGGCTAATCGAATCGCGGCGCTGCTTGATGAGTTTTTCGACGATGCCGCTGACGGCGGCATCGTCAAGCTCGACGTGCTCGTCCACTTCCCTTTGCTTGATGGCGGCAAGCAACAGACGAATGGTACCGAGGCGGAGTGTTGCGTTGGCCCGCTGTGTTTCATCGGTGCGGGCGCGCATGGCGGACTTCATGTCCTCCGTGATGCGCGCCTTGAGTGTCAAGGCAGTCAAGGAATGATGCGCTGCATCAATACGCTGTATTCAATACAGCTTGGGCGGCAGTTGCTGACCGCGCAGGCGTTTGCTCTGGCGCTTGACCGCGGCAGCCAGCTTGCGCTTGCGCTCGGCAGTGGGCTTTTCATAGAATTCGCGGGCGCGCAGTTCGGTCAAGAGGCCGACTTTTTCTATAGAACGCTTGAAACGGCGCAGAGCGACATCAAACGGCTCGTTTTCCTTGAGTTTAACGTGAGGCATATTGGAGATGGCTTCCCGGGAAGTCGAAAAATGCGAATTGTAACAGGAGACGCAAATGAATCAAACCGGCTCGGTTGGAGGGTCCTGCACGGCAGTATTTTTTATGTCGGCAGGGCGGCGCAGGCTGCGCAGCAGGCCTTGCGGATAAAGTCCGCGCTGCAACAGCTTCCAGGCCACCATGCGGGTGATGCGCAGGATGTCCACCACTGGCCGAAAATGACTGCGGCGTTTGTCTGCGCCGTAAATGGCGGGGATGGGGATCGCGATACTCGTCGCCGCCGCAACGCCCGGCTTCGATCAGGATTTCGCTTTCAAATACAAATCCCGCCGCCTGGCGGCAAGTATCACGGTGGGCACGCAGCAGGTGGGCGGGATAAACGCGAAAGCCGGATTGGCTGTCGAGAATCGGGTAGCCCGCCGCCCACGCCACCCAGAAGTTGGCAAAACGATTGGCCAGATAGCGCTTGAGCGGGAACTGGCTGCGGTCATGCAGGCGAGTGCCGATCACGATATGGTCGGGGTGCGCGTGCCAGGCTGCGAGTAGGCGCGGCAGATCGACGGCGCGATGCTGGCCGTCGGCATCCATAGTGATGACTGCTGCGGCACCCAGTTGCAGCGCGTGATCCATGCCACGCCACAAGGCTTGCGCCTTGCCCTGATTATGAGGCTGACGCAGCAGGGTGAGCGGCAAATCGGCGACACATTGCAGGGTGGCGTCGGTCGAGCCGTCATCGACAACGATAACCCACGGGTGCTGCGCCAGTGCCGAGGTGGCAACCTGACGCAGGCTTGCCGCTTCATTGTAGGCGGGGATGACCAGTGCAATGGGGTTGGTTTTGTCCGCGGGGTTCAAGCCATGCCCCCATTCAGGCCAATGATCTGGGCGGTGAGATAAGCCGCCTCGTCGGAGGCGAGGAAGGCCACCAGTGCGGCGACTTCGTCCGGTGTCCCGGCGCGCTTCATCGGCACCAGGCGCTTGATCGTATCAGGATCGAAGACGCCGTCAGTCATGCCGGATTCGATGATTCCGGGGGCCACGACATTCACCGTGATGCCGCGCGTGGCCAGTTCCAGCGCCAGCGACTTGCTGGCGCCGTGCAATCCAGCCTTGGCGGCGGCATAGTTGGCCTGGCCCCGGTTGCCCAACTGGGCGGCGACCGAGGACAGACTGATGATTCGCCCCCAGCGGGTGGCCATCATGGGCAGCAGCAAGGGCTGGGTCACATTGAAAAAACCGTGCAGCGAGGTATCGATGACTTCATGCCATTGTTCCGTCCGCATCCCGGCCAGCGGGGCATCGTCGTGACCGCCTGCGTTGTTGACCAGGATTTGCACGGGACCATGCGTTAGGCTGTATTCCAGTGCCGCTCGACAGCTGTCGGTGTCACGGACATCGAAGGTGAGGGGCTCCGCATTGCCGCCTGTCGCCCGGATTTCATCCGCCAGCAGCGCCGCCCGCTCGGGATGACGGTGGGCATGAATCATTACATGATGACCGCAAGCTGCCAGACGGCGGCAAATAGCAGAACCGATGACGCCGCTGCCGCCGGTGACGAGGGCGCGCTTCATTCGGGTGCGCCCTGCAGAACGACAGCGGCGCGGCCGCTGAGCAGTGTTTGCCCCTGGCTGCTGAGATGGAACCGGTACAGCGAGCGTCCGCCCTCGGCAATGATTTTTTCAGCGTGGATATGCAGTTCCCCCGGCAGATCGTCGAGATAAGTTGGCGTCAGCGTCACGTCGCGCACCACGGCCAGAAAACCGCGTGCAGGCGGTGCGGCATGGTTTGCGCACAGGCGCTGGTGAACAGCCATGGCCTGCGCCGCATATTCAATGCCGCACCAGGCGGGCAGCCTGCCGTCCATCCGCAGAGGATTGTCGGGAGCGTGATGGCGGTGCGCCAGACAGTGAATCGTGCTGGCGTCGTGTTCGAGCACGGCATCGAGCAGCACCATGCTGCCACTGTGCGGAAGCAGACGGGCAATATCGGCGGAGTTCAATCTGCGGTCTCCACTTCCAAGGTCAGGTCGTCAAGGTAAGGCAGGCGATGTCGCACCGGCGTGTCGCAAGCCAGGGCCACCAGCAGGGGCAGACTCTCCGCCACGGGATTGGCCTTGACCAACTGCGCCAGCCAGCTTGCGGCGGCGTGGGCCGTCGCCGGGGCAGCGGGGGTCGGCGTGATGCGCCATTGTGCGAGCGCGTGCGCCTGGGTGGGGGGCGCCAGCAAAAGCGCGACCGCGAAGTCTTGTTGTGCGGGCCAGTCGGCGCGAGTGGGAAGGGCGCGACCAGATCGAATCCCACCAATAAAACAGGACGGCTTTCAGTGCTGACCTGGACGGTTGCTTCCAGCAAACCCGCTGCGAACGGGGCGGCGTGATGGCACAGGCTGGTTGACGCGGCATGGCTGGCATGGGCAATGCTGTAATAGCCGGCCGGTGCGTTGTGCACCGAATTATGGAAATGGGTGGGCGACACTGCGCGTTCCGGGGTTGCCAGCGACATGCACAGTTGATGCAGGATGACGCCATCACCGCCGCTGGAAGCAAATACGCTATTGACCTCCCGCGCATCGATGCCGGCAAAAGCAAGCGCCTGCTCGGCGACTGCCCAGGCGGCACGCGCGCAGGCCGAGGTGCGGCGGCGCTCGGCTGGTGGCAACGGCATGTTGACCGCCGGCGCCGGCGCTGCATGCCAGGCTTGCTCGCCACGCAGCACCGGTGCTGCGGCCTGCCAACTGGGCAGGCCCGGTGCATACAGACCGATGCCTTGTACGGCGACGCGCATCATGCCGAGCGCCCCAGAACCAGTGCGCAGTTGTCGCCGCCAAAACCGAAAGAATTGCTCATGACACGCTGGGGGTGCAGAGGCTGCGCCTGGGTCAGGACACGGCAGTGCAAGTCCGGGTCGGCCTCGCGCTGGTGGAGGGTGCCCGGCGCGATGCCCGAGCGCAGGGTCAGGGCGCACAGTATGGCCTCGGTGATGCCGGCGGCGCCCAGCGTGTGTCCGGTGTGACCCTTGGTCGAGCTGCATGCGATGTGGGCACCAAATAGCTGGCTGACGGCCTGGTCTTCGGCCCGGTCATTGGCCGGGCTGGCCGTGCCGTGCAGGTTCACATAATCGATCGCCTGCGCGTCGAGTCCGGCACGCTGCAAGGCTTCGCGCATCGCGAGCAATGCGCCGGCACCCGCCGGATGCGGGGACGACATGTGATAGGCGTCGGCGCTTTCGCCATGGCCCAGCAAGGCCAGGTCGCTGTCAGCCTCGCGCTCGATCAGCGCAAAGCCGGCGGCTTCGCCCAGGCTGAGACCGTCACGTTGTGCATCCCAGGGGCGGCAGGGCTGGCTGGACAGCAGGCCCAGTGAATTGAAACCGTAGAGGATGGAGTAACACAGGCTGTCCACTCCGCCGACCACGGCTGCATCGCATACGCCCGCTGCAATCATGCGGCTGGCAGCGGCAAACACCTTGGCGCTCGATGAACACGCCGTGGAAATGCTGTAGGCCGGGCCGCTCAGCTGTAAGCTGGTGCGGACATAGTCGGTGACGGAATACAGGCTATGGGTGTGGGCGTAATTGAAACTGGCGGGCAGGGTGCCCGCAGCGTCGCGCGCCTGATAGGCCTGCTCGGTCGCAAGAATGCCCGAGGTCGTGGTGCCGAGAAAGACGCCGATGCGCGCGCTGCCCCAACGCTGCCGGGCACGCGCCACCGCAGCGCGGAACCCGTCCAACTCGAGACCAAGATGCGCCAGGCGGTTGTTGCGGCAGTCGTAGGTTTGCAGGGTGGCGGGCAGGGTGCACGCCTCGACGGCGTCGACACGGCCGATCCAGGTGGGCAGCGTGGCATCGCCAAAATCATTCGGGCGCAAGCCGCTGCGTCCTTGCCGCAAGGCGGACAACGCCGCGTCCAGCCCCAGCCCCAGCGGGCTGGCGGTGGCGAGTGCGGTAATGGGGAGCGGATTCACGTGGCGCGGCAGAAAATGGCGGATTCTAACCGGGATTGCGCAATGCGTTATCCGGCCGCCAAGCGGCCGCATACAGCAATGAAAACAGCGTGCCCAGCAGGACCGTCAAGCCGATTGCGTGCAACACGGGAATCGGTGTGAGCATCAGGCAGGTGAAAGCCGTCAGGCTGGTCATGCCGCACAGCCCCACTGCCAGGCTGGCGCGCTGGGCGGACTCCGGATTCTCGGGCCGGCGCTGGAAGAACAGGGCGTAGTTCATGCCGATGCCCAGCACCAGCAGCAGCGAAATCAGATGAAACAGGTTGAGCCGCTCCCCCAGCGCCAGCAGCGTGGCAGTGGTGGTCAGCATGGCGGCCAATACCGGCAGCAGCGTGATCGCGGCCACGCGGAGGCTGCCGAGGCTGACGCGGAGCAATACGCCGATGGTGGCGATGCCAGCCAGCATCAGGTACAGGGCCTGTTGCCGCGCAGTGCGCAGGAGGTTCTCCGTATCGCCCTTGATGTCCAGCAAGGCCATGCCCGGTACGGGATGCTGCTCGACCGCCTCGACCAGACGCGCCGACTGGGCGATGCCGGACAGCGGCGCCAGCGCAATCCACTGCCCTCGCCCCGGGGTGAGCAGCGCATCGACGCGGGCCGCCCAGGGCGTGCCGTCCAGGTCGCGCCGCTGGATCAGCGGCAAGCCGCGGCTGTGCTCGATATCGCGCAAAAACGGCGCAAAGCTGCCGGGGCGGAAAGGCAGGCCGTGCAAGGCCTGCTGCAGATTGCGGCTGGCGGTGGCGTTGTCGGGCAGGGCGGCATTGCCGGGCGCGCTGCGCTGTCTGGCTGGGCAGGGATTGCGCCGCCAGCGCGTAGCCCGTGATGATGCCATCGCGGACGAGGCTTTCCAGCCAGGCCTGGTGTCGCTCGCTCAAGGCCAGGGCCGCCTCGGCGGTGGCAGCGGTAAACGTCAGCACAAAGCGCGCATCGGGTGCGCCGAGTGCGTCACGCAAGGCTCGATCCTGCGCCAACGCCGCAGGTGAAGTTGGCGACAGATGCGCCAGGTCGTCGTCCCACACCAGACCGGTGCGCGCCAGCACGATGGCAGCACTCGCCAGCAGCATGATCGCCAGCCAGCGAGGCGGGCGCGGCCAGGACGGCAGTCGCGGCAGATGGTATTCGCCCGGTTGGAGATCGGGCAGCAGCCAGCGCGTGGTCAGGCCGGCGGCCAGCGTGCCGGCGGCGGTCAGCAGGCCCAGCTGGCGCAGTCCTTCCAGGTCGGACAGCAGCATGAACAGTGCGCTCAGCGCCGTGGTCAGCATGGCCAGCCGCAGGGCGTGGCGGATGCGCCAGGCCGTGGCGGTGAGCGTCTCGCCGACCGCACGGTGGGTGAACAGATAGGCCGGATAATCCACCGCTTCGCCGATGAGAATTGCGCCAAATGCCAGGGTGATGCCATGAATCGAGCCGAACCACGCGCCGACCGCAGCCGCGCCAACCAGCAGGCCGGTCAGCAGCGGGATGAGACTGTAGGCGACGGGCTTCCAGGCACGGTACGCCAGCCACAGAATCAGCGTGACCAGCACGATGGACAACACGGTGGTGCGCTGCGCGGCGCGCTCGATTTGCTGGCGCGCTTTGGCGGCAAACACCGCAGCCCCGCTCAGTTGCAATCGAGCCGGACTGACGCTGCCGTCAGCGGCGCGGAGGCTGGCAGAAAAAGCGTGCCGGATGCTGGCAATAGCGCGTTCCTGCGCACTCGCATCCATCCCCGGTGCCCGGCTATAGGCCAGCAGCAGGGCGCGCTGTCCGTCCTGCGTAGACCACACGCCATGCTGGATGTCCGGTGGATTCTGCCCCGCCAGCGACTGCAACAGCGTCAGCATGGAGCCGCCGGGGTCTCGCGGTAGCCAGGTCTGAACCACGCTGCCGAGCGGAGTAGCCAGGAGACGCAGACTGTCCTCCAGCGCCCGCCGCAGGGTGGCGGCGCTGAAGGACTCTGCATTGAGGCCAGGGGTCAGCAGGTAACGCCGTTCCATCAGCCATTCCATCTGCGCAGGCGGCAGCGGCGTTCCGTTGGCAACCAGACTGAACTGGCCGCTGTGCTGCAGGCGTGCCGCGAGTTGCTGGCTGATGCGGGCGCGCGCATCGGCGCTGTCACCGCTGATCGCCAGCAATATGAGTCGTCCCCCCACGCCGTCGCGCATCTGGTCGATCAACAGGCGCTGAGCGGGACTGGCATGGCTGGGCAGGAAGCCGCTCAGGTCCAGATTGAGTGGCGTGCGCGCCAGTTGCACCACGCTCAGCAGCAAGGCTGCGAGCCACAGTAGGCGCACTGGGCTCCATATGGGCTTCAGCCCGGAGTGGATCGGAGTCCCTTTGCGGGGCAATCCGGCGTGCTTCAGTTTTTTATCTCCTCGATGCGCATCAGCGAACGATCGCCATTGGCCTCGATGATCTCGACCTGGCGCAGGTGGTTATCGCTGCCTTGCAGGCGAATGAGTTCGATGAACTGGGACAGGCTTTCGTAGCGCGGTTCCAGAGTGACGCTCCACTGTGCCTGTCCGCCCTCAAGTTTGACCTTGTAGTGGCGCTGCAAGGCCGGCAGGTCGCCAGCCAGGGTGGCGCGCAGGCTTTCCGCCAGCGCCCAGATTTGCGGCTGGCTGCGCAGCGACAGGGTACGGGTACGCCCCTGCGTTTCCCACTCCAGGCGGCCGCCGTTGATACGCAGGGATTCTGCGTAGGGCTGGGTGATCAGCTTCTCGATTTGGTCGGGGCGTACATAGCGCAGTGTGCCGGACAACTGTAGCGGCTCGGTCAGCATGGCCAGGTGTTTTTCTTCATGGAAGCGCGCACGGCTTTCCAGAACGGCGGCAAAGCCGGACATGAGTTGCGGCAACCCCCAGTCCGACGCCGTCGGCAGCGAACTTGCGCAGCATAAGGCCAGGCCAAGCAGGCCCCGGCTAATCCGGTAATTGCCAGAAAGCATAAAAATTGAACCAGTTGTACGGCGAGCTGCGGCATTGCGCTTCCAGGCGCTGCGCAAAACGCGTGGCAAGGGTCGCGCAGTGCTCGCTGCGCTGGCCACGCGGCAGATCGATGCGGTCGGCAAAAGCCTCGAAGCGAATGGTATAGCGGTTGCCACCTTCATAGATGCCAAAAAACAGCGCCACCGGCGCCTGCGACAAACTGGCCAGCAGCCAGGGCGCTTGCGGGAAGGCAGCGGGTGCCCCCATGAAAGGGACGCGCACGATTTTATCCTGACCCAGCGTGCGATCCCCCAGAATGCCGAGCATCTCGCCGCGTTGCAGGCATTCCATGGCCCGCATCAGGGAGTCCGGGTGACCCAGAGGAATGATGTTGACCCCCTGGCGCCTGGCATTGTCAAAAATGCGGTTGCTGTTGGCGGCGTTGTCGACATACATCAGCACGTTCAAGTCTGGCAGCGCCTCGCGTGATGCCAGACCGGCACGCAGCACTTCGAAGCTGCCGAAATGCGCGCCGAGCAGGATGAGACCGCGTCCGTTTGCCAGGGCGCTGCGGACATGCGTTTCGCCTTCGATGTGAATGTCGAAGCGGGCAAGGTGGCCTGCGCTGAGAAACAGGCGGTCGTGGACGACGCTGGCGAAATGGAGGAAATGACGATAACGCGCCCGCCAGCCTGGCGCACGCCCCAGTATGCGCGCCAGATAATCCGTCGAAGCCTGCCGCGCATGCCGCGCAAACAGCAGGAAATACAGGCAGATCACGGGCAGGAACAGACGGCCGGCCGCACGCCCGGCCCGCAGGGAAACCCAGGCGTACAACTGCATCACCCACAGCGTGCTCCGTTCCGGACGGGTAGACCATTCGTCGCTCATGCGTCCAATGCGCCACTTGAAACAAATGTGAAATGGCCGCTGGCGACCAGGCGGGCGTCAACGTGAAGGGTGAACCGGGCGGTGTCCGGCGCGGTGCGGGTCAGGCGGATGACAAATGCTTCTTCCGGCAGCAGGGGTGAAACAAACTTGGCCTGCGGCCAGGCCGAGATGCGGGCGCCAGGTTGCCAGCGGGCAAAGGCTTTGGCCACCTGGTTGAGCAGCACCACGCCCGGGGTGATCGGGTAGCCCGGGAAGTGGCCGGGCAGTGCGGGGTGGTCAGCCGGGATGTGCCCGGAGAATTCAAAAGGGGCTGTCATGAGGAAGCTTGATCGAGCAGTTGTTGCAACGCGTGCAGCGGCAATTTTCCCATGGCATTGCGTGGCAGCGACGAGACCCAGCGGATCGGGCGCGGCAGGAAAACCGGATCGATCTGCTTGCGCAGCGCCGCCAGCAAGGCGGTTGGGTTGGGCTCGGTTGCAACGACAAATGCGGTCAGACGTCCGCCTTCGACTGGCTGAATGAACACGCCGTCCAGAACGCCGGGCATGGACAGCAGGATTCGATTCAACGCATCCAGATGCATCCGTTTGCCGCCCACCTTGATCAGGCTGGCATGGCGGCCATGCAACAGAAAACGTCCGTCGGACAGGGGTTCGACATGGTCGGGCAGACAAAGCGCTTGCGGGCTGCGTTTGCCGCTGATCCAGGTGTGTTCGGCACGGCGGCTCATTTCCCAGTCGGGCAGGAGGCGCCAGACGGCAGACTGCGCAGGGCGGCGCAGGCCAATGACGCCCGCTTCGGTGCAGCCGTAGATGTCATGCAGGGGAGCCTGAAAGCAGGCTTCAGCGGCGCGGGCCAGATCGGGCGAGAGCGTCTGAGTTGCACAGATGATGCCTGCCAGCCTGGGAAACTCCAGCCCGCTTTGCACACAGGCGCGCAGATGCATCGGTGTCGTCGCCCACCATGAAGGGGAAGTCAGGCGCTGCAGGGCGGACTGGATATCCTGCGGCAGCAGGGGGCAACCGCCCGCCAGGGCGAGCCCGCTCTGCATGGGCAACAGGATGGTGCTTTCCAGCCCGAACATATGTTGCGATGGCACGCTGCCCAGCAGGGCGCCATCAGCGTTCAGCCCGGCGGCCAACTGCTGCGCACCCTGAACGAGCATGTCCCAGGTCTTGCGGTGGGCCTGCGGGGCGCCGGTGCTGCCGGAAGTATATAGCTCTGCCGCCAGGGTCGCAGGCGGGATGCCACCATCCGCCTGCTGCGGTGGGGCATCCAGAAACGATGCGTCCAGATGCAGACAGGTGACCCCGGCAAGTGATTGCGGGCCATCGCACAGCGCAGTGATATGTGGATGCATCCGGGTGATATCCGCCAGCCCGGATTCGGTGCGATTGACGGGGAGCAGGGTGCATTGCCCGCGCAGCAGCGCGGCGCAGAAGCCCAGCATAAAGAAAAGCCGGTCGTCGCACAGATTCAGGCAGTGGTTTTGCGCCGGCAGACGCTGCGCGAGGGCTTGCGCTGCGCCCAGAAATGCGGCGCGATCCAGGCTGCGTTGCGTATCCGCATACACGGTCTGCTGGGCATGGTGGTGGGGGAACAGGGGCAGCATGGGGGCAAGGCTCAACGCAGGCCGTGGCTCAGGATATTGCGCAGGAGTTGCCAGGGGCTGGCATGGCGGTAGTGCGGATAGCGCCAGCGGCGATAGGCGAACTCACCCAGGAAGAGCATGGCGATCAGCAGATAGCTGAAAAAAAACGTGTGCAGGTACCAGACCTGCAAGGGCGCCCATGCGGCGAGGCCCAGGTCGAGGATGGCCATGCCTGCAAAAAACACACACCAGATGACGGTCAGACGGCGGGTATAGGTGCGCAATTCGGCGCTGAGTTCACCCTGCTCCATCCTGGCGAAGCGACTGATCAGGGGGACATGTCCAGGCCTCAGCGTGCCGGAAAACAGGGCGAACAGCGCGCAGTAGGCCAGAACCGGCAGCAGGGTGGCGAAGCGGGCGCCGTTCCATCCGTGGCTGAGGGCATAACGGCTGGCAAGCGGATAGCCCACCAGCAGCAGCAATGCCGACCCCCAGGCTTTCCAGCGCATCAACGCACGCGGTGCTGCTCTATGTGCCGGCTGAGTGCGCGCAACGAGGCAAAGATACTGACATTGTCGGCAGCGTCCGAGCGCAGTTGAAAGCCATATTGTTTGGAGACGCCCAGCGAGAGTTCCAGCATGTCGATCGAATCCAGCCCGAGGCCGGCGTCACCAAACAAGGGCGCGAGCGGATCGATGTCGTCAGCCTGGGTTTCCAGGTTGAGCGTGGTGACGAGCAGGTCAGCCACGTCCTGCTCCAGTTCGGTTTTTGGTTCCATCATCATGGTTGAAAAAGCGTTGCGGCGTATTCCGTCAGCGGTTTGGGCAACAAATGTTCCGGACGGTCGTCACCCAAGGCCGCCAGGCCACTTCTTCCGCTGACCCCCGCGTTGTCGAGCGTTCGGTGGAGCCGCAGGGCTGCACCGACGGGAAACCGGCAGGGACAGCCCGATTACAGATTGCTCAGTTGGGTACGAATGCCGCGGTCGAGGTTTTCAATCCAGCCGTTGTAGTTTTTGTGGATGCTTGTGCCGTCGTAGCCCAGATCGCTGCTGTCCTTGTAGGTGATGCTGTAGGTTTTGGTGTCGTATCTGATATCGACCATGGCCATATGGGTGCGCAGATTCAGCGTGCCCACAATCAGGCCGGGCTCAACCGGCTTCATCTGCCAGCCCAGGGCGGCGCCGGCACGCACGATGGCTTTCTGCACATCGTCCATGGACACCGGTTTGTTGGCGACAACAGGCTCTGCGCTGACGTTATGGATGGCGGCGCTGCGGCAGCCGCCCAGCAGCGCAACCACGATACCTGCAACAACAAGCGATGAATGGAATTTCATTGGGTTGACTCTCTTGATATTGACTTGCGATGTGAAGTGAATTTCAGGTTGGTGGTGTTGTCGGTCTCTCCGACCCAACTGTTTCAGTATAAGGCATCAGGCCGGCAAGCGCGGGGCGCGTGCTGCGGGTCTGGCCTCGAACGTCAGCAGGCTGTGGCAGATGCCAAAGCCATCGCGCAGGTCGATCAGGCTCAGTCCCTCGGCGTCAGCGCAGCGAATGTAATCCTGGGATCGATACATTTTGCTGTTGCCGCTGGCGATGGCGGTGAAGTAAGGCGAGGAATTGATCAGGCAATACGCCGAAATCTCATGCTGTTGCCGATCCCAGAAGGTGTCGAGCACGTAGATGCGGCCATTGGCTGCGAGCGCCGCGTGCGCGCGTCGGAAGATGCTGCGGATGCGCTCCGTCGAAAAACAGCTCAGGAACTGGCTCATCCAGATCACGTCCTGGCCGGGCGGGAACGCGGCGCTGTCGTCCAGAATATCCATTGGCGCGAAGCTTGCGCGGGAGGACAGTCCGGCCGCTTCAAGATTGTTTCGTGCAACTTCCAACTGGCGCGGCAGATCCACCAGGGTGACGTGCACGTCGGGAGCTTGGCTGAGGCAATGGTGCGCCCATTTGCCGGTGTTGGCGCCGATATCCATCAGGCGTTGCGGAACCGAACTGAAAACGAGTGGCAGCAGGCTGGCAAACGCCGAATCGGAATACAGGTGATCGAAGGCGTACCACGCGCTTTTGGCCGGTTCCGGAAAGTGCGTCAGTCCCTCGTAAAGGGTCGGCCAGTCTCCCAGTGTCTTCAGCCCCAGCGGCTTTTCCTGGCGCAGGCTTTCCTCAAGCGCATGGAGGCCGAGATAGCACACGTCATGCACGAAATCGAAATTGATTTTCGACATCGCGTCATGCAGCACGAAATAACCGACCTTGGTCAGGGTGTATTTTTCATCTTCGAAGGCCACGACTTGAGCGCTCAGACAGCTTTCCAGCAGCACGCTGACGGCGTATTCAGACAAATCATGGCGCTGGGCCAGCACGGCGATGTCCAGCCCCCCCGACTGCTCCAGACTGGCCAGCAGGCCTGATTTCAAAGCAATCCGTACACACTGGAACACGACCGGACCAAAGGCTAATTTGAGGGCGGCGGCCTGGGCTTCCAGCGCGGTTTGAGGAGGGGTGAAGCGCGGCGTCATGGAATTATGGCCTGGTTTCTCGCGGCGCGCAGTGTAACCTGCGCACAGCCGTGAACCAAATGCATGCTCACGTTATCATGCTGATGTCCTTGGTCTTTTTCCCTGATTATGCTGGTGCTTGGCGTTGAATCTTCCTGCGATGAAACCGGTGTCGCGCTCTATGACACGGCTCACGGCCTGTTGTCGCACGCGCTGTATTCGCAAATCGCCATGCACAATGATTATGGCGG
This sequence comes from uncultured beta proteobacterium, assembly GCA_963726485.1. GTDB lineage: Bacteria > Pseudomonadota > Gammaproteobacteria > Burkholderiales > Thiobacillaceae > Thiobacillus. The sequence continues at coordinate 9,691 of CAVSCL010000002.1, read as the reverse complement.
CGTGGTGCCGGAACTGGCGTCGCGCGACCACATCCGCAGGCTATTGCCGTTGACGCGTCAGGTGTTGGCTGAGAGTGGCCGCAAACTCAGCGACCTGGACGGTATTGCCTATACCCAGGGGCCGGGACTGGCGGGGGCGCTGCTGGTGGGCGCGGGCATGGCGCGCGCCCTGGCCTATGCACTGAACATCCCTGCTGTGGGCGTGCACCATCTCGAAGGTCACATGCTGTCGCCCCTGATTTCCGATTCCCCGCCTGCCTTTCCGTTCGTGGCACTCCTGGTTTCCGGCGGCCACACGCAGATCATGCACGTGGCGGGGGTGGGGCGCTACGCAATTGCTGGGCGATACGCTGGACGATGCGGCCGGCGAGGCCTTCGACAAGACCGCGCAGTTGCTGGGACTGGGTTATCCCGGCGGTCCGGTTTTGTCTAAGCTTGCCGACAGTGGCAATGCGGCGCGCTACACCCTGCCGCGCCCGATGCTGCATTCCGGTGATTTTGATTTCAGCTTCAGCGGACTCAAGACGGCGGTACTGACACTGGTTCGCAAAGCAGGGTTTGGACCACGCCGCCGACATCGCCGCCGCGTTTCAGGAAGCCGCCGTGGACGTATTGGTCAGCAAGAGCCTCGCCGCGTGCAAGCGCAGCGGCGCAAAGCGCCTGGTTGTCGCGGGCGGAGTGGGCGCCAACAGGCGTCTGCGTCAGCGCTTGAGCGCCGAGGCGGCGGCGCGAGGCATCGAAGTGTTTTATCCGCGGCTGGAATTCTGCACCGACAATGGTGCAATGATCGCCTACGCGGGTGCGCAGCGGATGGCCCACGCCGGGACTGATCTGGCGTTCACGGTGAAGCCGCGCTGGGAACTGTCGACCCTGGACGCGGTGTGATCAGCGGCTGAAGGGGAAAGGCTGTTCTTATCCATTTCAACATTTGTTCGCCGCCGGCGAGGCGCGCGAGCTGTTCGGGGAAAAGCAGGAATCCAACCAGTGCGGTCATCAGGCAGACCAGAACCAGGGTGCTGAAAATGCTTTCCGGCCGCAGCACGCCCCAGTAGCGGCTGACCAGAAACAGCGTGTCTTTCTTGTGCTCGGACATCGACAGCCAGCGGCGCAGCAGTTTGACCGCCAGATATGCGCCATAGCCGCCTGCGAGCGAGGCGAAGACGATGCGGAAGATGGTGTATAAATCCATGCCGCCGCCCATATACTTGTGATAAAGCCAGGACACGAAACCCAGCGAGAGTGAGGCCAGGATGGCGATGGCGATGTTGAGAAACAGCCGCCGCCGCTCGCGCGCGAGGTCGCGCTGGCGTTCGATGAAGAAGCTGTCCACTTCGTGCTTGAAGTATTCGACTTTCTCCTGCACCAGGCTGGAAATTTCCATTTTTGCGCGCGTGATGCGCTCGTCCATCAGCGTGCCGAGTCGCTCGCCGGCGTAGTCGACCAGTTCGCGCACGTCGTCCTTGGTGAATTGCCGCTGGGCATGGAGTTCGTCGGAAATCTTGTCGAGCTTGGCGTCAATTTCCTGGCTGGCTTGCCAGATGACCTCTTTCAATTCGGACCCGGCCTGCAATACGCCGTCCTTTACCACGCCCGCCAGGCGATCGCCTGCGTGGTCAATGGCCTCGCTTGACACCTCGGCGAGGCGGTCACGGGCGTGGTCGATGGTGCTTCCGAATAGCGCCATTAGTCGGTTTGGGCCTCGCGTTTGCTCCCTCTACCGCTGCGGGGCACCGAGGTCCCGCTTGCGGGGAGGGTTGGGGTGGGGGTGCCTCTCTGCCGATGCGGCCTTCCTCACCCGCAATCAATTTGCGGATGTTGCTTTTGTGACGATAGAACAGAAGCGCGCTCATCACCAGTACCACCCACGCAGCTTTTCCCCAGCCCATGATCATCCCGGCATAGACGGGCGAGAGCGCGGCGGCGGTCAGTGCGGCCAGCGAGGAGATGCGGAACAGTGCCGCCATCACCATCCAGGTGGCCATACACCCCAGCCCGACCCAGAGGTTGAAGCCGAGTAGTACGCCCAGCGCCGTTGCGACCCCCTTGCCGCCCTTGAAGCCGAAAAATACCGGGAACAGGTGGCCGATGAGGGCGGCCAGACCGCACCACAGCGCCACGTCAATATTCAGCCCAAAATGTGGCGCGAAGCTCTTCGCCAGCCACACCGCGGCCCATCCCTTTAGCCCATCGCCGAACAAGGTCAGCGCCGCGGCAGACTTGCGGCCGCTGCGCAGCACGTTGGTCGCGCCCGGGTTGCCGGAGCCATAGGCAGCGCGGATCGGGCAGGCGCATGACACGGCTGACGATCACCGCAAAGGACAGTGATCCCAACAAATATGCGACTACAACAAACAACAGCGTGGTCATGGACAAGTCAGTAAAATGGCGGGTTTGGAAGTTCTCTGCGACGGGTCATGGATATTTTATTCTTAAGGGACTTCCGTCTCGAACTCATTATCGGCATATACGAGTGGGAACGCAAAATCCCGCAGCCGGTGCGCCTCGATCTGGAAATCGGCCTGCCCGACAGCAAGGCGGCGGCCACGGATGACGTGCAGGACACGATCGACTATGGCGCGGTAGCGCATCGGGTCAAGGATTACCTGCACAACACGCCACAACCTATTACTCTGGTGGAATCGGTCGCCGAGCATGTTGCCACTATCGTGCGCAGTGAATTTGGCGCGCCCTGGGTGAAGGTCTCGGTCACCAAATTTGCCATCGTGCCGGGCATCAAGGAACTCGGAATCACCATCGAGCGCGGTTTGCGCGGATGAGCCCTGAGCACGTTGCGGCTGCGGTCGCGATCCTGCTCACGGCGTATTTCATTCGGGGTGTTACCGGCTTCGGTTCCGGGCTGGTTGCCGTGCCCCTGCTGGCCCTGTTCCTGCCCTTGCAGTTTGTCGTGCCACTCGTCCTGCTGCTCGATTTCACGGCATCCATTGTTATCGGCGGTTTCAATTTCAGGCGCGTCCAGTGGCGGGAAGTGGGCGTATTGATTCCCTTCGGCATAGTCGGTGTGGCCATCGGCACCCGCCTGCTGGTTGACTTGCCGAGGGAGCCGATGTTGGTTGCGCTGGCGGTGTTCGTGTTCATTTTCGCCGTGCGCAGCCTGCTAGGCATCAAGGGCGACAAGCCGGTTTCCAGGGGCTGGGCCATTCCCGCATCGCTTACGGGAGGCACTGTCGGCGCGCTGTTCGGTACCGGCGGGCCGCCCTACATCATTTATTTGTCGCACCGCATTCACGACAAGAGCGAGTTGCGCGCAAGCTTGTCGGCCCTGTTCTTTACCGAGGGCATCACCCGCATCGCCAGTTTTGTCATCGCCGGTTTGCTGCTGTCGAGGGCCGTGTGGTTCTCCTATTTCGCGGCCTTGCCTATTATTCTCGGCAGTCTGTATTTTGGCGGACACGTACATGTCGGACTAAGCCAGGCGCAGATGGCCCGGCTGGTCGGAGGGCTGTTGCTGATTTCGAGCCTGTCGCTAATGATGAAAGCATTGAATGCCTGACGGGTTGTATTCGACTTGCTGGCAAACCTTGTTAAATAAGGATAACAAGGTATTATTATATTATCAGTAATTTAAAGGGGGTTGACGATGTTTCACGAAGTGAGTGGCGATATTCTTTTGTCCAAAGCGCGCGCGATTGCCCATGGCGTCGCGCCTAATGACGCTCATAATCATGGGCTGGCGCTTGCGTTGCGCGAGAACTGGCCATCCATGTACAAGGATTTCCGGCATTTTTGCCAGACCACGCATCCCAAGGCTGGCGGCATATGGGGCTGGGCAGGTGCAGAGGGCAAGCGTGTGGTGTCCCTGTTTACCCAGGATGCGGTTTACGATCATGGCGCCAAACCAGGCCGCGCATCCAGTGAAAACCTCAATCACGCATTGAAGGAGTTGCGCAAGCTGGTTGAGGCGGAAGGCTTGGAAAGCCTTGCGTTGCCGAGGCTGGCTACCGGGGTGGGCGGCATGGACTGGTCCGAGGTGCGCCCGCTGATCGACAAGCACCTGGGTGATCTTTCCATCCCGGTCTATCTCTATGTAAGTTTTCACAAGGGCGAGCAGGCCAAAGAGCCGGTCTGACTCCTGGGAGGGTGAATGGGCCAGGAAATCACCCGTACTTCATTTGCTGCTGCTGATTTTCAGCGTTTCCGCGACCGTTTGTCCGACGAAACCGAACGACTGACTCAGTGTGCGGCTGCCGGGTGTTTCTGTGACCCGCGCTATGTCTCCGGTTTCGAACTGGAGGCGTGGTTGCTGGATCATGCCGGGTTTCCCAATCCGGTCAATGAAGTCTACCTGCGCGCGCTGAACGATCCGTTGGTGGTGCCGGAACTCTCCCGCTTCAATGTGGAGTTGAATGCGCCGCCGGTGGTGATGGGCGCGGGCATGCTGTCCGCGCTGGAGGAGTCGCTGCGGCTGACCTGGGACAAGTGCCAGCAAGTGGCCCACGGCATGGACACGGTGCTGGCCATGATCGGCATCCTGCCCACCATTCGCGATGAAGATCTTTGCCTCGCGAACATGTCGGCCGTGAACCGCTATGGCGTGCTTAACGCGCAAGTGTTGCAGCAGCGAGGCGGCGCCCCCATCCGTATCGACATTCAGGGCGAGGATCATCTGCAACTCAGCCGGCTGGACGTGATGCTGGAAGCCGCCACGACTTCATTTCAGCTTCATTTGCAGGTGCCGTTCGATCAGGTGGGCCGCTATTACAACGCGACCCTGATTACCTGCGCGCCGCTGCTGGCGGCCGGGGTCAATTCACCGCTGCTGTTCGGCCACCGCCTGTGGCAGGAAACCCGCGTGCCGCTGTTCGAACAGGCGGTGGAAGTGGGGGGCTATCGGGGGCTGGCCGAACCGACGGTCAGGCGTGTGACTTTTGGCCGGGATTATGTTTCGAGTAGCCTCGCTGGAACTGTTCCAGGAGAATCTCGAACATTATCCGGTGCTGCTGCCCGTGGCGCTGGAAGAAGCGCCGGATCGCTACCCGCATCTGCGCCTGCACAACGGCGCCATCTGGCGCTGGGTGCGGCCGCTGATCGGCTTCGATGAAAGCGGGCTGGCTCACCTGCGTCTGGAGCAGCGTGTACTGCCAAGCGGACCGACGGTGCTGGACATGGCGGCCAACGCGGCGTTCTATTACGGTCTCGTCAATGCGCTGGCGCGGCAGCCACACGCGGCGGAGCTCGACCTGCCCTTTGTCGCTGCCCGCTCCAACTTCTATGCCGCTGCCCGGCACGGGCTCCAGGCCGAGCTGATCTGGCAGGATGGCCGGCGGTACCTGGCACGCGATTTGATCCTTGAGGTGTGTCTGCCCATGGCACGTCAGGGGCTGCGCGATTTCGGTCTGTCCGAGGCAGAGATCGAACGCTATCTTGGCGTGCTGGAAGCCCGGGTGCGCACGCGACAGACCGGGGCGGAATGGCAGTTGCGGCACCTGGAGCGCGTGGGGGGCGATGTGCATCGCATGATGGACGATTATCTGGAAAACCAGCGCGCCGGCGCACCGGTGCATGAATGGAGCGTTGTATGTTGACGCGGTACGAGCATCTGCCTGAAGGCCTGCTCCACTTGCCCGCCCATCGCCTGGGAGAGGTTTTGCCCGGTCCTGCGCTGATCCATGTGCCGGGCCGGCGCAAGCCGCCGCTGTTCGTATCCGTCCTGCTTCACGGTAACGAGGACACCGGCTGGCTGGCGGCGCAATCGGTATTGAAAAAATACCAATCGGTCGAACTGCCGCGGGCGCTCTCCCTGTTCATCGGCAATCTGGATGCGGCACGCGCCGGGTTGCGCCAGCTGGACGATCAGCCCGACTACAACCGGGTCTGGCCGGGCGGCGAAGAAACTCACCCTGCCGAATTTGCCATGATGCGGCAGGTGGTGGATGAAATGCGCCTCGGCGGGGTGTTCGCCAGCATCGACATCCACAACAACACGGGTTTGAACCCGCACTATGCCTGCGTGAACCGGCTGGACCAGGACTTCCTCCATCTCGCCACGCTGTTTTCCCGCATCGTCGTCTTTTTCACCCGGCCGCGGGGCGTGCAGTCCGCGGCTTTTGCCGAATTCTGTCCTTCGGTCACCCTGGAGTGCGGCAAATCGGGGACGCACGGCAGCGTGGAGCATGCCGCCGCTTTCATGGAGGCCTGTTTGCATCTGTCGGAATTTCCGGCGCACAAGGTGGCGCCCCATGATGTCGACCTGTTTCACACCATCGCCACAGTGAAGGTCCCGGAACAGCACAGTTTCGGTTTCGATGTCCGGGACCGTGATATCGATTTTGTCTCCGAACTCGATCATTTCAATTTCCGTGAACTCGAACGCGGCAGCGTACTCGGGCGTGTGCGCAGCGGCAGCCAGGCCAGGCTGCTGGCGCTGAACGAGAAGGGTGACGACGTGGGTGCGCGCCTGTTCGATTACAGCAGTGGCGAGATCACGCTCAAACAGCCGCTCATGCCCGCCATGCTGACCCGCGATGAACGGGTCATCCGCCAGGATTGCCTGTGCTACCTGATGGAGCGGATCAGGACGCCCTGAACAGAGGGAAGGCTCAGCCCCGTGGATGATGCTGCGCGTGGAGCTGTTTCAAGCGCTCCCGCGCCACATGGGTGTAAATCTGGGTGGTGGCAATGTCGGCATGGCCCAGCAGCATTTGCACCACGCGCAAATCCGCGCCGTGGTTGAGCAGGTGGGTGGCGAAGGCGTGACGCAGGGTGTGCGGGGACAACGGGCGGGTGATGCCCGCGGCGCAGGCGCGACGCTTGATCAGATACCAGAATGCCTGACGTGTCATGCCTGCGCCGCGCTGAGTGACAAACGCCTGATCGCAGACATTTTTTTCCACGAGCCGCGGGCGGGCTTCCCTGAGATAACGGCCTGTCCAGTTCACCGCCTCTTCCCCCAGCGGCACCAGCCGTTCCTTGTTGCCCTTGCCGGTGACGCGTACCACGCCGGCATCGAGGCTGATGGCGGTCAATTTCAGACCGACCAGTTCGGACACCCGCAAACCGGTAGCGTAGAGCACTTCCAGCATGGCCTTGTCGCGCAGGCCAAGCGGGGTATCGGTGTCGCGAATGTCGAGCAGGGCCTCCACTTCGGATTCGGTCAGCGTCTTGGGCAGCGCGCGCGGCAGCTTGGGGCTGTCGAGGTTGAGCGTGGGGTCGGCCGTGATGACATTTTCGCGCAGCAGGTAGCGGTAAAAGCGTTTCAGCGATGAGGTATAACGCGCCGCACTGCGGGCTTGCGTATGGTGGGCGAAGCGCCAGGCCAGGTAGGCCTCGATATCGCCGGAAGCGATTTCGTGCAGCGCATGATTGCGCTCAGCAGCCAGCCATGCGCCAAAGATTTTCAGGTCGCGGCGGTAGGCTGCCAGCGTCAGGTCCGCCAGCCCGTCTTCCAGCCACAGGTGATCGCAGAAGCGATCAATCAGCGCGTCGTCAATCGGTTTGGGCCTCGCGTTTGCCCCCTCTCCCTCCCTCACCCCGCCCTCTCCCGGAGGGAGAGGGGGATGTGGCTGGGCCCAACCCGATTGACGAGGGTTGGGGTGAAGGAGTCGCGCTCGTGCTGCAGCAGCCAGGTTTTCACCTCCAGCGGCGCGCCCGAGGCCGCGTGCATGAAGCCGCCCAGTCCGCTTGCCGCCACCACGCGGTGGCAGGGGATGATGATGGGAAGGGGGTTGCAGCCGCAGGCCTGGCCCACCGCGCGCGCCGCCGTGCCGAGCCGTTTCGCCAGCGCGCCATACGTCGTCGGCTGCCCGGCGGGTATGCCCATCAGCGCATGCCACACCCGCAACTGGAACGGCGTGCCCGACGGCACGAACAGCACATCGAAGGCATGCGCGGGGGTGTGCCAGTAGGCTTCCAGCTCGCGGGCGAGATGGCGTGCGCGCGCGTCCGACTGCGTGGACGCGGGGGTGTCCGCAGGCAAGAAATCCAGCCGCGTCAGTGCGTCGCCGGTGAAGCGGGCGCCCAGGCGGCACATCGGGGCGGGGAAAATAGCGTCGTAAGTCGGCATGAGAGAATTCTAACCGAGGCGTTTGGCATCAATCGTTGAAATTACGGCACGTGTGACTGCTTGGCCGGGGTTTGCTTTGACAACGCAATGGCTGCAGAGGTCAATGAGCCACGGACCGGCCACCTTCATGCCGACACGGCACCTTTCAAGCCGCTGCGGCCATACGCACCTCCACTTACGCAATGACGCAGTTTGCGGTGAGTCAGTCCTTCGCAAACGCAAAACGGGTGAAGGACCTCGACGAGAGCCACCGTTGATGTCCGATCAATTTGAGCCGGTACAAGGTGATCTATTTGTTTGAAAAATTCGTGCGAACTTCAAACCGGTACATATCGTGGCAGCCTGAACAATACGTCAGGATATCGGCCTGGTCGCGCAAGGATAGGGCCAAGTTCTGATGGTCTTGCGCGTTCCGCACCAGGTTATCGAAGGCTTCGTGCAAACCATTGCCAAGCTGGACGAACTCTTCAGGCAGACGCGCTTTCATAGAATCGGGAAACTTGTTCAGGAGCGGCCCCACAGGCTTTGCCTGCGCGATCATGGCTTTAAAGTCCTTATTCGATAGAGCAGAGTTGATGAAGAATAGAGCATGCAGTAATTCCCGCATTTCGTAGAGGGTCTGGTTGCGTTCCTCCGCAGTTACCGGGATGGCGATGCGCAAATCCCTGGCGGTGTATGTATCGGCATGAGTCATTTGAGGAACCGCAATAAGGGAAACCAGCAGTGCGGTACTTACAAGGGCATTGGCTGACATCGCTTTCTCCATCCGAATGGTTATGTGACCAGTATCCACCTTGCCAGATATTTAAAGTCGGAAATCTTGATAAATATCTTCTATTCATAAAAAGGTGACGAAAACGAAAGCGCGGCTCCTGCGAAGGCACCCATGGCTGATCTATCGGACTTCCAACAGTACTACAAGCTGGCCGACTTCCTGATTGAAGAATCCAGCAAAGAACAACCAGCGGAGTGCGCCAGGCTGCTTGCCTTGAACCTTGCGCACTATCAAGCGAAATTCGGGGAGATTTCTCTGGACGAATCTCTCTCGACTCTAGACGCAACCGAACCCAACGAAGAACACGCCGCATTGCTCAGGGACGGCATGGAAATACTCGTCGGGGCGCTGGGGACTGCCATGAGTGGATTGGGTGAAGAAAAGCACTGAGCTTGACGGGCGACTAACGGCCAGGAGCCGTCATTCGGGTTGGTTCACCTGACCGTCCGGAGTTCGGCCAAAGCCACCGTTCGGATGTATCTACATAATGCCGGAGCGATTCAAGACGCAGGAACCGAATATCTTCGACAGGTCTTGGCCTGGTTGATACACTCGGTGGCGCCGCCCTGATATTGCCTTAGCCAAAATGGCTGAAAACCATCTAAGCTGAGCCCTCACCGGCTCAATCGGAATTCATCATTAACTTCACTGGAGAACCTAATGAAACTTTCACTAACTCTAATGACCCTGGCCGCTGGCCTCATTGCATCAACTGTTGCGCTTGCACAAGCGCCATCTAGTGCACCTGCTGGTTCTACAGGTATGTGCAAGGATGGCTCATACACGTCCAACGCAACAAAGAAAGGTGCTTGCGCCGGCCACAAGGGTGTCAAGGATTGGTACATTGACTTCGGCAGCGGCAAACACCGCGAAGACCACGGCGCCAGCAGCAGCGC
>CAVSCL010000001.1:0-14607 GCA_963726485.1 uncultured beta proteobacterium | reverse complement strand
TCGGCACCGAGCGTCATGATCTTGTGCCGCGTCCTGCCCTTGGCGCGGTAATCCTTCCAGCGGAAGTGACGCCACGCTCGTCCAGGGAGATCATCGACCGTCGGAGATTGCCACCGGTGGGATAACGACACAGAACGCGACACCGCCGCCGGTCCGGCGAACGGGCGCTTGCATAGACCACCCACTCACATCGCCGCAGTCTTGCAGCCAGTCGGCGAAGACTGTCGCGTCGGCGAGCGCAGCGTACTCACCAAGAACTGCAATCGACCGCTGCGATGCGCCGTCTCGAGTGCTTCGAGGAAGCGCCGGTGAAACAGCCGCGACAGCACCCGCACCGGCAGGAAGAAGCCCGGCTTGCAGGAGACCCAGCGCGCACCGTCGTGCGACAGCCCGCCGCCGGGAACGATGCCATGCACGGGCGGATGGTGCGTGAGTGCCGATCCCCAGGTGCAACACCAGGGTTACGCCGATTTGCGCGCCCAGATGTTTCGGGTCGGCGGCGATGGTGCGCAGGGTCTCGGCGGCGACCTCGAACAACAGACCATAGATCACCGCCTTGTTGGTGTAGGCGATGGCGCTGATCGGCGCCGGCAGGGTGAACACCACGTGGTAATAGTCCACCGGCAAGAGATCGGCCTGACGGGCATCGAGCCAACGCCGCGCAGCGGTGGCCTGACACTTCGGGCAATGCCGGTTGCGACAGGAGTTGTAGGCGATCTCGCTATGCTCACAGGCGTTGCAGTGGAGCACATGTCCTCCCAGCGCCGCGCTGCGGCACTGCTCGATGGCCGACATGACCTTGAGCTGACCCAGGCTCAAGTGGCCATCCTGACCTGCCGCCAGGCCGGCCCATGGGCGCGGAAGATGTCCGCGACCTCCAGGGCGGGACGCCCCATGGCCGTGACCTACGCGGAATGCAGGGTCTCGATGGGGCTGACCACCTCGCGCAGGATGTCGGTGGCGACCTGGGCATAGAGCGCGGTGGTCTCGAGCTTCTTGTGTCCGAGCAGAACCTGGATCACGCGGATATCCACCTTGGCTTCCAGCAGATGGGTGGCGAAGCTGTGGCGCAGGGTGTGCATCGAGACGCGCTTGTCGATCTTCGCCTCCTTGCTGCGGCATGGATGGCGCGGTTGAGCTGGCGGGTGCTGAGCGGGTCGATCGGATCGAGGCCCGGAAACAGCCAGCCGCCGTCGAGCATCTTGCCCTGGGCACGCGCGACCCGCCACCAGGTGCGCAGGCGCTCGAGCAGCACCGGCGAGAGCATGGCGTAACGATCCTTGCCGCCCTTGCCCTGTTCGATGCGCAGCGTCATGCGCTGGCTGTCGATGTCACCGACCTTCAGCGCCACCACCTCGCTGGCGCGCAGTCCTGCACCGTAGGCGACCGAGAGCGCCGTCTGGTGCTTGAGGTTGCCGGCCGCGGCGATCAGGCGGGCCACTTCCTCACGGCTCAATACCACCGGCAACGTGTGCGGGACATGCACCGGCTGCATCTTGGCCGTCAGCTCGGGATGATCGGCGGTGACGTCGAAGAAGAACTTCAGCCCGGTGATCGCCGCATTGAGCGAGACCGGCGAGATGCCGTGATCGACCAGGTACAACTGATAGTTGCGCAGATCCTCCACGCTGGCGGTGTCGGGCGGGCGGCGAAGATAGCCGGCGAACTGCCGCACGGCGCGCAGATAGTGGCTCTGTGTCTTGGGGGAGAGTTTGCGCATCCGCATGTCGTCGAGCATGCGTTGACGCAGCGGACTGATGGTTTGAGTGGATGGTCATGGCTCGGCTCCTGTCGAAAAACGAGGCGGATTGCCTCATTCCTCAACATAGAAACCGGGGCCTTGGTCTCAACTACCCACCGGCGCCGATCGGAGCGCCCTACCGCGCGAGCGGTTTAGTCCTCCGACCCTGAAGAGACGGTCGAGGCTTGCTCACCGAACGACCGTTGATGCAGCGAAAGCGGCCTATTCAAAATCCCATCTCAGACTTCTCGTCGATAGTTGAGCGTCTTAAACAGGTGCATAATCCATCAGCCACCGGTCTCCTTTTTCATAACGTAATATAGAGACCGGGCACTGAGAAGAAATTTAAAAATCATCAAGATAAGCCGCCATGACAGCCGTCTCTATATTAATAAATGTCCGGACCCATGGGTCTCTTGATTAACTGTTAGGGGCCGTGATGCAGCGTCTGAATGGTTGGCGGCGGTTATCGATCGTCTTGTCCGTGCTCTATGCTGCCGCAGTCACGATGTTTGTCGCAAACACAATCAGCGAGTCTGATAACTATTCAGACAGAATGAGTGCAAGCTACATACTCCAAGCGTTTGCGGACCTTCCTCAAGACCTTCCTCAGATCAAAGCGTTGTCCCTTGACAAACAGCGCGAATTCGCGATTGACAAAGCCCGTGCCAGACGGCGCCTAAAAGTGTCGTTCTCACGCTGACAACCAAACAGATGAAGAGTTCGTGCGTGGAATCTCAAAGAAGTGGGAGGGTTTGATCGACTTCGCTCGGATTGGCGCTGAACGCCAAACAAGACTGGAGCAATTGACGTCGTCCAAACTCGAGCAGATAGGATATGGCTTCTTGGCGTGGGTAGTACCCGTCGTACTTGTTTACGTACTAGGGCTGTCAGTCGGGTCGATCATTGGTGGATTTCGCGGCGACCGCCCCTAACCCGCGCGTCGAGCCGACGGCCCAAAGCGTGCTCGCTGCGCTCGCACTGCTTTGGGTTCCCTCGCTGCGCTCGGCCGCGGCTCACGCGCAACGTTAGCCGGCAATGAGCGACCTGCGACTCAATTGATGTTGCGCGAGGCGACTCGCTACATGGAAGACGCCGACTATCTTCGTAGACGCCTAGACAGTCAGTCGAACGGTGCATACCTTCTTGATCTTCTTGCGCTCGAGATCCTGCTTAAGTGCTGCGTCGTTATCGAGACCGGAAAGCTAGAGCGCGGACACGATTATGTTCAGATTTTCCTTAAGCTAAACCGCGGTACGCGTGAAGCTCTTATTCAAACCGCAGCTACTCGAATGGGTCCGATTGCTGACTACGCGGATACTTACTGGCTCCTTGCACTATACGGCTCAAATTTCATCCGCATGCGTTACCCATATGAGGCATATGGAAGCATGTCGGAGGCAGAATATCTCCGTTTAGGTCCTGAGTCGATCGAGCGAGGTGCACTCGTTGAGGAGGCGACGTTCGATTTTCGTCCGTTAGAACTTCACGGCTTACTTCATGCATTTTCGACATATGGCGCAGAGAAAATCGCAGGCTAACCCTGTGCTCAACACGGACGCCCTCCAGCAAGCTTGGCTTGCTTCCGGGCGCCGGTTAGCTCCACGTTGACTGACCGCTTGGGGACATAGGGCGGTCTTGCTAATTTGTTACCCCGACCGGCCGATCCTGTTAAGGGTTGTACGATGCCTGCCCTCCCCCGCAGGACTGGCAGTACGCGGCGGAGCCCGGCGGGCAGGCGTCGGACAAGCCTCGAGGGAGGAAACCGCGGGGACTGGCGATGCGGTTGGGTAAGACTATCCGGCTATGGGGATTTGAAGGGTCGCACTCGATCTGAACGTGGCGATCTGGCCGATCAACCGGACGGCGACAGCGCCCGGATGCCTGGAACTGGCGCGGCGATGCCGGATTCTTCGGTGATGTATCGGGCAAGAAACACGGCCATTCCAGCGCAAGGCAAAGCCGTCCGCTATCGGCGCTGGACGCTGAAGAGCCGACGGTTGGACTGTGCATCGAGAAGCGATGCGCTCATGGCGCACCTCGAAGCGACGGTGGCGCGCGGATCGGTTGCCCGCGCATCAGGATCTCGACCACGATCATCGCCGCCCCACAATCGGGACAGACGAAGGTCGGCTGAGCGATGCCGGCCGCTGCATCCGCACCCGGGGATTCCGCGTCGGGGTCGGGTACGGCGTGCAGCAGTTCACGCGCCTTGCGCGAGATTCTCCTGGCGTCCGGCATTGGCGAGCAGCCCGTAGTGGCGGATGCGGTGAAAGCCCCCAGGCAGCACGTGCAACAGGAAGCGGCGCATGAACTCGTCGGCACCGAGCGTCATGGTCTTGTGCCGCGTCCTGCCCTTGGCGCGGTAATCCTTCCAGCGGAAAGTCACGCCATGCTCGTCCAGGGCGATCAATCGGCTGTTGGAAATCGCCACCCGGTGGGTATAGCGCGACAGATACGCCAGCACCGCCGCCGGTCCGGCAAACGGGCGCTTGGCATAGACCACCCACTCGCATTCCCGCAAGGCTTGCAGCCAGTCGGCGAAGGCCGTCGCGTCGGCGAGCTGCGCGTACTCGCCGAAGAACTGCAACTGACCGCTGCGATGCGCCGTCTCGAGTGCTTCCAGAAAGCGCCGGCGAAACAGCCGCGACAGCACCCGCACCGGCAGGAAGAAGCCCGGCTTGCATGATATCCAGCGCTCACCGTCGGACGACAGCCCGCCGCCGGGGACGATGCCATGCACGTGCGGATGGTGCGTGAGCGCCGATCCCCAGGTGTGCAGGACCAGGGTCACGCCGATTTGCGCACCGAGATGTTTGGGGTCGGCGGCGATGGTGCGCAGCGTCTCGGCGGCGACTTCGAACAACAGACCATAGATCACCGCCTTGTTGGTGTAGGCGATGGCACTGATCGGCGCCGGCAGGGTGAACACCACGTGGTAATAGTCCACCGGCAAGAGATCGGCCTGACGGGAATCGAGCCAGCGTCGCGCAGCGCTGGCCTGGCACTTCGGGCAATGCCGATTGCGGCAGGAATTGTAGGCGATCTCGCTATGCTCGCAGGCGTTGCAGTGGAGCACATGCCCACCCAGCGCCGCGCTGCGGCACTGCTCGATGGCCGACATGACCTTGAGCTGACCCAGGCTCAAGTGAGCATGCTGAGCCTGCCGCCAGGCCGGCCCATGGGCGCGGAAGATGTCCGCGACCTCCAGGGCGGGACGCCCCATGGCCGTGACCTACGCGGAGTGCAGGGTCTCGATGGGGCTGACCACCTCGCGCAGGATGTCGGTGGCGACCTGGGCATACAGCGCGGTGGTCTCCAGCTTCTTGTGTCCGAGCAGAACCTGGATCACGCGGATATCCACCTTGGCTTCCAACAGATGGGTGGCGAAGCTGTGGCGCAGGGTGTGCATCGAGACGCGCTTGTCGATCTTCGCCTCGCTGGCTGCGGCATGGATGGCGCGGTTGAGCTGGCGGGTGCTGAGCGGGTCGATCGGATTGAGGCCCGGAAACAGCCAGCCGCCATCGAGCATCTTGCCCTGGGCGCGCGCGACCCGCCACCAGGTGCGCAGGCGCTCGAGCAGCACCGGCGAGAGCATGGCGTAACGATCCTTGCCGCCCTTGCCCTGTTCGATGCGCAGCGTCATGCGCTGGCTGTCGATGTCGCCGACCTTCAGCGCCACCACCTCGCTGGCGCGCAGTCCTGCGCCGTAGGCGACCGATAGCGCCGTCTGATGCTTCAGGTTGCCGGCCGCGGCGATCAGGCGGGCCACCTCCTCACGGCTCAACACCACCGGCAGCGTGTGCGGGACATGCACCGGCTGCATCTTGGCCGTCAGCTCGGGATGATCGGCGGTGACGTCGAAGAAGAACTTCAGCCCGGTAATGGCCGCATTGAGCGAGACCGGCGAGATGCCGTGATCGACCAGGTACAACTGGTAGTTACGCAGATCCTCGACGCTGGCGGTGTCGGGCGGGCGGCGAAGATAGCCGGCGAACTGCCGCACGGCGCGCAGATAGTGGCTCTGTGTCTTGGGGGAGAGTTTGCGCATCCGCATGTCGTCGAGCATGCGCTGGCGCAGCGGACTGATGGCTTGAGTGGAAGGTTTCATGGCTCGGCTCCTGTCGAAGAACGAGGCGGATTGCCTCATTCCTCAACATACAAACCGGGGCCTTGGTCTCAACTACCCACCGGCGCCGATCGGAGCGCCTACCGCGCGAGCGGTTTAGTCCGCTCGCCGGTTACTGCCGTACAGGATTCAACCTGATCTTGCGCTGCCTGTCATGCCCAGCTGAATAATTACAAACAATCATAAAGGGCATCTCATGCGGAAAGGACGCACACAGCACTTTTCACTTACTCACACCTACTATTTCTAGCCAGCAATCAAACAGCCCATCAACCTCGATTGCCTCCTCTGAACTCAGCTCGACACACTAAATCCAAAACATAAGCCCGCCGCGACCCGTCAGCCATGTCGATAGAACTACGTCGCATATCGCGGTAAACCGCCGCCAGTTCGCGTCGGATTTCTTATGCGTTGCACAATCGGATAGCTAGCGGGGTTGGGGGCCATGGTCTTTCCCCGGTGTCTTCCATCAATTCGGTACGCGAGTCCCGCATGCCGCCGCTGCCAAGGAACAGGATGTTTCCTGGGTGCCAGGCCTAAAACTCTGCCTTGATTTCCCTGTTGAGCAGGGCATCAACGGCCTGGGAGGCGGGAAGGCCTTCGAACAGCATCTGGCAGACGCCGTGGGTGATGGGCATGTCCACGCCCAGTTCGGCGGCGAGGGTGGCGACTTCGCGGGCGGTGGTGACGCCTTCGGCGATGTGGCCGAGCTCACTGAGGATGGTGTCGAGGGTCTGGCCGCGGGCGAGCCGCAGGCCGACCTGGCGGTTGCGCGAGAGATCGCCGGTGGCGGTGAGGATGAGGTCGCCCAGGCCCGAAAGGCCCATGAAGGTTTCCTTGCTGCCGCCGAGTTTGACGCCGAGGCGGGTCATTTCCGCGAGGCCGCGGGTGACGAGCGCGGCGCGGGCGTTGTGGCCGAGCGCCAGGCCGTCGCAGATGCCGGCAGCGATGGCCATGACGTTCTTGATGGCGCCGCCGACTTCGACACCGATGACGTCGTCGTTGGCGTAAATCCTGAGTCGCGATCCCGAGAGGGTTCCGGCCATGGCACGGGCAAACGCCGGGTTGTGCGAGGCGAGGGTGAGCGCGGTGGGGTAGCCTTTGGCGACTTCCTCGGCGAAGCTGGGGCCGGATAGCACGCCGACGCCAGGGTTGCCGGGCAGGGTCTCGGCGATGACCTGATGCGGCAGTTTGCGGGTGCCGGGTTCAAAGCCTTTGCACACCCAGACTAAGGGCAGGGTGGGCGCGCGCTCAGCGAGCGCCTGCATGACCGGGCGCATGCCGCCGGAGGTGACGGCGAGGATGGCAAGTTCCGTCTGCTGCAGGGCGGTATCGAGCGAGCCGGTGAGGGTGAGGGAAGCGGGAAGGGGGATGCCCGGCAGATAGCGGGCGTTTACGCCTGTGCCTTGCAAGTCATGGATGTGATCGCGGTCGCGGCCCCAGAGACTGACCGCGTGATGCGGGGACCAGTGGGTTGCCAGTGCCGTTCCCCAGGCGCCTGCGCCCAGTACCGCAATCTTCATTCGCCCCACACTTCGAACGGGCGCAGCCAGCCCTGAAGTCCGTCGGCATGGCGCACCTTGAGCCAGCCGGCGTTAGTCTCGCCCTGCGTCTGGAGCAGCACGCCGCGGGCGGCACGAAACAGGGTCTCGGCCTGATCCTGCGGCTGCTGTTTGACCAAAGCTTCGTCCACCATGACCATCACGCTGCGCTTGCCGCCGAGTGCGGATTTTTCCATCCAGGCCAGGCGGCCGGTGTGGTCGCGCACCTTGACCCAATCCGCAGTATCGACGAAGACCTCGAACGGCACGCCGATCCCCGCGACCGCCAGTTTGGTCGCCGTCTCGGAGGGCGCGTCGTAGAGGATGGCGGCACGCCCGGCGCTGCGATAGTCCAGCGCCCATGACGGGCAGGCCATCAGGGCGGCCAGTCCGGCGAAGAGCGCGTGCGAGGGTTTCAATGCGTCTGCGCGGGAACGGCTTGTTGCTGTGCCTGCTGCTGGAGGAACAGGGCTTCGAAATTCACCGGGTTCAGCAGCAGGGGCGGGAAGCCGGCGCGGATCACCACGTCGGAGACGGTTTCGCGCAAGTAGGGAAACACGATATTGGGACAGCCGATGCCGAGCACCATGGGCAGTTGATCCTGCGGCACGTTCTGGATGCGGAAGATGCCGGCCTGGGTGCATTCCACCAGGAACATGATCTTGTCGCCTGACTTCGCGGTGACGGTGACGGTGATGGTGGTCTGGTAGACATTCTCACCCAGGGCCTTGCTCTCGGTGGACATGTTTACGTCCATTTGCGGCGTTTCGCGTTCAAGAAAAATGGCGGGGGCGTTGGGCACCTCCGCCGACAGGTCCTTGACGTAGAGTTTTTCGATATTGAATGCGGGTTGTTGCTGTTCTTCGGCCATGCTGACTCCTTGAAAAATGAAAACCGGAGCGCGTGGTCCGGCTCCGAATGCGCCTATCGTACCTTGGCTAAACGCCCTGTGATGCCAGCCAGCGCTTGAGTGCGTGTGCGTCCATGGCGCCCGAGGTGCGTGCCGCCTCGACACCGTTCCTGAACAAAATCAAGGTGGGGATGCCGCGGATATGCAGGCGCATCGAGACTTGCGGATGCGCCTCGGTGTCCAGCTTGACGAAACGCACACGCGCGTTCATCTCGGCCGCGACCTGCTGGAATACCGGCGCCATCATTTTGCACGGGCCGCACCAGTCGGCCCAGAAATCGGCCAGCACGGGGAGGCCGCTCTTGTGGATGAAGGGGTCGAAATTCGATGCGGTCAGATCAACCGGCTTTCCCGGCAGAAGCGGGGCGCCGCATTTGCCGCATTTGGGGTTGTCGACGAGCCGTTCATCCGGCACGCGGTTGACAGCAAGGCAGTGGGGAGCAGGCAAGTTCCATCGGGATTCCTTGTAACCATACGGACTATACATTGGCAAAAATGGCCAATGCACTCGAGTTGAAAGACCACGAGGTGGTGGCGGAACGGATTAAATCAAGTCCCCGCAAGCAAGGGGTCGAGCTCGTCGGCGGCATCGAGCGCCGACATGTCGTCGAAGCCGCCGACATGGGTGTCGCCGATAAAGATTTGCGGTACGGTGCGGCGGCCGGTGCGTTCCATCATTTCGGCCTGGCGTGCGGGTTCGAGGTCGATACGGATCTTTTCGATGTACTCCACGCCCTTGCTCTTCGAGCAGACGCTCGGCGGCGACACAATAGGGGCATACGGCGGTGCAATACGTCGACAATTTTGGCCATCACTTTTTCTCCACGGGCAGACTGGCTTGCTCCCAAGCCGTCATGCCGCCTGCAAGATTGTAGACGTTTTCAAAACCCTGTTTCCTGAGAATGCCGCAGGCGCGCGTTTGAACGATGACCGCTGAGACAGTTGATCAGAATGGGCTTGCTCTTGAATTTCTCGATTTCCTTGATGCGATCGCCAAGTTGCGCCAGCGGAATATGGCGGGAATTTGGAATATGCCCGGCGTTGAATTCGCTGTCCTCGCGCACGTCCAGCACCAGCGCATCCTGGTTGATGAGGCGGGTAGCTTCCAGCGTACCGGCCTGCGGCACGCCCGAGACCCTTCCGCCGACGAAGCTCCCACAGCAGCATGGCGCCGCTCACGGCGGCCAGGCCTACCAGCAAGAGGTTGTCCTGCAAAAACTGTGCATCCATGTTGAACTCCTGGTTAACGTCAACGTCGCGCCAGCGACACAATAGTCCCCCTCGCCCGCAAGCGGGAGAGGGCTGGGGTGAGGGAAACGATCATGGCGATAGCACCATGAATCGTAGAAATGGCAACTTTCCTTCACGCCGATTTTTTTCAACATGATGTGCATCGGGCAGAAGCGGGTAAAGCCGGACTGGAACAGGTTGAAGCCGACAAAGCGGTGAACCACAGCCAGTTCGCATTTTGGTACAGCGGGCTGGCTTCCACGCCCAGCGCAGCAAAGCATGATAAAGAAACCGGCTACGATGAGGACAATGCGTTCTACGGTCATGATGTGCTCCTGAAATGTAAAGGGGTGATCAAGCAACAGCAGGCATCGTCGAAAATGGTCGATGCATTGCATTTCGATGCATTATCAAATAGTGCATCGGCCGATCTTCGACGATGCGAGGCAACCGGAAACCGACACTCATGCTGGCGTCTGCTCGCGACGCTGCCAGCAGATAGTAAAGCAGCGGGATGACCACCAGCGTCAGGGCGGTGGAGGCGAAGGTGCCGAAGATGGCGAACGGCGAGGCCGCCGAAAACCAGATCAGGTAATCATGATCGCGGAGCCGAGAATGATGGCCAGCGCGGTCAGCAGGATGGGGCGGAAACGTACTGCACCCGCTTCGATCACGGCGTCCAGCGGTTGACCCGCCGGCGGTAATCGAGGATGAAGTCGATCAGCAGCAGGGAGTTGCGCACCACGATCCCGGCCAGGGCGATGACGCCGATCATGGAAGTGGCGGTGAACGCCTGGCCGGTGATCCAGTGTCCTCGGAAATACGCCGACCAGAGTGAGCGGAATCGCCCCCATCACGATCAAGGGCAGGGCAAAGGATTTGTAGTAGCCCACCAGCATGAGATAAATCAGGATCAGCGCGACGATGAAGGCCGAGCCGAGGTCGCGGAACACGTCTAGGGTGAGGCGCATTTCGCCGCCCCACAACAGGGTGTTGCTCACCACGTCCCGCGGTTGCGCCTGGGTGAAGCCGAGATTGCCGGTGGTGAAGACCGCGCCGTTGGGCAGGGTTTTGCCGTCCAGCATCTTGTCCAGCGCGAGCACCGCGTCACCGGCTCTGATTGCAGCAGTTCCCCGCCCACCATGACCATGGGATGCTGGCGTAGCGGTCGTAGACCGGCTTGGCCGCGACTACGTTTTCGACACGTGCGATGGCGGAGAGCGGCACCTGCGCGCCTTGCGGGCTGGTCACGCGCAGACCCAGAAGCGTTTCCGGGCTGGCGCGCTGCTCACGCGGCAGGCGCACGACGATGTCGACCGGTTCGCGCGCATTCTCGACATGCAGCGTGCCTATGTTGATTCCGGACACGAAATCGCGCAGCAACTGGCGACCTGGCCGGGTGCGACGCCCGCAAGCAGGGCCTTTTCGCTGTCCACATGGACATGGAAGCTGTCGGCATTGGCGGTCACCGAGTCATCGACGTTGATGATGCCGTAGATGCTGTTGAACGCCTGATCGATATAGGGCGCGGAACTGCGCAGCGCGCCGTAATCCGGGCCGTACAGTTCGGCCAGAATCTGCGCCTGCACCGGCGGCCCGGGCGGCGTTTCATAGAGCTTGATCCGGGCGCCGGGAAAGGCCTTGCGCACCGCATTCAGGGCCTGGTTAGCTTGGTCCGCGATGACGTGTGAAGAACGCGTCGCGATGATGCTTGTTGACCAGATTGATCCGGATCTGGGCCAGATTCTGCCCGCGTTTGACCATGTCGCCGCGTACCAGCGCCGCAAAGTCCATCGGCGCGGTGAGTCCGAGGAAGGTTTGATAATCGTTGACGTGCGGGTGACGTCCGACGATTTCGCCGACCGCGCGGGCGACCTGGTCGGTGGCTGCCAGCGCCGTGCCAGCAGGCATGTCGACTTGCAGCAGCAGCGTGTTGGTATTGTCGTTGGGCAGCATTTTCAGCTCCACGCCCAGCGGCGACAGCGGGCCATTCAGCCCGGACGGGCGGATGAACTGCCAGGCATCAGCATGGCGCCGGCGAGCAGCAACAGCACGATGAGGAAAATCAGCCGGCGTTTGGCGGGGGACGCGATCAGCGGCCTCAGGACGTTGACATAGGCGCGATGCAGGGATAGCTCTTTCGGCGCCGGTTTCCTCCAGGCTCTGGGTGCGGGCAAACGCCTCGCGCGCCGCCTTGTTCCGCGGGCCCGCACGGGTTCCTTCGGAGGCCCAGGGCACCACCATGTAGGCGATGACGATGGAAGCGATCATTGCCACCGGTACGTTGAACGGGATCGGGCGCATGAACGGGCCCATCATGCCGGTGACGAAAGCCATCGGTATGAATGCCAGAATCACTGCGATGGTGGCGACGTTGGTGGGGTTGCCGATTTCATTGGTGGCATCGATCAGGGTTTGGCCGAAGTATTTGTTGCCGCCGTGGTGCAGGTGGCGGTGGATGTTTTCGATGACGACGATGGCTGCGTCCACCAGCAGACCCAGTGACAGGATCAGCGCGAACAGGGTAATGCGGTTGATGGTCTGGCCGAAGGCCAGGCCCACCGCCCGCGCCACGAACAGGATCAGGGGTACGGTGAGGGTGACGATCCCGGCTTCGCGCCAGCCAAGGAACACAACCAGGATGACGACGACCGAGAGAATGGCGACGCCGAGGTGCTTGACCAGTTCGTTGACGGCTTCGTCGGCTTTCGCGCCGTCGTCACGCGTGACCGCGACTTCGATCTCCCGCCGGGATCGCCTGGCGTTTCAAGTCGTCCAGCTTGGCAAGTACGGCGTCTGCCACCACCACGGCGTTGGTTCCGGCTTTCTTGGCGATGGCCAAGGTGACGGCGGGCGCTTCATTCGCGGGTGCCGCCGGCGGCGGGGCCATACGAGAAGCGGGTGGTTTCCTCGATATCGGCCGGTCCGTCCTCGATGCGCGCGATATCCTCGCGGTACACCGGGCTGCCCTGCCGCGATGCGCCGACCACGATCCGGCCCACTTCATCGGCGGAGCCCAGGAAGCCGCTCAGGCGCAGGGGATACGCCTTGTTGTCGCGGGTCAGATCGCCCAGGGGCGCCGCCACGTTGACGCCGCGCAGCATCTGGTCGATGCGGTCGAGCGTCAGCCCGCTGCGTCCAGACGTTCAGGTAGATCCAGACATTGAGTGCACGGCTGCGGCCGCCGGTGATCTGGGTGAAGAATCGCCGGGCACGTTGCGCAACTGTTCGAGCACGCGCTGCGCGACTTCGCGCAGCCGGAAGTCGTCGAGCAGGGTGGAGCTCAGCGTCAGCGTCATGATCGGCACATCGTCGACGTTGATCGGGCGCACCAAGGGCTGCATGGCGCCTGCCGGCAGGCGATCCATATTCTGCATCAGCTGGTTGTAAGCCAGACCAGGCTATCTTCCTGGCTCTCGCCCACTTGGATACCACCGTCACCAGGCCAAAATCGTTGCTGGCGTAGCCGAAGGTGTGATCCACGCCGGACTGCGCGTTCATGATTGCTTCCAGCGGCTTGACCCACCAGGTTCGCGATCTCGGTAGCCGATGCTTCCGGCTTGGCGACGATGATGTTGGCCGCCGGCGCCACGATCTGCGGATTCGCGCGGCGTGACCGTCAGGGCGAGCAGCCCGGTCAAGCTCACGGCGAGTATGAACAGCGCAGTCAGCTTGGAGGTGAGAAACCCGCGGGCGAGTTTCCCGGCAAGGTTCATCGCTGTGTGCTGATCGCTTGTGCTCATGGTTTATTGATTTTGGCTGCGCCTGTTCAAACCCACCGTGCCGTCTCAATAACCCTGGATATGGTCGCCGTTTTGCAGCGCCGGGGCATTCCCGCTAACCACACGTTCTCCAGAGTAAGTTGACAGCACTTCCACCCGACCGGCTTCAATTTTCCCGGCGCGGATCATGCGGAATTGCGCGTTACCCTGGGCATCGACGACGAACACGCCGGTTATGCCGGCCCGATCAGTACCGCGGTTTGCGGCACCGCCAGCAGGGTATGCCGGCCGGCGGGGAACAGCACGCGGGCAAAGGCGCCGCTCTTCAGCCCCGGGCGCGGAAATCTCGTTCACGCCGTAGCTGTCGGTCATCGGATCGGCGGCGGGGGTAAGACGGGCGACCTTGGCTGGGACGGGCTGCGTCAGCCCTTCCAGTTCGACCCGGATGGCATCGCCCGTTCTGAGCGTGCGGAAAATGTATTCGCTGACGGCGGTTTTTGCCCACCTGCATCCGCGCCGGGTTCTCGATCATCATCACCGGATGCCCTGGGGCGGCGATATCGCCCTGGTTGGCCAGCTTCCGGGTGACAACACATTGATCGGGGAGGTCACCACCGCATAGCGCAACTGCCCGCGCGCGGTGGCGAGGCCGGCGCGCGCCTGTAGTGCGTGAAGCGGCGATCTCGTAATTGAGCTTCATTTTTTCGTAGTTCTGGCGCGATACCACGTCGTCCTTGTACAGCGCCTCGAAGCGATCGAAATCGGTCTTGGTAGTCGTTCATGGCGTCTTCCGCCTGGCGCAGCCCCAGGCTGGCCTGTTCCACCGCGCCCTGAATGTCGAGCGGGTCGATGGTGAACAGACGCTGGCCGGCCTTGACCGGCTGGCCCTCGGCCACGGCGATGTCGTGGATATAGCCCATCAGGCGCGAGGCGATCTGCACCGATTCCTGGGCGATGACCGTTCCGGGGGTGACCCGGTACAAGGCGGCTTCGACCGGCTGCCGATGGCGGTGACCTGCGCCGCGACCGCACGCCGCACTGCCTGCGGCTGGCTGGCCGATTTGCTCTTCGGAACAGCCTTCCGCCAGCAGCGCGAGGGCCGTGACCAGAGGTAGGATGTGAGAGGGCCTGTACATGGGAGTCCGCCTTACAGTTGATCGGTAGTCAGCACGCCTGCCGCACGCCGAAGCTCGGCGCGGCCGATGGCAAGCTGGTGTTTGCTCCGCGACCAGGTCGGCATTGGCCTTGTCGAGCTGGGTTTGCGCCGCCAGCAATTCAACCAGGGTGGCAATCCCGTTTTCGTAACGTTTCTTGACCAGGCGTTGCGCTTCCAT